>CAZPSN010000018.1:0-12545 GCA_964589645.1 uncultured Desulfovibrionaceae bacterium
CTCCGATTCAGGTCTTGGTGGCCTCATGAATTCCACATTAAACGTCGAAGAACCGTAAAAAGAGATGATGACAAAGGCGGGCAGGGCGGAAGCAAGAAACAGGAGGGCCAGTTTTTTGCGGATCGAGCCGGAAAAGGCGCGAGAAAGCATGTGGCCTCCCGGCATTCATCGACGAATAAAACCTGATCGTGAGCGGCAGAAGGCGACTGAAACATATTCACGTCCAAAGGGCAACAACCCCTCGGAAAAAAGACGCACTACATGACGTCTTTTTAATTTTGCTAATCTTTTGCGTATGAGGAAGAGAAGCCTTTACGATTTAATGTCACGGGCATGCCTATATTTCCTGAAAAGTGCTGGTCCTCGGGGCATTATTTAATTCACCAGCCATTAAGAAATTGAGAAGTGTCCGTCATATTTAGTAAAATTTCACGGAATTCTGGATGACCTCAAGCAGTTGACGAGCGAGAAGAGGCATAGCGTGCACCCTGACACTTTGCCACAATGGACTTGACATGAATGGAATTGATGAGCAATCAATAAGAATGATTCGCGAAACAAATTTCGTGAATTGCTTTGCGAGAAGATGTCCTTTGAGGCGGCAATTCCATTCACTTCCTAACGAGAGGCTGACAATGACTACCACACCTCAGGAGTCCATGTGGACCTTTCTGACCAATCACACACACGTACTGTTCTGTTTGTCTAGGGACCCGAACATGCGCATGCGCGACATCGCGAGCGAGGTGGGTATCACGGAACGCGCTGTTCAGCGCATCGTCGCCGAGCTGCGCGCCGCCGGCTATCTGGACGGGGAGCGCGACGGGCGGCGCATTGAGTACACCATTCTGCGAGACAAACACCTGAGGCACCCACTGGAGAGCGCATGTCGTATCGGCGAAGTGCTCGACGTCCTCGAGGGGAGCAGGCGGGCTGTGAGATGAAATGGATTGTCTTGGGCGCTGGATCCCTTTTGATTTTCAGATCATTTTATAAGGAGCTAGGTCATGAGTATTATGAATTTGCTTGATCAATTGCTGCAGTCAGGTCGTGGGGCAGTGCAAAATACCGGATACAGCGGGAATGCCCCAACTCAAGGAAACCCCTTGGGTTCTCTGCTCACGGGAGCTGGCGGCGGTGCTTTGGCAGCCGGTACAATAGGCTTGCTCCTGGGGAGCAAAAATGCTCGGAAAATTGGCGGCAAAGCTCTTACATACGGAGGCTTGGCTGCGATCGGCGTCGTTGCCTATAAAGCCTTTAGCAATTGGCAACAAAATAATACCTCCGCTGTCCAAATACAATCACCACGGACGGTTGATCGGATTCCCGCTTCCGAAGCTGAGTTTCATGGCAAGGCGGTTCTTCGCGCAATCATTGCCGCCGCCAAGGCGGACGGTCACATTGACGATCGTGAACGGAAATTGATCGACCAAAGTATAGCGCAATTGACCAATGATCGAGAACTTCAGGTCTGGTTTGACCAGGAGTTGCGCAAACCCATGGATCCTGCGGAAATCGCGACTTCAGCCACAACTCCCGAGATTGCCGCTGAAATGTATTTGGCCAGCCTGCTGATGGTGGACGAGGAAAATTTCATGGAGCGTGCCTACCTGGACGAGCTGGCTCGCCAGTTGAAGCTTGATCCGTCCTTCAAGATGGAACTGGAACGTCAAGCCAAGCAAGCACAAGTTTGAGTTGTCAACGGCGCTGTGTAAGCCGCGTTGAGCAGTATTCCAGAATGCCGAGTACTTCGACTATTGGAATGCAGTCATTTGTGCCGTTATCGAAGTATAATAGGAGACATACATATGACCGAGCCACGCCAAACCCCTCCCCTTCTCAAAATTAAGCCAAAGACATCCAAGCCGAGCAGTTTGGGCCGGCGCATTTTCGTGGCCTTGGCCGTGACAGGAGTCATCGGAATCGCTCTTGTTATCACCCTGACCGTACTTGCCGCTCGTTTCGTCGGCGGCGCCGTCGACTATCTGCAGTCCATGGACATGACAGCCCTGCAAACGAAACTTTCCGAGGCAGACCTTAAACTTAACCAGCACCAACGCGAAATCATTGAGCCCCTCTTGCACAAGCTCAAGAATGAGGACCTGAGTCTTCCTCAGCGCGAGCAGATAGGACGGACTGTCATGGAAAACCTCGAGCCGGAACAACGCCAGCAGTTTGAAACATTGAAAAATATTGAAGCTGCTGGATCAGGCGCGCTGGACCAACTGTTGGCATCCGTGGTTCGCAAGTTGGAGGAGTTGGGCGTACCGATAGGGATGCTGTCGGCTTTCATCCAGGGAAACGGTGAGAATAGTCCCGCGTCGAAATGATCGCGGATCACACGTCCTTTCAATATGTTGTAAGAAATGCACATTCGAATTTCTTACAGAAGGAACCCTGGCCATTTTTTAATGCATCAATGGCGTACCCTCAGCACAAAAATTGTTCTTTGAGGTTTGCGAGATTACCATGAATTGTTTGCATTGGTACAGGGCGGCGGGAACCCGCGTGATGGGCGTCTTCAGAATGGACTGGCAGCTCCATTTCTTTTGGGGATTTTTCTTAACGCTTACAGGCCAGTTTTGGACGCCTTTGTATTTTTCAGGATTATTAGTGACAGTGGTCAAGGAATTTCTGGATTTGTGGAGCAAACGACATTGGTGCTGGATTGATTTTGGGTGCGGATGCGCCGGATGTCTCATGGCCCTTGCTTTTGTGTGACTTTGGTGCTGCTTTCTGGCTCATGCGATCCACGATCCCCAATACGATTTTCGCGGAGAATTAAGGGGTCGATCTTTAAACGTCTAGTAACATTTAATCAAGGAGACTTTACTTATGTTAAAACCAAGCAAGTCAGCGTCAAATCTTAAAGAACTTATCAACCATGCCATTCAGGATCTGGAAATAACACCTGAAGAGTATAATAAGATCATGGATTGTGCTCATGATGATGGTCATATTGACAAAGAGGAAAAGGAATTGTTGTCTCAGTTTCAACAAATGATAAGCAATGGGACCATCAAGCGGGTAAAAGGTTGAAGGAGATGGCCATATTCTAAGATAATATGAAATTCCTGTTATCTGACGGATGTTGACGTCTTATACAGCCGTGCCTCCGGGTACGGCTGTATTCCATTGATCTTCGTAGGAGATGCTTAGCGATGCAAGATAACGCAAGGAAGCCAGACAGTACGCTGTGGCATTCCTCGTCAGTGCAGGACGTTATGTCCAAGTTGGAGACAAGCCTCAGCGGGTTGACTGACCGCGAAGCAGCAGAACGTCTGCAAAAACATGGTGCCAACGCGCTCCTTCGCAAAGGAAACGATAGCCCTTGGCTGATTTTTTGGCGTCAGATAAACAATCCGATTGGCTGGCTTTTGATCTTAGCTGGCGCGCTAGCGGTCGGGTTGCAGAAAATCACCGATGCCGTGGTTGTTTTCGGTGCGGTGGGCGTTAATGCTATTATCGGTTTTATACAAGAATATCGGGCTGGTAAGGCCATCGAAGCTCTTGCCGCCATGATGCCGGAATTTGCAACCACTCTGCGCGACGGTCAGTCCATTGCCGTTTCCGCCGAGAGTCTGGTCCCTGGCGACCTCGTGACCTTGCAGAGTGGCGACAAAGTTCCCGCTGACCTGCGTCTGATCAGGGTGAAAAATCTTCTGGTCGAAGAAGCCGCCCTCACCGGTGAGTCGCTGCCCGTGGCAAAGAGAACTGATGCCGTTGCCCAGGATGCATCTCTTGGTGACAGGTTCGGCATGGCCTATAGCGGAACGCTTGTTCTTCAGGGCACGGCCACCGGTGTGGTGGTCACGACCGGCGGCGACACGGAGTTGGGCCGCATCAATGCCCTGCTCAATCAGACCGGCCAGATGGAGACCCCGCTGACTCGTCAGTTGGCCAAAGTCAGCACTGGCATTACCATTGCCGTAGTGGCAGTAGTCGCGGTTCTTATCAGTTTCGGCATCTGGGTCAAAGATGCCCCTCTCGGCGATGCCCTCATGGTGGCCGTGTCTCTGGCGGTGGCGGCAATCCCTGAAGGCTTGCCGGCGGTAATCACCATCTGCCTCGCCGTCGGCGTTCGGCGCATGGCCGAGAGGAATGCTGTTGTCCGGCATCTTCCTGCGGTGGAAACCCTTGGCTCCACCACGGTCATCTGTTCTGACAAAACCGGCACACTGACCCGCAATGAGATGACTGTGCAGGTGGCGTGGTTGGACGGGCAGGAATACCGGTTTTCCGGTATCGGCTATGCCCCTGTCGGGGAAATCGAACGTGATGGGGTCCGACTGAACGAACTCCCGGCGGCCCTGCATGATCTGCTCACCATCGCCATACTCTGCAATGATGCCGCCCTGCGCCTTGAGCAAAACATATGGACCATCACCGGCGACCCAACCGAGGCTGCGCTGCTTGCTGCCGCTGAAAAAGCAGACCTTTCGAGTCAGGGTTTTCGCGGTCACCATGCGCGCCTGGACGTCATCCCGTTTGAGTCGGACAGTAAATTCATGGCCACCCTGAACACTATTGACGGGCAAACCCATATCCTCCTGAAAGGCGCTCCGGAAACTGTTCTTGAACGCTGCACCCTGAGCGAAGCAGAATTACGACGAATCAATGAGGCCATGGCCACTTATGCCCGCCAGGGCATGCGGGTTATCGCCTTTGCACACAAGAAAAACGTTTCTGCAAAACAGATCGAAGCTGAGTCCGTCCGGGCGGGTCTGCAGTTCGCAGGCTTGCTCTGCATGATCGATCCTCCCCGGACCGAGGCGATGGATGCCATCAAAGTCTGCCACCAAGCCGGGATTACCGTTAAAATGATCACCGGCGATCACCCTGTGACTGCCGAGGCTATCGGGCGACAGCTCGGTCTTCTGCCGCAAGGACAGAGCGCGATGTCGGGCCGTGACCTGGACGGCCTTTCCGAAAAGCAACTGCAGGATGCGGCCATGAGTACGAATGTCTTTGCCAGAGTGGCCCCAGAGCACAAGCTTCAGCTTGTCGAGGCCCTGCAGGCCCAGCGTCACGTCATTGCCATGACCGGTGACGGCGTTAATGATGCGCCGGCCCTCAAGAGAGCCGACATCGGCATTGCCATGGGCATAACCGGTACGGCGGTATCGAAGGAAGCGGCCAAGGTTGTGCTCATGGACGACAACTTCGCTTCCATCACCGCAGCGGTGGAGGAAGGACGGCGGGTCTACGACAACCTCATCAAGTGCCTGGCATTTATTTTGCCCGCCAATCTCGGCTTGGCCTGCACTCTCTCGGTAGCAATGTTTTTCTTTCCGACAATTCAGGTTGATGGTGTCACTGAACTCCTTTTGGCCATGTCCCCGAGCCAAACCCTGTGGATCAATCTGGTGGCCAGTGTTACCCTGTCCATCCCTCTGGCCTTTGAAGTGCTTGAGCCGAACGCGATGCGGCGACTTCCGCGCTCTCCCGACGAACCCGTGTTTTCGGGCTTCATCGTGACCCGCCTGATTGTTGTCGGATTCCTCATGGCCGCAGGCGCTTGCGGGCTATTCCTTTGGGAGTACTATCGTATTGTCGGCCCCGAGCCAGTGACCAGCGCCCGGCATGCCCTGGCCCTCGCCGAAGCGCAGACCCTTTGCGTGACAAGCATTACCTTCACCCAGATTTTTTACCTGCTCAACTGCCGATCCCTGCACTTTTCGCTCTTTACCCAGGGCTTTTTCAGCAATCCCGCGATCTTTATAGGCATCGGCATCCTGATCGTGCTCCAGGCATGCTTCATTTACCTGCCACCTCTGCAGACGCTTTTTAACTCCGCGCCCCTTGATGGCCGGGGCTGGATGTTTGCTATGGCGGTCGGAGCAACTGTGCTCCCGGTAATATCATTTGATAAGTGGGTCAGAAATCGAAGGAAGAATACGGCAGGAATTGGAGAGTAGGGGGGATGAGTATCGACCTGTCTTCGCCGCCGTTCTTATGGTATATTTCAATGAGGCTGTTCATCAAGGGACGAAAAAGCCCCGAACTTTCGCTCGGGGCCCAGGGTGATGTTTCCCGGAACCTCCGGGGGGGCGGGACTGGTCCCGTTATGGTCAAAAGTGGCGTCCCCAAGGGGATTTGAACCCCTGTTAACGGCGTGAAAGGCCGGTGTCCTGGACCGAGCTAGACGATGGGGACGCGTTGGCTGGGCGACTTAGATTC
Organism: uncultured Desulfovibrionaceae bacterium; assembly: GCA_964589645.1. Taxonomy (GTDB): domain Bacteria; phylum Desulfobacterota; class Desulfovibrionia; order Desulfovibrionales; family Desulfomicrobiaceae; genus Desulfomicrobium. The sequence continues at coordinate 6,181 of CAZPSN010000018.1, forward strand.
GAACTAAGATTGACGGAGTCAGAGTCCGCTGTCCTGCCGTTGAACGATCGCCCAGCAAGGAAATGCTTCCTTAGGGAAAGGCATTTGGGCTGTCAAGACTAGAAATACGCTTTCTACCAGGGTTTCCCAGCGGACAGGGCGGGGTTGTACATGGTCTGCAGGACCAGGATGTCGGCGTCCGAGAAGTTGCTGTTCTTGTCGTGCTGGACCTGGCGCGAATTGAGCACCGTTTCCGAGGTTGTCGTGGGATGGGTCATGACTCCCAGGGCATGCATAAGCTCGTGGCGCACGACCCACAGCTTCTGACCGCCAGAGGTCTGGAAATCCAGGTGCAGGACGATGTCGGCGCGCATGATCCGCCCGCCGGGCGAGGAGTTGGTGCGTGTGAATCCGCGAATGTGCTGCCCCATCTCCTGCCATCCGGCCAGTCCCTCGGCGCTCCCGGTGATGCTCTCCTGCCATTCCTCGTGCGAATCGGTCAGATAGAAGCGGACATTGGCCTGACTCTTAGACGAAGCTTCCCTGATATCCAGGTGCGGCACAATGCGCCGGATCTCCCCCACCACAGTCTCCACGTAGTATTTTCCCTCCAGGCGGTCCTTGCCGCCGATCCAGAACCGCACGGGCTCCTCGAAGCGGGTGATGGTTCCGGTCGGGATGTAATCGCGCAGAATCTGGTCATTTTCGGCTTTTGACGTGGCGGGAACGGCCAGCAGGAAAAGGGCGAAGAGAATGCGCGTGAAGATGTTCATGTGTTCTCCGGGATGTCGAGGTCGGGTCGGAAGTGCCTGACATAGGCGCGGTAGCAGCGGGTCACAGGCGAGGATGGATCCATGCACGGCAGGAGATTGCCGATGGGGTCCGGAGCCAAGGCTTCTGGCCGTGGCGGAATTGGCGGCAGCAGGGATTCATCCAGGGCTGGCCGGCCGGCCATGAGTTCGATCTGGACCTTCTGGAAATAGGTCGTGCCCAGAAAGGTGTTGGCCTTGTCCAGAATGGTCTGGGCGAAGAAAGAGAACTCCTGCATGACCATGGAGTTGGTCGCGCCCAGGAGCATGGTTTCCTGGCGGCGGCCCAGGGGGCGGACCATGGCGGCGATGTCTGGCCCCAGGATTTGTGGCCAATGTCGCCACATGCGGGCAATGGCCAGTTCCAGAGCCGCCTCGGGCGTGCCCAGAACCGATTGGATGGCCTCGGTCATGGACCGGGTTGTTTTCGTGCGTTCGCGCATGGTTGTCGTGTATCCATCTTATACTGTGCGGGCAAGATCGGCCCTTGACCTTTGGCGGGGCGGCGGATAGAGATCGCTATATCAAAATATCTTGATATATAGACACCGAGCTTCGCACCATGCATCTCTTGACCCAAACCAAGGCCCTGGCCGACGAAACCAGACTCCGTTTGCTGGGCGTTCTCGCCCGTCACGAACTGAACGTGGGCGAGATCGTGCAGGTCATGGACATGGGCCAGTCGCGCATTTCCCGCCACCTGAAAATTCTCATGGACGCGGGGTTCGTGGTCTGCAAGCGCAACGGGCTGTGGGCCTTTTACGTCACGGCCTCGGGCAACGGGTCCCAGGCCCTGCTGGATGCGGTGCTGGCGGGTTTGGCCGGCATGCCGGAGCATGGGCGCGACCTGGAGAGCGCCGCGCAGGTCCTGCAGGACCGGCGTGTGTCCACCGCACGATTTTTTGACGGCCTGGCCGCGGACTGGAACCGCATGAGCCGAGAGATTCTGGGCGACTTCGATCTGGGCGAGGTCATCCTTGGCCAGGTGCCCGAGCCGGGCACTGTGGTGGACCTGGGCTGCGGCCCCGGAATTTTGCTCGGAAGCCTGGCCCGGGTCGCGCCGCAGGTCATCGGCGTGGACAACTCGTCGCGCATGCTGGAAGCGGCTGCAGCGCTTTTGCCCGAAGGACAGGGCGTAAGCCTGCGCATTGGGGATCTGGAACACCTGCCCCTGCGCGACGGTGAGGCCGACACGGCCGTCATGTCCATGGTGCTGCATCATCTGGCCGCGCCCCAGGCCGGCATCGCCGAGATGGGCCGGGTGCTCAAGGCCGGCGGCCGGGCCGTGCTGGCTGATTTTTTGCTCCATGACAACGAAACCATGCGCACGCGCTACGGCGACCGCTGGCTCGGCTTCGCCCCGGCGGACCTGGAGCAGTGGTTGGACCACGCCGGATTTCAGAACCTGTCCTGCGCCCATTATCCCGTCAATCTGGGCCTGACCCTGTTGGTCATGACCGCGAGGCGGGAGGAATTTTCCGTGTAATGGCGGCTCGTCCCGCCGATCATAAGGAGATACCATGATTCAACCCATCGATCCCACCCTGGAGTTCAAGGTCGCCGATATGGCTCTGGCCGAGTGGGGAACCAAGGAAATGCAGCTGTCCGAGCGCGAGATGCCCGGGCTCATGGCGCTCATCGACAAGCATGCCGCCAGCCAGCCCCTCAAAGGCCTGAAGATCACCGGCAGCCTGCACATGACCATCCAGACGGCCATGCTCATCAAGACCCTGCACGCCCTCGGCGCGGACGTGCGTTGGGCCTCCTGCAACATTTTCTCCACCCAGGATCACGCCGCGGCTGCCGTGGTGGACCAGGGTTTAGCCAAGGTCTTTGCCTGGAAGGGCGAAAACCTGGAAGAGTACTGGTGGTGCACGGAGATGGCCCTGACCTGGCCCGACGGCTCCGGCCCGGACCTTATCGTCGATGACGGCGGCGACGCCACCCTCCTGGTCCACGAGGGCGTGAAGGTCGAGAAGGATCCGGCCCTGCTGGCCCGCAGCACGGACAACAAGGAATTTCGTTGCGTTCTCGATCGTCTGATCGAAAGCGCCAAAGTCGATGGCCAGAAATGGACCAAGATCGCGGCCAAGATCCGTGGTGTGTCCGAAGAAACCACCACCGGCGTGCACCGTCTCTACCAGATGGCCAAGAACGGCGAACTGCTTTTCCCGGCCTTCAACGTCAACGATTCCGTGACCAAGTCCAAGTTCGACAACCTGTACGGCTGCCGCGAATCCCTGGCCGACGGCATCAAACGCGCCACGGACATCATGGTCGCGGGCAAGGTCGTGCTGGTCTGCGGCTACGGCGACGTGGGCAAGGGCTGCGCCCAGTCCATGCGCGGATTTGGCGCGCGCGTGCTGGTCACGGAAATCGACCCCATCTGCGCCCTGCAGGCGGCCATGGAAGGCTATGAGGTCACGACCATGACCAAGGGCTGCCTGGAGGCGGACATCTTTGTCACCGCCACGGGCAACTACCACGTCATCCGGGGCGAACACATGCTGGCCATGAAGGATGAGGCAATCATCTGCAATATCGGGCACTTCGACAACGAGATCGACATGGGCTTCCTGGAGAACACTCCCGGCTGCACCAAGAACACGGTCAAGCCCCAGGTCGACAAGTGGATTCTGCCCAGCGGCAAGAGCCTCATCGTCCTGGCCGAAGGGCGTCTGGTCAACCTGGGCTGCGCCACGGGTCACCCCAGCTTTGTCATGTCCAACTCCTTCACCAACCAGGTCCTGGCCCAGCTCGACCTGGCCAAGAACACCTACCCACCCCAGGTCATGACCCTGCCCAAGATCCTGGACGAGGAAGTGGCCCGGCTGCACCTGGCGCGCCTGGGCGTGGAGCTGGAAACCCTGTCCACGGAACAGGCCGACTATATCGGCGTGGCCGTGACCGGTCCGTACAAGCCCGATCATTACCGGTATTAATTTCCCCCCAACAAGGAGATTTGCATGATACTCAATGCCGACCACTATCTGTTTACGTCCGAATCCGTGACCGAAGGCCATCCGGACAAGATCGCGGACCAGATTTCCGATGCCGTCCTGGACTGCCTCCTGGCCCAGGACCCCACCTCCCGCGTGGCCTGTGAGACCCTGGTCACCACGGGCATGGCCGTCATCGCCGGTGAGATCACCACCTCGGCCTACGCCGATCTGCCGGGTTTGGTCCGCGAGACCGTGCGCGAGATCGGCTACGTCAGCTCCGACATGGGCTTTGACGCCAACACCTGCGCCGTACTGTCCTCCATCGACAAACAGTCCCCGGACATCGCCATGGGCGTGGACCGGGCCAAACCCGAGGACCAGGGCGCGGGCGATCAGGGCATGATGTTCGGCTACGCCACGACCGAGACCTCCGCCCTCATGCCCGCCCCCATCTACTACGCCCACAACCTGAGTCGCCGCCTGTCCGAAGTGCGCAAGTCCGGCGCCCTGACCTTTCTGCGTCCCGACGGCAAGACTCAGGTTTCCGTGGAATACCGCAAGGGCAAGCCCGTGCGCATCGACAACGTGGTCGTGTCCTCCCAGCATACCCCGGACGTGAGCTATGAGGAGATCGTCGAGGGCATCAAGCGCGAGGTCATCTACAAGGTCATGCCCGCGGACATGATGGACGAGAAAACCCGCATCTACATCAACACCACCGGCCGTTTCGTGGCCGGCGGCCCCCTGGCCGACTGCGGCCTGACCGGGCGCAAGATCATTAATGACACCTACGGCGGCATGGGCAACCACGGCGGCGGCGCCTTCTCCGGCAAGGACCCGTCCAAGGTCGATCGCTCCGGCGCCTACATGGCCCGCTACGTGGCCAAGAACGTGGTCGCGGCCGGACTGGCCGGGACCTGCGAAGTGCAGATCGCCTACGCCATCGGCGTGGCCGACCCGGTTTCCGTGCTGGTCACCACCGGCGGCACGGGCGTGGTGCCCGACGAGGTCCTGACCAAGGCCGTCAAGGACGTCTTTGACCTGCGTCCGTACTACATCATCAAACGTCTGAACCTGATCCAGCCCATCTACAAGAAGAGCGCCTGCTATGGCCATTTTGGTCGCGAGGACGTGCTTTTCCCCTGGGAAGTGACGGATGCCATCGCGGATCTGAAGACGGCCGCCAAGGCGTAGGCTTGGCGGAACGCGTTGTTTGGGGGCGGGGGAGCGGTGCTCTTCCGCCCTTTTTTGTGGACGTCTGTCAGAAGGCCTTGCTTCCCGCGGCGGGCAGTCATAAAATAATCCGGAATATATCAGTCCGGATTCTCGGCATATCGGGTCGCATCACGAAACGCACGGAGCACACGCATGACCTATCGCATCCATCCCATCGTCATGGGCACCAAGGTCTTTGACAAGGGCATGATGACCTATCAGCACGGCTACGGCACGCCCTACACCATTCCCATTTATTGCTGGTACATTGAGGGCGGGGACAAAAAAATTCTCGTCGACACGGGCGAAATGCGCCCGGTGGTCTCGACCGAGCGCGAACAGGCCATCGGCGGGAAAATTTTTACCTTCGAGGCCGGTCTGGCCAAACACGGCCTTGTGCCCGAGGACATCGACATCGTCCTGCACACCCATCTGCACAACGACCATTGCGAGAATGACGCCAAGTGCGTCAACGCGAAGATCTACGTGCATGAGAAGGAACTGGCGCGCATCCACGACCCGCATCCCCTCGATTTCCGCTATCTGGAGGACTACATCGAGGAGGTGGAGGAAAACGGTCAAATCGTGGCCCTGTCGGAGGATACGGAAATTCTGCCCGGCATCACCATGATCCACACTCCGGCCCACACCGAGGGAGGCATGTCCGTGCGCGTGGAGACGGACAAGGGCAGCGCGCTCATCTGCGGCTTCTGCACCATTCTCGAGAACCTGTATCCGCCCAAAGCGGTCACGGCCATGGAGATGGAGGTCATCCCGCCGGGCACCCACGTGAACGCCTACGAGGCCTACGAAACCCTGGTCCGGGCCAAGACCCTGGCCGAGCACATCCTGCCCCTGCACGAGCCCCGGTGGGCAGGCATGGAAATTGTGCCGGAATAATGCTCGTCCTCAAGTGCGCCGCCTGCCGCGCCAAGCTCTGGCGCTACCGCAAGCTGGGTTCCGGCGAGGTGTTGCGCTGCCACCGCGAGCGCATCGAGAAGATATGGTGCATGGAGGAACGGGACGGCAAGGTCTGGTGCGAGTGCGGCAAGGCCGTGGGCATCGACAAGGGAACGTTCATCAAGATGAACAAGGGCGCGTTTACGTATTCGGGGACCAAGATCGATATCTAGTTGGATGAACTGGGGGCGCAGGGCGGCCGCAGGCCGGGGCGTTTCGGGCCGGGGCCGTCGAAACTCCTTCTCCGGCCTCGTAATGCTTCCCCGCCGCGTGCAGAGACTTCGGTTTGCGCTTCGGGCGGCAGAGTAGCGGGGAACATCGTTTTGCGCTTTGTGCGTGCGGGGCAGCGGGGAAGCAAACGATGTCTGGATCAGTCAGACAGTCGGCGCCCCCGCCCCGAAACGCCCCGCCCCGCTCCGGCTGGGCTTTGGGCGGATGCTGCTGCGCGAAAACCTGTCTC
>CAZPSN010000018.1:12645-79062 GCA_964589645.1 uncultured Desulfovibrionaceae bacterium
CCCGCTCCGGCTGGGCTTTGGGCGGATGCTGCTGCGCGAAAACCTGTCTCGGCGTCATTCCCGCGAAGGCGGGTTTGTGCCGACCAGGATGAATTCATGCAATTGCGTGAGCGTGCGTGGGTTTGTCCCGGCCCGCTCCGGCTGGGCTTTGGGCGGATGCTGCTGCGTGAAAACCTGTCTCGGCGTCATTCCCGCGAAGGCGGGCTTGTACCCGACAGGGTGAATCCATGCCTTTCGTGCCTTGGAAACACAGGGAGACTTTCGGATTGTTGCGACGGCTGAACCGAGTCGGTGGCGTCACACGTAGAGGGGCAGTGCTTTCAGATGCCTGAAATGATGAAATCCAGGGCGGCGATGATGTCTGATCGATAGCGGGCGAGATCGCAGACTGCTTTGCCCAGGATTTTTCTGTCCACGCCGGCCAGTTGCTGCGTGAGCGCGACGTATGATTCGCCCTCGATGTCCAGCACAGGGCAGAGTCTGGAGATGGCGGCCTTGCCAGCCAACCGGAGCGGCGACAGGGGGATGACAACGGTTGTGCGCAGGTCGTCCAGGAGGTCGGACTGGATGTCCAGCAGATACGGGTAGGTCGCGCGAGTGGACCGGCTCGGATTTTCGTGGACCGTGAACTGCGGCATCAAAAACTCCGCATGCCGTCGCAGGCCACGTCGGCTTCTTCGACCAACTGGTTGTACGCCTCGATGGCCGCCTTGTTTTCCTCCTTCCACAATTCACGCCGACGGGCCGCGACGATATCGGCCAGGGCTGTTTCAAGCGTCGCGGACACATTGATTTTCAATGCCTTGGCCTTGGCCAGCAGATCGCTGTTGACGCTGACGTTGGTCGGTTTCTTGGGGGCCTGCGTGTTATAGGCGAGATCCATGCGCACAACTCCGGTATGAATTATGCGTATAATATATGCGCATATGAATTGGAAGACAAGGGACAGGAAGCAAATATATCAGGTCAGTCAACGCGACCCGTCGATCAGGGCGTCACAGCGTTGTGCGCGATCAACACGTCGGAAAACAAGGGCGAGTGCGCACGGCCCTTTACCAATCTCAAGGCGCCGGGGTGAACCGGATGCGCGTGATGCGGCGGCGTTCGACCCGCTCCACCTTGAACATCCCTTTCGTGACCGCCACCTCGTCGCCCGGTTCCAGCACGCGTCCGGCCTGGGCCAGGAGGAATCCGGCCACGGTGGTGTAGGCCTCGTCCTCCCGCAGTTCGAGTTTGAGCCTGCGGTTGGCGTCGCGCACGGCGAGCATGCCGTCGAGCACAAAGGCGTCGCCGTCGCGCACGATCTGGGACCGGACCTCTTCGTCGTATTCATCGTTGATCTCGCCGACAATCTCTTCCAGCACATCTTCCAGGGTGACGAGGCCTTCGAGTCCGCCGTATTCGTCCATGACGAAAACAAGGTGGGTGCGCGTGGCCTGCATCTGGCGCAACAGGCTGCCCAGTCGCTTGCCCGCGGGCACGAAGGTGGGCGGGTGCAGAAGTGCCGTCATGGAGAACACGAGGCCCGGTTCCCGGGACATGAACGGCTCCATGTCCTGGCGGAAAAGGACCCCGACCATGTCGTCGAGGTCTTCGCCGTAGACGGGCAGGCGCGAGTAGCCGTGGGCCCGGAACGCTTCGAGGGTTTCGTCCAGAGTGGCGCTGACGGGCAAGGCGGCGATTGCCGAACGCGGGATCATGGCCTCGCAGGCCTCGGTGGTGTTGAAGTCGAAGGCGCGGCGGATGAGGCGGCGTTTCTCCTCTTCGATCTGCCCGCTAGTGTAGCTCGCGTCGATGAGCATGCGCAGTTCGTCCTCGGTGTAGACCGAGCCGTGGGTGGAGCTGGGGGTGAAGCCCAGGAGCCGGACGGTGCGCGTCCCCGACCAGTCCAGCACGCGGATGGGCCAGAAGAAGAGCCGGTAGAATATTTCCATGGGCAGGGCGATGGCCAGGGCCGTTTTTTCGGCCATTTCCAGGGCGATGGTCTTGGGCGCGAGTTCTCCCAGGACGATGTGCAGAAAGGTGATGAGGCTGAAGGCCACGGCGAAGGAGATGGAGTGCAGCACGGCGGGCGGCACGTGTTTTTCGAGCAGCGGATTCAGCAGCGCGGCGATGGCGGGTTCGCCGATCCAGCCCAGGCCCAGGGATGCCAGGGTGATGCCGAGCTGGGTGGCCGAGATGTAGGCGTTCAGATGGTCGATGAGGCGCAGGAGGCGTCTGGCCTTCCTGTTTCCTTCGGCGGCCAGGGTGGCTATGCGCGAGCGCCGTACGCCCACGAGGGCGAACTCCGAGGCCACGAAGAATCCGTTGGCAAGGACCAGGGCAAACACCAGAAGCAGGTAGAGCAAAGAGCCGAGCATGGGAAATCCTTGATGAAAACTGGCGCAGCGTACTTCGGGCGCGCCTTTGGCGCGCGTCCGAGCCTTCTCCTAGCAAGTGTCAGGCGCCAGGGTAAAGAAGCAAATGGGGCCGTCGCGGAATTTGCGGCTCTAGTCGTCCATGTCGATGAGCCCCAGGCGGGCGGCGTGGCGCACGAAGGCCATGGGGCTCTTGATGCCGAGCTTGGTCATGATGGCGTAGCGGTGATTGAGGACGGTCTTGCGGGAGACGAAGAGCTTGGCCGCGATCTCTTCCGGGGTCAGGCCTTCGGCCAGCAGGCGCATGACCTGCTGTTCGCGTTGGGAAAGGCTGCCGTAGGATGCGTCCATGGTCTTGGCCTTGCGGCCGGAGATGTCGCTGAGGCGCCGCAGGACCGTGGGCGAGAGGGAGCCGTCGAGGTACTGGCCGCCGTTCAGGACGGTGCCGATGGCCTGGAGGATGCCTTCGCCGCCTGATTCCTTGGACATGTAGCCGCTGGCTCCGGCCTGGAAGGCGGCGGCGATGAAGTCGAGTTTGGCGTGCATGCTGACGATGAGCACAGGCATTTCGGGGCGTGAGGCACGCATTTCCCGGGTCAGCTCGATGCCGCTGCCGTCGGGCAGGGAAATGTCGATGACGGCCAGGTCCGGGGCGAGCTCGCGGGCCATGCGCAGGCCCTCGGCGCAGCTTGCGGCTTCGCCGACCACGGTGAACTCGGGCCTGGAGCAGAGGCGGGCGCGCAGGCCGTCGCGGTAGAGCGGGTGGTCGTCGACAATGAGGATGCGTCTAGGTGTGCTCATGTCTGCTCCGGTTCAAGGATGTTTCGATGCGGATCTGCAGACCCTGGCCGGGTTTGGACTTGAAGCTGATGGTCCCGCCCAGCAGGCGGACCCGCTCGCGCATGCTCCACATGCCCATGCGTCTGCCGCGGCCGGCCCGGGCCTGGCATCCGTCCAGGTCCGCCCCGCAGCCGTCGTCCTCGATGCGCACGAGCAGGCTCGGGTAGGAGCCCAGCAGGCGGATGGTCACGCGGCTGGCCCTGGCGTGTTTGCGCACGTTGTTCAGCGCCTCCTGGATGAGGCGGTAGATGTTGATCTGGGTGTCGAAATCGAAGTCCACGCCCGTGAGCCCGTCGGCAAAGACGTCGACGACGATGCCGTGGCGCAGGGAGAACTCCTCGCAGTGGGCGAGCACCGTCTCGACGAGGCCCAGCTCCGTCAGGCCTGGAGGCAGGAGGCCATAGGCCAGGTCGCGGATGCCGCGGATGGCTGCGGTCAGGCGGTCGGCGATGGCCGCGGTCTGGGCGCGGCATGGCCCTTCGGCGGACAGGGCGCAGTGGATGCGTTCCAGGTCGGCCTTGGCCAGGGAGAGATCCTGGGCCAGGTGGTCGTGCAGTTCGCGGGCGATGCGCTGGCGTTCGTTTTCCTGGGCCATGATGAGCTCCCGGGACAGGGCCCCCATGCGCTCCTCGGTCCGGCGCTGGGCCACGATGCGGCCGACCTGGTCGGCCACGGCGTCGATGAGGCTGCGCTCCTCGCGCAGGAAAGGGCCTTCGCCGCAGGGAGGACATTCCTCGAGGTAGCAGACCTCGACCTCGCCGCAGGACTCGCCGCGGATGAGAATGGGGCTGGATTGACGCCACGGGGTGGAACGAAAATTCGGGGAGTTGTGACAGGCGCCGCCCAGGCGGATGGAGGCGCAGGCGATGCCGGGGTATTGCCAGGAGGCCGGGATGAGCCCGGCGATGTCCGCCAGCAGCTCGTCCAGGGGCTGCTCCGTGCGCTGGGCCAGGCGGGTGATGCCGTAGAGGCAGTCGAGCTCCTTGATGCGTTCGAGCAGGGCGTTTTCGGTCCTGCGGCGCTGGGCGACGAAGTCCTGCCATGCCTCGTGTGTGAGCGGATAGTGGTCGTTGCTTTCTGTCTGGAAGGTCATGGGGGCTTCTCCTGGCCGGCGGCCGCGAGGGGCCGTCTAGCACAGGACTGGAAATGGCGCCAGGGGCGGGGCCGGCGTGCGTCCGGTCCGCCCCTGGTTGGATGCTGCTATGAGGACAGGATCTTGCGCGCGATCTCGTCCTGGACGTCGGTGATGAAGCGGACGCCCGTTTCCTGTTCGGTCTCGCGGTTCGCGGAAACGATGTCCCCCCGGGAGATGTCCGCGACGGAGAACTTGCGGGCGCCGGCCAAAAGCTGCTGCAGCCCCGCGCCGAGCTTGTCGGCCAGGGTCCAGGCGGCGATGGCGCCATAGGGCACGCTTCGCATCTCCTCGGCTCCGATCCGGGCCTTGAGGGTCTCGTAGCCGGCGAAGATCTGCTCGGGCGTTTCGCCGATCTCGCGTACGGTCTTGGGCAGGCTGTCCCAGTTGCCCGAAATGCGCTCTTTGCGCTGGGGGTGCAGGGCGCCCTCGATGTTGGAGCCCAGGAAGCCCGGGATCATGAGGGTCCGGCCCATGCAGACGAGTTTGACGAAGGGGGCGCCCAGGGCCAGGGCCTTGAAGATGTGGTCCTCGCGGGCCAGACCGCCGGCGAAGGACATGTCCACGACCTTCTTGCCCGTGGCGGCCAGGATGGTGGCGTATTCCACGGCCTTGGAGTGGAGCAGGATGGACGGCACGCCCCAGGTCTCCATCATGTTCCAGGGGCTCATGCCCGTGCCGCCGCCGGAGCCGTCGATGGTCAGCAGGTCGAGGTTCGCTTCCGAGGCGTACCTGATGGCCATGGCCAGGGCTTCCATGCCGTAGGAGCCGGTCTTCAGCGAGATCTTGGTGAAGCCGAGTCCCCGCAGGTAGGCCACGGTATCCATGAAATTGCGGTGCACGGCGTCGGCCGAGGGCAGGTCGGTGTAGCCCAGGCGGCTGTGGCGGGCGAAGCCCTTGATACCGCCGGCCTTGAAGGCCTCCTGCACTTCGGGCAGTTCGGGATCGGGGTCCACGAGGTAGCCGCGCTTCTTCAGGAACAGGGCGTAGTCCAGGCTCGTGACCTCGATCTCGCCGCCGATGTTCTTGGCGCCCTGGCCCCATTTGAGCTCGATGCAGACGTTGCTTCCGTACTTTTCGATGACGTATTCGGCCACGCCGTTACGGGCGTCCTCGACGTTGAGTTGGACGATGATCGCGCCGAAGCCGTCGTAGTAGCGGTTGTAGACGGCGATGCGGCGGTCGAGTTCGGGCGATTTCTCGATGCGGCCCTTCTCCATGCTCGATGCCCGGTCCACGCCCACCACGTTTTCACCGATGACGATGGGAATGCCGATCAGGGCGCAGCCTGCGGCGAAGGAGTCCCAGTACTTGGCGGCGATGAAAGTCGAGCCCAGGGCGCCGGTCATGAGCGGCACGCGGACCTTGGTCTTTTCGGTGGCGCCAAAGGAGGTTTCGAGGGAGACGTTGGTGAAGAGGCAGTCGTCGGGGTTGGTGGTACGGCCGGGAGCGACACCCTGGGCCCCGTAGTTGTAGCCCTGGATGCGCAGGGAATTGTAGCTTACGCCCACGTGGCAGGTGTTGGCGCTGCCGGCGGTCACGGAGCCGAAATCCCGGGGGTAGAGCATGTGCCGCCCCTTGAGGCAGGACATCCAGGTTTCGCATTTTCCGGCGCAATCCGAGCGGCATAACGTGCACAGGCCGGATTCGGCCGGGTTTCCGCGGTTGATGGTGCCGAGAACATCGTTGCTTTTGGGCCATTGGATCATGTCGGTCTCCCGTATGGAAATGTGGTGGTGTATCTCCACGATGTGGACTCCGCCATCAGAACTGACCAGATCTTTTCGGGCCGCATGTCGCTTCGGCGTGCATGCGGGGCCCGTAGTCGCGGTCGTTGAGCGGCCATGGAGAAGTGCGATAGATTATCTATGGTTGCGCCTTGACGGTGTCGATAGGCAGCGATCCTCTTTTCATGGTCATTTTGTCCGTATCGCAACGGGTAAAATGCCCTGTCATTGGGAGTATTGACTGGCTTGAACCGGCATGGGGCTGCGGGAAGGGGTGTGACGGACAACACAATCCGAGGAATGTGCGCGCCAGCAGGGGTCGCGGAGGCACTGGCACGGGAACGCTACCCAAAGGATGCGGCCTGTATCACGATGCGGGTGGAACTGAAGGAATCAATGCGGGGGACTGGAGCAAGGGCTGGGCAATGGGCCAAAAAAAACCCTCTTGCGAGGGTTATGGTCTAGGCCTGGGGCTTCACGGCCTTCTTGCGTTTTTCCCACAGCTTCATGCCCTGCATGGTCTTGCGACGATCCCGGGCCAGGGATTTGGCGACCAGGGACGTGCCCTTCTTGTAGCCGTACTTTTCACGGTACTCTTCGGGGGTCAGACCATGGGTGGCCAGGTGGCGCTTGGTCAGGACCTTGAAGGACTTGCCGCATTCGCAGCAGATGACGCTCTTTTCACGGATGGCGTTCTTCGGGTCCACCGCGGGCTCGCTGTCGGCAACAGGGACCACGCCTTCGGCCACGTTGCGGATGCTCTGAGCCAGGGCGCTGATCATGGAGGTGATCTCGTCCTCGTTCATGTTGCGGACGGACGCCTGGGCCTTGACGATTTCAATCGCCTGCTTGAGATAATCTTCCATTTTCGCTCCATAGATATAATAAGGTCATTGATGACGCTCTAGATCATCAAACAAAGTAGACTATTTCATAGTAAAGATTTTTGGAATGTCAAATGCTTTGTTCATAATCTATTGTCTCTGTTCGTGTCGCGTCGTGCAGACGCGGAGTGTGGCCAAAATCGCCTGTGCGGTGAGAGCGTTTTCAGGCCGAGCCCGGCAGGCACGGGGTCTGTAGACTCTCCGGGAAGCTTGACGAGCCGGGTTTTTTGGGGTCACCTGCAAAGGATTTCCGATATGATCAACATAGATGAAAAGGAGGGGCAAGATGCCTTCATTTGATATTGTAAGCGAGCTTGATTTGCAGGAAGTGGACAACGCGGTCAACAATGTGCGCAAGGAAGTGGAGACTCGTTACGACTTCAAGGGAGTGGTCACGGAAATGGAGTTCAACCGCAAGAACAAGATCATCTCCCTGGTCACCGGCGACGAGATGAAGATCCGGGCCATCCGGGATCTGCTCGTGGCCCATTTCGTGCGCCGCAAGCTCGACCCCAAGGCCATGGAGTTCGGAGAGCCCGAGAACACCTCGCGGAACCAGCTCAAGCAGGAGATCAAGCTGCACGATGGCGTCGACAAGGATGCGGCGCGCAAGCTGGTCAAGGCCATCAAGGACAGCAAGCTCAAGGTCCAGGCCGCCATTCAGGACGAGCAGGTGCGGGTCTCGGGCAAGCAGATAGACGATCTGCAGGCGGTCATCACACTCTTGAAGGGCGGAACCTTCGAACTGCCCCTGCAGTTCGTGAACATGAAGAAATGAGGGCATGTCCATGCACGCATTCATGAGCGGGATCTGGGCCTGGCTGATGGCCAACCCCTTCGCCTTGCTCGGCTTCCTGGCCGTGGTCGCGCTGTTGCTCTGGAAGCAGCCACGGCAGACCGTGAAACTCCTCCTGGCCGTGCTGCTCCTCGTGGTCCTGGGCTACCTCGTGTCCGGGATCGCGCATTTCACCATGGACAGCGCCATGGTCAAGGGACAAATGATCGAGAAGAGTCAGTAGACGGCGCGTTAGCGCGTCATGGGCAGGAGCATGCGGACCGTGGTGCCTTTGCCGAGCTGGGACGAGAAGACCAGACGTCCTCCGTGTTCGTGCATGATGGCCGAGGAGATGGACAGGCCCAGTCCCGTCCCCCCCTGTTCGCGCTTGGTGGTGTAGAACGGATCCTGGATGTATTTGAGGTCCAGGGGGGCGATGCCGCAGCCGTTGTCGCGGACCTCGACCCCGGCCCAGGCCTGGTCCTCGCCGAAACGGGACAGGACCTGGATCGTGATCTCTCCGCCCGAGGGCGGCACGGCCTCGCAGGCGTTGACCAGGAGGTTGATGAGCACCTGGATCAGGCGCTGCGGGTCGGCGTCCACCAGGGGCGGCTCCGGCGCCAGCCGGACGAGGTAGTTCGGAGCCGCGCTCTTGAGCTTGTGACGCACGAAGGCCAGGGCTCCGGCCACGACGTTGTTCATGTCCGTCGTTTCGCGCTCCCCTTCGGGGCGTTGGCGCGAGTAGTCCTTGAGGCGGGAGACGATGTCCTTGATCCGCTCCGACCCGTCGATCATGCCCTGCAGGAGCAGCGGCATCTGCTGCCGCAGTTCCGAATACTCAAGCCCCCCCAGCACGAAGTCGCCGTGCTCGTCCTGATATTCGTCCAGGACGTGCAGGGCGTCGCCCCAGATGTCGCGCAAGAGGGGCAGGTTCAGGGTCAGAAAGCTGTTGGGGTTGTTGATTTCGTGGGCCACTCCGGCGACAAGCACCCCCAGGGAGGACATCTTGTCGGCCTGAATCATCTTCTGCCCGCGCAGCACGGCCTTGCGCTCGGCCTCCTTGCGGGTCGTGATGTCCGTCAGCTTGCCCTCGATGAAAGCCGTGCGGCCCTCGTGATCCTTTTCGCTCCTGGCGTTGAATTCGACCCATATCTCCGTGCCGTCCTTGCGGCGCATGCGTGTCTCGAAATCCTTGACCACCCCGTCCCGCCGCAAAATGGAAAAGACCCGTTCCCGGTCCTCGGGGTCGCAATACAGCTGCTGGCTGATGTCGGTCACCGTGGACATGAGATCCTCGGGCGAGTAGTAGCCCAGGATGCGGGCCATCTCGCGGTTGGCCTCCAGAAATCGTCCCCCTGACGTGGAGCGGTAGATGCCTTCCAGGGCTTTTTCAAAAATGGCCCGGTATTTCTTGCCCTCCTCCTCCCGTTCGCTCCACTCCGTGATGTCGTGGGCGAAGACAGCCGCTCCGAGAATCTCGCCGCCGCGCATGAGGGGCACGTAGGTATTCTGGTAGTAGCCAATCTCCCCTTTGGGTTTGCGGTACTTGCGGCGCAGCATGTAGGATTCGCCGGCCAGGACACGGTCGAAGTTGCGCCGCGAGGCGGCCCGTTCCTCGGCGTCGGCCAGGATGTCGAAGACGTGCATGCCCGGATGGATGTCCAGGTTCCAGTTGTGTTTGACGAATTCGCGGTGGGCTTGGTTGAAGGCGATGTAGTTGTAGTTCAGATCGAAGGAAAAGAGCATGACGTTGCGCGGTGTATCCACCAGCGCGTGGAGATCCTGCAGCTCCCGGGCCAGGAGGCGGTTGGCGCGTTCCAGTTCGCGCAACCGCAGCAGCAGGTCCTCGCGGCCATCGGTCATGGGCCGACAGCCTTGATGCGGCGGATCTTGTTCAGCCTTTTGTTCAGGGCCTGCCGGGATACACCGAGCATGCTGGCGGCCATGGCCTGGTTGTTTTTGGTGCGGCGCATGGCCTCCTGCACGAGTTCGGCGCAGACACGTTTCAGGGTGGGCAATTCCGGTCCGAATTGCAGACGAACCCCTGCATCCGAACGCATCTCGCGATTTGCGACGGTCTGCTTGGCGACATGGGTCTTGATGCGTTCGATGTCGAGCACCTCGTCTCCGGAGCAGCTCAGGGCATCGATGATGAGGAACCGCAGTTCGCGGATATTGCCAGGAAACGCGTACCCTGAGATCAGTGGCAAGAGTTCTGCGGGCACTGTCGGGCGCTTGCGCCCCTGGCAGCCCTGGCGCAGAAAGTGGTCGACCAGCAGGGGGATGTCCTCGCGGCGCTCGCGCAGGGGAGGCAGATGCACATGGTGGGCGCGCAGCCGGTAGTACAGATCGGAGCGGAAACGGCCCGGTTCGCTCATGGTCTCGGGATCAACGTTGGTCGCGGCGATGATGCGGGCGTCGGTCTTGCGGGTCACATCCGAGCCGATGGGCAGGTATTCGCGTTCCTGGACCAGGCGCAGCAGCTTGACCTGGGAGGCCGGGGAAAGGTCGCCGATCTCGTCCAGGAACAGGGTCCCGGCCTTGGCGTTCTCGACCAGGCCCGGCCGGGCCCGGTCCGCGCCGGTGAAAGCTCCCTTCTTGTGGCCGAAAAGGGTGTCGGCCAGAATGTTGTCGTCCAGGCCCGCCACGTTGACGGGCACGAAGTCGCCCTGGCGGCGGCTTAAGGAGTGGATGACCTTGGCCACCAGTTCCTTGCCCACTCCGGATTCGCCGGTGACGAGGACGGGCTGGGTGCTGCCCGCGATGGCCTCGATGTACTGGAAGATGGATCGCATGACCTTGGAGCAGGTCACGATGGGCGCGAAGGCCTCGGGATGCTCCAGGGTGTCGCGCATGAAGCGCGTGCGCAGGCTGGAATTCTCGCGCCGGAGTTCCCGGATCTCGATGGCGTGGCGGATGCCCGAGACCAGGCTGCTCTTGTCGTTGGTCTTGACGAAAAAGTCGAAGGCGCCGCGCTTGATGCAGTGCACCGCGGTCTCGACCTGGCTCATGCCGGTGATGACCAGGAGCGGGATGTCGGGGTTCGTCGCGCCAACGGTCTCGATCAGTTCCTGACCGGACATGCCGGGCATGGCCAAGTCCACGGCCATGACCTCGATCTCTTGGCTGGCCAGGATTTCGGGCACCTTGGAGCTGTCCTGGCAGCAGATGATGTTGTCGATGCCATGGGACTTGAGGGCCAGCGAAAAGGAGCGCAGCCACGTGTCCTCGTCGTCGACGAGCAGGACTGGATTGGTCGGGAACTTGGTCATGGCCACTTCCTATTCGTAAATACGTTCGTCAACAAGGGCCGGGGATCCCGGGGCGATGGTCTCCCCCAATCCGAGTACGACCACTGACGGTCGGAGCTTGACGCCTTCCTGGAACGCCGCGGCCACGGCTCCCGTGTCCACGGGTCCGTTGGTCTCGACGCGCAGGGTCAGGCTGTCCTTGCCGCCGAGGTTGCCGACAACCACCTGGTGGCGCAGGATCTGCGGGAAGCGGGTCAGGGACTGGGCCACCTGGGACGGGTAGACGAACTGGCCGCGGACCTTGGCCGTGTCGTCGACGCGGCCGAGGATGCCCATGAGCTTTGGCGCGGTGCGACCGCACGGGCACGGGGCGTCGGATAGGCGTGACAGGTCGCCCGTGGCCAGGCGGATCAAGGGATAGTCCATGGTCAGGGGGGTGACGACCACCTCCCCGATTTCTCCGTTCTGAACCGGCCGGCCCGTGGCCGGATCACAGATCTCCACGAAGCTTCGGGTCGAAAGGTGCATGCCGCCCAGTTCCAGACATTCGTAGGCGATGCAGCCCGCGTCGGCCGTGCCGTATCCCTGGCGGATACGCATGCCGAACATGGTCTGGACCTCGGCGCGCAGGCTTTCGGGCAGGCGCTCGGCGGCCACGAAGCCGACCCGCAGCCCAAAATTCGAGGCCGGGTTCAAGCCCTTTTCCACGGCCTTTTCGCCCAGGGACTTGAGGAAGCTGGTCATGCCCACGAATCCGCTCACGGGCAGTTCCTGCATGAGCTGCAGTTGCGTGGCCGAATTGCCGGGTCCGGCCGGGATCACCGCGCAGCCCAGGGTGCGCAGGGGTTCTTCAAGCATGAGCCCGGCCGGGGTGAGGTGATAGCTGAAGGTCATTTGCACCAGGTCTCCAGAGCGGAAGCCCGCGGCAAAAAAGGCCT
Source organism: uncultured Desulfovibrionaceae bacterium (assembly GCA_964589645.1). GTDB lineage: Bacteria > Desulfobacterota > Desulfovibrionia > Desulfovibrionales > Desulfomicrobiaceae > Desulfomicrobium. The sequence goes on from CAZPSN010000018.1 coordinate 24,550, forward strand.
CGGCCCAGCCCCAGTAATCGGCGCCGCGTCCTTCCGGGTCGTAGATGGGGCCGGGAGACTGATAGATGCGCGAGAGGGTTCCCGGCGCGTTGGACAGGAACCAGGACAGTCCCTTCTCGCGCTGCAGCCGGGAAAGGTCTTTCTTGCGCAGGACCGGGACGGACGCGAAGTCCTCCAGGGAGCGGATCTGCTCCTGGACCATGCCAGCCTGGGTCATGCGGGTCCGAAACTCTCCGTCAAAGGACAATGCCTTGCGCAGCAATGCTTGAATGGATTGCCATTGCCGGGCCGCGCGGGCGGCGGGAGCTTCGATTTCAAGGTCGTGGTGGTAACCCTGGGTCCTGTCCATGTTCTTCTCCAATACGATGGTTTTATGAGCACTGCCGATGACGGTTCACAACAGTTCGAGTGCTAGGCGCAAGGCCGATCCGGCGGCGAAGCGTATTTGGGCATACGTGAGGCGTCGGATCGGCCGCGGCAACGACGCAAACGGGCTGTTGCGAGCCGTCATCCCAGCCAGCGCTTGCGTCGGCGGTAGTGCTTCACGCCGTGGTAGCTGCGCTTCTCCCCGCCATGCCCCATTCCCAGGTAGAATTCCTGCACGTCGGGGTTGCGCAACAGGTCTTCGCCTTTGCCGTCCATGACGATGCGGCCGTTCTCCATGATGTATCCGTAATCAGCCAGGGACAAGGCCATGCGCGCGTTCTGCTCGACCAAAAGGACGCTCACGCCTTCGGTTTTGTTGATCTTGCGCACGATGTCGAAAATTTCTTCCACCAGCAAAGGGGCCAGGCCCAGGGACGGTTCGTCGAGCAGAAGGAGTTTGGGGCCAGCCATGACAGCCCGGCCAATGGCCAACATCTGCTGCTCGCCGCCGGACATGTAGCCGGCGAGTTGGTGGCGGCGCTCTCTAAGGCGCGGGAAATAGGCGTACACCTTCTCCGCGTTCTGCGAAAACAAACGCGCGGGCTGGGTGTATCCACCGCAGCGCAGGTTTTCCTCCACGGTCAGATCCTCGAAGATGCGCCGGCCTTCCATGACCTGGAAGACCCCGGCCCGGACCAGTTTTTCGGGCGCGAGGCGCACGGTGTCCGTGCCGTCGTAGAGGATGGACCCGGAGGTGGTTTTGCCGTTCTCGCCGGCCAGAAGCCCGGAGACGGCCTTCAGAGTGGTCGACTTGCCCGCGCCGTTGGCGCCCAGAAGCGTGGTGATGCTGCCCTGGGCCACGTCCAGGGACAGTCCCTTGAGGACCAGGACCACGTCGTTGTAGACCACTTCCAGGTTCATGACTTGGAGGATGTTCATGGATGATTTCCCAAAATTTGGATCGAAATGCGTGTGGCCATGGGAGACCCGGGCGCGTGCAGCGCGCCCGGGGTCTGCCTGCGGGATCAATGCCCCAGCCATTCCTTTTTGCGTTCAAGGATCTCTGTCTTCACGAATTCAAGCTTGCCGTCCTTGAAGGTGCAGACGTTGACGGACATGTTCGGACGATGGTCGTCGGGGAAAAAGCTGATGGCCGGAGCCAAACCCATGGGGTCGAAGTCGCGCAGGGTCTCCAGGGCCGTCTTGATGTTTTCCCCCGTGACCTCGCCCTTGGCCGCCGCCATCTTCATGCCCTCGCACATGACCATGGCCGAGACGAAGCCGCGCACATAATGGGTCATCTGCGGCGTGTCCTTGGTCAAGGTGCGGACCAGTTCCATGCCCGGGACGTCCTGGCCGTAGATGACCGCGCCCTGCAGGCCGAAGTGACCGGTGGCGGCGTCGCCAGCCAGCTTGAAGAGGTTTTCGTCGCTGCTCCAGATGTTGGTCAGAAAGGCGCATTTCATGCCCAGTTTCTGGGCGTCCTTCATGATCACGGCCGTGGACGGGGTGGTGCCGCCGGTCCAGACGAAATCGGGCTCGACCTTCTTGAGACTCAGGAGCTGCGGCGTGGCGTCGATGGCCTTGAGGTCCACGTTTTCCTGGCCCACGATCTCAAAACCCAGTTCCTGGGCGTATTCCTTCATGGCCGGGATGGGCACGGAGCCGTAGGGATTGTCCGGAAAGATGAAGGCCAGCTTCGGGCTGCGGGCTTCCTTCCAGCTTTCACGCAGGTATTTGAGGCCGGCGCGGCCCTGGGTCGAATAGTCGGTGGCCATGGTGAAGTTGTAGGGGGCCTTGGCCGGATCCATCAGGTGGGCCGAATAGGAGGCCGAGAAGACAGGAATCTTGTCCTGGGCCACGAATTTGACCAGTGCCTCGGTGTCGCCCGTGCCCCAGCCCTGCATGGCCACGATGCCGTTGGAGGTGAAGCGTTTGTAGGCGGCCAGGGCCTGCTGCACGTTGTAGGCGTAGTCGACCTGGATGAGTTCCACGGGCTGGCCGGCGATGCCGCCGTTTTCGTTCAGCCAGGCGACATAGGCCTTGATGCCTTCGGCATAGGGCGTGCCCACGCTCGAGGTGGGGCCGGTCAGGTCCGACAGGAGGCCGACCTTGTAGGCGGCCTGGGCCGAGCCGATGCCGGCGACGAGGGCCAAAAGGGTCAGGATAACAAGCTTTTTCATGATGTCTCCGCGAGGGCAAAAGGTTAACCCGGCGAACGTCGCCGGGCCGTCAATATGCAAAGGGGTAGAGCTTCCAGTAGGCCTTGATCAGTCGCCATTTGCGGGCCAGGCCTTCGGGTTCGAAGATGAGAAAGAGCACCAGCATGAGCCCGAAGACCCCTTCCTTCATGGGCACGATGATGGCGCTCAAGTCCGGCGCGAAGCCTCCCAGGGACGTGGTCAGGAGGTTCAGGAGTTCCGGGAGCAAGGTGATGAAGACCGCTCCGAAAATGGAGCCCAGGACCGAACCCATGCCGCCGATGATGATCATGGCCAGGTAGCTGATGGACAGGCCCATGGAGAATTGCTCCGGGGTGATGTACATGGTGTAGTGGGACCACAGGCCTCCGGCCACGCCGGCCAGGAAGGAACTGAGGCCGAAGGCCTGCAGCTTGAAGGCGAACAGGTTCACGCCCACGTTCTCGGCCGACTGATGATAGTCGCGGATGGCCACGAAAGCCCGGCCGGGCCGGGTGCGGATCACGTTGGTCACGACCAGGACGCACAGGACCGTCACGAAGAGGATGAGATAGAAGATCTTGGCGTCGGAATTGAATGAATAGCCCAGGATTTCCGGTGCGTTCACGGGCAGGCCGTTGGCCCCCCCGGTCAGGCTGCCCGCGTGCAGGAAGACGTATTCGAGGATGAGCTGGGCGGCCAGGGTGGAGATGGCCAGATAGATGCCCTTGAGGCGCAGGGACGGGATGCCGAAGATCATGCCGATCATGGCGGCCACGGCCCCGCCGCCCAACAAGGCCAGGAAGAAGGGCACGCCCAGGTTGGAGAGCACGGCCGCGCCATACGCGCCCACGCCCACGAACGCGCCGTGTCCGAGGGACATCTGCCCGCAGATGCCGGTCAGGAGGTTCAGGGACACGGCTCCGATGACGGCGATGAGAATGAGGTTCAGGACGGACGTCGCGTAGGAGGACAACAGCTGGGGGCAGATCAGCAGGGCCAGGAAAAAGAGGGCCAGGCAGAGCCTCTGGAACCTGGAGCGGAACAGGCCGTCCTCGGCCCGGTAGCTTGTGTAGAAGAGACCGCATTTGTGCATGCTCATACCCGTTCAATCTCCTTGGTTCCGAACAGCCCGTAGGGCTTGACCATGAGGATGACGACCAGGACGACGAAGGAGGCCACCTCCTTGAATCCGCCCAGGCCGAAGAGATCCTTGACCGCGCCTTCGCAGATGTTCTCCAGCACGCCGATGATGAGTCCGCCCAGGGCCGCGCCCAGCAGGCTGTCGAGGCCCCCCAGGATCACGGCCGGAAAGACCTTCAGGCCCAGGTGGCCGAGCTGGGCGTTGATCCCGTTGATGTTGCCGAGGATGATGCCGCCGATGCTCGAAACCACGGCGGCGATGCACCAGGACAGGGCAAAGATGGACTTGATGCCGATGCCCATGGACTGCGCGGCCTGCTGGTCGAAGGCCGTGGCGCGCATGGCGATGCCCAGGGACGAGTACTTGAAGAAGAGGGTGAAGACCCCAAAGAGCAACAGCGAGAGCCCGAAGGCCGCGATGTAGACCGGTGCGATGGGCAGGCCCATCAGCATGAGGGGTTCCTGGGGCAGGATGGGCGGAAAGACCTGGATCTGGGTGCCCCAGGTCATCTGCACAAAGGATTTGAGCATGGACGAGAGTCCGATGGTGACCATGATGACCGAAATGATGGGCTCTCCGATGAGGGGCCGCAGGATCATGCGTTCCACCGCGATGGCCAGGACAATGGAAAACACGAGGGTCAGCAGGAAGGAGAGCAAAAAGGGCAGCTGGTACTGCACGGTCAGGGAAAAGCAGACGTAGGCCCCGACCATGACCAGTTCGCCCTGGGCGAAGTTCACGACCTTGGTGGCCTTGAAGATGATGACGAATCCCAGGGCCACCAGGCTGTAGATGGAGCCGACGACGAGTCCGTTGATGATGAGCTGGAGATAATATTCCATAATGACCTTATGGGTTGTTGCCGTCGACGGCGTGATCATTCCAGAGTCTCTGGTATGTCTGAAAGACATGGATTCCCGCCTTCGCGGGAATGACATGAAGGCAAGGCGGGCATGCCGACTCCGTAACCGGAGAGCGCGGTCCACGGACAATCCACCGAGTCACCCCCGCGAAGGCGGGGATCCATCTTCCGTTAAATTCCATTTCCATCCGCGCCTCTATCACGCCACTCCTCCAGCCGTGACGCCCCGGATGCAGATGGAGCCCGTCATCTCGCGGCGCGATCCGTCCTGGTAGGTGATGGCGATGCACAGGTCCGTGGTGTCCGCATCGCTGTACAGGGCCGCGACCAGGTCCGCGTAGCGTTCGCCGATGATTTTGCGTCGGATCTTGCGGGTGCGGGTCAGCTCTCCGTCGTCGGCGTCGAGTTCCTTGAAGAGCAGGGCGAACCGAGTGATCTGGGTGCCCGGCTGCAGGGCCGGGTTGATGGATCGGATTTCGGATTCGATCAGGTCGTAGAGTTCGGGCTTGGCAGCCAGGTCCTGGTAGGTGGTGTAGGTCAGCCCCCGGGACTCGGCCCAGCGGCCGGCGATGTCCCCGTCAAGGCAGATGATGGCCGTGATGCATTCGCGGCCATGCCCGAGGACCACGGCCTCCTGCACATAGGTCGAGAATTTGAGCTTGTTCTCGATGAACTGCGGCGAGAAACGCACGCCCGCGCCCGTGGTCATGACGTCGGAGAGGCGGTCGATGATGACCAGCTGGCCGTTGTCCTTGAAGAACCCCGCGTCGCCCGAATGCAGCCAGCCGTCGGTGACCGTCTCGGCCGTGGCTTTTTCGTTGCCCAGGTAGCCCTGGAACACGGCCGGGCTCTTGGACAGGATCTCGCCGTCCTCGGAGATGCGGATCATGGTCTCGGCGATGGGTTCGCCCACGCTGTCGAAGCTGACCGCGCCGTCGCGGTGGATGCAGGAAATGCCCGCGATCTCGGTCTGGCCGTAGATCTGTTTCAGATTCACGCCGAGTGCGTGGAAGAAGGTGAAGGTGTCGGGCCCGAGGGGCGCGCCACCCGTGGAGGCCGAGCGGACGCGGGTGAATCCCAGGCGGTCGCGCAGGGCGCGGAAGAGTCCCCAGTCGGCAAGGCGGTTGGCCAGGCGCAGACCGACCGAGGGCGTCTGGCCGCGCAGCACGGCGCCCGCGTATCTGAGGCCGATGGGCATGAAGATGTCGTAGAGAAAACGCTTGAAGCGCGTGGTCTCCATGATGCGCACCCGGACCTTGGCGGCCATGTTCTCCCAGACCCTGGGCGGGGAGAAGATGAGATGCGGGCCGATCTCGCGGATGTTCTCCTGGACCGTGTCGGGCTCCTCGGGAAAGTTGACGCAGAATCCGAACAACAGGGCCGAGGACACGGCCATCATCTGTTCTCCCATCCATGCCAGGGGCAGGAAGGACACGAATTCGTCGGCTTCGCGCTTGGGATCCGAGAGGCCCAGGTTCCAGGCCATGGACAAGAGGTTCTTGTGCGAGAGCATGGCCAGCTTGGGCCGACCCGTGGAGCCGGAGGTGGTGGCGATGAGGGCCGTGTCGTCGGGAGATACCGCATCGATCCAGGTCTCGAATTCCCTGGCGCGGCCTTGGCCCAGTTCGCGGATCTGGTCGAAGGATTTGAGCCCCGGCACGTCGTAGGCCACGAGCCCTTTTCCGTCGTGGTACACGATGTATTCGAGCAGGGGCAGGGAGTCCCGGATGGACAGAATCTTGTCGACCTGCTCCTGGTCCTCGGCCACGACCAGGCGGGCGCGGGAGATTTCGAAGACATAGCCGATCTCTTCGGCCGGGGAATCCTGGTACAGGCCCAGGGACACGCCGCCCAGGCCCTGGATGGCCAACTGCGCCCAGAGCCATTCCGGGCGATTGTCGCCGATGATGACGATGATGTCGCCGCGGCCGAGGCCCAGGGCTTTCAGACCGGCCGCGAACTCGGCGGTGATGGTCCAGTACTGGGCATAGGAGAAGGGCTGCCAGATGCCGAAGCTCTTCTCGCGCAGGGCCGTGCGGCCGGGACGTCGGCGGCTGTTGTCCAGCAGGAGCCGCGGCAGCGTGGTTTCGTATGGGGCGGTCATTCAGCGTCCCTTGTAGAGGCCGTCATCATCGCCGAGGTAGGCGCTGACGACTTGCGGATTGTTCTGGACGGCCTGCGGGGTCCCGCTGGCCAGGACCCGGCCGAAGTCAAGGACCACGACGTGGTCCGAGATGTCCATGACCACGCCCATGTCGTGCTCGACCAGGAAGACGGTCACGTCCCACTCTTCATTGATGTCGAGGATATAGCGGGCCATGTCCTCGGTTTCCTCCAGGTTCATCCCGGCCATGGGTTCGTCGAGCAAGAGGAGTTGCGGCTCTGCGGCCAGGGCGCGGCCCAGTTCGACCTTCTTCTGCACGCCGTAGGGCAGGTGTCCGGCAATATGGTGGCGGTAGGGGGAAAGGTTCAAAAAGTCGATGATCTCCTCCACCCGCTGGCGATGGCGGTCTTCCTCCCGCCGGGCCTTGCCCAGATAGAAGATGGAGGCCAACAACCCGTATTCCAGGCGCGAGTGTCGCCCGACCATGAGGTTGTCCAGGACCGAGAGCCCCCGGAACAGGGCGATGTTTTGATAGGTTCGGGCCAGACCATGGGCCGTGCGCTTGTGCGCGGGCACGTTGCTCAGGACTTGGCCGTTCATGCGGATGGTGCCCCTGGTCGGGGTGTAGCGGCCGGAAATGCAGTTGAGCATGCTCGTCTTGCCCGCGCCATTGGGCCCGATCAGGGAGGTGATGGATCCCTTGGCCACGCCGCAGGACACGCGCGTCAGGGCCGCCACGCTCTTGAAGGAGAGGCTGACTTCCTGGATCTCAAGCAGGGGGCTACTGCCATTCATGCTTGAAATCCTCGGGCCCGACCATCTCGTATCCGGCCTTCTGCAGGGCCGCGGCGATGGAGGTCGGGTTGGGGGTGTCGACCCGGATGACGACCATGCGTCGGTCCTTGTGGGTGAAGGTGCCGGTGGAGATGATCGAACACCCGAGGGCGTCGATGATGCCCGATACTTCCTTCAGGACTCCGGGACGATCGACGACCTCGAAGACGATGCGCGAGCCGCCCAGACCGTAGCCCATTTCCTCGGCCAGCACTTCGAGCATGATGGTGCGGTTGATGAAGCCGATGAGATTTCCGGCAGCGTCTACAACGGCCAGGCCGGCCAGGTTCTTGGCATGCATGAGCATGGCGGCGGCCTCGATCTCGGTCTCGGGGGTCACGGCGGTGATGTCCTTGCGCATGATGCGTCCCACGGTCAGCTTGGACAACAGGTAGTTGAGCTCGTGCTTGTCCAGACCGGTCATGATGGAGGGCATGGCCGCCTTGATGTCCTCGGGCCGCACGTAGCCAGCCAGTTTTCCGTCCTTGACCACGAACAGCATCCAGAGTTGCTGCTCGTCCATGATCCGTTGCGCGTCCTCGGCCAGGGCGTCCGGGGCCATCGTAGTGAAATTCTTGAGCATCTTGAGCCCGACAAACATGACTGCTCCTTTTCTCGGGTGAGAGGTTACAGGGTCCTTAGAAAAGTTCGTGCCAGAACCATTGGCTTGTGTTCACGGGCGCAGAGCTGGGTGATTACTCCCCGGAATCATGCGTGATGTGCGTATCTGTCCGCACGGCACCGGCACCGATTTGCCAAGCGCGGAATCGGGTCTTGGCCTCTTCAGTCTGCAATTTTTTTTGTCAAAAGGCCATGAATGTTCTGAGCTCCAGGGCCATGGCAGGGAATGGCTGTGAGCGCAAAAAGTTGCAATGGCAATATCGTTTGCTCCGGGCGCTTCGGTCCGATTTTCCGCAGGCCCCTTGACGGTGGGCCAGGGCAGTTTTATATTGAACATAATTTCAAAATAAGGGGGCTCTGTGGGGCGTCGCAGAAAGTGCAGATTCGTGGCCGGCATCCCGGCCGTGACGGTTTTCAAGCCCCAGGGCGTGCCCCTGGGCCAGCTTTCCGGCGTGGCCATTGGCCTGGACGGGTTCGAAGCCCTGCGCCTGGTCGATGCCGATGGGCTGAGCCAGGAGGAGGCCGCGGCACGCATGGGCGTCTCGCGACCGACCCTGTGCCGCATCCTGGGCGAGGCCCGGGCCATGGTGGCCCGGGCCCTGTCCCGGGGCTGGGCCATACGCATCGAACTCGGCGGGGATCATGCGGTGCGGGGCGATTATTCTGATGACACAACGACTTGGCATTGCCAGCGCGGCGGTTCGTGTGCTGGCGATTCCGGGCAAAACCAGGAGGAACGATCATGCCAGGACAGAGAGGGCAAGGTGGAGGAGGGCGAGGGCAAGGTGGAGGATGCCGAGGGCAAGGTGGAGGATGCCGAGGACAGCGAGCAGGCGCCGGAACAGGTGACGTGAGAAATGGGCGGGCCGGAGTCGGCCAGGGCGGCAGAAAGCGTGACGGATCGTGCGTGAAAGGGGCCGTGACATCGGAATTTCCCGCAGAGGGTGTTGACACGGGAAAAACCGAGGCATAATTGCTCTTTTGAGCAAAATGGAGGGGCCGTGCCACGACCCAGGAAATGTCGTCGTATCGAGGGATGCCCCAAGGCATCCTTTTTCAAGCCCCAGGGGATTCCCCTGCGTGACTTGACGGAAGTGTACGTGCCCATGGACGGGTTCGAGGCGTTGCGCCTGGCCGATTACCACGGCCTGAGCACGGAAGAGGGCGCGGCCCGCATGCACGTGTCCCGACATACGTTCGGACGCATACTCGGGGATGCGCGGCGCATCGTGGCCCGGGCCCTCGTCGAGGGACTGGCGCTGAACATAGCCAACGATTCCGGGGTGTCCTGCGCGCAACTCAATCCGGACCGTTTCGCGGTCCGCAGCAAGGAGCTTTGCATGACAAAGGTTGCCGTGACCAGCGAAGGACCGGCCATGTCGGACCGGGTCGATCCCCGTTTCGGCCGTGCCGGCGGGTTCGTGGTCGTCGATGTGGAGAGCATGGCCCAGGCCTATGTGGACAATGGCGCGTCCCAGGCCATGAGCCGCGGAGCGGGCATCCAGGCCGCCGAGAACATCGTGAACGCCGGGGTGGGCGTACTCTTGACCGGGTATGTCGGCCCCAAGGCCTTTGCGGCCCTGAAGGCGGCGGGGGTCAAGATCGGCCAGAACCTGGACAACATGACCGTGGCCGAGGCCGTGGATCTCTACAGGGCCGGCAAGGTCGAGTTTGCCGATGCCCCGAACAAATAGGCCGGTATCATGATCGTTGCAGTCGCCAGCGGCAAGGGCGGTACGGGCAAGACCACCGTCGCGGCCTCCCTGGCCGTGACCTGGCCGGGGCCCGTCATGGCCGTCGATCTTGATGTGGACGAGCCCAACCTGCACCTTTTCCTGCAACCCGACATCTCGGGGACCGAGACGGTCACCATTGAAGTGCCCGAAGTGGACGAGGAGAAATGCACCCACTGCCGCGCCTGCGCCGAACTCTGTCAGTTCAAGGCTATCGCGGTCATGGGCAAGGCCCTCATGACCTTTCCCGAGATGTGCCACGGCTGCGGCGGATGCATGGCTATCTGTCCCGCTCAGGCCATCGGCGTAACCACCCGTGAACTCGGCGTCGTGGAGCGGGGCCTGGCCCGCGGCCTTATCCCGTGCGTCACGGGCCGGTTGCGCATCGGCGAGGCCATGAGCCCGCCGCTCATGCGCCATGTGCGCTCGCACATGCGGGCCGAGGCCGGAACTGCGGACATTCTCATCGATGCCCCTCCCGGCGTGAGTTGTCCGGCCATGAGCGCCGTCGCCGACAGCGACGTCATCGTGCTCGTGACCGAACCGACCCCCTTCGGCTTTTACGACTTCACCCTGGCGGTAAAGGCCTTTGCCCCCCTGGACAAGGCCATGGCCGTGGTCGTCAACCGTGCCGGCTTGGGTGATGACAGGGTCTACGGTTTCTGCCGGGAACACGGCTTGCCCGTGGTGGCTGAAATACCATACCGCCGTGACATCGCGGAGCACTATTCCAGGGGGCTCGTCCTGGCTGAACTCGACGAAGAGCTTGCGGCCCAGTTCGGCGCCTTGTGCCAGACACTGAAGAAAATGGCCAAGGAGAGCGGGCATGCGTGAGATCGTTGTCATCAGCGGCAAGGGTGGCACGGGCAAGACATCCGTCACGGCGGCTTTCGCCGATCTGGCCGAGAACAAGGTCCTCTGCGACCTGGACGTGGACGCACCGGATCTGCATCTGCTCCTCGATCCCCAAGTGGCGCGCGAGGAAGCGTTTTACTCCGGCAACGAAGCGGTCATCCATCGGGAGCGGTGCATCGGCTGCGGGACGTGCATGGAGATGTGCCGCTTCGGCGCGGTGGAGGCCGAAGGCGACCATTTCCGCGTCGATCCGCTGCGCTGCGAGGGCTGCAAGGTCTGCGTCGCCTTTTGCCCGGAGGATGCCATAGACTTTCCTTCCCGCCACTGCGGCACGCGCTACGCGAGCGACACCCGCTTCGGCCCCATGATCCACGCGCAGCTCTTTCCGGGGCAGGAAAATTCAGGGCGCCTTGTCAGCGAACTCAAGAAGGAAGCGCGGGAACTGGCCAAAAAGATGGGGCGGGAACTGATCCTGTGCGACGGGGCTCCGGGCATCGGCTGTCCGGTCATCAGCTCCCTGTCGCAGGCCGACCTGGCCGTCGTGGTCACGGAGCCGACCCCTTCGGGCGTGCATGATCTGGAACGCGTGACGGAACTGTGCGACCATTTCCGCATCAAGGTCGCGGTCATCATCAACAAGCACGACCTGAACGCCGGACATGCGGCAGGCATCGAGGCCATATGCCGCAAGAAAGGCTACGTGCTGGCCGGGCGGCTGCCCCACGACACGGTGGTCACGAAGGCCATGGTCCGGAGGCAGGCGGTGACGGAAATGGACGGCGAGAATTTCGGCCGCCGGGTAAAAGAGGCCTGGACGGTCATCCAAGGGCTTTTGAACGAACATTGATCAAGGAGAATGTATGGAAACGGCAAGAATAGCGGTCCCGTCGGCTCATCCCGGAGGCCTGGAAGCGGAAGTCGGCGCCCATTTCGGGCATTGCGACATCTATACCGTCATTGACGTGGTCGAAGGCCAGGTCGCCAAAGTCAGCACTCTGCCCAACGTGCCCCATGTCCAGGGCGGTTGCATGGCTCCGGTCAACCATCTTGCCCAGAACGGCGTCAACCTGCTCATTGCCGGCGGCATGGGCATGCGTCCACTCATGGGCTTCAATCAGGTCGGCATACAGGTTTTTCACGGCGCGGGCGCGCCAAGTGTGGGCGCGGCCGTGGACGCGTTCCTGCAGGGCGCCCTGGTCAAATTCACCCAGGAATACACCTGCGGCGGCGGGCACTAGCCATCCTCAAGGCCGGACGGTTTCGCCCCTGGGAATTGTCCGGCCAATTTTTCCAGATGCAAGGAGGCCGCATGCACGTGGTCATTGTCACGGATCGCAGGGACGCCCTGCACGAATTCGTCCAGGGCCTGGGCAAGGACGTCGAATGGACGGATTCGGCCGCGGGAATTCTCGCGCGGGCGAAGAATCCGCCCTGGCAACTCGTTGTGTTGGACGCGATGATGCCGGGCCTGGACTACAAGGTTTTTCTGATGGACCTGCTCAAGGTCAACGCCATGCTCAACACCGTGGTCATCACGGACATGGATGCCGAGGCCTTCCATCACGACAGCGAAGGGCTGGGGGTGCTGTGCGCCGTCCCCGCCTTGCCCGGACGCGACGACGGGGTTCGGGCCATGGATTTGCTCTGCACCCTGCTGGGATTGTGGTAGGTCACGCCAAGCCCTGGCTGGGGTCGGTGCGTTTTGAGGTGTTTATTACGAGAAGGGCGGTCAGGCCGACCGCCCGTTCTCGTGGCTAGTTGTATTCGTTCATGGCGGCGTCGGCGTAGGTGTCCTCGAGGACCTTGCGCAGGCGGAAGGCGCCTTCGATCATGGGTGCGAGCTTGGGCAGGCCGTCGATCTTGTCGACATAGCTGAACGCGCCCAGAACTTCGCCCATGCGCCGGGTCTCCTCGCTGCCGTGGCCGGTGAAGAGCACGACCTGGATCTTGGAATTGATCTCCTTGATCTGCTTCAGGGTCTCGATGCCGTTGATGCCGGGCATCTCGATGTCCAGGACCACGACATCGTAGTTGTTCTTGCGGACCATGGCCAGGGCTTCGTCGCCGGTATGGGCCGTGTCCGGATCGATGCCGTACAGGATATTCAGGCGGTCGGCGAGGATCCGGCACAGATCCTTCTCGTCGTCCACGATCAACAGTTTCATCTTGTTCATGTTCTCTCCTCCTTGGCAGATGCCGGATCTTCCGGCCCGTTGTGTTCGTTATGCCTCTGCGCGGCCACGGGTGTCCTGATGGTGAAGGTCGATCCGTACCCAGGAGTGCTGCGCACGGTGATGCTTCCGCCCATGGCCTCGATGATGCCGTGACAAATGGCCAGCCCCAATCCAATTCCCTTGCCCACCTCCTTGGTGGAGAAAAAGGGTTCGAAAATTCGTGTCAGCAAATGGGCTTCGATGCCGCAGCCGGTGTCCTGCACGATGATCTCCAATCCGTTTTCGTCCTGGGTTCCATGCAAGGTCAGTGCGCGTTCCATGACCATCCCGGCCTGGGCGGGCATGCTTTCCATGGCGTCCAGGGCATTGTCGATGACATTGGCCAGAACCTGTTCCCATTCCATGGCAGGCAGATTGAGCCGGGCGATCTCCGCGTCCCAGTCCGCGCGTACCGTGATCCCCAAGGCCGCGATGCGCTCCTGGCGGGCCTTGAGAATCGCACCCGTCAAGCCTTCCAGATCCGTGGTCGCGCCCTGTTTGTCCACGGCGCAGCGCAGGGTCAGGAGCTTGGAGGTGATGGCCTTGCAGCGCCGGGCCTGATGACGGATCAGGTCCAGGGAGGCCAGGATGTCCTTGCGGCTGGCCTCGGCCACGGCCGTGTCCTGCACGAGTTCCTCGATCCAGCCAGCCTCGTTGAGCATGACCTGGACGGGGTTGTTGATCTCGTGCGCCACGCCAGTGGCCAGTTCTCCCAGGGCGGCCAGCTTGGCGGTCTCGGCCATGCGCTGCCGGGACAGGGACTCCATTCGTCGTCCCTCGGCTTCGCCAATGGCCGCGACCAGGGTTTCGATGTCCGTCGGCTTGGTCAGGTAGTCCCGGGCTCCGCCCTTCATGCCGGCCACGGCCGTGCCCAGGCTGGAGTCGGCCGTGAGCAGGATGATCTCCGGTGCAGGTTTTTCGGCCCGCAGGGCGTTCATGGTTTCCAAGCCGCTCATGCCCGGCATGGACAGGTCGAGCACCACCACCTCCGGCGGATGCACGCGGGCCGATTTCAGGGCATCCTGGCCGCTGTAGACGGCACGGACGTCCATGCCCCTGGCCCGCAAGCGTTCGGCCAGGAGGTCCGCGAAGTCGCGCTCGTCATCGACAACCAGGATGTGGACCATGTCAGCCTGCCGAAAGGGGTGAGTGCCCCTGGGTCACGGTGCGAATGCTGTCCAGCAGATTGTCGATGTCCAGCGGTTTCTTGAAATACTGGGATGCCCCCAGGCCCAGGCAGGTCTCGAAATCCTGGTCCGAGCCGTGGCCGCTGAGCATGATGACCGGCAAGCCGGGCCATCCCTTGCGGATGCGTCGCAACACGTCGACTCCGCTCATGCCAGGCATGCGCAGGTCCAGGACCACCACGTCCGGAGGGTCCTGCGCGATCATGTCCAGGCCTGCCTGGCCGTCAAAGGCCACCCCGCAGGTCATTCCCCGCAGTTCAAGGCGTTCCTGCAAGGTGGTGATGAAGGCCTCTTCGTCGTCGATGAGCAGAATGTTCAGTTTGTCCATGGCGTTAGTCCTGGCGTCGCACCGGTAGAAGGATGCGCAAACGGGTTCCGTCCCACTCGACCCTTCCCTTTTTCATCAGCGCGTCCAGGTCTGCGACGCCGTTCAGGTCGAAGGCGGCGTCCTTGGGCGGACGCACGCTCAGGACATGGTGCGTGGCGCCGTTTTCGACCTCCATGCGGACCACGCCGTCCTTGATTCCGTTGCCCACGGCCCACTGCACGGCCCGGTATCCGGTCATGAGCACTTCGAGGGCGCCCACGGCCACGGGCATGGCTCCTGTCGGCGGGGAGAAGCTGACCGATGCTCCTTTGAGGCGGACCAGACGTTCCGAGAGGAGGGCCACGGTGCGGGCATGCACACCCAGGTCACAGCCTTCGAGCATGTCGTCATCCGGAGAATGGGCCAGGCGGCTGGTCGCCTCAAGGAGCCCCTTGCCCCGGTCCACATGGGAGGTGATGTGCTCCAGGGTGCGTTCCATGTTGGGGCGGTGCTTGAAATCCACTTTGGCGTTGACCTTGAGGATGTCCCCCATGAGTCCGGCCGACTCCCGGATGATGGCCAGGATGTTCTGCATTTCATGCATGGTCAGGGCCGTGACGGCCCCCATGAAGCGGGCTTCGGGCGCGATGTCAGACATGGGCCCGTCCTTGGACCGCGTGCACGGCTTCGTCCAGGGTGCGGATGAGCTCGTCCAGATCCAGCGGCTTCATCAGGTAGGCAAAGGCGCCAAAGCGCATGCCGTCGATTCCGTCGCGGGTCTTGCCCTGGCCCGTGAGCAGAATGACCTGCACGGCAGGGTGTTCTTCCTTGACCCGCTGCAGCACATCGAGGCCCTTCAGGCCCGGCATCATGACGTCCAGGACCATGACCTGGGGCTCGTCCTCGGCCACGGCCCTGAGCGCCGATTCCCCGTCGTGGGTGACGCGGCTTGGAATGCCCCGCAGGTCGAGGCGTTCGGCCAGGGTGCTGATGAATTCGACTTCGTCGTCAACCAGGAGGATGTTCCAGGTTTTGGTGTCCATGACGTTATCCTTCCACGGAGTGTTTGGGCAGCAGGATGGTGATGGTGGTGCCCTCGTTCAGTTTGCTTTTGACCTTGATCTCGCCGCCCAGGCGTTTGACGATGCCGTAGGTGATGGACATGCCCAGTCCCGTGCCCTTCTCCTTCTTGGTGGTGAAGAACGGTTCGAACATGTTCTTGGTCGTTTCCTCGGACATGCCGCAGCCGTTGTCTTCGATGGAAATGGCCACGAATCTGTCGTCCTCGTCCCAGGTGGTCAGGTTGATCCGTCCGCCATCAGGCACGGCGGCCAGGGCGTTGTTCAGGATGTTCAGGAAGACCTGCTGGATTTGGCCGTGATCCGTGGGAATGCTCGGCAGATCCGGGGCCAGGCTGCGCCACAGTTCGACGTTGCGGTATTGGGCCTCGCGTTCCAGAAAGCCGAGGGTCTCGACCAGCACCACGTTGAGATCGAGCACCTCGATCTTGACGTCCATGCGCTTGGCAAATCCGAGCATGCGATGCGTGATGCCCCGGCAACGATCCACGGAGCGCAGGATGGCCTCGATCTGTTTGGAGAATTTGTCCTTGTCCGGGAAGTCCGGGCGCAATCCCATGATGTCGCGCATGAGCCCGGCCTTCTCGTTGATGATGGCCAGGGGGTTGTTGATCTCGTGGGCCACGCCGGCGGCCAGGCGGCCAATGGAAGAGAGCTTCTGGGAATGCTCCATCTGGTGGATGGCGCCCATGCGTTGTTCGTCGCTGTCCTGCAGGCGGGTGATGAGCACGCTGGTGATTCGGTAGACCGCGACAAAGATGAGACAGACCCCGGTGACAAAGATGAAGAGCAGGTCGGCCCGCACCGTGTACCAGGTGCTGAAAACGGTGGGGCGGGGCTTGATGGCGACCAGGGCGAAGTCCGTATCCGCGATGAAAGCCGAGGCGAGAAAAATGTTGCGATGCTGCTGGTCGAGCAGGGGTTGGACGTTGGACTCGAAGTTGGTCGAGGGGAGCGGGAAGGGCAGTGTGTCCAGCACCTTGCCATAGCGGCGCGATTCGGTCTGCAGGATGCCGTTGCGGTTGACCAGAAACGCGTCGCTGCCGGGTTCAAGGCCCATGGCCGCGATGATGCGGTCGAAATGCATGGTGTCCAGGGTGGCCCGCAGGACATAGGAATGCCCGCTTTCGGTGGTGTGCCGCACGGCGATGACGACATGGGGGAATTTGCGGAAGCCCATGAACACGTCACTGACATACGTGCCCTTGAACTGGACCTGGTGAAACCAGGCCTGCTCGGTATAGTTGCGGCCCTTCAGGTCATAGGGGCCGGCGTAGCTGATCTGGTTGCCGGCGCCGTCAATGAGCCCCAGGTCCACGAAGCCGGTGAATTCACGGCGCATGACCTGGAAAATGCGTTGCAGGTTGGCTTCGTTGGAGAGTTCCGCCATGGAGTAGGCCGAGGCGATGAAGCTCACCGCCGAGGTCCGCTCGGCCAGGAACAGTTCGAAGGAATGCTTGGCCTTGCCGACCAGCACCCGCAGGGGGGCCTGGATTTCGGCGGCCATGGATGCCTGGTGCTCGTAGTAGTTGATCCCGGCCAGGGACAGGAGCGGAAGCAGGGTGACCAGGGCCATGAGGGAGATGATCTTCCTGCGCAGGAGTTGGTATCGCCGGGGGGAATTGATCTCCGTGGTCAGGTCTGCCTTGATGGCGTCCATGGGGACGGACAGGATGTTCTTCATGCTGTCCCGGCCTCCCGGTCGTAGAGGATGTCGCCGGACTTCAGAAGGCCCGCGGCCAGCCTGGACACGACCAGGTCCAGCGGCCCCATGACCGAGTCGATGATATCGATACGTTTCCAGCGCAGATAGTGGTAGTATTCGTCTTCGATGCCGCCGCAGACGATGGTGCCGATATCGCGGGACAGGGCCAGGTCGCAGAGTTCGTCACCCGAGGCGTGGGCCAGGAGAAAGGATTTGCGCAGCACCACGTCGCCGGCATCGGAGATGTTCAGGAGCAGGGCCTCCGTTGTCAGGTCGAAGCGCGGGGCGACTTCGTCCCGGGCCACGGTGATGAGAATGCGTCGTTCCATGGCTACCTTTCCTCCGAGCCTTTGCGGCCACCCTTGCGGGCCGGGGTGGTCGCCTTGGGCGCGACTGTCGTGCCAAGAGGCAGATGCCCAGGCAGATGCTCTGTGCGGATCGTTTCGCCCGTGCAGACCATGACCGCGAATTCCATGATGTTCTTGAGTTCTCGCACGTTGCCCGGGAATTCGTGGCCGTACAGCAGACGCAGGGCCTTGGGGCTGATGCCGCTGATGTTCTTTTTAAAACGCGCTGCGTAGTGGCTCAAAAAGTGGTGCAGCAAAAAGCCCATGTCCTCGCCGCGTTCCTTCAACCTGGGCAGGTGCAGGCGAATGGCCGAGATGCGATGAAAAAGATCCTCGCGCAGGCGGCCATCCTGGACCAGCTTTTCCGGGGACTGGGCCGTGGAGGCCATGAGCCGGGCGTTGACCCGCACCGGTTTGCTTGCGCCAACGGGTAAAACCGTGCCTTCGTCCAGGAAGCGCACCAGCCGGCTTTGCTGGTCCAGGGGCAGATCCGCGATTTCGGACAGGTACAGCGTGCCGCCTTGGGCCTGCTGGAAACGTCCGGGTTTGAGCTCCCCGCCGCCTTCGAGTACGCGCCCGAAGAGTTCGGCGTCCAGGATTTCGGAGGGCATGGGGCCGCAACTGAAGCGCACAAAAGGTTCACGGGATCGGGGCGAGGCTTTGTGCACGGACTCGGCCAGAAGATCCTTGCCCGTGCCGGTCTCTCCGGTGATGAGCACCGGGGAGTCGTGTTGGGCGATAACCGGCACGAGGCGCAGGAGTTTTTCCATGGCCGGGCTGCGGCCGACAATCTGCCCCTGCCCAGTGGCCTGGGACAGCCGGGCCTCGATATCGCGCAGGGCGGTCAGGTCTTCGATCACATCCAGGACGCAGACCGGTCGGTTCATGCCGTCGGCGACCCGGACCGGGGTGATGCGCACCGGGATCTTGCGGCGGTGGCGGTTGATGCAATCGGTTTCGACGCCGACACCCGGTCCGTCTTCGTTGCCGTGCGGGCAGCCCTGGACGCAGGCCCGGCTGCGCAGCACGTGCCGGCACGGCAGTCCGCGCACCTCGTCCCGGGTGTAGCCGGTCAAGGCCTCCAGGGCCTTGTTGAGCAGGAGGACGCGGCCATCGTTGTCCAGCAGGATCACGCCCACGGGCAGGCCGTCCAGCAAGGCCGGAAGATCCGGACAGTCGTTACCGATCAGTTCTTCAATCCGTTTGAGCACGAGACTCTCCTCTAGTGCGCGCCGCCCCCGACGATTCCGGATGCTGCAAAGCACAGCACGAGGACTTCGAGCAGTGAGATGATGGCGAAAGCAAAGTCCTTCTTTTTGAAGTAGGCCAGGGTGACCGGAATATAGGCGATGATGGTCAGTCCGCCCAAAAGGGCGATTCCAAGGAAGTTCAGGAAATCGCCTTTGTACAGGAGGGTCGCCCATCCCCAGCCAGTGGGCACGTTGTTTTCCGTGAGATAGTCGTGCACGGGAAGGGACCAGAATTTGGTCACCAGTTCCATGGACACGTACGGCTCCATGATCCCTGAAACGTAGAGTATATACGTAACAAGCATGAGAGCCAAGCCACCCCAACACCCGTAAAAGAGAATGTTGGCGTAGGCGATCTGTTCGGCAGGGGCGTTGGTATCGGGTCTGTTCATGGTGTTTCTCCTTGAGCTCTGAAAGTTAGAAACCGAGGCCTTTGGCCAGGGCCTTGCCACCGGCAAACAAAAGCACGCCGATGACCATGTAGCGGATGAACGCGGGTTTGGCCTTGGCCAGGAGACGCACGCCGACAAAGGAACCCATCATGAGGCCGATGATGGACGGAATGGCCATGAGCGGGATGACGCAGCCGCGGTTCAGGTAGACCCAGGCAGCGGAAGTGTCGGTGATGGACAGCAGGAATTTACTCGTGCCCACTGCAACCTTGAGCGGCGCGCCCATGAGCAGGTTCAGGACGGGTACGTTGGCCCAGCCGGCGCCGAGTCCGAACATGCCGGCCATGATGCCGATGATGATAAACAGAAGCAGGCCCGGCAGGGTGCGGTGGGTCTTCCATTCCACGATCTCGCCGTTGGCTTCCATGTAGGCGCCGTTGATACCCAGGGCAAGGCTCAGGGCGTCCTGCTTGGTGACCACGGGACGGGCCGTGTTCTTGGAGGTCAGGAGCAGGATGGCGATGCCCATGATGGTGCCCCCCAGGCAGATCTGGACCACATTGCCCGGCAGTGCCAGGCCCAGGAAGGCGCCGACAATGGCGCAACTGGAGGCGATGAGGGCCACGGGCAGGGCCAGGCGCAGGCTGGCCAGGTTGCGTTTCAGCAGACCCGGGCCGGCGGCCAGGGCTCCAGCCAGGGCCACGAGCAAGCCCGCGCCGCGCACGAAGTCAAGATGGAAGGGGAAAAATCCGCTGACCAGGGGCACGAAGAGCACGCCGCCGCCCACGCCGGCCAGAACGGCGATGATGCCGAGGATAAAGCAGAAAAAGAGCAGGATCGTCGGCCACGCCCACCATGGCAGGCCGGAAGGAGAGCCTGTGGCTTCCGCCATTTGTTTTGCCGCTTCCGCGGCAAGGTCCGTGTCGTTGCCCGCCCAGGCCAGAGTGACCAACAGGAGGGCTACCAGCCCGGCCCCTCCCAGAATTCGCATCCACGTCGTGTTCAGTTTCATCCCAGTTTCGCTCCCGTTTACACGTTTCATGACCATGAATTGTCTTCCACACGAAGATGCACCGCGCATCCGGAGCACCTATAAGGCAAGGAACATGCCAGGGAGAAAGGTCAGGCGCGGGGCGGGTTGACGCGTGTTGACGCGGGGTGTATTCGGCAAAAAATTGCCGCATTCGGCAAGATGGTGCCTTTTTTCTCAAAGGTGCATCTTTATCGAAGCTCAGCTTTCGAGCGTTGATCATGAAAGTGTTGGTGATGGCCGGGGAGGCTGAGGATGGCCGAGGACAGAGACAATCCAGGGGAGACGCGGGCAGCGGCATCTCGCGGTAAGTACGGCAAGAAATTGCCGCAACCTGCCGTGGCTCCGGGTATCGAGATCGTTGAGCTCGGGACGGAGGAAGGCCTGGGCAAATTCGTTATCCAGTCCAGGCCGATGCGTGATCTGTACCGTTTGGCCACCCAGGTGGCCGGGTCCGACGCGACCATTCTGGTGTATGGCGAGTCGGGGACGGGCAAGGAGCTTTTCGCCCGGCTCGTGCACCAGCTTTCGGGGCGTCGGCTGAAACCCTTCGTGCCAGTCAACTGCGGGGTTTTGAAGGGCGAACTCTTCGCCGACAAGTTCTTCGGGCACGAGGCTGGCGCCTTCACCGGTGCCCAGCGTCAGCGGAAAGGGAGCTTCGAACTGGCCGCCGACGGGACCCTGTTTTTGGACGAGGTGGGTGAGATCCCTCCGCCCAACCAGGTCGATTTTTTGCGCGTGCTGGAAGAAAAGACCTTTCGTCGTCTGGGTGGGGAGAAGACTCAGCCTTTTGATGCGCGCATCGTGGCCGCCACCAACCGGGTCCTGCACAACATGGTCACGGTTGGAGAATTTCGGGCCGACCTGTATTACCGCCTGAACGTCATCCCCGTGACCCTGCCCCCCTTGCGCGAACGCGTCGACGATATTCCTCCCTTGGCCGAATACTTTCTGGCCATGTATCGTCATCGCTACCACAAGCCGGATGTGCGCCTGGCCCCGGCCACCTTGAAAACTCTGTGCGGCTACTCCTGGCCGGGCAACGTGCGCGAACTGCGCAATCTGACCGAACGACTGGTCCTTTTGTGCGCCGAGCCGCTCATCGAGCCGGCGCACCTGCCGCTCGAAATGCGTCTGGCCACGGGACTTCCCCTGGTGGCGCACGGACAGGAAGCCCTGACCCTCGAAGCGGCCGTGCGTCAGGCCGAGGTGTCGGCCATTGTCCGGGCCTGGGCCGAAGCGTCCGGCAGCAAGGCCCGGCTGGCCGAAATCCTGGCTGTCAGCCCCCGCACTTTGCGCTACAAGCTGGCCGAATACGATCTGAAACTCTCCTGAAAATCTGCAGTCTGCCTCGCGAGGCGAGACGTCTGGTTCGCATCACGAGCCGGATTTTCCCGATTCCACCACGTTGCGTGCCCGGCTTCAAGCCATGTCGCGAATCCGAAATGGCGAGCGTATCGGCAAAAAATTGCCGGTCATTTTTTGCGTCCAGAGCGTTCGGATTGTGTGCGCGGTTGCAGGGCCAATCTGGCGGATCCTGAGAGGAGGTCAAAAATTTGTGTCAACAGGAGGAAAAAACAGCGTTGTTGGTGTTACTATTTTTTAATTGATTATACGATACGAATAGATTATTAAAAAAGCAGCTCGTTAAATTCAACTCATTTTCAAATTAACATGAATATTTTTTTGCAACGGACGGTGTTGGTTTGCCTCGCCGCCTTTGGTTTTCTTTTTCTCGGCGTCGTGTCCGCCTCGGCAACCCGGATTGTCTGCATCAATTCCAATGCCATGGAAGTGCTGCGCGTGCTGAACGCCACGGATCAGGTCGTGGGGGTGCACAACTTCATTCTCAAGGAACGAGGCTTCTGGGCCGAGTTGGCCGGACGGCCCAATGTCGGGGACTGGCGAGAGCCTGATTACGAGGCCATCCTCGCCCTCAAGCCAGACGTTGTCCTGTGCTACAAATCGAGCCCAGGTCCGGAAATCGAGCGCCTGCTGGAACCGGCCGGCACGAAGATCCTGCGCCTGGATTTTCACAAATTGCCTTTTTTTCATGCCGAGGTACGAGAACTGGCCCGTCTGGTCGAGCGAAAGTCTGAGGCTGAAATCTTTCTGACGTGGTTCGACGGCTATCTTGGCAAAATCCGGAAAGCCGTTGCCGCATCGCCGCGCCGGCCCGTGGTGTACCTGGAAGGGTACACGGATTACCGGGCTGCTGGACCGGGCTCCGGATTCGACATGTTCTGCCAGGAGGCCGGACTTGTGAATATCGGCCAGGAGCTGGGACAGGAATCGGCCCAGGTGGCCACGGAGTGGATTTTGTCCCGGCAGCCCGAAGCCATCATTAAGAGTGTGCCGCGCACCGGGGATTACGACTGGCCTGACGCGTCTCCCTTGCTGCAGCTCAAGCAGTCCATGCTGTCCCGGCCGGGTTGGGGTCTCCTGGAGGCCGTCAAGAAGGACCGTTTTTTTCTCATCACCTCATCCATCACGGCCGGACCGCCCGCCGTGGTCGGGCTGGCGCACATGGTGCGCATCTTTCATCCGGAGCAGGCCGGCGATCTCGACCCTGCGGCCATGCATGCCGAATATCTGGCGCGATTCCACAACCTGCCTTTGAGAGGGGTCTACACGCTTATTCCTGAGGCCAAACCGTGAGCGCGACGGCGGTGAGCCGGAGCTGCGCGGCCCTGGGCGACGAGGTGCGGCGCAGGCAGCGGGGGAATGTGCTGATGCTGCTGGCCTTGTCCGTCCTGGCCTGCGTGGCAGGGTTTGGCGCCCTGTTTTACGGGTCCACGGGAGCGCGTCCGGCAGCGGTTTTGGAGGCGGTCTTGCTGCGCACCGGACCGGCCACGGACGTGGTCTGGGAGCTGCGCCTGCCGCGCGTGCTCATGGCCATGATCATCGGCGCCAGCTTGGCCGCCAGCGGCACGGTGACCCAGTCCGTGCTGCGCAACCCGCTGGCGTCCCCGTTCACCCTGGGCATCGCTTCGGGGGCGGGATTCGGCGCGGCCCTGGCCATCTGGCTCGGGTCCGGCTCGCGTTTTGCCGTGGCCCTGGGGGCCTTTGTCTGCAGCCTGTGCACCTCCCTGGTCATTCTGGGCGTGGCCCGCATGCGCGGGGCGCGGCCCGAGACCCTGATCCTGACGGGCATCGCGGTCATGTATTTCTTTTCAGCCCTGACATCCCTACTGCAGTACATCAGCCCCATGGACAAGGTGCAGGCCATCCTGTTCTGGCTTTTCGGCAGCCTGGCCCGGTCCGGATGGGTCGAGGCTGGAGTGGCGGCCTGCTTCCTGGTGCCGTCCTTTGTCTGGATCATGCGCCGGGCCTGGGATTTCAACACCATTCCGGCCGGAGACGACACGGCCAGAGTTCTGGGCGTTCCTGTTGACCGTCTGCGCGTCCAAGCCATCCTCTGCGCCTCGGCCATGACGGCCGGAGCCATCTGCTTTACCGGCACCATCGGGTTTGTCGGCCTGGTCGGGCCGCACATGGCCCGCATGCTTGTCGGCACGGATCATCGCGTCCTCATCCCGGCCGCGAGCCTCATTGGCGTGGCACTGGTGCTTGGCGCGGACGTTCTGGGCCGGGCCGTTGTCGCGCCGGTGGTCATTCCCATCGGCATCGTGACCTCGTTTCTGGGCGTGCCCTTCTTTGTCTGGCTGCTCATGCGTCAGCGCCGGGAGATGTGGTGATGCTTTCGGCCACGAACCTGTCTTTTGGATACAACGGCGCAGCCATTTTGAGCGAAATATCCGTGCATGTTGCCCGGGGAGAGCTCGTGGCCCTGGCCGGTCCCAACGGCACGGGCAAGACCACGCTGTTGCGTTGCCTGCTGGGGCTGTCGATGCCGTGGCAGGGATATGTGGAAATCGAAGGTCGCGTGGCTCGTGGGTTGAGCGCTGCGGAGCACGCCAAACTGGTGGCCTGGGTTCCCCAGAGCACCCGCTGTCGGTTTCCCATGCCTGTCTTTGACATGGTCCTTCTGGGCCGTCGTCCGCACATGGGCTGGAGGCCGTCGGCCCAGGATCAGGATGCTGCGGCGCGGGCCCTGGATCGTCTGAATTTGTCGCCGCTGGCCTTTCGCGATTTTGACAGTCTGTCCGGAGGGCAGCGCCAGAAGGTGCTGCTGGCCCGGGCCCTGGCCCAGGACACACCGTACCTGGTTCTGGACGAGCCAACCAGCAGTCTGGATTTGAGACACCAGATGGAGGTGCTCGATCTTTTCGCCCATGAGGCCCACGTCGGCCAGCGTGGGGTTCTTTTGGCCATCCACGACCTGAATCTGGCCCGCCGCTTCGCCGATCGGGTGGTCCTGATGCATGACGGCACGGTGCATGGCCATGGAGAGCCGGCGCAAGTGCTCACGCCCGAGGCCATCAGAGCCGTGTACGGGGTGGAGTCGACGCTGGTTCAGGCCGAACAGGGGGCATGGATCGTACCGACGGGGGCAACTCCGACATCAAAACAGTCCACGGGAGGACGTCTATGTGCAAAGGATTGATGCGAGTCGTGTTTTTGGTCTGCCTGGCGGTGAGCGTGAGTCTGCCTGCCGTGGGGGCGGGCAATGAGACTGTCATGGATGAAGTGGTGGTCAGCGCGACCCGCACCGAAAAAGAGGTCGGTGACGTGGCCGCCAGCGTGACCGTGATCACGGCTCAGGACTTGGCCGAGCAGAAGGTGACCACCGTGGACGACGCCATCAAGCATGCCGAGGGCGTGTATGTCAGGCGGGCCAACGGCATTGCCACATCCATCCCGACCGTGACCCTGCGCGGGCTCGCGGGGCAGGATCGGACCCTGATCATGCAGAACGGTTTGCCCATCAATGACGGATACAACGGTGGGGTGTTCTGGAACAACCTGTCCGTGGAGAACATCGAACGCATCGAGGTCATCCGCGGTCCGGCCTCGGCCCTGTATGGCGGCAACGCCGTGGGCGGCGTGGTCAACATCATCACCAAGATGCCCGAGAAGCTTGAGGGCGGGATCCGTCTCGGCGCGGGCAACCATGACACCATCGGCGGTACCGCATGGGGCGGGGACAAGCGTGGCAGTCTATCCTACCGCGTGAGCATGGAAGGCCGGGGCACCCAGGGGTATCCGACTCTGCTGGTCTACAAGGGCGCGGAAAGCGGCACGTCGTCCAACACCGGTGCGCACAGCCTCGATACGACCAGTGGCGAACAGTACGTGGTTGGCGACAAGGGCGACAAGAAGGCCGGGCGATACAATGTGAACACTTCCCTGGCCTGGGATCTGCCCGAGGACGGCTCCATCCGGCTCGATCTGATGCGCGGATACACCATGTATTTCTACAAATCGCCGCATACCTACATCACCGACGCCGCAGGCAACGAGGTCTGGAACGGCAAGGCCGATCTGGGTGACGGCATGCGGACCAAGAGTTTCACGCAATCCAATTTTTTGTCCGGTCGAGGCGGGGAGACCATGCACATGGCGGCCTTGACCCTGGAAAAGGAGCTCTGGGACACGGCCTTCACGGCCAAGGTCGGCCTGACGCATTCGGACCGCTGGTACACCACGCCCAAGGGCACGGCCACGGACGACTACCATGACACGCCAGGCGTGCTCACGCCGTCGGACCGCTGGGGCATGTTCATGGACCTGCAGGACAGCATGGCTCTGACCGAGAACCATCTGCTGACCGTGGGGGCCTATTTGCGCCGTGATACCTTCGAACAGAAGGAACGCACTCTGGAGGACTACCTCAAGCCGGAAACCGACGGCGACGTGACGAACATCACCGAGGGCAAGATGCACCAGTATGCTCTGTTCGCCCAGGACGAATGGCAGATCACGGACAGTTTTTCCCTTACCCCGGGCGTCCGCTTGGACATGTGGGAAGGGTTCGACGGTTCCTCGGGCAAGGTGGGTGCGGTGAATGAACTCGACGATGTCCAGGCCTCGGCCGTCAGTCCCAAGCTGTCCGCCCTGTGGAAGGTCCTGCCGGACACATCCCTGCGCGCCGCCGTGGGGCAGGCCTTCCGGCCGCCGAACATCTACGAGATGTACCGTGACTGGGTGTCCGACGCGGGCACCTACTATGTTTCCAATCCCAATCTGGACCCGGAAACCGTCCGCAGCGTCGAGATCGGCGTGGATCAGTACCTCTTTGACCGCACTTTGCGCGCCAGCGTGACCGTCTTTCACTCCCGGCTTTACGACGCAGTCGGCACCAAAACCATCGACAAGGCTGTCAGTGAATCGGGCCTGACCGAAAAGCATCAGATCAATTACGACGAGGCCAAGGTCGAGGGCGTCGAATCCTCCCTGGTCTGGACCCCCGTGTCCTGGCTGGAACTCGGTACCACGTACACGGTCAACTACACCAAGATTCTCGAGAATAACGCGGATCCCGCATCCGAGGACAAGCACATGACCGACGTGCCGGAAAATGTCTGGAATCTGTCGGGCACCCTGCGTTCCAAGTACGCGAGCCTGAACGTGAGTGGAACGAGCATCGGGCGGATCTACACCGACACCGCGAACGAACAGGATCCGGACGTGTACGGCGGCTATTCGCGCGCGTTCCTGGTGGACACGCGCCTGGTCTTCACTCCCGTGGAACACTGGGCGTTCTCTCTGAGCGTGGACAATGTCCTGGACGAGAAGGTGTACATGGGCAGTTCCGTGGCGCCTGGGCGGGAGTATTTCCTGGAAGTGGGCTATACGTTCTAGCTGTGCGGCAAATGTGGCGGGGCAGAGGTGCTGCTCCGCCATTTCTTTTTACCGAGGAGAAATCCATGCGCATCATGACCGTCATGTGGGCCAGTTGGCTGCCCATGATCACTGCGGCGGCCAGGAAGATCGGCCCGGAACTGGGCGAAGGTCTGGAACTTTCGGCCTGGTCCACCCGCCAGCTCGAAGACGCTCCGGAACATCTGGAGACCATCCTGGCCGCGGCGAACAGCTCCGACGTGGTGCTGGTCTACCGCACGGCCGGGAACGGCTGGGAGCCGGTGGAAGAGGCGCTACGTGCGTTGTCGCCCACGATCCCGGTCATCTGCGCCAGCTACGACCCCGGCCTGTGGGCCTTGTCTTCTGTTCCGGCGGAGGCCGTGGCCCGGGTCTACGGTTATATGACCCTGGGCGGGGAAGAGAATTTCGAGAACCTGCTACGCTACGTGCTGCACCTGACGGGAACAACGGGCGAACCGCCCGCGCCCGTGCCCGTGCCCTGGGACGGGATCTGGCATCCGGACAGCCGCCAGATCTTCGCGGACACGGACAGCTATCTTGACTGGCTGGATGCCAGGCCAGGAACCCTGCCAGGCAGTGCCCCTCTGGTCGGATTTCTCTTTTCGCGCAGTTCCTGGGTCACGGGCAGCCTGGACGTGGAAACGGCCCTGGTCCGGGCTCTGGAAGCCCAGGGTCTGCGCGTGTTGCCGGTCTTCTGCTATTCCATCCGCGACGCGGCTCTCGGCACCCGGGGCAGCGGCGCGGCCGTGGAGGCTTTCATGTTCGACGGCGAAGGCCTGTCCCGCGTGGACGCCCTGGTCAAGCTCTCGCCCTTTCTGCTGGGCAACCGGCGAGGCGAAGGACAGACCCGGGCCGGCAGCGGCGAGGACATCCTGGTGCGTCTGAACTGTCCGGTCTTCTCGCCCCTTGTTTCGCACCGCAAGACCGTGGACGAATGGCGGAAGGACGCGCACGGCCTGGGCAGCGACATGAGTTGGAGCGTGGCCATGCCCGAGTTCGAGGGTGTCATCGAGCCCATGATCGTGGCCGCAGCCCGTCGCTACGAAGACGTTTCCGGCGTGGCCCTGGAAGACCGCGAGCCCATCCTGGAGCGCTGTCAGCGTCTGGCGGCCCGGGTACGGCGCTGGGTTGCGCTGCGCCGTACGCCGGTGGAAAAGCGCAGGATAGCCTTCATCCTGCACAACAACCCCTGCGCCTCGGTGGAGGCCACCGTGGGCGGGGCCGCCAAGCTCGACTCCCTGGAGAGCGTGGCCGACATCCTGGCCGCCATGCACGGGCAGGGGTACGGCGTCACGGTTCCGGACAGCGGCAAGGCTCTCATCGAGACCATCATGGAGCGCAAGGCCATCTCCGAATTCCGCTGGACCACGGTGAACGAGATCGTGTCCAAGGGCGGGTGTCTGGATCAAATCGACCTGGCCACCTATGAACTGTGGTGGAATGCGCTCCCGCCGGCCGTGCGGGAGCGCATTGCCGGAGCCTGGGGGGATCCTCCGGGCACGGAACACAATGGTATTCCCGCGGCCATGGTCTTTGAGGGCCGCATCCTGGTCACGGGCGTGTCCTACGGCAACGCCGTGGTCCTGGTGCAGCCCAAGCGCGGCTGCGCCGGAGCGCGCTGCGACGGGCAGGTCTGCAAGATTCTGCACGACCCCGACGTGCCGCCCCCGCATCAGTACATCGCCACCTACCGTTGGCTGGAGGAAGTGTTCGGGGCGCACGCCATCGTCCATGTCGGCACCCACGGCAACCTGGAATTTCTGCCCGGCAAGAGCGTGGCCCTGTCCGAGTCCTGTTTGCCTGATCTGACCCTGCACGAGCTGCCGCACCTCTATATCTACAATGCCGACAATCCGCCCGAGGGCGTCATCGCCAAACGACGCGGCATCGCCGCCCTGGTGGACCACATGCAGACGGTCATGGTTCGCGGCGGATTGTACGACGAACTGGAGGAGCTGGAACGTGCCCTGGGTGACTACGAAGTGGCCCGCAAGGCCGATCCGGCCCGGGCGCACGCCCTGGAGCACCAGATCATGGAGTTGTTCGCCGCGTGCAAACTGAACGAGCAGCTCGGTATCAAGGAGGGGCAGACTCACCACGACGTGGATTTTCCCCTTGTGGCCAGGGCCGCTCACGACGCCCTGGGCCGCATCCGCAACACCCAGATCCAGGACGGCATGCATATTTTCGGGCGCATCCCCGAGGGTGCGCGCCGGGCGGATTTCCTCTGGTCCATCCTGCGCTTCGACGCCGGGCGCACGCATTCCCTGCGCCGCCTCGTGTGCGCCCTCCTGGGTTTGGACCTGGCCGACCTTCTGGCCCGGCCGGGCGAGGTCCATCCGATGCGCTGCCTGAGCCACGGAGCCCTGCTGGAAGAGGTGGAGACGGTCTGCCGCACCCTGGTGGGCCGGATCCTGGCCGGTCAGAGCCCGCGGGACGCGGCCCTGGAGGGCATGGAACTCATCGACCACCCCGAACACCTGGACGCCCTGGCCCCCTTCACGGACATCATCGCCGATCTGGACGCACGCACGGAAGCGTCGCGGGAAATCGCGGCCCTCATGCATGCCTTCGAAGGCGGGTTCATCCCGCCCGGTCCATCGGGTCTCATCACCCGCGGCCGGGATGACGTGCTGCCCACGGGTCGCAATTTCTTCACCCTGGACCCGCGTCGCGTGCCGACAAAAGCGGCGGCGAACGTGGGTGAGCGGCTGGCCCAGGCCGTCATCGCCAAGCACCTGGCCGACGAGGGCGAGTATCCCGAAAACGTGGCCATCTACTGGATGAGCAACGACATCATGTGGGCCGATGGCGAGGGCATGGCCCAGATCATGGCCCTCATCGGCGTGCGCCCCGTCTGGCATCCGCACGGGCAGTTGAAGGGCGTCGAGGTCATTCCCCTGGCTGAGCTCGGTCGACCGCGCATCGACGTGACCATCCGCCTTTCAGGCATCACCCGCGACAACTTCCCCAACTGCGTGGAAACCATTGATGACGCTCTGCGGCTCGTCGCGGAGCTGGACGAGCCCGTGGAACTCAATTTCGTGCGCAGGCACACCCTGACCGCCCTGGCCCTGGCCGGGGCCGATCCGGCCGACAAGGACGCCTGGCGGCGGGCCACATGGCGCATTTTTGCCTCGGCTCCGGGCACCTATCGCCCGGGCGTGAATCTGGCCGTGTACGCTTCGGCCTGGAAGACCGAGAACGATCTGGCCGAGATCTTCGTGCAGTGGAACAGCTGGGCCTACGGCCGGGATTCCTGGGGCATGGAGGCCAAGGAGGAGCTGGTGCACGCCCTGGGCAGCGTGGATCTGACCTTCAACAAGGTGGTCACGGACGAGTCGGATCTTCTGGCCTGCTGCTGCTACTTCGGCACCCACGGCGGCATCGCGGCCGCGGCCAAAGCCGTGTCCGGCAACCCGGTCAGAAACTATTACGGCGATACCCGCGAGCCCGAGGCGGTGGAGGTGCGCGACCTGTCCGACGAGATCCGGCGTATCGTGCGCACCAAGCTGCTGAATCCGAAATGGATCGAAGGCATGAAGCGCCATGGCTACAAGGGCGCGGGCGACATTTCCAAGCGCGTGGGCCGGGTCTATGGCTGGGATTCGACCACCGGCGAGGTGGATGACTGGATCTTCGACGACATCGCCCGCACCTTTGCCCTGGACGAGGACAACCGCGCCTTTTTCGAGGAGCACAACCCCTGGGCCCTGGAGGAGATCGGCCGGCGCCTGCTGGAAGCGGCCTCGCGCGGGATCTGGGAGGCTGATCCGCAGGTGCTCATGGATCTGAAGGAAACCTATCTGGAGATCGAGAGCTGGATCGAGGACCGCATGGACGGGGTGAGCGGCGATTTTCAGGGCGGCAGCGTGGACATCGTCACCGCCAGCGAGGTCGGCGCCTGGGACGACGCCTTGTCCGACGTGCGCCGGGTCATGGATCGTGCGCGGAGCGCCCGATGATCGAGGCCGTGAATCTGGCCAAGCGCTATGGCGTGAAAACCGCCCTGGACAACGTGTCCTTCCGGGTCGAGCCGGGTGAACTCTTTGCCTATCTCGGTCCCAACGGTTCGGGCAAGACCACGACCATTCGCCTCCTGACCGGCCTGTCCCGGCCCGATGCGGGCCAAGCCCTGACCAACGGCTTCGACATGGCCACGCATCCGGTCCAGGCCAAGCGGCAAAACGGCCTCGTGCCCCAGAACATGAATCTCGACGCCGAGCTGACCGTGCGGGAAAACCTGGACATCCATGGGCGTCTCTTTGGCCTGGATCGGTCCATGCGCCGCGAGCGCATCGCCGAGCTGCTGGCCTATGTGGAGATGAGCGACCGGGCGGACAGCCGCATCAAGGAACTGTCAGGCGGTCAGAAGCGACGGATCATGATTGCCCGCGCCCTCATGCACAATCCGCGCACCCTGTTTCTGGACGAGCCCACCGTCGGTTTGGACCCGGCCATCCGGCGGCGGATCTGGTCGCTGATCCGGCAGGTGCGCGAATCCGGCATGACCATCTTTCTGACCACGCACTATATTGAGGAAGCCGAATTCCTGGCCGACCGGGTGGCCTTTCTGGATCAGGGTCGCATGGTCGCCCTGGGGCCGCCCCGGGAGCACATGGACCGCATCGGGCAGTGGGCTGTGGACGAACTGGAAAACGGCCGCATCGTCAGCCGCTATTTTCCGGACCGCGAAACGGCCCAGGACAGCGCCGCGCGATGGCCTGGCAACGTGACCGTGCGGCGGGTCAACCTGGAAGACGCCTTTCACGTCCTGACCGGCCGGAAGGTGGCCCCATGAACGCGTTCCTGGCTGTCTACTACCGCGAGATGCTCCTCTTGTGGCGCAAGTTGCCCAAGCATGCCGCTTCCCTGGCCGTGTCGCCGCTCCTCTACATCCTGGCCTTCGGCTATGGCCTGGGTGAGGTGCGGGTGGGCGGAGTCGATTACCTGTCCTTTCTGGTGCCCGGACTCATCGCCATGGGCTCCATGACCCAGGCTTTTGCCATGGCCAGCGAGATCAACATCAGTCGTTTCTACTGGAAGATCTTCGAGGAGTTTCAGGCAGCGCCGGTTTCGCCCCTGGCCTATGTCCTGGGCGAGGCCATGGCCGGCGTGACCCGTGGCCTTCTGGCCACGGCCATCGTCCTCGCCCTGGCGCTGCCCTTTGGCGTGCAGATTCAGGTTGGCCCCATGTTGCTCGCCGCCGTGATCCTGAACAGCTTCTTTTTCGCCTGCGTTGCCGTGGTCTCGGCCATGTTGGTCTCCTCTCATGGCGATCAGGCCCTGATTTCGAGTTTTGTCATCACGCCCATGGCTTTTTTGGGCGGAACGTTTTTTCCGGTGGATCGCATGCCCGAAGCCGTCCAGGCCGTGCTGGCCTTCCTGCCCCTGACCCACGCGGCCAGGATCATCCGGGGCACGGCCCTGGGGCAGCCCGTGGAGGCGTCGTCTTTCGCGGTTCTGGTCGTCCTGGGTCTGGCGGCCCTGGGGCTGGCCATGTGCTGCGTGCGCCGGGCCACGGACTAGGAAAGAATGCGGGGCGCCGCCCCGCACCCCGCCAGGGGCGCGGCCCCTGGACCTGTTTTGCGGCGTATTGAACCAAGTTCCTCAACCTATCCGGACCCATGTCCGGCGGAGATCAGATGCAAGGACGCATTCCCTATCCCTTCAGCGCCATTGTCGGCCAGGAGCCGATGAAGACCGCGCTTTTGCTCAACGCCGTGAATCCGCGACTGGGCGGGGTGCTCATCCGGGGCGAAAAGGGCACGGCCAAGTCCACGGCCGTGCGCGCCCTGGCGGCCCTGCTGCCCGAGGTGGACGTGGTCGCTGGCTGCCCTTTCGGCTGCAATCCGGCGGACAGCGGCGGCCTGTGTTCGGCCTGCTCCGAGCGCGCATCCCTGCCCGTGGCCCGGCGGCGGGTGCGGGTGGTGGATCTGCCCGTGGGCGCCACCGAGGACCGGGTGCTGGGCACTCTCGACATCGAAACCGCCATCCGCAAGGGCGAGCGCCGCTTCGAGCCAGGCATCCTGGCCGAGGCCAATGGCGGATTTCTGTACGTGGACGAGGTCAACCTGCTGGACGATCATCTGGTGGACGTGCTGCTTGATTCGGCGGCCATGGGCCGCAACATGGTCGAGCGCGAGGGCGTGTCCTTCTCCCATCCGGCCCGGTTCGTGCTGGTCGGGACCATGAATCCGGAGGAGGGGGAGCTGCGGCCCCAGCTGCTGGATCGCTTTGCCTTGTGCGTCAGCGTGGAGGGCATCGCCGACGTGGACGCCCGCATGGAGGTGGTCCGCCGCCGGGCCGCCTATGACGACGATCGGGAAACCTTTGCCCGGTCCTGGCAGGAGGCCGACGCGGCCCTGGCGGTCAGGATCACGGATGCCCGCAAGGTGTTGCCCTCCGTGGCCATAGAGGACGACATGCTGCGTCGCATTGCCGAGACATCCCTGTCCCTGGGCGTGGACGGACACCGGGCCGACATTGTCATGCTTCAGGCCGCCCGCACCCTGGCCGCCCTGGCGGGGCGGGACCGCGTGGCCCTGGACGACGTGCGCGAGGCCTCGCGCATGGCCCTGCCGCACCGCATGCGCCGCAAACCGTTCCAGAAGCCCGGCGAGGACACGGCCAAGCTGGCCTCGCTGTTCGGAGCTTGAGCATGGAGCTGCCCTTCACGGCCATGGTCGGTCAGGCGGCCCTGAAACGGGCTCTGCTGGCGGCCTGCGTGGACCCGCATCTGGGCGGGGTGCTGGTGCGCGGGGAAAAGGGCACGGGCAAGTCTACGGCCATTCGCGCCCTGGCCGCGCTTTTGCCCGAACGGAAGGTCGTGGCCGGTTGTCCCTGCGGCTGTCGGCCGGACGGTCCGTGGTGCCGGGGGTGCGAAGAACTGATCGCCTCGGGTCAAACGCTGGCCGTGGAACGGCGGTCCGTGCGCGTGGTTGAGCTGCCCCTGGGCGCCACCGAGGACCGCCTGGCCGGGTCCATCGATCTGGAACGGGCCGTGCGCGACGGAATCCGGGCTTTTCAGCCCGGTCTGCTGGCCGCGGCCAATGGCAATATTTTGTATGTGGACGAGGTCAACCTGCTCGATGACCATCTGGTGGATCTTATCCTCGATGCCGCCGCTTCGGGTTGGCACACGGTGGAGCGCGAAGGAATCTCTTTTGCTCATCCGGCTTCTTTTGTCCTGGTCGGGAGCATGAACCCGGAGGAAGGGGAGATCCGCCCGCAGCTCCTGGACCGTTTCGGTTTGTGCGTGGAGGTGTCCGGCCTGTCCGATGCCGAGGATCGGGTCCGGCTCATGCGTCTGTGCCGTCGTTTCGACGCGGAACCAGGGGCCGTGGCCGAGCAGTTCCGGCCTGTGCAGGACGCTCTGAGGGCGCGGCTGGTCCGGGCCGGGCAGCGCGTTTGCCTCGTGAGCGTTCCGGCCGAGCTGGAACGGCGTTGCGCCGAACTGGCCTTGGAAGCGAACGTGGCCGGCCATCGGGCGGACATCGTGCTCCGGGCCGCGGCCAGGGCCCTGGCTGCCCTGGATGACAGGCCTGGCGTGACTCCGACGGATTTGGACGAGGCCGCGAACCTGGCCCTGGTGCATCGTCGCCGCATGCCTCCGCCCCAGGTCCCTGAGCCGCCCCAGGATGAGCACAAGCCGTCCGAGCCGCCCCATGAGCCCGACCAGCCGGAACAAAAACCGCCGGAACAGGGCGGCCGGCAACAGGATGGCCGGGCCACGGAAGAGGACGGACAGTCCCCGGAGCAGAGCGATCAGGATCCGGATCAGGGTCAGGACGACCGGCCTGCTCCGGCCGCGCCCGAGGAAAGAGTCTTTGCCATGGGTGAACCCTTTCAGGTTCGCCGTCTGAACCTGACCCGCGATCGTTTGGCCCGGACCGGTTCGGGTCGGCGTTGCCGGACCCGCACGGCCTCGCGCATGGGCCGTTACTCCCGCAGTCGCATGGACAGTCGGGCTCATGATCTGGCCCTGGACGCCACCTTGCGTGCAGCGGCCGTGCATCAGGTCCGGCGCGGTCATGCCGGGCCCGGCATCCAGGTGGAACGGGACGATTTCCGGCGCAAGGTCCGGGAGCGGCGCGTTGGCACGTGCATCGTCCTGGCCGTGGACGCCAGCGGGTCCATGGGGGTGCGGGAGCGCATGGTCGCGGCCAAGGGCGCGGTGCTGTCGCTTTTGATGGACGCGTATCAGAAGCGCGACAAGGTCGCCCTGGTCGCCTTTCGCGGCGAGACGGCGGAGGTGCTTTTGCCGCCCACCTCCAGCGTGGAGCTGGCCTACAAGGTCCTGGAGGATCTGCCCACGGGCGGACGTACCCCGCTTTCCCACGGCCTGGAGGCAGCCTACGGGGTTCTTGCCGCCCAGTTGCGGCGTGATCCCGGGGCCATTCCCGTGCTGGTGCTCATCTCCGACTGCCGGGCCAACGTGGCCCGACACGGCGGCAAGCCCCTGCACGAGGCGCGCGAAATGGCCGAGGGCATCCGCGAGGACGGCCGTATCCGCACCCTTGTCATTGACACCGAGCCCGAGGGCGTCATGGCCTTTGGTCTGGCCCGGGAACTGGCCGTCCACCTGGGCGCCGGCTACCATCGCATCGAGGATCTGAAGGCCCGGGACATCGTCACGGCCCTGCGTCAGGAGTTGAGCCCATGACGGTGCACGTCCCGGCCGATCCTGTCTGCCTGGACCTGCCCGAACACGAACTGTGCCAGGGTGAGCCGCCACCGAGTCCCGTGTTTGATGGCCGGGAGCCCCGCACGTGCCGTTTTTCGTTTTTGCCGTGCATCGGAGTGGCGACCCTGCTCCATGGATTGGTCTTTGTTCTGGGCCTGACCCTGGCCGCAAGCACTGAACTGCCCAATACCGTGGTCAGCATTTCCCTTGTGCCCGGCATGGTGGATCCAGGGCCGCCTCCCGGACCAGCCCAGGTTCCCGGTCCGCCTCCGGCGCCATCGCCGGTCCAGGAACCGGTTCAGCACGTCGCTGCCGATCCGCCGGTCAAGGCCAAGCCCAGGGAGCCGGTCAAGATCGCCAGGAAGGATGCGATCAAGGCCGAGGAAAAGCCTGCGCCTCAGCCGGTTCAGGAAGAGGCTGCCTCGGTTTCGGCCGGTGCGGATCTTGGTGCGACCATGAACGCTTCGGCCGCAACGGAAACAGCGGCGCTTGCGGCGGGCGGACAGACCTCTGTCGCTGGCTTGGCGGGCGGCCAGGGCGGCGGCCATGGGGGAGGCGGAGGTGGGCTGACGGATGTCCGTTTCGGTGATGGAGAGGGGCCGCGTTTCATGCAACGCGTCATGCCCAGGTACCCGGAACTGGCTCGTCGCCGGGGCCGGGAAGGGCTGGTGGTCCTGCGTCTGACCATCGACGATGGGGGGGTGTTGCGGAATGCGGAGGTTGTGGAAAAGGCCGGCTTCGGCTTGGACGAAGCGGCCCTGGAAGCAGCCAAGGCCTCAACCTATGCTCCCGCCAGACGTGGCAATCAATCCGTGCCCTGCACGGCCCTGCTGCCCGTGCGTTTTGCCCTGAAAGGCAGATAATCTGCTTCAGTTCCAAAGAAAGAAAGTCAGGCCAAGCTACAGTCTTTCCACGTTTCCCGGTGGATGCATTCCGGTCGGAAGCGGTCAACGGCTTCGAACTGTCCGTCGGGCCAGCCCAGGGGGATGAGGGAGAAGGGAATGATGTGCTCAGGGAGGGCGAAGAGTTTGCGGAAGCCTTCCATGCGCTCCGTTTCCGGATAAATGCCGACCCAGACCGTGCCCAGGCCAAGTCCCCGGGCGGCCAGGAGCATGTTCTGGGTCGCGGCGCTTACGTCCTGGTCCCAGAAGGTGGGCCATTTTTTGCCGGTCGGATCGCCGCAGACCAGGATGGCCGTCGGGGCCGTCAGGACCATCTTGCTGTAGGGATGGAAGGCTGGGATGGCGTCGAGCTTGGCGCGGTCCGTGATGACGATGAAATGCCAGGGCTGCTGATTGCCGGCCGAGGGCGCGGCCATGCCGGCCCGCAGAATACTCTCGATCAGCTCTTCCGCTACGGGCTTGTCCAGATATTTGCGGATGCTGCGGCGGGTATGGATGGCGTCCATAAGTTCCATGGTCTGACTCCTTTTGCGGGGTGCGGGCGGGCTCTCAGACCGAGGCCGCCAGCACGTGTCGGGGATCGTCAGGATGGAACAAAACGTCTTCGTCCGCAAGGGCCGAATGTCGGCGACTCGGGTCTATTTGAGTTCCCGCATGGCCTTGATCAGGGGGCCCAAATCCGGCCGCGAGTTGATGTCGTGCACGTCGATGTAGCGGATCATGCCCTGTCGATCGATCAGGAACAGGGCGCGTTCGGATTCGCCGCTCGTGCGCAGAATGCCCAGGGCTTCGGACAGGCGGTGCTGCGGACGGAAATCCGAGGCCACGGGAAACCACAATCCGCCCATTTCCTGGACCCAGGCGTGCAGGGTCGGCACGTTGTCCACGCTCACGCCGATGAGCTGGGTATTTGCCTGTTCGAAAAGATCCCGCACGATGTTGTAGCCGGGCCATTGTCCGGAGCAGACCGGAGTCCAGGCCGCGGGAACAAAGGACAGTACGACGTTCTTCTTCCCCCGGAACTGGCCCAGGCTGATGGTGCCTCCGTCGATGGTCGGCAGGGAGAAGTTTGGCGCCGGATCGCCGACCTTGACCTTGAGCACGCTGTCCACGGGCGGCAAGGCACCCATGTCGTAGGTCATGTTCTTGGAGGAGGCCGTTTCCTGGGCAGGAAGCGTGGCGGGCAGGAGCGCGAGAACAAGAAGCAGCAGGGCGGAGCCAAAGGGATTCATGATCCTACCTCATCGGTTTCGTGGCGGACAGAACCTGTTCGAGATACGCGCCGGCCGAGTCCATGCGGCCAAGCATGGTGTCCACGACGCGGATCTGCTTTGTGTTTCTGTCCATGGACAGCACGTAGAAGAAAGGGGTTCCGACCTCGCCGATTTCCTTGTTGGCCTGAAAGTCCGGGTCGGAAAAGAGGGGGAAGGTCACCCCATATTTGTCCCGGAAGACTTCGACCTCGAAATCCGAATTGCCGATGCCCACGCCGATGAGCTTCAGATCGCCCCCAAAACCCCGGCGCTGGATCAGGGCGTTCAGCTCGACCAGGGCCGGCGCCTCGCGCTGGCAGTGCGGGCAGTACATGCTGAAGGCCACGAGAATGACGTGTTTGGCCTGGATTTCCGAGAGATGGCGGGGGGCCGGTCCCTTGAGGCCCAGATGGGCCAGCTGCTCCGGGGATATCTCGCCGCGCAGGAGCAGGTCGGGCATGGCGCTGCCCACGGGCAGGGGGTGTGAGGCGGGACTGTCCGTGGCTTCCATGGCCTGGAGGCTGCCGGCGCAGAAAAAAAGGAAAAGACCGAGGAACACGATGCGCATAACGTCTCCTTACACGAGGACCCGGCGACCTGGGATTGTGGGCAATGACGAGAATAGAGAAAAAAACCCTACCAAAGGAGGAGTCCTTATCGCAATTGCCGTGCAAATGCTCACGGTTTGGCACAAGGAAAACCGGACACGCCATGTCAGCCAAGGGTTCCCATGCACCGTGTCGGCCGTTGCGGTCACTGTCTCATGAAATGCGTGGCGCGTCAGCAGCGGCCTCTCGATT
Organism: uncultured Desulfovibrionaceae bacterium; assembly: GCA_964589645.1. Classification (GTDB taxonomy): domain Bacteria; phylum Desulfobacterota; class Desulfovibrionia; order Desulfovibrionales; family Desulfomicrobiaceae; genus Desulfomicrobium. The sequence goes on from CAZPSN010000018.1 coordinate 63,126, forward strand.
GCCCCATTCCCTGTTTGAGGGTATGCCCAAAACAAATCGGGAAGCGGGCGGTCCCGCGCGACCTTCCGCGACGGGCCATGTGCCTGGGGCGCCCCGTGTCCTGGTTCAACTTCGGGAGGATCGATGCGAAGTTTTCTTTTCATCATGGCGGGGATGCTTCTGCTCGTCGGATGCGCGCAGGAGGAGAAGGCCGCGGATCCCAAGCAGAGGATTTATTTTTCCCATTACTGGTCCTTCGAGGGCGTGACTGGAGAGGGTATGGCCAGGGTGGTCGCCCGGTTCAACGAGCAGGATGGACCCTATGACCTCATCGGCAACGCCCTGGATCACGAGGCCTTCAAGATCGCTATTGTCCTGGAATTGGGCAGTGGTGCACCCGTTGACATCTATAGCTACTGGGCCGGGATGCGAACGGCTTCAGTGGCGACCATGCTCCAGCCCATCGACGACATCTGGCTTCAGGAGGGACTGGACAGCCAGTACCCGGCCGCGTTGACCGATTCGGCCGTATCCTACGACGGACGCAAGGTATTATTGCCCATCACACAGCATTTGGTGGCCCTTTTCTACAACAAGCGACTCTTCGACAGGTTGGGTCTGATCCCGCCGTCGACCTGGGAAGAATTCCTGCAGGTCTGTCAGGCCCTCAAGGATCATGGCGTCACTCCCCTGGCCCTGGGCGCACGCAGCAAGTGGCCGGCTCAGTTCTGGTTCGACTATCTACTCCTGCGCACGGCCGGACCCCGGTACCGGCAGAATCTGTTGACGGGTCGGGCCCGCTACACCGACCCCGAGGTGGCGCGCAGTTTTGCCCTGTGGCGTGAGCTCATGGACAAGGGCTATTTCAATTCCGATCCCAACTCCATGGACTGGGACACAGGCGCGGGAAAGCTGCTGGTCGAGGGGCAGGCGGCCATGACGCTCATGGGCAGTTGGCTGACGGGCTATTTTTCTTCTGACTCGATCAGGTGGGAGGCGGGCAGGGACTATGATATCTTCGCCTTTCCGACGGTGGATCCTGGTGTGGCAACCGTGGCCCTGGGACCTGTGGACGGGCTGGTTATCCCCAGGGCCGCCAAGAATCCCGCAGGGGCCAAGGAAGTGCTGCGCTATTTTTCGCGGCAGGAAGTCCAGCGCGACATCAGTCGTTTCGGAGGCAACATCGTGCCGCGGGCGGGAGCGGACGAAAGCGTTTACACCCCGGCCCAGCAGCGGGTTCTGTCTCTGGTGCAAGGCGCCTCGAGCTGGGCCTTCAACTATGATCTGGCCACCAAACCAGCCGAGGCCGAACTGGGGCTGACGGCCTTTGCCGAGTTCCTGGCCTTTCCGGATCTGACAGCGGAAATTCTGGCCAAGCTGGACTCCAGGGTCAGAAGTCTGCCCAGGGAATGACATGGGACTGATTGCAGATAACGTCTCCAAACTTCGCGTCTGGCTGGGTCCGCTTCGGATCCGCGGCAAACTGATCCTGGGTTTCGGACTGATCACCGCCCTGGTAGCTGTGCTTGGCCTCTTTAATGCGGCGGCCATTCTGCAGACCCGCCGCCTGAGCGACCGGGCCGTGATCGTGACCCAGGCGGCATCGCTTCTGGCCGAGATCAAGCCCCTGCTGACGCTGTATGCGACCGGCCGGGACAGAGGTGTGCTCGAAAGCGCGGCCCTTCGTCTCGATGGCGGTCTGGCCTTGCGTGCGGCGTCCTTCGATCTGTCCGGGGGACGAATGTTCGACGAGATCGGCTTGGTGTGGGAAGAAATGGATGACATGCGCCGTGGCGTTCGCGCGCGATTGGCCCTGCATGACCGCAAGGTGGCCCTGGAGTCGGCCACGATCAAGAATCATCAGGATGTGTTTGAAGCTCTGAACGACCTTCCGTCCGGTCCCGTCAGGGCACGACTGCTGGCGATAACCGGGGAGCATGATCGGGCTTGGGGTTTGGAAGGCATGAGCGCGACCCATGTCACGGTCGACATGCCCTTTCTGAACGCCCTGCTCGGCGAGATCACGGCGCTGGGCCAGACTCGGGAAGCGCAGGTTCGTATCGCGGTTTTCGGGGTGCGCAGCGCGGTCAGCGATGTCATGGCCAATCAGATGAAATTACAGGAAATACAGGTTCAGATTGAACGGCAGGGGATCGCCCTGGACCGCTTGACCGTTGCCGTGGAGGCACGTGTAGGGTCCTTGCGCGACGGAACCATGTTCCAGGTGGAGAAAGACCGGCAGATCAAGGGGGTGCTGCACGCCACGTCCCTGTTTTTGGTCATCGCCATTTCCGTTGGCGTTACGTGGCGTCTGGCCAAGTCCATCAGCGATCCGCTGAATGTTCTGGTTGGCGCCACGCGTGACATGGCCTCCGGTCAGAGAACCGAACCCATCCCGGCCGGAGGGCAGGATGAAGTCGGAGAACTGAGTCGGTGCTTCAACGCCATGATGGCCCGTGTGGTGGCCGATCACACGGCCCTGGAGGATCAGGTTGCCCGGCGGACCCAGGAACTGGAGGCGGCCAAGACCGCAGCGGAAAGGGCCAGTCTGGCCAAAAGCGCCTTCCTGGCCAACATGAGCCACGAGATCAGGACACCGCTGAACGGCCTGTTGGGCATGCTCGGCGTGCTGCGGGACACGAGGCTCGATGGGGAACAGTTGCGTCTGACGGACATGGCCATCCGTTCCGGAGACAGGCTGTCCCGTCTGCTGGGAGACATCCTGGATTTGTCCCGGATCGAGGCCGGGAGTCTGCACATGGAGGATAAACCCTTTGATCTCGGTGAGGTATTTGCTGCCCTGACGGAAACATTCGGCCCCGTGAGTCAGGGCCGAAATCTGCCCTTGCGGCTGGCGGTCGGAGCGGACGTGCCCGTGAATCTGGTGGGAGACGAGCTCAGAGTTCGTCAGATCCTCTTCAATCTGGTCGGCAACGCCATGAAATTTTCGGATGTTGGGGAAATCTGCGTCGAGGTGGGCACGCTTCTGTCTCCAGGGCCGGGTCGGGTGCGTCTGCTGTTCATTGTGCGCGACAACGGCATCGGCATCCCCGACGATCGTCTCGGTCAGCTTGGCCGGCCGTTCGTGCAGGCGACCGGATCCTTCGCGCGTCGGCACCAGGGGGCAGGGCTGGGGCTGTCCATCTGCAAACATCTGGTCGATTCCATGGGCGGCACCCTGACTCTCGAAAGTGTCGAAGGACAAGGTACCTCCGTGTATCTGATGTTGCCCCTGACCGTTCGGGAAGGGGTTCCGGTCCGACCGGAACCAGCGGTTCGCGCACTACCCGGCGTTACGTCTGCTTTGCGCATCCTGCTGGTCGAGGATGATGAAATCAACCGCATGGCCGCCACGGCCATGCTCCGGCATCTAGGACACAGCGTGCAGACTGCCACCAACGGAGCCGAGGCCCTGGACACCCTGAGCCATTCGATCTTTGACGGCGTGTTCATGGATATTCAGATGGATGTCATGGACGGGGTCGAGGCCGCGCGCAGGATTCGCCAAGGCGCGAGTGGTCCCGGCAACCGAGATATTCCCATCGTGGCCTTGACCGCCTATGCCATGGACAGCGAGCGCCAGCAGTTTCTGGCAGCGGGCATGGACGGCTACCTGCCCAAGCCCGTGGACCTGAACTCATTGCGCCAAGTTCTGGAGCGCATTCCTGTCAGACTCAATTCCTGATTTTTCACAAGCGTTTCGCGCGCCACGATTCCTCTTCCGGCTTCCGTGCGTCCTGATTTGCCCGGTCCCAGCCAGCCGGTCCGTTCCCCTGTTTTTTTGATTCTGAGCGTCTTTCGTCGCGACGTTCACTGCCCGCATGTACAAAGGGGGGGTGACAACCAGGCGAAAAGACTTATGAAAAGAAGCAGACGCGGACGTGAAGATGACCCAAGCTCCGGAGGAGGCCGTATGATAGTCACCATTCTCCGAAGTCTCATGATCCTGATCCTCGTGACGGGCGGCGTCGCCCGGGCGGACATGCCCGCCGGCTCGGTCTACCTGGACGGTGGAGCAAGCCAATACGCCCTCATTCTTGCCCACGGAGTGGGACAGAGTCCCACCGCTCTGGTTGTCGACCCCCTGCGCCACGCAGTGCACGCCCAACTCGGCTGGCACACCCTGTCCTTGTCCATGCCGCGCGAGGAGAACTGGAGTCAGTTCGGTCGAGTTTTTCCGCTGGCCTTCGAGCGTATCGCCCAGGCCATTGATTTCTTGCGCCGGGAGAGGGGCGTGCGGCATATCTATCTCATGGGCCACAGCATGGGTAGCCGCATGTCCAGCGCCTTTCTGGCCGGCAACCCCGGTCAAGCCGTCGCGGGCCTGATCGTGGCCGGTATCCGCCATGACGGGGGAAGCCCGATGAACGGCCGGGAAAACCTGGCCCGCGTCACATTGCCGATTCTTGATATCTGGGGCGAGGAAGACGACCGCGACCGGAACTACGCGGCCGAGCGGCGCGATCTGGTTTCTCCGACCTACAGCCAGATTGCCGTCCCGGGCGCCAATCACTCCTTTGAGTCTCGCGAGGATGTTTTTTCGGCCCAGGTCATCGAGTGGCTGCGCCGGATGAGCTCGGAGCACATGGCTGACTTGGTCGGAGCGGTTGTCCAGCAGTGAGTGCGCGGGAATGCGGGGTTTGAACATGCCAAGGGCCTCCCTAGCGGAAGGCCCTTGGTCATGGCGGCGGTTTCAGGGGTTTATTTCGGAGCCTTGGCGGGATCGAGTCCCAAGGCCTTGGCCACACCCTGGCCGTAGGCCGGGTCGGCCTTCAGGCAGTTGCCGATGTGGCGGAGCTTGATCTCCTCGGGCGCGTCGCCCATGGCCCGGGCCGTGTTGCCGAAAAGGGCCTCCTGCTGGTCCTTGTTCATCAGTCGGAAGAGCTTGCCGGGCTGGGTGAAGTAGTCTGCGTCGTCCTCGCGGGCGTCCCAGTGGGCGGCGGCGCCGTCGAGGTCCAGGGGCGGCTCGGAGAAGTCGGGCTGCTGCTGCCACTCGCCGTAGCTGTTGGGCTCGTAGCCCAGAGTGCTGCCGTGGTTGCCGTCCACGCGCATGGCCCCGTCGCGGTGATAGCTGTGGAAGGGGCAGCGGGGCATGTTGACCGGGATGAGATGGTGGTTGACCCCCAGGCGGTAGCGTTGGGCGTCGCCGTAGGAGAAGAGGCGGCCCTGCAGCATCTTGTCGGGCGAGAAGCTGATGCCGGGCACGACGTTGGCCGGGTTGAAGGCGGCCTGCTCGACCTCGGCGAAGTAGTTCTCGGGGTTGCGGTTCAGTTCCAGCACGCCGACCTCCATGAGCGGAGCGTCCTCGTGGAACCAGACCTTGGTCAGGTCGAAGGGGTGGTAGGGCAGCTTTTTTGCCTTCTCCTCGGTCATGACCTGCACATACATGGTCCAGCGCGGGAAATCGCCCTTCTCGATGCTGTCGTAGAGGTCGCGTTGATGGCTCTCGCGGCATGTGCCGACCAGGACCTCCGCCTCGGCGTCGGTCAGGTTTTTGATGCCCTGCTGGGTCTTGAAGTGGAATTTGCACCAAAAACGTTCGTTCTTGGGGCTGATGAAGCTGAAGGTGTGGCTGCCGAAGCCGTGCATGTGCCGGTAGGTGGCCGGGATGCCGCGATCACTCATGACCACGGTGACCTGGTGCAGGGCCTCGGGCAGGCTGGTCCAGAAGTCCCAGTTGTTCTTGGCGCTGCGCAGGTTGGTGCGCGGGTCGCGCTTGACCGCGTGATTGAGGTCCGGGAATTTGAGCGGATCGCGCAGGAAAAAGACGGGGGTGTTGTTGCCGACCAGGTCCCAGTTGCCCTCCTCGGTGTAGAACTTCACGGCGAAGCCACGGATGTCCCGCTCGGCGTCGGCCGCGCCGCGCTCTCCGGCCACGGTGGAAAAGCGCAGGAACAGGTCCGTCTTCTTTCCGATCTGGGAAAAGATTTTGGCCCGGGAGTAGCGGGTGATGTCGTGGGTCACCGTGAACGTGCCGTAGGCTCCAGACCCCTTGGCGTGCATGCGCCGCTCCGGGATGACCTCGCGGTCGAAATGGGCCAGTTTCTCCAGGAACCAGACATCCTGCAGCAATTGCGGGCCACGCGGGCCGGCGGTCATGACGTTCTGGTTGTCCGGCACCGGGGCGCCTGCATTGGTGGTCAGTTTTTTCGTGCTCATGTGGTCCTCCTGTTCATGGTGGTGGCAGAAAGGTTTTGCCCATGCCTAGCACAGTGCCGGTCAAAGGCAACAGGTGTTGTCTGCGCTGGCGAAGATTAAAATAACTGTTTTTATATAAGAATAATTCTCCAATACAAATCAAAAAAAGAGATCATCCCTTCGTTTGGCATTCCGGGCAAAGCCCAAAAAAATCCAACCTGTGGGTCATGATGCGAAATCCCGTTTCCCGGGCCACCTCTTCCTCCATGTCCTTGATCATGGACAGATCAGGGTCCATGATCGTGCGGCAACGGGTGCAGATGACATGGGGGTGGGCATAGGGCTTGTGGCCGTCATAGCGGTTGCTGCCGTCGGGGAAGCCCAGTTCGAGGATCTCGCCCAACTCTTTCAAGAGGGCCACGGTCTTGTAGGTCGTGGCCAGGCTGGTGGTGGGAAACTTGGCCCGCACCAGGGCATGGATCTCGTCCACGGACGGATGACCGTCCCCCGCGGACAGGATGCGGAGCACTTCCAGACGCTGGGGCGTGACCCGCAGGCCACGCTCCTTGAGCCTGTCGAGCATGCGCTCAAGTCGAGCGGTGGAAGTGTTTGTTTCGTGTGTCATGGCGAGCTGAACGGTTTGTATCAAGATTGATTCTCTCTTAGTAAAAGCTATCAATTATGTCAAGGATAGGGTCCAGCTTGGGGAGATGCCGGCCGCGGACCCTTCACTTCGGCAGTCTGGGCTGAACGCGTGTCGGCCCATGGTGCCCCAGGCAGGAGTGTCTTTTTGCTTGATTGAAACGGCTCCGTTTGGGTAGCGAGGAGGGCGGCTCGGACGCTCCGGGCCGTTTTAAAGGAGTTCCACCATGCAGCTTTCCTGTTTCAAGGCCTATGACATCCGCGGACGGGTTCCGGACGAACTGGATGAAGCGCTGGCCTACCGCATTGGCCGGGCCTATGCCGCGTTTCTGAGTCCCGACAGGGTGGTGGTCGGCCATGACATCCGCCTGTCCAGCCCGGCCATGGCCGACGCCGTGACCCGCGGCCTGCGCGATTCCGGGGTGGATGTCTTTGCCCTGGGCGAATGCGGGACCGAAGAGGTCTATTTCGCCGTCTTCGATCAGGGTCTGGACGGGGGCATCATGGTCACGGCCAGTCACAACCCCAAGGATTACAACGGGATGAAGTTCGTGCGCGAGGAGTCCAGGCCCATCAGCGGGGACACGGGCCTGTTCGCCATCCGCGATCTGGCCGCGGCCGGGGAATTCAAGACGGCCGGGCGACAGGGGCAACTGCATGCGTTGAACGTGCGGGAGCGCTACCGCGACCATCTCTTGTCCTATGTGGATCGTGAGGCATTGCGCCCTCTGTCCATCGTGGTCAACGCGGGCAACGGCGGGGCCGGGACCGTCATCGATCTCTTGGAACCCTGTCTGCCCTTCACCTTTCACAAGATCCTGCACCAGCCCGACGGCAATTTTCCGGCCGGCGTGCCCAATCCCCTGCTGACCGAAAATCGCGCGTTGACGGCCCGGGCCGTGGTCGAACAGGGGGCAGACCTGGGCATTGCCTGGGACGGGGACTTCGATCGCTGCTTCTTTTTCGACGGCCAGGGTCGCTTCATCGAGGGCTACTACCTGGTGGGGCTCCTGGGCGAGAGCTTCGCCCGCAAGCTGCCGGGATCCGGCATCATCCACGACCCGCGTCTGACCTGGAACACCATCGCGGCCGTGACCCGGGCCGGGGGACGACCCATCCTGTCCAAGACCGGACATGCCTTCATCAAGGAGCGCATGCGCCTGGAGGACGCGGTCTACGGCGGCGAGATGAGCGCCCACCACTATTTCCGCGACTTCGCCTACTGCGATTCCGGCATGATCCCCTGGCTTTTGGTGGCCGAGCAGATCTGCCTGTCCGGCAAATCCCTGGCCGAACTGGTGGACGAGGCCATGCGCCTTTATCCCACCAGCGGGGAAATCAACCGCAAAGTGCAGGACCCCAGCGCGGCCATGGCCGCCGTGGAGAAGCGTTTCCGCGGCCAGTGTCTGGTCCGCGACACGACCGACGGACTGAGTATGGAGTTCGCCGACTGGCGCTTCAACCTGCGGTCCTCCAACACCGAACCCGTGTTGCGGCTCAATGTCGAGTCGCGTGGGGACAGGGAACTCATGGAGGCGAGGACGCAAGAGATTCTTCAGATCGTCGATGCCCTGTCCTGAAGACGTCCGCATGTTCCAAAAAAAAGGCGACGCCGTCTGACGTCGCCTTTTTTTTCATCTGAAAATCGGTGGGCTATTTCGAGAACACTTTTTTCAGCAGGTCCGTGGTGCGCTTGGCCGGATTGTTGCGGATGGCCGCTTCTTCCCTGGCCACGTAGTAAAAGATGCCGTCCAGCCCCTTGTCCACCACGTAGTCGGTCAGGTCGGCCTTGGCGTCGGGCATGAAGGGCAGGGTCTTGTACTGACCCATCATTGCGTCGTAGGCCTGCACGGCTCCGGCCTCGGCCAGGGTGGCGTCGACGATGGGTTCCATCTCCTTGGCCAGGCCCGGGCCCATGGCCTTGCGGAAGTACTGCGTGGCCGAGTCGTCGGGGCCGTTCAGGATCTTGGCCGCGTCCTGGATGGTCATGGCCGCGATGGCGTCCACGAACAGGGCCTTGGCCTTGGGCGTGGCCTGCTCGGCGGCCCGGTTCAGCTTCAGTTCCAGGTCGTCGACCAGGCTCGAATACCCGGCGGCCTTGAGGGCTTTCTGCACCGTGGCCAATTGACCGGGCAAGGGGATGTGGATGGCCTTGTCGGCGTTGAATCCGTCACTTTTGCCCAGTTGGGAGACCACGGTCCCGGTGCCGACGCGCAAGGCCTCCTTGAGGCCGTCGCCCATCTCGCCCTGGCTCAGGGATCCCGACGAGGACGAGCCGCCCGAGGAGACCATGCCCAGTCCCTGTTGCAGGAGGCTGTTCTGGGTCCATCCGCTGGTGGCCAAGAAAAGCATCGCGGCCAGGATGGAGGCTGTTTTCACGATCTGGGAACGGGTGTGGAATAACATGGGGACCTCCGCTGTTGCATTAAGGGATGGGGCGATCCTACGGCCAATGGCCCGGCTTGACAACGGCCGCCACGTTCAACGCATGCCCTCAAAAAGCAAAGGGCGAAATGCTTCGCCCTTGCCATGTCCGGACCGCGCCGGGAGGTCGAGGACACGTGCTAGAAATCGTAGCGCAGACCCAGGCTGAGGATGTTGCCGCCGCCGTGTTCGGCCATCAGCCCGTAGCCCGTGGAACGGTGGTGCAGACGGACAAAGGTCGACCAGTCCGAATCGGGCAGGCCGAATTCAGCCTCGATGTGCCAGAAGAGCAGGACTTCTTCGCTGGAGCCTTCCTGGTTTTTCTCCTGTTCCGGGACTTCCGTGGCAAAGGATGGGCCGATGCCGAAAGCCAGGCTCGTGTCCACGTAGGTGTCCCACGGGAAGTACTCCCAACGGGCGGTCAGGATGGGTGCGTTGAGTTCGGTATGATCCTGGATGCCGAAATGCTGGGCCACGTTGCCTTCCAGTTCCAGGGACCACATCAGGTTTTCGGGGCGGTAGAAGGTCCAGGCCAGGGCTCCGGCCACGATGTGGGAATCCACGAAGTCGGCCTGGCCGGAAACGGACTGCCTCCAGTTGTCGTCGGTCATGGCGCCGAAGTACAGGCTGGCTGAAAAGTTGCGTTCCGCGGAGGCGCCTTCGGCCAGGGCATGGGCGGCGGTGAAGAGCAGGAAGAACACGGTGCACACAGCCGTCAATCTGGAAGTGGAAAGCATTGTTGCTCCTTGCATGTGGCCCGCACGCAGTCGGAATTGCATCGCGGGGTTTGGTTCTCTGGGGAGGGTCTTGTCTCTCGGAGAGGACGCTTTACGCGCGGCGTCCTTGAGGGAAATAAAAGCAAAGGCAAAGAGTCGCAAGTCTAAAAGACGTTCGGATCCGAAGATAGTGATGCATTCATCCGTTTGCATCCATCAGGGTTCCTGTGTCGCGCATCAGCAGGCGGATGAGGATCTCCTCCAGGGACAGGGTCGGAGTCTGGCGCCGCGCGATCACGGCCTGATCCAGCAGGTCGGCCTGGGATTCCAGGGCCGTGGCCTGATAATTCAATCCGTCCTCGCGTTGGGAGTAGAGTTCCTCCTGGGTGGCCATGTCGCCGATGTAAGCGGAAAGTCTGTCCAGCTGCGTTTGCAGCGTGCCCGCGACGCCCAGGTCCGTGCCCGTGAGTTGCGTGGACCACGGGATGGTGTCCAGGGCCCGGAATGTCACGTCGAACCCTCCGGAAGTCGCGTCGGAACTCAAGGACGACTGGATGTGGACCTTGCCGCCCGCATCGATCTGTTCCGTGTCCCACTCGCCGCTGTCCAGGAGGGCGATGCCGTTGTAGAGCGTGGATTCGACGATGCCGACGATCTTGTCGCGCAATGCGTTGTACTGCGCCGCCACGGAAGCGGAATAGGTCAGGTCTCCGTCCTTGATCTGCTGGGCGAGGCTTTCCATTTCTTCCAGGGTGGTCTTGATGGTGCCCACGGCCGAAGCCGCGATGCCGACCATGGAAGCCGCTTCCTGCACGTTGCGGGCGGCCTGGCGGATGGTGGCGCTGTCGGCTCGCAGCCGTCCGGTGATGGCCTCGTCGTACGGGTTGGTCAGGGGCTGGACCGGCTGCCGGCCGAGGACCATCTCGCGCAGGTTGGCGCCCACCGCCGAGCCCTGGAAATAGGCGCTGGTCAGCAGGTCCTGCTGCCAGAGCTGGGTGGCGGTGGAGACGACGAAGAGTTTCTGCAGGTCGCTCAAGGCCATGAAAACCTCTTCACGGGTGGTTGTTACGGAGCCGTCGGAATTCGATGCACATTCTTAACGAATCGGACGGTTTTCAAAAGTCATTAACACGGAGTCCGGAATGCATCATGGAGGGCATCGTCAATAGATGACTTCGACCAGGGTCAGACCCCGGGCCGGGGCCGTGGCCGGGGCCAGCCTGCGGTCCAGGCCATGCAGGATGCGTTGCGTGTCCTCCGGTTGCAGGGCCCCGCGCCCGGCTTCGACCAATAAACCCATGAGGTTGCGCACCATCTGCTTCAAAAACCCGTCAGCCTGGAAATGAAAGACCCATTCGTCGGGATGCTGCCCAGGTTCCCGGACAATGGGCTCCAGGGTGCGCACCGTGCCCTTGATTTCCGTGCCGGCATTCTGGAAGGCCGCGAAATCGTGCGTGCCGTGCAGCAACTCCGCCGCCTGGCCCATGGCGTCGAAGTCCAGCCCCCGCACGGCCCAGACAAAGGGAGCGCGCTGGGGCAGGACATAGTTTGTCCGGGTCCACAAAGTATAGGCGTACCGCTTGGAGCGCACCGAAAAGCGGGCGTGGAAATCGGGCTCGGCCTCCCGCGCATCGAGAATGGCGATGTCCTCGGGGAGCATGGCGTTGAGTGCCTTTTGCCAGGGAATGTGGACCTTGGATGCCGGAACGTCGAAATGGGCCACCTGCCCCAGGGCGTGGACTCCCGCGTCGGTGCGGCCCGATCCGTGGACGCGCACCTGTTCCGCGCAGATGCGCGAAAGCCGGTCCTCCAGCATTTCCTGGATGGTCGGTCCGTTCTTCTGGATCTGCCAGCCATGGTAGCGGGTGCCCACGTAGGCCACGGTCAGGCGGATGCGCGGCATGCCTTTAGTTCCCGGTTTCGCTGGTTTGCATGCGGGTCAGGGCCTCGGACAGCTTGGCTGCCCGGTCCGCGCGCACCGAGGACAGGATTTCCCCGGCCTTGCGGCCGGTCATGCCCGCCAGGATTTTGACGGCGGTGGCGTCCTCCAGGGTGCCCAGGACCTGCGCGGCCTGCTTGGGCTTCATGTTGGAATAGACGTCGATGAGGTGGGCCATCTTCTCGTCACGGATGGCCGCGGCGGCATCAATGAGCCCCTGCATCCTGACCTCCATTTCGCGCAGCCGCACGAGTTTTTCGTCCAGTTCCATCTCCAGGGCCTTGAGGTCGGCCTCGCGCTTGTCCAGGGCCTGTTCCCGGGCATTGGGATCCAGCGGCTTTTCCGTTTGAACCGGCGGCGCCGTGGCGTTTTTCGGTTCAGCCGGGGCACTGTCCGAGTCGGCACTAGCGGCCAGGGCAGGACGGACGATCACGGGGTCGAGGAGCGGGCCCTGGGGACTTTGGGGCGTCACCCAGAGCAGGCCGATGACCGCCAGCTTGAAGGCGGCCAGCAGGGCCAGGGCCTGGACCAGTCTAGTAAGGCGTCCGCCCGTGGCGGAGGGTGGCTGTTTCGTCGAATTCGTTCTGCTCTTTGCGCTGTTCTTCCTGCCCATGGTGCTCTGCCTGTTTTGCCCGGAGTTTTTCCAGGAGTTTGCGGTCCTTGGATCTGGCCACCAGCTCGCGGCGGCGGGTCTCGGCCAGCTTTTTAAATTCGGTCAGTCTGGCCTGTGCCTGTTTTTTGTCAAGCTCCAGCCGCTTTCGCCAGCCCGACCACAACCACAATTCGGCCTGTGTCATGAGGCTGGCGCGGCTCATGTTCAGCAGGCAGTCCTGGAGGTCCCGCTCAAGGGTTTCAACCCGGGCTGACTGATCCTCGATTTCCCGCTTGAGAAGCGCCAGGGCCATCTTGGCCTGGTCTTCCAGTTGCTTGCGGTATTCCAGAATACGTTCGAGCTTGAAGTGAAAGGGGCGTGCCATGGCTGCCCTTCAAGCAAGAAGCGTGCACAAAAAAACCCGGCCAGGGCCGGGTCGTGGACAGGGCGACCGCACACAATGCGGCCGCCTGAAGGGACGGGGGTCACGCGGATGCGGTGGCGGCCTGAATATAGCCCTGCCGCAAGGACTCGATCAGCTCCTTGACGGAGACGATGGCGCTTACGCGGTGGGCGTTGGCGCCGGCAAAGGCGAAACCGTGTTTGAACAGGCCCTTCTTGGCGTTCACCAGGGCCAGGGCGATGCAGTACGGGCTCTTGGTGAAGTCGCAGGAGCTGATGCAGTGGAACGGGCACTTGAAGGGTTTCTTCAGGCCGTTCTTCACGTCCTGCAGGAACGGCCCCATGACCGCCCGGCCAGGCAGTCCCACGGGGCTTTTGATGATCTGGATGTCCTCTTCCCTGGCGTTGATGTAGCTTTCCTTGAACTTGATGTCCGCATCGCACTCGTGGGTGGCCACGAAACGGGTGCCCATCTGCACTCCAGAGGCTCCCAGCTTCAAGAACTTGTGGATGTCCGCGCCGTCCCAGACTCCGCCCGCGGCGATGATCGGGATGGAGCGTCCGGCCTTGGTTTCGAATTCGCGCACGGCCTCGACGACCTCGGGCACGGTCTTCTCCAGGGAGAATTCGGGATCCTCGATCTGTTCGGGCTTGAAGCCCAGGTGCCCGCCGGCCTTGGGCCCTTCGACCACAAAGGCGTCGGGCAGGTAGTCGAATTTGGCCAGCCATTTCTTGCAGATGATGGTCGCGGCCCGGGCCGATGAGATAATGGGCACCAGCTTGGTCTTGGCCCCGTCCTTGAGGTAGGAGGGCAGGTCCAAAGGCAGCCCCGCTCCGGCGAAGATGACGTCCGCGCCTTCTTTGATGGATGTTTTGACCAGGTCGCTGAAGTTGGTCAGGGCGACCATGATGTTCACGCCCAGGATGCCGCTGGTTTTTTCGCGGGCCTTGCGCAGTTCGTCCGCCAGGGCGCGCATGTTCGCCTCGCGGTAGTTGGAGCCGATGTCCGGCTCGCCCATGCCGATCATGGCCCCGGCGATGACGCCGATGCCGCCTTCGCGGGCCACGGCCGAAGCCAGGCCGGAAAGGGAGATGCCCACACCCATGCCGCCCTGGATGATGGGGATTTTCGCGACAAGATCGCCGATCTTGAGTTGTGGGAAGTCCATTGTCTTCTCCTGTATGGATTTCGCCCGGTGGAGCGGGAGAGTGGGGAGTGTTTTGAGCAGTCACTTAATGCTGACGTACGTGGGGCTGCTACCTCAAAAAAAAACGGTGGTCAACGAAGGCCGGACAGGTCCAGGCGGGTCCGGACGGCCCTGGGCGGACGTTCAGCAGGGATCACAAGGCCAGAGGAAAGAGGGCGCAGAGTTCCGCTGCGATGATGGCCGCGCCCAGGAAATCCCCGTTCATGCCTCTCTCTCTCCGGGCCAGGGTCAAAAGCAGCGCCAGGGGGCCCAGGGTCAGGGCCAGAATCGCCGCCAAATGGGCCAGGGGCAGCAGCAGGGCCGGGATCGCGGCCGTGATCGCGCCCAGGGCCAGCGCCCGGTTCGTGGCCCCGCGCAAGGCGTTCTGTCCCAGTCCGACCCGCGGCAGTTCGCGGCCCAACCTGGCCAGGGCCAGGCAGCAGAAGCGGCCGAAGACGGGAGCGAAGAAGAGATGCGTCCAGGCTTTCTGCGCGATGGCCAGTTCGAAAAGAGCGGCCTGCATCCCAAGACCCAGGATGAGGCCCATGACCCCGAACGCTCCGACATGGCTGTCCTTGACGATGGTCCAGAAACGCTCCCCCGTGGCGCCGCTGCCCCATCCGTCCCACAGGTCGGCCCATCCGTCCCAGTGCAGACCCCGGGTCACGAAGAGGTTCACTCCGACCAGAACCCAGGCCAGAATCCAGGAGGAAACCGGCAGACGCGCCGCCAGGGCCAGGATCAGGCCGATGACCGCGCCGACCAGGGGATACATGGCCATGGAACGGCTGATGGCCTCGGATGTGGTCAGCCGGGATGGGGCCAGTCGGGTCAGGAAGCTCAGGGCGACGAGGAAATCGGTCAGCATGGCGCGGACCCGGCGCGGGTGCGGAGCAGGCGGATGCGTTGGCCCGGGGCAAGGTTCAGGCGAAGGGCGCAGGAAGCCTGGTCCAAGGCCAGTTCCATGACCCCCTGGCTGCCTGCCAGCAAGCCGATCTGGCCGGGAGCAAGGTCGGCGTAGGTGCGGACTTCGATGGCGCGTTGTCCCTGTCCGAGGTCCCAGATCCGGTCGCTTAGTTCGAATTGCGAGACGGGGAGGTTCAGCAGGCAGTTGCCGAAGCGGTCCACATGCAGGACCGTGCACTCGATGGTGTCCGCGTCGAGCAGGGGCTGAGTGGGGCGGCGGCGCATAATTTTGAGCGGATCCAGGGCCGGGCCCAGGACGTCGGGCCCCTCGCCCCGGGCCAGCCGGACAGCTGCGGGGGCCAGGATGTCGCGTCCGTGAAAGGTCGGGCCCACGGTTTCGGGCCCGGTTTCGATCCGCCACCAGCTGGTGTCCTCGTCCAGGAGAAAGGACAGCAGGCCGTTGTCGGGGGCCAGGAAGTACCTGCCATCCTGCCGGGCCAGGATCAGGGCGCGTCCGGACCCAACCCCCGGATCGACCACGCAGACGAAAATGCTGCCGGTTGGAAAATGTTCACGGCTGGATCGCAGCAGAAAACTGGCCTGATCGATGTTGTGCGGCTGCACCTCGTGGCAGAGATCGACGATGGGGAAATGTGGGGCCGTGCGCAGCAAGGCGCCTTTCATCTGTCCCACATATGGGTCCACATAACCGAAATCCGTGAGCAGAACGATGAGCGGATGCATGAGGGAGTTTCTACGGGCAAGGGGCAAGGCTGTCCAGGCCGGGGCAGAAAGCTGTTGACAGTGGAAAGCGGGGCTGTGTAGACCGGCGCTCTTCGGGGCGTAGCGCAGTTTGGTAGCGCATCGGTTTTGGGAACCGAGGGCCGCTGGTTCGAGTCCAGTCGCCCCGACCACAGAAAGCAAGGGCTTGGATGTAAATCCAGGCCCTTTTTATTGGTGCGCCCGACAGGGCGCACCCACTTGGAGGTGAAAGTCCTCTACGCACCCGACA
>CAZPSN010000019.1:0-34452 GCA_964589645.1 uncultured Desulfovibrionaceae bacterium
GCCTGGAATTATGAAGAAAACAGAGTGGGATCAGGATGTTTTTTCGAAACTCCTGATTGAGGATGGCCGGGGTAACCCGGTCTTTTCATTTCTGGGAAAGGTTGGACGGGCTGGTCATGCTGGCGCGTTTGGCAGGACAATGATGGCGATGGAGTGGCGGTCGGCGAATTCCACCGCCGCGTCCATTTCAAAAAAGATGCAGGCTTCGGCCTCCACGGCCAGACAACTTGCGCCGACCTCGGCCATGGCCTTGATGGTTTCCAGCCCCACGGCCGGCAGATCCAGCCGCTGGTCCTGATTTGGTTTGGGACGCTTGATGATCACAGCGCCAGGGCCCCCAAGCAGCCCCCCCCGTCGGATGGCCGCGTCGGTCCCCTCGATGGCCTCTACGGCCAGGACGATTTTTTCTCGCACAACCAGGCATTGACCGATGTCAAAGTGGCCAAGATTGCGCGCCAGATTCCATCCGAAATCCACGTCCTCGCGTTCCCGGTCCGAAGGACGCCTGCTGGTTGGCACGCCTGCGCGGGGCACCATTTCCGGGGAGTACAGGTGCGGTGCCAGGACCGTGAATCCTTCACCTTCCAACTCGGCCGTCAGGGCGCGCAAGAGCGTGTCGTCGCCGCGGGTCTTGATGGAGAAGAGTAGCCGCGCCGCCCGCCAGTCCGGCCGCAAGTCCAGGGCCCGAGGCTTGTTGATGGGGCCGGCCATGACCAGGTTCGTCACGCCGTGTTCCTTGAAGAATTCGATGAGGCGGCCCATTTGGCCAAGCTTCAGCCATGTGAACGCGTCGCATTGGACGGGGAATTCGGGCGAGGTGTCCGACGCAAATCCGACGCCGATCACTTTCTCGCCACGGGAGCGTGCCGTGCGGGCCACGGAAATGGGAAAGGATCCGCCGCCCGCGATGATGCCGAGAGTGATGGTCATGGTCAGGGCTAGATGCGTTCGGGTGTGATGGTGCCCCGTTTGCTTGCGCGGATGAAGTCCAGCAGCTTCATGACCTGCTGAAAATGGCCCAGTTCGGTTTCCACTTGCTGGATGACCTCGTTGCGCTCCTGGTTGGATCGCCAAATCAGCTTGTAGGCGGATTTGAGGGCATGGATTTCGTCGGAGGTGAAGCCGTGTCGGCGCAGGCCGATGAGGTTCAGACCGCGCAAGGTGGCCCTTTCGCCAACGGCAAGCATGAACGGAGGGACATCCTGGGCCACACCTGTCTTGCCGCCGATAAAGGCGAAGTCGCCTATGTTGACGAATTGATGCACGGCCGAAAGTCCGCCGACGACCACTTCGTTGCCGACCACGACGTGCCCGGCCAGGGTCGCGGCGTTGGCCAGGACGTTGTTGTCGCCGATCATGCAGTCGTGGGCGATGTGCGAATAGGCCATCATCAGGTTGTCCGAGCCGACCCGGGTAAGCCCTCCGCCGCCTTCCGTGCCACGATGAATGGTAGAGAATTCACGAATCCTGTTGCGATCCCCGATCTCAAGCCGCGACTCTTCGCCATGGAATTTGAGATCCTGCGGCTCGCCGCCCACGCAGGCCATGGAGTACACGTGGTTGCCGGCCCCCATGGTTGTGAAGCGTTTGATCTGCGCGCCGGCGTCAATGACGGATGCGTCGCCGATGCGAACATCCTCTTCAATGATGACATAGGGGCCAATAACGACCCCGACTCCCAGGGACGCGTCGGGATGAACTATGGCGGTTGCGTGGATGGATGTCTGCATCAGTCCTCCCGCGGGACCACGGACGCGGTCAGGATGCCTTCCGCCACCACCCGTCCATCGACCATGGCCTTGCCGCTGGTTTTCCACATCATGAGTTTGTGGCGCTCGTACGCGACGTGCAGGTGCAGCTGGTCGCCAGGAAAAACCGGGCGGCGGAAGCGGACCTTCTCCATGCCTGTAAAGAGGAATATCTTTCCCACGGTCTCCTCGGGAGGCAAGCTCTTGATGACCATGATTCCGCCGGCCTGGGCCAGGGCTTCAAGGATGAGCACGCCAGGCATGACCGGATAGGATGGAAAATGTCCCTGGAAAAAGGGTTCGTTGATGGACACGCTCTTTATGGCGTGCACGGATTTCATGGGCTCGAAGGACAGCACCCGGTCAACGAGAAGGAACGGATAGCGGTGCGGCAGGAGGTCCATGATGTCCCTGCTGACGATTTCACCGGATTCCGGTTTGGTGATCATGTTGTTACCCTTTGTTGGCGAGTTCTTCCCGGAGGGCGGCCATTTCCTTTTCCAGTCTGGCAAGTCGGCGCTTCATTTCTGGCAGCTTGGGCGTGATGGCCGAGGCGCGCAGGAATGTGCCGTGAGGCATGACCGGGATGCCGCTCAAATCCTGCTTGGGCGGAACGTTCTGGCCAACTCCGGACTTGGCGCCGATGCGGCAGCCATCTCCGATATGGAGATGCCCGGCCACACCAACCTGGCCAGCCAGAACGACATTATCGCCCAGGGTCGTTGATCCGGCAATGCCGACCTGGGCCACCAGGATGCAATTGCGTCCCACGCGGACATTGTGGCCGAGTTGGACGAGGTTGTCGATCTTGGTGCCTTGACCGATGCGCGTTTCGCCCAGGGCGGCACGGTCGATGGTCGTGTTGGCGCCGATTTCCACATCGTCCTCGATCACGGTGCGTCCTATCTGCGGGAATTTGGTCATTCCGTCGATTCCCTGGGCAAAGCCGAAGCCATCGCTTCCGAGCACGGTCCCGGCATGCAGGATGACCCGCTTTCCGACCTGGGTTCCAGACATGAGCGTGCAGTTGGGGTAGATGATGGTATGCTCGTCGACATGGCATCCCTCGCCGACATAGGTCCCGCTGAAAATGCGCACGCCCTGGCCGATGACTGTTCCCGGCCCGATGAAGACAAAGGGCGCTATGGCGGCGCTGGAATCGATGCTGGCCTCGGGATGAATGAAGGCCAGTTCGCTTTGACCCGTGAATGAGCCCTGCGGTCTGGCAAAGAGCTGTACGCAGCGTGCAAAGTCGAGGTAGGGGTTGGGGCTGATCAGGCAGGGCGTGCCTGCTGGGGCGTGGTCAGCTCCGATGATGAGCGCCCCGGCCCTGGTAGTGGTCAGTTGCGGGGCGTATTTGGGATTGGCCAGAAAGGACAGCTCCGCAGGCGAGGCATCGGACAGTGTGTTGACCCCGGTGATGTCCAGATCCTCGCCTTGCAGAGTCAGGTTCAGATGGGTCGCGATTTCCGTGAGGCGCATCGCGTGTCCCGCTATTTCCGCATGGCCTTGTTCAATTCGGCAATGATCGCGTTGGTCACGTCCACGCTGTCCTGGTGGAAGACAAGACCGCTGGCCTGCTTGTCGAAAATGGCCGTGAATCCGTTCTTTTTCCCGTAGTCCTGGACCACCGCCAAAAGCTTGTCGATGATGGGTTTGGACAGGCTCTGCTCGGCCTGCTGCAGCTTGCGCTGATAATTCTGCCCCATGTCCTGAAAGTCGCGGACCTTACGCTTGTACTGGGCTTCCTTGTCCAGCTTGGCCTCCTGGCTGAGCATCATGGACTGTTTTTGCAGCTCGTCTTTCAGGGCATCAAGAGACTTTTTCTGGGCATCCAGGTTGTCTTTCATGTCCTTGAACTGGGACTTGAGTTGTTCCATGGCCTTGGAGCCGGATTCGGATTTGGCGATGACGCCCTTCATGTCCACAAAGCCGATCTTGATCTCGGCGCTTGCGGTCGCAGCCAGACAGAACACGAGAAGAACACTCAGGATAAATGTGCGCATGGAATACCCCTCTCCAATTCAGTGAATATGGATTGATTGTTAAAAAAACTGACCTACGGAAAATTCAAAACGTCCTTTTTGTTCGTCATCCGTCAGCACCTTGTCCAACGGGTACCCATACTCCAGTCGCAACGGACCAAGAGGCGAATACCAGCGCACGCCGGCCCCGACGCTCTTGTAAAGGTCGAAGTCGATGTTTTCGTCGTCGTCCCAGGCCTTGCCCGCGTCAAAGAAGACCAGACCCATGATGCCCATCTCCTTGTGCAGGGGGATGAGATATTCGGCGTTGAAGAAGAAGCTCTTGTTCCCGCCTTTCTCGTCCCCTTCGTCATATCCCTCGCTCGCATCGGCCGAGTCGTAGACGGGGGAGATGGATCGCGACTCGTATCCACGCACGGAATTCATGCCGCCCAGATAGAATCGTTCAAAGGGCGGGATATCTTTTCCGCCGTTTTCCATGATGTATCCGGCCTGGGCATGCAGATGGGCAATGGTGCTCCAGAACAAGGGGAAATAATGGTTGGCATCGGCAACGTATTTGATGAACGCATCGTCGCCGCCCAAGAGGCCGCCCGCGTATTCCACCGAAAACTGGTGCGTCATGCCCTTGCTGGGATTGATCCGGCGGTCCGTGGTGTCGCGTTTAATCGCACCGTACAGGGCGCTGGCCCAGTTCACCCCTTCGATGTCAGAGATGGCTTTGTCGGCATCGTCGTCCACATCCTTGATGTCGTAACGTTCCAGCCGGTAGTTCCAGCTCAGGTTGGTGTATTCGCCCAGCGGGTAGCCAAAGAGCAGGCGCGCGCCCAAGGCCTCCTTGTCATAATATGTGTACTCGTTCACCGTGTTGTAAACGGCCACGCCTACACCAAGCTTGGTGTCGTCGTAATTCGGGTTCCAGAAGGTGGCAGTGTAGTCGGAGTCCTTGGCGCTGATGGTGCCCTTGAAGCCGAGTTGATAGCCCATGCCGAAAAGATTGCGTTCCAGTATTTGGCCGGAAAAGAAGACCTGGGAGTAGCTTGAATAGCCCACGCCGGCGGAAAACTGTCCCGTGGGCTTCTCCTTGACCTTGACCCGCAGGTTGAGCGCGCTGGGATTTCCTGTCGGCTCGGGAGTTATCTCGACTGTTTCAAAGAAATCGAGCTTGTTCAGCCGGGCGTTGGACCGGCGCAAATCCTTGCCACTGAAGAGATCGCCGTCGGCCAGACGCATTTCGCGCCGGATGACGTTGTCGCGGGTCTTGGTGTTTCCTTCGATGAGAACACGATCAATGGTGACCTTGTTCCCTTTGGCCAGGACATATGTGATGTCCACGTTTTTTTCAGCCTCGTTGCGGGCCATCTGCACATCGGCTTCGGCGAATGCGTAACCGTAGTTGGAGTAGTGTGCCGTCAATTTCTGCAGGTCGCTGCGCATGACAGAGCGGTCCAGGTACTCCTTGTCGCGGGCCAGATCGTCCAGGACGACGATGGATTCCAGATTTTCTGGGGCACTGATCATGTCGCCGGTGAATTTCACGGTGGAGACCTTGTACCGATCCCCCTCGTCAACCTGGAACGTCACGGTGATGCCGTCATCCGTGTAGCTGACCTCGGGCTGGCCGACCTTGGCGTTCAGGAATCCGCGGTTGCCATAATAGGCTTCCAGCGCCGCGGCGTCGCGGTCCAGTATTTCTTCGCGCAAAACGCCCGTGCCGGTGATCCAGGAGAACATGCCGCGCTCGGACAGAGCGAGCTCGTCCTTGAGGTCGGACGGTGAAAGTTCTTTGGCTCCCTGGATGACGATGTCGGTCACGTAGAGTTTCTTGCCCTCGACGACGACGATGTTCAACCGAGCGCGCTTGGCATCCGCCTGGTCGAGGCGATAGTCGATCTTGGCGTTGTAGAAGCCGTCCTTGCGGTAAAGTTCGCGGATTTTGCCCATGTCCTCGGCCAAAACGCGTGGGTTCAGCACGGCTCCGGTCTTGGTGGCGATGGCGGCCAACAAGTCGTCGGCGTCGAGTTCTTCCGCCCCTTCGACCGTGATGGCCTGGATGAGCGGTTTTTCCTTGACGGTGATGATCAGTTTCTTGCCTTCCGCCGATTCTTCCAGCGATATCTGGATGTCGTCGAAGTATCCGAGCTGATACAAATTCTTGAGTTCTTCGTTGACGACGCGGGGGTCATAGGGATCCCCGGGTTGAAGCTTGAGCCGCATGAGCACAACGTCGTCGTCGAGGATTTCGTTGCCGCGCACGTCGATGGAGGCGATGCGGTCCTTTTGCTGCATGCCGACCTGGATCCTGGCGGCAGTCTCGTCGATGGCTGGCAGGATATTGATCACGCCTTCCTTGACCACGAAAAAAGGCTTCGGCTCATGGATGCCGTAGGCTTCCACGAGCCGGGTGTCGAGACTGATGGCCTCGCCGACCTGACTGAAGCTGCCGTAGACGGCATGTCCGGCTCCGGCCAGCAGGGCCATGTCCTTGGCCACGCCCAGGTCCAGATATTCGACTTGATGCTCCTGCAAAAGACGCATGGTCTCCTCTTGCGGCACCACTTCAAAACCCATGGCTGTCAGGCGATCCGAGAGGAGCTTGGGCAGGCTCTCTTCCAGGTATGCCAGGTCCGGAGACGCGTTGATGGCGAAAGGCAGAACGATGACCTTGTTCTCGTTTTCCGCGAAACAGGGGCTGGCGCAAAACAGGGACAGGACGAGAACCAACCGCAGGAACACATTACGTTTCATACAATTCCCCCAAACGAAGCTCCAAGGTGCGATGCATGCATTGGGCAAGTTCAGCGTTGTGGGTCACGACGACCAGGGTCACGCCCTGGTCCTGGTTTAAATGCAGCAACAGGTCGTTGACCTCGCGGCCGGACCGTTCATCCAGATTACCCGTGGGCTCATCGGCGAGGACCACCGAGGGCGCAAGGAGAATGGCCCGAGCGATGGCGGCACGCTGGCGTTCGCCTCCGGAGAGGGTGGTTACCCTGTGATGGCGTCGATGCGCAAGCCCCACGCGCGACAAAGCCGCGTCGGCTTTGTCCAGCGCCTGCCGTTGAGGCATGCCACCGATGATGCCCGGCATGGCGACGTTCTCTCGCGCCGTGAACTCGGGCAGCAGGTGATGGAACTGAAAGACGAAGCCGATATTCGTGTTGCGGACTCGGGACCGTTCCTGCCAGCCGAGGGCGGAGATGTCCGTCCCGTTGAAAAGGATGGCGCCGGAGGACGGGACGTCCAGGGTGCCCATGATCTGCAAAAGGGTGCTCTTGCCAGAGCCGGATGCCCCGACGATGGCCAGGGAGTCTCCCTGGCGTATCGTCAAATTAATCTTGTCGAGCACGGTCACGGTCTCTTCACCCTGCACGTAGGCTTTGCCGAGATTCTGCAAGCGGTAGACATCACTCATAGCGCAGCGCCTCGGTCGGATGCATCCTGGCCGCCTGTCGGGCCGGATAGAGGGTGGCCAGGAAGCACAGGGCCATGGCCGCCACGGCAATGAGCGACATGTCCAGCAGTTCGATTTTCACCGGCAGGTGATCCAGGTAATAGACATCGGCCGGGAGTTTGATGAACTGGTATTTTTTGAGCAGGGAGCAGATGCCCAGACCCAGGCCGAAGCCGATACCCGTGCCCATGGTTCCGATGAGCGAGCCCTGCAAGATGAAGATGTTGCGGATCTGCTGGGGAGTGGCGCCCAGGGCCATGAGCACGGCGATGTCCTTGGTCTTTTCCATGACCATCATGACCAGGGTGGTTATGATGGAAAAGGAGCCCACCAGCACGATCATGATCAGGATGATGGCCATGGCCGTTTTTTCGAGCTTGAGGGCGGCAAAGAGGTTTTGGTTCATTTCGATCCAGTTGCGCGCATACAGGGGGAATCCCCCCAGGGCGCGGACCAGTTTTTCGCCAGTCTGCTGCGCTCCGTCAATATCCGCGATTCGGTATTCGATGCCCGTCACATAGTCGTCGTCGAAGCCCAGAATCTTTTGGGCTTCCGGGATGGAGACGAAAGCCAGGGAAGAGTCGTATTCGAACATGCCAGAGTTGAAGATGCCGACCACGGTGAAAAAAACGATCCTCGGCGAAAAACCGGCCGCGGATTTTTTGCCGCTGGGGGCCAGCAGGCTGACCCTGCTGCCCATGGTCAATCCCAGCCGAGTGGCCAGTTCCTTGCCGATGACGATGCCCGGGGCGTCTCCAGGAGCGGCCAGGCTGGTCAGGCTGCCAGCGATCAGATCCTTTTCCACGGTCAGAACCGTTCCCGCGGTGCGCGGATCAATGCCCCGCAGGACGACCCCTTTGACTCCCGAAGGGGTGGACAGCATGACCTCATAATAGATGAAGGGGGTGGCGGCGACGACGTCATCAAGCTGCAAGCTTTTCTTTATGAGTTGGTCGTAGTCCGGAATGGTCTGTTTGACCGAACCAAGGATGAGGTGGGAGTTGAGTCCCAGGATCTTGTCGCGCAGATTCTCGCTGAAGCCATTCATGACCCCGAGCACCACAATCAGGGACGCAACGCCGATAGCCACGCCAAACACCGAAATGAGCGAAATGACGGAAATAAAGGCCTGCTTGCGGCGGGCCAATAGATATCGCAGGGAAACGAAAAGTTCGAAGTGCATTGGGGGTGGGCTCTATGGTTTACAACGGCGGCGGCGCTTAGCCGGCGACTTCGGGTCGAAGCAGCGGGAAGAGGATCACTTCCCGGATGGACGGGGAATCCGTCAACAACATGACCAGGCGGTCGATGCCAATACCCTGGCCCGCAGCCGGGGGCATGCCGTATTCCAGGGCGCGGATGTAATCCTCGTCCATGGCGTGCGCCTCGTCGTCGCCAGCCGCCTTTTCCCGGACCTGTTCTTCGAACCGGTCCTTCTGATCATAGGGGTCATTGAGTTCGGAAAAGGCGTTGGCCATTTCCTGGCCGCAAATAAACAGTTCGAATCTGTCGGTGATGTCCGGATTCTGATCGTTCTTGCGCGAGAGCGGAGAGATGTCCGTGGGATAATGATAAATGAAATGGGGCTGGATCAGTTTGGGCTCGACCAAGTTGTCAAAAAGCTTGGCCTGCAGTTTGCCGAGCTTTTCCTTGGGGTGCACGGCCTCGCCGAGTTTTTGGGCCAGATCTTTGCACTTGGCGTAATCCAGGTAGACCTCCGGGGAGACGCCGCCGATTTTCTCCAGGGATTCGTGGAAGGGCATGCGAACCCATCCGTCTTGAAGGTCAATGACGTGGCCCTGGTAATCCACCAAATGGGAGCCGTTTACAGCCTGGGCCAACGCGCAAAGGAGTTCCTGTGTCAGGTCCATGAGATCGACGAAGGTCGCGTAGGCCCAGTAGAATTCGATCATGGTGAATTCGGGGTTGTGCCGCGTGTCAATGCCTTCGTTTCTGAAGTTGCGGTTGATTTCGTAGACCCGGTCGAAGCCTCCGACCAGCAGGCGTTTCAAGTACAACTCAGGAGCGATGCGCAGATAGAGGTCCATGTCCAAGGCGTTGTGATGCGTGCGAAACGGCTTGGCCGTGGCGCCACCGGCGATGGGCTGCATCATGGGCGTTTCCACTTCCAGGAATCGGCGGTCGTTCAGGAAATTGCGAATGAACTGCACGATGGCTGTGCGCTTGCGGAATATATCCCGTGCCCGGTCGTTGACCAGCAGATCCACATAGCGCTGGCGGTAGCGGGTCTCGACGTCTTTCAGTCCGTGATATTTCTCCGGCAAGGGACGCATGGACTTCGACAGCAGGCGGACCGCGCTCGCCTTGACAGTCAGTTCTCCGGTCTTGGTCCGAAACAGAACGCCATGTACCCCGACGATGTCGCCGACTTCGAATTTTTTGAAAATTCCGTATTCCTCGGCACCGAGGTCGTCACGCTGGGCGTAGATCTGGACCTTGCCGCTGGTGTCCTGGATATGGAAAAAGGTTGCCTTGCCAAAAGAGCGATGGGCCATGATTCGGCCGCACAGAGATTGGGGCAGCGCTTCCTGGACCAGGGTTTCTTCGTCCTTGTCGCCATGCGCTTCAAGCATATCGCCGATTTCCGAGGATCGGCGGAAGTCGTTGGGATACAGGGGAATGCCCGCGTCAGTCAGGAACTGGGCCTTCTCCTTGCGGTGGCGCAGCAGCTGTTTTTCGCTTGGGGCATTGGTCTGGTCTTGTGTCAAGAAAAGTCTCCGTTTCGGGAATGGTGGCGCTGGGCAAGCACCTGCGGGTATTGGAAATTGGACCCATCGTCAAGAAAAGTCAATCCCGCGAGCTGGCCGCTGGCCAGGGAATCCGCGTGACTGGAGGCTTGAGGTCAAGCGCGTCCCGTTTTTCAGGATCTGCTCGGCGCTCAGTCCCAGGGGGGCGAGGAGACGGCCCAGGGTCGCAAGTTCACCGTGTGGCGCGTAGAGAGGATAGTCGCTGCCGAAGACGATGCGTTCCGGACCGTGTTGGCGCAGCAAACTCGTGAGCACTGCTGGCGGCACGACTCCGGGGCAGCAGGATGTGTCCAGGTCCAGGTCGCGTCCGGCGAGGTGCGTCAGCGTCTCCTCCCAGAGATGCAGGCCGCCCAGATGGGCCGCGACGACGCGCAGGCCGGGATGCTGGTCCAGGATCACGGCCAGGTCGCGCGGCCGGGAAAGGGTCGGCCCGCCAGGCTTGGTTGGCCCCATGTGAATCATGATCAGGAAACGATTCCTCGCGGCCTCCCAGAGCGGTTCCCAGAGTGGAGATGCCAGCGGGATCCCGGCGAGGTCGGGATGGATCTTGAGGCCCTTGATTCCGTGACGCTCCAAACGGTCGAGTTCGTCCGGCCAGGCCGGATGAGCGGGATGGACCGCACCCAGGGGGATGAGGCGGGCGTGGGCGCGGCCCACGGAGATCATCCAGGAATTGGCCGGAATCATTTGATCCGGTTTGAGGGCCGCCGTGAAACAGATGGCGCCGTCCAGACCCGCGCGGTCCAGATGTTTCAGGAGGTCCTCGGCGGATCCGTCCCCGGCGGGATCCCGTCCGAACTCCCGCCCCACGGCCGCGGCCAGTCTGGGGCCGATTCTGGGCGGAAAGACATGGGTGTGGCAGTCGAACACGGGGATCAGCCGAACAGGGCCGAAAGCCAGTCTGGCACGCGCACGGGCTTGCCCTGGGCATTGACCGCGGCGTGTTGGGTCGTCCCTCGGGTCAGGACAACGGTCTGGTCCTCGTTCATGATTTCGTAGGCAAAGCTCAGGCTGGCTCTGGATCGGGTGGACAGGCCGGTGCGGATGTGGACGATGTCGTCATACCGGGCCGGGGCGAGGTAGCGGCAGGTGGCCTCGCGTACAGGTAAAAAAATGCCGCGTTCCTCGACGATGGCGTAGCTGAAGCCCAGGCCGCGAATCAGTTCACTGCGTCCGCGTTCGAAGAGGTGCAGGTAATTGGCGTAATAAACCACGCCCATGGCGTCGGTCTCGCCGTAGGACACGCGATGCGCAAGCCAGCAGGACGGCTCGGGAAAGGAGGAACTCACGCGTCGCGCTCCAGGCAGAAGCCAAGCAGGTCCCGGCCTTCGGGCAGGAACAGCCCTGATTCCGCGGCCGTGTATTCATCAAAGGTGGCGGGTCCGTCGTGGAGTGGAGCCGAGGCGCGGAAGACAAGGAAGGGCACCGGGTCCTCGGTGTGCGTGCGGCGGATCACGGGCGTGAAATGGTCGCAGGTGACGACGATGGTCGCGTCCTGACCATCCAGGGCGGCCAGGATTGGAGCCACGATGCGCTGATCGAAGAGTTCGATGGCCCGCGCCTTGAGCGCCGCGTCGCCCATGTGTCCACATTCGTCCGGAGCTTCGACATGCACGTAGACGAAGTCTCCGTGTGCGAGAAAGTCCAGGGCTGCTTGGACCTTGCCTTCATAATTGGTGTCAATGAGGCCGGTCACGCCCTCGACTTCCAGCACGGCCATGCCTGCGGCCCGGCCCAGGCCCTTGACCAGGTCCACGGCCGAAACCACGGCTCCGATCAGGCCGTGGCGGTCGGCAAAGGAAGGCAGGGTCAGGGGCCGACCCTGGCCCCAGGGCCAGACCGCGGTGGCTTGGGACGAAGACTCGGCCCGCAGGAAGTCGTGGGCTTCGCGCATGAAACGCATCAGTTCCGGAAAAGTGGCGTAAGCCGCCAGGTCTGGGGCAATGGACTGGTCCAGGATGTCGTGGGGCGGGCGGACGGCCAACGAGGCGGCAGACGTCTTGGCCCCGTCTTTCTGGACCAGGAGATGGCGGTACTGGATGCCTTGAACGGGCGCGAAGGGTGTCCCTGCTGCCAGCTCGATCAGCCGGTCGACCAGGGGGGCGGCGGCCTGGGTGCTGATGTGTCCCGAAGAGTAGTCGCGCATGACGCCCTGGTCCGAGAACGCTGTCAGGTTGACCAGATTCATGCGCCAGACCAGGTCGTCGGGGTTCAGCACGAGTCCCTGGGCCGCGGCCTCGATGGGACCGCGGCCGGTATGGTGTTCGCGGGGATCGTAGCCCAAGAGCGACATGTTGGCCACGTCCGAGCCCGGCGGCATGCCCACGGGCACGGTGCGGCACAGGCCGAGGCGGGAGCGCGGTGCCATCCGGTCCAGGGTTGGAGTGTGGGCGGCTTGCAGGGTGGTGCGTCCCCCCAGACTGTCCAGGGGCCATCCGGCCATGCCGTCGGCCACAAGGAAGACGGTCTTCATTAAATGATCCTGTAGTGCACGGGCGGATCGAGCACGAAGCTGAATTTTTTGATGGTGTCCAGGGCCGCGGTGACATTTTGCATCTGTGCGGAATGGCTGATGAAAACGATCGGTACGCCGTCGTTGGGCGCGTACTGGCGCTGCACGACCTGCGCGATGCTGATGTTGTACTCGCCCATGACACCGGCGATGGAGGCCATGACCCCGGGCCTGTCGACCACGGTGAAGCGGAAATAATGGCGGAACACCGTCAATTCCGGAGCCAGGATCTGGGCCAAGGGCAGGCGCGCCTCCAGGAATCCCGTGTTGTTGGGAACGCTGTCGGTGCGGGCCAGAGCCAGGATGTCGGCCAGGACCGCGCTGCCCGTGGGCAGGTCCCCAGCGCCTTGACCGTAGAGCATGACCGGCCCCACGGCGTTGCCTTCCAGAAGGATGGAATTGAACGGGCCGTCGACCTTGGCCAGGATGTGATCCTGGCGCAGCAGGGCCGGATAGACCCCGGCATGGAGCAGGCCGGATTTTTCGCGGACCTGGGCCAGGAGTTTGAGACGATACCCGAATTCCTTGGCCAGCACGATGTCGAACTGTTCGACCTTGGAGATGCCTTCCACCGTGAGCCGGTTCATGGGAAAATCCTGACCGTAGGCCAGGCGGATCAGGATGACCAGCTTGTGCGCCGCGTCGATGCCCTCGATGTCCAGGGTCGGGTCGGCCTCGGCGTAGCCCTTGGCCTGGGCTTTGGCCAGGACTGCGGCGAAGTTCTCGCCCTTTTCGGTCATCTCGGACATGATGAAGTTGGCCGTGCCGTTGAGGATGCCTGTCAGGGCCTTGATGCGATTGCCGGCCAGGCTTTCCTTCAAAGTCTGGATGATGGGGATGCCCCCGGCCACGCTGGCCTCGTAATAGAGGCCCAGGCTCTTGCTGGCCGCAAGCTCGAAGAGTTCCGGCCCATGCTGGGCCAAAAGGGCCTTGTTGGCCGTGACCACGGACTTCCCGCTGTGCAGGGCGCGGGTGATCAGGGTCCGTGGAAAGTCAATGCCTCCGGCCAGTTCGACGATGATGTCGATCTCGGGATCGGCGATCAGGTCGTCGATACTGGTGGTAAACGTCGTGTCCGGGGATGGGACAACATTGCGGGGCTTGTCCAGATCGCGGACCATGATGGTCTTGACCTTCAGGGTTTTGCCCAGTCTGCGTTCGATCCAGTCGTTGTTTTCCTGGATGATTTTGACCAGTCCGGAGCCGACCGTGCCCAGGCCGGCCAAGCCGAGATGAATGACCGAGTCTTTCAAGGAGTCCTCCTCGCCCAAACTGCTTGAGGGAAAAGATTATAGAGGAGCAAAGAACGTCTTTTTGCCGCATCTGGGGCCGACTGTCAAAACAGCGGCCAGGAAAATCGGACACCATTTTCTGTTGACGCTGCATGGCCTTTTTGGATAACAAGCCACTTCTTCAACGAACGGAGAGGTGGCCGAGCTAGGCTGAAGGCGCTCGCCTGCTAAGCGAGTATAGGGGCGTAAACCTCTATCGAGGGTTCAAATCCCTCCCTCTCCGCCATCCCTTGGAGGGTTGGCAGAGTGGTTGATTGCACCGGTCTTGAAAACCGGCATGCCTTTGCGGGCATCTGGGGTTCGAATCCCTAACCCTCCGCCATTTGCACTCATTTGCCGCCGAAATCGTCATGGTTTCGGCGGTTTTTGTTTTTACGCCAACCTGGCGAGCCGGCCAGGTTCGTGTCGGCGTCAGTCAGAGGGATGACGTTGTTATCCAGGCATTCTTTCTGTATCGGACAGGGGCATTCAACCCTGCAACATAAGGACGGCCATGAATGGACGTGACGCGCACCCGCATTCCCGGCGTGTTGCTTATCAAGCCCCGCGTGTTCGGTGACGCCCGCGGTCATTTTTGTGAAACCTACAATCGCCGCATCTTTGCCGAGCAGGACCTGGACATTGATTTCGTGCAGGACAACCAGGCCTTTTCCGCCCAGGCCGGCGTGTTGCGCGGTCTGCATTTCCAGACCCCGCCCATGGCCCAGACCAAGCTGGTGCGGGTTGGACGCGGCGCGGTTTTCGACGTGGTCGTGGATCTGCGCGTGGGTTCCCCGACGTTCGGTTTATGGGAGGGGTTCACTCTTTCAGAAGCCAATTGCCTCCAACTGCTGGTCCCCAAAGGGCTGGCCCATGGCTACATGACCATCGAGCCCGATACTCTCTTCCTGTACAAGGTCGATCAGTTCTATTCCATGCCGCACGATGGGGGAATTCGTTGGGACGATCCGGTTTTGGGCATTGCCTGGCCCGACCTGCCGCCTGTGCTTTCAGACAAGGACACGAGGTTGCCACGCCTCGAGAATTTTGATTCGCCGTTTTCCATGCAAGAACATTGGTGAGTGCCGAGCGGGCGGGCGTGGATTTGTTTTCCGGGGAAGGCTTTTTCAAGTTTTGCAGGGGGGTTAAGTGGGCATGGAAGCTCGTGATTTTTTTCATTATCTCTTGACATGTCGCGAGCCTCTTGAATACAGGGAAGCAATTATTTTGTGTGCCTTTTTATTTTTCATCTCAACGCGGTAGGAGGAGAGGACTGTGGCAAAATGCAAAAGCTGCGTGGTGTTGCCATTCCTGATTGGCTTGGTGGCATCGATCGTGCTTGGTTGGTGGGGGTTCCCCAAAATTCTGTACAGTCAGAAGACCCAACCCATCCGGTTCGATCACGTCGTGCATGTGGACGGTCAAGGCATTGGTTGCGAGGATTGCCATGCATTCCGGGAAGACGGTTCCTATGCGGGTCTGCCCACCAATGAGCAATGTGTCGGCTGTCACGAGAGCGTCCAGGGCGAGGATCCCGACGAAGCCAAGTATGTGGCCGAGTACGTGGAGAAGGAAAAGGAAGTGGAGTGGCTGAAGTACCAGACGCAGCCCGACAATGTCTACTTCTCCCACATCGCGCACAAGGACCAGGATTGCACGTCCTGTCATCCAGACGTGGCCACGATGAGCACCCCGCCCGTCTACTACGAAAACAGACTCTCGGGCTACAGCAAGGACACCATGAAGATGTGGCAGTGCGAAGAATGCCATGCCAAGAATGGCGCCAGCAACGCCTGCTTTGTGTGCCATAAATAAGAGGAGTGGATATACGATGGGACTCGATAGAAGAAGCTTTATATCTTTGGTGGCCGGCGGCGTCGTAGGCAGCCTCTTCACTCCCGTGATCTGGAAAACCCTGGACGACGTGTCCATCTGGACCCAGAACTGGCCCTGGATCCCCAGACTGAACTACGGTGAAATAAAGATGGTTCCCTCCCTGTGCAAGCTGGGCTCGGATGCATACGGCATCCAGGTCAAGACTGTCGCCGGCAGGCCCGTGGCGGCCGAGGGTAACCCTGACCATCCGCTGAGTCTCGGTGGCATCTGTCCTTTGGGCGCGGCCAGCGTAAATCTTTTGTACAGCCCTTCGCGCGTCAAGAATCCCAAGGTCAAGGACGGCAATTCGTTCAAGGATATCACCTGGGAAGAGGCCGAAGGCCTGCTTGTCGAGAAGATCAAGGCCGCTGGCGCGAACATGGCCATGATCAGCGCCGACGATACTGGGTCCGTGACCGAGGTGCTCTCGGGTCTGGTGGGCAAGGCCGGGTCCGGCAAGTCCTTTCTCATGCCCGGGGAAGGTGCCGTGGCGGCCAAGGCCCTGGCTTTGCTCGGGGGCGAAGGGCAGGTCGGCTATGACATCGAGAACGCTGATTGCGTGCTCATGCTCGGAGCTGACGTCCTGGGTTCCTGGGGCAACGTGGCCCGCAACGGCAAAGCTTTTGCTGCCAGCCGTGAAAAGGGCGGCAAGTTCATCTACGTCGGGCCTGTCCAAAACGGCACGGCCGCCGTATCCGACGGATGGATTCCCTGTGCTGCCGGGACGGAACCTGTCCTGGCGATGGGCCTCGCGGCCATCATCGCCGGCGAGGGGCGTGACCGTTCCTCTTGGCGCGGATTCGCTGATTTCGCAAAGTTTGCGCAGACCGCGTATGGCCCGGAAAAGGTTGCCGGAATTACGGGCGTTTCCGTCGAGGTCATGAAGGGTCTGGCCCAGCAACTGGTCAAAGCCGGTCGTCCGCTGGTGCTGACCGCCGCAGGAGCCGGACAGGGTCTGGGCGCCTTCGAGATGGCTGCGGGAATGTGCCTGAACCTGCTGCTGGAGCGCATCAATCAGGCCGGCGGCGTGCGCGTTTTGTCCTGGTCACCCAAAGTCATTGCGTCCGCGGCAGACATGAAGACGCTTTTCGGCAACGATCTGGTTGCCTACCTGGGCGCCGTGGCTGACGGCACGACCGAGGCCCCGGCTTTGCTGCTGGCCTACGCCAACCCGGCCTACGCGCTGCCGAATCTGTCCAAAGTCCAGGCTGCCTTGGACAAGGCCGGCTTTGTGGTTTCCTTCAGTTCCTTCATGGATGAAACCGCGGCCATGGCGGATCTGATCATGCCTGACAGCTACGCGTTAGAACGCCTTGATGACGCCTACTCGCCCTACGGGTCGGGACAGCCCAACTACACGGTGGCAGCACCCGTCATCAAGCCTGTCTTTGATACCAAGCCCACGGGCGACGTGGTTTTGGCCGCTGCCACCGCGGCCGGCCTGGACCTCGGATTCGCCTCCTTCGAGGATGTGGTCAAGGCCAAGGCCGAAGCCCTGGGTGCTGGCTATGATGAACTGATTGAAGGTGCGCCTTGGATCGGCGAAGAATTTCCGGTCCAGGACCTGGCTCTGTGGTCGACCCCGCTGCAGGAAATCTCCGTGCCAGCCGCCGACGGCAAGACCGTGGCGTTGGTCCCCGTGTCCAAGCTCAAGGTCGGCAGTGCCAAGGTCGCCACTCCGCCATTCAATACCAATGCAATTCGCTACGATGAAATGCTTGGCAGGGACATGTACGTCCAGATGAACGCCGCCACGGCCAAGAATCTGGGCCTCAAGAAGGACGACGCGGTCAAACTCGCCGTCTCGAATGGGGAATGCAAGGCCCGCGTGCGCATCTTCGAAGGCGTGATGAACGATACCATCGTGGCTCCCTTGGGATTTGGACACACTGCGTGGGATGATTTTTCCAGAGGCAAGGGCGACAACGTCTTCAAGCTGCTGGCTGCCGAAGTCGAGGTTCAGACCGGGGTGTCCCGGTTCACCACGGCTCGGGTCGCTGTCAGCAAGGCGTAGATTTTCGTGAGCACCTGGAGAATATAAGAGGATATTCACAATGAAAGCAATTGAATTCAAAGTAAAATGGGGCATGCTTGTCGACCTCGACAAGTGCACCGGCTGCGGTGCTTGCACCGTGGCCTGCAGGGCGGAGAACAATCTCCCCCCTGAAGTCGACGCGGGCAACAAGCTGCGCACCAACGACTGGATGAACATATACGAGCTCTCCAACAACGAGTCCTTTCCCAACCACGAGGTCGCCTATCTTCCAAGGCCCTGCATGCAGTGCGGCAAGCCGTCTTGCTCCACGGTTTGTCCGGTCGTGGCCACTCTCAAGGACGAGGAGGGTGGTATTGTCAGTCAGGTCTATCCCCGCTGCATCGGTTGCCGGTACTGCATGGCGGCCTGTCCGTATCACTCCCGGTATTTCAACTGGTTTGATCCGATCTGGCCCGAAGGGATGGAGAAAACCCTGACCCCGTTCACATCGACCCGGCCTCGCGGCGTGGTCGAGAAGTGCACGTTCTGTCACCATCGTTTCATGGCCGCCAAGGAGCAGGCTCGCATGAACGGCGAGGAACCGACGGAACTGGCCGAGGACGCGTACATTCCAGCCTGCGCTGAGATCTGCCCGACGGGAGCCATTACCTTCGGCAATCTGAATAATCCCGAGCACAAGGTCAGCAAGATGGCTGCCAGCGAACACGCTTTCCGGCTGTTGGCCAAGCTCGGCACCGATCCGCAGGTATACTACTACTCCAAACGCGAGTGGGTCAGAAAACTCGGGGATAACTACCTGAAGAATGCCAAGGGGGGCGAACATGTCTGATAGCGCGTACTGGCCCGAGGGGGTCGAACGTTGTTCTCTTGGGAAGTTCCTGGCCTGGTTGGGCGTGATCAGCATCTTCCTCGCCTGGGGTGGATACGGCGCGTTCAAGGTTCTGGGGACTGGCATCGGGGTGACGGGCCTGGACAACTACTTTGGGTTTGGCCTGTGGATCACCTTTGACTTGGCCGTTATCGCTCTGGGTGCCGGCGCTTTTTTCTCCGGCTTCCTGCGCTACATCATCCGCATCGACGAACTCAAAAACATCATCAACCTGGCAGTCATCGTCGGGTTTCTGTGCTACTCCGGGGCCATGCTGATCCTGGTGCTGGACGTGGGGCAGCCCGTACGGGCCTGGTTTGGCTACTGGCATCCCAATGTCCACTCCATGCTGACGGAAGTCATTTTCTGCATCACCTGTTACCTGACAGTGCTGATCATTGAATTCGTGCCGCTCATCCTGGAGAACCGCAAGATCAACGAGAATCGGCTGTGCCATCACATTGCGCACAATTTCCACGTGTACATGCCTCTCTTCGCGGGCATCGGCACTTTCCTGTCCTTCTTTCACCAGGGTTCCCTGGGCGGCATGTACGGGGTGCTTTTCGGCCGTCCCTTCGTGTTCCGCGAAGGCTTTTTCATCTGGCCCTGGACGTTTTTCCTGTTCATCTCCTCGGCCATCGCCACCGGTCCCGGATTCACCATGCTGTGTGCGACACTCATGGAAACCCTCACCGGTCGCAAGCTGGTCAGTTACGAGACCAAGAAGCTCATGGGCAAGATCTCCGGGCTGCTTTTGTGCGTGTACATGTTCTTTAAGATCCTCGATACGTACGCCTGGGCCAAGGGCATTCTGCCCGGCATGGGACTGACCTTCGACCAGATGTACAACAGCGAATACGGCTACGGCACCATCTGGCTGTGGGGCGAACTGGTCATCGGCGGCCTGCTGCCTGCCATCATGCTGATCCTGCCCGGGGTGCGCAACACGCCGGCCCTGATGTATCTGGCCGTCATCCTGGCAGCCTGCGGCGTGACCATCAACCGTTTCGTCTTCACGGTTCAGGCCCTGGCCATCCCGGTCATGCCCTTCGACCGCTGGACCTCATACGTGCCCAACTGGGCCGAATGGTCCACTTCCCTCATGATCGTGGCTTACGGCTTCCTGGTCATGAGTTTGTCCTACCGCTATCTGCCGATCTTCCCCCAGGAAGTGAAGCTGAACAAGTAGAGCTGGTTATTCCAGAAAAAGGCCCTTCGGGGCCTTTTTTTTTGCGGGTGACACACGGCTGTTTTTGGTATGGGTTGTTGCCAGCTGGGCGAAGCTTTGCGGGTTGGATCTGTCCGACTGTCACAAGGAGTTGTCATGAGGAACGAGGAAAAGATAAGGCTGGACGCGTTAGACGTTGCCAGGGCTCTGGGACTTTTGTTCGTCTATTACGGTCACTTCGTCGAACAGCTCATGTATCTCAAGAATCCGGCCGCTGCCGTTCACTACAAGTGGATCTACTCGTTTCACATGATCCTGTTTTTCATCCTGTCGGGGTGGACAAAGGGGATCAATGACGTTGCGCTTCCACTCCGAAGCTTCGTGACGTCGACGTTCTGCGCGCGCGTCGTGCCCTATCTTTTTTTCAGTGTTCTGCTGGCGAGTCTGTCCCTGGTGTGCACGGGGTGGTTTCCGCTTGTCGATCTGTCAACCGCGCGCGGGTATTTCCTGGCGGCGGTGTCCACGTGTCTGGGCTTTCCGCTCTTCAATATTCCGCTGTGGTTTGTCGCGTGTCTGGTCAGCGTGGAGTGTCTGCACCGCCTTCTGCAGAAGTTTCTGAACTCCACGCCCAGGATTCTTTTGACGGCGCTCGCCTGTTATGTCGCCGGCTTTGCACTCAACGAACGCTACTTCTTTTTCGGCGAACGCATGAACTTCTGGCTTTTGCATGAAGTCCCCGTGGTTTATGCTTTTTATCTTGTGGGCGTGTTGCTTGGCAGAAGCCGCCAGCCTATCTTCGCCTCGACTCCCTGGGCCATGGCGATCTTCCTCGTGGCCCTGGGCGCAGTTCATTTCACCTTTGATCTGAACCAGGGGCCGTTTCGGTATCTGCAGGCGGTGGTCATTCTGCTCTCCGGGCATGGCCATTTCCTGTGGTTTCCTTTTACCGCTCTGGCAGGGACAGTTCTTGTCCTGGCTCTGGGACACGTGCTCGAGAATCTTTCCCTGCTCGCATATCTCGGCCGCAACGCGCTCATTCTGCTGGGCTTGAACGGGGTGTTCTATCATTTTGTCAATCCTCCCGTTGCCGCATGGTGCGTGGCCAATCTTTCCGCTGACGGGGGGATGGTTTTTCTTGCAGGTTCGTTGGTCACGGTCGCAAGTTTCGGGTTGAGCCTGCCAGTCATTTATGGTCTCAATGACGTGGTGCCCCAACTGGTCGGTAAGCCAGGCAGGGCGGGGCGATTCTTTGGTCCTCTCCTCAAGAAGTAGCAGATCGAGCCCTTTTCCGGCACGTCCGGACTGGCAAAGGGGGAGTTGATGGTTGAAGACAGCGGTGAGCATGGGCTGCGACGTACATTGTTCACGCTCAATGTCTTCGCGGCCCTGAAGATGACCCTCTTTCCCATGGCCATCATCACCCTGTTCTGGAAGGACGAGATCGGTCTGACCCTGAGCGAGATTCTGACCCTGCAGGTCTTTTTCTCCCTGGCCAGCGTGGTCATGGAGTACCCATCCGGATACGTGAGCGACCGCCTGGGATATCGCTGCGCCCTGATTGTGGCCTGTGTTTTCGGCATCATGGGGTGGGGCTGGTATCTGGCCTCCGCGACGTTTGGAGAAGTGTTGGTGGCGGAACTGCTGCTGGGCGTCTCCTATGCCTTTATCAGCGGTTCGGACACGGCGTTTCTTTTCGAAACGCTGCGGGCCGAGGGCAGGGTTGATCTCTATGCCCGCTG
Organism: uncultured Desulfovibrionaceae bacterium; assembly: GCA_964589645.1. Lineage (GTDB taxonomy): Bacteria > Desulfobacterota > Desulfovibrionia > Desulfovibrionales > Desulfomicrobiaceae > Desulfomicrobium. The sequence continues at coordinate 21,385 of CAZPSN010000019.1, forward strand.
CGACGGCCGCATGGTTGGCTGGGCCCAGGTGGGCGAGGCCGGCGGAGCGCTCTTCGCCGGACTCATGTATGCCCATTGGCCGTTGCTGCCTTTCGTGGCTCAGATCGGGATCTGGACCCTGGCCCTGGGGCTGTGTCTGAGTTTGAAGGAGCCTCCGGCTGAAAGCGGCGGTCCCGTCACCTCTCATCTGGCCGAGGCCCTGCGAGTATGCAGGTTCGCCTTCCGGGAAAATCCGGCCATTCGGACGACCATCATCACGGGGATGCTTCTTGGCCTTGCGTCCTTCTACATGGTCTGGCTCATTCAGCCCTACATGCAGGCATGCCGAGTGCCCGTGGCCTGGTTCGGACCAGTCTGGGCCGGAGCGAACCTGGTCGTGGCGTTGGCCGCCGCCAGCAGTCACCGTCTTGAGGGAAAAATGAGCGCGGCGGGAATGCAGGGCCTTTTCCTTGCCATGATCGTTGTCGCGTATCTGGGTCTGGGGACCATCACGGCCGTGTGGGGATTCGTCTTCTACTATTTGCTTACGGCCATGCGCGGTTTGCAGGGGCCTTTGATGCGCTCCAGGTTGCAGGCCCAGAGCAGCAGAGCCAACAGGGCCAGCATCCTGTCCCTGCACAGTCTCGCCTTTCGCCTGGGGTTCGTGTTGACAGGGCCGCTGGTCGGCCTGCTTGCGGACAGCCAGGGTCTGGCCATGGCCTTCCTGGTCTTGGCCGCGATTTTTTCTGTGGTCCTGCCAGTGGCTGCTTGGAATTTTTTGCGTTGCAACCGTGCGTCGTCATAGGATTGATGCCGTCATCAACATGTGCGGCACGCGTCTGTGGAAAAGGTTTTGGTTGATCCCGATGTCGGGATGTCCTAAAGCTTGTTTTGTTCTGCGAAACTACTTCAGGAGCATGGGAATCCGGTGCAAGTCCGGGGCGGTCCCGCCACTGTAATCCCGTTGTCGCGCAGCCATTTCTTCGGGGTGGCCGCGTGGACCGGGCAAGCCAGAAAACCTGCCTGAAGCAATTCTCTTAACTCTCTGCACGCGGATGCAGGGCGTTGAGTTGTTCAGAGAAACGTCACAACACCTTCGAGCGAACATGGCTGGCACGACCCGTCCGTGGGAACGCGTGCGCGGCATGGTGCCGGTGAGCCTTTGCGATTGGCCGGGTAAAATCACGTGCGTGCTTTTTGCCGGCGGATGCAATTTGCGCTGCCCGACCTGCCACAACGCGGCTTTGGCCTGGAAATGGCAAACGTTGCGGAGTCTGAACCGGGAAACTGTCCTGGACGACTTGTGCCGCCGGAAGCCCTGGCTGGACGGAATCACCCTGTCCGGAGGGGAGCCAACCTGCATGGCTGGATTGGACGAACTGCTCCTGGATCTGGCCGCGACTGGCCTGCCGGTCAAACTCGACTCCAACGGCTCCGCCCCTGGCGTCCTGGCTCGCGTGCTCGAGGCCGGACTGGCCCAGGTCGTGGCCGTGGACGTCAAGGGGCCCTGGTCCATGTATCCGGCGTTGACCGGGCAGACCGTGACTGCGGAGGCGGCCCGTGACGCCCTGGAAGAGGTCTTTGCCCTGGCCCGCGCATATCCTGGCCGCATGTATTTTCGCTGCACCAGGGTGCCGAGTCTGACCCGCGATGATTTGGATGCGACCCGGGCTCAAATGCCAGAGGGCCTGCCTCTGCATTTTCAGGAATTTGTGCCGCCTCGAAGCAGTGACGATTTTTCCTGATTCCCTTCGAACGAACTATATTGGAGTGTGCATGCCTCAGCAGATTGTCAAACGTGATGGCCGTGTCGAATCCTGGTCCGTGGACAGGATTGCCCAGGCAATTCTCAAATCCCTCAACGCCAGTGGCATCAAGGATCCGATCCTGGCCAAGCGCCTCGCCGGGAAGGTCGAAGCCAAACTTGAGGACCAGCCCATGCCTGAACAGGAACTGGTTCAGGATACCGTCGAGCAGGTGCTCATGGAGTCTCGTCTGTATCATGTCGCCCGGCGCTACATCGTGTATCGCGAGAAGAGGCGGGCCATCCGCAGTCAGACCGAGACCTTCCTGGATGTGACCGAGACCATCGACAGTTATCTGGACAAGTCCGATTGGCGTGTCAGCGAGAACGCCAACATGGCCCATTCCTTTCAGGGGCTGATGCTGCATCTGTCCGGTTCCGTGCAGGCCCGTTACTCCCTGGAAAAATATCCCGAGGAAGTCCGGCAGGCCCATGAACACGGCTATTTTCACATCCACGACCTCTCATTCGGCCTGGCCGGGTATTGCGCTGGCTGGTCCTTGCGGGACCTTCTGCTTGAAGGCTTCAACCTCGAGGGGCGCTGTTCTTCCGGACCGCCCAAGCATTTTGATGCGGCCCTGGGGCAGATGGTCAATTTTTTGGGAACCTTGCAGAATGAATGGGCCGGTGCGCAGGCCTTCAACAACGTGGACACCTATCTGGCGCCGCTCGTCCGGCACGACAATCTGAGCTATGACGAGGTCAAGCAGGCCATGCAGAAGTTCGTGTTCAATCTGAACACGACCTCGCGCTGGGGCGGGCAGAGTCCGTTCACCAATCTGACCTTTGATCTGACTCCGCCCACGCACATTGCGTCCGAGGCGGCCATCATCGGTGGCAAACTGCAGGACAGCACCTTTGGCGATTTCTCCGTGGAAATGGAAATGATCAACCGGGCCTTTCTGGAAGTCATGCTCAAGGGTGACTACCATGGCCGGATCTTTTCCTTCCCCATCCCGACCTACAACGTGACTCCTGATTTTCCCTGGGAAACCGAGGTCGGGGAGTTGCTGTTGAAGCTCACGGCCCGGTACGGGGTTCCGTATTTCCAGAATTTCATCAATTCGGACTTGAAGCCCGAGGATGTGCGTTCCATGTGCTGCCGGTTGCAGATGGATCTGCGCGAACTGAAGAAACGCACGGGCGGTCTTTTTGGCGCGGGCGACCTGACCGGCTCCATCGGCGTGGTCACTCTGAATCTGCCCAAGTTGGCCTACCTGGCCCAGGGCGAGGAGGATTTCCTCGATCTGGTCGGCGAATATGCGTCCCTGGCCAAGGACTCCCTGGAGTTCAAGCGCAAGATGGTCACGGACAACATGGACAAAGGCATGTTCCCTTTTTCCAGACGCTATCTCACGAATGGGTTCCGAAATCATTTCAGCACCATCGGCATTCTGGGCGGACACGAGGCCTGCCTCAATCTCCTGGGCAAGGGCATCGACACCGAGGCCGGAACCCGGCTCATGATTCGCACCTTGGACCATTTGCGGGTCATGACCACCCGTTTTCAGGAAGAAACAGGCAACCTCTACAACCTGGAGGCCACGCCTGCCGAGGGCACGAGCTACCGCCTGGCCAAGATCGACAAGAAGCTCTACGCCGACATTCATGCTTCGGGCAACGGAGTGCCCTACTACACCAACTCTACCCTGCTGCCCGTCGGGCACACGGCGGATGTCTTTTCCGCCCTGGAGCACCAGAACCGCTTGCAGCCCATGTACACGGGCGGGACCGTATTCCACAGTTTTCTGGGGGAATCCGTGCCGGACACAACGGCCTTGAAAGGTTTTATCGTCCGCGCCCTGACCCAGACCAAAATCCCCTACATCTCCGTCACGCCGACCTTTTCGGTCTGCAAGGATCACGGATATCTGACCGGCGAGCAGGCCACGTGTCCGCGCTGCGGGCAGGAGACGGAGGTCTACACGCGGGTGGTGGGGTATTATCGTCCGGTCAAGATGTGGAATCGGGGCAAGCAGGCGGAATACAAGGACCGGGTCGAGTATTCCCAGGCTTCCTGTTTTGGTCAGTAGCAGCGGGGTGTTGGAACGACGTAAAAAGGCCGGGTTGCTTTGCGCAGCCCGGCCTTTTTTGCGGATGGCGGCTGGCCGTCCTAAAAGCTCTTGATGGCCGTCAGGGCGGCCCTGAAACCTCGGAGCAACCCCTTGATGGTCAAGGACAGAACGGGTTTGGGCCGCTGGATTTTTTGGGAATGTAGAAACAGGGTGATCTCGCGCATGGCAATCCTCAATATTCATGAAAAGTACAAATTTTATGAATGTCGTTCCAATACGCGAGTCATCTAGAGATGATCTGTCGCGCAGTCAATATAATTCAAGAATATTATGTAAAAGAAGGACGGGTCGAGTGGTTCCGCGTGTCTCAGGGTGCGGGCAGCAAGGCGGCCTGGGCGGCGTGATCCCAGGTTGGAGTGGCCGGAAGGGCCAGGGAAGCGCGGAATCGGGCCAGGGCCGCCTTGGATTTTTTGCCCCAGACGCCGTCGATTTTGGATGTGTAGAGGCCCTGCGCGGCCAGGGCCTGCTGGATGCGCTTGGCGTCGGGCTTTTTCTTGGGATTGAGCAGCGCCGCTTGATCCTGCGGCGTCTTTGCGCGGGGATTTGTGCTGGCCATGAGACCGTGGACTTCCGTTGTCAGGCGTAACCGGCAGCTGGCTGCGGCCAGGACGGAATGGTCCGATGTCTGTACGATGCGGGCCCAGACGCGGACTCCTCCGTCGGCCAGGGCGTAGGTTCCGGTCAGTATATGCCGGGCGCCGGGCTGGTTTCCGGTCAGGTCCGCATTGGCGGAAAGAGCGGTTTCGCCGTGCTCCTTGCGGCTGAAAGCGCTGGGGGCGAAGGCGCGGGGGTCGGTCACGGCGTAGCCGTAGCGGGCAAAGGCGTTGCCCAGTTCCTCGGCCAGAATCGTGCCCAGAGGCGAGGTGCTCGCGAGGTCATGCAGGTTCGCGAAGGGCGCGGTGACCAGGGGCGCGGTTCGGTCCAGGCGGACTTGCAAGTTTGCGTTCAGATTTTCGGCCAGTCCGGCGCAGAGCGCCTCGATGCGCGATGCCTGGCATTCTGCCCTGGCCGAGAGGGGGGCTAGGCAAAACAGGGCTATCAGGATGGATAGAATGCCCCTCATTGACGCACCAGGGTGAAATGCTTGAGTTCAACGGTGCCGGGAGGGGCCTGCAGTTGGTAATGCGCCCAGTCCTGGGCGTTGACGTAGAAGGTGCTCGAATCGCGATACAGGTACGCCTCCTGATGGATGAGGGCGGAAGTGACCTGAATCTCCGTGTTCGAGGCCTCTTTGCTGAAGGCGCCGCTTTCCTCGGCCACAACAGGCAACGGAAGATACCTGCCCTGGGCGTCCTTGCCTTGCACGAAGCCCGGCTCGACGACCGTTCTGCGGCCGGAAGGGGTCTGGGCCAGGGCGCGTTGGTGGGCCACGACCTGGGTCCCTGTTTCCAGGATGGCCGCGTTTTCTGGGCTGAAGGACACGGGCACTCCGTAGTCCACGAGGCGGGTCAGCAGAAATTCGCGGTACGCCTTGGCGAAAGGCGTGGTACCTGCCGCGGCCACGTACACGCGCAGCCCCCCGTCGGGGGCGAAGTGGTCGACGGCCTTGGCGCAGTTCTCGGCCACCTTTTCCGCGAGGCTCTCCCAGTGGGACATGGCCTGCATGGTCGGCTGCGTACTGAGCAGGTATCCCGAGGGCAGGGGGGCCTGGGCCGTGACCAGGGACGAGGCGCCAGGGCTCACGACGGTCGTGGAGCAGGCAGCCAAGAGGCTCATGAGAGCCAGGACGGTGACGATGCGCATGGCAGGTTCCTTGAAATTGTTTTTACCCATGATCAGGATATCGGCCGGGTTGGAGAAAACTTAAGGCCAGGCCGACGAGTCTTGGCACGGGGCGTGCTTGCTTGTCTGCAGTCGGCATTTTTCTCCGGAGGTTTGGTTATGTCCAGACTGCTAGTGGCCATGATGGGCCTCGTTTTGAGCGGGTGCGTCCATCTCCCCTTTTTTTCGGGAACGCCCGAGGCCCCCGCAAATCCCAAAATCCTGAATACGGCCTACTCGGCCGCGGACCATTTGCACAGCCAGATGTCTGGCAGCGGCGTGGCGGGTTATCCCATGCTGGCCGCATCCTTCGTCGATTCCGCCAACGTGGAGAAAAGCAGCGATCTTGGCCGGTTGTTGTCCGAACAGGTCGCTTCGCGGCTGAGTCAGGTCGGCTATTCCGTGACCGAGATCCAGTTGCGTTCGGATCAGCTGGCCGTTCGCCCTGAGGCGGGGGTGTTCGCCTTGTCCCGGAATGTGGGTGAGATCAACACCGACGTGTCCGCCTATTCCGTCCTGGTCGGAACCTTTACCGTCATCGAGCGCCAAATTTACGTCAATGCCCGGGTCTTGCGCGCCAGCGACGGCGTGGCCCTGGCTTCGTCCGACTTCATCCTGCCTGCGGTCCGCCAATCAGCCAAGGAAGGGGATGGTCTCGGCGCACAGGTGCGGCCTTCCGTCGGAACAATCCTCAACTGATCCACGCGTCTCGTTTTCTCTTGTGTCTGTGTCAAGATTGACATATGAAATCGAGCATATGTCAATTTTCACACAGACACAGGAGGATCCATGCGCGCATTTATGCTGATTTGCCTCATGCTGGCCATCTGGGCCCCGGCCCAGGCCGAGGACAAGGTACTCAAGATGTCGACCACCACCAGTACCGAGTCTTCCGGGTTGCTCGACATCCTTTTGCCCGAGTTCAAGAAGGACACGGGTATCGAGGTCAAGGTCATGGCCAAGGGTACCGGCGCGGCCATCAAGGACGGTGTCGACGGCAATGTTGACGTGATCTTCGTGCACGATCCGGCCCGCGAGGAGAAGTTCGTGGCCGACGGGTTCGGCACCAAGCGGTATTATGTCATGTACAATGACTTCCTGGTCATCGGTCCGGAGAAAGACCCGGCCGGTGCCAAGACCGGTGACGCCGTCGAAGCGATGAAGAAGATCGCCCAGTCAGAGGCCGTTTTTGTGTCCCGCGGCGACAACAGTGGAACCCACGCCAAGGAGCAGGACCTCTGGAAAGCCACGGGGCTGCCGCTCAAGGACGAGGACGCCGTGTTCATGTCCCAGGACAAGGAGACGAAGTTCAAGGCGGTCCATCCTGATGGCATGAAGATGTACATGTCCATCGGCCAGGGCATGGGCAAGACCCTGACCTTTGCCGAGGAGAAGCAGGGCTATACCATCACCGACCGCGGCACCTACATTCAGTACAAGTACGGCCGCCCCGAAGGCCTGCGGCTTGAGCCCATCAGCGAAGGCGCCGAGACGCTTTTTAACCCTTACGGGGTGATTCCGGTCAATCCCGCCAAGCATCCCCATGTGCGTATCGATTTGGCCGAGACATTCGCCAAATGGCTGGTATCCGAACGCGGGCAGAAAGTCATCGGCGACTACAAGCTGCTTGACAAGCAGCTCTTCTTCCCCGACGCGAAGTAGTTGGCGGTCGGCACCCTCTGATTGATCAACGTCCGTCCCGCCGGCCCAGGCGGGACGGTTTTTTGCATTGGAGCATACGCACAGAGGTTTTTCGACATGTTCTTCCTGGACAGCTTCTGGTCCGCTTTGGGCCTCGTGGCCAGCTTTGACAGGGAACTGCTCTTCATTGTGGGCGTGTCACTCAACGTCAGCATCTGGTCCACCCTGCTGGCCTGCCTGGCGGGAGTGCCGGCCGGATTCTTCATTGGTCTGGCTTCCTTTCGGGGCAAGCAGGCCGTCATTACCTTTTTCAACACCATGCTGGCTCTGCCCACGGTGGTCATCGGACTGCTGATCTATTCGCTGCTCTCTCGGCGTGGCCTGCTCGGAGCCCTGGGCTGGTTGTATACCCAGAAGGCAATGATCATTGGCCAGATCGTGCTTATCACCCCCATTGTGGTGGCCTTCACCATCGCCGCGGTGGGCCGCATCGACGACCGCTATCGGCGCACGGCAATCAGCCTGGGCGCCTCTCCCTGGCAGGTCTCCCTGGTCATTCTGCGCGAAGCCCGCTTCGCCATCATGGCCGCCGTGGTGGCTGCCTTCGGGCGGGTCATCTCCGAAATCGGCATATCGATGATGCTCGGCGGCAACGCCAAGGGGTTCACGCGAACCATGACCACGGCCATGGCCCTGGAGTACGACAAGGGTGAGTTTGTGCTCGCTCTGGCCCTGGGGCTCGTGCTGCTGTGCATCAGTCTGGCGGTGAACATGCTGCTGGCCTATGCCCAGGGGAGGACCCAGCGGTGAGTCTTTATGATCTGCGGGGCGTGCGCATGATGTACGGCGGGCGGTCGATCCTGGACGTGGACGATCTGCGGCTGGAGGCGGGGAGAACCTACTCCCTGCAAGGCTCCAACGGGGCCGGTAAATCCACCCTGCTCTCCATTCTGGGATTTCTGCTGTCTCCCCATGGCGGCGAGGTCCGTTTCATGGAACAGCCGGTACGCTGGCACGAACGGGACCTGCGTCCCTTGCGGCAGCAGGTCGGCTTCGTGGAGCAGCATCCGGTCATGTTCAGCCGCAGCGTGCGCGAGAATGTCGCTTTTGGATTGCGGCAGCGCGGACATTCCGAGTCAACCCTTGAACGGCGCGTGTGCGAGGCTTTGGATCGGGTCGGCTTGCTTCATTTGATCGATGCGTACGCCCCGCGCCTGTCCGGGGGTGAGACGCAGCGGGTGGCCCTGGCCCGGGCCCTGGCCTATGCCCCACGGGTGCTTCTTCTGGACGAGCCGACAGCCAGTGTGGATGTCCAGAATCGTATCGTCATCGAACAGGTTATCGCCGATCTGCGTGACAGCCGGGAGACGACCATCGTGTTGTGTACGCACAACCGCTTTCAGGCCGGGGCCTTGTGCCCGGAGGTCATTTGTCTTGAGGCCGGGCGCTTGGCTTCCCGCCCTTTGTCCAACGCCTTTGCCTGTCGTTTCCAGAACCGGCCGGGACGGTATGAGTGCAGGATCACCGAGGGTTTTGTGGTGGAAGTGGCCGGCCCCGTTCAGGGTCGGGGGCGGGTGTTCATCGATCCCGAAGGAGTACGCATCACCCCGGCCGCTGGTCCGGGTCGCAACCGGGGCCCTCTGATCCGGGCTCGGTTGGAGGGCGAAAGCATCTCCGTGACCGTGGATCTGGGACTGCCGCTGGGCGTGCACATGCCGCTGGAGACTTTCCGCGCTCTGGGGTTGAATCTCGGGGATCTGGTCCAGGTCGAGATCGAGCCTGGAGCCTTGGACCATGCCGAGGAGGCGGACCAGGACCACCGCCACAGTCTGTGACGCATCATGGATTCCCTTTTTCATCCTGACCACGAAGCCCCCTGGGAGCGGCTCTGCCAGCAGTGCAATGCCCTGGCCGCAGTTGCCGACAATTGGTGGAGCCGGATCGTCGTGGATCCTGAAACCGTGTTGCGGGTCGATGTGGACAGCATCGAGGTCCGCCTGCGCGGCAATGTCCTGCTGACCGTCGAGCCGCGCGGCCAATCGTTGCACTGCCGCATCGATCCGGCCTGGCTGTTGCGTTTTCATCCTGGCGGCCGTGCCGTCCTTGGCGAGGATGGCCTCGCGCCGGAGCCCGCCTGGGTCAATTCCCTGGAAGAACTGGGGCGGTCCTATGCGCAGGTCCGTCGCCGGGCCTGCCAGCACGCTGATCGCCGCCAGAGTGTGTTGGACCGGCTTTTTCTGCGTCATGGGGCCATCCTGGCCATTGACGCACCGCTGGGGCCTGGGCGGATCGATCTGGTGGCGCTTGGCCCTGACGGCGCGTGTGTCTTTTTTTTCCTGCGCCGGTACCAGGACGCGGATCTACGACTGGCCGGTCCGGGAGGGGTGGGGCACAAGCTCCTGGCCTGGGATGCCTGGCTGCGTGAGTCGGGCCCGGCTCTTGACCACGTGGCGTCGCTGTTGGACCGCTCCCGTCTGTTGCATGGGCCGCGTCAGAACCGTTTCGCCCGCTTGCCGGCTCCCCGCCGAGTCCACCAGCGGGCTCGTTTGCTGATCGTCGATTTCGACCATGCCCAGCGCCTGCATGGCCTTGCCAAGCTGCGCGGCGACCTGGAGGCCGGACTTGACCGAACAGCTTCCGGGGACGATATTCTTGCCATCGGCGATCCCGGAAACATCACGCACTCGACGTTCTTTTCCGCGATCTGATCCGGCCTGAAAACGCTGCTGAAGCGGAGGGGTTATGTCCAATCTGAGTCACTGGCACCGTGCGGAGCTGGGCAAGCTCAAAAACGACATGGACGAGTTGTTCGACTGCCTGGTGCGCGACTTCTGCAGTCCGGTGGATCTGCGCCTCCTGCGCTGCGAGCCGGATCTGCGTGTGGTCAGCGAGAAGGATGTCGTGGTGGTCACGGCCCGCGCGCCCGGGCTCGACCCGGCCACGATCAGGGTGACCATGGCCGGAAGGCGGTTGTCCATTTCCGGAGACAAGGTCGAAGAGTTCCGGAACGGGGCGGGCATGGGCATTGCCCGGCAGGGATTCTTCAGCTCCGTGCTCTTGTCCTGTCCGGTCCGGGCGGATCAGATCACGGCCCGTTATGTCGGCGGGGTCCTGCGTATTGTCCTGCCCAAGTCCAGAAGGACGGACGCGATCGAAGTTCACGTGGATGAGAACCATCACGAACGAGGCAGCCATGAGTGAAAAAGCGAGATTGACGCCCGAAGTCCTGCGATGGACTCTCGACACGACCCTCCTGCCGTTCACGACCACCGACGAGCTTGAGCCCCTGGACGAAATCCTGGGTCAGGACCGGGGCGTGGAGGCCCTTTCCTTTGGCATGGGCATCCGGCGGCCAGGATACAACATTCTGGTCACCGGCGCTCCGGGCACCGGCCGCATGGACGCGGTCAGGAAGGTCTTGGCCAAGGCTTCGGCAGGTGACGGCATCCCTGGTGATTTGTGCTATCTGAACAATTTCAAGAATCCCGAAGCGCCGATCCTGGTCTGTCTGGGTCCAGGCCAGGGCGCCAAGCTCAAAAAAGACATGCAGGCCCTGGTCGAGGAGCTGAGGAAAGAGGTGCCCAAACTCTTTGAGAGCCCTGATTACATGGCCCGCAAGAACGAAATCGCCGAGGTCTACGAGAAGAAGACGGCCAGTTTCTTCATGAATTTGGAAAAGCAGGTCAAGGAGGCCGGTTTCGCCCTGGTCACGTTCCAGGGTCGTCAGGGGCAGCCGCCCGAGGTCATGCCCATGGTCGACGGCGAACCCACGTCCATGCTCAAGCTGGAACAGATGGTCGAGAAGGGCCGCTTTCCCCAGGACGAATTCGAGCGGATCAAGGCCAAGCACGCCGAGATCAAGACAGAGATAGATTCCATCTTTTTGCAGATCCGCAGCCTGCAGAAGGAGATCCAGGAAAAGAACCGCCAAGCCGACCGGCTCATGTTCGAAGGCTTGGCCGCGGACCTCATCGCTCCCTTGAAACAGGAGTTCGCCGTCGACACGCTGCACCAGCATCTGCTGCACATGATCGACGACATGGTCGAAAACATCGCCATCTTCTTCAACCAGGAGGGCGTCCAGGGTTCCATGCCCGTGGGAGACCCCTTCGAGCAGTACTCCGTCAACGTCCTGGTGGACAATTCCCTGCAGTCAGGGCCGCCGATCATCGTCGAGGAGTACCCCACCTATCGCAACCTGTTCGGCAGCATCGAGCGCATCGTCGACCGCAGCGGGGTGTGGCGCACGGATTTCTCCAAGATCAAGGCCGGGTCCTTCATCCGCGCCAACGGTGGCTACCTGGTGCTGAACCTGCTGGACGCCATCATGGAACCGGGGGTCTGGCAGTCCCTCAAGAGGGCGCTCAAAAGTCGCAAGATGGAGATTCAGACCTACGATCCCTTCTATCTTTTCACCACCTCGTCCATGAAGCCCGAGCCCATCGAGATGGAGGTGAAGGTCATCCTCTTGGCCGACACGTATATGTACCACCTGCTTTTGCGCTACGACGAGGATGTGCCGAAAATATTCAAGGTCCGCGCGGATTTCGATTCGACCATGGACAAGACCGACGAAGCCGTGCTGCAGTTTGCGCGCTTCGTGCGCACCCAGTGCCGGGAGCAGGACATGCGGCCCTTTGACCGTTCGGCCGTGGCCGCCTTGGTGGAAGAGGCCGTGCGCATGGGCGGTCGGCAGGAGAAGATGGCCGCGACCTTTCCCCGCCTGACGGATCTGCTCATGGAGGCAGACTATTTCGCGGCCCAGGACCACCGGGACACGGTTCAGGGCCAGGACGTCAGCCGGGCTTTGGAGGCCCGCATCCATCGTTCGGATCTCATCGAGAAGAAAATCCAGGACATGATCGACCGTGGCGCCATCATGATCGACATTGACGGCGCCAAGGTCGGCCAGATCAACGGACTGGCCGTGTACAGCATGGGCGACATGATGTTCGGCAAGCCGAGCCGTATCACCGTGGCCACGTCCATGGGCAAGGCCGGGATCATCAACATCGAGCGTGAAGCCGACCTGTCGGGCAGCACCCACAACAAGGGCGTGCTCATCCTTGGCGGGTATCTGCGCAAAATGTTCGCCCAGGACAAACCCCTGGCCATGAGCGCGTCCATCGCCTTCGAACAGAGCTATTCCGGGGTCGATGGCGACAGCGCCTCGTCCACGGAGATGTATGCCCTGCTGTCGAGTCTTTCGGGCGTGCCCATCAGGCAGGGCATCGCCGTGACCGGATCGGTCAACCAGAACGGCGAGGTGCAGGCCATTGGCGGGGTCAATCACAAGATCGAGGGATTTTTCGCCTGCTGCAAGGCCAAAGGCCTGACCGGCCAGCAGGGAGTCGTCATTCCCCGCGCCAACGTGGGCGACCTCATGCTCAAGCATGAAGTGGTCGACGCCGTGCGTCAGGGGCGTTTTCACGTCTGGGCCGTGGCGACCATCGAGGAAGGCATCGCGATTCTGACCGGAAAGAAGGCCGGGGAACGCAAAAAGGACGGGTCCTACCCCGTGGGCAGCGTCTACGCCCTGGCGGATGCGCGGCTCACGGCCCTGGCCCGGGGGTTGGCCGATTTCGGCATGAAAGACAACAAAGAGGCCACGGTCTGAAGCGGCCCAAGCCAAAGGAGAACGCGGTGGAACAACACATCCATGATCTGATCATTGTCGGCGGCGGGCCGGCCGGACTGTCCGCCGGGATCTACGCCATGCGCGCGGCCCTGGATGCGGTCCTGATCGAGAAGGGCATGCCCGGGGGGCAGATCGCCCTGACCAAGGACGTGGAGAACTACCCCGGCATC
>CAZPSN010000019.1:34462-72245 GCA_964589645.1 uncultured Desulfovibrionaceae bacterium
GGAGGGCCGGCTGGCCTGGCGGCCGGGCTGTACGCGGCGCGCTCTCGGCGCCGCGCGGTCCTTCTGGAGAAAGGGGTCATCGGCGGCCAGATCTCTCTCAGCGAGTGCGTAGAGAACTACCCCGGCATCGAGGAGATCGGCGGGTTTGAACTGTGCGAACGGTTTCTGAATCACGCCAAACGCTACAACCTCGACATCCGGGAAAACGAGGTCAAAAGCGTGGAGCCGGGGGTGGATTATCACGAGGTGGTTCTGGGCGACGGCACCCGTTTGAACGCCCATGCAGTTATCCTGGCCGCCGGCGGATCGGCCCGCAAGCTGGGCGTCTCGGGGGAGATCGAGCAGTACGGCAAGGGCGTGTCCTATTGCGCGACCTGCGATGGCTTCTTCTTCCGCGGCAAGACCGTGGTCGTGGTCGGCGGTGGAGACACGGCCCTGGAAGACGCCCTGTACCTGTCCAAGATTTGCACCCAGGTCTATCTGGTGCATCGCCGCGACGAGTTTCGCGGCAGCCGCATCCTGCAGCAGCGGGTTTTTGCCGAGTCGCGCATCACCCTGGTGCTCAGTTCCGTGCTCACAAACATCGCGGCGAACGAACAGGGCGTGACCCACGTGGACGCCAAGAACGTGCAGACCGGGGAGACGCGGCGGATCGAAACCGACGGCGTCTTCATCTTCGTCGGCTTTTCTCCCAACAACGGCCTCGTGCCGTCCGGGGTGAAAATGAACGCCGCAGGCTATGTCGTCACCGACGAGAAGTGCGAAACCAACCTGCCGGGCATCTTCGCCGTGGGCGATTTGCGCCAGAAGTACGCCAACCAGATCGTCCTGGCCGCGGCCGATGGCTGCGTGGCCGCCTTGGCCGCGGCCCATTACGTGGAGGCGCGCAAGGCCCCGCGCCAGCGTTGAGAACGCATTATGACGGGACTCTGCCCGGCCGGGCCGCGTTTCCGGCGTCTAGAGAGGCAACAAAAAACCCCTGGAACATTCCAGGGGTTTTTTTGTTGCCTCTCTAGACGAGGAGGTTCTCAGAAAAACGACCGGGGCAATACTTCCAGCTTCTCCTGGGGATAGAGCTTGCCAAAGGGCGGCATGTCGGCGTTCACCTTTGCCGGGGTCAGCTCCATGATCCGCACCAAGGCCGTGTCCAAGGGCAGGCGGTCCAGAATTCGCACGCCGTAGGTCGGAGCCGGAACCAGCCCGGCTTCGCGTATCACCTCGAAATAGCGTCGGTATTCCGGGTCGGTTGTTTCCGAGGCCAGGCCGTAACGGGTCTCGCGGTAGGGCAGATCCCGGACCAGGGTCTTGCTGCCGCCCAGGACGGAAAAAATTTCAGTCTGTCCGGTCTTGATCACCCGCGAGAGCAGGAGGATCGACGGCGCGTCCTGGCCGCCGCGGACAAAAATCAAGGTCTGAATCTCGTCCGCCGGGGCGAGGTGCGAATTCCAGACCGTGCCGCGCACGGTGACCTTCTGCGAGCCCACATACTGCCAGTCGGGGTCAATAGGCACGGGCTCGGAACGCCACAGAAAAACTTCTCCGGCCTCTGGCTGGTAGAGGCTGGACAAGGGGGCTGGAGCGCAGGCAGCCAGCAGAATGAGTGCAAGGAGCAGAATCCGCATGATATCCTCCTTCCTGATCGACGAATATGCAGCATTGTCTCAAAAGCCCGCCAGCCTGGCAATGCCGGGGACGGTTCAGAAATACGGCCCGAGTCCTGGTGTGATCCATTCCCAGGACTCCTCCACAACAGGGCTGCATGGTCCGGACAGCCCTGGATTCTGAGGCGGTTCGTTCAGGGTGCGGGCTAGGTTGGCAGCATTCGTGTTCTGGGGCGTCCGGGCGGCGTGGCGCTCGAGCACGACCTGGAAATCCGGCGACACGGGCACGGTCTGGTGCCGCAGGCCGGGATTGGCCTGGCCGCGCAGAAAGCCGGCCGCATAGCCGACCCGGGCCTCGTCTCCAGCCTCAAGGGTTTCGAGGCGGTCCAGGTTCGAGACGATCCACGAATCCGTGTTGTGCCGCCGGATCTGCACGGTGCGGATGAAGCCGCTGGCGGTCAGGGCCTCGTGGTCATCCAGGAGCCGCGGCCCGAAGCGAGCACGGCTGGCCGCGGCCTGGAAGCGGTGCTTGTAGACGAAGGAGCAGTAGTTGACGGCCAGGGGCAGGTCATTCCCGGCGCTGGCGGCCACCAGACGCAGGGCGCACATCTCTGATTCCAGGACCGTGACCTTGGGGCCGTGCACAAAGGTGTAGTCGCGTTCGAGCAGATTGCGCGCGTTGTGCGGAGTCAGGCGCAACTGGTGCAGGTTCAGGTGGGAAACCCCTGCCTGATGCAGCCCGGGCAGAAGTTGGAGCAGCCGCTCCTCCTCTTCGGGCACGGCCGGAATTTCCACCGTGACAGTGGGCACGATACCGCTGGCCATGCGGACGTGCCGGAGATCGTAGTCCGTCGCGCCGATGTCGAAGCGGATCTCGTCCAGTCCGGCCTGAACCAGTTGGCGAAGTTTGCCTGCTGTGGCCAGAATGCCGTTGGTGTACAGCCAGACGTGCAGTTCCGGGCCGCAGGTCTGGCGCAAAGCCCGCACGTATTCGAGGCTCGTCTCGAATTCCAGGAACGGTTCGCCGCCGCTGATGCTCGCCCCTCCAAAGCCGAAACAGCGCACATAGGCGGCGAAGTCGGCGGCCCGGGGGAAGGTGACGCTGCCCGACATGGGCGGGTCGTCGGTGATCTGGGGCGTGGGACAGTAGAAACAGCGCCCGTTGCAGCGACCCGTGATGAACAGGCAGGACCAGGCCTGGGCCGCGCACTGTCGGCAGCCCGGAGACAGTGGACCGTGATGGATCTTGGTGCCCCTGCAGGAGACGAGCACGCCGGGCCGGGAGATGAGGCTCCGTCTTTCGCTTTCGGCCAGGGCCGCCTTTTCGCCGTCAATCCAGTTGATGAACGGATACAGCGAGCCGTATTCCTGGGCGTTGGCCGTTTTGAGACGGTCCTTGAGCTGTTCCTCGGCCGTGGTCATGATTTGTCCTTGTCCGCTCCGGCGGCTTTAATCCACGCGCAGGATGGAAGCATAGCCGCCGAACACGGTCCAGACCCGCTCGCCTTCCTGCAGCTCCAGGCGCCCCATGCTTTCGGTCGAGGCCACGACGCAGAGTTCCGTGTGGTGATCCACGCGCACGATGTACTCAGTGTTGACGAGGCCCCGGGTGATGCGGGTCACGATGCCGGGAAGGCGGTTCTCGGCCGAGCACAGGGGGTCGGTTTCAGTCTTGTGCAGCCCGACCCAGGGTGCCTTGACTTCAACGGTGGCCAGCCGTCCCGTGATCAGCCCCAGGCGTTCCAGGCTGTCTTTGGTGATAATGCTTGAGATGACGTGCCCGCCGGGAGTGGTCAGTTCGACCAGAACCTGGATGTCTCCCTGCCGGATATTCGTGATCTTGCCGGAAAATGAGTTGCGGGCACTGGTCTTGCGCCGTGTCTCCCGCTCCAGGAATGATGCCGTGATGGCGCGCATCTCTCCATCCGAGAAAGACACCAGGGACGACGTCAGGTTGGGTGTGGAATGTCCCAGATACATCTGTACCGCGGGCAGGGGCATGTTCGCCTGCATGAGTTCAACGCCCCGGGATTTGCGGATTGCCTCGGGACTGCCAAATTGTTTGGGGAAACCGCAGGACAATGCCCGTTCGTAAAATTTTCGGCGCACGAAGGCCGGGTCCACGGTCAAGACGCCATCCGGGGCCTTGAGCACGGCGTTGTCGGCCAGGATGAGGCGGATATCCCGCGACACGTTCTCGGACAAGGGGACGGACCGGGCCTGTCCGGTGCCGGAGCGGTTGAATGTGACCAGCAGCCGGTCGTGGTCAATGTCCTGAATCGGATTGAGTCCCAGCACTTCGTGCAGCTTGGCGCCGGTGGAGCGGATGAGCAGGAAGATGAGCAGGATGCGGCGGCGAGAAAGGAGTACGTCGGCCCGGGCAGAGGCCGCGGCCCAGATGCGGAATTCCTGTTCCAGACGGTCGAGCTGGAGGGAGTCCAGGCAGGACGAGGGCTCGGCGACGATGCGACCATGGTCGGAAGATGCGGCGGGGGTGGTCTTCATGGCGCCCATGATGAATCGCCTGGGCGCCGGAGGCAAGGGGAAAAGAAAAAAGCCCTTCGCAAGGAAGGGCTTTGAAAATTCTGGCTCCCCGGGACAGATTTGAACTGCCGACACGGTGGTTAACAGCCACCTGCTCTGCCAGCTGAGCTACCGGGGAACGCTCGTGAGGAGCCTCTTTAGGCAAAGTGATCTGCTCTGTCAACCGCTTTGGGCGGTGGAACGCATTTTTGCCTGGCGGGCTTCCTCGGTTTTGCCCTGCTGCTCCAGGGCCGTGATCAGCACGTCCCAGAAGGCGATTGCGTCGGGCTTCAGATGCACGCTCTGGCGGGCCAGGGACTCAGCGATTTCCGGATCGTCTCCCCGTTCCAGATAGATCTTGGCCAGCAGATGGAAGGAGTGCGCGTCCTGTGGATTGGTGGTGATGGCCTGGTGCAGGTACTCCCGGGCCATGTCGCGGTCGTCGCGGCGGAACGCCAGCCGGGCCAGGTAGCGGTAGGCCAGGGCCTGCCCCGGAGCGGGCATGGCGCGGACCCGTTCATAGAGATCCCAGGCTCGTTCGAAGTCGCCTTCCTCCTCGGCCATGAGGCCCAGCCGGATCAGGGCGTAGACATGTTCTGGCTGGATGCCCAGGACCTGTTCGAAGGCCAGCCTCGCCGCGAGGGGATCTCCGTCCTTGAGGCAGGCGCAGCCAAAATTGTAAAGGGGCATGACCTGGTCTGGATGCCTGGCCACCAGCTCCTGGAAAATGGTCCGGGCAGCGGCGTATTTGTTCAGCCGGGCATAGCAGACCCCGAGGGAGTTGCGGGCCAGCAGGTTGCCTTCGTCGATGGTCAGGGCCTTCTTGTACTCGGCGATGGCGTCGTAGATTTCGCCCTGGGCGAAGAGGCGGTCGGCGCTGATGTTCAGGGAGATGGAGTCGAAACAGGCCATTTTTTCACCCTGCAGGAATCCGGCATGATCCAGGGCCTTGCGCGCGTTGTCCAGGGTGTCGGAGCGGGTGTAGTCCAGGAACGGGTGGGTCGCGATGCCCACGGAAGCGTCCAGCCCCCCGAAGCGCTCGTCTTCCAGCAGTTCCCGGACAATGCGCAGGCATTCCGACTGGTCCAGCTCTGGCACAAAGTAGATGATGCTGTTCACGCTGTAGCGCCCGGCCAGGGCTGACGGCCCGAAAAGGGTTTCCATCCGGTTGGTCAGGGTCTGGAAAAATTGCTCGTCCTTCATCTGCTCCATGGGCGTGCGTCCGCCGTGGGCCGAATCCAGGCGCATGAGCACCATGCAGAAGGCTTTAACCTGACCGCGTACGGACTGCCATGTCTGCAGGAAATCGCGATACGGGTACAGCCCCGTCAGCGGGTCCTTCTGGGGAGAGCGGTCTCCGGGCCGGGTCTCGCGCTGCTCCATGAGGCTCGAATGATCGTCCAGCAAGGTCAGGCGATCTCCCTTTTCCACGATCCAGTCCGGGTCGCTGTGGACCAGGATCTCGGCAATGGCCATCTCGTCCTGGACTTCCACCAGGGAGACCTCGGCCTTGTACATGGGGGGATAATGGCCGAAGACCACGTCGCCCTGGCCGCCGACAATGGCCTCCCGGCCGTTGAACTTGCGGGACCAGACCAGGAAGCGTTGGCCCTCGTGGGCGTCCACCCAGCGGCCGAGGTTGATGACCAGTCGGTTCATGGGCATGAGCTCAAGCACCACGCCGCCCTGGGCCAGAATCTGCCGGAAGGAATAGACTTGTCCCCGTCCCGCGGCCTTGGCCGTGGCCAGTGCTTTTTCGGCTTTTTCCATGACCAGCCAGGCCTGCTCCTCCGGGGCCTTTTGGAACTGGGCGCCCTGGAGGTCCTGGGGGTAGTTTACGTGTCCGATGCTGGCCGAGACCGTGACGTCCTCGCGCAGGGGGGCGAAACGCAGGGTCAGGCGCGCCAGTTCCGTGCCAAGGGTGGCTGCCAGTTCATTCATTTTGGCGCGGGAGGCCTGGGGCCAGAGCACTCCGAAGGAGTCCCCGTCCAGGCGGCAGACCAGGGTCTGCTTGGGGCAGGTTTCACGCAGGCGCTCCGCGGCCAGGGTCATGACCCGGTCCCCGAAGAGATGCCCGTAGCTGTCGTTGACCTGCCGGAAACGGTCCAGATCAAGGAGGATGAGTCCGAAGCAGGCGCTGTGTCCTTGCAGGGAGTCGTCGGCCACGGTCTCGGGCCCGGGCATGATGGACCCGAGGATGCCGGAAATTTCCCGGATCAGGGCCTCTTGCAGGCAATGTCGGTTGGATAGTCCGGTCAGGGGGTCGGTCATGGCCTGTTTGCGCAGGAGGATCTGTTCCAGGCAGAGGGCGGCCATGAAGGGAAGGTGTGGCTTGATCTGTTTGATCTGTCGCTTGTCCACTCCCCGGGCCGCGAAAATTGCGAGCAGCCGGCCTGCATGGGCCAGGGGCAGCATGAGCCGGTCCTTTTCCAGCACGGCCTGGCCATGGGGGTTCTCGGGACCGGGCATCATGTCCTTGGGTGTGATGGCCGGAAAGATGAGGCTGTAGGAGGAAAAAGGCAGGAAGGCCTTGAGGGAGTTCTTGAGCAGGGGCTCGTATTCGATGATGTCCTGCCGGCGCAGGGTGCCGGTGTCGGTTTGGATGGCCGTGTTCATGCGTGACCCCGCAGTGTTTTTGAAGCCTTTGCATCATGGCGCAGTCCTTGTCCAGAAAGGAGAATTGTGTTTTGGGCCGAAGATGACTACACGTCCTGGGAGAATGATTTTGAAGGAGGATCAATGCTCGTCGTGACCCCCATGCCCCTGGGCCCGCTGGATACCAACTGCTACATCGTGCATTCCGAGGATGCGGCGGTGGTCATCGATCCGGGCGGGGACGCCCACGAGATCCTGGCCTTTCTCGCGTCCGGGCACCTGGCCGTGCAGGCCATTTTGAACACCCACCTGCACTTCGACCACATCCAGGGCAACGCCGATCTGGTTGCAGCCACGGGCGTGACCGTCATGGCCAGCTCCAAGGATGCCTTTCTGCTCGAGACGGAACTTGGGGGCGGCGGGATGATGGGTTTTCCCCTCACGCCACGGTTCGCGTTCACGCCGCTAGAGGAGAGCGAAATCCCGCTTCTGGGCACGACCTGCCGGGTTCTGCCTACCCCTGGACACAGTCCGGGCAGCCTGTCCTTCTATTTCGAGGAACTGGGCGCTGTCTTTGTCGGAGACCTGCTCTTCTACCGTTCCGTGGGCCGCACGGATTTTCCCGGCAGCTCCGAACGGGAGCTGCTCCATTCCGTGCGGACCCGGATTTTCACCCTGCCCGAGGAAACGATGGTCTATCCCGGACACGGTCCCGAAACCACCGTGCGGCAGGAGCGGCTCAACAATCCGTTTTTCACTGAATTCATCCGCTAGGAGACTGGGTTTATGGTGCCCGAGGGCGAGCATGATTTCCGGGACAAGTGCTGACACGTGGGAGTGGACGCCAGTTGGCATCTGCGCTTCAGCCGGGTTGATCGGCAGGTTTTCTGGGTGCAACCCAACGTTGTGCCCCAGCTCGAAAACGCCCTCTATATCGAGACGGACTGGTCCATGACCCTTGAAACCGTCGGTGAATTCGTGCGGGCCCGGTTCGACCGCAAGGGGCGTTCATGAACACTCCCGCGATCATGTCCCTGAGCCCGCGCGCTGGAGGCAACAGCGATCAGGCAGCCTCGTTTTTCGCCCGCTCCCTGGCCGGGCCGAGCCAGACCGTCCTGTTGCGCGAACACCGCGTGGAGCCCTGCATCGGTTGCGGTGCGTGCGCCGCGGACGGGGTCTGTCGCGTTTATGCCGAGGATCACGCCGAGGCTCTGTTTGCCCGGCTCGACCAAGCCTCGGGACTGCTGGTGACCGCGCCGGTCTATTTCTATCATCTGCCAAGCCAGGCCAAGGCCTGGATCGACCGGTCCCAGGCCCGGTATCTGGCCCGGGAGTGCGGCCGGAGTGCGCGGCGAAAGATCCGTACGGCCTATCTGATTCTGATCGCCGGCCGTACGCAAGGGGAACGGCTCTTTGCCGGAATCCTGCCGACCATGCGCTATTTCATGGACGTTCTCGATTTTCGCATCAAGGACACCCTCTGTTTGCGGGGTCTGGACCAGGCCGGGGACTTTTCGCGGGACTCCCAGGCCGTGACGGCCGTGCGCGAACTTGCCGGCCGCAGCGGATGGTAGGCTCATGACCGCGTGGCTGCCTCGCCTGCTCGCTATCCTGGCCTGTGGAGCCGGGCGGCGGTGTCAGCTCTGCGCCACGGTGTTGGCCGACCCGCTGGATTATCCCCTCTGTCGTCATTGCCAAACCTTGCTCGCCCCGCGTTTGGGCGGATTCTGTCCCATCTGTGGAACCTGCTACGCCGACCCTTCGGCTTCTATCTACTCCTGCCTGGCCTGCCGCCAAACGCCACCGCCCTGGTCGGGCCTGGTCTTTCATGGGCCTTACAGCGGCGTGTTGAAGGAACTCGTGCATCGTCACAAGTTCGGCCATGACCTTGGCTTGGGTCTTTTGCTCGGTGCGTTGGTTCGAGAGGCCTGGGAACTGCGGGGCGCGTCCAGGCCGGACTGTGTCGTGCCCGTGCCCATGTTTCCGAAACGCGTGCTGCGCCGGGGGTTCAATCAGAGCGCGGAATTGGCCCGCATGCTTGGAGCTGTACTGGATCAAAAACCGCTCATGGGCGGGCTGCGCAAAATCCGGGACACGCAGGCCCAGTCGAGCCTGGGCCGGACCGCCCGGCGCAGCAACGTTCTGGGCGCCTTCGAAGCCTCATCCCTGGTGAGGGGAAAGCGGGTCCTGCTCGTCGACGATGTCATGACCACGGGCGCAACCCTGACGGCCTGTGCCGACGCATGTCTGAATGCCGGTGCCACCGGGGTGAACGTCTTTGTGCTGGCCAGGGCTCTATGATGCAGGTGTCGTCCTTGAAGCTGGGGCATCCCGACCAGAAGCGTCTGCTGATCCTCCTGGTCTGCATGGCGTTTGGTGTCATCCTGCTCGGAGCACTGGGCCTCTACCGGTATCGCGTCATCGAAAATCATCGGGCCCGGATGGTCACGGAACAGACGCATTCGGCCCTGGTCCAGGCTTTGCGTCTCGAACTCCATGCCGCACGTCTGGCTTTGCACCGTCTGGCCCTGGTTCGTGACCCGCAGGGGCTGACGATCCGGGAAAAGGAGGTTGACGCGGCCTTGATGCGCGCCAAAGGGATCCTGGTGCTCATGCACCAGGGCGGAGAGTTGCGGAGTCGTGGCGGCGCCGGGTCGGCAGAGTCCGAAGCTTTTGTCCTGCCGAGTCCCATGCCGCCGGAACTGCTGACGGAAGCGTCCCGGCTCGTCCCTCTGGTGCAGGACATGCTCGATCACGGCGCCGCCATGACCCGGGAGCTGCTCCGTTTTCTGGGTAGTTCTGAAGGGGGGACGGCCCGCGACACGATGCCCGTTGAGGATCGGGTCGAACCGCTATTCGAGCAGGCCGACGCCGTGTCGGGACGTTTGGCTTCGGCCATCAGTAGGCGCATGGCCACGCAGATCAGTCAGCACCAGGCTCATTCAATCCGGGTGGCGTTTTTCAGCGCGGCGCTGGGCGGGGTGCTGATATTGGTCATGGCCGCCTTATGCCTGCGCAGCATGCGCGCCGTGGCGAGCATGCTGCAATTCCAGGAAAAAGAAGCCGCTTCCGTGGTCGAAGCCAATGCTGGCATGGAGCGGATTCTGGAGGCCCTGCCCGTGGGCATCGCCATATTGGGTCAGGACCGCGTCATCCGCCGCGTCAACCTGGCGGCCACCAACCTGCTCGACATAGAACCCGGCTGGCTGTTCGAACGGCACGTACCGTGGGACATGTTCTGCGCGCAGGAGCGGCGTCTTGATCCGGAGCATCCCCCGCGAGCCCAGTTCGAACACGAAGTCCGCATGCATGCCCTGGAGGGCCGGACACTCGATGTGATCAAGAGTTCCATCCCGGTCATTCTGCAGGGCGAGACCCTTGTCCTTGAGGTCTTCATGGATGTCACCCTGCGCAAGCGGGCCGAACGAGACCTGCTGCAGGAAAAATCGCGCCTGGAATCCCTGCTGGCAGGAATCGACGAAGGCGTGGCCCTGACCGACGAAGATGGATTGATCCTGGAGGTTAACGAGAGTCTGTGCCGCATTCTCGGCACGAAGAAATCCGAGCTGCTGACCCGCCGGATCGAAGAGCTTTTTCCCGGTGGGCTCCTTGATACAGAACTGACTGAAGGCTTGCGCAGCCTGCGGCGTGATCCCCGAACCAGGATACGCGAAATCCAGGTGGAGTCCTTTATGGACATGGCCCTGGTCGTGCGCATGCAGCCTGTTCTGGGCGTGGAGTCCTTTGCCGGCATGATCGTCAGTGTCATCGAGGTGACCCAGATCGTCGATGCCCGGCGCAGGGCCGAGGCCGCATCCAGGGCCAAGAGCATGTTCCTGGCCAACATGAGTCATGAAATCCGCACGCCCATGAACGCCATCCTTGGCCACGGGGAGCTGCTGGCCCGCACCCCCCTGTCACCCGAACAGGCCGATTGCGTGCAGAGCATCCGTGTCTGCGCCGACGGCCTCTTGGTCATTATCAACGATATCCTTGATTTTTCCAAGATCGAGGCCGGGATGCTGCGCGTCGTGCCGGAAGACGTGGACCTTGCCGCCGTCCTGGAACAGGTGCGGGTCATGTTCGGAGAACAGGCCCAGAAGAAAGGCCTGGATCTGCGCCTGACCGCTCCCGGGTTGCCCGAAATCGTGCGTACGGACGCAGGTCGCTTGACCCAGATTCTGGTCAATCTGGTCGGCAATGCCGTCAAGTTCACGGATCAGGGAGTCGTGGAACTGGCAGTGCGGCCTGAAACTGCCCGCGATGCGTTCCAGACCGTGCATTTTTCCGTGCGCGACACGGGCATTGGCATTTCTTTGGACCGTCAGGAGGGTATTTTCGCCTCTTTTGAGCAGGCCGACGGATCCTTGACCCGGAAGTACGGAGGCACGGGCTTGGGTTTGACCATCGCCAACAGCCTGGTCCGTCTGCTGGGCGGCAGCGGCATTGCCGTGCGCAGCACCCCCGGACAGGGCAGCATCTTTTCCTTCTCCCTGGCCATGGAAGTGCCGCAGTCGGCTTCCGCGCAGATGGATACAGCAGAATTGGGGCTTGTGTGCGGGCGGTCTTTCGAACATGTGCGGGTTCTGGCCGCCGAAGACAATCCCTTCAATCGCGGCCTGCTCGTGAAGATGCTCAAAAGTCTGGGCATCAGGGAAATTTTCCTGGTTGAGAACGGACAGGACGCGGTCGATGCCCTGGCTGCGGGACGCTCTTTCGATATCGTGCTGATGGACATCCAGATGCCTGTCCTTGATGGCCTGGAGGCAGTCAGACGGATTCGGGCCATGGGCCTGGATCTGCCCATCATTGCCCTGACAGCCCACGCCCTGGAGTCGGACCAGCGCAGCAGCCTGGCGGCGGGCATGAACGGGCATCTGGCCAAGCCCTATCGATTGCAGGATCTGGACGAAACACTCGGGGTCTGGTGTGCGTAATTTTTCGTTGACGGCATGAGTGTTTCATCCTATGTGCATCATCCCTCTCGACGGCCGTCCTGCTCCGGACGGCCTTCTGGCATGATCAAGGTCTTGACGGGGTGCCCCGGAAGAGGTAGCCACGTCGTTCAATATTTTGGAGGTCGCAAGATGTTTGCAATCGTGGAAACGGGCGGAAAGCAGTTTCGTGTGGAAGAAGGCCGCAGTCTGAAGGTTGCCAAGCTGGACGTGCAGGCCGGTTCAGAGATCACTCTGGACAAGATTCTGCTGGTCGGAGCTGGGGCCGAGGTCAAAATTGGCCAGCCATTTGTCGCTGGCGCCGCCGTGCAGTGCGAAGTGGTCGACCACGGCCGGGACAAGAAGATCATCATTTTCAAGAAAAAACGCCGCAAGGATTATCGCAAGACCCAGGGGCACCGTCAGGATTTTACCACCCTGAAAGTGAAATCCATCCAGGTCTAGGGTTGGGAGGACAACATGGCTCATAAAAAAGCAGGTGGCAGTTCACGCAACGGTCGCGACAGCGCCGGGCAACGGCTTGGCGTGAAGAAGTTCGGCGGTCAGACGGTTCTGGCCGGAAACATCCTGGTGCGTCAGCACGGCACCAAGGTTCATCCGGGCGTCAACGTTGGCGTGGGCAAGGATTTCACGCTTTTTGCCCTCATCGATGGGGTCGTCAAGTTTGAAAAGTATTCCCGCAAGAACAAGGTCAAGACCAGGGTCAGTATCGTTCCTGCCGTCTAGGCTTTGTCCGGCGCAAGCCTTTTTCAAGCCGCTGCAAGAGATTGCTCTTGGGCGGCTTTTTTTGCTGTCCCGGAGTATTTTCCGGGCCTGGAGAGAACATGAGATTCGTTGATGAGGCCAAGATCATCATCCGTTCCGGAAGCGGTGGTCAGGGCTGTGTTTCTTTTCGTCGGGAAAAATACGTGCCCCGGGGCGGACCCGATGGCGGGGACGGTGGCAAGGGCGGCGATGTCATCTTCCGCGCGACCACCAATCTGCTGACCCTCTACGACTACCGGCATGCGCCCATCCAGGAGGCCGAGAGCGGCCGTCCGGGAGCTGGTCGGCTTTGCTATGGGCGGGCCGGGGCGGACAGGCTCATCGAGGTGCCCGTGGGCACGCAGGTGTTCGAAGAGACTGACGCCGGTGAGGAACTCATTGCCGACTTCACCATGGATGGCCAGGAGATCGTCATTGCCGAGGGTGGACGCGGTGGCAAGGGCAACGCGCATTTCAAGTCCTCGACCATGCAGGTGCCCCGCTTTGCCCAACCCGGCGAGCCGGGCGTGGAAAAATACATCCGGCTGGAGCTCAAGGTTTTTGCCGATGTGGGCCTGCTGGGCCTGCCCAACGCAGGCAAGTCCACGTTCATTTCGCGCATTTCAGCGGCCAGACCCAAGATCGCGGCCTATCCCTTCACCACCTTGGCCCCCAACCTGGGAGTGGTCATCGACGAGCAGGAACGCAAGCTGGTCGTGGCGGACATCCCCGGACTCATCGAGGGCGCCCATGCCGGCCTGGGGTTGGGACACACGTTCCTGCGCCACGTCGAGCGGTCCCGCTTTCTGGTCCACATCCTGAGCATCGAGGATGTGAACGCGGGGGAGCCCTTGGCCGGATTTCACATCCTCGACGACGAGTTGCGTCAGTTCGACCCGCAGTTGGCCGAAAAGCCCCAACTGCGTGTCGTAAACAAGATCGATCTGGCTGATCACGAGCGCCTGGCCGAGGTGCGGAGCTCCTTTGACCGCCTGGGCCTCACGGTGTATTTCATGTCGGCGTTGAACGAAACCGGAGTGGCCGAGGTGCTTGAAGCCATGTGGGACATGCACCTCGCGACCGCCAAAGGCGGGGGCGAAACCGAGGATGGAACAGACGACTGATTGGCGCGAGCAGCGCCGCCGGATTCTGGAAAAGGCCAAACGGGTGGTCATCAAGGTCGGTAGTGCCGTGCTGACCACCGAGAAAGGCCTCGATCCCAGGGTGGTCAACCGCCTTGCGGACCAGATCGCGGGGCTTCACGACCGGGGCCTGGAGATCGTGCTGGTCACGTCCGGGGCCGTGGCCGCGGGACGGTGCGTGCTCGGTCCCGAGCGCACGGCCGGGTGCATGGTCCACAAGCAGGCCACCTCGGCCGTGGGCCAGAGCCGCCTCATGCACAGCTACGACGAGGCCTTCGCGCATTACGAGAAGATCACGGCGCAGGTGCTCCTGACCAGGGATGATCTGCGCAGCCGCGAGCGGTTCCTGAACGCCCGCAACACCATGTGCCGCCTGCTGGACTGGAAGGTCATCCCCATCGTCAACGAGAACGACACGGTGGCCGTGCAGGAGTTGCTGAAATTCGGCGACAACGACGCCCTTTCGACCATGGTCGCCAATTTGGTCGGCGCCGACCTGATCGTTAATCTGACCTCGGCCGAGGGCGTTTTCGACGACAATCCCCTGGAAAATCCCGCAGCCCGTTTTGTGCCCTGCATTGAAAATATCGCCGAGGCGAACCTGCAGTCCATGTGTCGGGGCAAGACCGGAGCCGGCACCGGGGGGATGCTCAGCAAGCTCATGGCCGCCCGCCGCGCCGCACGCATCGGAGTGGCCACGCTCATCGTTTCCGGCCGACAGAATCTCGTGCTGGAGCGGGTTTTCAACCAGGAAGAGATCGGCACCTGGGTCGCGCCGACCCAGAAGATGCTTTCGGGGCGCAAGTTCTGGCTGGCTTATCACCTTGATCCTTCCGGGACCATCGTGATCGACGAGGGGGCCGCGCGCGCCCTGACGGTCAAGAACAGGAGCCTCCTGGCCGCGGGCGTGACCGAGGTGGAGGGGAACTTCGGCATGGGAGCCCTGGTGCGCATCGTGCGGCCGGCCGGAGAGACCGTGGGCGTGGGGCTTTCCAACTTCAAGGCCTCGGAATTGCGCAAGATTCGGGGCCTAAGCAGCGCCGAGATCGAACGGATACTGGGACCGTGTCCGCATCAGGAAGTCGTGCACCGCGACAACATGGTCCTCGATACTTCGCTCTGATTCCAGCTCGTTGCGCCTCGCCGGATAGCCGGCGTGGCGCGAACCTTCTTTTCCTTTCACGTCACGTTCTCTTCAGATGGAACACGAACAGCCGCCCGGAGCGCACCGTCACGGTGGCGCGCCTGGCGGCAAATACGTTGCACATGGCCCGGCTGGTCCCGAATTCCAGAGTTGCCTCCAGGAGCGGGTATTCCAGACCCGCAAGGGTCACGCCCGTGACCAGGGGCGTGGCCGGCAGCAGGGACAAGGTGTCGCCGACCTCTCCTTCGATGTGGAGCATTTGGTCCACCAGGTGGATGCACTGATCCTGGTCCATGACGCAGGCCGCAATGTCGGCCGGCAGGCAACGGGCCAAGAGGAAAAGGTTGCCCAGGGTGTGATCCAGCCGCCCCCCTGTCCCGCCCAGGATGGTGATGCGCGTGGCGCCCCTGGCCAGGGCCAGTTCCAGGGCCAGTTCCAGGTCCGTGGCGTCCTTGCGGGGCGGATGGAGATGCAGTTCCACCCCGTCGTGTTGGTACGTGGCCAGCAGGTCGCGAGGGATGGAGTCCATGTCACCCACGGCCAGGTGCGGTGTCAGGCCAAGGCCCCGCAGATGGCGGCTGCCCCCGTCCACCCCGGCCAGGCGATCGGCGCAGCGGATCAAGTTTTCGATCTCGGGTGTCGGAACAAGGTGCCCGTTGGCGAAGAGAATCCAGTGCATGGAGTTGTTTTCCGTTCTTGACAGGTGTTGTCTCGAAATCTTGCTGTTTTCCGGGCATCCCGGTACAGCGGCCAAGATTATCCATCGGATTCTGACAACGCAAGGACGTGGCATGGCTCACGACAGATTCAAGGTGCTGGTTGTCGACGACAGCAAGATGTTTCTCCAGGTCCTGGTCCAGAACCTGGCCCAGGCCATACCTGGCGAGATCATCGCAGGCTCTTCCCTGGATGAGACGCGTACTCTTCTGGCCGAACACGATTTCGACGTGGCCATGCTCGATCTCAACCTGCCCGACGCCCCGCAGGGAGAGGTGGTTGATCTGGTCATGGAACAAGGCATCCCGGTGATTGTCTTTGCCGGCGATTGCACGGATCAGACCAGAAAGCGCCTGTGGTCGAAGCACATCGTCGACTATGTGGTCAAGGAGGGCGGCGAGAGCCTGCGTTACGCCGTGAGTCAGGCCCGGCGTGTGCTCTTGAACCGCGATATCAAGGTGCTCGTGGTCGAGGACTCGGACATGGTCCGGACCATGGTCGCGAGCCTGCTGCGCGTGCATCGCTTCCAGGTTTTCGAAGCCGTCAATGGACGGGAAGGGCTGCGCGTCCTGGCCGCGAATCCTGATATCCGTCTCATCATCACCGACTACGAAATGCCGGAGATGGACGGAGTCCGTTTCATCCGGGCCGTGCGAGGCCGACATCCCAAGGAGGAGATGGCCATCATAGGCATTTCCAGCCATGAGCAGGAGTTCCTCTCGACCCGTTTTCTCAAGAGCGGGGCCAACGACTTTTTGACCAAGCCTTTTTCCAGCGAGGAGTTCTATTGTCGGATCTCTCAGAACATGGATCTGCTCGAATATATTCAGACCATCCGCGATTATTCGGAAAAGGATTTTTTGACCGGACTTTTCAATCGGCGTTATCTTTTCAATACGGGGCCGACCCGCATTCGCCGGGCCCACAAGCGGGGGGCCACGCTGTGCCTGGCCATGCTCGACATCGATCATTTCAAAATAATCAACGACCGTTTTGGCCACGAAACAGGCGACGTCGTGCTCAAGGATCTGGGCCTGCGGCTTGGGAACTGCTTTGGCGATCTGGGCATTGCTGCTCGTTTGGGAGGAGAAGAGTTTTGTCTGCTCCTTGACGAAGGTGTCGATGACGCAATTGGCATGCTGGACCGGTTCCGGGAGGAAATCTCCTCCACGTGCGCGGTCTGCGGCCAGGACCAGGTTTCCTTTTCCCTGAGCATCGGGCTGTGTGCTTCCGATACGCTCGATCTGGAAGCCATGCTGCGCAAGGCGGACGAGATGCTCTACGTGGCCAAGACAAAGGGGCGGAATCGACTTGAGACATGGTCGGAAGCCGAAGGATGCGCGCATGTTTGAAGCGCAGGTGTACGTTGACCGGCGGGCCGCGTTGCGCGACCGCGTTGGCTCCGGATGTATTCTGATCCCGGGCAACGATCTGGTGGGCATGAACTACCGGGACAATACGTATCCGTTTTGCCAGGACGGCTCCTTTCTGTATTTTGCGGGCCTTGATGAGCCCGGTCTGTGTCTGTGGGTGGACTGCGACAGTGGAGCCGAGACTCTTTTCGGCCCCATTCTGGGGCTCACCGATGCCATTTGGAGCGGGGCCACGGCCTCCTTGCAGGAGATGGCGGCCTCTTCCGGCATCGCCAATGCAGTGGCCATGGCCGGTCTGGCCCGGACCTGTCGGCTGGCCCTGGGTCAGGGACGTCCGGTGCACTATCCGCCTGCGTACCGGGGAGACGGAATCCTTCTGCTGTCGCGTTTTCTGGGTGTGAGCCCGGGAGAGATCCGGGCCAATCCGTCGCGGGACCTGGTCGAGGCCATGGTGGCCCAGCGCAGCGTGAAAAGCACGGCCGAGGTCGCGGAAATTCGCCGGGCCGTGGCCCTGTCCGCGGAAACATACGACCTGCTCATGTCTTTGTGCCAGCCTGGCTCCACCGAGTCGGAACTGCATGGCCGACTGCAAGGACACATCCTGGCCCGCGGCAGCCGCGCGGCTTTTCCCATGATTCTGACCCGGCGCGGGGACGTGCTGCACAACCACCGTCGCGATCAGGTCCTGGAAGACGGGGATTTGCTTCTGGTGGATTCTGGATTGCTTTCTCCCCGGGGCTATGCCTCGGACATCACGCGCACCCTGCCCGTGGGCAAAGGTTTCACGGTTCGGCAGAAGGAGATTTATTCGATTGTTCTTGCAGCCCAGTCCGCCGGTGTCGCGGGAATCGCGCCGGATGTGCCGTTTGTGGACTGTCACCGGGCGGCTGCCGTGGCCGTGGCCACGGGGCTCAAGGATCTGGGCCTGATGCGCGGCGATCCGGCAGAAGCCGTGGCCGCCGGAGCGCACGCCCTCTTTTTTCCGCACGGCCTGGGGCACATGCTGGGGCTTGACGTGCACGATATGGAAAGCCTCGGAGAGGACAATGTCGGCTATGATGCGGAATTCCGACGCAGCCAGCAGTTCGGCCTGTCGGGGTTGCGTCTGGCGCGCCGGCTTCGGGCCGGATTCGTGCTAACCGTAGAGCCGGGTATTTATTTCATTTCCCCGCTCATCGATTCATGGCGGGAACAAGGACGACATGCCCATTTCATCGATTATGCCGCCGTGGAAAGATACCGCGGATTCGGAGGGATCCGTATCGAGGACGATGTGCTGGTGACGGAAGATGGGCATGATGTTTTGAGCGCGGCCATTCCCGCAACCATCGAGGATCTCCGCGTTCGCATGGGGCAATCCCTGTGACCAGGATCAGCCTGCATGGCGGACACAGCGGCCAGTATTGCGACCATGCCCGGGATGCGTTGGCGGATATCGTTGCCGCCTATCACCGCTTGGGATTTGAGTGCGTGGGTCTGTCCGAACACATGCCGCCCTTCGACCCGACCGGGCTGTATCCTGATGAAATGGAAATGGGCAGGACCGCGGTTTGGATGCAAGCTAGATTCACGAGGTATGTTGCCGAGGCCCGGCGTCTTGAGCAGGAATACGCGGCCCGCATGCGTATTCTCGTGGGCATGGAGGGTGAATGGTATCCGGGATGCGAAAAATGGGTCGCACGGCTGCGCAAAGACCACTCTTTGGACTACGTGGTCGGCTCGGTCCATCATGTCGATGGGCTTTGCTTTGATTTTTCACCCGCTGTCTATGCCCGGGCCGTGGACCGTTGCGGAGGACTGGAGCGCATGTATGCGTGGTACTTCGACGCCCAGTTGGATATGCTGCAAGGCATTCGTCCCGAAGTGGTCGGGCATTTCGACCTCATCCGCCTGTACGACTCCAGGTATTGTGATACCTTGGCCCAGCCCGAGGTCTGGAAGCGCGTGCTGCGCAACCTGGAATGGATTCGTGGTGCAGGGGCGATTCTGGATATCAATGCCCGGGCGCTGCTCAAGAACCAGGCGGAACCTTACGTCTGTGCTCCGATTCTCGATGTGGCGGCGCGAATGGGCATAGTGGTGGCCTATGGAGACGATGCCCATGGAGTAGAGGACGTGGGGTATGGGGTTGAGCGAGTAATGGAGCTTCTGGCGGCGCGGGGGTGTGGCGAGCTGCGCGTCAGAGTCGACGCAGATCCTGCCGCCTTGCCGGAGGCGTTATTTTCCAGGCCGACCACATGAGCCGACTGGAGTAGATCAGTCCGCTGCCGATGGTGACATAGACCGCCGTTTTCAAGGGTGACGCCAGGGGTAACGCGCCCAGGATGCGTCCGAATACGGCCATGACCAGGATGAGCGCCCAGTTCCGGATGGAAAAGAGGCCTCCCAGACAAGCCCGGAACGGCTTGCGTCCGATGTGTGAAACGATTTTTCTCGCTACGCGGTCAAAGACGATCCGGCTTTTGACCAATCCAAGACCCACTCCCGCCAGCACCGCGATCAGAACATGCGTCCCTGAGGCCATGCGCGACATCCAGAGCCCTTTGCCCAGAAGAAAAAGAGCCACCGCTGTCCAGACCAGGGCCGCGGTGAGCAGGCGCGTGCCGGCGTGGGCACGAGGGGTGAATCGG
Source organism: uncultured Desulfovibrionaceae bacterium (assembly GCA_964589645.1). GTDB lineage: Bacteria > Desulfobacterota > Desulfovibrionia > Desulfovibrionales > Desulfomicrobiaceae > Desulfomicrobium. The sequence goes on from CAZPSN010000019.1 coordinate 53,887, forward strand.
TCGAGAAAAGGGGGTAGCATGCCGGCTCCTGAAGTTTCAAGCCAGTTAGGGGGGCCGGAGAAGAAAGTCAAACAAGGGTTCGTTGGTCCCCTTGAATCAGTGGGCGGCGTTATCAGAAAACATTGCGGCACAGCACGACCGTACTCATGGTCCGGTTGCCGATCCCCAGATTGGAGCGGTTCTCCGAGGGCGCGGCGGTAAGCTCAATGCGCACGATGCGGATGGAGTTCGTGTTGGCCCCGGGGTCGGCGATGAGGTTGCCATCGGCATCGAAGTAGGTGAAATGCAGCGTCGTTATGTTCGTGCTGGCCGGCTGCCAATGCACGGCGCCGGTGTCGTATTTGCGGAGAACGTTGTCGGGTTGGGCCTTGGGTGAGCCGTTGTTGGCGACGTTCAAGCGGTAGGCAACGTGTTCACGGCTACTCCCGGTCCCATTCTCGTTGACGGTGCCGTCCCCATTCCAGTCCAAAGTGCATGCAACCGAGCTTTCGTTCGTGCCTCTTCCGTAGTATGGGCTCCCGGCCCCTGGTTCGTGAACGAATCCGAATCCGGGCTCTCCCTTGGCCGAGTAGCCACACATGCGCAGATCGTCAGCGATCTGTGTCGTGGCTGCAAGGAGCTCCTGTTGCATAATCGTTGTTTCTTCCTGTTTGATCGCAACAGTGTGATGTGCTTTGAATACGCTGTAAATGCTCGTAATTACGGCGCCTGTAATTGTTAAGGCGAGGAGAAGTTCAACAAGCGTCATTCCTTTTTGATTTTTTTTGTGCATTGCAGTTTTCTCATCGAATTTTTTAAGAAATTAACGATAAATTCGATATATAATGTGCACAAAAAATAATTCAAATATTTTTTTGCGTAAGACATAAAATTAATGTCCTACACGAATGCTGTAGATCAAAAAAAAGCCCGGGTATAACCCGGGCCGCGAGACAGTGCGCTGCAAGTAGCTATTTGTCCACGACTTTGCACTCTGGGTTGGGGCACCACCACTCCTCGCCATCGCCGGTAAGGGCTTTGACTTCTCCCGCTTCGAGCATGGCCGCGGTCTGGCTGTCCAGCTCCTTGCATTTGCGGCCGCTGAGCTTCTTTTTTGTGTCACCTGCCAGGGGCAAGGGCTTTTGCTTCTCCGTCATGGCAAACCTCCTTATGATGTACCCTTGTGCATATAGCCCGTGGCCTCCTGGCTGGCAACCAGGTCCGCCCGCGGTGATTTTGTCCTGTTTGAATCTTGTCGTGTTTTCAGCTATCTGGCCAACATGGAACGAACCTCTCTCTTGGTACGACGCGGGAATGCATCATTGCGGGCTGTCCTGATGGTCTGCGCATGCTCACGTCGCGGGTTGCCTCGGTGACCGGCCAGTCAGTCATCCTGGTCGTGGACGACGACGATGGGCTGCGGCAGGTGTTGCGCGACCTGCTGCTGGCGGAGGAGTATGCGGTGCTGCTGGCCGGAGACGGCGAGGAGGCCTTGCTCAAGCTTGAAAAAGGGCCGGTTGATCTTGTCATTGCCGATGATATGATGCCGGGGATGGCTGGCCGGGAGTTGCTTTGGGAGTGCGTGCGGCGCTGGCCAGGCTTGCCTGTCGTGCTTTTGAGCGGGCAGGGGGGGGTTCCCGAGGCCGTGGCGGCAATCAGGGGAGGGGCTGCGGACTACGTGCTCAAACCTTTTGACGCACGGCAGTTGTTGGGTCGAATCGCCGCGATCTTGGCCCAGGAGCCGAGGCGTATCTGGACTCGGGAGGCAAACCTGCTGACCCGGGAGCTGTGGGGCGGCAAGAGTCCGTCCATGCAACGCCTTTACAAACTGATCGAGCGAGTTGCCCCGACCGAAGCCAGCATCCTGCTTCTGGGCGAGAGCGGCACGGGCAAGGAGAAGATCGCCGGCTTGTTGCACCGGCTCAGCCAGCGCGCCCAGGGACCGTTTGTGGTTCTTGATTGCGGCTCCACTCCGGCCACCCTGCTTGAGAGCGAGCTGTTTGGCCATGTCAAAGGCGCCTTCACCAGTGCCTACAAAGACAAGAAGGGTTTGGTCGCCGAAGCCCATGGCGGAACCCTGTTTCTGGACGAGATCGGCAATATTTCTCCAGAAATGCAACTGCGGCTGCTGCGTTTTCTGCAGGAAAGAAAATTCCGTCGGGTCGGGGATGTTTCTGAAACCGCCGTCAATTGCCGGGTCATTGCCGCCACCAACGCCGACTTGGCGGACCTGGTCCGGCGCGGCAGTTTCCGTGAGGATCTCTACTATCGCCTCAAGGTAATCACCATACAGGTTCCGCCATTACGCGAGCGTAAGGCCGACATTCCTGTCCTGGTGGATCGTTTTCTGCGTTTGTTCGCCGGAGACGGCCCTGTTCCGAGACTGGACAGCGAGGTGGCCGAGGCCATCCTCGAATACTCCTGGCCTGGAAACGTTCGCGAACTGCGCAATATTCTGGAAGCTGCGATGATCCTTTCTTCCGACGCCATCATCAAAATGGAGGACATGCAGTTCGAAGACGCGGCCATGGACGCCCCCCTGCCGGGGGATCCGCTGTCCCTGGCCGGGAGCGAGCGGCAGGTCATCGTCAACGCCCTGGAACGCAGCGCATGGGTGGTCAAGGACGCTGCCGATCTGCTTGGCATCAGCCGAAGGACCATGCATTACAAGATAAAGAAATTCCGCATAGAGACAGGCAGGAAGGCCAGCTAGACCCCGATCTGCCCTGTCCCGCTGGCGCCCGACCTGTGCGGGTGCCCACCCGGGTTTGTCATCCCTCCGACAATGATTAGCTGTGTGCATGCGAGCAAGGGAGGCGATGATGAACAACATGCAGACACTTCGTTATTTCATGCGTTATTTTGAGCCCCATTGTCATGAGCGTGACGGCAGGCGGTATTGCTACGTCTCGGCCCTGGAATATCCTGGTGCCGAAGAAGCCCTGGAAGTGCTCGGGGGCGGCGGATTCTTTTCCCATGGCCCGGTATCCATCAAGCTCAGATACGCCGAGCTGGTCGGGCACAATGGAGCGGAGCGTTGGCGGCTGAGCGACGAGCAAAGTCCGGGGGCCTACCCGGTCTGGGTCGCGTGGTGAGTCACGGACTGCCGGGCGGCACAAAGGCGAATACCCTGGGGGGAGTGATGCGATTTTTCGTGCTGGCTTTCTTGCTGTGCATGGGAACTGGAGGTGTTATGGCTGCGGAATACAAAAGTGCTGTGTTCGCGGGAGGCTGTTTCTGGTGTCTTGAGGGGCCGTTCGACGCCCTGCCTGGGGTGGTCGAGACGCAGTCTGGCTATACAGGCGGAATTGATCCCGACCCGACCTACGAAGAGGTTTCGTCAGGAACCAGCGGGCATCTCGAAGCCGTCAAGGTCGTATACGATCCGGACAAAATCGGCTTTGGGCAGCTCCTGGACGTCTTCTGGCGCAACATTGATCCAACCGACGGTGGCGGGCAGTTTTGCGATCGCGGTCCGCAATACCGGTCTGCCATTTTTGTCGCCGACGCTGAGGAAGAAACGCTGGCAAGGCAGTCCAGCGAGCGGTTGGAGGCAGTGAAAGGGATCGCCGTGCTCACGCAGATTCTGCCCAGGGTCCAGTTTTATCCGGCCGAAGAGTATCATCAGGATTATTACCAAAAGAACCCGATCCGCTACCATTTCTATCGTCAGGGATGTGGTCGGGACGTGCGGTTGAGACAGCTCTGGAACGAGCCGGACACGAAGTTCTGAGGGTTTCTGGATATGTCAGTCCGGCTTATTGCATCGCAAAAACCGGGCTTATTCGTGGATCTGGATGGTCACGTCCAGACCGCCGGGGCTGACGAAGCGAAGGCAGGGGCGGCCTTTGGTGATCAACTCCAGGATGGGGCGTTGGGCGGATTTGACATGCAGGGCCAGGCTTTTTTCGGGGTCGTCGAAGACCAGGCCCAGAAGCAGGGTTTCACCAGTTGGAAGAATGACTTCATGCCAGGGCACGATGTCTTTTTCTTCGGGTATTTTGCCCTCCAGGACCCACTGGCTGTTCATGGATGAGAAGACCAGGCTGGTGAGCAGGGTCCAATTGTCGGTTTTCTGCTCGTCGGTATAAAGAAAAACAGTGGCGCTGTTCATGGTGCTCCGTTGCCGTGGTCCCGGTGCCCGGCGCGTTGGTGGCCCTTTTTCGCCCTTCCAGGCTCGGGCCGTTTCAGGTCAGATTCTTTTTAGCGCGCAGGTAAGCCAATTGCAGCACGGATGGGATGATGATCCAGTGCGCGGCTCCGGTCACGCTCAGGGAGGACACGCCGGCCAGTTCCGCGGCCAAGGGTTTTTCAAAGAGTCGTAACACGCCTTGCTGCGCCTGTGTGGCAAAGGATGCGTAACCGACTCCGCTGGCGTGCTGGGCGGCGCCATGGGCCACGAGCATCATCAGCAGGCACCCGGCGTTGTCGTCGAGGCGGATGGCTTCGAGCAGGCCTTGCCTGATGGCCTCATATGACATCTGGGCCGGAGCGATGCCGAACGCCAGACACACTGCGGGGAGGTCCGGCGAGGAGAGGTGCTGCAGCGACCGGGAAAAGAGGGCCAGACACAGACTGCGTTCGATGACTTCCACGGCGGCGTCAGGGATGTAGTGAACGGAAAAGCGGCTGCAGACGTTGTCGAGGATCTTGATGTAGTGTTTGCCCCTGCCGGCCCTGGCCAGGGCGGCCAGAGGATTGGAGCCATAGCGTTGGATTTCCCCGGCGATGACTTCCCAGTAGGATGCGTGGTGAGGGGCGTGCTGCTTGTAGAGGGGGTGGTTCGGGAGCTGCACGATGCTGCGAGGCTGTCCCTCCTTGTTGCGCAACAGGACGTTGACGAGAACGTCCAGCTCCTCGCTTGAACAGGTCTTCAGAAATTCCAGGTCCGGATCCGGGCGGTACTTCATGCGATGGTCCTTTGTTCAGCGGTGGACGGTTCAACAGCATTCGGGCCCATTCCCATGCGGTGCCTTGGAAGTGATCTTGGGCCGATTTCAAGGAAAGAGTTCCAGAAAACCGTATTATCGGCTCAACCCCCTAACAAGGAAGGCCCTTTTGGTCAATGCGCGTTCAGAATTAACCACCGTCCTGGTTCAATCTTCTTTGAACTCCAACTCGCTCATGTAATTCTGTCCGTAGCGTGCCCAAATGCTCAGGGCGATGCTCAAGGGCTTGATCATGGGCACGGTATAGGTGTGAAAACGCTTGGCATAGAGGGACTCGCGGAAGCGAGCCACATGGGTGCACAAGCCACGCGGCGAGACGATAAAAGGCTTGTCGATGGTGCGCCGGAACTCGACCAGTCGTTCGGCCAGATACTCCGACAAATACGGGACCTGCAGATAGATGGCGGCCATGATGACATCGGTGTTCGGGTCCTCGGCGATGATCTCCAAGGCGCGGATGAGTCGGCGGTCGTCGCAGTTGCCAAAGAGGTCCAGGGGGTTGTTGCCCACATTGACGAGTATCTGTTTCAGATCGTCGGGGTTGGCGGCTTTGATGTTCTCGCGCAGGAGTTCCTGGAGGCGTTGTCTGGTTTCAGGGGCAAACTGGGCCAGCTCCAGACCTTCGGCCGTGATCTGGTCGGCCAGCAGCACCGCTGCGCCGCCGCCAACGCTGACCACGGCTGTGCGCGTGCCCTTGGACGGGGGTTGGGTGCCCAGGATGGAAAGTACATTGACCATGATCTTGGGGTCTTCGGTCAAATCCTCGATGAGATAGAATCCGGCCTGGGAGCAGCAGGCCCTGAATGCTTCGTGGCTCCCGGCCAGGGATGCGGTGTGTGACATGGTTGCCTCCTTGCCGCCGCCGGATCCGCCTTTGATGATGACGACGGGCTTGTCGGCCGCGACCTGCCGGCCGATCTCCATGAGCTTGAGTCCCTCGGACAGGCCTTCCAGGTAGATGGCGATGATCTTGATGCGCGGGTCCTGCCCCATGTGGGCCAGGATTTCGGGCACGCCCACGCTGCTCGAATTGCCGCAGGACACCCATTTGCCCATACCGACCCGGTCGGCTTCAAGCATTTCCATGAGTTCCATGCCAATGCCGCCACTCTGGGAAATGATCCCGATACCACCGGCTTCACGGATGATGCCTGTGCGGTGGGGTGGAATGAACATGGTGTTCACTCCCGAAAAATTATCGATGATGCCCAGGCAGTTGGGGCCGATGTAACTGACTCCGTACCGCAGACTCAGATCCCGCAGTCGGTTTTCCAGTTCGCGGCGGCCCGATTCGGCGAAGCCGTCGGAGATGATGATGGCGCCCTTGCCCCCGGCTTGGCAGAATTTTTCGAATTCGCGGACCACGGTCTCGGAGTTGATGACAAAGACCGCCACCTCCGGCACCTCGGGCAGGCTCTCCAGGTTCGGATAGCAGGGCATGCCCTGCAGCGTGCTCGTGCGCGGATTGATGGGATAGACACGTTGCAGGCGGCGCAAATTCTTGAGTACGATGCCGCCCACCGTGCCCGTGTTGGAAGCCCCGTAGAGCACCGTCGAGGCCGGGTTGAAGATGGTCTGCAGGCTGGCCATCTTCTGGGGCGAGACATCGGTTTGACGCGGATAGTGGACAGGCTCGCCGGCAATGAGCCGGGCGTCGACAATGGCGAATCCGTTTTCGTAGACGATGACGGGGTTGAGGTCGAGTTCGTGGATCTCCGGATGTTCGGCCATGAACCGGGACACGTTCATGGTCAGGCGGACGACGGCGCCCTTGTCCAGGGCCGGCCCCCGGAATCCGTCCAGAATCCGGCCGACCCGGGTCCGTTCCAACATGGCGAGCACGTTGGGTTCCTCAAGAATGCCGATGCCCGGGGCCACATCGGCCATGAGTTCGACGAACTTCCCTCCTGATCCGACCATGGTCATGGGTCCAAAGCTCGGGTCCTGGGTCGCGCCGATGAGCACCTCCAGGCCTGGCTTGGCCATGGGTTGGAGAAGGATGCCGTCGATCTCTTCCACGCCGGCGGTCCGGACGGCGTCCATGAGTTGGGCGTAACCGTGCTCCACTTCGGCCTGGGTGGACAGCCCGAGCACAACGCAGCCCAGGTCGGTCTTGTGGATGATTTGGCTTGAAACCGTCTTCATGGCCACGGGGAAGCCGATTTCCGCGGCCGCCCGGACGGCCTGGGCCGGGGTTCGAGTCAGGCGGCCCAGGACCGGGATGTCATAGGCATGAAGCAGGGTGCGGCTTTGCTCAAAACCCAGCTGCACTGGTTGCATGGGGACTCCTTGGTAGGGTGACGGGGATGAAACGATCATGAGGTCCGCAGCCTCTTTTTGCAAGGGGCCGTGTGCGGATGTGCAAATTAGGCGTGCGTCCAAGGCTGCTTGGATGGTTGTTTCTCGTGCGGGCTGTTTGCAGTGAAAATTGCGGGAAACGACAGGATTATTCGTCATAAATTCGTCTCAAAGATACATAAACACTGTCGTCTTCCCTTGACCTTGGCTCGTGTTGGGAGAATGGAGAGAGGCAAGGTTCCGCGGCGTTTTTTGTCCGCGGGTTAGGGCAAACATCAGCACAGGACATGTGCGGAGGATGGACATGGGCATGGAGATTCTTGATTTGGTCAAGCGTCGCGATCCGGGGGAAGTGGAGTTTCATCAGGCCGTGACCGAAGTGCTGGAGTCCATCGAACCAGCCCTGGAGCGCAATCCGGAATATCGGAGGGCCGGGATTCTGGAGCGCATGGTCGAGCCCGAGCGGGTGATCATTTTTCGCGTGCCGTGGATGGACGACAGCGGCGAGGTGCGCGTCAACCGGGGTTTTCGGGTCCAGATGAACAGCGCCATCGGTCCCTACAAGGGGGGCCTGCGCTTCCATCCGTCGGTGAACCTGGGCATTCTAAAATTTCTGGCCTTCGAGCAGGTCTTCAAGAACGCCCTGACCACCCTGCCCATGGGCGGTGGCAAGGGGGGGGCGGATTTCGATCCCAAAGGCAAGTCCGACACGGAAGTGCAGCGATTCTGCCAAAGCTTCATGCTTGAACTCTTCCGGCACATCGGGCCGGATACGGACGTGCCGGCCGGTGACATAGGGGTCGGGGCGCGCGAAATCGGCTACATGTTCGGCATGTACAAGAAGCTCAAGAACGAGTTCACGGGCGTTTTGACCGGCAAGGGAGTAGGCTGGGGCGGCAGCCTTGTCCGGCCTGAGGCCACGGGTTACGGGGCCGTCTATTTTGCCGCCGAGATGCTCGCGGCCCGGGGTAAAACGTTGGCGGGCATGCGCTGTCTGGTTTCGGGTTCGGGCAACGTGGCCCAGTACACCATGGAGAAGCTTCTGCAACTGGGTGCAACGCCGTTGACCTTCTCGGATTCCTCGGGCGTGATTTTCGATGAGTCCGGGGTGACGCTGGAGAAACTGGCCGTACTCAAGCACATCAAGAATGTCCGGCGCGGCAGGGTGCGGGAATACGCCGACGCTTTTCCCGACGCTCTCTTCACGCCCTTGGATCCGGTTCAGGAGTACAATCCTTTGTGGGCCTATCCTGCGGAGTGCGCCTTCCCCTGCGCCACGCAGAACGAGATCAGCGCGGTGGACGCACGCAACCTGATCGCCGGAGGCGTCCGGATCGTGGCCGAGGGCGCGAACATGCCCACGACCCTGGAAGGCGTGCATATCCTGCAGGACGGCGGCGCGCTTTTCGGCCCCGCCAAAGCCGCCAATGCGGGCGGCGTTTCGGTCTCTGGCTTGGAGATGACTCAAAACAGCATGCGGCTGAGCTGGACCCGCGAAGAGGTGGACACCCGCCTGCGGCTGATCATGAAGACCATCCACAGGGAGTGTCTGAACGCGGCCGAAGCACACGGCAAGCCCTTCAACTATGTGGTGGGCGCGAACATTGCCGGTTTCGTCAAGGTGGCCAACGCCATGCTCGATCAGGGCGTGGTCTAGGAGACAGCCGGTAACGGCGATTTCGGGCTGGCACCGTGGGAACTGGATTTGCTTTGGGCCAAACAGCGTCCTCTTCGTGACCTGTGTTTGGCAAAGCGTGTCCCCTCGTAAATGGACTCATGGCAGAATTTCGGCCGGCCTCGGAAATGGGGCCGGCCGTATGCGTTGCGCGGGTTGAATGTGGCTCCGGCCTGTCGCGTGTGCCGCCCAACTCCGTTCATTGCGTCAACATCGCGCATGAGCTAGTTTTCCCTTGTCCCGCACTGCATCAACCGGAGCGTTTCATGCCGCATCAGCCAGCGCTGCAACTCGTGGCCCAGGATTCGGAATTCCGCAAATTCCACGAGCTCATGGCCAGGAAGGTTCAGAACATCCTGCTGGTGTCCACGGCCTATGATGCCTGGGTCATGGAAGAGGACTGCAAGCTTTCCGAGCGCATCGTCTCCGAATACCGCGGCCTGAACCTGAGTCGGCCGCCGCGTCTGACCTGGGCGTCCAGCGCGGATGAGGCGTTGGCGTTTCTGGCCGAGCGGACCTTTGAATTGATCATCCTCATGCCCCAGCTGGCCGAGCAGGAGGCCCTGGGCCTGGCCTTGCGGATCAAAGCCCTGGACCTGGGCATCCCTGTCTATTTGCTGAGCCACCGCGAAGTCTTCCTGCCCGGCGAGAGTCCGGCTGAAGGCATTGACCGCCAATTCGTCTGGACCGGCAACGCCGACTTGCTGGTCGCGTTGGTCAAGAACGCCGAGGATGCCATGAACGTGGAGTTCGACACGGAAAATGTAGGCATCCGGGTCATCATCGTGGTCGAGGACTCACCGCGCTATCAGTCGAGTTTCTTGCCGATCCTGTACCGGGAGCTGGTGGTCCAGACCCAGGACGTCATCCGCGAGGGGCTCAATCAGGAGCATCGACTTTTGACCATGCGTTGTCGGCCCAAGATCCTGTTGGCCGGAACCTACGAGGAAGCCCTGGCCCTTTTTGAAAAGTTTGAGCCCTACGTCCTTGGAGTGCTCTCCGATGTGCGCTTTCCCCGTGGCGGCCGGTTGGATCCGGGCGCGGGCGTGGATCTGCTCACCGCGGTCAAGGGCCGGCGTTTCGACATCCCGCTGCTTCTGATGAGCAATGAGCCGGGCAACGCCAAACGGGCCAAAGAGATTCCAGCCACCTTCGTGGATAAGAATTCGGCCGACCTGCTCGTGGATGTGCGGCGTTTTGTGCTCGAACAGCTGGGCTTCGGGGAGTTTGTCTTCCGCGATCAGGACGGCCGGGAGATTGTCCGAGCGGGCAGTCTTTACGCCCTGGAGGAGCGTCTGCGGGTCGTCCCGACCGATGTGCTCATGCGCCATTCGCGCCTGAACGATTTTTCTCGCTGGTTTTTCGCCCGCACCGAGTTCGAGCTGGCCGATCGGCTGCGACCCATGAGCGAGAAGGATTTCGCCTCGCCGGAACAGATGCGGGCGGGCGTCATCGACCTCATTCGGGCGCGCAGGGGGCAACGGCAGCAGGGCATCATCGCCAGCTTCAATCCCAAGGACTTCGATCCGGCCACTGATTTCATGAAGATCGGTGAGGGCTCCCTGGGCGGCAAGGCCCGGGGGCTGGCCTTCCTGTTCTCGCTGTTGAGCCGTCTGCCCGGGTTGAAGGAAAAATATCCGCGCGTCGATTTTGTCATGCCCAAAACCCTGGCCATTGCCACCGAAGGGTTCGATACGTTTGTCCGCCTCAACGATCTCAGTGATCTCGCGCGGCTGGATGCCCGGGATGAGGAGGTTCTGACCCGTTTCGAGAAGGGCCGCTTTCCCGGGCGGCTTCGCAACCAGCTCAAGGCCTATCTTGCCCAGGTCCGTCATCCTCTGGCCGTGCGCTCGTCGAGCCTCCTGGAAGATGCCCAGTTCCAGGCCTATGCCGGGCTTTATTCGACCATCATTGTCCCCAACAATCATCCAGACCTCGATGCCCGGCTGGAAGAACTGCTGCTGGCCATCAAACAGGTCTACGCCTCGACTTTTTTCCAGGCGCCCAAGGCTTTTTCGCGCCGGGTCAGCCAGCGCACGGACGAAGAGAAGATGGGGGTATTGATCCAGCAGGTCATTGGCCAGGAGTACGGCGGTTACTTTTATCCGGCCATTTCCGGGGTGGCCCAGTCCTACAATTATTATCCGTTCGGACGCATGAAACCCGAGGACGGTGTGGCCAACATCGCCTTGGGTTTCGGCAAGATGGTGGTCGACGGGGGGCAGACCCTGCGCTTTTCACCCCGGCATCCAAACATTCTGCCCCAGTGTCCGACCGTGGAGTCGGCCCTGCGCACGGCCCAGACCGAGTTCTACAGCCTGCCACTGGAACGGTGGCCCTGGCCGCGCACGGAGTTTTCCCTGTCCCGCCGCAATATTGTCGAAGCCGAGGGAGTCGGCCCCCTGAACCTTCTGGCTTCGACCTTTTTGCCCGAGGAGGGCCGCATCAGGGATACGGCCTCCATTCCGGACCGTCCGCGGGTGCTTCTTTTTGCGCCCGTGCTGAAGCACAAGACCATTCCCCTGGCCGAGATCCTTCAGGACGTTCTCGGCGTGGCCGAAACAGCCATGGGGTGTCCGGTGGAACTGGAGTTCGCCTGCAATCTGTACCCGGACTCAGCGGTCAGGCCAAGCTTCTCCCTTCTGCAGCTCAGGCCCATGAGTGCGCGGGCTGACCAGAACCGGGTGACCATCACCGATGCGGACCGGGCCCAGGCCTTCTGCCTGTCTTCCCACGCCCTGGGCAATGCCTTGAAGGTCGATGTGCGGGATATCATTTTCGTGCGGCCAGACAGCTTCGAAGTGGACAAGACCGTGCAGGTCGCCCGGGAAATCGGGCGTATGAACGCCCGCCTTACGGCCGAGGGCCGCAAGTATCTGCTGGTCGGTCCAGGGCGCTGGGGCACGGCCGACCGTTGGCTCGGCATTCCCGTGGCGTGGAACGACATTTGCGGGGTGGCGGCCATCGTGGAGACCCAGAGCGCGCAATTGCGGGTCGAACCATCCCAGGGGTCGCATTTTTTTCACAACATCACGACGTTGGGTATCAATTATATAATGGTCTCGGGCCGGGCCGGTGAGCGGTTCGACTGGGACTGGCTGCTGGGCCAGGATGTCGAGGCCCAGGACGAGCACGTGGTGCATGTGCGTTTGGCCCAGCCCATGGTCATCAAAGTGGATGGCCGATCCTCGTGCGGCGCCATCATTCCCGGGAATGGCGAGGAGCCGTCCCTGGTCGTGGAAAGCGATCCGGCTCTGCCGCTGTCGGGGTGCTGCGCCCCCGAGGGAGAGTGCGGGCTGTGAGGCAGGTCTTGGCCGTCGCGACCACGGCTTCGGCCATGCGCCGGGATGGTCCGCTCTGCAAAGACCAGCACTGGTAGAAATGTGGCACGCGCAGGGTCTCTCCGGGAGCCAGATCAATCAGTTCGCCGCGTTGGAGGTAGGCTTCAGCCAGGATGCGCGAAACCATGCCGTAGGCGAGGCCTTCAAGAATAAGGCCCTGGAAGCTGATGTTGGAGGGCATGACGTGCACGGGCGGGTTGATGGCCTCGCCAAAGCGCTGCTGCAGGAATTCGTGCTGCAGAGCGTCCTTGCGGCTGAAGATGACCATCGGGGCATGCTTCGCGGCTTTCCGGTCGAATCCGTGGCGGCAGTGCCGGTCTCTGAAGTGCGGCGTGGCCACGCACAGGTACTCCATGTCGCCCAAGTCATGGGTCACAAGTCCCTGAAAATTCGCCGGGGTCGAGGTGATGGCTCCCTGCACCTCGCCCGAGCGCAAATAGGCGTGGGTCACGGACTGGTCATCGACGACCAGTTCCAGAAGCACGCCGCCTTCAGTCAGAATGCCGCGTACGCCGCGTAGAAACCACGTGTCCAGGCTGTCGGCGTTGACGGCCAGCTTGACAATTTCCACACCCCTGCTCTCGCCTGGTCCGATTTCTTCGAAAAGGTCCTGTTCGAGCATCGCAAGTTGGCGGTAATGTCGGAGCAGCGCCATGCCGGCCAACGTGGGTCGGATCGGGCTTGAACGGACCACGAGCATGCGGCCGATCCGTTCTTCCAGCTGCCGGATGCGTTGGGATACGGCGGACTGGGTCAGGAAAAGGGCTCGGGCGGCTTTGTCGAAACTCTGCTCCGTGATAACTGCGGCCAATGCTTCCAATTGTTTGGAGTCAATCATAAATTATTTTTATGTGTGTATAAAATTATTCGTTTTTCTTATTCATGGTCTTCCCCTATCTCCCAAGTGGCTGTTCACGCAAGGAGAAGCATCATGATCACCACCGCCTTTCTGCAGGGCCTGGGCACGGGAGCCGGGCTCATCATCGCCATCGGGGCTCAGAACGCTTTTGTCCTGAGCCAGGGGCTCGCCCGCAACCATCACTTGACGGTGGCCCTGATCTGCGCCGTGAGCGATGCCCTGCTCATCACCATCGGGCTTTCCGGCATGAGCGCGGTCCTGGCCGCAAACGACGGGCTGCTACGAGGGGTCACCTGGCTCGGTGTTGTCTTTCTTTTCTGGTATGGCCTGCGCTCCTTTCGCTCGGCCCTGCGTTCGGGCCGGCTCGATCCGGCGGAGCGTACGCGGATGGGTCTCGGGGCCACGGTGGCCGCAACCCTGGCCGTTACGTACCTGAACCCTCACGTCTATTTGGACACGGTGCTTTTGCTCGGCTCCATCGGGGGCCGCTACCCCCTGGACGAACGAGTCTGCTTTGGCGCCGGAGCCGTCACCGCCTCCCTGGCCTGGTTTCTGGCCTTGGGCCTTGGCGCCCGTCTCTTGCTGCCGGTCTTCCGGCACCCCAGATCCTGGGCCGTTCTCGACGTGCTGATCGGGCTGACCATGTGGGGCGTGGCCGCATCCCTCGTCGTTCCGGCCTGGGCGGGTTGATCCCGGGGCTTTACCCCGCCCGCGCCCCCGGCTATCACCTCCTCATCGGAGGAATGATGGCCAAAAACTACGATCCGCGCATGCACACCGCGGAACACATTCTGAACCAGACCATGGATCGGCTCTTTGCCTGCGGACGCTGCTTCAGCGCGCATGTAAACCCGGACAAAGCCAAGTGCGATTATCATTTTGACCGAGACCTGACCGAAATCGAGGCTCGCGAGGTTGAGCGCCGGGTCAACGCCGTTGTCGCCGCTGATCTGACGGTCGTAGCCGAAGACATGGCCAGGGGGGACGCGCAGGCCTACTTCAATCTTGAACGTCTGCCCGAAGACGCGGCCGAGACGTTACGCATTATCCGCATTGGCGACTACGACGCCTGTCCGTGCATCGGCGAGCACGTCGAACGCTCAGGGATGCTCGGGTCATTCCGACTGACCACGCATTCCTATGAAAGCGGGGTGTTGCGGCTGCGCTTCAAGCTGGGGAAAGCGGATTGAACAGGCCAAGCGTCCCCGCTCACGGCGGCAATATCCATCACATGGCCCGGCTTCTCGGCTGCGAGCCGCACGAAATCCTGGATTTTTCGGCCAACCTGAACCCGTTGGGGCCTCCGTCCTGGCTCCGGCCGGTGGTGGCCCGTGCCCTGGCCGGGACGGCACACTACCCAGAGCCTCGGGCCGACGAGTTGCGAAGGCTGGCTGCCGACCGTCTGGGGCTTGCAATACAGAACGTGGTCGCGGGCAATGGGTCCTCGGAACTGCTCTTCGCCACGCCCCGGGTCTGCCGGGATCGCGGCATCATGCGGGCCGTGCTGCCGGCGCCGTGCTACACCGATTACGAACGAGCCTGCAGCGCGGCCGGACTTGCCTGTGAATCCGTTTTGTTGCGGCCTGAAACCGATTTTGCCATGGACTGGGATGCGGTGGAGGGTCGCTTGGAGACGTCTGCGCTGGTCATTCTGGGCCAGCCAGGCAATCCGGCCGGGACGCTCCTGGATCCGGCGCGCGTTCTGGATCTGTCGGATCGCCATCCGAACAGCTTCTTCATGGTCGACGAGGCTTTCGCCGACTTTGTCCCGGATCTGACCCGGCTTGGAGGGACTCCCCGGCCCAATCTGTTTGTTCTGCACTCCCTTACCAAGTTCTACGCCGTGCCCGGTTTGCGCCTGGGATTGGGTTACGGGGATCCTGAATTTTGTTCGGCCCTGTCCGGGCTGCTCCCGGACTGGAGCGTGAACGCCCTGGCCCAGGCTGTGGGTGAAGCGGCCCTGGTGGACAAGGATTATGCCCGGCGAACCAACGTGGAGGTTGCAGTTCTGCGGCAGGAGCTGCACCGGAGACTGTCGGCCTTGGGCCTGCGCGTGTTTCCGGGCAGCGCCAACTACCTGCTGTGCCGCAGCGAGAAACAAGACGTCCACGCGCTGCAGGAGTTGCTTGGAGCCCAGCGCATACTGATTCGCAACTGCGCCAACTACACAGGCCTGGACAACAAGTATTTTCGGGTCGCCGTGCGGAGTGAAGAGGACAACACCCGTCTGGTCGAGGCCCTGAGCCGGATATTATTCCCGTGCGAGTCCCGTTTTCGTCGATCGCGCCGGACTCCGGCCATCATGGTGCAGGGTTTGTCCTCCAATGCTGGCAAGTCGGTTCTGACCGCGGCCCTGTGCCGCATCTTTCTGCAGGACGGGTTGGTGCCAGCTCCGTTCAAGGCCCAGAACATGTCGCTCAATTCGTGCGTCACCAGGTCCGGAGGGGAAATGGGCCGGGCTCAGATTCTGCAGGCCCAGGCCTGCCGCCTGGAGCCGGATGTGCGCATGAATCCGGTGCTGCTCAAGCCCAACTCCGAGACCGGGTCTCAGGTTATCGTGCTGGGCAAGCCCGTGGGAAACATGGATGTGGGGGAATACATCCGCTTCAAGCCGAGGATATTTTCTACCATCACGGCTGCTTATGACGAACTGGCGACCGAGGCGCACGTCATGGTGTTGGAGGGAGCAGGCAGTCCGGCGGAAGTCAATCTCAAGGCCCACGACGTGGTCAACATGGCCATGGCCCGTCACGCCGGAGCCAGAGTGCTCCTGGCTGGTGATATTGATCGAGGCGGCGTGTTCGCGTCCTTCGTGGGCACCATGGAGGTCATGGAAGAGTGGGAGCGGGCCATGGTGGCCGGTTTCATCATCAATCGTTTTCGGGGCAAGCAGGAACTGCTTGGTGACGCCATGGACTATGTGCGTCGCTTCACCGGAATCGAGACGCTGGGCGTGGTGCCGTATATCCACCATCTGGGTTTGCCGGAGGAGGATTCGGTCAGCTTCAAGGAAGCCAAGATGCGCACTGGGCAGGCAGAACTGTGTCTTGTGGCCGTTGATTTGCCGCACATATCCAATTTCACGGATCTGGATGCCCTGGATTTGGAGCCCGATGTGAACCTGCGCATCGCCCGGAAGCCAGAGGATCTGGTTGGGGCCGACGCCATTATTTTGCCTGGTTCGCGCAATGTTTTCGCAGATTTGGAATATTTGTGGGCGTCCGGTCTGGCCCAGGCCGTGCTGGCCAGCGATGCCGAAATCATCGGCGTGTGCGGGGGCTTGCAGATGCTTGGGTCCGTCGTTGCGGACCCGGCCAACATCGAGAGCGGAGGGCATGTGGGTCGCCCTCTGGGGCTTTTGCCATTGAGTACGCAGATGGCCGTGGACAAGGTCCTGAGCCAAACTCGGGCCACTTTTTTGCCAACAGGGCAGGACGTGCGCGGCTATGAGATCCATCATGGGCGTACTGCGGTTCTTGAGGGCGGAGTGCCTCCGGTCATGACTCGGGCCGACGGGATCGACATTGGCTGGGGCCGTTCGGACGGTATGGTCTGGGGCACCTATTTGCATGGAGTCTTTGATGACGACGAATTCCGGCGCGCATTTCTGGATCGCTTGCGAATGCGCAAAGGGCTTGCGCCTCTGACAGCAGTTCAGGTTGTTTATGACCTGGAGGCGGCGCTGGACCGCCTGTCCGCCGTGGTCCGACAGAGTCTGGACATGGATAAAATCTACGCGCTGCTCAAGTGAGGCCGTGCGTTTGTATGCTTGACGTATGGTCTATGTATGTTCAATAATTCCAGTCATATGAACGCGAGCGAGTCCTCAATTGTCCGTGGCCGTTTGGCGCCAAGTCCTACCGGGTATTTGCATTTGGGCAATGCTTGGTCGTTTTTGCTGTGCTGGCTGGCGGTGCGGGCCCAGGGTGGCCAAGTGGTGCTGCGCATGGAGGATATTGACCCTGAAAGGTCGCGAAGAGAGTACGTCGACGCCATTATGCGCGATCTCGACTGGCTTGGTCTGGACTGGGACGAGGGACCAGATGTCGGAGGGCCTTTTGCGCCCTATGTACAAAGCGAGCGCCAGGATCGTTACAGGGAGGTCATCAAGACTTTGGCAGCCTTGGGGCATACCTATCCGTGCTACTGCACGCGCAGGGAACTCAAGACCATGGCCTCGGCCCCGCATGCCGAGGACGTGGGGCCCGTCTACCCCGGTACTTGCCGTGGGCTTTCGGCGGATGAGCGTGCCCAACGCCAGGGGCGGGGGCGAACACCCTCTCTGCGCCTGCATGGCGGCGTTGAGACAGTGTTCGACGACCTGGTGCAAGGCAGGGTGCGGCTGGGATGGATGGACTGCGGAGGCGACTTCCCTTTGCGCCGTTCCGATGGCGTGGTGTCCTATCAGCTGGCTGTCGCCGTGGACGACATGGACCAGGGCATAAGCCTCGTGGTCCGGGGCGCGGACATCCTGCCGTGTACTCCGCGCCAGATTATTCTCTTCCGGTTCCTCGGCAGGCCCGTTCCGAACTACGCCCATGTCCCGCTGATACTGGATCATAAGGGGGAACGCCTAGCCAAACGTCATGAGGGGTGCGAACTGCGCGCTTTGAGGGAAGCCGGTGTTTCTCCCCGTGCGATAACGGGATACCTGGCGTACCGGGCCGGCCTGCTCGATCGCCCCGATATGGCCGAGCCGCGCGACTTGGCGTCCTTGTTCGACTGGAGCAGGTTGCCACGGCATGGTGTGACGTTGCCACGAGAGGTGGCGGGCGTCTTGGTTGCGAATAAAAATCAATTTATTTCAATGGGAAAATAAAAAAACTCGACATTTAGGGGCAGAAAATTTTGGAGAAAACTAAATTTTTTGTTGACGGTCGAAGTCCAGTCACATAGAGGCCTTCTTCCGCGGTGAGGAGCACGTCTCTCCGGGAAAAAGAAGCTCATTGAAAAGATCATATTTCGTCCTGGTGACCAAGGCGGAGGGGCCCCACCCGATTCCATTCCGAACTCGGAAGTTAAGACCTCCAGCGCCAATGATACTGCCAGTCCACTGGTGGGAAAGTAGGTCGTCGCCAGGACTTTTTTTATTCTCTCTTCTCAAATGTGACCGCGAAAAAAGGGTTGACCTTGAGAGAGAAGTGGGGTTAAGAAGTTAACCCTGCCTTTGCGAAGAGCGCTTCGCAAAGTAGGTTGAAAAAAAGATTGAAGAAAGCGCTTGACGGTGAGTGAGTGAGTCGATAGAGACGATCTCCTCT
>CAZPSN010000020.1:0-71578 GCA_964589645.1 uncultured Desulfovibrionaceae bacterium
CCATGCGATTGAAAGCCGCGTAGAGAAAATACTCCCCGACGCTTGGCCCAACAGCTTTGGCTTTCTGCGGGACGATCTCGTCAATGATTCCGGTCACGTCGACCATCTTCTCGATTTCGTTTGCCAGCCACAGCGCTCCAAACTCCTGAACCTGAACACGGCTCAGATCGGAAGCCTTTTGCCCTGTGACCATGCTGAGGATCTTTTCCACCGTGCCGAGGTAGACCTGATTTACAACCTTGGGCTTGCCGTTCACACGGGCAGTCTCCCGGATGTAGAAGTAGGGTCTTCCATTTTTCATTTTCTTGTGGATGTGCGCCATGTCCCAGCCATATCATTAGGGTCTTACATTTGCAAGAAAAAACATTCTTTTTGGTAAAAAATCAGTAAGTTGGGTGCGAGAAAATGAGGAAAAGACAGGGTCTTACAGAAAAAGAGAGGGTAATAGTCTGGAATTATGAAAAAAATAGGACTGGATCAGGGTGTTTTTTCGAAACTCCTGTCTGCGTCATACCCCGGTTGACGCCATCCCGGACCTGTCCGACGTGCAGGTCATCGTCTTCACCGAATACCAGGGCCAAGCCCCACAGGTCGTGGAGGACCAAGTCACCTACCCCCTGACCACGCAAATGCTTTCGGTTCCCGGGGCCAAGGTGGTGCGCGGCTATTCCTTCTTCGGCTATTCCTTCGTGTACATCATTTTCGAGGACGGGACGGACATGTACTGGGCCCGATCCCGCGTTCTTGAATACCTGAACTACGTGTCCGGAAAGCTGCCCAATGGAGTTACGCCGGTGCTCGGCCCTGATGCCACGGGCGTGGGCTGGGTCTTCGAATACGCCCTGGAAAGCGACCGCCACAATCTGCAGGAACTGCGCTCCCTGCAGGACTGGTACCTTCGCTATGAACTGGCGGCCGTTGAAGGTGTATCGGAAGTCGCCAGCCTGGGCGGATTCGTGAAGCAGTATCAGGTCGCCGTGGACCCTCACAAGCTACTGGCCTACAACATCCCGCTCTCTGAAGTGATGATGGCCATTCAGCGTAGTAACGTGGACGTGGGCGGCGGTGCCATCGAGCTGGCCGAGACCGAGTTCGTGGTCCGCAGTCATGGCTACATCGGCTCCGTGGAGGAGCTGAAAAACATAGTGGTCATGACGACGCCCCAAGGCACTCCCATCCTTGTCAAGAACCTGGCCGAGGTGCGGCTGGGGCCCGAGATGCGCCGAGGCGTTGCAGAACTCAACGGTCAGGGTGAGACCGTGGGCGGCATCGTGGTCATGCGCTACGGCGAAAACGCCATGGAGACCATCGCCCGGGTCAAGCAAAAACTGGAGGAACTACGTCCGGGCCTGCCCGCCGGGGTGAAGATCACCACTGTATACGACCGCTCGGCCCTCATCGAACGCGCCGTGGCCACGCTCAAGGAAAAGCTGATCGAGGAAAGCCTCGTCGTGGCTGTGGTGACCATGCTCTTCCTCTTCCACCTGCCAAGCGCCTTCGTGGCCATCCTGACCCTGCCCGTAGCCATCCTGCTCGCCTTCATCGTCATGCATTACCAAGGCATCAACGCCAACATCATGAGCCTGGGCGGCATCGCCATCGCCATCGGGGCTATGATCGACGCCGCCATCATCATGATCGAGAACGCGCACAAACATCTGGAGCGGGACAGGGGGCGCAAGCCACACTGGGATATCATACGGGATGCGGCCATTGAGGTCGGGCCGACGCTTTTCTACAGCCTGCTGGTTATCACGGTCTCTTTCGTGCCCGTGTTCACATTACAGGAACAGTCTGGACGCCTGTTCAAGCCTCTGGCCTTTACCAAGACCTATGCCATGGCCGCGGCCGCGTTCCTGTCCGTAACGCTGGTGCCAGTGCTCATGGGCTGGTTCATCCGTGGCAATATCCGCCCAGAACATGCCAACCCGCTGAGCCGACTGCTCATTCGCGTTTATCATCCCATGGTCGATTTCGCACTGCGCTGGCGCAAAACCGTCCTGCTCCTGGCCCTGGCGACCATGTGCACCATCGCCTGGCCCCTTTCGAAAATGGGTTCGGAATTCATGCCTCCCCTTTATGAAGGTGATCTTCTGTACATGCCGACCACGCTTCCGGGCCTTTCCGTAACAAAGGCCCGGGAGATATTGCAGCAGACCGATCGGATCATCCGCAAATTTCCCGAAGTCCACCATGTCTTCGGCAAAGTTGGTCGGGCCGAAACGGCTACGGACCCGGCACCCATGATGATGCTTGAGACGACCATCATGCTCAAGCCCGAACGCGAATGGCGCGTCGAACCGGCGCCCCGCTTCTTCACGCGCTGGCCGACCTGGACCGAACCGCTCCGCAAGGTTTTGCGCAAGGCGCTACCAGAATCACGGCCCATCAGCGTGGAGCGGCTCATCGACGAACTGAATTCGGCCATTCAGTTCCCCGGCCTGACCAACGCCTGGACCATGCCCATCAAGACCCGCATCGACATGCTCTCCACGGGCATCAAGACCCCAGTGGGGATCAAGGTCATGGGCCCGGACCTGGCCGTGCTCAGCCGCATCGGAACGGAGATCGAGGCGGTCATGCGCACGGTGCCGGGTACGCTTTCCGCCGTGGCGGAACGCACCGTGGGCGGCAATTACCTGGACATCAGCATCGACCGACTGGCTGCGGCCCGCTACGGCATCAAGGTCGGAGACATTCAGGACATCATCCAAAGCGCCGTGGGCGGAATGAGTGTCACCGAAACCGTGGAAGGGCTGGAGCGATACCCGGTCAACGTGCGCTACGACCGCGATTTCCGTAGCGACCCCGATGCACTGGGCCGGATACTCATTGCCGGAGCGGGCGGACGGCAAATCCCCCTGAACCAGATGGCCAGCATCGTGGTACGAACCGGCCCAGACAGTATCAAGAGCGAGAACGCCAGACGCACTGCGTGGGTGTACGTGGACATCCGCGGAGTTGATCTGGGCACATATGTGCAGAATGCCCAGGAGACGGTGGCCAAACACATTACCCTGCCCGCCGGATACAACATAATCTGGAGCGGACAGTTTGAATACATGCAGAAGGCCAAGGACCGTCTGCTGGTCATCGTGCCCCTGACAGTCCTGATCATTTTTGTGATCATCTACCTCAACACCGGAAGCATGGTTAAAACCGGGATTGTCTTCCTTGCCGTACCGTTTTCCCTGGTCGGAGCCATTTGGTTCCTGTACCTGCTCGGCTACCACACTTCCATCGCGGTCTGGGTCGGAGTCATTGCCCTGGCCGGGCTGGACGCCGAAACAGGTGTGGTTATGTTGTTGTATCTGGATTTGGCGCACAAACGCTGGAGCGGCCACGGGCGTATGCGCACCAGGGGGGACTTGGTCCAGGCCATCCATCACGGGGCCGTGAAACGGATCAGGCCCAAAATCATGACCATAGCCGTGATCATAGCGGGCCTTCTACCGATCATGTGGGGGCACGGAGCCGGAGCGGACGTAATGAAACGCATCGCGGCACCCATGGTCGGAGGGGTGATCACTTCTGGAATTATGGAGCTCATGGTTTATCCGGTAATCTACTACTTGTGGCGCGGCCGGATACTGGCGGCAAGCCTCGTTCCGACCGAGAATGGCGATTTGGACGACATGGACGATACCGCCCACAAAGGAGAACAGTGATGAAACATTACCTGCAGTTGATTGTGTTGATTTCCGTCTTTCTCGCTCTACCAGCCATGGCGGCAGGCAAAGAAACCCAAGACACCATGCCTACGGACATACAGCATGGCTCCATGCCCATGAATATGCAACATGGTTCCATGCCCACAAAAAACACCGAGCAGGGCACCACGCTCATGAACATGCCGATGGGTGCCATGAAAATGGACGAAAAGATGGAGCAGATCGGAGAGACCACTGAAGACGGCATACTCGCCCAGGCCCATATCACGGATGTGAGCACGGATATGGCCAAGAACAATCAGCCCTTCACACATCATCTGATGGTCATGTTCACGGGAATGGACAAAAAGGGGGTGATCAAGGGCCGATGCGCAGTCAAAGTCACCGGGCCCGACGGAAAGACCGGTGATGCCGTGACCATGATGTCCGACGCGACACACTTTGGTGCCGACCTCACTTTGCCCGTGCCGGGCGCCTACACCTTCACGGTGGGCACAAAATTCGAAGACAACAAAACCCGACAGTTCGTGTTCAATTATACAAAAAAGTAGAACCAATAATGAACGGAGCGCATTACAGTGCGCTCCGTTCATTTATTATTATGTCATTACAACACGTCCTTGTATAATAATATCCAGTAATTACTCATGTATTTTTGAAAAAAATACATATAAATTCGACACTATGCCCAAATCACATATATGCAATAAAATTATTCAGCCTTCACTGAGCACAATACATACAATTCACCCCCCCCACAACGTCGCCAATTCTGACATTAAAGTCTTCCAACTACCCTATGATCCGCCGTCAAATCGTTTGCCGAAGCCATTGACGACCCCTGTCAGCAGGGGCTCCGGAAGGACTCATGAACCGAGCCGAGCCAGCAGAGCGGCTTTGATGATTGGTTCGAGGCGAAAATGATTGGGGCAGGGGGAAAGCGCAGGATAATGCAGCCGACGGGTAGCAATAGGGTAGCAACGAAAAAAGCGGGTCACACACTTTCGTATGTAACCCGCTGTCTTTACTGGTGCGCAATGCAAGAATCGAACTTGCGGCCTTTAGCTCCGGAGGCTAACGCTCTATCCAACTGAGCTAATTGCGCACGGGGAATGACTACCTATGCAGACTGAACACGCTTGTCAAGCCGGAGGCGCTGGGATAGCCGGGGGAAACGCGCCCGAGCGCCAAGGAAACCCATGACCACCACCCGCCGCATCATCCTGGCCGTATCCGGCGCCAGCGGAACCATCTACGCCCTGCACCTCGCCCAGGCCCTGGCCGCCGTGCCCGGCCTTGAACTGCACGGAATCGTCTCCGCCGGGGCACGCACGGTCATGCTGCACGAACACGGGGCCGACGCGGCCGAATTCGAAACCCTGTTCCAGGTCCAGCATGACCCGTCCAACATCGCCGCCCCTCCGGCCAGCGGCTCCTGGGAGCACCACGGCATGATCGTCTGCCCCTGCTCCATGGCCAGTTTGGCGGCCATTGCCACGGGCGTGGGCACGAATCTGATCCACCGCGCCGCCGACGTGACCCTGAAGGAGCGCCGCCCCTTGATCCTGGTTCCGCGCGAAACCCCCCTGAACGAAATCCATCTCAAAAACATGCTCCGCGCCCACCGCGCCGGGGCCGTGATCATGCCCCCTTGTCCCGGTTTCTATCACCGCCCGGACACCATGGAGGCCCTCGTGGCCCAGTTCGCGGGGCGGATCATGGAGCAGCTCGGATTGCCCCACGACCTCTATGCCCGCTGGGGCTGAAAGAGGTTGCCCGCCAGGGCGCTTGATGATAGCCGAGGCTCCATGTTTGATATCAGCCAGACCATCGCTCATTTTTCCATCGTCGCCCTGCCCTTTTTTCTGGGCGTGACCTGCCATGAGGTGGCTCACGGCTACGTGTCCTACCTCCTGGGAGACCCCACGGCCAAGCTGGCCGGCAGGCTGACCCTGAACCCCCTGAAACACCTCGATCCCATGGGCACCCTGGTCCTTTTGCTGACCCAGCTCATCGGCTGGGCCAAGCCCGTGCCCATCAATCCGGCCTACTACAAGGACCAGCGGCGCGGCATTCTGTATGTGTCCCTGGCCGGACCCATGGCCAACTTCGCGGTCATGCTTTTCTTCGCCCTGGCCCTCAAGGGTCTCATCATCGCGTCCCAGAGCCCGGCCGCCATGGACTTCGAGTACATCCTGCGCCCGGCCATCAACATCGCCGTGGCCGGGGTGTTCATCAACGCCATCCTCGGCACCTTCAACCTGCTGCCCATTCCGCCCCTGGACGGCAGCAAGATCCTGGCCTGCCTGTTGCCCGGACACCTGGCCGCGCGCTTCATGCAGCTGGAACGCTACGGCTTCATCATCCTCCTCGTGCTGGCCATGACCGGGGTCCTGAGCCAGATTTTGTCTCCGATCTCGGCCTTTGTGCAAAACATGATCGTCAAACCCATGCTATAGGTCCCAGACATGAAGAAACTGACCGTCCTGACCGGAATCACCACCTCCGGCACGCCGCACCTGGGCAACTATGTCGGCGCCATCCGCCCGGCCATCGAGGCCAGCCGCGATGCCAACGTCAACTCCTACTATTTCCTGGCCGACTTTCACTCCCTGATCAAATGCCACGATCCAAAGCGCATCCACCAGTCCCGCCTGGAAGTGGCCGCCACCTGGCTGGCTCTGGGCCTGGACACGGACAAGAGCACCTTCTACTGCCAGTCCGACATTCCGGAGATCCCGGAACTGACCTGGATCCTGACCTGCATGACGGCCAAGGGCCTCATGAACCGCGCCCACGCCTACAAGGCCGCGGTGCAGGAGAACGAGGACGTCAATGACCCGGACAAGGGCGTGACCATGGGCCTTTATTCCTACCCCATCCTCATGGCCGCCGACATCCTCATGTTCAACGCCGACATCGTGCCCGTGGGACGCGACCAGACCCAGCACCTGGAGATGACCCGCGACATCGCCCAGCGCTTCAACCACCATTTCGGCGAGCACTTCGTCTTGCCCGAGGCCCGCGTGGACGAGTCCACGGCCGTGCTGACGGGCCTGGACGGCCGCAAGATGAGCAAGAGCTACAACAACTACATTCCGCTCTTCGGGCCGGAAAAAAGCCTGCGCAAGCTGCTCATGAAGATCGTGACCAACTCCCAGGCTCCCGAGGAACCCAAGGAAACCGAAGGCTGCGCCCTCTTCGACATGTACCGCGCCTTCGCCAGCCCCGACCAAGTCCAGGCCATGCGCCTCAGGTTCGCCGAGGGCGTCGGCTGGGGCGAGGTCAAGCAGTCCCTGTTCGAGGTCGTCAACGCCCAGTTGACCGAACCGCGAGAAAAATACGCCGAACTGATGCAAAACCCGACTTACATCGAAAAAGTGCTCAAGGAAGGAGCCGAGAAGGCCCGCGCCTACAGCCGCCCCTTCCTGGACCGCATCCGCAAGTCCGTGGGCATCCGCCCGCTTTCGGCCTGAACTAAGGGCTGGCCACCGGCCACATCTTTTCGTAGGAAAACGCATCCGCATGTGATGGAGGAAGACCATGGGCGCAGCCAAGAAAATCGTGCCGCTGGAGCGCAAGACCAAGAAGACGGAACTCTCCGAAGTTCCCAAGAAACGAAAATCCAAGGCCGCCGTTGCACCGGCCCGGAAACCTGCTGTCACACCCGAGGCTGCCGTGGAAACACCGGTCCAGGGCGCGGTGGTGGAACCCGTGGCTGAAGCGGAAGCACCGGTCCAGGACGTGGTTGTCGAGGCCGTCGCGAACCTGGGCGCTCTGGCCCAGAGCCTGACCCGCGAGAAAGCCCTGACCGATGCCGAGGTCGAGGCCAGGCTTGCGGTCAAACCCGAACCCGCCGAGGCTGCCTGCGCGGCCTCAGAGGCCGGCGCCACGTCCGCCCCGGACGCGCAGGCCGAAGCACCCGCCCAGGCAGGCACGGACCGGCCCGGACGGGACAAAAGCAAAATCGCCCTTTTCGCCTCCCTGGCGGCGGTGATCCTTTTGCTCGGCTTCTACATGCACCTGAACCAGAACATCAAAAGCCTGACACAGCAGGTCCAGGATCTGGCCTCCATCAAGACTTCCGTGGCGACCCTGGACACCAAGGTCGGGACCATGGAGTCCAGGGTCGCCGATCTGGAAACCCTGCCGGCCAAGACCCGCGCCGCCCTGATGAGCAGCATCCTGGAAGAGATGGGGCAGAAGACATCCTACATGTCCACCCAGCTCCAGTCTCCGGAACAGCAGGACAAGCTGATGAAGGCCAAGGAACTGATCCAGCAGGTCCAGACCGAACTCAACGCCCAGAACTAGGCCCGGCAACCCCGGGCCTTTTTCATTGCCGGCTCCTGGCCGGACCGGCTTGTCCGGTCCTCCTGTTTCCGGTACATTCGATTCATCGCCACCCTACCTCCGAAGGACCGTGCCATGCCCGACTCCAATCCCCTGCTGAACTGGGAGATTTTCCCCGACTTTGCGGCCATGAATCCCGAACATGTGCTCAGCGCCATCCAGGAGGTCGTCGCCCGCAGCGCCGCCGAACTGGACGCCCTGGAAAAAGCCGCTCCGCAAACCTGGCACGCCCTGCTCGTGCCCCTGGAACGCCTCACGGACCGCGTCGCCCTGGCCTGGGGCCTGGCCGGACATCTGCACAACGTCAGAAACTCCCCGGCCATGCGGCAGGCCTACGCCGCATCCCAGCCTCTGGTCGTCGATTTTCACAACCGCCTGGGACAGAGCCGGCCCGTGTACGAGGCCCTGATCGCCCTGCGCGACGATCCATCCTTCGCCACCTGCAGCCAAGCCCTGCAACGGACCATCACCCTGCTCATCCGCGACGCGGCCCTGCAGGGCGTCGGCCTTGAAGACCACAAGCGCGAACGCTTTGGCGCCATCACCCAGGAACTTGCCGAACTGGCCACCCGCTTCACCAACAACGTCCTCGACGCCACCCGGGCCTATGCCCTGACCCTGACCAGGTCGGACGAGGTGGCCGGACTGCCCGCGGACTCCCTGCGCCTGGCCGCGAGCATGGCCCGTGCCCGCGGCCATGAAGACGCCACGGCCGAAAACGGCCCTTGGACCATCACCCTGGACCTGCCCTCGTTTCTGTCCTTCATGCAGCACGCCCGGCGCCGCGATCTGCGCGAGGGGGTCTACCGGGCCTACATCACCCGCGCGGCCAGCGGAGAGGGCGACAACCTGCCCCTCATCAGGCGCATTCTGGAATTGCGCCAGGAACAGGCCGCGCTGTTCGGCTTCGAGCACTTCGCGGCCATGAGTCTGGCCCGTAAGATGGCCCCGGGAGTCGCGGACATACAGACCCTGCTGCGCACGATCCGGGACGCGGCCACGGACCCGGCCCTGGGGGATCTCATCGACCTGGGCGAGCTGGCTGGCGCCAGCGGCCAGTCCGAAGACATTCAGCCCTGGGACGTCATGTACTGGGCCGAACGGCTCAAGGAGCAGCGCTTTGGACTGCGCGAGGAGCTGATCCGGCCCTATTTTCCCCTGCCGGCCATTTTGCAGGGCCTGTTCGACCTGATCCGGGACCTTTTCGGCGTGTGCATCAAGGCTGTTTCCGGGGTGCCGGTCTGGCATCCCGACGTGACCTACTACCGGGTCACGGATGAGGACGGTCGGGAGATGGCAGGACTCTACCTGGATCCCTACGCCCGACCCGAGGAAAAACGCGGCGGGGCCTGGATGGACGAGCTCTGCGGCCGCAGCACGGCATGTGCCCCTGCCGGCCGGGAGATCCGCCTGCCCGTGGCCTACGTGAACTGCAACCAGCGCCCGCCTCTGGACGGCGAGCCCTCGCTCATGAGCTTCCAGGAGGTGACCACCCTCTTCCACGAGTTCGGCCATGGCCTGCAGCACATGCTGACCACCGTCCGCCACGGCTTCGTTGCCGGGATCTCCAACGTCGAATGGGACGCCGTGGAACTGGCCAGCCAGTTCATGGAGAACTGGTGCTTCCAGCGCGAGACCCTGGAGCGGCTGGCCCGGCATCATCAGACCGGCGAACCCATGGACCCGCAACTGCTGGACACGCTCCTGCAGACCCGTGTCTTTCGGACCGGGTCCAACGCCTTGCGTCAGATCGTCTTCGCCTTGACAGACCTGACCCTGCACACAGCCGATCCCGCAGGCCTGGACCCTCTGAAAACGGCCCAGGGCATCGCCAGCGAGATCCTGCCCCTGCCCCCCCTGCCCGAGGACCGCTTCCTCTGTTCCTTCACGCATATTTTTTCCGGAGGCTACGCCGCAGGCTACTACAGCTACAAATGGGCCGAGGTCCTGAGCGCCGACGCCTTTGCCGCCTTCGAAGAGGCCGGACTGTCCGACTCCACGACATGCAGGAGATGGGGACAACGCTTCCGCGACACAGTTCTGGCTCTGGGCGGCAGTCGCCATCCCATGGACGTCTTCCGGCTCTTTCGCGGCCGCGAGCCCAACCCAGCCGCCCTTCTGCGACAGGAAGGCCTGCTTTCCCGAAACGGGAGCAACTGATGTCCATCCAATGGTTTCCCGGACACATGCACCGGGCCAGAAAACAGATCGCCCTGGTCATGGCCAAGGTCGACGTGGTCATCGAGGTCCTGGACGCACGCCTGCCCGGCTACAGCGAAAACCCGCTGTTGCGCGAATTGCGCGGATCCCGTCCCTGCCTCAAGGTTTTAAACAAGAGTGATCTGGCCGACCCGCACGTCACCGAGGCCTGGAAACGCTATTACCGCGAACAGGGAGCCGTGCCATTGGAGATTGTGGCCACGAACCCCAAGGACACGAAACGCATCCTGCTGCTGGTGCCCGGCATG
Organism: uncultured Desulfovibrionaceae bacterium; assembly: GCA_964589645.1. Classification (GTDB taxonomy): domain Bacteria; phylum Desulfobacterota; class Desulfovibrionia; order Desulfovibrionales; family Desulfomicrobiaceae; genus Desulfomicrobium. The sequence continues at coordinate 10,493 of CAZPSN010000020.1, forward strand.
GCCCCGGTCCGCAATTTCATCATGCAGCCCGTCAACTGCCTTATCGTCGGCATCCCCAATGTCGGCAAGTCGACCCTCATGAACGCCCTGGTCGGCCGCAAGGTGGCCCGGGCAGCCAACCAGGCGGCCATCACCACCAAGCAGAAACGGGTTCATGTCAATGACGAGCTGACCCTCTACGATACCCCGGGCGTGCTCTGGCCCAAGATCGAGGACGCCCAGGCCTCCTACATGCTGGCCGGCAGCGGGGCCGTGCGCGAGACGGCCATGGACAACGCCGAAGTCGCGGCGCGGGTCGGACTGTATCTGTTGCGGGAATACGCGGATTTGCTCCAGGCCCGCTACAAGCTGGCCGAACTGCCCTCGGACGGACTGTCCCTGCTGGAAGCGGTGGGAAAAAAACGCGGCTGCCTGATCAAGGGCGGCGAGGTGGATCTGACCAAGGCCGCGGGCATCCTCCTGAACGAACTGCGCGCCGGCCAGATCGGCCGCATCAGCCTGCAAAAGCCGCCAGCGCCCAAGGCGGCCTGAACCCAGATCCTCAGCAAAGAGAATCCCCGCCTGCCCAACAGCAAGCGGGGATTCTTTTCGTAGGCATCACACTCCCCGTTGAGGGCAATGCGCGCAGGCCGTCCAAGCTCTTCGGTGAGGGGCGAGAAAGGTTCGAGTGCAAGGAACGCGATCCAAAACGGAGCCGAAGTGTAGCCGTCTACATGAGGCTTCGTTTTGGATCGCCGGTGACGCGGAAATCGGGCCTTTATCGCCCCTCACCGGCCGTAGACGTCCTCGAAGCGGACGATATCGTCTTCGCCGAGATAGGCCCCGACCTGCACCTCGATGAGTTCCAGGGGAATCTTGCCCGGATTGGCCAGGCGGTGCACCGCGCCCAGGGGCAGATACACGGATTCGTTCTCGCGCAAAAGGATCTCCTCGGTGTCGCGGGTGACCTGGGCCGTGCCCCGGACCACCACCCAGTGCTCGGCGCGGTGAAAATGCTTCTGCAGGGACAAAACCTGCCCCGCGTTTACCGTGATGCGCTTGACCTGATAACGCGCGCCGTCGCCGATGGACTCGTAATGCCCCCAGGGCCGGAAGACCTTCTTGTGGGACACGGCCTCGATGCGGTTCTCGGCCTTGAGCCGGTCCACGATCTTCTTGACCTCCTGGACCCGGTCGCGCGGCGAGATGAGCACCGCGTCGGCGGTTTCGACCACGATATGGTTCTCAAGCCCCACCGCGGCCACGAGGCGGGTTTCGGCGTGCACGAACGAGTCTCGTACGTCGCACAAGACCACGTCGCCCCGGGCCACGTTGCCGTTCCCGTCCTTTTTCCCGGCCTGCCAGAGCGCGTCCCAGGAGCCCAGATCGTTCCAGCCGCAGGACAGGGGCACCACCACGCCCTTGGACGTCCGTTCCATGACCGCGTAGTCGATGGAGTCCTCGGGACAGGCGGCAAAGGAGTCATGGTCCAGGCGCAGGAAATCCAGATCCCGTGTGGCGCCGTCCAGGGCCGCCTGGCTGGCCGCGACAATGGCCGGGGCGCAGCCGCGCATCTCCTCCAGAACAGTCGCCGCGGCAAAGACGAACATGCCCGAGTTCCAGAGATATTCCCCGGAGGCCAGATAGCCCTGGGCCGTGGACAGATCGGGTTTTTCCACGAAACGCTGTATGGACCGGGCCACTCCGTCATCCAGGGCCTGGCCGCGACAAATATAGCCGTAACCCGTTTCCGGAGCCGTGGGCACGATGCCGAAGGTCACCAGATAGCCCTGGGCGGCCTGCCGGACCGCCTCGCCCACGGCGGCGTGAAAGCGGAGCGTGTCCTCGATGAGATGGTCGGCGGGCAAGATCAAGAGCATGGCCCCGGGGTCCAGGGACATGGCCTTCATGGCCGCCACGGCCACGGCCGGGGCCGTGTTGCGGCCCACGGGCTCAAGGATGATGGCCGCCGGCGTCACGCCCATGGCCCGCATCTGTTCGGCAATGATGAAGCGATGCTCCTCGTTGCAGATGACCAGCGGGTCTCCGATTCCATCCAGACCGTCCAGACGCCGCAGGGTGTTCTGGACCAGGGCGTGCTCGCCCAGCAAAGGCAGCAGCTGCTTGGGGTAGAGCTTGCGGGACAGGGGCCACAGCCGGGTGCCGGATCCGCCGGCCAGAATGACGGGAATGATCATGCGTTGCTCCAACAAAAGGGAAATGAAATAAACGGACCAGGTTTTTGCTCCGGGAAACAGCCGGGACTTGCGCCAAGGCTGGCGTGAACAGTCTCCCGGACAGCGAGCCGAGGCAAGCAGCCAACTTACCCATATCTAACGCAAAAGAAAAGAAAATCAAACCGGTATTCAGCTCCTTGCCCTGAGCACGGCCGCTCCCGGACCCGCCACGCGAGTCTGTCCAGGGGTCTGGATTTATGGACATCTTTGCCGTAAGGAAATGGTTCCACGCCACCAAAGGTTTTCACGAGGCAGGTAATGAACAGAAATGTGATCGACATCTTTCCCGATGAACTGGAAGAATTCCGGACCAAAACGCGGGAGCGCAACTACCTGCTCATCGACGTGCGTCAGCCCCAGGAATACGCTGCAGGGCACATCGCCGGGGCCCAGCTCATCCCCTTGCCGGAAATCGAGGAGCGCCTGGACGAGCTTGGCCAGGACACGAACCTGATTCTGTATTGCCGCACCGGAGGCCGGTCGGCCGTGGCCGCGGCCCTGATCAAGGACTCCGGGCCCAGACAGGGACTGCTCTACAATCTGGTCGGCGGCATCACCGGCTGGGAGGGCAAGAATCTCAAGGACATCCCCCATCTCGATCTCTTTCCCCGCGACATGCCCCTGGCCCAGACCCTCTACAGGGCCATGAACATGGAAAAGGGGGCCTGGCTTTTCTACCAGGACCTGGCCCGGGAATACAAGGGAACGGATCTGGGCAGCCTGGTCGAGGACCTCGGCGGCATGGAGGAGGTCCATGCACGCAGCATTTTCACCTACTGGAAGAAGCACCAGACCGCGCCGACGGACGAGAGCTTCGAGGACATGTTCCAGCGCCTGGACGGCCGGATCATGGAGGGCGGCAAGCCCATCGCGGCCTGGATGGCCCGCCTGGGCACGGATCCCGAGGACCGCAAGCTGCGCCTGCTGGAACTGGCCTGCGAAATCGAATACTACGCCTACGACCTGTACCGCGGACTGGCCAAGCGGGACCGAGACCCCGAGGCGGTCCAGGCCTACCTGCTGTTGGCCGAACAGGAAAAGGCTCACGTGCGCGTCATCTCCAAGGCCCTGCGCCGGGTCTTCGGTGATTGACGTCTATTTGCTCCACGCATCCGACTCTGCCCGGGCCGCCCTGCTGGTCCCGGATCTTCTCGCCCCGGTCCTGCCGGACTTGACCGGCAAGCGCGTGCTCCTGAAGCCCAATTTCGTGGCCTTGCGCAACGCAGCCCTGTCCTGCACCAACGCCCAGATCATTTTCGCCGTTGCCCGGCACTGCCTGGAACGCGGGGCGCGGGTCAGCGTCGGCGACTCTCCGGCCTTTGGCACGGCCCAGGCCATTGCCCGGGCCATCGGGCTGACGGACATGCTCCGACCACTCGGCGTTGCCGTGACCACCTTGAAGCAGGGCCGCTGGGTGCAAAGCGGCGCGGTGCGGGTGCCGGTCTCGGCCGAGGCCCTGGACGTCGACCTGATCCTGAACCTGCCCAAGTTCAAGGCCCATTCCCAGATGCGCTACAGCGGCGCGGTCAAGAACCTCTTCGGATGCGTGACCGGCGTGCACAAGGCCTGGCTGCACGCCTTGCACGGGGACAAACAGGGACGCTTCGCGGAGATGATCTGCGGACTGCTCCAGGTCCTGCCGCCGACCGTGAGCCTCATGGACGGCGTGACGGCCATGCACCGGACCGGCCCCATCGCCGGCGAGCCGTTTGCCCTGGGCTTCCTGGGCGTCTGTGCCAGCCCCGTGGCCCTGGACACGGCGGCGGGCCTGGCCCTTGGCGCGGGGCCCGAGATCATTCCACTTTGGAAACAGTGCCTGCATGCCGGCCTGCCCGGAGCAGATCCGGCCGAGTTGTCCTTTCCGCTGGCCGGGCCCGCGGACTTCGACGCCCGGAACTTCGTCCTGCCCGCGGACCTCAAGCCGGAATCCTTCCGGCCCGACGTGCTGGTGAAAAGTCTCTGCAAACGACTGTGGCTCGCGCGCGGCAAACCCGACGGCGCCGTGTGACCACGGCCAGCGGCCCACGGACTGCGTGGTTGCGACCGCCCTGCCCCTGGGGCCGCAGGCCCTCACACATTCTCCCTCCAACCTCAACCGGACATCGCACATGGGCATCTCTCGCTGGAAATGGATCATCACCGGAGGAGTTCAGGGCGTCGGTTTTCGCCCCTTTGTCTACAAGGCCGCCCTGCAGGCCCAGGTCACGGGGCAGGTTTCCAACACGGCCGAAGGCGTGCTCATCGAAGTTCAGGGCCGCGCGGAACAGCTCGCAAACTTTGAACGGATTTTCGAGGCCACGGTTCCCCCTCTGGCCCGCATCGTTACCTGGAAGAAGGAGGCCACCAGCCCAGTCCCGGCCGAAAACGCCTTCCTGATCCTCAAAAGCACGGGCGGCCAGGGCCATCAGGTCCTGATCAGCCCCGATGTGTCCACCTGCGACGACTGTATGGCCGAGATAGGCGATCCGGCCAACCGCCGTCATCGCTACCCGTTCACCAACTGCACCAACTGCGGCCCGCGCTACACCATCACCCGCTCCATTCCCTACGACCGGGTCAGCACGTCCATGAGTTGCTTCCCCCTCTGCCCGGCCTGCAAGACGGAGTACGAGAACCCCCTGGACCGCCGCTTCCATGCCCAGCCCAACGCCTGCCCGGACTGTGGCCCCCGCCTGTGGCTGACGGACCGCCAGGGCCAGACCATGGCCGAACACGACGACGCCATGCGCCAGACCGCGGATCTGCTCCTGGCCGGGCGGATCATGTCCATAAAGGGACTGGGCGGGTTCCATCTGGTCTGCGACGCCCGCGACCAGGAGGCGGTGCGGAATCTGCGGACCCGCAAGAACCGCAAGGACAAGCCTCTGGCCATCATGGTCCGCGACCTGGAGGCGGCCCGGCAACTCTGCGTCCTCCAAGCGGACGAGATCCGGCTGCTGACCAGCCGGGAGCGCCCCATCGTGCTGGCCCAGGCGCGGGAAGGCACGGGCCTTGCGCCGGGGTTGTCCCCGGACACGAATTTCCTGGGCATCATGCTGCCCTACACCCCCCTGCACCACGTGCTCTTCGACGAACTGCGCCGTGCCCCGGCCCAACCCGCGGCCCTGGTCATGACCTCCGGGAACGCAAGCTCCGACCCCATCTGCCTGGGTAACCGGGAAGCCCTGCGCAGGCTGGGAAACATCGCGGACTTCTTTTTGCTGCACGACCGCGATATTCTCATCCGCTGCGACGATTCCGTTTTGCGCATCGTGCACGGCCAGCCCCAGTTCATCCGCCGGGCGCGCGGCTACACGCCAGCACCCATCGACCTGGCCGGGGATGGCCCCACTGTTCTCGGCGTGGGGCCGCTGCTCAAGAACACCCTCTGCCTGACCAAGGGCAGCCAGGCCTTTGTCTCCCAGCATATCGGCGACCTGGAGCACCTGGAGGCCTATGGATTCTTCCAGGAGATCAGTTGCCACCTGACCGACATCCTGCAGGTCAAGCCCCGTGCCGTGGTCCACGATCTGCACCCGGATTTTTTGAGCACGCGGTTCGCCCGCGAAGGCGGTCTGCCCTGCCTGCCCCTGCAGCATCACTACGCCCACATTCATGCCGTATTGGCCGAAAACCAATATGCCGGACCGGCCATTGGCCTGGCCCTGGACGGGGTCGGCCTGGGCGACGACGGCACCCTGTGGGGCGGCGAAGCCCTGCTGGTGGACACGGCAGGGCCGCGTCACGAACGTCTGGCCCGATTTTCGCAAATGATGCTCCCCGGCGGGGACGAAGCCACGCGCGAACCGTGGCGGCTGGCCCGGGCCTGCCTGCATGCCCTGGGCATCGACGCCTGCCAGGGGCGGCCCTGGCCCTGGCTTGAAGAGTTCGCCTCGGCGGACCGCATCGTGGGCCAGATGCTCGCCCGACGCCTCAATTCGCCCCTCTCGTCGAGTTGCGGGCGGCTGTTCGACGCCGTGGCGGGCATGCTCGGGATCTGCCCCCGCATCTCCTACGAGGGGCAGGCGGCCATCCGACTGGAGGCCATGCAAGACAAGAGCGAAAAAGGTGGTTATAGATGCGGCGTCCTCGAACATGACGGCCTGTTCGAACTGGACACCCTAAACCTCTTTGCGCAGGTTCATGCGCAGTGGAACGACAAGGTCTGCGCGGCGGTCATCAGCAGGCGTTTTCATCGTGGTCTTCTGGACGGTCTGGCGACTCTCTGTGTCCGTCTTGCCCAGCGCACGACCTGCCACACGGTGGCCTTGAGCGGCGGCGTCATGCAGAACCTGACCCTGGCCCGGGAGTTGCCGCTGGTACTCGCAAGCAAGGGTTTGCGCGTGCTGACCCATCAAGCCGTGCCGCCCAACGACGCCTGCATTTCCCTTGGCCAGGCCGCCTACGGCAGGCTGGTCCTGAAACATTGAGAAGGAGTGATCTTCGTGAACATACTCACCCGGCTGAAATCGTTTCTGGGATTTCTGTGGCGGGCCCTCGGCACTCTGCGCGTCGTGGTCGCAAACCTGCTCTTCCTCCTCGTCCTGGTATTTGTTCTCTCGGCCCTTTTTTCAGGGCATGAGTCCCCGGCTCCCCGCGATGGGGTTCTGCTGCTCAACCCATCAGGTCCCCTGGTCGAGGAACTGTCCACGCCTGAACCGACTCAGGCATTGTTGCGCAAACTCGGACGCGACGCGTCCGCGGCGGAGGAAACCCGGGTCCAGGACGTCATCGACGCCGTGCGCGAGGCGGCCACGGATTCCCGGATCAGGGCCCTGGTCATCGATCCCCGCAACCTGCAGGGCTGCGACACGACCAAACTCATGGACATTGGCAAGGCCATCCGGGGCTTCAAGGAGACGGGCAAGCCCGTCCTGGCCCACGCCATGTTCTACACCCAGGGCCAGTATCTACTCGCCTCCTATGCCGACTCGGTGTCCGTGAACCCCCTGGGCGGAGTCCTCCTCACGGGTTTTGGCATGTACCCCATCTATTTCAAGGGCCTTCTGGACAAGGCCCAGATCAACTTCCACGTCTTCCGCGTCGGCAACTACAAGACGGCCGTTGAACCCTTCATGCGCGAGACCATGTCCGTGGAAGCCAAGCGGTCCGGTCAGCAATGGCTGGACGGGCTGTGGCAGGCATGGCTGAACGAGGCGGCCAGGAACCGGAGCATCCAGGTCCGGGACATCCGCTCCTACGTGGACAGCATCGACACCCGTCTCGGCGAAGTGAAGGGCGACGCGGCGCGACTGGCCACCAGCGTGAAGCTGGTCGACGAGGTGATGACCGCGGACCAGTTCGACCAGATCTTGGCCGGCAAGATCGGGCAGAAAACCGAGGACGTGCACCGCATCGCCTTCCAGGACTACCTGCGCATGGCCAAGCCCAAAAAGGAAGCAGCCGAGGAATTTGTCGGCGTCATTCGCGGCCGCGGGCCCATCCTGCCCGGCAAACAGCCCGAAAACATGATCGGCAGCGAATCCATGGCCGAACTTTTCGAGGATGCCCGGCAGGACGCCTCCATCGTGGCCGTGGTCCTGCGCCTGGACAGCCCCGGTGGCAGCGCGGCGGCATCGGAAGAGATCCTGCGCGAGATTGCGCGCACCCAGGAAGCCGGCAAGCCCGTGGTCGTGTCCATGGGCAGCCTGGCCGCCTCGGGCGCGTACTGGATCGCTTCCGGAGCCAACCGCATCGTGGCTGCACCGACGACCCTGACCGGCTCCATCGGCATTTTCGCCGCCTTCCCTACCTTCGAAAACACGGGCCGCATGGCCGGCTTGACCACCGACGGCATCGGCACCACGGCCCTGGCCGACCTGGGCCACCCCCTGCGCCCCCTGTCGTCCCAGGCCGAAACGGCCATGGGGCACCTTTTGCAATACGGGTATGACCAGTTCGTCTCGCGAGTGGCCGTTGGCCGCCGCATGACGCCCGCACAAGTAGAGGAATCGGCCCAGGGCCAGGTTTTTCTGGGTCAGGAAGCCCACAAACGCAAACTCGTCGACCAGCTTGGCAACCTGGACGACGCCGTCAGAACCGCCGGCATCCTGGCCGGCCTGACCGTGGTCGGCAGACGGGAGCTGCGCCGCGAACTTTCCGCCCACGAGAAGATGATGCAGGCCCTGTTCTCCTCGAGCCAGGCCCTGTTCATCCCGCAGTCCCCGACCATCTCCAGGCTGATGGCAATGTTTCTGGCCCAGTCATCCATGCTGGACACCTTTGTCGATCCGAACCACATCTATGCCCGCAGCCTCGAATGCGAGGCCGCCATGTTCTAAAGCCCACGCCCGGCGCCGTGCGCCGGGCGTCCTTCCTGTTTGCGCCTTGCCAACCCAGCCCCGAGAGTTTAGAAAACGTCTCTTTCCCTGAACACGGGCCCAGTCCGTGCCTAAACCTCCGCCGCTTTGCGCGGCTCATCATATGGTGTTGTCATGCCTCAGAAAGGACCGCATATTTCCCTGGCCCCCGAACGTCTGGTCAAACGAGTGCTGGGATTGCCCCTGGAAGAATTCCAGACCTGGCCCGAATACCTGCAGCAGCTGGCCCTGGGCCTGGCTGAAGAACTGTTCATCATCCGCTACAACCCCTTCATTCCGGCCAAGGACGTGCGCCAGAGCGTGACTGCCCAGCTGCAGGCCGAACGCGCGGCCCTGTCCCCGGAATACTACCGCGAGCTCTCGGGCTGCCTGGACCGCTTCTGGCAGAACTGGGAGGCGGACCAGAAATTCAAGGCCGCGCTCATCGAACGCCTGTCATCCATCCTGGACAAGGAACAGATCGTCTCGGCGGCCAACAACCTCATCGAATGCTCCACCGACGCCACGGATCTGCGCATGGAGTTGCCGGCCCTGGTCGTCTTTCCGGAGAACACGTCCCAGATCCAGGGCATCATCCGCCTGGCCAACGAAATGGGCTTTCCCCTCGTGCCCCGGGGCGGCGGCTCGGGACTTACGGGCGGAGCAGTGCCCGCCAAGCCGCGCAGCGTGATCCTGAGCCTGAGCCGCCTGAAAGCGATCATGGACATCGATGAGACCGAAAAAACCATCACCCTGCAGTCGGGCGTCATCACCCTGAACGCCATCCAGGCCGCGGCGGCCAAGAATCTTCTCTTCACCGTGGACCCGGCTTCCAAGGCCGCCTCGTCCATCGGCGGCAACGTCTCGGAAAACGCGGGCGGTCCCTTTGCCTTCGAGTACGGCACGACCCTGGACAACCTCTATTCCTACAAGATGGTTCTGCCCACGGGCGAGCTGGTCCAGGTACGCCGCGTGGACCATCCCCGGCACAAGATCCTGGAAGGCGAGACAGCGGTCTTTGAAATCCTGGACGAGAACGGCACCCGCAAGGAGCTCCTTTCCCTGCGCGGTGACGAAATCCGGGGCACGGCCCTGGGCAAGGACGTGACCAACAAATTTCTGGGCGGCCTGCCCGGCGTGCAGAAGGAGGGCGTGGACGGGATCATCACCGAGGCGACATTCACCCTGCATGCCATGCTGCCACACTCCAGGGTCATGTGTCTGGAATTCTACGGCAATTCCATGCGCAACGCCATGTACGTGATCAAGGACATCGTGGCCATGCGCGACGCGATCCGCACCGAGGGCGATCTGGTCAAGCTCTCGGCCCTGGAGGAATTCGGGATCAAATACGTGCAGGCCATTGAATATTCGAAGAAGTCCCAGCAGTTCGACGGCATCCCCATCTCGGTCCTGATCATCCAGCTCGATTCCACGGAAGAGAAGGCCGTGGACGACGCCGTGAACCGCATCGTGGAGATCTGCGGCGAATACGACAACGTGGACGGCTTCGTGGCCGCCGACGCCCGCGAGGCGGAAGTCTTCTGGCACGACCGCCATCAGCTCTCGGCCATCTCCAAGCGCACCAGCGGATTCAAGCTCAACGAGGACATCGTCATCCCTCTGGAGGTCATCCCGGATTTTTCGGACTTTCTGGAGGAACTGAACTTGTATTACCTGGCCATGGCCTACCGCGACGCCCTGCAGCAGGTGCAGCTTCTGTCCGGCATCGAGGTCGACGACGAGTTCATCCGCATGGAAATGGACGTGGCCAGCTCCATCATCAAGGGCAAGACGACCAAGGACAGTCTGCCCGAGCAGGAGCTGCAGCTGCAGACGTTCTTCTTCTTTCAGCACCTGAAATCCAAGTACGTGAAGCTCCAGGAGGAGCTGGGCAAGATCTTCGAGAACATGCAGAACACCCGCGTGGTCATCGCCAACCACATGCACGCCGGCGACGGGAACTGCCACGTCAACCTGCCGGTCAACTCCAATGACCCGCGCATGCTCAGCCTGGCCGAGGAGGCCGTGGAGAAGATCTTCCACAAGGTCTTGGAATTCAAGGGACAGGTTTCGGGCGAACACGGCATCGGCATCACCAAGATCGGATTTCTGGCCGAGGAAAAAATCGCGGCCCTGCGCGTCTACAAGAAGAAGGTCGATCCCAACAACATCTTCAACCCCGGCAAGCTGACCCAGCGCGACCTGGTCGTAGTGCCCTACACCTTTTCCTTCAACCGGCTGATCAAGGACATCAACAAGACGGCCCTGCCGGGCAAGGAAAGTTTGATCAGCCTGCTCCTCAATGTGCAGACGTGCACCCGTTGCGGCAAATGCAAGCAGGTCTGCCCCATGTATCTGCCCCAGAAGGGCCTGCTTTTTCACCCGCGCAACAAGAACATCACCCTGGGTGCCCTGGTCGAGGCCATCTACTATTCCCAGCTCCAGAACGGCGAGCCGGACTCGCGCCTGCTGGCGGAGCTGCGCAGGATCTTCGAGCACTGCACGGCTTGCGGCAAATGCTACGCCATCTGCCCGGTCAAGATCCGCACCCAGGACGTGACCCTGCAGATGCGCTCCTACCTGGAAGAAAAGGGCGCGGGCGGGCATCCGTTCAAGAACCGCGTCCTGCACCTTCTGAGTCAGGATCCGCAGACGAGCCTGCCCCGCATGGCCAAGATCGCGGGCATCGGCCAGGAACTGGGCAACCGCGCCGTGCACCTGCTCCCCGCCAAATGGCGTGAACGCATGGACAGCCCGCTCTTGCGCGGCCAGGGGCCGAGCACCCAGTTCCGCAACCTGAAGGAAGGGCTTTTCCTGGCCAGGGGCAACATCATCACCACCCCGGACATGGGCAGCAAACGGGCCGTTATCTATTTCCCCGGCTGCGGCGCGTCCCTGTTCTACCGTTCCATCGGCATGGCCGCGGTGCGTCTGCTCCTTGACGCGGGAGTCAGCGTGGTCATGCCCCCGGACCATCTCTGCTGCGGCTATCCCCTTTTGTCCTCGGGCTGCCGCGACCAGTTCGAACGCATCGGCGCTGACAACCAGAAGGTGCTGGAAGGCCTCATCCGCCAGGCCGAGGCAGCCGGTTTCGTCATCAAGTCCGTGCTGACCTCCTGCGGAACCTGCCGTGAGGGCATCAAGGCCTACCGCCTCAAATCCCTGGAAACCCGGCAGGTCGAATTCCTGGACGCGGTCCAGTTCCTGATCCAGCAGGACAGGGTCGGATTCGGACAGGGGCCGAAACAGCTGCTCTACCACGCGGCCTGCCACCATGAGTGGACCGGGGTCGCTCCGCTCAAGGCCGGAGAGATCTATGCCCGGGAACTGGGCCGCCTGGTCGGCGCAAGCGTTTCCATCTCGCCGTACTGTTGCGGCGAATCGGGCCTGGGCGCCCTGACCTCGCCCCGGATCTACAATCGCCTGCGCGCCCGCAAGAAGGAGCAAATGACCCTCGATCTGGCCGAATATCCGGCCGCAAGCCCGGTCGTGGTCGGCTGCCCGTCCTGCAAGATCGGCATCAGCCGGACCCTGCTGGAGATGGGGGCCGGGCGCGACGTCCTGCACACCCTGGAATTCCTGGCCGCCCTGCGCCACGGAGAGACGTGGCGCAAGGAGTTCCACAAAATGATGGCCGGCTCCGCTGCCCAGGACGGGACGCAGGTCGTGACCCTCCGGCCATGAAGCTGCTGGGCATCGACTACGGGCAGAAACGCATTGGTCTGGCCGTGGCCCGCGAGGGCTTGGCCTTTCCCCTGAAGACCCTGGCCAAGGGCACGCGGGACAGGCTTTTTGCCGACCTGCTGGATGTCATCGCCAGCGAAGGGGCGGAGGCCATAGTCCTGGGCCTGCCCCTGGACCTGCACGGCAAAAAAACCCTGACCACAAGGCAGGTTCTGAACTTCCGGGACAGCCTGGCCCGGCGCACGGAAGTGCCCATCCATCTGGTCAACGAGGCCCTGACGTCCTTCGACGCACGCGAGCGCCTGCGCGAAGCCGGCGTGCCGGCGCGAAAGCAGGGAGAAATGCTTGACCAGATGGCCGCGGTCTGCATCCTCGAAACCTTTCTGGAAAATCAATGACCAAACGGGTTCCATTGCTCCTGGCCGGCGCGATTTTGGTGTTTCTGCTTGTCGGCGCTGCCATGTTCGGCGCCTGGCACTTCGTGCACACGCCCATGGACGCCGCGTCCAACAGCACCATCGTCTTCGCCGTGGAGAGCGGAGAAAGCCTGCGCTCGGTGTCCCTGCGACTGGAAAAAGAGAATCTGGTGCGCTGGGGAGAAGGACTGCGGACCTATGGACGCCTGCGCAAGACAGTGTTGCAAGCCGGGGAGTTCGAGTTGTCGGCGGCCATGAGTCCGCGCCAGATACTGGACGTCATGGCTTTCGGACGGCCGATCCTCTATCGGCTGAGCTTTCCAGAGGGTCTGACCATGTCCGAGGTGGCCCTGGCCGTGAACGCCACGGGCCTGACCACGGCCGAGCGGTTCCTGGCAGCCTGCCGGGACCAGGAATTCCTGCGTTCCCGGGGGCTGAACGCCACGGACGCGGAAGGCTATCTCTTCCCGGAAACCTATTTCTTCGCGCGCATCCCGGGCCAGGATCCCTACCCCATCCTGCGGGCCCTGCTTGACCGCTTCCGGACGACAGTGGCCGAACTGCCCCAGGCCGCAAATCCCCTCGAACTGCATCGCACCGTCATCCTGGCCTCCCTGGTGGAGAAGGAGACGGCCGTGCCCGCGGAACGGCCCGCCGTGGCCGGAGTCTATGCCAAGCGCCTTGAAATCGGCATGCTCCTGCAGTGCGACCCCACGGTCATCTACGGGCTGGGAGAGGATTTCGACGGCAACCTGCGCCGTTCCCACCTGCGCGACGCCAACAACCGCTACAACACCTATGTCCATCCTGGCCTGCCCCCCGGGCCCATCTGCTCGCCGGGCAAGGCATCCCTGCTGGCCGCGGCCAGTCCCGAAAAGCACTCCTTTCTCTATTTCGTGGCCCGCCCCGACGGATCCCACCATTTCAGCCGTTCCCTGACCGAACATACCAACGCGGTCGTCAAATATCAGCGCCGCGGACGCCCGCTTCCCCTCTCACGGCAGTCGGAGCCATCCCCTTGAACGACTCCCGGCGCGCCGGGATGCACGGACGGCTCTGAACCGATAATAGATTTGCCATTTCATAATTTCCCTTCAATTTTTCGCACCCATCGTGTATACGATTCGCCGCGTCCTCGATTTATTTGACCTTTTGCCGCTCAGGCGGCCGGATGCCCCGGGCATTCGCAGTGCACGTCAGCAACCCGCGCGGGCGTTCCGCACGGGCCGTGTTTGGTTCATCATCCAAGGAGGTTCGTTGTGAAGAAACTGTTCTTTCTCGCTCTGGCACTGGTTTTTCTGGCCACCGCAGCCCAGGGCAAAACGCTCAAGATGGCCCTCGACGCCGACCCCGAGTCCATGGACCCGCATGTCCAACTTTCCGGAGGCATGCTGCAGTACACCCACCTGTGCTTTGATCCGCTCATCCGCTGGACCAAGGACATGAAGTTCGAGCCGCGCCTGGCCACCAAATGGGAACGCATCGACGACAAGACCGTGCGTTTCACCCTGCGCCAGGGCGTCAAGTTCCACTCCGGCAATCCCTTCACCGCCACCGACGTGGCCTGGACCCTGGCCCGCATGAAAAAGAGCGAGGACTTCAAGGGTCTGTTCACCTCTTTTGGCGAGCCCAAGATCATCGATGACCATACCATCGACATCATCACCACCGAGCCCTATCCGCTGGTGGAGAACATGGCCACCTACATCTTCCCGCTCGATTCCAAGTTCTACACCGGCAACGATGAGAAGGGCCTGCCCAAGGACGCCATCGTCAAGACCGAATACTCTTTCGCCAACGAGAACGAATCCGGCACCGGCCCCTATGTCGTGGCGGAACGCGAACACGGCGTGAAGATGGTCTACAAGCGCTTCGCCGACTACTGGGACAAGGACAGCAAGGGCAACGTCAGCGAAATCATCCTGACCCCCATCAAGGAAAACGCGACCCGCACCGCGGCCCTCTTGTCCGGCGGCGTGGATTTCATCGCCCCGGTTCCCCCCCAGGACTTCGAGCGTCTGGAAACCAACAAGGACATCAACCTGGTGACCATGGGCGGTTCGCGCATCATCACCTTCCAGCTGAACCAGAAGAAGAAGCCCGAATTCGCCAATCTGAAGGTCCGTCAGGCCGTCATCGCGGCCATCGACAACGCCGGCATCGTGGCCAAACTGATGAAAGGCACGGCCACCGTGGCCCAGCAGCAGGGTCCCGAGGGATTCGACGGGTACGTGGAAGGCCTTGCCCCCCGCTTCGACCTGGAAAAGGCCAAGGCCCTGATGAAGGAAGCCGGCTTCGAAAAGGGTTTCGAGGCGACCATGATCGCGCCCAACAACCGCTACGTGAACGACGAGAAGATCGCCGAGGCCGTCGTCTCCATGCTCTCCAAGATCGGCATCAAGGTCAGCCTGAAGACCATGCCCAAGGCCCAGTACTGGGACGAGTTCGACGCCCAGGTGGCCGACATCCAGATGATCGGCTGGCACTCCGACACCGAGGACTCCGCGAACTACTCCGAGTACCTGCTCATGTGCCCCAACAAGGAAACCGGCAAGGGCCAGTACAACAGCGGCAACTACTGCAACGCCAAGCTTGACGAGCTGGTCAACAAGGCCAATGTCGAGAACGACCGCGCCAAGCGCAAGGCCCTGCTGCAGGAAGTGGAAAAGATCGCCTACGAGGACGCCGCCTATGTGCCCCTGCACTGGCAGAACCTGTCCTGGGCCGCCAAGAAGGGCGTGGACATCGAACCCGTGGTCAACATCATGGACTTCCCCTACCTGGGCGACCTGGTCATCGAATAACTTGATCCGTTCGATATGAACGTGTAGGCGGGGCAGGCTTTTGCTGAAAAGGCCTGCCCTTTTTTGAATACTCACCTGTGTCCGCGCAATTCCCACCGACTTGCGCGGGCGGCAACGGATAACGCCATGTTCGCATTCATCGTCCGCCGCGTCCTGCAGGCCATCGTGGTCATGCTCATCATCAGCTGCATCGGCTTTGCCCTGAAGCAGAACGTGGGCGACCCGGTGCGCGAATTGACCGGCATTTCAGTCTCCGCGGCCGAGCGCGACGCCATCCGCGAGAAACTGGGCTTAAACGACCCCTTTCTGACCCAGTACCTGCGCTTCCTGAAAGGGGCGGTGCTGGAAGGCAACATCGGCCAATCCTTCTTCTACAAAAAACCGGCCATGGAGGTCATCATCAGCAAGGCTCCGGCCACCCTGGAGCTGGTTCTGGTCTGCTCGCTCTTCATCGTCGTGCTGTCCATTCCCATGGGCATCTACAGCGCCATCTACCCCAAACGCATTCTTTCGCGGCTGATCATGGCTTTCAGCACCATCGGCGTGTCCGTGCCCATATTTCTCATCGCCATCCTGCTCATCTACGTCTTCGCCATCCAGCTCGGCTGGCTGCCCTCCTACGGCCGCGGCGAGACGGTCAATGTCTGGGGCTGGGAATCGGGCCTCGTGACCCTTGACGGCCTCAAGCACCTCGTTCTTCCGGCCACGGCCCTGACGGCCCTCATGCTGCCCCTCTTCGTGCGCCTGATCCGCTCGGAGATGATGGAGGTGCTGGAGACCGAGTACGTCAAGTTCGCCTGGGCCAAGGGCCTGCCGCGCGTGCGCATCTGGTTCGTGCACGCCTTCAAGAACACCCTGCTGCCGGTCATCACCGTGGGCGGCGTGCAGATCGGAACCATGATCGCCTTCACCATCCTGACCGAGACGGTCTTTCAGTGGGGAGGGCTAGGATTTCTGTTCCTGGAGGCCGTGGAGCGGGCGGACACGTCCCTCTTGGTGGCCTACCTCATCTTTGTCGGTGTGATCTTCGTGGTGGTCAACACCGTGGTCGACATCATCTACGGCCTGGTCAACCCCATGGTCCGCATCACGGGAAGGAAATAAATGGGACTCTGGCAACGATTCCGCGGCTCCTACGCCCTGTACAGTTTTCTGCGCGACCCCGTGGCCATGGGCAGCTTCGCGGTCCTGGCCTGCCTGACCCTGGCGGCCTTTGGCGCGCCGCTCATCGCGCCCCACGACCCCTACGACACCACGACCATCGACATCATGGACTCGGAAATCCCGCCGGCCTGGATGGACGGCGCCAACCCGGACTTCCTGCTCGGCACCGACTCCCAGGGCCGGGACATGCTCAGCACCATGCTCTACGGCATGCGCATCTCGATCATCATCGGGATCGGAGCCGTGGCCCTGCAGGCCCTCATCGGCATCGTGCTGGGGCTCGTGGCCGGCTACCGGGGCGGCAGGATCGACAATTTTCTCATGCGCATGGCCGACGTACAGTTGAGTTTTTCGACCCTCATGGTCGCCATCTTCCTCTCGGCCATCTTCCAGGCCATCTTCGGCGTGGCCGCCTTCGAGCGCCTGGCCGTGCCCTTCCTGGTCCTGGTCATCGGCATCGCCGAGTGGCCGCAGTACGCCCGCACCGTGCGCGCCTCGGTCCTGGCCGAGAAGAAAAAGGAATACGTGGAGGCGGCCCGGGTCATGGGTTTGCCGTCAAGCCGCATCATGTGGCGGCACATCCTGCCCAACACCATGTCGCCCATCCTGGTTCTGTCCACGGTGCAGGTCGCCCACGCCATCATGAGCGAGGCTGCCCTGTCCTTTCTGGGACTGGGCATGCCCATCACCAAGCCGTCCCTGGGTTCGCTCATCAACTCCGGATTCGATTTCATCTTCAGCGGCTCGTGGTGGATCACCATGTTTCCAGGATTCTTGCTCGTGCTCCTCATCCTGGTCATCAACCTCCTGGGCGACTGGGTGCAGGACGTGCTCAACCCCAAACTGTACAAGGGATAGGATCATGAGCGCGCACAATCTTCTCGACGTACAGGATCTGGTGGTCAAGTTCGGACTGCGCGGGGGCGAGCTGACGGCCCTGAACGGCATCAACTTCTCCCTGGCCCACGGCGAGCGCATGGGCCTGGTCGGCGAGTCCGGGGCCGGCAAGTCCGTGGCCGGTTTCTCCATCATCAATCTGATCAGCAAGCCGGGATTCATCGCCTCGGGCCGGGTCCTCTTCGAGGGCGAGGAGATAAGCGCCTACCCCCTGGAGCAGATGCGCGACATCCGTGGCAACCGCATCAGCATGATCTTTCAGGACCCGATGATGACCTTGAACCCGGTGCTGACCATCGGCACCCAGATGGTCGAGACCATCCTGGCCCACAACCAGATCAGCGCGGTCCATGCCCGCGAAATCGCCCAGGAGAAGCTCCGCAAGGTCTACATTTCCTCGCCTGGCAAGCGCCTGGGCCAGTACCCCCACGAACTCTCGGGCGGCATGCGCCAGCGCGTGGTCATCGCCATCTCGCTTTTGACCAATCCGAGCCTCATCATCGCCGACGAGCCGACCACGGCCCTGGACGTGACCATCCAGGCCGAGGTCATGGCCCTCTTGCTTGAGCTGTGCAAAAACGACAACATGGGGCTCATCCTCATCACCCACGATCTGGGCGTTGTCTCGCAGGTCACGGAAAAAATCGCGGTCATGTACGCCGGCCGCATCGTCGAGCAGGGCCCGACCGAAGCCATCGTCGGCGCGCCCCGCCATCCCTACACCAGAGGCTTGATCAAGGCCCTGCCCCAAGGCAGCGGCGGCGGGAAGCGGCTGCACCAGATCCCGGGCATGATGCCGAATCTGACCAGCATCCCCCAGGGCTGCGCCTTTCACCCGCGCTGCGAACAGGTCATGGACATATGCCGACAGGTCACACCTCCCCTCTTCGGCCAGTCGCACTCTTCGGGCCTGGTGGCCTGCCATCTTTACGCGCAGGACAGGTAGACCATGACAGCACAAACCCAATCCCTCGTGCGCATCACCGATCTGGTGAAGCATTTCGACATCTCGGGCGGATTTCTGGAACGGATCAGCTTTTCCGGCGGCCTGCCGTCCCTGACCACGACCACGGTCAAGGCCATCAACGGCGTCAGCCTCGACATCCGCCAAGGCGAGATCCTTTCGGTGGTCGGCGAGTCCGGCTGCGGCAAGTCCACCCTTGGCCGCACGGTCCTCGGACTCTACCCGCCCACCAGCGGTGAAATCGCGTTCCGGGACAGACGCATCGACGACCTTTCGGCCAAGGAGATGCTCCCCTTTCGCCGCAAGATGCAGATGGTCTTCCAGGACCCGTATGCCTCCCTGAACCCCCGCATGACCGTGCGCCAGATCCTGGAGGAGCCGACCCGTTTCCATTTTCCGGATTTGTCCACCTCCCAGGTCCAGGACAAGGTGGCCGATGTCATGCGCCAGGTCGGCGTGGATCCGGCCTGGGCCGGACGCTTTCCCCACGAGTTCTCGGGCGGCCAGCGACAGCGCATCAGCATCGCCCGGGCCCTCATGGTCGATCCGGAGTTCATTGTCGCCGACGAGCCCATCTCGGCTCTGGACGTGTCCATCCAGGCCCAGATTCTGAATCTGATCATGGATTGCCAGGAACGCTTCGGGCTGACCTACATGTTCATCACCCATGACCTGTCGGTGGTCGAACACATCAGCACGCGGGTGGCCGTCATGTACCTGGGCACGGTCTGCGAGTTGGCCACCAAGGCCAACCTGTACGGCGACCCGCGCCACCCGTACTCCCAGGCCCTGCTTTCGGCCATCCCCAAACTCGGGGGCAAGGGGTTCTCGCACATCCGCCTCAAGGGCGAGGTGCCCACGCCGATCCAGCTGCCCACGGGATGCGTGTTCCACACCCGCTGCCCTCACGCGAACGAACGCTGCCACCTGGAAATCCCCCTGCTGCGACCGCAGGACAACGGCTCCCAGGCGGCCTGCCACGCCCTGGAAGAGGGACGGATCTGATGACCGAGCAGGCGGCCCGCAGGGTCAGCGACAGCGAAACTCTCATGACCCATCGCGCGTTGCCCGAGGACGCCAACCCGGCCGGCAACGTGCACGGCGGGGTGATTTTGAAGCACATCGACCTGGCCGGAGCCGTCTGCGCCATGCGCCACGCACGCATGCCCGTGGTCACGGCCTCCATCGACCGCATGGAGTTCAAGGCCCCGGTGCACGTGGGGGAACTCATGCTCCTTTTCGCCAGCGTGAACCGGGTCGGGAAGCAGTCCATGGAGATCGGAGTGCGCGTGGTGGTCGAAAACCTGATGACCGGCGTGCAGCGCCACGCCGCCTCGGCCTATCTGACCTTCGTGCCCATGGGCTCGGACAAGAAGCCCACGGCCCCGCCCGCACTGATCCTCGAAACCCCCACCCACGAACGCCGCAACCAAGAGGCCAACATGCGCCGCCAGCTGCGTATGGAAGAACGCAAGAGGGAAAGGCTGGCTCAGGAGTCGGAGCAGGGCTAGAAGCCCTTCCCTTTGCAAATCCGCTCCCCTTTGCCTTCCGGCGCCAAATTCGGCATTTACACCACAGCGTCTTCGTTCTAGGGAGAGGCCCGAATTCACCTTTGGAGCACCCCATGCAAACACTCGTAGTCCTCGTGGCGTCCTATATCGCCCTGCAGATTTTTTCCGATGTCGGCTCCCTGCGCATCGTCATGCTCGGCGGCATGTCCATCGACGCCGGGACATTCATCTATCCCCTGACCTTCACCCTGCGCGACATGGTCCACAAGTGCATGGGCAAGAAGGCCGCGCAGCTCATGATCGTCACGGCCGCGGGCTTCAACCTGCTCATGGCCCTGTACTTCTGGGTCGTTTCCGTCCTTCCTCCGGACATGTCCGTGGGCGCCCAGCCCGAATTCGGCCAGGTGCTGGCCCCTCTGTGGCGTCTTGTCTTCGCTTCCATCGTGGCCGAGGTCATCGCCGAACTGACGGACACCGAGATCTACAGCATGTGGAAAAGGCGCGTCACCGCCCGGCACCAGTGGTCCCGGGTCCTGGCCAGCAACGCGGTGAGCATCCCCCTCGACAGCCTCATCTTCTGCTGGATCGCCTTTGGCGGCCTGTTCGAGGCCACCGTGGTCTGGTCCATCTTCGCCAGCAACACCATCATCAAATTCGCGACCACCCTGGTGTCCCTGCCAGCCATCTATCTGGTCAAGGACAAGGAACCCTTGCCGGACACCGCTTCATACCCTTCCTGATAAATGCCGGGCAACCGGCTTTTTTTGCGCCGTGCCGCAGCCGACCCATCCCTTGCGCCGTGCCGCTTTGGGCAACACGACAAGGGCGTCTTGTCTGCCCCAAAAAAGAACGCCCCGGCAAGCGGGGCGTTCAACAAACCAGGGCAGGATAAATGCTAGAACTTGTAGCCGATGGACAGGCCGGCGATGTGCGCGTTGGCGTTCTTGACCTTGCCGTCCATGATTTCGAAGATCCCATCCTTATTGTCGTCACGGGCATCAATGTCGCGGTCCATGAACAACAGATAGGTGTAGTTCAAATCCACGGTCCAGTTGTCCCAATGAAAGCCCACACCGCTACAGAAGTTGTGGCGATTGCTGTCGGGCAGCATGTAATCGATGGTGTCGTCGGGCACCGGGGTTTGATCATAGACATAGCCCAGACGCAGGTCGAGCCAGTCCAGGGCCGCGTATTCCAGGCCGATGTTGAAGCGCCAGACATCGTTCCAGTCTTTGCGCGAGACGCTCTCGTCGGTGGAAGGGTCAAAGGGGTTGAGCTGGTCGCCGAAGCTGATCTTCAGTTGGTCGTACTTGCTCCACAACGTATACGTTGCCCCGACCTCGACGCTGAGCTTGTCCACGGGATACACGGCCACGCCAAAAGAAAAGGAATCGGGCAGGGTTACGATGCCCTTGGCGCTTGTATCATCGTAGGCGCCGATAAAAGCCGGAATTCCTGAAATGTCGGAAAAATCAGCCTTTCCCGTCACCTTCATGGTCACGGGACTGCGATAGGAAAGCCCGATTTTGGCGTACTGGCAGGGCTGATAGTGCAGGGCCATGTTGAACCCGTAGCCCAGCCCGTCGGCTTCGAGCGCCGCATCGCCATCCGGCCCTAATCCGCCGCCCAAAGCAGGCATGAGCAGCTTCTTCTTCTGCGAGAAATTCAGATACATGGCTTCCACGCCAAAAGCCGCGGAAAACTGATCCGTGAAGCGCAGGGCCACGTTGGGATTGACGGAGACGGACTCGATCAGGGCCTCGTAGGAGCTGTAGCGGCCGCCCCAGTTCTCGTCGAACGTGGTGCCCAGACCAAAGCGCGAAAAGGTGGCCAAACCAATGCTGTAGCGGTCATTGACTTTCCAGGTGGCATAGAAATTCGGAGGAAAATAGATCGCGTTGTCGTCCGAGCCGTACGTATTGCCGTTGCCCGTGACATCCATGACCGGCTTGATGGCCATGATGCCGCCCTGAACCTGGACGCCGTCCAGCTGGGTCATGCCGGCCGGATTGGTGGCCAGGGCCGAAGGGTCGTCGGCACGTCCCACAGTGGCTCCGCCCAGGGCGAAACTGCGGGCGCCCCATTCATAGATGGCAAAACCGGCCGCGGAACAGAACTGCGCCGTGACCAGCACCAGACACCCGGCCATGAACCATGATTTCAATGTTCTCATTCAACCTCCCCTCGTTTGCACAGTTGATATCACGAGCGAGACACCTTGAGCGCACGCTCAACACCCCTCCCGGTGAGGGCTAAATGAAGAAGCATGTGGCGTCAAGAGTTTTGCAACTCGCCGTTTTCGCGGAACATTATTCAAATATGAACAAACGATTGCCCAATATTCGACTGAATGGCTGCATAGCCATGGAGATGGAAAAAGATGGACTGGGCAAGGCAGGCTGGTTAAAAAGCGGTCAGAATGGAAACACGGAGGAAACAGACGTGGTCATGGGCAACAAGGAACGTATTCTGGAAACGGCCAAGCGGCTCTTCGGGGAACTCGGCTACGCCGAAACAACCTACAAGCGCATCGCCCAGGAAGCGAACATCGCCGACGGGCTCATCGCCCATCACTACGGGAGCAAGGAAAATCTGTTTCAGTTGGTGGAGATCGCCATCCTGACGGATCTGCTCGTCAAGATCGACGAGAGCCAGTACTACGCCTCCGACGGGCTGAGTCGGGTACTCAATTTCGCCAAGTGCATACTCAAGGCCTCCATCACGTCCGAGTCAGGGTTCCTGACCCTGCTGCGCTGCTCCCCGTTCGTGACCAACACCATCAACGCCGACAACTCCGAAATCCTGGCTGTATGCGAACGGATCGTGACAAAAATGCTTGAATGTCTCACATCGGGCATTGCCGACGGGTCCATCCGTCCCGACCTGGAGCCGCCCCTGGCCGCCAGCGTCATCTTTTCCACGGTTTTCGGCTCAACCCGCGCCCGGCTTCTGGCCAGGGAGAACATCCTGGGCCTGCGCTTCTCCGACGAATTCTACCCGGAAATCCTGAGCATCCTGGCCAGATACCTCGAACCCAACCAGCCGCCCAAAAGGCCCAGCTAGGCATCCTTGTCCTCATCCCCTCCGCCCTGGACCATGGCATAGGCCACCAGGCATCCAAGCACAAAAGCCCCAAGGGTGATCCACCAGATCATTGCAGTCCTCCCGTCACCATTCAGCTCAGATGAAATGAGCGGCCAAACAGCAACCTGCCGCCGGCCAGTCCCGCAAAAAGAATGTTGCCGCCCCAGGCCGCGAGGATCGGAGGAACAAGCCCCTTCTCCCCGGCCGAAGCGCACAGCACGAACAAACCGTAATAGCAAAACGTGGTCACCAGCCCGATGGGAACGATGACGAAAAGGGATCCGCAGAGCGAAACCACGGCCAGGGCGATGAGGGCCATGACCAGCACGGACCCGGCATAGGCCAGTTTCATGTGCCAGGCCGTCTGCAACCGCTCGATGTTGGAACCCGAATCCTCCAGCCGCCGGATTTCGGCCCCGAGCTGCCACAGGGGCAGGGCCTCCAGGCTGGTCTTGGGGTCGATGACCAGGAAGCTGTGCACGTCGATGCTCAACGCCAGTTCCATGCGGGCCGTGCTTTCCACGGCAAAGGTCGCCGGAACGACCCGGTTCACCCCGGAAAGGACCCAGGTGCCCGTTTTGGCCTCGAAACTCTCGGCCCGGATGATCTCCGTGATGCCGCCCGCGTTCTCGGGGTCGAGAACATGCACCGTCAGCCCCTTTCCAGTCTTTTGAGCCGGACTGATTTCAGCCATGTGCACGATGCGGTTCGCGTCTCGAAACCAGATGTCGGACAAGGTCCGGTTTTCGACCTGCCGGTTGCGGACCTCCTCGTTCCAGATTCGCTCCGCGGCTCTGTACCCGCTCACGCCCAGCGCCTCGGAAAAGAAGAGCTGGGCCAGGCAAAGAGCAAGGGCGTAGGCGAGAATGGAGCGACTCACGCTCCCCGGCGAAACAGCGCAGGCCTCCAGGGCCGTAAGCTCCCTGCTGCGCAGCATGAGTCCGAGCTGGACCAGCAAGGCGATGAGGAACACGGCCGGAAAAATCTGGGCCAGGATGAAGGGAAGGCGGTAAAGAACAAAGGTCGCCATGGAAGAAATGCCCACCCCGGCCTTCAGGAAGTTGTCCAGTCGATCGAACAGATCGATGAAGACGTATACTCCGAGGCCAACACCGCAGATCAGCGCCAGAAGAAACAGGTTTTGGCGGAGAAGATAGCGCGACAAAAGGCTCATGCCCTCCCCCCCCGCTGCCGTGTCAGCCGGTCGCCGACCCAGGCCTTCAGTGCCCGCACGTCACCCTCGCGCTCACCGACGACCATCCACATGCCCACGCCCCCGGCCAACACAAAGAGGACATTGGGCAGCCACAGGGCAACCGCCGGATCGAGCACCCCGCCTTCAGCCAGGGACATGCCCCCGGACAGCAGAACATAATAGAAAAAAAAGGCGCCAAGACAAACCAGCAGGCCAACCTGTCTCTTCACTCCCTGAAAGAAAAAAGCCAGGGGCAGGGCGAAAAAGCCCAGCACCATACAGGCCGCAGGCAAGGAAAACCGCTTGTGCATCTCGATCTTGATCCGGCGCTCAAACCCGGCGCTTTTGCCTTTGAAGCCCCCTTCGGCCAGAGAACGCAGAGCTTTCCAGGACATCTCCTTGGGCGCCTTCTCGCCGAGATTCATTCCGCCCAACAGTCGGGTCATGTCCAGAGACAGATGGTAGCGCTGAAAGCTGATCACGGACAATTCTCCGCCCTCCTCGCGATACACGTGCCCATCTTCCAGCAGCACGAAGATCTGGCCGTGCTCCGTGTCGGAGTCAATGCGGCCGCGTGGGGCGACAATGGTGGCCCTGGCCTTGGGGCGGGAGCTGTCGCGCACGAACACGTCCTGCAATACGCCGCTGCCGGGATCGGCCTGGCGCGCGAAGACGGTCAATCCCGGAAAAGAGGTGTTGAAGATCCCGGGCTGGACATTGACCGTGGTCTTGTTCCGGGCCAACTCGACCACGGTCTGCCGGAACTTGTCCATGCCCCAGGAAACCCCGGTCAGAGAAATCCACAGGGTCAAGGCCGAAGCCAGCAGGCAAAGAACCAGGGGAGCCGGAAGCAGGGGCCAGAGACTGATTCCGCCGGCACGCAGGGAAATCAGTTCCCGGTCCGCGCCCATGCGCAAAAAGGTCAGGAAAAGACCGAGCATGCACGAAACCGGAATGAGCAGCAGCAGAAAAAACGGGCTCAGATAGACGAAAAGTTTGCCCAGATCGAGCAGCGTCACCCCCTGGGCCATGAACAGGTTCCGGAGTTGCAGAAGACGACCCAACAGAATGAGGCACAAAAAGCCCCCCAGGCAGATGGACGCGATGAGCCCCATCTCGCGGAACACCTCCCGCTGCAAAAGCGGTACGCGGATCACCTGGAGGGTTCCTCCTCGCGGTAGAACTTGGCCAAGGCCACTTCCTCCATGGGGGGCATGTTGAAGCGGGTGGCCGCGTCGGCCAAGAGCCGCTTCAGATCGTGGGGTTCCCGGCGGCGGTCTTCGATCCAGGCGATGGCGTTGCGCAAATTCTTGTCCGTGGGCATGATCGTGTTCATGGGTGGCTCCTTCTCGTTGTCCGTACCGAGAGGGCCATACAGCAAAGGTTTCAGAGGCACAATGCGCTCAATCCGGGAACAGTTTTCCCACTCGGGCGCCATGCACCACGAAATCTTCGCCAGACCGCCACAAAAAACGCACGGAGCCATGCTCGGCCGTGGTCAGGACAACACTTCCCGCGTTTTCGCAGGCTCTGACCACGGAAGGGTGCGGAAACCCGAACCGGTTTCCCGGCCCGCAGGCGGCCACCGCCCATTTTGCACCGACCCGTCTGTAGAAAAGCGGCAGCAGGCTCGACGCTGATCCGTGATGGGGCAAAACAAGGACTTCGGCATCAAGACGTTCCGGCCCCGCCAGCATGCGCCCAAGGGTTCGCTTCTCGGCATCTCCGGGCAGCAGTGCCAATCCGCGGCCCTTCCAGACCAGACGCAGGACAAGAGACGTCTCGTTCTCGGAAATGCCCCGCTCTTCGGGCAAAGGGTGCAGGACCTCCAGCCACAGGCCCGGCTCGATGACCACCCGCTCCCCGGCGCGCAACTGCCGCACCGGCCAGGCGTCACGATCGAGCCTGGCCGTCAGGCGCCTCGAGTCCGCGGTCTGGTCCAAAAGCCCGGACCAGCCGAACCAACCAACCTTGAAGGCGTCCAGAATGTAGAAAAGGCCGCGCACATGATCGGCGTCGACATGGGTCAGAAGCACGCCTTCGACCCGGGGCGGATGATTCCAGGCCAACGCGGGACCGACCAGGGCCCGGCCAGGATCATAGCTCGAACCCCACCCCCCGCCGCCGTCCACGAGGATCGTTGCGCCAGTGGGGCCCCGAACGTACAGGGCTTGGCTCATGCCCGTATCCAGGATGGTCAACTCGACCTGCTCGCGCAACCGGCCCAGTTCACTCCACAACGACGGCATGGCCATGAGCGCCAAGCCAATGCCCAGAAAGGCCATGACCCTGCCGCATGCCCGTTTCGCACCAGCAAAAACACAGCCGGCGAGGAGCACAGCCCAATATCCGATCACCTCCGAACCCGAGGGCCGCAAAACGGCCGTGGAGTTCAGCCATCCTGCCGTGTCCAGAAACTCAAGGCTCGAAGCGAGAACTTCGGCGCCCAGACCGGCCAGAAAAAAAACGCCGCTGGCCAGAGCCGGAGCCGCAAGTGAACACACCAATCCGATGAATGAAAGGGGCAGGACGGACAGGCTCAAAACAGGCAACCAGAACAGATTGAGCCAGAGATGGCCGGAAAATTCCGAAAAATACAGCGACAGGACCGGCAGCAGCAGGAGATTCGCGCACACCGTCACGGCAGCCATGAGCGCAACGGCGTGCGTCACGCGGCCGAATGGACCGTTTTCGCGCAGGGGCGCGACGATTCCCGCGGCCTGGGGCATGAACAACACGATGCCACCCACGGCCAGTACGGAAAGCTGCAGACTGAGGTCATGGATGCAGCCAGGATCGAACAGCGCCAAAATGGCCACGGCCGCCAGGAGCCCGTCTTGAGGGTGGGAGCGCGAGCCGCGAAGCAGGTGCACGGCAACGGCGCCAAGCATGAGGGCGGCACGCAGAAGGGACGGCGTGAAGCCGCCCAGAAAAAGATAGAAAAAACCCAGGGGAAGGGCCAGCAGAAGCCCCAGCCTCTGACGAGGCAGATGATACAAGAGTCCAGGCGCGAGCCAGCCCAAAATCCAGGCCGCCCCGTAGCCGAAGCCGGCCACCAGGCTCAGATGCAGTCCGGACAAGGCCAGGCTGTGGGACAGACCGGCCCGCCGGACGCGGTCCATGAACGTGGTGTCGAGCAGAAATCTGTCCCCGAAGAGCAGGGCGCGAATGACCGCTCCACCATGGCCACCCGGCAGCAGGGGGCCTACGTGCGCAAGGAGACGGTCTCGCGCGGAGAATCCGACCGGCCCCCACGTCACGTCGGCCTCGTCCTTGGAATAAGCCCGGTGCCGAACGCCCCGCCGCGCCCAATTGTCCTCGCTGTCGGCCAAACCGAAATTGGACCGCCCACGCAGTTCGGCAATGCGCAATCTGGCATCGAACTCCTGGCCGACGCGGGGGATATACGGCGGCGTTTCCCAGGTCCACAGCAACCGGCCGTCCAAACGCGCCCCTGTTTCCCTGTCGACCACATCCCTGGCCAGGACAGAAATCCTTTGACCCGGAGAGGTACGCACCTCGTCGACCATGCCCCGGACGAAAAACTGGCCCTTCCAGGCATCCTGCTTTCCGTTGTCGGATGGCGCCCCTATGAACAAACCCAAAACAAAGCACAGCGCCATGAGCCCCAGCGATCGCCCCCGGGCCAGGGCCGCGGCCAACAGCAGCCAGGCGAGCCCTGCCGGCTGGGGATAAACCCAGGCAAAAAGACCGCAGAGATACCCCAGCACTCCCAGTTGCCAGGGCAGAGGCATGAGGGGGGTATTTGTCCGCGTAATGAAATCCTCCCGCAAAACGCCTAGCAGAGCAAACAGGCCCTGTCATGCCCGGACGTTTGTCCTACATGTCGCGAAGGACCAAGAAGAGCGTTGCCTCCTGGCCGCATCTCGGTCTATGATTCACTCCTGAACGGCAGAACAGCCGCGGACTCAAATGACTTCAGGGAGCCCTCATGGAAGAATTTTCGGTACTGCTCGTGGATGACGAAGAAGACTTCTTGCGCACCATCATCAAACGCCTGGCCAAACGCGGTCTGCGCGCCCAGGGCGCCTCCCGGGGCGAGCAGGCCCTGGCCATGCTGGCCGAGGAACCCCGGGACGTGGTGGTTCTGGATGTGAAAATGCCGGGCATGGACGGGCTTGAAGTATTGAAGCTCATCAAGAAGCAATGGCCAACCACCGAGGTCATCATGCTCACGGGCCATGCCAGCATTGACGCGGCCATGGAGGGCATGGGCTGCGGCGCGTTCGACTATCTTATGAAACCAGCGGACCTTGAGGACCTGCTCTACAAGCTCGAGGACGCATACCGCAAAAAGACCCTCAACGACCGACGCCAGCCCCAGTCCGCTTCCGGCAGCGATCCCGCATAGCGCGACCGCCTCCACCAGAATCCGACATGGCGCACTCCAGACTCTTTTTCGACTCCAACGACCATACTTTGCTGCGTATCGTCAACGAGGTCGTGGAGCGCTCCCAGCAGGGCGTCCAGACCCTGCTCGCTCCGTACATGCACCCCCACGGCATCAAGGAGATGGCCGCGCCCCAGGTGCTGCGCGTCGCCTACGCCATCGCGAGCCTGCTGGGCTCCCTGGAAGGCGGCAAGTCCCTGGATCGCATTGGCGCCCTGAGCGCGCTGAAAGAGGAAGTGCTCCTCGCCAACGTCTGCCACCTGCAAAAAAACACTTCGCGGGTGCTCTTGCAGATCATGAAGGAGCTGGTTCGCCACCGGGGGGACGAGGCGACCCAGCTGCGCCTGGCCCACGACTTCCGCATGGCCTCCTCGGGCAAACCCCGCGTGATTCGCTCCGAGCTGCGCAAATACCACCTCCTGGAAATGCCCGAAGAATGGAACCAGCTGGCCTTCGACCACCACGTGCACGACGCCAACACCAAAGGTCGCAAATCTCCCACGCACCTGGTCATGGACGCCTGGATCAAGGGCATCCGTTTCCTGACCGTGGTCTACTACAACTATGTCGAGAGCGAAGTTGCCGAAGAACTCCTGGAGGCAGCGAAACTTCTGGACATGCACATCCGCATCGGCATCGAGGTTTCCTCGCGCTTCCGGGGCAAATACGTGCGAGTCATCTGGGAGCCACAAAGCTACACGGACTCAAAGTCCTTCACGGCCTTTCTGGAGGAACAGCCGGTGCGGGCCTTCATGCGCGAAGGGCGTCTGGTTTCAGCGTACCAGCAGAAATATGTGTTCGACGTCCTGCAAGAGTACAACGACACGCATCGGCGGGCCATGAGCGTCGAGTTCGGACTCGACCTGGAGCCCCTGGACGAGGCGGGGTTCATAGCCTTTGTGGGTACCGGACAGCCGTCCCTGCTGCACCTGGCCAAATACATCCAGAGCGACATGCAGCCCAAGCTCCGGGATGCTGCCCGGGCCATGGCCGCAGAGTACCATCAGGCCGGACCCGAACGCCGCAGGGAACTCGAAAACCGGCTGCGGGCATTGAACGCCATTGACTCGGAACTCATCGTCACGGGCTACCTGCAACCCTGCCGCAATCCGGCACTGCATGACCCGACCGTCCCCCAGGACGATCCCACGGTGCCGCCCCTGTTGCGCCTGCACATCGGCGAACTCCTGCCCAGACTGGCCAAGTTTCATTCCAGTTCCCGCTTCACCCTGAACCTGAGCAACCTCTCGACGCCCGACACCCTGGAAATCCTCTACGACTGCCAGGGACATATCGACAACATCGAACTCTACAACCTCAAGGACACGACCCGCGGCAAATTGTCCCGGTCGGAATCATCGGCCTGCCCGGGCGACGTCGTGGACCTGATCAACCCGGAAAAAATCTGCGCCCAGATCTGTACACTGCAAAAGGCGCTGAACGACACGAACGTCATAGCTCTGAAGCGGGCCATCCGCGCGGTCATCTGGACCTTCGAAGAGGACCGCCTGACCCTGACCAACACCCAGGCCCGCGCCCACGCCAAAAACGATCTGTTCCTCATGGCCCGGATCGAGGCGGAGATGGATGAAATGGAGAAGCGCAAGAGCAAGCTCCTGGACATCCTTTTCGACATCGAGACGTTCCACAAGCACTACAAGAAGCGTCCCCTGGGGTCGCGCATCGGCAGCGGATCCACTGGCCAGTCCCGGCATCAGTACGGCATGGGCGTCGTGGTCCTGGAGACCCTGCCCCGACACGCGCAAAAAATCGCCCTGGGACAAAGCAGCGGACAACGCAAGCGCCTACCCATCACGGCCGTGATGAGCGTGCACACGCACACCCGGTGCATGGACATGAAGGATTCCCCCCTCATGCGCCGGGCCCGCAAGCTTCCCGGACTGTCCAGGACTGGATGCCCAACCCGGCAGGAATGGTTTCTGGACAGCATCGACATCCATCCAGGCCGGCCCGGCAATGTCGTCACCCTGGGCGGCGTGCAACTGCACCATGACAACGGGCTGCGCCTGACCGAAGCCCATACCGAAGCAAAACGGTCCCTGGGTTTGAGCTACATGAACACGGCCGTGAAAAACGCATTGAAAATTCTGGTCGGCTTCGTGCCTGCCTTCCTGACTTTCGCCCTGACCAAGGACTGGTGGGTTCTGGCCTATTTCGGGGGCGTCATCTGGTTCGGCATCACGGGCGTGCGCAACATCCTGCAGGCCGTGCTCGGCGGCGGGGGCTTGCGCCGCTCGCCGCTGGTGCAGTGGAATTCCCTGATCAGCTGGAGCCGCGTGGCCGACGATCTGCTTTTTACCGGCTTTTCAGTGCCTCTGCTCGACCTCGTGGTCAAAACCCTGCTCCTTGACCAGACCTTCGGCATCACCACGGCCACGAACCCGGCCCTGCTCTTTGCCTCCATGGCCCTGGCCAACGGCATCTACATCTCCAGCCACAACTCCTTCAGGGGTCTTCCGCGCGGAGTGATCGTCGGCAATTTCTTTCGCAGCATCCTCTCCATCCCCCTGGCCATAGCCTTCAACGGCGCCCTGGCCAGCGGCATGCACTCCCTCCAGATTCCAGGAACCGAAGACGTGCTGCAGAAATGGGCGGCGATCATCTCCAAGCTGGCTTCGGACTGCGTGGCCGCCATCATCGAGGGTCTGGGAGACAGGCAGAACAACATCCGCATCCGCCTGGCCGACTACCGCGCCAAGCTCATGGCCATATACGACGCCTTCGCCCGCCTGGACGTCCTCTTCCCCGAAGAAGACGTCCTGGATATGCTTGAGTCCCCCAAGAATTTCATGGAGACCATTTCCTACGAAACCCGCGAGCTGGAAAAAGTCCTCATCGTCAACGCCCTGGACCTGATGTATTTCTGGCATTTCCAGGCCAGGGCGCCCAAGGCCCTGGACATCATCACCGCGAAAATGAGCCAGGAGGAATGGCTCATCTTCCTGCGCTCGCAATATGTTCTCAAGCGCTATCGGGAAATCAGCCAGATGTTCGTCGATGGTCTGGTGGGCAAGCATTTTTCCAAGGCCCTGGCCTTTTACCTGGATCGTTCGGACGAGTATCTGGCGAAAATGGAGGCCATGGGCCAGATTCGGCAACGGGGCTAGGAACGGGATTTGTTTGGGGACATGTCCGGCAGATCAGCGCCATTTGCGGTCCATGGCGAGATGCGAAAAATAGCCCAGCACCGCCGCGGCGTAGAAAGGAGCCACGGCCTGGGGCGCGGCCTGATAGAACCAGATTGGCAGCAAGGCCAAGGGCAGGGGCACAACAAGCATGGCCCACCAGGTATGGGTCCAGCCCCGATGGGGGCCGACGGCGGGAAACATGGCCGCAAACCCCAGAATGGCGGCCCACTTGTAATGACCCTGCACGATGAAGGCAAAATCCAGTATCACCAGGGTCAGGTAAAAGACGTGCTGTCCCCGGGAGTCCGTATCCACGTCCGGAAACAAGCTCCCCAGGAGCACCAGGGCGCCGATCACCCCAAGTTGCGCCGCGTCGGGAACGTACGTTCCAGTCCAGGCCAATCCGCCCAGCACCACCGCGCCAGTCACTGCCCCCCCTGCCAGATGGCCCTTGTACCCAGACATTTGTCTCCCCGTGTTGTAAAGAATTGCACACTCGTCTTGCATCCAGGCGGATGGCTCATGCTTTTCCATTTTCAGCCACGGAACTGGACGGCAGGATGCGCATGTGCGTCAGGGTGGCAACAATCCCCTCAAGTCCCACGGGCTTGGCCAGACAGGCGTCCATCCCGGCATCCAGGAACTCATTGCGCTCCTGCTGCATGGCGTAGGCGGTCAGGGCGATGATGGGCACCCGGGACTTGTCCCCCAGGCTTGGGGACGAGCGAATGGCCCGGGTGGCCGTGACCCCGTCCATTTCCGGCATCTGAATATCCATGAGCACGACGTCGAAATCGTTGTCCGCCAGCAATTTGAACGCCTGGACGCCCGTCACGGCCAGAGCCACCCGCGCCCCGGCTTTCTCCAGGATTCGGCGCGTGGCCAGCTGGTTGATGGGATCGTCCTCGGCCAGCAGGACCCGCAGACCGGAGAGCGTGACGGTGGTTTCGGCTGCCCGGTCGCCCGACACCTCCTTTGGCCCGGCGACCGGGATTAGCGGCAGGCAGAAATGGACCTGCGTGCCTTGGTCCCGGGCGCTGTCGATGACCACGGATCCGCCCATCAGCTCGACCAGTCGCTTGACGATGGCCAGGCCGAGCCCGGCACCCTGATGCCCCCGCACGTAGGAGTTGCCCGTCTGGACAAAGGGCTCGAAAATCCGCCGCAATTGCTCCGGATCGATGCCCACGCCCGAGTCCTCCACGGTGAAAAGCACCCGCTCCGGCCTGTTTCCGCCCGCGACATTCCAGGCCCTGACCTCCACGCCGCCACTGGCGGTGAACTTGAGGGCATTGCCCACGAGGTTGAAGAGGACCTGCCGCAGACGGTGCTCGTCGCCGATGAAGAACTCGGACATGCCCTCCTCCATGGCCAGGTCCAGGCGCAGCCCCTTGCCCCGGGCCTCCAGAGCGAAGAGATCGCGGACCGCGTCGAAAAGATCGCGCATGGAGAACCTGTCGTTCTGGATCGAGAGCTTGTTCGACTCGATGCGCGACAGGTCAAGAATGTCCGAAAGCAGGCGGGTCAACCGGCCCGAGGCCATGGCGGCGTTTTCCACGTATTCGCGCTGCTCCCCGTTCAGGGACGTGGAACGCAAGAGTTCGAGCATGCCAAGGACCCCGTTCAGGGGAGTGCGGATCTCGTGGCTCATGTTGGCCAGGAATTCGGACTTGGCCTGGCTGGCCGCCTCGGCCCGGTCCCGGGCCTCGACCAGCTCGTGCTGGACCTGCCGAATGGGCGTGAGATCCACGTCCACGCGAAAGATCTCCCTGCGCTCGGCCGACGCCTCGTACATGACATGGGCCGAAAAGACAGGCACCGGGCCGCCGCCCTTGCGGCGCAGCACGCACTCCTCCTCGGGCATGCGCACGTCGTCCCTGATCCAGGCTTCCACGTCCCGGATAAAACGATCCCGCTGGGACTCCGGGATGATCAGTTCCTCGATGGGTCGCCCCATGGCCTCGGATGCGGAGTACCCGTACAGCCGTTCGCTGGCCTCGTTCCACAGGATGACGCGACGCTCTTCGTCAAAACCCTGGATGGCGATGTGGGAAATGTCGTTCAGGATGAAGCGGAACCGCTCCTCGCTCCGGCGCAAGGCCTTCTCGGCCAGCTTGCGGTCCGTGATGTCCCGGGCCACCCACATGACGGTGGAAGGCGAAAAGCGGGTCACATTGGCCGAGAACCAATGGGTCCGCCCTTCGATGGGCAAGGGGTAATCCACGGTGACCATGTCCTCGGATTCCAGGGCGCGACGGATGATCTCCATGTAGAAGTTGGCCTTTTCCGCCGGAAACAGCTCAAACAGGGTCCGGCCGACCAGTTCGGCGGGCGGACGATACAGGAGGTCCGTCCGGGTGGGGGCGATGTCCACGTACCGCCCTTGATCGTCCAAGACCAGGATGATGTCGGTCATGGACGAAAAAAGATAGCGCAGCTTGCTCTCGGATTTCCGCAGGGCGATGGTCCGCGCCGCGACCTGTCGACGAAGCAGCAGCACGAAGCCCGCGAGCAGAACCAGGCCCGCGCCGCCAACAAAGACGAGCCACTTCAGGACGCGCAGGTCCGGCAGGTGGCCGATGGGAGCGCCCAGCCACTTGTCGGCAATGGCCTTGCTGGTTTCCTCGGGAATGGCCGCGAAACCCTCTTCCACGGTCCGCAGCAGTTCGGTTTGACCCTTGCGCACCGCGCGATGGAACTGCCCGGTGTACAGGATGAAACCGGCCCGGTACTCACGGGCCAGACCATGGCGGTTCAACAGATAATGGGCTGGCGGCGCGTCAATGCTGAACACGCGCACCTCCCCGCGACCCGCGGCCTCGACGATCTCGCGGTAGCCGGGATACTCCTTCAGGCTGTGAATGCCGTTTTCCCTGAGCATGTCAATGACCGCGTCCCCGCTCTTGACCCCGATGGTGAAGCCCCGCATGGAGGGCAGGTCGACGATGCCGCCCAGGGTCTCGTGAAAGAAGACCGGGACAGGGAGATCGGCGTAAGGCCTGGAAAAATCGTAGCTTTGGGCGCGGTCCTCATTGAAGAATATCGTGTCGATGACATCGGCCCTCCCCTGAAGCATGACTTCCAACGCCCGATCCCAGGGCATGGGCCGCAGCTCGACCCGGATGCCCGTGGCCCTTTCCCAGGCCGCCCAGCTATCGACCAGCAGCCCCTGTGGTCGGCCGGAATCGTCCAGAAAAACGTACGGCGGATAGTTGTCGTCGCAGACAACCACCATGGCACGATCTTTCTGGGCGCTCAAAACCCCCGAAGCGGGGAGCAACAGCAGCAGGAAAACGGCGAGAACCGCAAACCGCGGCGATAAAAGCGTGACAATCATCTGTCATACATAAGCACCGACCCCTGTCAGACGCAAGGCTCCTTTTCCGGCACCGGCCAAGGCCCTCGGGACATGTTTCACGATCTTGCCTCAGGATCGCAAAGAGCCTAACGTCCCCATTCGCATAATCGTTTCCGCCACAGTCAACCCCTGGTTCCCATGACCTCGACCTTGCGCACCCTTTCCCGGGCGGCCGTTGCCCTGATCTTGCTGTGCCTCCTGTCCGTGCCGGCCATGGCCGGCGATTCCTATGCCCTGCGTCTGGAGGCCTTCCGCACGGACGACCCCGCAAGCCCGGCCCTGGCGGTGCTGACCCTGACCGCTGAACCAGGCTGGCATGTCTACGGCAATATCCAGGGTCCGTCAGGCTTTCCCACCGTGATCACGGCCACGGACGGGGACAACAGGCTGGCCGTGCTCTATCCGCCGCCAACCCCTGGACCGGACCCCCTGGATCCCAGCCTGACCGTCGATCTTTATGATGGCGCGACGCCTTTTTTTGTGCCCCTGGCAGCCCTGCCCGCCAACCTGAAGGTCGGTGTCAAGGCCCTGCTCTGCTCCAGCACCAGTTGCCAGCCCATCCAGGAAAGTCTGGGTCTGACCGTCTCAGACACGGCCACCCTGCCCCGGGCCGAGGACCAGGCCTGGTGGCCGCGCTTCGGGTTGGCCGCCCCGGAAACCGAACCGGACCCGAATGACACGATTGCGGCCGAAACCGCCGCACCGGCGCCTGCCGTCGAAATTCTTTTCACGCCCCGCTATTTTGCGCCGGGCCTGGAGGTCCAGACCCTGTCCAAGGCCGCGGTCCTGGCTTTCCTGGCCGGGCTGGTGCTCAACTTCATGCCCTGCGTGCTCCCCGTCATCACCCTGAAGCTGCGCTCCTTCATCCCGACCGTGGACAGCGTGCCGCGCAACCAGCGCCAGGCCTTTCGAGCCCACAACCTCTTCTTCGCCCTGGGCATGATGCTCTATTTCCTGATCCTGGCCGGCGTCATCGCGGTCACGGGCATGGCCTGGGGGCAGATCTTCCAGCAGCCCGGGGCCATCATCGCCCTGACGGCCATCGTCTTTGCCCTGTCCTTGAGCCTTTTTGGCGTCTACGACCTGCCCCTCGTGGACCTCAAGGGCACGGCCCGGGGCGTGGCGCACCATCCACGGCTGGAATCCTTCACCACGGGCGTGCTGGCCACGGTCCTGGCCACGCCCTGCAGCGGCCCCTTCCTGGGCGGCGTGCTGGCCTGGGCCCTGATTCAGCCACCCAAGATCATCGCCGTGGTCCTGTCCTGCATCGGCCTGGGCATGGCCTCTCCCTACCTGGCCATGGCCATGTTCCCGGGCCTGTATCGCCTGCTGCCCCGGCCCGGAACCTGGACCATGCACCTGGAGCGCATCCTGGGCTTTCTGCTGGCCGCGACCTGCGTCTACCTCTTTGGCCTGCTGCCGACCTCCGCGTACCTGAGCGTGCTCGTCCTGCTCTGGACCATCGCCCTGGCCGCCTGGATGTGGGGCCAGTGGACCCATCTGGGCCAGAGCCGCAGGAAAAGATGGTCCGTGCGCGGAACGGGTTTGGTCCTGGTCGGCCTGGCCGCGTTCTTCCTCTTCCGCCCCCAGACCCACGCCGATCCCTGGCAGCACTTCGAGATGGCCCGTTTCCGGACCCTGCTCGGCCAGGAAAACCTGATCCTCGACTTCACCGCGGACTGGTGCCCCAACTGCAAATTTCTTGAAAAGACCGTACTCACGCCGGAAAACAGCCTCCGGCTGGCCCAAGAACACAACGCCATCCTGCTGCGCGTGGACCTGACCCGACACGATCCCGAGCTCATGGATCTGCTCGGGAGCCTGGGCTCCAAGTCCATTCCCGTCCTGGCCATCATTCCCAAGAACAGACCCGACAGCCCACTCGTCCTGCGCGACCTCTTCACCAACGGACAGCTTGAGGACGCTCTCAAGGCTGAGCTTGGTCCATAGAACGCTGGGCGGGGTTGGAATCAATCAAGAAGAGACAGTGATATCCGGCCGGCCAGGAGCTCTTCCTTGCGTTCGCGGGACAAGGCCTTCAGACGGCGTTCCACGGACAGGGCTTTTGCCCTGGTGCCGACCCCTGCCGAAAAAGCCAGGCTCAATGGTCCGCGGCCGCGCAGATACTTGGCCGCCCTGGGACCGCCCGAGACATGCTCGGCCAGACGCCGGGCCACGTTTGTGGTGATGCCGGTGTAGAGCGTGCTGTCACCGCAGCGGACGACGTAGACGAACCACTCGGCCACGGTCAGGAAGGCAGGGTCTGCAGCACGGAAAAGAAGTGCAGGGTGCTCCCGCCCACGACGAAGAGATGCCAGATGGCGTGGTTGTAGGGCAGGCGCTTCCAGACGTAGAAGACCACGCCCAGGGTGTAGGACAGGCCCCCCAGGGCCAGATAGACCAGGCTCGCCGGCGGCAGGGACTGGTACATGTCGCGCATGATCAGCACGCACAGCCAGCCCATGCCCAGATAGATGCCCAGGGACAGCCGATTGAAACGGTAGACAAAGCAGCATTTGAGGATCACTCCGGCCACGGCCAACAGCCATATCACCCCGAACACGGTCCAGCCCACGGTCTCGCGCAGGCTGACCAGCATGAAGGGCGTGTAGGTGCCGGCGATGAGCAAAAAAATGGCGCTGTGGTCCAGGGTCTTCAGAAAGCGTTTGGCCCTGGGCAGGTGGATGGAGTGGTACAGGGTGGAGGCCAGATAGAGCAGGATGAGCGTGGAGCCGAAAATGGAGAAGCTGACCACGTGCCAGGTCGTGCCTTGGGACATGGCGGTGACGATGAGCACCACCAGGGCGGCGATGGACATGCCCGTGGCCACGCCATGGGTGATGCTGTTGGCGAGTTCCTCGCCGGAGGTGTATTCGGAACTGGTCGTTTCGGTGGTGCGCATGGTTCAGACTCCTGCCCCGAAGGGCGTGCTTCAGGAGGTGGAGGACTCCCCGCTATCGCGGTGGGAGTTGTCCACCTCCGTCGTAAAATCGTTGATCCAGTGGATGCGGTCGGCACGGCACTGCAATTCCGAGGACACCCCGTCGCGGAAGACGACCAGCTCGATGCTCTTGCCCTGCTCCGAGAGGTGTTCCACGGCGTCGAGCAGATCCGAATCCCCCGAGGACAAAAGCAGGGTGTCGTAGTTGCGTTGATGAATGAGCGAGAGGGTCGCGATACCCACGTCGACCCCCTTCTGGATCTCGTTGAAGACCCGGTGGGTGAAGTCCGAGCCCTGATTCTGGCACTTGAGGGAGACCTTCTGCCCGCATTCCTCGCACCAGGCCTTGTCCGCGCGCTGCTGCTTCAGGGAGTAGAACTTGGTTATGATCTTGGGTCCCGCCGGCGGCCCGCTGCGCAGCCAGCGATGGAAACTGTCCTGGTTGTCGCTGGGTGGATTGGGAGTGGAATTCAGGTAATAGGCCCGCCAGATGGGGCCGTCCTGCTCCAGGTACTGGCGCAGGCGCAAATAGCTGAACTCGTAGCCAGGGCGCACGCTGTGCCGGGCGTTGAAAAGATATCCCGCGTCAATGAGCCAGAGCTTGCGCTTTTCGGTCATGTATCCTCGTTGGCGGCAGAGGGCCGCGTTGTGAAATGTTTTCTACCACAATCCATGGCGGTCCGCCACCGGG
The DNA here is from genome assembly GCA_964589645.1 of uncultured Desulfovibrionaceae bacterium. GTDB lineage: Bacteria > Desulfobacterota > Desulfovibrionia > Desulfovibrionales > Desulfomicrobiaceae > Desulfomicrobium. The sequence goes on from CAZPSN010000020.1 coordinate 49,259, forward strand.
ACTAAACCGGAAAGGCCGGACCGAAGCGTTCCCCGGTCAGGCACACGCCGCCTTCCCTGGTGACCACGAAGGTGTTCTCCGCCCCGACCATGCCCAGACCGGGAATGCCGATCTTGGGCTCCAGGGCCAGGACCATGTTCTCTTCCAGAGGACGGTCGAAACTCGGAGCGATGACCGGCCATTCGTCGATGGCCAGACCGATGCCGTGACCCAGGAACCCGACCTTGTTGCGGCCCAGGCCCATGAACCCCTCGCCCATGCCGTTGGCCAACACGATCTTGATGCAGTCGCGGTACAGCTCCGCGGGCACGGCCCCGGGCACCAGGCGGGTGGCCAGATGCTCCTGGATCTGCACGCAGAAGTCATGCGCCCGGTCGGCCTCCTCGGGGATGACCGACTCCTCGGCCCAGAAGATCTGGGTCTTGTCCGTGTGGTAGCCCTCCAGGCAGAAGCCGCAATCCAGGGCCAGGGGCTCGTGCCGGTCCCAGACCTTTCCGGCGTAGCCCAAAAACGGCAGGACCGGATGCGATCCGCGCAGGCCCAGGGGGCCGTTGAAAACCGACGGATAGTTGGACGAATCCCCGGCCGCCACGTGTCCGAGAAAGATCTCCTCCCCGGCGTTCTGCATGCGCATCATGCCCTGGTGGCCGTGGCGGTAGTACGCGTCCCAGACGGCCAGGGAAATTTCCCGCTCGGTCATGCCCGGACGGATGAGCCCGGGCAGGGTGTCGTTCAGGGCCTGGTCGTGGCGCTCCCCGGCCAGACGCAGTTTGGCCAGTTCCCAGGAGGTCTTGACGGCCCGGGTCCAGGCCAGGGCCGTGTCCCCCGCAACCAGGGACACACCCGGCAGCTTGGAGCGCAGCAGCTCGCCCATGGACCAGGGCAGGCCGGACATCTCCACGGCCGCCACCGCGCCCAGGGGGCTGCCGGCGTCCCGCAGCAGGCCGGGCAGCTGGGAATAGGACTTGAACTCCTCGATGCGGGCCAGGGGCGAGTCCAGACGGGCTCGTTCCACGCCCTTGCGGCAGAGCAGGACCGGTTCGTCCGCCTGTGGCACCCAGAGCACTCCACTGGCCCAGGACCCGCTCAGATAATAGATGGCCAGGCGCGAAAAGACGAGCAGTCCCGAGGCCTCGGGGAGGAGTTCGGCCAGATGTTCCCGCAAACGCTCCATGCGCGCCGCCGCCTCGGTCAGGGGCAGCTGCTCCAGGGAAACAAAGCTCATGCCTCCTCCTCGCACACTGGGCACTGGGGGCACAGGGTGTAGTCCATGGTCCGCCGCCGGGGCACGAACCCGGCCCGCTCGACCAGCAGGCGCAGTTCGGATTCGGGCAGGCGGAAATGCACGCCCGTGGCCGCCACGACGTTCTCCTCCAGCATGGTGGAGCCGAAATCGTTGGCGCCCCAGAAGAGGGCCAGCTGCCCGACCATGGGGCCCTGGGTGACCCAGGAAGCCTGGATGTTGTCGATGTTGTCCAGATACAGGCGGCACAGGGCCAGAAACTTGAGATATTCGCCGGACGAGGCCTCGGGCATCTCCATGCGCGTGTTGCGCGGCTGGAAGGTCCAGGGGATGAAGGCCGTGAACCCGCCCGTGCGGTCCTGCAGGTCGCGCAGGCGGTCCAGATGCTCCACGCGCTGCTCGAAGGTCTCGCCCTGGCCGAACATCATGGTCGCGGTGGTGCGCATCCCCAGGCCGTGAGCCGTCTCCATGACAAAGAGCCACTGGTCGGCCGTGCACTTGCGCGGGGACACGCGGCTGCGGACCTCGTCGACCAGGATCTCGGCCCCGCCGCCGGGCATGGAATCAAGGCCCGCCTGGCGCAGTTGTGTCAGGATGTCCGCCACGGGCCGGGCCTCCTTCTCGCTCAGGTACCAGACTTCCGAAGGCGAGAACCCGTGCACGGCGACCCGCGGAAAATGGCTCTTCATGGTGGCCAGCAGGTCCGTGTAGTAGCCCAGGGGCAGATCCGGATTCATGCCGCCCTGAAGCAGGATCTGGTATCCGCCCAGATCCACGGTTTCCTGAACCTTGGCCAGGATCGTTTCGGTGGGCAGCACATAGCCGCCCTCCTCGCCCGGCCCCTTGAAGAACGCGCAGAACTTGCAGGCCGACACGCAGACATTGGTGTAGTTGATGTTGCGATCCACGATGTAGGTCACGACGCCCTCGGGATGCATGTCCAGACGGAGCTGGTGCGCGCGCTGGCCGAGGCTGAAGACGTCGTGCATGTCCCACACGTAGCGGGCTTCGCTTTTATTCAGACGGGTGCTCATGGATTGCCCTCGGTGATGGTGTGTAGGCCACGGTGCTAGCTTCCGCCCGGGCCACAGGTCAAGGCCCGGGTCGGCCAAGGCTTGCCAAACCACTGGCCTTGTGGTTCAAGTCGGGGCCACGCGCGAGGAGAACATGAGCCACACCGTATTCGATTGCCGCATGTGCGGCCACTGCTGCCAGGGCGAGGGGGGCATTGTCGCCTCGGCCCCGGAACGCGACCGTCTGGCCGCCTATCTGGGTCTGTCCGTGGAGGACTTCTGCGCCCGCTACACAGAGGCCCAGGGCAAAAAACTGGTGCTGCGCTGCGGCGAGGACGGCTACTGCGTCTTTTTCGACCCCGCCACGGCCTGCACCGTGCATCCGGCCAAACCCGACGTGTGCCGGGCCTGGCCCTTTTTTCGTGGCAACCTGGTCGACGCGACGAGCTGGGAGCTGGCCCAGGACTATTGCCCCGGCATCATCGCCGCCAGGGGCCATACCGAGTTCGCCCGCCAAGGCAAAGCCTACCTGCGGGACAATGGCCTGAACAAGACCGGACGTCCGGACGAAGCAGGCGCCCTGTGCATCGCCGACCTGCTGGAAGACGACTGATGCGCCTGTCCGAATGCTATTCCCTGCTGGAGGCAGCCCCCGGAGCCTCCCTGGACACGATCAAGGCCAATTACCGCCGTTTGGCCTTCAGGTACCACCCGGATCTCAATGCGGGCGACGCCCGCGCGGCCGAGCGTTTCACCCGCCTGAACGAAGCCTACGTGCTGCTCAAAAAGCACATGGAAGCCCACGCCGATCCCGAGGCCGCGCGGCATTTTGACGCCGAGACCATCCGCCAGGAGGAAGAGGCCCGGACCAAGCGAGGGGGCAAACCCGCCGGGGGCTTTTCCGCCAAGCAGGAAGAGGTGCTCAAGGACATCCTGAACGACCCCTTCGCCAAACAGGTCTTCGAGGATATTTTCAGCAAGCTGCGGCGCGGCGCCGATCCAGGCGGATCAGGTCCGGAGCCGATCCGGACCCGCAGCCTGGACCTCAACTGGGGCAAGCGCAAGCTGAGCCTCGACCTGGGCAAGGGCATCGTCGCCGCGGCCAAGGACTGGGCCGCCCGGCAGCTCGACGACCACCAGACCGTGCACATGCCCGCGCACACCCTCGTCCCCGGGACCACGCTGCGGGTCAGCATCAAGCACCGCTTCAGCCCCGAACCCCGGACCATCGACGTGACCCTGCCCCCGGACTTCGTGGTCGGGCGCCCCATTCGCCTCAAGGATCTGGGCCGCCGACTGGGTCCCTGGACCGGCGATTTGTATCTGCGCTTTTTGGCCAGATAAAAAAAGGACGGATCAGACTGATGGGACGGATCGGTCCGATCCGTCCCATCAGCCCTCTTTTACTGCTCGGACGGTCCGTCCAGCACTTCCGTGCCCTTGGGCGGCACAAGGGTGAATTCCTTTTCGTCCACGGGCACGTCCAATTCCAGACCGGACAGTTCCAGTTCGTTGACGTTGCCGAAGAAGTCAACGAGCCTGATGCGTTCCATCACATCCTGGCCGGGGCGCACCCAAATGTCTCCCTCGACCAGATTGGGCTCGGGCTCCTTGGGCACGAGCTTCAAATGCCGGAACTCGCCGTCGGTGCCCAGGTCCGTGACCACGAAATCGTCTTTCAGGTTGGCCTCGCCGGACAGAAAGCGGATCATGGTCTTGGAACTCATGACCTGCTCCACGGAATAGCGATACACCGTCTCCTCGGCCGGGAAATATTCCCAGACCGTATCCTTGCCGATGATGAGCAGTTCCGGCTCGGGGCTGGTCGTCTCCCAGCGGATGAAGCGGGGCCGGGCGTAGACGATGGTTCCCAGACGCTCCTGCACCTCCCGGCTTGAGGCGTTGGTCAGCTTTTGCAGAAAATAACCCCGAAAAGACTGCAAGGTATCGTATCGCTTCTGGATCTGATCGGTCAGATCCGCGGCCTGCGCGGAACAGGCGCAGGCAAGGGCGAGAATGAGAGTCATGAGAAGTCGAGGCACACGCACCTCCTGGTTGATGTTGATTTCACGGTCCCATGCGCGTATCGGATGATCCCTTTACGCCACGTGGCGCAATACAGATTTTTCCCCTGGTTGTTAAGCAATGAACCCTGGCCCTGAAAATTTTTCTCGCCCCCCCTTCACGCCGGTCCTGCCGGCCCTGGCACTGCTGACCACCGTGTTCTTGGCCAATTTCCTGTCCCGGACCGTGTTTGGCCCCCTGCTGTTGCCCATCAGCGCCCATCTGGATCAGAGTCTGGCCGCCAGCGCCAAGATCTTCGTCTGCCTTGCTGGCGGGTACAGCCTGTCCGTGCTCTGCGCGGGTTTCGTCTCGCAATATCTGGGCCACAAGGGAACCATCGTTCTTTCCGTGGCCAGCATTGGCCTGGGACTCCTCGGCCTGGCCGGCAGCGGCTCTTTTCCCGGGTTCGCGACCTGGATCTTCTTCATGGGCGTGGGCGCCGGCCTGTACATGCCCTCCGGCGTGGTGACCATTACAGAGATCACGCCTCCGACCCACTGGGGACAGGCCTTTGCCGTGCACGAACTGGCTCCCAACCTGGCCTTCATCCTGGCCCCGCTCATCGCCGAACTGGCCATGAGCACGACCGGATATCCCGCCCTGCTGCGCATCCTCGGAACCCTTTGCCTGATTCTGGCCGTGGTCTACGCCTTGCGCGGGCCGCGCACCGCTCGCCCGGGCATGGCCCCGGTCCTGGGCAACGTCGCAGGCATCGTCACCCTGCCGGCCTTCTGGATCATGGTCCTGCTCTTCGTCATGGCCGTGGGCGTGGAGGTGGGCGTCTACAATCTGGTGCCGGCCTTTTTGGTCGCGGAAAAAGGCGTCGACCGGGAGACGGCCAACCTGATCCTGGGCTGCTCGCGCCTGGCCTCCCTCATTTTTCTGCCCGCCACGGGCTGGATCATCGCCCGCATCGGCTACCGCCGCACCCTGGCCCTCTGCCTGGTCGGCACGGGCCTGACCACGGCCCTGGCCGGATACGGCCCCTTGTGGTGGACCGTGGCCATGCTGACCCTGCAGCCGATTTTCGTGGTCTGCTTCTTCCCTGTGGGCTTTGCCGTGCTGTCCCTGGTCTGCCCCAAGGCCACCAGCGACCTGTCCGTGTCCCTGACCGTCATGTGCACCTCGGTCCTCGGCGCCGGGCTCATGCCCGCCTTTCTGGCCTGGAGCGGGGAACGCTTCAGCTTCGCCCTGTCCTTCGCCCTTTTCGGGACCCTCATGTCCGCCTTGTGCGCCCTGGCCATCGTCCGCCTGCGCATCCCCAAGGCCTGAACCGGCCCCCAAATCAAAAAGGCCCCGCAACCGGGGCCTATTCGTACAGGGTCCAGTTCAGGGGCGTCTCGTACTCCACCCCCACGGCATACCCACCCAGACGGGCCGGAACGCACCACTTGACCCGCCCTCGCACCTCCCGGCCCAGACCGGCCAGTTCCCGAGGCAGACGGACCATGACCCCCGCGCCCTTGTCCATCGGATCGGGAAAAAGAAAGGCCAGGCCGCCACGACTGAAATTGGAAACCGTGGCCGCGACAAAGCCGGACTGCAGGGAAATCATGATCTGGACCGGACACCTTTTCTCGTGGCGCGACCACTTGCGACGATTGAACTTGAGCATGCTGGCCCCCTTGGAGGAATGCCTGGACGCGTCTTCACTACACGGAAAAAAGAAAAAGGGACAGGCCTCAGCCCTGGCCCGATCCGTAAATCCGCCGCAACTCCTCTTCCTGCATGGAAAAGGAGTGCTCGGCCTGGGGAAAGACGCCATCGCGGACCTCCCGGGCGTAGTCCGCCAGGGCGTCCCTGGACTTCTGACCCAGGGTTTCGAAGCGTTTGACGAATTTGGGGACGAAACGTTCAAAGAGCCCCAGCACATCGTGATAGACCAGCACCTGCCCGTCGCAGGCCGCGCCGGCTCCGATGCCTATGGTCGGGATGGACAGGCGCTGGCTGATCAGTTCCGCGACCTGGGCCGGGATGCACTCCAGCACGACCATGAAGGCCCCGGCCGCTTCCAGGGCCAGGGCGTCGTCCAGGAGCTTGCGGGCCGCCTCGGCCGTGCGGCCCTGGACCTTGTATCCACCCAGGGCCGTGACCGACTGCGGGGTCAGACCTACGTGCGCGCAGACCGGGATGCCGGCCCGCGTCAGGGCCTGGACCTGGGGCGCGATCTCTTCTCCGCCCTCGACCTTGACCGCCTCGCACCCGCCCTCCTGGACCAGCCGACCCGCATTCTCCAGGGCCTGGGCCGTGGAGATGTGATAGGACAAAAACGGCATGTCCGTGACCAGAAAGGTCTGGCGGGCGCCGCGCCGCGCGGCCCGGGTGTGATGGAGCATGTCGTCCATGGTCACGGGTACGGTGGAATCGTAACCCAGGACGACCATGCCCAGGGAATCCCCGACCAGCACGACGTCCACCCCGGCCTCTTCGGCCAGGCGAGCCCCTGGGCAGTCGTAGGCGGTCAGCATGACGATCTTTTCGCCCCTGGCCTTCATGGCCACAAAGTCGTGCACGGTTTTCATGGTGGTCTCCCCTTGGCTAGGTGATGGTGTTGTCCGCACCGACCAGGACCACGGTCGGCTCATGGGCCGCGATCTCGTCTGGGGCAAGGTGCACGTAGGAGGCGATGATGACCCGCTGGCCACGGCTGCCCTTGTGGGCCGCGGCTCCGTTCAGACAGATCTCGCCCTTGCTCCCCGGGATGACATAGGTGGACAGGCGTTCGCCGTTGTCCACGTTGTAGATGTCGACCCGTTCGTTCAGGTAGAACCCGGCGGCGCGGATCAGGTCCGGGCAGATGGCCACGGACCCTTCGTAATCGACCTCGGCGCCGGTGATGGTCGCCCGGTGCAACTTGGCCTGCAGAAACGTACGCAAAGGCATGTACTACTCACACGGAAATGAAAAGGTTGTCGATGAGCCGGGCCTTGCCCATGCGCATGGCCACGGCAACCAAAACGTCGCCCTGGACCCGGTCCAGGGCCTGCATGGTCGAGGGATGGACCAGCTCCAGATAATCCAGACGCCCCATGGGCAGATGCGTGGCATAGTAATCCAGCGTTCCCTGGCGCAGGACCCGGGAATCCCTCTCCCCGGATCGGATCAGCTCCTCCAGCAGCAACAGTCCCTGCCGGATGCGCGGGGCCTCGGCCCTCTCCGCGGGGGACAGATAGACATTGCGCGAACTCATGGCCAGCCCGTCGGCCTCGCGCACGATGGGGCGCCCCTCGACGCGGACCGGGATGTCCAGTTCGCGCGCCATCTTGCGGATCACGGCCAGCTGCTGCCAGTCCTTCTGGCCGAACACGGCGAAGGCGGGCTGAACCAGGTTGAACAGCTTGCAGACCACCGTGGCCACGCCCTGGAAATGTCCGGGCCGTGAAGCACCGCACAGGGTCCGGGTCAGGTCGGGCACGTTGACCCAGGTACCGTGATCCGGGTCGTACATGGCATCCCGCATCGGCGTGAACAGTGCGTCCACCCCGTGCTTCCGGGCCAGGAGGGCGTCGCGCTCGATGTCCGAAGGATAGTTTTCCAGGTCCTCGCCGGGTCCGAACTGGGTCGGATTGACGAAGATGGAGGCCACCAGCAGGTCGCAGCGTTCCCGCGCCCAGTCCATGAGAGAGAGATGCCCCGCGTGCCAGTAGCCCATGGTCGGGACCAGTCCGACGGTCAACCCTTCCCTGCGCCACGTGAGACCGAGTTCCTGCATGGCTTTCGGATCGTCAATCCGCAGCATGTCGCTCATGCGCCCGCCCTGGTGTGCATCTGCATGTCGAAGCACGCGCACCCGCAATCACAGATGATCTGATCCCCCCGGCGCCGTCCGTCAGGGTGGTCGATGACGTCGTGCAGCAGCCCCGAAGTCTGGTCATAGACGAACTCCATGCCCATGACATCGACCATGCCGTACAAACCGCACTGCCGGCAGACAAAATCCCGCAACTCACCGAATCTCGCGTGCATCGCGCTCCTCCCGCGAGAGCTCCAGGCTCTCCAGCTGGATGTTCAGGGCCCGGGTCGAAATAAGGATCTCGCGTGTGGACAGACCCAGGGAAACGAGCAGGGCCACGAGACTCAGGCCAAAGACGATCTTGCCGGCCAGCACCAGGCCGGCAAAGAGGAAAAACATGCACAGCACGCACAGGAACAGGCTTAAGACCCCGTAGAGCTGCATGAGCCGGATCAGATTGACCCGGGTGCGCAAGCTGTCGATCTGAGCCAGCAGGGACGGGCCGTGGCTGTTCTCGTAGCGGTCGTAGAGGGTTCTGATCCTGCTCGCCAAGGCCAGAAACCGGTTGGTATAGGCCAGGAAGATCAGCGACAGGGTCGAAAAAAGCAGGGCCGGAGTGGTCAGGGTGATTTCCATAGATATGCTCTAGGCGCACAGGGCGCGCAGTTCCTCCAGTTCGTCCCAACGGACCAAAAGATGGTCCAGTTCGCTCTCCATGGCTTCCAGCCGGGCGGCCTCGGCCGCCACAACGGTGTGGTCGTTGGCGTAAAATTCGGGGGCGCCCATGCGCGCCTTCAGGGCAGCTATGTCTTCTTCCAGCGCCTCGATGCGTCCAGGCAGGGCGTCGAGTTCCTGGTTCTCCTTGTAGGTCAGCTTGCGTGTCCTGGGACCTCGCGGCTTGACCGCCTTGGGCGCAGGGGCTTGCGGTTCCTCGACGCGCGGTCGCTGGATCAGCCAGTCGTCGTATCCTCCGGCGTACTCCACGACCCGTCCCCCGCCCTCGAAGACCAGGCAGGACGTCACGGTGTTGTTCAGAAACTCACGGTCGTGGCTGACCACGAGGACCGTACCGGCGAACTCGCCGATGAGTTCCTCCAGCAGTTCGAGGGTTTCCTGGTCCAGGTCGTTGGTCGGTTCGTCCAGCACGAGGACGTTGCAGGGCCGGGTGAAAAGCCGGGCCAAAAGCAGCCGGTTGCGCTCCCCTCCGGACAACAGGCCGGCCGGGGTCTGGGCCCGGTCCGGAGTGAACAAAAAATCCTTGAGGTAGCCGATGATGTGACGTCGGTTGCCGTTCACGTCGATGTAGTCCGAACCGTCGCCCACGATGTCCCGGGCCGTCTTGGCCCCGTCCAGCACGGAGCGCATCTGGTCCGAATAGGCCACCTCCAGGTTCGTGCCCTGCCGGACCCGCCCCTCTTGCGGTTCGAGTTCGCCCAGCAGCAGCTTCAAGAGGGTGGTCTTGCCCGCGCCATTGGGACCGACGATGCCGACCTTGTCCCCGCGCATGATGTTGGCGGAAAAATCGCTGATGACCGGATCCGATCCGAAGCCGTGGGTCACCCGTTGGACCTCGAGGACCAGGCCGCCGGATTTACGGGCCTCCTGGACCTGCATGGACACGCTCCCGGTCCGTTCGCGGCGTTGCCGGCGCTCCTCGCGCATGGCCTTCAAAGCCCGTACCCGGCCTTCGTTCCTGGTCCGACGGGCCTTGATCCCCTTGCGGATCCAGATCTCCTCTTCCTTGAGTTTCTGGTCGAAGCGTCGCCACAAGGCGTCCTCGGTGGCCAGCACGTCCTCTTTGCGTTGCAGGAAGGTGTCGTAATCGCAGGCCCAGTCCACCAGCTGACCGCGATCCAGCTCCAGAATGCGGTTGGCCACGTGGCGCAGGAACATGCGGTCGTGGGTGACGAAAAAGAGGGTTCGGGCCTGCTTGACCAAGAATTCCTCCAGCCAGACCACGGCCTCCACGTCGAGATGGTTGGTTGGCTCGTCCAGGAAGAGGATGTCCGGGTCGCCGGCCAGGGCGCGGGCCAGCAGGGTCTTGCGCTTCACGCCTCCGGACAGGCTGGTGAAGGGGGCGTCGGGCTCCAGTCCCAGGTGGGTGACGACCGTGTCGATCTTGCGCGTCAGGCTCCAGCCGGACTGCTCGTCCAGCATGCGATGCGCCCGGGCCACCATATCCGCATCGACGGCAACCCCGGGGCGGCCTTCCTTGCGCAACGAGGCCAGGCACAGCCCGGCCTCTCCCGCTCCGGCCGCGACCACGTCATAGACCGTGCCCGAAAGATTGGCCGGCACCTCCTGCGGCAGGGAGGCCACGCACATCCCCCTGTCCACGGACACCGACCCGGAGTCCGGCGAAAGAGCGCCGGCCAGGATGCGCATGAGCGTGGACTTGCCCTCGCCGTTGCGGCCGAGCAGACAGATGCGCTCGCCGGCATGGATCTGCAGGCTGATGTTGTCCAGCACCAGGGGGCCGGAAAAAGACAGGGACAGGTTGCTCGCGCTGATGAGTGCCATGGATCGGGGGAAAACTGGTTGGTTAAGCGGACGACCCGAGTACTAGGGAGAAAGCACCTGATTGTCCAGAAGGGAATCTAGCGCCGGAAAAGGCGCGCCCAGCGCAGGATGTTGAACATGCTGGCCAGGGCCTGGGCCAGATAGGTCAGGGCGCAGGCGCTCAGGATCTGCCTCGCCGCCCTTTCGTCCTCTTGCGGGATGTAGCGACCAGTCCGCAGCAAAGGCAGGGCTCGTCTGAAACTCGCGTCCAGCTCCACGGGCAGGGTCACGAGATGGACCAGGACCGGGATGCCCAGGACGCACACGGCCGCCACCAGGAGCAACCGCCCGACAAGGGGCACCTGCAAGGCGGCGCCCAGGAGCGGGGCGACCATGATGGCAGCTGCCCCGATGCGCTCGGCCCAGATCCCGACCTGGACGAGCCGCGTGCGGAACCGCAACAATCCGGCCCCGCTCTGATCCTGCATGGCGTGTCCGATCTCGTGAGCGGCCACGACCACGGCCGTCAGGCTCCTGCGGCCCGACATGGCCGGATTGAGGCGCACGACCTTGTCCAGGGGGTCGTAATGATCGCCCTTGTCCGTGGTCTCCACCCGCACGCCGTCAAGCCTCAGATCCTGGACGAGGATCCGGGCCAGGTCGATACCGGTTCCGGAAAAGTATTCATCGCGGCCGTGCTTCTCCAGCACGTGGCGCGCCCACAAGCCTGGGCCGGCGATGAGGGCAAAGAAGGCGGCCAGGGCCAGGACGTAGAGCATCAGACCTTGCCCACCGGGGCAAGATACAAGGCAAACTCTTCCTCCCCGTCCACGCCCAGGAATTCGTCCAAGGCCTGCTGGTGGAAGGCGGCCACGGCGCAGGTTCCACAGCCCACGGCCTGCACTGCCAAATACAGGTTCTGGCAGACATGCCCGGCGTCCAGGGCGATGACCCGGTGGGCCGCCTCCAGATAGCGCCATTCCATGCGGTAGGGAACCGTGGTCCAGACCAGCACCAGGGGAGCCCGGGCCACGAAACCCTGCATGAGCACGGCCTCGTGCAGGCGGGCCGTGAAGTCCGGACCGGCCGGCTTTTCCCGGACCAGGACGTGGTCCTGGAACAGGTAGCGGTACAGGCCCTGCTCCAGCCCTTGGCAACGATTGGCCACGACGTAGGTTTCAAAGGAATGGCGGCAGCCGGCCGAAGGCACGGTGCGGAAGGCCCCGCTAACCTCGCCCCTGCGGCGCGCGCCCTGCACGGCCCAGAGCAGAAAACCCAGCTCGTCCAGGGCCACGGAGGCATCGCGCCAGGCCCGGTGACTCTTCCGTTCGGCCAGGGCCTGGACTAAATCCATGCGGCCGGCAAACGTTTCAGCCGGGTCGGCCGGCAGGGCAAGCACCGTCTGCCCTGCCTGGGGCAGCTTCTGGACCGGCGGCGGGGCCAGGCCGCGGTTCTGGTCCGAGCGGGAAAAATCCAGGCGTAGCCGCAAGTCGTCCTTCAAAAATTCTCGCATGACGCCCATGTCCGGAATACGTTCGGTCATGAGCCATCCTCCGCTTCAGGCTGGTAGGCCTCCCCCTGCGCCAGGACCAGGCGCCGGTAGTAGGCCAGGACCAGACAGGTCATGGGCAGGGCGATCAAAAGCCCGAGCATGCCCAGGATCTTGCCCCAGACGGACAGGGACAAGAGCATCACGGCAGGGGACAAACCCATGGCTTTGCCCAGGATGCGCGGCACCAGGATCACGTCCTGTACGATCTGCGCGGCCACGAAGACCAGCCCGGTGAGACCCAGGACGATCCAGAAGGACTCTCCGGTCTCCAGGGCATGGATGGCCGCGACCAGCACCGCGGGAATGGCCCCCAGAACCTGCAGGTAGGGCACCATGCTCAGCACCCCGAGCAGGATGCCCAGCAGGATGCCAAGAGGCAGTCCAATGAGAAAGAAACCGATGGCGAAAACGACGCAGAGCACGCCCGAGATCATGACCTGCCCGCGAAAGTAGCGGCTCATGGCCAGGTCGAACTCCTCGATGAAGGACACCACCCCGGCCCGGTACGGGGCCGGGATCATCTCTTTCCAGACCACGCGCACCTTCTGGAAATCCAGAAGCAGGAAGATGAGGTACATGACGACCACGCCAGGAACGACGAGGGCCATGATCACGCTGTAGGTGCCGGAGATGAGGCCCATGATGCCGGGCAGAATCTTGCGCAGGGCGGCCTGGGCCATGGAAATGAAACTGTCCGTGCGAAAGAAATTCTGCACTTCCGGAGTGTTGAAATAATCGCGCAAGGTCTGCCAGACATCGGGCGGCAGCCGTCGGGCCGCGGCTTCGGCCAGCTTCGAGTTGCTGACCAGATCCGAGATGAGGCGCCCCATGTGGGTCACCTCCCGCCCCATGAGCGGCACGACGATCCAGAACAACCCCAGCACCACGAGCACGAAGAGCAAAAGCGTCAGGCCGATGGCCAGCCCCCTGCTCCGCACCAGCCCCTGCACCCGGAGCACGAGGGGGTTCAGGATGTAGGCCAGGAGCAGGGCCACGGCAAAAGGAATGAGCACATCGCTCAGGTACCCCAGGGCCGTGATGCTGGCCCAGATCAGACCGACGGCCAAAGCCATGCGCACGACCCGGTCAAAGGAATAAGGTCTGTCGTCAAGAATCATGTGCTCTCCGTTGCTGCGTGGAAATGCGAACGTCGCGTTCCGTCTGGTGCCAGCCTGCCGATAGCAGACTCGGGCGCGCCTTGGAAGACCGCGACCTGACGGCTTGATTTGGAACGGGCCTTGTCCTACAGGTTATTGATTCCGTCTTGTCCCCAGCAGCCGAAACCTCGAGCTTGTCGTGGATTTCGTTTCTCCGGAGAACCACATGGCCCAACCGACCTTGTTCCATACCTTCCTGCAAAGCTGCGAACTCTATCGGGAGAACACGGCCTTCATCTACCGGGTCGGCGAGGACGAGTTCCGGGTCACCTACGAAAAATTCTTCGAGGACGTGCTGCTTCTGGCCCGGGCCTTCAAGGCCCACAAGGTTCGCCGGGACGACAAGGTCTTTGTGCTGAGCGACAACCGTTACGCCTGGATCGTCACGGACATGGCCCTGCAGGCCCTGGGCGCGGTCAGCGTGCCGCGCGGCTCCGACACGCCCCCAAGCGAGATCGAATTCATCGTCAACCACAGTGGATCGGAATTGCTGATCCTTGAAACAGACAAAATCTACCATGAAAACCAGGCCCTGATCAAAGCCCTCAAACCCCGCACGGTGTTCATCATCTCGGGCGAGGAAAAGCATTCCTGGTTCGACAAGGCCACTTCGTACACCGAGCTCCTGGAGAACCGAACCATAGAGCCGCGCGACATCGAATGGTTCAAAGGGCTGGCCGAGAACATCACGCCCGAGACCCTGCTGACCATCATCTACACCTCGGGCACCACGGGCACGCCCAAAGGAGTCATGCTCGACCACTCCAACATCATGCACAACGTGCGCAACCTGCCCCCACTCATCAGATTGGGCGCGGACGACGTGTGGGTGTCCATCCTGCCGACCTGGCACATTTTCGAACGCACCGCCGAATATATACACGTGGCCGAAGGCAGTTGCCTGGTCTACTCCTCCATCCGCACGTTTGCCTCGGACCTGGAGACATACAAGCCGACCCTGGTGGCCACGGTGCCGCGCATCTGGGAATCCCTGTACTCCAAGATCACGGCGGGCCTGAAGAAGAAAGACCCCAAGAAAGCAAAAATATTCAACCTGTTGGTGCGTGTCTCAGCCGCCTATCGCCGCAATCGGCGCATCCTGCGCGACCAGTTGCCCGTCTTCGAGAAAAAAGCCCTGCCCGTGCGCCTCGTGGAAAAAGCCCGGGCCGCGGCGGCAAACCTTTTTCTTTTCCTGCCCAATCTCCTGGCTCAGAAAAAACTCATTCTGGTCCAGGAGAAATTCGGAGGCCGGCTCAAGGGTGCCATCAGCGGCGGGGGCAGTCTGCCGCCCTACCTGGACGAGTGGATCGACGCCATCGGTATCCGCATCATCAACGCCTACGGCATGACCGAGTGCTCGCCCGGCATCGCCGGGCGCGGGTTCAACTGCGACATTTTCGGCACCATCGGCCCGCCCGTTGCCGAGACCGAACTGCGCATTGTGGATGATCAGGGAGAAACCGTGCCCAACGGCGTCGAGGGCGAAATCCAGATCCGCGGCGCACAGGTCTTCAAGGGTTACTTCAAGAACGACGAGGCCAACGCCAGCGCCTTCACCGCCGACGGATTCCTGCGTAGCGGCGATCTGGGACGCCTGACCCTGTCCGGCGAACTGGTCATCACCGGCCGGGCCAAGGAGATCATCGTCCTGGCCAACGGCGAGAACGTCGACCCGACCAACATCGAGGCCACCCTGTCCATGTTCCCCTTTGTGCAAGACGCTGTTCTCGTCGGCCAGGACAAGAAGGGCCTGGGCGCGCTCATTGTTCCGGACCTGGAAAAGCTCAGGGAGTTCGTGCTCGAGAAATACAACCAGGTGCTGGAAGAAACCGAGAACTCCCTGCGCGACAAACAGCTCCTGGACCGTTTGCGCGGGGAGATGAACAAGCTCCTCAATGCCAAGAAGGGCTTCAAACCCTACGAGAAGCTCCAGAACATCCACTTCCTGGACAAGGAGTTCACCCTGGGCGAGGAGCTGACCAACTCCTTCAAGAAAAAGCGCCACGTCATCGAGAAGAAGTACAAGGACATCATCAACCGGCTGCTGAAATGATCCACCCGCGTGGCGCGAACCTGATCCATCCATACCTGAAAACGTGCCGCGCAAACTCCTGGACGTCCCGCGACGCACGGTCCTGGACCGAATCCGTCCTTATCGTGCCGGAGAAAGGTTCCTGGGGCACAGCGCAGTTTCCGAAACACGGCAAAAAAGGGGGGCGGTCATGAACGATGTGGTTCTCGCCGTGGTCGGCCTCGGATATGTCGGGCTGCCCCTGGCCATCGAGTTCGCGAAACAGTACCGGACCATCGGTTTTGATCTCTCGGAACGCAAGGTGGCGGACTGCAAACGCCACGTCGACTCCACGGGCGAGGTGGGCGCGGCGGATTTCGCCCTGGCCTCGCGTTTCGAGCCGACCACCGATCCAACCCGGCTGGGTCAGGCCGACCGAATCATCGTGGCCGTGCCCACACCCGTCGGGCCTGACCGCAGACCGGACCTTGCCATCCTGGAGGGGGCGTCCCGGGTTGTGGGACGCAATCTCAAACCCGGCGCCATCGTCATCTTCGAGTCCACGGTCTACCCGGGCGTGACCGAGGAGGTGTGCGTGCCGATCCTGGAACGGGAAAGCGGACTGCACTGGAAACGGGATTTCTTTGTCGGCTACTCGCCCGAGCGCATCAACCCCGGGGACCGGGAACACACCCTGACCCGCATTATCAAGGTCGTGTCCGGGGACACCCCCGCCACCCTCGATGCGGTCTCGCGGCTCTACGCATCCATCATTCCGGCTGGAACGTATTCCACGACGACCATCAAGGAGGCCGAGGCCGCCAAGGTCATCGAGAACACCCAGAGGGATCTGAACATCGCGCTCATGAACGAACTGGCCATGGTCTTCGACCGGCTCGGCATCGACACTCAGAACGTGCTCAAGGCCGCCGGCACGAAGTGGAATTTCCTGCCCTTTCGCCCCGGCCTGGTCGGCGGACACTGCATCGGCGTCGATCCCTATTACCTGACCTACCGCGCCGAAATGGCCGGCTATCAACCCCAGGTCATCCTGGCCGGACGGCGCATCAATGACGGCATGGGCACCTTCGTGGCCCAGAAGGCCGTCAAGCTGATGATCGGAGCTGGACAAAGCATCAAGGGGGCCAGGGTCGGCATATTGGGCCTGACCTTCAAGGAAAACTGCCCGGATCTGCGCAATTCCAAGGTCGTGGACATCATCGCCGAGCTTGCATCCTTCGGCGTCACGGTGCTGGTCCACGACCCCCTGGCCGACCCGGCTGAAGCCAAGGCGCACTACGGATTGGACCTTGTTCCATTGTCGGAAATGCGGAATTTGGGAGCCGTGATCATCGCCGTGGCGCATGAGACCTACAGGGCCATGCAGACAACGGATTTCGGGGCCATGCTCGGTGAGGACGGATATGTCGTGGACGTCAAGGCCATGCTCGACGAGGCCGAAGCCAGGGGCGCGGAACTGCGGGTCTGGAGATTGTAGGGGGGGGTGCCCGGCACGGAGCAGGATGCCGGACGCGGGCCGAGCCACGGGGCCGCGAACACCATTTGAAAGCATCTGCTAGTTCAATAACCAGCTAAACCAAAGAAAAAAGGGATTACAGCTTGTTACTGCAATCCCTTTAATTTTTTGGTGTCGAAGGGGGGACTAGCAAAAACGTCGCAGCTAATTCTTCAAAATCAATCAAATTTAGCTATTTAAGAACAAAAACAATATGTAATTTATGACCTACATTCTTGACCCAGCAGAATCAAGTAAAAAAATGAAAATGACAAATCATCCGCGCTGGCTTTTGGGGGAGGTAGCGGGACCACCTCCCTATGCCGTGCCGTAACTCCCGTCCGTGACCACATACTCCAGGGCACGAGAACCTCGCTGATGATTGTCCAACACTCTGTCGCGAGGTAACCTCACGAGGCTTGACGGTATGGAAGTTGAAAATTGCCAGATACAATACCGCCAACAGTGATGTCTTCATCCAACTCTTCCCAACGAAGCGCAAACCCATTTAGCCTCAAATGAACTCCCTTGAGTTGTTCATCTGTCGCTTCTAAAAGAATACGAAAACGATCTGCAGGAAATCCTATGACTCTGCCATCTGTCAATTCGGTAAAAATCATTCTTTTTTCTACCCATACCTTGATAGCAGTCGGCTCTTCACTAATAATATTCATTTCAATTCTCGATAGATTTTTTTAAACAAATGAACAGAAAGAATCAAAAAATTCAATGCTGAATCTTCTCAATTAATTCATAAATTATTTTATTATAATGCGTTATATGTTTTTTAATATTATTTGTATTAATGAGTTTTAAAATATCTTCTTGACTGCATGCATTATACATACTCATAATCCAGACAAATTCTACAAGAATTTTTGGATCTGCAGAAATAAAAGATTTTCTAGCACTCCTAAATTGAAATGAATCTTGGGGACACCACCGAATTCCTTCTTTTGCCAAAATGTGAATAATCTTGATGCGCTCGATTTCTCCGGATGTACAATATGAAAAATATGAAAATTCTCTTCGCGAAAGAATCCCGTTTATGAGCATTTGAATCATTGGAAAATCATCACAATCCAAATGTGCTACTTCTAGCCCTAAATCTATCAGATCTAGTAATTTTTCACTCTGTGCATTCCAAATAATTTGACTAACAATTTCTTGAATTCTTGGAGAGAGAATATCTATTTGAAAGTTCTTTAAGTTGAATAAATTCAAATTGTTATGAGACAGAGCCAACTCAATTGCGGTCTCTTGAAATTCCTCATCATAATCATTTCCACCATATGAGCCAGGTTTGTCAGGCTCAGCACCAGCCCAGAGCAATAGGGAAACCCATTTTTCATTCCCCTCCCTTGCGTGCCAACGAAGCGCTACATTTAATTGCTCAGGGAAACTAGCAAATCTATCCGCATACTGTTTGTATATCCCAAGAGCCGTCCGTATTCGCGCTATAAGCGCGCCCGCCATCGGCTCGCCAGTTTCTAAATCTGCCCCCCTATCAATGAAATATCTCATGATTTGTGGGTCCCAAGTTTCAAAAATATCGCCCACTTCAACGCTATGAATATCTGCACCATGGCTCACAAGAAGATCTATCAAATCGAGTCGTTTCTTTCTAAGGGCGTGTTCAAGGGCATTATAGCGACCGATATTTATACTGGCTCCGGCTTCCAGAAGGATTTGAACTAAGCTATGAAATCCTGTTTCAATGGAAATTTCAAGTGGCCCTTTTTTCCTTGCTCTTTTGGGCTCTGGTAGCGGTGACTCAATCGGTCGACCTGCGTCGATCCATTCTTGAACATCGAATAATCTACCTTGTCTACACAGCAATATAAGCGGCTTAATCTCTTCATAAATATTTGCTATTCTTGTATTTGACATAATAGATTTTATTCTATTTTCTAGAATACGATATAATAGACTTGATGAATCCTGCTATTTGCATTTCAAGACGCTTAACTTCTGTATCTCGCCATAGCTTTCTATTACCGAACAAGCACGGTTTTACGATCTCAATTTTTAGCCTTCCTGAAGGGTAATATTCCCACTCGTAACGATCAAAATAGAAAGCATATTCTCCACGGAGACTCTTTGGTAAAATTTCGATCTTTCTCTTATCAATTTCTTCTAAAATTATTACTACAATTTTTTTATTATTAAAATTTATATTAATTTTCCCATCGAATTCTACAATCGCTTCTTTTTCAAGAATATTTAATATCGCATTTAGTATATTTAAAGCTCGGACAGCGTTTTCAGGGCTTACTTGGAAACTTTCTAAATCAAAAACACCCTTAACATTTATTGTGCTTGACGATATTAATTTCTGAAAATGCTGCACTATCTTGTGAGCATTATCTAAATTCAAGTATTTATCTATGCTATCGTGCAATTTCTTTATATTAAAAACTTTTTCACTATCGAGTTTTGGAACAAATGAGATATTATTTGTGAATACAATAATCGGATTTTCACTACTTTTAGGCAAAGGAATTTGTTTGACGATCCCGCCAGAATTCAACTTTGCCCAATAACCTCTAGGAGGCTTTGGAATATTATATTTCTTGCAAATTTTAGAAATAGAAACATCTGAACGATTAAATCTTTCTGCAACTTTTGTCGCTGGTTCCGACCAAATTAAATCATAGAGATTTTTTCTTGATATTTCTTCCATATTTAACACTATTTACATTCAATAATAAATTCATTTACAGAAATATACTAACAATTTGTAATTTTATAATCAAACCAGAGATGACTAATCCCAAAATATGCAACTATGTGGCCCGAATGAAATCCTCATATTGACAACAGTAAAAATATGAAAAGTGAAAAAAAATCATACTTTGCAATAACTTTTCAATCAACAACTTCGAAATACGCCATCCCGATTATTCTACCTGTCTCTTCAATTAAATATGTCGCTCCGTTAAAATCGACAGAGTTATATATCTTACCGTAGGTATAATGCTGCTTACTGCCATTTTTATCGCCTTTAAAAATTTCTTGCCCTATATACCTTAATCTTCTCACACAAGATCGCCTCTCAAAAGCTCCAAGACATAAATCAAGATTAACGATGCGAGCAACAGCCATGAACTCATTACGAAAATACAGCCGCGAAGACACCTGAGAATGGCCATGCATATTAGCTAAAGCTGCTTCCTTTTCAAAACCTTTCATGTGCTCAAATTCACTCCACATCTTACCCTCCAGCCTATCGAACAAATTCGATTCTCAATTCTATTACAACACAACCCTTTATGGATATGCTACGATCATCATGCCTGCCAAAGTCTGGAACAAAATAATATGCTATAATGCGCCACTAGTTCACAAGAATTTCATTCAGTAAATCTGGATATTTGTTCATGTAATACACATAGTCGACACCTTGATAGCTCCAATAATCCATTCAACACAAAAGACACAAAATTACTCAAGAGGATTTAATGCCTGCTGTTCTTTCCAATTCCACTTCCACGGAAATATTTTTTCATCGAAAGGTATAGCAAAAACATCATCCATTGCTGCAATATCTATTTTATCAATCAATGAATCACGCACAAACAATGTTACACGATATTTCCATTCTATGAACGACTCACTCCATTGTGACATTTCAATTTTTAGCGGGATGAACCACCGAGTTTCACGCTCACGAATTCTGGAAATAATAGTAGACGCGTCAGATGCTGTTGTTACCTCGACTACGTATATTGTTTTCTTTATATAGTCGATTACCACAAAATCTGGACACGAACCACCGACGCCATCTTTGTATTTTAAATCATACTGAGGTTTAACAAATCTCCCCGGAGCAGCAGAAATGTATGCCAGTACAGCTTCTTCAAAAATTTCCATACTCAATCTCCTATTATGAAAATAAAAAAATCATAGAATCCAAAATACACAAAACATTGAGCTCGTTATAACAATTATTACCCACAACATATTACAATATTATTTCAAAGTTTGAATGATCAGAATTGCACCTATTAGCTCCTAACCATTCTTTCAATAACATAAGTGTCATATTACTTACATTTCTATTTTTATACAACTTGACCTGAACAATTCGAAACTTCCCATCAGGCATCCTCTCCACCTCTAAGGTCGCCCTCTCCGGTTCGAAAATGCGATAAATGAAAACATCCCCGCTCATCACACGATCCACATATCCACCCACGCAATGCGCCATTTCCTCTCCTTCTGCCAAGAGATCCCTGACCTTGGAGATATGAACAATATTCTCAGTTCCTCTCAAGGGTGAAGGAGGCAGATCTTCACCGTATTTCTCAATGATGGCCTCCGCGTTCTTCCTGCTCAACTCGACGGCTATCGCGTCATGGAGGTTCTTGATTTGAAAGGCGCTCTTCATGGTACAGATCTGCGCCCAAGGGTATTCCAAACTTGCTGTCTGGCACATGCGCCGGATATCCCTAATGTACATGCCGACTTTACCCAGAAACATGAAGGCCTCTCTGCAATTACTTGCCGAAAGGCAATCAAGGGCGCACCTCATTTCCAAAATGTAAGGCTGCTTGAAAAACAATCGCAGGACGGGCCAGTTGATTTCCCGTACATGACGTAGTTTGACCATGAGACGTTCATCGCGCAGCATGCCTTTCAACAACTGCAAGTCTTCGTGCTGATATGAAAAATCACGAATCTTCGCGAGAAATTTCAGATGAGACGTGCTCCCGATGCCACAGAATTTTTCAAGAATGAGGTTGCGGCGACTCCCAAACAATGATCCAATCTCGCCTTTGCTTGGAGATGCACCCAGAAGAGAGGACGCAGACCAGCACAGAATGGGGGCTGAACTGGCCATCTCCTCGCTCAGCGGGTATTGCCGCAACACATGAATCAACCGGCACTGATGTGAAGCGAACTGCCGGAGAGCCTGGGCCGCATTTCCCGGAAGCGTATCGTAGTAGGCCCTGACGGGATGATGCGCATCGAGTTCCGCAACCTCTACGGAGGAGACAGGGTAGTCGAAAGCCTCGTCATTGCGTTGCCACACCCGCCCCTGCCTGACCTCCACTCCCCCGCCCTCTTCCCATGACCGCAGCCGCACCTCATATTCCGGATTTCCTGCCACCCTGCCCAAGAACACCGTCAGCCGTCTGGTTGACGCATCAAAGTCGCAATATTCCTGATCGATAATCACGTCTCAATCTCCCGACTGTGCGTTTGCAATCATTTCTCTCCCGACAAGCGCTGAGTCCATAAAGAGTAGCATTGGCAAGATCCCGTACAATGGCCATATCCAAGTTCACAGCGAATCATTCCCTCCCTTGGACAGATTCCTTGATCAAAAATCGTATCCACTTTGGTAGCAATTTGCCTATGTTAGAATTCATCCTGTCGATAAGAGTTTGAAATGGAATATTCTCTCGGAAATATACATCGCTATCGAAGACCAGCATCTTGTCCGAAATACCCTTCAGGAATTTCAAACCATCAATGATCTCCCTGCAAAAAGTCTCTGGCGACGTAATAAAAAAATAATGTATTGAT
>CAZPSN010000021.1:0-5361 GCA_964589645.1 uncultured Desulfovibrionaceae bacterium
GATCAATACATTATTTTTTTATTACGTCGCCAGAGACTTTTTGCAGGGAGATCTTTTCTTCTACGGACATCTCTTCCTGGTCGACCAGGGATGCACTTGCCGTGATGGTCCCGGAGTTGTCGATGTCAGAGGTCTCGCTGGCGATGATGCCGACGGCCTGGGAAACATAGCCTCCGAGGGACTGGGCCGTGATTGCTCCCTCGTTGGAGATGCTGCTGAGGCCGGGATCGGAAGGCTCTTCAACAGACGCTCTTGGCCTTCCCATTCCGTCCACTCCGACGGAAATTCCCGCAGATGTGGCAACGATGCCATAGGAGTCGGCCTCAATACTCCCCGTGTTGGTGATGTCCGCGCTGTATGGCGTCAAAATGCCGTAAGATATGGCCTCAATCCCATTGGTGGTCGCCGCGATGATCCCGGAGTTGGTGATGGTTGGCGAGTTGCTGCTGTACGAGAGAATGCCGTGCGCATTGGCTGCGCTTTCGTACGATGAGGCTGAAACGTTGATGGATCCGGAGTTGTCAATTTCTGGCGTCGAGACGTAAAGCCCTAGAGCATTGGCACTGGATGTGCTTGTTGCCGTGACGGAGAGTGATCCGGAATTCAAAACGTATCCAAACAGGCCGGCGTCGATTCCTATGGCCGTGGCGCTTAACTCGCTGTCCGCCGTGATCGACATGGTCCCGGAATTTATGATATTGCCTTGTGCTTCAGCCGCGATGCCGACCGCGTGGGACCCTCCGCTGTGGGCGAGAACCGTGATGCTGCCGGAGTTCTCGATATTTCCGCTCGTGCCGGCCGAGATGCCATACGCTTGGGTGTATACGCCATGCGCATCCACGTTGATGCTGCCGGAGTTGAAAACACTGCCGTCTGTGCCGATAGACTGAATGCCGTATGAGGATGCGGACGAGCTTCCAAGGATGTATGCATCTGTTTGCGAGGTCAACGTTCCTGTGTTCGCGACGTTTCCAATGACGCCTGTGGCTTGGATTCCTATGGTGTGAGTGGTGTTTCCACCAAGAGAATCAATTTTTGTTCCGTCAACCACGAGGACACCCGTATTGGTGACCGGGGGGCCGTCAGTGGAAATGCCAAATTTTATATCGGAAACAGCCAAAGCCATTCCCGATCCCGTCGCCACAATGGTCAGACAGAGCAATAGTCTGACGAGTCCTCGCATGTGTTTCATCCGCTTCCTCCGTTGTTTCAAGACATAGATATGGGCATTTATTCAGAATCTTTGAGAGCAAAGTTACAGACACAGCCCCTCTTTCGTCATGTCGAGATGATCGATGCGAGGATACTTTTCCATGTACTGTAAAATGCTGTAACGAGCAATATCCGTTGCGGAAAAACGAGAAATTCGGGCGAAGTGGGGATATGCGGATAATTCGGCATGTATAAACCAGTCAAATGGTGCTCAAATGTCATACATAATTGTAGGACACGATGCCGGACTCAAAGGCTGGATGTGCGATGCGGGGGTTTTGCCGGATCTGACGGTTCCGGACAGTGATGGCTTGCCTGTGGCGAGGAATCGCCATGAAAAAAGCCCAGGCGATGCGCATCGCCCGGGCTTCTCATGCCACGGATGTTCGATCCGCGGGTCAGGCCGCGACGGCGGCGGTCTTGCGGAGGCTGCACGGGGCCATCTCCAGGCCCACTCCGTAGCGTCCGGAGTACTGCCCGTCCTGGGGGGCGCACCAGCGGACCATGCCCAGGCAGTACGTTTCTCCGACGCGCTGCGCATTCTCTGTTCCGGGCCGGAAACGGATCTTGACCGGTTCGCCCCTGGTCAGCGGGTGGTCCATCTCGATCATCAGGCCATCCGTACTGTAGTTGACCACCCGGGATTCGAACGGGCCATTGTCGGAGGCATACAGTTCTATGCTGCATGGTTCCAGGCTCGCCTTGCGCGGGGATTTGCGTTTGTCAGTCATGGGGGATCTCCTTCCGTTTCTTTTGAAACGTGTCATACATCTAAGTCAGACAGTCAGGATTGTCCAGGACTGGCGGGGAGATTCTTCGGATTTAAAGCCGCGTGGATGCATATTCTTGGTTTGCCGCAATGGGTTGCCCCAAGCGGGGCTGACGTTCAAGTGTCCGCAGCCGAGGTCAGGTCGCGCATGAGGCGAACCACGGCCAACTCCTTGGCCTTGGCCTCCACATCCACGGTCATGAGCCGCTGTCGCCAGCAGGCTGGAACGTCCGCCGGATCGATGTAGTCCGCGTGGGGTTTGGGATTGCCCTTCCATCCGGCACGCGGAGAGGAAAGGTGGCAGTATTGCTCCCGGCCTTGCCATGTCGCGGCCGCCTGTTCTGTGGCTTCGTCCTCGTTCAACCCGTCCGGATTGCAACGGTGGTGGTGCACGTCGTAGACAAGGGGAATGCCCAGATCCCGGCAGGTCGGCAGCAGGTCGCGCACGGTGTAGCTCACGTCGTCGTTCTCCAGGGTCAGGCGCGAGGCCACGGACGCGGGAAGATTCCGGTACACGGCGGCGAGGCGGGCCAGGGCCGCGTCCTTGTCGCCATAGACCCCGCCACCATGGATGTTGATGACGTCGGCGCCGATTTGTTCGGCCAGAAAGGCGTGGTAGGTCAGTTCCCGCACGGAGCTGTCCACCACGTGGGCGTGGGGCGAGGACAGGACCACGAACTGGTCGGGATGGAAGCTCAGGCGGATGTCGCTGGCCTGTGCGAAATCCCTGACGGCAGCCAGGGTGCTTGAGATCGCGTCCGCATCCGGCAGGTCGTCCAGGCGGTAGCCGACCTCGGGGTGGGTCATGCGCGGGAAAAGGGGCGAGGAAACGCGGAAGGCGCCGATGCCCAGACGCTGGCAGGCCTGCACGGCCAACAGGAGGTTGCGGGCATTGTGCAAGCAGATGCCCGAAGCCTTGTCCAGGGCGTCGGCGCGGACCAGGGTCGAGAGAACCTTGGCCGTGGTGGTGCGGAAGGACACGGGTTCGGCCATGAAGAGGCAGCACAGTCCAAAGCGCATGATGATCCTTGCGGGTGAGCTGAAGTCTGGAAATATTATGATCACGACACCTTTCAATCAACTGAATCTCACAAATAGGCTTGAGGCCGTCCCAAAATCGTTCTGGCAAGGCGCGACCCGATTTTGAAGGGTGACGTGGAGCTGTCTCCATGAGCCCTTCAAAATCGGTGAGCAACGCAGTCCAGAACGGTTTTTGGGCGGCCTCAACGGGCCACGGGCAACTCGGCCCAACATGTGGAGTAGCGGGGCGAGCGGTGCTCCTGGCGCATGTGCCATTCCTTCTCTCCCAGGCCCGATGCGGCCAGGGTCAGGGTGCCCCGGCCATGCCGGGCGTTGACGCGGTCCATGACCCGCATCAGCGCGTCGCGCCGTTGCTTCCCTTCTCCTTCGGATTTCAGGAAGGACAGCTGGCGGCCTTTGGCCGGAGACAGGTCCAGCAGGGTTACGCCAGCCTTCTGGTAGCGGCATCCCGGCTTGTGGATGGCGCGCAGGATCGCCAGCGCCGTCTCGTGCAAGGTCAGGGTGTCGGACGTGGGCGCGGGCAGGGCCTGGCAGCGGCTGGGCGCGTGCTGGGGGCCGGGCTGGAAACGGTTCGTCTCCAGAAAAACCTGCACAACACCGGCCAGCAGACCCCGGCGGCGCAGCTTCTCCCCGGCCCGCTGAACATAGGCCGAGACGGCTTCTTCCAGGCTCGCCAGATTTTCGACGCGCGTGCCGAAGGAGCGGGAACAGACCAGGGACCGGGCCGGGGGCGGGGCATTCTCCAGGTCGATGCACGGGATCTGGCGCAGTTCGAGGGCGGTGCGCAGGCCGGTCACGGTCAGGTGGCGGCGGATCCAGTCGTCGGGACGGCGCTTCAGGTCCAGGGCCGTTTGCACCCCGCAGGCGGCCAGGAACCGGGCGCTTTTGCGGCCGACACCCCAGACGTCGCCGGGTTCCGCGCCCTGCAGAACCGTATCGATGTCGTCCTCGTTCTCCAGCAGTCGCACGCCCTTGCCCTTCTTGGCCAGGCGGTTGGCGACCTTGGCCAGGGTCTTGGTCCGGGCGATGCCCACGCCCACCGGGATGCCCGTCCATTTTTGCACCGTGCGGCGGATCTCGCGGGCCGCGTCGAGGAGACTCGCGCTGTCCAGTCCCCGTAGCCAGAGGAAGCATTCGTCAATGGAATAGACTTCGGTCTCGGCAGAGAAGAGGCTCAAGGTGCGCATGACTCGGGCCGACATGTCGCCGTAGAGGGCATAGTTGGAGGAGAAGACCTGCACGCTGTTATGGGCGTAAAAGTCCGCGCGCGTGTAGGCCGGCTCGCCCATGGCTATCCCGAGGGCCTTGGCCTCGTTCGAGCGGGCGATGACGCAGCCGTCGTTGTTGGACAGGACGACCACGGGCCTGCCTTCCAGCCGCGGGTTAAAGACCCTCTCGCAGGAGACGTAGAAGTTGTTGCAGTCCACCATGAGGCAGAAGTCGCGCATCTAGAGCCTTCGGACCACGCCCGCGACCACGCCCCAGACGTGCAGGTCCTGTTCGGCGGCCACGGTGATGGGCTGGTAGCGGGGATTCTCCGGGGCGAGCCGGATCTGCCCGTCCTGCATGAATAGACGCTTGACCGTCAGTTCGCCGTCCAGGACCGCGACCACGATCTTGCCGTGGACGGGTTTCTCGGAGCGGTCCACGACCAGGACGTCGCCGTCCTGGATGCCCGCGCCGGTCATGGAGTCGCCGCTGACCCGGACCATGAATGTGGCCGGAGGGTTGCGGATGAGGTAGGTGTTCAGGTCCAGGGCCGTTTCGACGTAGTCGTCGGCCGGGGAGGGAAAGCCGGCGGAGATGCGGTCCAGGTACAGGGGCGCGCCCGGCCCGGATTCGCTCACGGCCCGGCCCAGCACGGACACATGCGCGGAAGACGGAAAGTGAATGGGACGTGTCATGTCGTGGATCTTGCCGTCCGCGGGTCCTCCCGTCAACGTCACGTCGCCTGATACGAGCAGCGCCGGATGGGCGCTCAGTAACGACCGTTCTTGACCGTGGTCACGAACGGTACAAGTTCGGGGTCGTTTTCGGCGTTTGTTCCCGGAGAGGCGGGGTTGGCCCATTCACAAAGCGGGTTCCGCGCCTGACCACGCTGGCCCGCCGAGCCTTGAAGGCGGCGTAGCCCTGCAGAGTGCCTTTGGAGTTCGTAGACCACATCGCAAACGACGCCGACCGTGGTGAACACATGGCCGTGAATGGTCACGGGTAGCCGGTTTTGATCTTGGGGCGCATATCCTGCGGACCGCACGGGCGTGCTGACGGAAGCGGGGCTCGTGTTGCCGGGACCACGTGCTGCCCTTCCCATCTGGAGCGGATCGAGCTGAACTGGCGGG
>CAZPSN010000021.1:5372-67098 GCA_964589645.1 uncultured Desulfovibrionaceae bacterium
TTCCGAACGCAACTCCGGGGGGGGATTCATGACCGTCTTCACGCACACGCTTGTGTTTTTGTTCATGCTGACCTTGCCGGGTCACGCCGGTCAGGGCACGGACCCGGATGCTGTAGACGGCAGTCGGAATTCTTCCCTGCGCTTTGAATCGGTTTTTGACGGCTACCAGTCCTACCGCCACCAATCCGTGGCTCCATGGAAGCAGTCAAACGAACGCGTCCGGGAAGTGGGCGGGTGGCGCACCTATGCGCGGGAAGCGGGGGAACCGGAAGGTGCCGAAGCTCCCCCGCGATCCGACCCCGACGCGACGGCACCGGCGCATGATCACGGGAGCACGCCATGAACGTGATGACAGCCCTGTGCAAAGGATGTGCGTTTCTTGTCCTGCTCGGCGGCCTGGCCGGTTGCGCCACGGTGGACTTTGATCAGTCCGTGGCCAGGACCAACACCCAGGCCGCAGGCTTCACCCACGGTCAGCTCACGCTGGCTCGCGACGCCGCGCAGCGCGACGCCATGGCCCTGCGGGCGTCCGAGCTGCTGTCCCGGCCTCTTAGCGAACCGGCCGCAGTGCAACTGGCCCTGGCGAACAGCCCCTCGTTTCAAGCCCTGCTGGCCCGCAACTGGGCCGGCGCGGCCGATGCGGCCCAGTCGGGACGTCTGGCCAACCCTGTCTTCTCCTTCGAGCGCCTCCATGTTCTGAATGAGGTCGAGTTTGGTCGGCTACTGAGCGTGGGGCTGCTTGATCTGCTGACCTTTCCGGTGCGTCAGGGCGTGGCGAAATCGCGCGTTGCGGCCGCAGAACACAGGCTGACCCGCGACGTGGTCCGGCAGGTCACCGAGGTGCGTGGGGCCTGGGTGCGGGCCTTGGCCGCAAACGAACGCCTCGGCTATGCGCGGCAGGTCTTTGCTGCCGCCGAGGCTTCTGCCGAGCTGGCTCGCCGCATGCAGCAGGTCGGCAATTTCAACACCATCGAGCGGGTCAGGCAGCAGGGCTTCTATGCCGACGCGGCCACGCAGCTCGCCCTGGCCCGGCATGAGGCGACCGCCCGGCAGGAGGAGCTTATCCGCCAGTTGGGCCTTACCGAATCCCAGGTACCCCTGCTCATGCTGCCTGCTCGCCTGCCCGACCTGCCGGAGTCTGTGCGCCAACCGGAGGACGTGAGCTCGGCGGCGCGGGACGGCAACCTCGATGTGCGCCTGGCGCAGGCCGAATTCGAGGCCGCGGCCAAGGCCCAGGGGCTCGGCAGCGTGACCAGTTTGGTCGATGTGGAGGCGGGGCTGCGACGCAACACGATCTTTGACAACGACTCCGGAGAAAGGGCCACGGGACGCGGTTACGAGCTGGACGTGACGCTGCCCCTGTTCGACTGGGGCGGCATGAAACGCGAGGCCATGAACGCGCGCACCCTGGCCGCCGGCCATGAGCTCGAGGCCGCCCTGCGGGGGTCCGGGTCCCGGCTGCGGGAAGGCTACTCGGCGTACCGCACCGCCCACGACATAGCCCGTCACTACCGGGAGGAGATCATCCCCCTGCAGCAGGTCCAGGCCGAAGAGAACGTGTACCGTTACAACGCCATGATCATCGGGGTGTTCGAATTGCTGGCAGACGCCAGGGAGCGAATCCGCGTGGTGCAGGCCGGCATTGATGCCCTGGAGGAGTTCTGGCGGGCCGACGCGGCCCTTGAGGCCGTGATCATGGGCACCGGGGGCGGTGGCGAACTTGCGGGTCCCGCGCCGCAAGGGGAGGCCGGCGCTGCCGGACACTGATTTTTTTGCGGACGAGACAGCGAGGTCAACATGAATTCCAGAAGACGATTTTTGCAGGCTGCCGGACTGGCGGGCGGGGCCCTGGCCGCATCGGCCGTGTCCCGCGTCGCCCTGGCCGGGCTGCCGGAGGTGGTGGTACAGACCTCGCCGGAGACCATGCCGCCTCTGCACCCTCCGACGGGGCGCCCCTACAATCCGGTGGTGACCTTGAATGGCTGGACCCTGCCCTGGCGCATGAACAAGGGCGTCAAGGAGTTCCACCTCGTGGCCGAGCCCGTGGTGCGCGAGCTTGCTCCGGGGCTCAAGGCCCATCTGTGGGGGTACAACGGACAGAGCCCGGGGCCGACCATCGAGGTGGTGGAAGGCGACCGGCTGCGCATTTTCGTGACCAACAGGCTGCCCGAGCACACCAGCATCCACTGGCACGGACAGCGCCTGCCCAATGGCATGGACGGTGTCTCTGGCCTGACCCAGCCCGCGATCCAGCCGGGCAAGACCTTCGTGTACGAATTCGTGGCCCGTCGACCCGGCACCTTCATGTATCACCCGCACGCCGACGAGATGACCCAGATGGCCATGGGCATGATGGGCTCCTGGGTCACGCACCCCAAGGCGAAGCACCCTCTGATCGACGAGGTGGACCGCGATTTCGTCTTTCTTCTGAACGCCTACGACATCGACCCGGGGAGCTATACGCCCAGGATCATGACCATGCTCGACTTCAACCTGTGGAGCTGGAACAGCCGGATTTTTCCCGGCATCGACTCCCTGAACGTGCGCCTGAATGACAAGGTCCGCGTCCGCATCGGCAACCTGACCATGACCAACCACCCGATGCATCTGCATGGGCACGAATTCCTGGTCACGGGCACGGACGGCGGCCCCACGCCCAAAGGCACGCGCTGGTACGAGGTGACCGCGGACGTGGCCGTGGGTCAGATGCGGCAGATCGAATTCGTGGCCGACGAGGAGGGCGACTGGGCCTTCCATTGCCACAAGAGCCACCACACCATGAACGCCATGGGGCACGACGTACCGACCATGATCGGCGTGGACCACACTGGCCTTGCGCGCAAGATTACGTCCCTGATCCCGGACTACATGGTTATGGGCGAGCGCGGCATGGCCGACATGACCGAGATGGAGATGCCGCTGCCGGACAACTCCATCCCCATGATGACCGGCCGCGGGCCTTTCGGGAGCGTCGAGATGGGCGGCATGTTCAGTGTGGTCAAGGTGCGCCGGAACCAGAAGCGCGGCGATTATTCAAACCCCGAGTGGTTCAGGCACCCGCCCGGAACGCAGGCCTATGAATTCGGCGGTGCCTTGGCCGAGCCGGCGAGGGACTTTTCGCCCGGCGGACAGTCCATGCCCAGGGCGCAGGAAGCCGGCAGCGGGATCGAACTCAAGGTGCGCAAACCCGGCCACACCGGGCACGAATAAAGAGGCGACCATGATTATATTGCGAGCGGCCATGATCCTGCTGTTCTGCGCGGGCATGGCCTGGAGTCACGGCACGGAGCACGAACCGGCCACGCCCGTCCTGCGTGAACAGCAGGAATGGGGCATCGCGGGCGATCCGTCCGCCGTGACCCGGACCGTGGCGGTGCGCATGCTCGACACCATGCGCTTCGTGCCGGATGAAATCGAGGTGCGGCTGGGCGAGACCGTGCGTTTTGTCGTCAGCAACGAAGGCCGCATGATGCACGAGTTCGTCATCGGCACGCAGGCCGACAACAAGGCCCACGCGGCGCTCATGCTCAGATACCCGAACATGGAGCATGAAGCGGCGTACATGGCGCATGTCGCGCCTGGCGGGGAAGGCGAGGTCGTCTGGCATTTCAACCGACCCGGAGAATTCGAGTTTGCCTGCCTTATTGCCGGGCATTATCAGGCGGGCATGATCGGAGTCATCCGTGTTGTCGGGCAATGACCTGTTATTGAACGCTCTGACTTTAGGAGGAACGCCATGCTGCGATGCACGCGCTTCATGCTCATGATTTTGTGCGCTTTTTCGTTCTTTATGCCCGTCAAATTCGCGTATTCCCAAGTGCTGCAAGAGCCTGTCCTTGTGGTGGCGCAAAGCGATATGACGCGGGGCGAAGTCAAAAGGATCGACAAGGAAAACAAGAAGATAACCATCCGGCACGACGAAATCCGGGACCTGAACATGCCGCCCATGACCATGGTTTTCCAGGTCAGGGATGCCTCGCTGCTGGGCAGGGTGAGCACCGGGGACAAGGTCCGGTTCCGGGCTGTGGAAGAGGGCGGGACGCTCGTGACTACGGACATGGAACCCGATTTCTGATCAGGCGATCTGACTCTGTTGGAAAAACATGAGTGGTCTTCGTGAGCAGGATGCGCCCCGTGCCGAGCTTGCCCGTGGATTTTCAAGACTATCGCGTGCTGGCGGATGCGCTGTAATGATGCCGAGAGGCGGCAACGTGAGGAAGCCCGCTTCATCCCCATACGACCCATACAAAAAACGGGCAGTTAGAACATGTGTCTAACTGCCCGATTGCTTTGGTGGAGATGAGGAGGATCGAACTCCTGGCCTCCGCATTGCGAACGCGGCGCTCTCCCAGCTGAGCTACATCCCCTGATGTGGGAAGCCTGATAGGGGGTCTGGGGCCGGATGTCAACAAGAGGCCCCGTGGTGACCGCCTGGTTCCTGAAAAATGTTTTCAGATCGGGTAGTTGTGTAGGACTTGGCCGGCCGGTACCGGGGCCTTGTCCCGATACACGTTCCAGTAGGTCTGCTTGGCCAGGCCCAGGGCGTGGTACATGAGGTGCTCGGTCTGGGCGCGCAGTTCGCCGCAGGAGGCGTTGTTCTCGTCGACCAGGATCAGCCTCTGGCAGCGGTTCAGGATCCCTGCCGTGCCGATGGACGCTATGGCGGCTATCTCGCCGGCCTCGGCCAGGGCCATGAATTCGCCGTAGGTGATGTCCCGCTCCTCGATGGACACGCCTTCATCGTGCAGGATGGCGCAGATGCCTTGGATGGTCACCGAGGGCAGGATGAGCGGACTGTCCGGAATTCTCACCACGGACCCGTTCGTCAGGGCGATGAGGCAGCACGAAGAGTCCCATTCCGTGATGCGTCGGTCGCGCAGGGGCAGGTCCAGGCGGTCATCCAGGAAAAGGGCCGAACTGGCCTCGGGCAGGATGCTTCTGGCCTCGTCCACGGCCTTGACGCTCAACAGGTAGTTGACGCCGAGCTTCAGATTGCCCGTGCCGTTGGCGGCCACGGCGCGGACCAGGTTGGGCACGACCACTCCGCTGAAGGGTTCGCCCATGTATTCGTCGTAGGTGCAGGTGACCATGCGGATGGATGGGCTCTCGGGAAAGGTCACGCCGATGGACATGGATTCGTCCACGGTAAAAGGCCGCAAATAGCCCTGGCCGCCCGCTTCGCCCATTTTTCTCACGAATTCGCGCATTTTTGGCCCGCGCAGATAGTGCAGGATGAGGGCTTCCAGTTCCTCCTGGCTGGGCACCATGTGCTGCTGGCTGGCGCCCAGGTTGAAGGCGATGGAGCGGCGGAAGCGCTGCAGGTTTTTTTCCAGGTTCAGGAACTGGATGTGCAGGCCTCCGTCTTCGGCCGGGCCGATGAAATAGCGGATGCCCTCGAAGGCCAGGCAGAGCCCGTAGTGAATGGAGCGGGACACCGCGGGAACCGTGTCGGCCATGGGGACCATGGCGAAGGACTTGTCGCGGAGCATGTATCGAGCCTGGAAATCAGCCCATTTGGTGCCTTTGAAGCCGGCCATGAAACCTCCCGTGAGGTGTGGGGTTGGTGGGTATTGGTGGACAGATGTACCAGCTTTGGGGACAAACGTCGATCCGTGCCGCGGGCAGGCTGTCATCGCCGTCGCCCATGGCCAGCAGGGCTGGATGCTTGTCCGCGCCGAGGATCAGGAACAGGATTTCGCGCGCGCTGTTCAGGACCGCCGGGGTGAGGGTCAGGCGCGGCACGGACGGCGCGGCCGAGGGGGCCGGAACGGGCGCCACCAGCGGGTGGTTTCCGGGCAGTCGCGCTCCCGGGAAAAGAGAGGCCGTGTGCCCGTCGGCGCCCATGCCCAGCACGACAAGATCCAGGATTGGAATTTGCCCAGAAAGGTTCCCGCAATTTTCGGTCAGGGTTTGCGCGTATCGCGTCGCGGCTGTCTCCGGGGGCAGATGGACGGGCACGGGGTGCACGTTTGCCCCTGAAACAGGGACGTGGTTCAGCAGGTGTCGGGCCGCGGACCCGAAATTGGAGTCGGGATGGTTCAGGGGGACCATGCGCTCGTCGGCGAAAAAGATGTGGGTGCGTGCCCAGAAGCCGGTCGGGAACACGTCCGGATCCCGCAGCGCCGCAAAGAGAGGCAGGGGACTTTTGCCGCCGGACAGGGCCAGCAGGAATGTCGGTCGCGTCCGCAAAACCTGTCGGGCCGCCTCACCCACGCGGGATGCTGCCGCGCGGCCGAAATCCTCCTCGTCCTCGAATTGCAGACAGGTGCCTTT
This sequence comes from uncultured Desulfovibrionaceae bacterium, assembly GCA_964589645.1. Lineage (GTDB taxonomy): Bacteria > Desulfobacterota > Desulfovibrionia > Desulfovibrionales > Desulfomicrobiaceae > Desulfomicrobium. Next base: position 11,646 of record CAZPSN010000021.1, read on the forward strand.
CATCATCCCTCGCGCGACCCGAGCTTCGGGCCGGGTCCGCCCGCAGCGTAGGAATGCAGGGTCAGAGGACGTTCCAGGCAGTCGCACTGCTCCAGGATGGGGGTCAGGAAGCCCCAGCACAGTTCCACCGCGTCCTGTCGCCAGAAGAGGGTCTGGTCGCCGGTGACGCAGTCCAGGAGCACCTTGGCGTAGTCGTCCACACGGCCTGAGTCCGGATCCGCGCCGTAGGAGAATTCCATGGACTGGGTTTGCAGGCAGAGCCTGGAGCCCTGGTTCTTGGTCTGCACCTCCAGGCGGACCGTCTCGTGGGGATGAATGCCCAGGATGAGCCGGTTGGGGTGAATGGTTTGTCCCAGGGTCTTGCGGAACATGGACACGGGGACGTCCTTGAACTGGACGCTGATCTCCGTCTGCTTGGCGGCCAGACGCTTGCCCGAGCAGAGGTGGAAGGGCACGCCCTGCCAGCGCCAGTTGTCCAGGTAGAGCTTCATCCAGGCAAAGGTCGGGGTGGTCGAGTCCGGGCGTACCCCGGGCTCCTGCCGGTAGCCGGGCACGGCCCGTCCATCCACCATTCCCGGCCCGTACTGGCCAAGAACGAGCTGCTCGTCCAACCGGTCCAGGTCCAGGGGCCGCAAGGCCCGGAAAACCTTGGAGCGTTCGTCGCGGACCAGTTCTGCCTCGAACAGGGATGGCGGCTCCATGGCGCACAGGGACAAGAGCATCATCATGTGGTTCTGGAACATGTCCCGCAGCACGCCGGCCTGATCGTAGAAGCCGGCCCGGTGGCCGATGCCCAGACTTTCGGCGGCGGTGATGCGGATGTGGTCGACGTATCGGCGGTTCCAGACGGGCTCGAACAGGGCGTTGGCGAAACGCAGGAGCAGGACGTTCTGAACCGTCTCCTTGGCCATGTAGTGGTCGATGCGAAAGATCTGACGCTCCTCGAAATAACGGTGCAGGATGCTGTCCAACTCCCGGGCCGAGGGAAGGTCGTGGCCAAAGGGCTTTTCCACGACGACGCGCACGTGTGCCCCCTCGTGTTCCCGGGCCAGGCCGGCGTCTCCCAGCAGGGTGGCCAGGGGGATGTAGGCGGCCGGGGGCACGGCCAGGTAGAAAAGGCGGTTTTTTGGTGCCCCGTGGTCCAGTCCCGCCAGGGCCGTGTCCAGAATCTGGCCCGCTTCGGCCTGTTTCGGATCCAGGCGCAGGTAGCTGACACGGGGAGTCAGATCGGCCAGGCAGGCGTGGGGGATGGACCCGGCCAGCTTTTCCGAGATCAGGTTCTGGTACTGTTCCCGGGTCAGGGGCGTGCGGCCCACGGCCAGAATGCGAGTGTCCCGGTTCAGGAGCTGGTTGCGGCACAGGGAGGCCAGGGCCGGGTAGATCTTGCGCATGGCCAGATCGCCGGTGGCTCCGAAGATGATCAGATTGACCGGGTCGGCCGGACTCGCGATGGAACAGGCGGAAAGAGTTGCGTTCATGGCGTTCGGGGCAGGTCGAGCCTGTGGCTGCGGGTTGCGTACGGGGTGCGTGCATGTTCAAACTAGCAGGACAGGATCAAAAGGCAAGCCCTGGTCTGCGGCCAGGCGCGCCTGGCGCGAGGGCCGTTTCCGCGAACCGGGGCCGTCGGCGATGTTTGCCTGGGTCGAGAAATGATGTACGCTCCGTCAACACAAGTGGATCGTTTGCCCTGGCTGGAGGATCGATGACAAGGTTGCGAGGATTGCTCCTGGCCCTGTGCTGCGCGGGCCTGATGGTCGCGGGCTGCATCGGCGATGAACCGGCACCTCGGCGGCCGCTGCGGGTTGGCTGGTATCGATGGGTCGGCTGGTATCCCATGGCCATCATGGAGAGCCAGGGTCTTTTGGACAAGCACCAGGCCAATGTCGAGACGATTCTGTACGACAGCTACGACGACCTCCTGTCCGACCTGGGCTCCGGGAAGCTGGACGCCTGTTTCGGCGGGCTCTACGAGGTGCTGCGTTCCGGCATCCCGGGCGTCAAGATCACTTTGGCCACGGATTTTTCCTCCGGGGCCGAAGGGCTCGTGGTCCTGCCGGACATCGCCACCCCCGCCGATCTGAAGGGCAAGCGCATCGGCATCCAGGGCGGAAGTTCGGGCAGCGAATACGTCATCACGACCTTGTTGCGCAGCCATGGGATGGTTCCGAGCGATCTGATCCTGGTCGATCTGGCGCCCGAACACATTTTTGCCGAGATGCCCGGCAACGTGCAGGGCGGTTACACCTGGGATCCCTACCTGGCCGAGGCCCAGGCCCGGGGCTACAGAATCCTGTTTTCCACGGCCGAGGTGCCCGGTCTGATCGTCGATGTTCTGGCCGTTCGCGGCGAGGCCGTGCGGGATCGGCGGGGGGATATGGAAGGTTTTCACGCGGCCTGGTTCGAGGCCCTGGGATACTGGGCCGGCCATCCAGCGGAAGCGGCCGGGATCATCTCCCGCCGCATCGGGGTCGAGGTGCGGCCCGGACTGCCGCACGGGTGTCGCCTCCTTGATCTGCAGGCCAACCGCGAGGCCTTTATTCCGGCTCCGACGTTTGTCTCCCTCCATCATTCGGGCCAGCATCAGATTGAATTCTTCATGGAACTTGGCGGCGTATCGGTAAAACCAAATTTAGACGAAATCCTCGATCCGTCGCTGCTGCCCGGTACGCCATGAGTCGCCGAAACGTTTTTTCCGCGAGCTGGATCGGTTCCGTGCATGCGCTGGCCCTGGCGACCGGAACGCTTCTGGTCGGCGCTCCGCTGGTGGACGCCTATTATCCGCACCTGCCCGCCGTGTTCAGAAACGCCCTCTACGGGCTGGCCCTTGTCGGCACGTGCGCGGTGCTCGCGACATTGTCCTGGCATTTCAAACGCATGTCCTTGCGCATGAAGATCTTGGCCGTGTGCCTGGTTTTCGCTCTGTCTCCCTTGCTCCTCGTGGTCATGGTTTCCAACCGGCTGATCTTGGACGAACTGCATCATCATGCCCACGAAAGGCTTCAGGGCGCGGCCCTGCAGAATGCCGCGGCCCTCGACGGCCTGATCCAGGGTATCCTTGACTCGGTGCGCACCGAGGCCCTTCTGCCGGAGGTGGTCGACTATCTCTCCCAACCGCCGGACATGCGCGGGGACGAAACCGGACGGGCGGCGCGCAATGTGCTGGCCGCGCTGGTGCGCCGGGACGCCTTCAGCATCTCCTCCTACGCCTTGCTGGACAGCGAGGGCTGGAACGTTCTGGACACCTACGCCCGGGACACGCTGCCCGACAAAAGCGGGCGGGCATATTTCTTCGAGCCCATCATCACCGGCCTGCCGTATGTCTCCGAGGTGCTTGTCTCGCCCGTGACCGGCAAGCCGTCCATTTTCTTCAGCGCTCCGGTCCGCGGCCACGACGGACAGCGTATCGGTGTCCTGCGGGTCCGTTACGACGCGGGCATGTTGCAGCAATTCGTGCTGAACCGCACCCGCCTGCTGGGCGAGGGCATATTCGCCGTGCTGCTCGACGATCACGGCATCCGTCTGGCCGACGGGCTGCGGCCGGACCGGGTCTTCACGCCGCTCTATGCATTGACGGACGAGGAGCTGTCCGAGCTGCGTTCGGCCATGCGCCCAGTTGTCGGCGCAACGGGCGTGACGCGGCCGAACGAGGCGGACATCAGGCCGCATCTGCGCGAGAGGCGTGGTCCGGCGGGGTTCATGGCCAGGATCCATCCCGACGATTCGCGGATCATGTTCTGTGAAATAGTGCCCTTGCAGGGCGTGCCCTGGACTCTGCTGGTCGGCATGCCCATGGACATGGCCATGGCCTCGGCCCGCGAGCGGGCGGTGCTGGCCTCCGTAGGGTCCCTGCTCCTGGCAGGCATTGTGGCCGGATTCGCCGTGGCGGCCGCGAAGACCGTTTCCGGCCCCATGACGCGACTGTCCGAGGCGGTCGCCCGCATGGGGCGCGGCGATCTGGGCCAGCGTGTTGACGTGGAGTCGGAGGATGAAACAGGGCAGCTGGCCCTGGCCCTGAACGACATGTCCATCAACCTTTCGCATGCCCAGAGCCAGTTGCGCGACCACGCCAACCGTCTGCGCGCCCTGCTCGACACCCTCCCGGACACGGTCCTGGTGCTGGGGCCGGAGAGGGGCATCGAGGAATGCAACAGCCGTTTTCCCGGAATGTTCGGGCACAGTCAGGAGGCCGCGGTCGGGCTTGATTGGCCGGCGATCAGCGATCCGGCCCAGAACCTGGGCGGGGTCGAAGGATTTCTGGAGGCGGCGGAGAGCATGCGGCCCGTTTCCTTTGACTGGACCTGTCGGCGCGCCGACGGATCGACCTTCCCGGCCCGGGTGCGCCTGCGCCTCCTCAAGGTGCCCGAAGGGGAGCGGCTTCTGGCCGTCATCACCGACGTGTCCGAAAGCCGCCGCGCGGAACTGGAGGCCGAGCGGTTGCGGCTGTTGCTGCGGGAAACCGTGGACGCCATGCCATCCATGCTCATCGGCATCGACGCCGGGGGCCGTGTCGTGCTCTGGAACCGCAGCGCCGAGGAGCGCAGTTCCGTGCCCACGGACAAGGCCGTCGGCAACCCCCTGGATTTGGTCTGGCCGGACATGTCCCCGCTGGTGGTGCTGGTTCGTGAAGCCATGGAGGTCGGTACCACGGTCAAGCGGCTCAAAATTCCCAGAGCCCTGGACGGGGGCGTGCGCTACGATGATGTCCTGGCCTATCCTCTGACGGGTGAAGGCAATGCCGGGGCCGTGGTGCGCATTGACGATGTCACGGATCGGGTCCGTTTCGAGGAGATGATCGTGCAGTCGGAAAAGATGCTCTCCCTGGGCGGTCTCGCGGCCGGCATGGCCCATGAGATCAACAACCCCCTGGCGGCCATGCTCGGCAGCGTGCAGGTCATCCGGCGGCGGCTGCTTGAGCCCATGCCCAAGAATGAACAGGCGGCCGTCAAGGCGGGAGTGACTTTCGAGACCATCGGAGCGTATATTCGGGAACGCGACATTCCGCACCTGCTGGACATGATTCAGGACGCGGGCCGTCGGGCCGCCACCATCGTCGTGAACATGCTGAACTTCAGCCGCAAGCAGGGGAACTGTCCGGGCCTGCATTCCCTGGCGGCGTTGATCGACAGGACTTTGGATCTGGTCCAGGTCGATTACGACCTGAGCAAGAAATACGATTTCAAGCGCATAGAAATAGTACGCGATTTTGCCGAGGGCATCGGGGAAGTGCCCTGTGAAGGGCAGAAGGTGCAGCAGGTGCTTTTGAACCTCATCCGCAACGCGGCCGAGGCCATGGCTGAGAAGACGTATCCTGAGCAGGTTCGTCCCCGTCTGGCCTTGGGGTTGCGTCAGGACGGGGAGTGGATTGTGGTCAGCGTTTTCGACAACGGACCAGGTATCCCGGAGTCCATCCGGGGAAGGATCTTCGAGCCCTTCTTCACCACCAAGGCCGTGGGCCGTGGCACGGGCCTGGGGCTGTCCGTGTCCTATTTCATTGTCACGGAGGAACTCGGCGGCATGTTGCGCGTCGACTCCAGCCCTGGCCAGTGGACCCGTTTCGAGATCTCCCTGCCGCTCATCCCGCCGAGTTGCTCCCTGTCTTCTGAATCCGCCGTTGGTTAGGGCCGTCGGTCCCGAAGCTATTTCGCCTGGGGCGGCACGGCGGTCTGATGGGCGAAGAAAAGAACCGTGTCAAAAGGACCCATACTGCCTGTCTCGGCCATGCGGGTGAAGAAGTCCACCCGGCCGTAGCGGCGGGTCAGATCCTCGCGCACGCCCATGTGCTGGTAATAATCGTCCTTGCGCATGGGGTGTTCGCTTTCCGTCAGATCGTAGACGGCGTCCTCGATCTCGGCCCAGGCGTGGACCACGTATCCCGGTCCGCCCGGCACCCAGCCGTGCACGACCTGGGCTGTTTCGGCCTCGCTGCAGACTTCCATGGCCGCGGCAAAACACTGTTCCCTGAAATGCATGTTCACTCCGTGCGTTGTATGGTGTCCATGAGGGCCGCGCCCAGGGCGTTGCCCACTTCGTAATGCCTGGGAAATTCCACGCTCGTGCCCAGCCTCCGGGCCACCTCGGGCAGCAGGCAGGGCGCGGCCGCGCCAATGCCGACGATAGGGGGCCGGATCCGCACGGTGATGTCCAGCAGGGAGTCGGGGTCGTGCCGGGCCATGAAGCGGGCCAGGGCCGGTCCGACCTCGCGGTCGCCAAGGGCCGTGAGGATGGTCGTGGCGATGGTCGCCTGGGCTCTTTCGAGCACCTGCTCGCAGAATCCCTCGGGCGTCAGCCCGAGCAGGGCGGCCAGGACGCGCGCGCCTTCCCGGGCCGGTTCGGTCTGGCCCAGGTCCAGTCGGCCAAGCACGTGCAAGGCGTCGGTGGGGGTGAATCCGCAGGTCACGATGGCGCGCGTCGCCTGCAGCCGGGCGATACGCTTTTCCAGCAGGGATTCAGCCAGATTCAACTCCTGGCGCAGGTGCCATGAAGTGGCCGGACCATGCTGGGCCAGCCAGGACAGGATGGGGTCGCCGTCGGGGTCCGTGCCCGGGGCCAGATGCACGCACTGGGCGCGGAGATCGCCGCCGAGCCAGACGGCCGGATTTTCCATGGCCCGCAGGGCCGGGCCGTCGAGGGCGAGATGGGCCTGGGACAGGGGCATGACCCTGGCCGGTCCCAGGGCCAGCGCGCCCGACTCCACGCGGGCCAGGCTGTCGCCGCCCACGCCCACGGTATACATTTCCACGGCCTGCACGTGGGTGCGCCAGGAGCCGATGGTCATGCCCTCTTCGCGGATGACGGGACGGCCGTCGCGGAGGAGGGTGATGTCCGTGGTCGTGCCGCCGACATCGACGACGAGCGCCGTCCGGCCCGTCGCGGCGCGGGTGCCGAACATGGCCGTGGCCGCCGGTCCGCTGGCCACTGTGGCCGAGGAGTTGCGCAGGGCGTCGTCCAGGTTCATGCTCTGGCAGTCGCCGCGCACGATGCGCACCGGGCAGGCCAGCCCCAGGCGGTCCATGGAATCCTTGATGCTGCGCAGAAAGCTGCGCATGACGGGCAGCAGGCGGGCGTTCAGGACGGTCGTGGAGGCGCGCTCCTGGAAGCCCGGGCGGGAACTGGCCTGGTGGGAACAGAACACGGGCCGGGGGTCCATGAGTTCGATGGCCCGGGCCGCCACGAGCTCGTGGGTCGGGTCCTCGAAGCCCAGGAGGGCGCAGACGGCATAGGCGTCCACGCGCCCCTTCATCTCGGCGATGCCCCCCAGCAGGAATTCCATGCCCAAAGCTTCGGCTTCAACGCCCTTGGCCTTGTGTCCGCCGGGGATGAAGCGCATGTCCGTCACCGGGATGGAGAAGCGTTTGTCGTGGCCGATGACGAAGAATCCGACTTCCGCGCCCTTGTCCTCCACCAGGGCATTGGTGGCCAGGGTGGTGGACACGGTGATCAGCCCCACGTCTGCCGGGGACAGGGTCGAGGCCGAAAGCACCCGTTCCAGTCCCCGGGCGATGGCCAGGGCCGGATCGTGCGCCGTGGTCGGCACCTTGGCGCTGGCCACGATCTCCCGGCTGGCCAGGGCGAGGAGAACGGCGTCGGTGTAGGTGCCGCCGGTGTCGATGCCGATGACATGTGTGGGTAGGGACATGAAAGTTTCCTTTTCGGATGGAACGTGAACCGCGATCCCTCTAAGAATTTCCCGGGCCTGCGTCCAGTGCGGCGGGGGTATTTCCGTTCACAGCCGGGGCGTGTTGTCTTGCCGGGCGAAATGTGCAAGCATTTTGGCCAGAACTCATCCCGCGCGGCCATGTCGTGCTGACGGGAAACCCCAAGGAGAAACTCGTGCGTGAAGAATTGCGTCTGATCATGGGCGGGGAGGCCGGCCAGGGCCTCGATACCGTGGCCGCCCTGCTGGGCAAGGCCCTGGTCCGCTCCGGCTGGCATTTTTTGGCGGTGCAACACGTCATGTCCCGGGTGCGCGGCGGGCACAACAACGTCCGCTTGCGCGTGGGCACCGTGCCTGTGCAGGGTCCGCCTGACGCCTTCCATCTGCTGGCGGCCCTCAGCCGGGAAAGCGTGGAACTGCACCGGAGCCGTCTGGAGCCCGGGGCCGTCATCCTGGCCGATGCGGCCTGGGATCTGCCGATCGAGCCCGGATTGCACGGCATTCCCTTTGCCGCACTGGCTCCGCGGCCGGTCTTTCGCAGCGTGGCCCTGCTGGGCGTGCTCGGGGCCATGCTCGGGGTCGAGGCCCAAGGATTGCGTGCCCTGCTTGGTGAGCAGTTCGCCAGCAAGGGCGAGCAGATCGTGTCCAGCAACCTGGACGTCCTGGCCGCGGCCATGCGGTGGGCCACCGAAAACGTTCCGCGGTTGTCTCTGCCCGAGGTTCCGGGTGGAGTCGGTCGGCTGGCCATGGACGGGAACCAGGCCATCGTGCTCGGCGCCCTGGCCGCCGGGGTGCGCTTCTGCGGTTACTATCCCATGTCTCCGGCCACCTCCATCGCCGAAGGCCTGGCCCAGGTCGCGGTGGACATGGGAGTGGTGGTGGAGCAGGCCGAGGACGAGATCGCGGCCGCGAACATGGCCCTTGGCGCGGCCTATGGCGGGGCCAGAAGCATCGTCCCGACCTCGGGCGGAGGCTTTGCCCTGATGACCGAGGCCGTCAGCCTGGCCGGGGTCGCGGAACTGCCCGTGGTCTTTGTCGTGGCCCAGCGCCCTGGCCCGGCCACGGGCTTGGCCACGCGTACGGAGCAGGCCGACCTGGAACTGGTCCTTTATGCCGGCCACGGCGAGTTCCCCCGCGCCATTCTGGCCCCGTCCAACGTGGCCGACTGTTTTCACCTGACCCACAAAGCCTTCGATCTGGCCGAAAAGGCCCAGACCCCGGTCTTCATTCTGTCCGACCAGTATCTGGCCAGCGCGGCCCGTTCCGTGGAGCCGTTTGATCTCGATGCCCTGCCGCCCGTGGCCGGACCGGATCTGTCCGACACCGACCCCGAAAACTACCGCCGTTACGACTGGACAAGCCCTGTCTCGCCCCGCCGCCTTCCCGGCCATGGCCAGAGCCTGGTTCTGGCCGACTCCCACGAGCACGACGAGGCCGGGCACATCGTCGAGGACGCGGGCATCCGTGTGCGCATGCAGGACAAGCGTCTGGCCAAGCTGAACGTGCTGGCTTCCGAGATCCTGCCGCCCGCATACCAGGGGCCGGACGATCCGGAGCTGCTGCTCGTCGGCTGGGGCTCGTCCGGCGAGGTGTTGCGCGAGGTGGCGGGCATTCTCGGCGAGCGCGGCGTCAAGGCCGGCGCCCTTTGCTTCACTCAGGTCTGGCCCCTGGCGCCGGAAACCTTTCTGCCACGCATGCAGGCGGCCCGGACAGTGGTCGCGGTGGAAGGCAACAGCACGGCCCAGTTCGCGGGCCTCGTCCGCAAGACCACGGGCTTTCACATCCCAAACACCGTGCTGCGCTACGACGGCCGGGCCCTGACGGCCGGCTATGTCCTGGACGCCCTGCGGCCGGCCCTGGAGGCGTTATGATCGATCCCAAGATATACGGCGAATTCACGACCAGCTGGTGCCCGGGTTGCGGCAACCACGACGTGCTCCTGGCCGTCAAGGACGCCCTGGCCAGCCAGGATCTGTTGCCCCACCAGTTCGTCATGGTTTCGGGCATTGGCCAGGCGGCCAAGATCGTGCACTATCTCAAAGGCAACGGCTTCAACGGCCTGCATGGCCGGGCCTTGTCCCCGGCCCAGGCCCTGAAGCTGACCCGGCCCGAATTGACAGTGCTGGTCGAGTCGGGGGACGGGTGTACCTACGGCGAGGGCGGGAACCATTTTCTGGCCGCCATCCGCCGCAATCTGGACATCACCCTCATCGTGCACGACAATCAGATCTATGGCCTGACCAAAGGGCAGTCGAGCCCCACGACCATGGCCGGGCACGTGACCAAGAACAACCCCCTGGGCGTCATGGATCAGCCCTTCAACCCCTTGGCCGTTGCCGTGGCCATGCGCGCGTCCTTCGTGGCCAGGACCTTTTCGGGTCTGCGCGAGCACGCCGTGGCGACCATTCTCGCGGCCATGCGGCACAAGGGTTTCTCCCTGGTCGACATGCACTCGCCCTGCATCTCCTTCAACAAGGTCAACACCTTTGCCTGGTACAAGTCCCGGTGCCGGGAGACTTCCCACGATCCCGGGGACTGGGCCGCGGCCATGGGCGTGGCCGCGACCTTCGGGGACGAGATTCCCATCGGCGTCATCTACCGCGAGGAGCGTCCGTCCAAGGAGACGCTCCTGCCCCAATGCCGCGCGGGAGCCTTCTACGACAGGCCCGTGGACATGGACGGCGTCAGGCGGTGCATGCTGGCCCACGCCTGATGACCTTGCCAAGCGGCGGGCATAAGGATAGGGGCTCAAAAAAAACAAGGAGACGTTTATGGCCAAAGCACGTGCCCGTCATATTCTGGTGGCGACCGAAGAGGTCTGCCAGGCTCTGAAAACAAGGATCACCGATGAGGGTGGGGATTTCGCGGATCTCGCCCGCGAGTATTCGCAGTGCCCGTCGGGCCGCCGCGGTGGCGACCTGGGGCAGTTCGGCCCCGGTCAGATGGTGCCCGAGTTCGATCACGTCTGTTTCAACGAGGCCGTGGGCGTGGTCCATGGTCCGGTCAAGACCCAGTTCGGCTACCATCTGGTGGAAGTGACCGAGCGCTCCTGACCCCGGGCTCCCTGCCTGTCTGCGCAAACCGGGCTGCTTGGGGGCCCGGTTTTTTGTTGGTGAAGACAAAAATAGGACGTATGGAACCCTTGCGACCCGTCCTATATGATCCGTCCTATTTTTGAGGTTTGTCATGGAAGACCATATTCGGTTCGATGCCAAGGCGCTGAGCCTGCTGCTTCTGGATCAGCGCAAGCTGCCCCTGGTGGAGGAGACCTTTGTCTGCCGCACGGTGGATGACGTGGTTTATGCCCTGCGGACCATGGTCGTGCGCGGCGCGCCGGCCATCGGGGTCAGCGCGGCCTACGGGTGCTGCATCGCCTTGCGCCAGGCCCAGTCCGCCGGGCCGTACTGGATGAACGAGTTGGAGCGCCTCTTGAACGTGTTGATCCAGGCCCGCCCCACGGCCATCAATCTGGCCTGGGCCGTGAATGCCATGCGCCGGGCGTGGGGCGGTGGCGAGGCCCCCGGGGATCTGGCCGCGACGTGGCTGGCCCTGGCCCAGAAGATCCACGCCGAGGACATCGCCATGAACAGGGCCATGGGCCGTTTCGGCGGGGCCCTGCTGGACGATGGCGACACGGTCATGACCCACTGCAACGCCGGAGCCCTGGCCACGGCCGGATACGGCACGGCCCTGGGCGTGATCCGGGGCGCCGTGGACATGGGCAAGCGGATCACGGTCATCGCCAACGAGACCCGGCCCTTTCTGCAGGGCGCCCGGCTCACTGCCTACGAACTGCACAAGGACGGCATCCCGGTCACCGTGGCCTGCGACAACGCCTGCTCGCTGCTCATGCGCCGTGGCCTGGTGCAGAAGGTCGTGGTCGGGGCGGACCGCATCGTGGCCAACGGCGACGTGGCCAACAAGATCGGCACCTCCGGGGTGGCCATCCTGGCCCGTCACTATGGCATCCCTTTTTATGTCGCCGCGCCCAGTTCGACCTTCGACCTTGCCACCCCCGAGGGCAGCCTCATCCCCATCGAGGACCGCACGCCCCGGGAAGTGACCCATGTCGGCGACACGCAGATCACCCCCGACGGGGTCCCCGTTTTCAACTACGCCTTCGACGTCACGGACAACGCCCTGATCACGGGCATCGTCACCGAGCGCGGGGTGCTTTTTCCGCCCTACACATCGAGCATCGCCGAGATCATCGGCCAGGAACCGCGACCATGAATGAGTTTCTTCCCTTGGTGGCCCTTGTCGGCCGGCCCAACGTGGGCAAGTCGACCCTGTTCAACCGTCTGATCAAGAAGCGGGTTTCCATCACCCACGACATGGCCGGAGTGACCCGCGACAGTATTTTCAGCGAGGTGCGCGGGGAGTCGCGTTCCTACACGCTGGTGGACACGGGCGGTCTGGTTCCGGGCTCCGGTGACGAGATCGAGATGGGCATCTTCGAGCAGGCCAGGGAGGCCATGGCCAGCGCGGACCTGATCCTCTTTATCGTCGACGGCCGCACCGGACTGCATCCCCAGGACGAGCAGGTCGCTCAGTTTCTGCGCCAGTCCGGCAAGGTCGTCCGGGTGGTGGTCAACAAGGTCGACGGGCCCGAGCAGGAGGAGACCATGGCGGCGGACTTCTACGCCCTGGGTTTCCCCATGGACTGCGTGTCCGCGTCCCATGGCTTTGGCATGGGCGATTTGCGCGACGTCATCGAGCGTTCCCTGCCCGAGGCCGAAGTGCTGGGCGAGGGCGAGGGCTCGTCTCCGGGCGGGCTGCGTATCGCCCTCATGGGCCGCCCCAACGCGGGCAAGTCCTCGACCATCAACGCCCTGGTGGGCAGGAAGCGTCTGTTGGTCAGCGCCGAGGCCGGAACCACCCGCGACTGCGTGGACGTCCGTATCGAGCGCGGCGGCAAGGTCTACACCTTTGTCGACACGGCCGGGGTGCGTCGCAAGTCCAAGGTCACGGACTCCCTTGAATACTTCAGCGTCGTGCATTCCATGCAGGCCGCGCGGCAGGCCGACGTGGTGGTCATGGTCCTGGACGTCATGGACGGAGTGGTGGGCCAGGACAAGCGCCTGCTGTCCTTCCTGGACACGGAGAAGGTCCCCTTTGTCATCGTCGTCAACAAGATCGATCTTTTGACCAAGGACCAGCTGGCCAAGGCCAAGAAGGATCTGGTGGACGAGTTCGCCTTCTGCGCCCACGTGCCGGTTTTGTACTCCTCGTCGGTGTCCATGGCCGGCCTGGGCGGGCTCCTGCCCCTCATCGAGAAGCTCTGGGAGCAGTGCGGCCAGCGCGTGACCACCGGCGAGTTGAACCGTCTGGTCAAGATGGTCACCGAGCGGCATCAGCCCCCGGTCATGGGTGGTCGCCGGGGCAAGATATACTACATGACCCAGGCCGACTCCCGGCCACCGACCTTTGTCTACTTCGTCAACGACGACAAGCTCTTCACCGGCAGCTACGTGCGCTACCTGGAAAACCAGCTGCGCAAGGTCTTCCGCATGGACAAGACGCCCATCCGCATGGTCTTCCGCTCCAGCCATAATAAGGAAGGCGAGGGGAGATAAAGATGCGGGGCGCTGCCCCGCACCCCGCCAGGGGCTCGGCCCCTGGACCCGATCAGGTCGCGCGCCAACAGCGTTGGCGCGCCAAGGGGGTGCAGGGGATCATCCCCTGCCCGCCGGAGGCATTTTCTTCTCCGCGCCATCCCCCGCCTTGACCGGTTCGGACCCTTGTCCTAGTGTCTCCTTTCGCTCGGGCCCTGGGCTCCGGGCTCCATAAACAGACGCCCATCGCCAAGGAGGATGTATGGTTCAGAAGGCTGACAAGATCTGGTTCGACGGCAAGCTCGTGCCCTGGGACGAAGCCCAGGTCCACGTTCTGACCCACACCCTGCACTACGGCGTGGGCGTGTTCGAGGGCATCCGCTGCTACGCCTGCACCGATGGCGGCTCGGCCGTGTTCCGACTGCAGGAGCATGTGGAGCGTCTTTTCCTTTCGGCCAAGATCAACGAGATGGTCATCCCCTTTTCCCCGGACGAGATCAGCAAAGCCATCATCGAGACCCTGAAGGTCAACAAGCTGGCCGAGGGCTACATCCGGCCCCTGTGCTTCATCGGCGCCGGGGCCATGGGCGTCTTTCCGGGCGCGAACCCCATCCAGACCATCATCGCCACCTGGCCCTGGGGCGCGTATCTGGGCGCCGAGGCCCTGGAAAAGGGCATCCGGGTCAAGACTTCGACCTTCACCCGGCACCACGTCAACGTCATGATGACCAAGGCCAAGACCTGCGGCAACTACGTCAACTCCGTGCTGGCCAAGCGCGAGGCCCTGGCCGACGGCTACAACGAGGCCCTCATGCTCGACGCCGAGGGCTACGTCTCTGAGGCCACGGGCGAGAACATCTTCATGGTCAGGAATGGCGTGATCAAGACTTCGCCCCTGGGCTCCATCCTTTCGGGCATCACCCGCGAGTCCATCATGATCCTGGCCGAGGACCTGGGCTACACGGTGCTCGAGGACCGTTTCACCCGCGACGAGCTGTACTGCGCCGACGAGGCTTTCTTCACGGGCACGGCCGCGGAGGTCACCCCCATCCGCGAACTCGACCGTCGCGTTATCGGTCAGGGCAGTCGTGGCCCGGTCACGGCCGCATTGCAGGACGCCTATTTCAAGGTTTTGCGCGGCGAGAATCCCAAGTACGGCAAATGGCTGGCCCGCTTCACGCTCTAGGCCGACTGTCCCAGGTTTGGTGCCGGGTTCTTTGTTCAGGGAGCCCGGCCTTTCAGCAACCTCCCTTTTCACGGCACACACCATGAGCCAGGACAGCCTCACCGCACGGTATCGCCCCCAGACCTTCGCCCAGGTGGCCGGCCAGGACGCGGTCAAACGCATCCTGTCCCGGGCCACGGCCACGGGGCAGGTCGCACCGGCCTATCTTTTCAGCGGCACCCGCGGCGTGGGCAAGACCACCGTGGCCCGAATCTTCGCCAAAGCGCTCAATTGCCAGCACGGTCCGGGGGCCGAGCCCTGCAACCAGTGTCCCGTCTGCCGTCAGATCACCCTGGGTTCGGCCGTGGACGTGGTCGAGATCGACGGCGCCTCCAACACCGGTGTGGACAACGTCCGTCGCCTGAAAGAGGACGTGGGCTACGCGCCCCTGGAATGCCGCTTCAAGGTCATCATCATCGACGAAGCCCACATGCTCTCCAAGCAGGCCTTCAACGCCCTGCTCAAAACCCTGGAAGAGCCGCCCGGTCATGTGACCTTCATCATGGCCACCACCGAGCCGGAAAAATTTCCGCAGACCATCATCAGCCGTTGCCAGCATTTCGTCTTCAAGCGCCTGCCCCAGTCCGAGCTGATCCGCCATCTTGAGGGCGTGCTGGACCGCGAGTCCGCGCCCGCCGAGCATGCGGCCGTGACCCTCATCGCCCGCCGCGCCGCCGGATCGGTGCGCGACGCCATGTCCCTGCTGGGCCAGGTGCTGGCCCTGGGTTCCGACGCCCTGACCCTGGCCGACACGCGCGAGGTGCTGGGCCTGGCCGGCGGGGAGCTGTTCACGCGTCTGGTCGAGTGCGTGCTGATTCGCGATCTGCTGGGTCTGAACGCCGTGTTGACCGAGATACTCGATCAGGGCGCGGACCTGGGCTTCTTTTTGCGCGAGCTGGCCGGGTGCTGGCGCAACCTCTTTCTGCTCAATCACATGGGTGGCGGGGCGCGGGGTATCATCGACCTGCCGGCCGAGGAGATCGAAATTTGGGCAGGTATTGCCCCTCGTTTTGCCGCGGCGCATCTGCACGCGGCCTGGCAGATGACCCTGGACAGCCAGCGCAAGGTTCTGACCAGCATGGAGCCGGCCCTGGCCCTGGAACTGCTCCTTTTGAACCTGGCCTGCCTGCCGGACCTCCTGGCTCTGGCGCCGTCCGGGGCCGGACCCGCGCGCACGGCCCCTCCCGTCGCCGCGTCCCGCCCGGCACCGGTCCGGCCCGTGGAGGCCGCCTCGCAGAGCCGTCCGGCTCCTGTGACGGCAACTGCCCGGGCGGCCGGGTCGATTCCGTCGCGGCCCTTCACTCCGGCGGCTTCTGTCCGCGAAGCCGGAGCCAGGTTCGAGGCGCGTCCGGTTGAACCGCAGTCGGCCGCCCCGTCCCCGGCCGAACCCGACGGACCGCGGACCTGGCCTGGCTTCGTCGCCTTTTGCGGTCGCCGTCCCGACGGTTCGCGGCCCCTGCCGGCCCTGGACAAGGTTCAGGGCCGGATGCAGGGCCAGGAACTCGTCCTGGCCAGCCCTCACGGTTTTCAGTGCGAGCGCCTCAAGGCCTGCCTGCCGGTCCTGGGCGAGCTGGCCCGGGCCTATTTCGGAGCCGGATTTTCGGTGCGTGTGGACACCCCCGTGGAAGAGCCGCGCAAGACCCGCGCGGAGCTCAAGGACATGGCCCTGGGCGACCAGATGGTGCGCCAGGCCCAGGAACGATTTCAGGCCCGGATCGTTGAGGTCCGGCCCCTTTCAAACGGCACTACGCAGGAGAACGAGATATGAACGAGCTGATCAGACAGGCCCAGATGATGCAGAAAAAGATGCTCAAGGCCCAGGAGGAGATGGGCAAGAAAGAGGTGGAGACGAGCGTTGGCGGCGGCATGGTCGCGGTCAAGGCCACGTGCTCCGGAGAGATCGTGTCCGTGAGCATCGATCCGGCCGTGCTGGAAGACCGCGAAATGCTTCAGGACCTCATCCTTTCCGCGGTCAACGAGGTGCTCAAGAAGGGCAAGGATCTGATGCAGGGCGAAATGGCCCAGATCACCGGGGGCGTGAAGATTCCCGGTCTGTTCTAGGAGCCCCCGCGTGCAACGACTTCCCTTCCCGCTGCAGAAGATCGTGGACCAGTTCTCGGCCCTGCCCGGGGTGGGTCCCAAAAGCGCCCTGCGCATGGCCCTGACCCTGCTCAAATGGCCGGCCGAATCCGTGCGGGCCTTTGGGCGGGATATCGAGGGCCTGCGCACCGCCTTGCACGTCTGCTCGCGCTGCTGCGGGCTGGCCGATTCAGATCCGTGCCAGCTGTGTTCCGACCCCAAGCGTGACGGGGCGCAGCTCTGCCTGGTCTCGGAGTGGGACAGTCTCATGGTCATGGAGGAGTCCGGGGTTTTCGGCGGCCGCTATCTGATCCTGGGGGGCCTCTTGTCCCCCCTGGACGGGGTTGATGCCAGGGCCCTGGAGATCGGGCGGCTCGAATCCATCCTGCGCGAAGGCGTGGTCCGCGAGGTCATCCTGGCCCTGGGCTCGACCATGGAGGCCGAGGCCACGGGCGCCTATGTTCATGGCCTCATCGCCAAAAGCTTCCCCCAGGTCGGCGTGACCCGCCTGGCCCAGGGCATCCCTCTGGGTTCGGAGATCAAGTACGTGGACCGCGAAACTCTCAAACAATCCCTCAAATACAGGCAGTCCCTCTAGGACCATGCACACCATCCAGGGCGAGGTCGTCACCGTTGTCTACCACAATCCGGAAAACGGGTACGTCATCGCCCGCCTGGATTCTCCGTCCGAGCCCGGCCAGGTCAACATCGTCGGCACCCTGGGCGACGTGGCTCCGGGCGAGTCCCTGTGCCTGACCGGGGAATGGGTCGAACACCCCAAGTTCGGCCGGCAGTTCAAGATCGAAGCCTGTGAGCACATCCTGCCCGCCTCGCTGAACGGCATCCGCCGTTTTCTGGGTTCCGGGGCCATCAAGGGCATCGGCGAGAAGACCGCCGACCGTCTGGTCAGCCGCTTCGGCAGCCAGATCCTGGACATCCTGGACACGGATCCCAAGCAGTTGCTCGACGTGGAGGGCATCGGCCCGGCCAAACTGAAGGGCATCGTCGCGTCCTGGCAGGAAAAGCGGGAGGTGCGCGGGCTCATGCTCTTCCTGCAGAGTCACGGCGTGGCCACGACCTTCGCCCATCGCATCTTCCGGCATTACGGGGCCGGCGCGGTGCAGAAGCTGCGCGCCAATCCCTATGACATGGCCTACGACATCCATGGCATCGGCTTCCGCACGGCCGACGAGGTGGCCCTGAAGCTGGGTTTCGCCGAGGACGCGCCCCAGCGTCTGGAGGCCGGGGTGGAGTATTGTCTGCGCCAGACGGCCGAGGGGGCAGGGCACATGTTCCTGCCGCGTCCGAATCTGGTCGAGGAGGCGGCGGGGCTTCTGGGCTGCCATGATCTGGACCTGGTCGAGGAGCAGGTCGATGCCCTGGAGGAGCGCAAGCGCCTGGTGGTCGAGCCCCTGCCCGAGAAGGGCGTGGGGCAGGCTGTCTATTTGTCCTATTTCTACCGCATCGAGCGCGAGATCGCCTCTCGTCTGCATGCCCTGCTGGACCACACCAGCCGCATGGACCCGGCGCGCATCGCGGCTGCTGTGGCACGGGAAGAGAAACGCCTGGACCTGAGTCTGTCCGACGAGCAGCGCCGGGCCGTGGAGTCCGCCTGCGGGCACAAGGTGTCCATCATCACCGGCGGGCCCGGCACGGGCAAGACGACCATCACCCGGGTCGTGGTCCGGGCGCTCAAGTCCCTGGGCCTGAAGATATCCCTGGCCGCGCCCACGGGCCGGGCCGCCAAGCGCCTGTCCGAAGCCACGGGCTTCACGGCCACGACCCTGCACCGGCTGCTCAAGTTCCAGCCGGGCACGGGTTTCGAGTACGGCGAGGACAAGAAGCTCGCGGTGGACGTCATGGTCGTGGACGAGGTCTCCATGCTTGACTGCGTCCTGTGCCTTTCGCTGCTGCGCGCCCTGCCCCTGACCTGCCGGCTGGTCTTTGTCGGCGACGAAAATCAGCTCCCGTCGGTCGGCGCCGGCAACGTGTTGGGCGACACGCTGGAAAGCGGGGCCGTGCCGGCCGTGCGTCTGACGCACATCTACCGTCAGGCCCGGGAAAGCATGATCGTGGTCAACGCCCACCGCATCAACCAGGGCGAATTTCCTCTGGCCAGTCCCCATGTCCCGCCCAGGGCCGATTTTTTCTGGGTCGAAAAGGAGGACCTGGGCGAGCTGCAAAATCTGATTCTGCGCATGGTCTGCGAACGCATTCCCGAGGCCTACGGACTTGACCCGCTGGCGGACGTGCAGGTCCTGACGCCCATGCACAAGGGCGATGTGGGCACCATGGCGTTGAATCGCCTGCTGCAGGAACGTCTCAATCCGGCGGGCCGCGAACTGGTCCGCGGGCAGAGAACCTACCGCGAGGGGGACCGCATTCTGCAACTGCGCAACAACTACGACAAGGATGTCTTCAACGGCGATCTGGGCCGCATCCTGTCCTTTGACGGACAGGACGAGATCCTCACGGCGGAGTTCGACGGCCGGGAGGTGGAGTACGCCTTCGACGAACTCGACGAGATCGGTCTGGCCTACGCCATCAGCGTGCACAAGAGCCAGGGCAGCGAATACCCGGCCGTGGTCATGCCCGTGGTCGCACAGCACTACATGCTTTTGCAAAGAAACCTGATCTACACCGGCCTGACCCGGGCCAGGCGGCTGGCCGTGCTCATGGGCTCGCGGCGGGCCATGCACATGGGCCTGGGCAACGAGCGCGGCCGGCAGCGTCACACGTCACTGGCCGTCCGTTTGGCCCGGGAATCCCAGGCATAGTTCGATCGGCCGGGCAAATGCCGAATTGCTTCTCGCTGGCAGGGGTCGGTCGGGCGCGTTGACAGGCCCGCAAAGGCTCGTCTATGGAGTCTCTTTTGCGAATCGCGAGGGTGGCGGAACTGGTAGACGCACCAGACTTAGGATCTGGCGGCTTGCCGTGGGGGTTCGAGTCCCCCCTCTCGCACCAGTGATGAATATTCGGGCGCCCCGCAGAGCCCATCATATCAAGGAGTGGAGTCATGGAATACAAAGTCGAAGAACTGTCCCCGGTCAAGCGCAAGGTGGTGGTCGACGTGGCTGTCGAGGAAGTCAACGCCGCCCTGGCCGCCACCGTGGCCCTGTATCGCAAGAGCGCGGACATCAAGGGGTTCCGCAAAGGCAAGGTGCCGTCCTCGGTGATCGAGGCCAAGTTCCGCAAGCAGATTTACGGGGAGGCCACCACCGACCTGATCAACTACCATATCAACGACATCCTGGCTGCGCTCAAGCTCTCCCCCCTGTCGCGCATCGACGTGGACGCCAAGGAGATGGAACGCGACGAGAATTTTTCCTACACGTTCTCCTTTGAGATCGCTCCGACCTTCGACCTGCCGCAGTACAAGGGCCTGGCCGTGGAAGAGGAGGAGGTCAGCGTTGATCCGCAGCAGGTCCAGGACGTCATCGAGCGCATCCGTCAGAACATGGCCAAGACCGTGATCATCAGGGAAGAGCGCCCCGTGGCCGACGGCGACATCGCGGTCATTGATTTCCAGGCCTTCCAGGATGGCAAGCCCATGGAAGGCATCGCCGCCAACAAGTTCGAACTCCCCCTGGGCGAGGGCAACTCCCTGCCCGCCTTCGAGGACATCGTCAAAGGCATGACTCCGGGTGAGACCACGGAAAAGGAGCTGACCTTCCCCGAGGACTTCCTGAATGACAAGCTGGCCGGCCAGACCGTGAGCATGCAGATCACCCTGAACGCCATCAAGGAGCGCAAGCTGCCCGAGGTTGACGACGATTTTGCCGACCTGGCCGGAGGTTACGCCTCGGTTCAGGATTTGCGGGACGCCATCGAGAAGTCCTATCTCTCGACCCGCAAGCAGTTGGTCAAGGGCGACGCCCAGAAGAAGCTCCTCGACGGCATCAAGGCCGCGGTCAGCTTCGAGTTGCCCGAGAGTGCGGTCGAGGAGCAGATCGACAAGCAGATCGTCGAGCTGCAGGGCAAGCTGGAGCGTCAGGGCAAGAGCCTTGAGTCCCTGGGCCGCACGCCGGCCGAGCTCCGCGCCGAGCAGCGCCCCCAGGCCGAGGAGGTGGTCAAGTCCTCCCTGGTCCTGCTGGCCATCGCCACCGCCGAGGAGCTGACCGTGGATCCGCAGGAAGTGGATCTGGTCCTGCAGAAGATGGCCGCTTCCACGGGCCAGGATTTCCATTCCATCAAGGATTACTACGAGCAGCACAATCTGATGATCCCATTGAAGGATCGGGTTCTGGCCGACAAGGCCATGGACCTCATCTACGAGAACGCCCAGGTGACCACGGTCACACCGGCCGCCGCCCAGGACGCCTAAGCTCATCCGAGGGCCGGGCTTGTCCCGGCCCTCGTCATTTTCGCCCCGTGCGGCCAGCCCGGCCCGGGCAGGCGATATGCGGCGCCTGTCGGCACAGGCCGCGCCTCCCGTCTCCGCGGTCCTTGACACCCGGTCCTGGATCGTTAGATTTCAAATCTTTGGTCCTGCACTCATCCGTTTTTTCCGAGGAGCTTTCATGGTCAGAAATTCCGTATTCGTCATTGAGAACACCGGCCGCGGCGAGCGGATGTACGATATCTATTCCCGCCTGCTCAAGGATCGCATCGTCCTTTTGGGCACGCCCATCGACGACCACGTCGCCAACTCCATCTGCGCCCAGCTCCTTTTCCTGGAATCGGAGAGCCCCGAGAAGCAGATCAACATGTACATCAATTCGCCTGGCGGCGTTGTCACGGCCGGAATGGCCATCTACGACACCATGCAGTACATTTCCGCGCCCGTGGCCACGCTGTGCATAGGCCAGGCCGCGAGCATGGCCGCCGTGCTCCTGGCCGCCGGCGAGAAGGGCATGCGCTACTCCCTGCCCCATTCCCGCATCATGATCCACCAGCCCATGGGCGGCTTCCAGGGCCAGGCCTCGGACATCGCCATCCAGGCCAAGGAGATCATCCGACTGCGCGGAACCCTGAACCAGATCCTGGCCGATCACACCGGACAATCCCTGGAAAAGGTTGAACAGGACACGGAACGGGACTATTTCATGAGCGGGGAGGAAGCCTGCGCGTACGGGCTCATCGACCAGGTGCTGGCCTCCCGCAAGGAACTCATCTAGCCCGCGACAATCAAGGTTCATGAGGTAACCCATGGCAGAAAGAAAAAAAAGAACGGGCAAGGATCTGACCTGCTCCTTTTGCGGCAAAGGCCAGGACGACGTGCAGCGGCTCATCGCCGGTCCGGAAGTGTACATCTGTAACGAGTGCATTGCCCTGTGCGACGATATTCTGAAGAATGACAACCGCAAGGACGAACTCGACACCTCTGATATTCCGCTGCCCCAGGAGATCAAGGCTTCTCTGGACGACTATGTGGTCGGCCAGGATGACGCCAAGAAAATTCTCTCCGTCGCGGTCTACAACCACTACAAGCGCATCAAGTACCACGCCCGGGTCAAGGACGACGTGGAACTGGACAAGAGCAACATCCTCTTGATCGGTCCCACGGGCTCGGGCAAGACCCTTCTGGCCCAGACCCTGGCCCGCACCCTGAAGGTGCCCTTCGCCATCGCCGACGCCACGACCCTGACCGAGGCCGGGTACGTGGGCGAGGACGTCGAGAACATCCTGGTCCAGCTGGTGCAGAATGCGGATTACGACCTGGAGGCCGCGGCCAAG
Organism: uncultured Desulfovibrionaceae bacterium; assembly: GCA_964589645.1. Classification (GTDB taxonomy): domain Bacteria; phylum Desulfobacterota; class Desulfovibrionia; order Desulfovibrionales; family Desulfomicrobiaceae; genus Desulfomicrobium. Next base: position 33,835 of record CAZPSN010000021.1, read on the forward strand.
GGCATCATCTATGTGGACGAAATCGACAAGATTTCGCGCAAGTCCGACAGCCCCTCCATCACCCGCGACGTGTCCGGCGAGGGCGTGCAGCAGGCGCTTTTGAAAATCATCGAAGGCACCGTGGCCAACATTCCCCCCAAAGGCGGCCGCAAGCACCCCCAGCAGGAATTCATCCGCTTGGACACGTCGAACATCCTGTTCATCGTCGGCGGGGCTTTCATCGGCCTGGAGGATATCGTCAAGAAGCGCGTGCAGGGTTCGAGCATGGGTTTCGGAGCCACCATGCGCCGCAAGGACGAGGACAAGACCGACAGTCTGCTCCGGCAAGTCCACCCCATGGACCTCATCCGCTACGGCCTCATCCCCGAGTTCACGGGCCGAATCTCGGTCATCACTTCGCTCACGGAGCTGACCGAGGACGACCTGATGCGCATCCTGCAGGAGCCCAAGAACGCGCTCATCAAGCAGTACCAGAAGATGTTCGAGCTGGAGAACGTGGATCTCAAATTCACGACCAACGCCATGAAGGCCCTGTCCGCCAAGGCCATCAAGCTTGAAACCGGCGCGCGCGGGCTGCGGTCCGTCATGGAGTCGATCATGCTCGACATCATGTACACCCTGCCGTCCATGAAGAATGTGACCGAGTGCGTCATCAACCGGGCCGTGGTAGAGGATGGCAAGGAGCCCCTCATCCTGTTCAAACCCGAGGCCAAGAGTGCCTGATCCCAAGAGTTTCATCATGTCCGACGCCATTGTTTTCGAAAAGGCATCTCCCCAGAGCATGATCCTGCCGGTCATGTCCCTGCGCGAGGTGGTCATGTTTCCCAAGTCCATCGTGCCGCTCTTCGTGGGTCGGGACTCATCCATCAAGGCCATCGAAACGGCCCTGGACAAGTACGAGAAGCGGATCTTCCTGGTCGCCCAGAAGGATCCCGGCCAGGAGCGACCCGACGTGGATGGCCTGTACGCCGTGGGCACGGTCAGCAAGGTCTTGCAGATGCTCCGGCTCCCCGACGGGACCATCAAGGTGCTTTTCGAAGGTTTGTACCGCGCGTCCTGGGATACGGCCAGCGGGCTCATGACCCAGGACGAGATCCAGATGGTGCGGGTGGCCGTGCTGCCCGACGTCGAGGGCAACCCCATGGAGGGCGAGGCCCTGGTCCGGGCCACCCACGAGGTCATCGAGGAATATTCGCAGGTCAACCGCAAGCTGGCCAAGGAAACCATCCTGGCCATCACCAGCGTGAACCATCCCGGCCGCCTTGCCGATTCCATCGTCCCCCACCTCAAGGCCACCTACGACCGCAAGCAGGGCGTGCTCGAACTGCGCAATCCGGTCCGCCGTCTGGAGCGGGTCTACGAACTCATCCAGGAAGAGGTCGAAGTCTTTTCCCTGGAGAAGAAGATCAAGGGCCGGGTCAAGAAGCAGATGGAGGAGAACCAGAAGGACTATTATCTGGGCGAGCAGCTCAAGGCCATCCACAAGGAGATGGGCCGGGATTTCGATCCCAAGGCCGACGTGGACGAACTGGAGACCCAGCTCAAGGCCAAGGACATGCCCGAGGACGCGCGCGCCAAGGGCATGGCGGAGATGAAGAAACTGCGGCAGACCCCGCCGTCCTCGGCCGAGTACGCCGTGCTGCGCAATTACGTGGACTGGATTCTGGCCCTGCCCTGGAACGTGGTCCGCGACGTGGACATCGACATCAAGCAGTCCCAGAAGATTCTGGACGACGACCACTACGGCTTGCAAAAGCCCAAGGAACGCATTCTTGAATATCTGGCCGTGCAGGCCTTGGTGAAGAAGTTGCGCGGGCCCATCCTTTGCCTGGTCGGGCCTCCCGGCGTGGGCAAGACGTCGCTGGCCAAGTCCATCGCCCGGGCCACGGGGCGCGAGTTCGTGCGCCTGTCCCTGGGCGGCGTGCGCGACGAGGCCGAGATTCGCGGCCACCGCCGGACCTATGTCGGCGCCCTGCCGGGCAAGATCATCCAGTCCCTGAAGCGAGTGTCCACCAACAATCCAGTCTTCTGCCTGGACGAAGTGGACAAGATGAGCATGGATTTTCGGGGCGACCCTTCGGCCGCCTTGCTGGAGGTGCTCGATCCGGAACAGAACAGCGCCTTCAACGATCACTATCTGGACATGGATTACGACCTGTCGCAGGTCTTTTTCATCACCACGGCCAATTCGTTGCAGACCATCCCCTTGCCTCTGCAGGACCGCATGGAGATCATCACCATTCCCGGCTACCTGGAGACGGAAAAGGAGCGCATCGCCACGGATTTTCTACTGCCCAAGCAGTTGGAGCAGCACGGCCTTAAGCCCGGGAACCTGAGCCTGTCCAAGGGCGCGATCCTGGAGATCATCCGCCGCTACACCCGCGAGTCAGGGGTGCGCAACATGGAGCGCGAACTGGCCTCCATCTGCCGCAAGGTGGCCCGCGCCCTGGTCGAGGACAAGGACACGGACAAGAACGTGTCCGTGAACAAGTCCATGGTCGGCACCTATCTGGGCATCCCCAAGGTCCGTCACGGCCAGCGCGAGGACGAGGCCCAGGTGGGCGTGGCCACGGGTCTGGCCTGGACCCAGGTCGGGGGCGAGCTGCTTTTCGTGGAAGTGGCCCTCATGCCGGGCTCGGGCAAGATCGAGATCACCGGCAAGCTCGGCGATGTCATGCAGGAGTCGGCCAAGGCGGCCATCAGCTACATCCGCTCCCGTTCCGAGTTCTTCGGCCTGCGCCGGGATTTCTACAAGGAGATCGACACGCACATTCATGTGCCCGAGGGGGCCACGCCCAAGGACGGCCCTTCGGCCGGCATCACCCTGGCCACCTGCCTGGCCTCGGCCCTGCTCGACATTCCGGTGAGGAACGATGTGGCCATGACCGGCGAGATCACCCTGCGCGGCCGGGTCCTGCCCATCGGCGGAGTGCGCGACAAGCTGCTGGCCGCCCATCGCGGCCTCATCACCCGCGTTTTGTTGCCCAAGGAGAACGAGCGGGACCTGAAAGAGGTGCCCAAGGCCATCCTGAAGGACCTGGAGATCGTCTTCGTGGAGAACATGGATCAGGTGCTGTGCGAGGCATTGAAAGACGTGACCCGGGAATCCCTGTTCTGCCCCACGGCCGAAATCATCCCGGTTTCCAAGGCCCTGCTCAAAGGACACGAGTTTTCCAGCACGCAATAGAACGCTGCCGGAGCACCAGACTTCAAGACCCTCGCCATGATCGTGGCGGGGGTCTTTCATTTCATGCGGTAGACAAAGACGGGCTTGTCGCCCCGGTTGCGCAGCACGGCCACTGGCCGCAGGGCCGGGGCCTCGAATTCGAGGCTGACCAGCCACGCCCCTGGGGGCAGTTCGCGTCGGGCCTTGTCCGCGGCCGGCCCCATGCTTTCCGGGCGCTGGAACATGTAGACCATGTGATATGCAGACCAGTTCGTTTCCCAGATGTCGCCCCGCCGCACACGGGCAAAGGGACAGGTCAGCCCGCAGAGAAAGCGCAGGGGCCAGCTCCATTCCAGGCCGTGCAGCCGGGCCCGGGGGTAGACGCGTCGCAGTTCCTTCAGCCCCGAGCCCAATCCGCATCCCGCGTCCAGAATGCGTGCTCCGGCGGACAGGGGCGCGATTTTGTCCAGGCCCTGGAGGATGCCGGCCGGAGTCGGGAACAGCGGCGCATCGCGCCAGGTCCGCAAGGGGTAAAGCAGGGCCAGCAGGGCAAGGGGAATGAGCCACAGCCATCCGGCCGTGCCGGACAGCAGGCTGGATATGGCCAGGGACAAGGGAAAGCCCGCGGCAATGATGAGGCTCCGCCAGGGCGACGCTTCGGCCCGGCCAAGGGCCAGTCCGAAGAGGGCGGCCAGGGTCAGGTTCAATCCCAGGGGCCAGTGCAGGGCGCCAAGGCCCAGAAACACGGCCCAGGCCGCTCCCCAGGCCAGCAGCGCGGGCAGGGGCCAGGGCAGGCGCGGTAGCCGTGAGGGGGGCGTGCGGTTTGTGCGCATGGCTGTCTCGGGTCGAAGTGGGTCAATCACGGGAGTCAACAGTGCGGGAAAGGCGGGCAAAAGAAAAGGGTGCAGCAAGTCGAGGTCTCGGGGAAGACGTGTTTTTTGTTGTAATCCGGGATCTTTTGTGCTGGTCTGCCGGCCATGCACAGCGATACCTCCATCCCGGACGACTTGGCCCAGGCCCGCGCCACGCGCAACCCTCTGCGCAAACTTTACCACTGGACCCTGCACTGGGCGGCCACGCCCTACGCCCTGCCGGCCCTGGTGCTCTTGTCTTTTGCCGAGAGTTCCTTTTTCCCGGTGCCGCCGGACGTTTTGCTCATCGCCTTGTGCTTTTCCACGCCCATGCGCTGGTTCCGGCTGGCCCTGTGGTGCACCGTGGCTTCGGTGCTGGGCGGTCTGCTTGGTTATTTCATCGGCTGGGGGCTCTGGGAGGCTGTGGGCCTGCCCATTGTGCGCATGTACCACGGCGAGGCCGTGGTCGAGGCCGTGCGCGTGTGGTACGAGAGCTATGGATTTTTCGGGGTGCTCGTCGCGGCAGTGACGCCCATTCCCTACAAGGTGTTCACCATCGCTTCGGGCATGATGAGTTTTGATCTGACCCAATTTGTCCTGGCTTCGGTCATTGGCCGAGGCATGCGCTTTTTTCTGGTGGCCGGGCTCATCCGTCTCTTCGGGGCGAAGATCAAGCCCTTTATGGAACGGCACTTCGAACTGGCCGCCACTCTCCTGGTCGTCCTGGCCATTCTGGGTTTCGTGGCCATCAAGTATCTCAAATAGAAACATGCCCGGATTGCCACGGGCGAGCCGTGTCATGGTTTATGTCCGGTCCGGGGTCAGGACGGATGCGGTTTTGGCTTTTCTATGGCCAGATCCGGGTCATGGTCCGAAAGCTTTTGCTTTCCACCCATGGCCCTGTGGTTTCGGCATAGGTCAGGAAGTGGGGCGTGACGCGGTGGACCTCGTGGAACGTGGCTGCGTCTGTGTAGGTTTCATAGAGAGTGAAGCGGGTCGGGTCGTTCGGATCCTGCAGGATGTCAAAGCCCAGGCAGCCCGGCTCCAGTCGTCTGGAGTTGCCTCCCTGGCGGATGACTGCTTCCCGGAATTGCTCCACGAAGTCCGTTTTCACGGTGATGTCGACGATGACGGTGAACATGAAAGGCCTCCTGTGGGCGTGGTGCGAAACGGCATCGACGCCTCGAAGGGGGCGCCGTGGGGCTTCCGTGGGAGAGGAGAGCTTCAGGCAAGAATCCGCCGGGCCTTGTCCGTCTGGCTCGGCATCAGGTCGGCGGGCACTTTTTCCCTGCCGAGGGCCGTGCACACGAGGTAACGGGCGCATATGGAAAAGTCGCCCTGGCAGTATTTCTTCTTCATCACGGCGGCCATGGCCGGCATTTTTGCCATTTTATCGTTGAAAAAAAGACACTTGGCGGCCATTTCGCACTCGGGCATTCGTCCTCCTTGGCATGTATTTCAAAAATATCATGCAGGGCGGTGCATGGCAACCACGGTGCCAGCATGTGGCGGGTCAGGACGGCGGCACGGCGCCTGGGGTTGCCCATGGCGGGAGGGTCCGGCCGCAGGGTCGGGCTCCGCGGAGGCCGTGCCAGGGGCGATGTCTGATATGCCGACCTCGTGTTGGCCGGGTGCATCATGGAGGTTCGCAGTGTGGAGATGGAAATTGTTCAACACCCGCCCGTGCCCTTTGCTTAAATCCCGCCGCGTGTCTCTTGCCGAACGCCTGGGCGGCCCTTGCATCCTGTGTCGAAGCATCGGGTCCGGGGCTGGCCAAGCGTCGAGTCCTTGTCTATAAGCTGAGCCGAAATCCTCGATCGTCGCCTGGAGCTTTCATGAACAGACTCGTCGCCTGGGCCGGGAACCCCTATTTTGCCCATGCCATGCGGGGACTGGGCTGTGACCCGGTGGTCCTGCCTCCGGCGGCCAAGCTCTCCTGGTCCGATATCCTGGCTTGCTGCGGCCGCGTTCCGGACCTTTTCATCTATGGCGACGTGAGCGCCCCGCCTTTCCTGCAGGGCGTGGAAGCCTTTCCCTGTCCGACGGTCTTCTACGCCATCGATACCCACATCCACAGCTGGTACCCCCTCTACGCCCAGGCCTTTGATCTGTGCTGCGTGGCCATGCGCGACCATCTGCCCTTGTTTTTGAACCAGCGTCTGGGGCCACGGCAGGTGCGCTGGTTGCCTCTCTTTTCCCGGGAGCAGGACCGGCCCATGCCCGAGGCCGGACCAGTGGCCGACGAGGTCCTCTTTGTCGGCAAGAACGATCCGGACCTGACCCCCGTGCGATACCGTTTCCTGCAGGAACTGGCGCGGCGTGTGCCTTTGGCCGTGCGCCAGGGCAGCTACCCGGAACTCTATGCCCGGGCCAGCCTGGTCCTGAACGTCTCGGAGCACAAGGACCTCAACTTCCGGGTCTTCGAGGCCCTGGGCTGCGGAGCCTGCCTGCTGACTCCGCGCGTGGGGCATGGACTGGCAGAGCTGTTCCGTGATGGCGAGGAACTCTTCATCTATGATCCTAACGCGATGGACGATCTGGTGGGGCTGATCGAAGCGCTGCTGGCCGATCCGCGCAGGCGCGAACGGGTGGCCGGGCAGGGCCGGGCCGCCGTGCTCCGCGGTCACCAGGCCATGGACCGCGCCCGGGATCTGTGCCTCTGGATGAACTCCATGGATCTTGAAATCCTGGCCAATGCCCGTCTGGCCGCGAAGGACCAGATCAGAGCGTGGCTGCGCGTGGCGTATCTGCATTTCGCCGAGGCCGAGGGCAACGAACTTCGCGCCCGGATGTACCTGCGCGATTTCGCCGGCAGCGGCCAGCCGCGTTGAAGGCGTGCCCCCGGCGGGTCTTTACCCTTCTTTAGCCAACTTTACCCGGCATGCCGTGTTCGAGGTCCGGGCGTTGCTGCGCCCATGGCGGGAGGAAAAATGTTCTCCCGCAAACCTCTGACAAAGGAGTATGTCATGATCAGCGGTATTGGCTCATCTGGGCTTTCCCAGAGCATGGCGGCCATGGGGAGCAGCGCGTCCAGACCGGACCCTGCCCAGATGGCCAAGGAACTTTTTGCCTCCACGGACTCGGATGGCAGCGGTGCCATCACCCAGGAGGAGCTCACCACGGCATTGGCGAGCAAGGCCCGGGACGGTGGCGGACCGGACGCGGAGGAACTCTTCGCCGCCATGGACTCGGATGGCGACGGCCAAGTCACCGAAGAGGAGCACGAGTCCGGCCTGGCAGCTTTGCACAGGGATCTGGCCCAGGCCAGCATGCTGACCTCCATGGGCATGAACGGAGGGCAGCCATCCATGGCGGATCAGCTGTTCACGGAAACCGACGTCGACAACGATGGCAGCATCACCAAGGAGGAACTGACGGCCGCCATAGCGGCCAAGAACAAGGCCACCGGCGGGGACATGGACGCGGAGGAGCTCTTTGCCGCCTTGGATGCGGACGCCGACGGGTCCATCACCCAGGAAGAGCACCGCGCGGGTCTGGAATCCATGAGTGCCGGCCAGGCCGGTGCCCCCATGGGCGGCGGGCACCGGCCGCCCCCCCCCGAAGAAAGCGCGGAGGAAACTTTTGACGCCGCCGACACCAACGAAGACGGGGTGGTCGATCTGGAGGAACTGATCGCGGCCGTGGCCGAGAAGAACAAAGCCACGGGCGCCGCCGTGGATCCGGAAAAGGTCTTCGAGGCCATGGACGCCGACACCGACGGGTCCGTCACCCAGGATGAGTTCAGCAAAGGGCTTGAAGCCATGCGCCAGAGTCAGGGCAGCGCATCCTCGACTTCCCAGGGGAGTCTTTCTCAGACCCTGATGGCCGCCAAGTACGACATGTATCGGCTCATGGGCATGGATGCCCAAAATTATATGTCAGGAGGAGTGTTCTCCATGACAGCGTGATGCAAAAGGGCCGGGCTTTCCGGCCCTTTTGCATCACGCTTCGGGCATATTCCGGCGGGTCCGCGGGGGCTGGTGGCCGGGGATCACGCGCGGCCTGTTGGCAGGCGGATCTCCATGCACAGGCCGCCGTTTTCCAGGTTGCGCGCCGTGATGGTGCCTTTGTGCAGGTTTATGGCGCCCCTGGCGATGGCCAGACCCAGGCCGAACCCCTCGCGGTCCTTGTCCCGCGTACCGCGCCGGAAGGGGTCGAACACGGTATCCAGTTCTTCCGCCGGGATGCCCGGTCCGTGGTCACGCACCCGGATGACGACCCGTTCGTCCAGGGCTTCCACGTCCACGTCCAGTTCGCCACCCGCGGGCGAATATTTGAGTCCGTTGCGGATCACGTTTTCCACTGCCCGGGACAGAAGGCGGGGAACACCCGGAACCAGGGCGCTGCCGCTTTCTGTCAGCCGGACCGAGATGCCCTGGATCGCGGCTTCGAAGCGGGCGTCCTCGACCAGAGCCTCGATCATATCCCCCAGATCGACCATGTCCTCTTTGTCCTGGTCCGTGCCGGATTGCAGACGCGCCAGGGTCAGGATTTCCCCGATCAGTTCGTCCAGGCGCTCCACCTCGCGCTCCATTCGCAGGGTGGATTCGTGCAGTTTTGCGGGATCCTGGCGCACGATGCCCAAGACCGCCTGCAAACGGTTCAGGGGCGAGCGCAACTCGTGGGACACGTCGTGGAGCAGCTGACGCTGGGCCTGAATGAGATGCTGGAGCTTGGCGGCCATGGTGTCGAACTCGCGGCCCAGATCCGCAATTTCGTCGCCCCCGCGCATGAGGGTGCCCACCCGGGTGTCCAGGCGTCCGGCGGCCATGTCGGCAAAGGCGGCGCGCAGATCCTTGATGGGCCGGGCCAGATACCAGGCCAACAGGGCGCTCAGGGCCGCACTGGCCAGCAGGCCGAAAGCCAGGGGCTCCCATGGGGCCGGCGGATGACGGTGCGGCGGTCCTGGAGGCGCGCCTGGGGGGAATGGGCCGCTGTGTTCCGGGGGCAGCGTCAGAAGATACGTCCCCTCGGGTCTGTGCACCCGTCGCACTCCTGGCTTGGGCTCTCCTGACGTCTGGTCGGAGAGCAGGGCTTTTTGTTCGCCGGAGGGCACTCTGCCGCGAATATCCCGGCCGTCGGGATCAAGGACAAGCATGGGGCTGTCCAGATCCTGCAGCAGCCTGGCCAGAGCCGTGGGCTGGGCGTGGCGGAGCATGGCCTCGGCCGTGTCCAGTTCGAAGGCGGCCCTGGGGCCAATGGGGAGTGGCGCGTCAGGAGATCCCGTCGTGCGATAGAGATGCACGGCGGCGAAGATGACGGCGCCGGCCAGATTGAAGGTGATGCAGGTGGCCAGAAAGCATTTCCAGAACAAACGTCCCATCACGCCTCCAGGAGCTGATAGCCCCGTCCGCGCAGGGTCTGGATGCGCGCGCGGCCGTCGGGTGCCTGTCCAAGTTTGTGGCGGATGCTCGAAAGGTGGACATCGAGGCTGCGGTCGTAGCGAGTGACGGGGCGCCCCAAGCCTTCGGTGTAGAGGTCCGCACGGCTCACGGGTTGACCGGCGGATCGGATCAGGATTTCGAGAATGGAAAATTCCGCGCCCGTCAGGCTGACGGGTTGGCCGTCGATTTCGGCCAGCAGTTTCCCCGGCCACATGCGCAGGTTCCCGCAGGACAGGGCCGACGTGTGTTCCGGGCTGATGGCCGCGCGGCGCAGGATTGCCCGGATGCGTGCCACCAGTTCGCGCGGGGTGCAGGGCTTGGGGACATAGTCGTCGGCGCCCAGTTCCAGGCCCAGGATGCGGTCCATGTCGTCGCCCATGGCCGTGAGCATGAGCACGGGCAAAAGGCTTTTGGCCCGGATGCGGCGTAAAACATCGATGCCGGACATGCCAGGCATCATCACGTCGAGGATGACCAGATCGAAGTCGCCGCCGAGGGCCAGGATCACGCCGTCTTCACCGTCGTACGCGGTCTCCAGATTCAGTTCCTCGGCCTGGAAATATTCGCGCAGCAAGACAAAAAGTTCCTGGTCGTCATCGACGAGCAGAATGCGCGGGTTGGTCATATTGGTGTGTGTCATGGCCCTTTTATGCGCAAAAACGCGTCGGGTTGCACGTGCCGCGGGATCGGTGGGGTGTAAAAAAATGTAAACCGCTCCGCCCGTGCGCCCGGGGTTCAGTAGATTTTTCGCCGGGAGAAGCTCGAACCCAGGACGGTGAAGGTGTTCTCGACGATGAACAGGGCATGCGGATCATGGGTGAAGGTGATCTCTTCGAGCTTCTTGAGCTGGATGTTGTTGACCACGGTCATGAGCACGTTTTTCTCGCGCTTGCTGAAGGCTCCCATGCCCTTGAGGAAGGTGGCGCTCTGTTTCAAGGAATCCAGGATGGTCTGGGCGATGGCGTCGGAGTTGTCGGAGATGATGAAGACGACCTTGCGCTTGGAGAAGAGGGCCAGGGTCTGTTCGACCATGGAGGAGGAGATGAAGACCATGATCAGGGACGCGATGACCAGGTCGATGGGCATGATCGTGAGGCAGAGCAGGTACAGGGCGGCGTTGAAGCTGAAGTAGACCTTGCCGACGCCGATGTTGAAGTTCTGGAAGAGCCAGACGGCGATGATGTCCAGCCCCCCGCCCGAACCCAGGGAGCGCAGGATGAGGCCGCCTCCGAGGCCGCTCAGGACGCCGCAGGCCACGGCGGCGTAAAGCTGGTTGTGGATGTCCAGGGTTACGTCGACGAGCTCGTAGGACACGGATGTGACCACCATGGCGTAGAGGCTGTAGAGCACGAAACGGGGGCTGAGCTTGATCCACCCGAGGACAAAGAAGGGCAGGTTGAAGAGGAAGAAGAACACCCCCGGGGAAAGCCACTGGGTCGAATAGTAGATGAGGGACCCGAGGCCGAAGAGTCCGCCGGGGATGAACTGATGCGGCTGGGCGATGCTCTTGACCGCGAAGGACCAGAGGAGGGCCCCGCTCGTGATCAGCAGGAGGTTCCATCGCACGGAATAGGCCAAATCAAAGCGTTTGCGCGGGGCAATTGTTGGCGAAGTGATTGTACCGGACATTCAAATGCTCTCCAGATCGCCCTTGATCTGGGTGTTGCTGGGCAGGGTCCGGAAAAGGCGCCCTGCCGGGCGAAGACGATGTTCATGCCCGTGGCGTGGGCCCGGGCGACAATGCAGGACGTGCGTATGTCGTCCAATCCCGGGAGGCTAGCGCACATGGGCGTCCATTGTCGAGGGCAGGCACTGCGGGTCCAGGCGCAGGCCGCATCGATGCGCCTCCTCCACGGTGCCATGATCCGTGCGTTGCTCCGTCGGCAGGCACTTTCGATGCCCATTCTTCTTTGCGGCCTGGAGGTCAGGCGATGCCCAAACGCTTCTCCAGTTCGGCCACGACGAGAGTGGTCTTGATGACCGTATCCGGGTTCAGGGACATGGACCCGATGCCGCATTCGACGACGAATTCCGCGAACTCAGGATAATCGCTGGGCGCCTGGCCGCAGATGCCGATGTACTTGCCCTTGGCGACCGCCACCTCGATGACCTGGCGGACGAATTTCTTCACCGCCGGGTTGCGCTCGTCGTAGACATGGGCCACCAGGGACGAATCCCGGTCCACGCCCAGGATGAGCTGGGTCAGGTCGTTGGTGCCGATGGAGAACCCGTCGAAGACTTCCAGGAACTCCTCGGCCAGGATCACGTTGGACGGGATCTCGCACATGCCGATGATCTTGAGGCCGTTTTCGCCCTGCCGCAAACCGTATTCGGCCATGGTCGCAATGACCAGTTTGGCTTCCTCCACGGTGCGCGGGAAGGGGATCATGATCTCCACGTTGGTCAGGCCCATGTCCTCGCGGATTTTTTTCATGGCCCGGCACTCCAGGCCAAAGGCCTCCTTGTAGTTCGCAGAGTAATAGCGCGAGGCCCCGCGCCAGCCGATCATGGGATTTTCCTCGTGGGGCTCGAAGAGCTTGCCGCCGATGAGGTTGGCGTACTCGTTGGACTTGAAGTCCGAGAGGCGCACGATGACCGGCTTTGGGTAGAAGGCGGCGGCCAGCATGCCCACGCCCTCGGCCAGCTTGTCCACGAAGTACTCGGCCTTGTCCGCGTAGCCCGAGGTCATGTCCGCGATGGCCCGCTTCAGGATCTCGTCGGGCAGGTTCTCGTAGTTCAGAAGGGCCAGGGGGTGGATCTTGATGTAGGAGTTGATGATGAACTCCTCCCGGGCCAGACCCACGCCGTCGTTGGGGATGAAGCTCTTCTCGAAGGCCTGCTCGGGGCTGGCCAGGTTCATCATGATTTTGGTCTTGGGCTTGGGCAGGGTGCCGAGGTCCGTTTCCTGGATTTCGAACGGCACAAGGCCTTGATAGACCGTGCCGATGGACCCCTCGGAGCAGTCCACGGTCACGTCTTCGCCCTGGGTCAGTCTGGTGGTGGCGTTGCCCGTGCCCACGATGCAGGGGATGCCCAGTTCCCGGCTGACGATGGCCGCGTGGCAGGTCCGCCCGCCCCGGTTGGTGACGATGGCCGAGGCGATCTTCATGATCGGTTCCCAGTCCGGATCGGTCATGTCGGTGACCAGGACCTCGCCCTTGCGGAACCTGTGGATCATTTCGGCGGACTTGATGATTTGCACCGGACCCTGGCCGATGAGCTCGCCCACGGACTGCCCCTCCACGAGGGTCTCTCCTTTCTCTTTGAGCACGTATTTCTTGAGGATGGCCAGATCCTTCAGGGAATGCACGGTTTCGGGCCGGGCCTGGACGATGAAGAGCTCGCCCGTCTGTCCGTCCTTGGCCCATTCGATGTCCATGGGCGTGAACTGGCCGCGGCTTAGGCTGTAATGTTCCTCGATAATGCAGGCCATGCGCGCCAGGGCCACCACCTCGTCGTCGCACAGCACCAGACGGCGGCGGTCCTCCTCGGGCACGGCCACGTTCTTGGTCGGGGCCTTGGAGTCGGTGGTGTAGACCATCTTGATGGCCTTGCCCCCGACCCGCTTCATGATGATGGGCTTGAACCCGAGTTTGAGCGTCGGTTTGAAAATGTACCATTCGTCCGGATTGACCGCGCCCTGGACCACGTTTTCGCCCAGGCCCCAGGCTCCGGTCAGGAAGACCGCGTCCTGGAAGCCCGTTTCCGTGTCGATGGAGAACATGACGCCGCTGGCCGAAAGATCCGAGCGGACCATCTTCTGCACGCCGATGGACAGGGCGATGGAGAAATGGTCGAAGCCCTTGTCCTGGCGGTAGGAGATGGCGCGGTTGGTGAACAGGGAGGCGAAGCAGCGCTGGCAGGCGTCCAGGAGGTCCTCCGCGCCCCGGATGTTCAGGTAGGTCTCCTGTTGCCCGGCGAAGCTCGCGTCGGGCAGATCCTCGGCCGTGGCCGAGGAACGCACGGCCACGTCCACGTTCGGACCGTACGCGTCTTCCAGCTTGCGATAGGCCTGGATAATGGCGCTTTGAAGATCAGCCGGGATTTCGAGGCTGCGGATCAGGGCGCGGATGCGGCTGCCCCGCGCCATCAGGTTGTCCATGTCGTGCGTGTCGAGTCCCGCCATGATGCCCTTGATCGCGTCCATGGCCCCGGAGGCCTTGAGCAGGTGGCGGTAGGCGTGGGCGGTGACCGCGAAGCCGTTCGGGATGGGCACGCCCTTGGGGACAAGGTTGCGGTACATCTCACCCAGGCTCGCGTTTTTTCCGCCGACCAGCGGGACGTCGGCAATGCCAAGTTCATCGAACCAGAGCACAAAGGCGTTGGGTTTGTTCACGGCGGTCCTCCTTGGGGCTTGAAGCGGGATGCTTGCTTTGATTCATGCCAGGGCGGGATGCTTTGTGCAACATGGCGGGGCGCCGGGCGTGTTCTTTGCTCCCCTTGTCTCGGGGTCAGATCAAATTTTGGGTGTTGTCACATTTTAATATTCTGAAATGATTTGGTTAATTATCAAGGCTTCATGTCTGTAACATTTCTGTCACCGTACTGAAAAAAAAACTTCCCTTGATTTTCAAGATCTTCTACACAGGGGCGGATTTCGTAGTGTCGTCACCTTCTCGTAACAATCATCCTCCTGGAAATTCCCTATGCTCACGATCCTGATTCAGACCCTGGGCGGGCTTGGCATCTTCATCCTCGGCATGAAATTCATGACCGAGGGGTTGCAGATGGTCGCCGGCAACCGGATCAGAAACATCCTCAAGACCGTGTCCAACAACCGGGTCGTCGGCTTTGCCACCGGCACCCTGGTTACCGCCGTGGTTCAGTCGTCATCGGCGACCACGGTCATGCTCATCAGTTTTGTCTCGGCCGGTCTCATGACCCTGACACAGGCCGTTGGCGTCATCCTGGGCTGCAATGTCGGCACAACCATGACCGCGCAGCTCATCGCCTTCAAGCTCACGGATCTGGCCCTGCCGGCCATTGCCGTGGGCGTGCCCATGAAATATTTCTGTTCGCGCAAGAAATATCGTTACATTGGCGAGGTCGTCCTTGGTTTTGGTCTGCTGTTCTTCGGTATGACGGTCATGGGCGACGGCTTGAAGCCGCTGCGCGCCGATCCAGTCTTCATCTCCTTCTTCACCAAGTTCGATGCCTCGACCATGAGCGGGCTGCTGCTTTGCGTCGTCACCGGTTGCCTGCTGACCATGGTCGTGCAGTCGTCCTCGGCCACGGTGGGCCTGACCATGGCCCTGGCCACCCAGGGGCTGGTGGGCTTTCCGGCGGCCATGGCCCTGGTTCTGGGTGAGAACATCGGCACGACCATCACGGCCGAACTGGCAATTCTCGGGTCGAGCAACATCAACGCGCATCGTGCGGCCCGGGCTCATACCATGTTCAACGTGCTTGGCGTGAGCATGGTTTTGCTTATCTTTCCGTGGTTTATGCAGGCCGTGGAATGGGGCACGGAGCTGATGGGCGCAGCGGCCTGGGACATGCAGGTGGGCGGCGAATTTCCCAACATCGGGCGCTACATCGCCAATGGTCACACCCTGTTCAATCTGGTCAACGCCATTTTCTTCCTCGTATTTCTGCCGGTCTTGATCAAGGCTGCCATCTGGCTTTCGCCCAAGGACAAGGCCGAAGGAGATTCCCTGTTCCGATTGCCCGTCTTCGACCAGCACGTGGAGGACAATCCCGTGGCGGCCCTGGCCCAGGTCCGCGGTGAAATCCACCGCATGTCCCTGACAGCGCATGCCGCATTCACCAATGCACTGGATTGTCTGGAGAAAAGAGATCATCGCGCCATTCGCCAGCGCCAGCGTTTCGAGGATCAGGTCAACGCGATGCACAAGTCCATCGCCACCTTCCTGGCCAGAACCATGCAAAGCGAGATTAACGAAGCGATTTCGACGGACATCGCGGAGCAGATGCGAGTCGTGAACAATCTCGAACGCATCGGCGATGCCGTGGAGGCGTTGGGACTTCTGTGCGAAGACATCGTGGACAAGGAGCTGAAGTTCAACGAAAAAGCCATGGGCGATCTGTTTGTCATCGCGAAAAAGGTCGATGAATTTCTGAACTTGATCAGCGCGTCGCTGCTCACGGAGCCGGCGAATCTCCTGGAAGAGGCCGAAGCCATGGAACGGACCATTGACGCCATGCGCGAAACCATGCGCGACGCCCATATCGAACGCCTCAAGATTGGCCAGTGCGGCATCGAGGGCGGTCTCGCGTTCATCAACCTTCTGGCGCGGCTGGAGAAGATAGGCGATTACTGCTATTCCATCGCCCGCTCCGTGGCCTCCCAGCGCTGATTTCTTCCTGAAGGCGAGGCATTTTCGCGCGGGCCGCCCTTCGCGGGAATTCCTTGCACCCAAGGCCAGGGGCCGGTATCTGCATGGAAAAGATACCCGACCGAACCGCGTGTCCGGTTTTTCGGAGGGACCATGCGATTGCCGGCCCTTGCCTCCATCCGTGTCAGCCTTGTCCTCCTCGTCCTGGTGGCCGTGCTGCCGGCCCTGGGGATCATGCTCCTGACGGGCTATACGCTCCGGGAAACCATGATCCGGGGCGCGGAGAGCGCCTCCCTGCGCCAGATCCAGGTCATGGCCGCCAGACAGGAGCAGGTGGTCGACAACGCCCGTCTTCTGCTGGCCACCCTGGCCCGGGCCCGCGAGGTTCAACAGCTCGACACCCTGGGTTCCCAGATTCTGCTCGAGGAAATGCTCGCCAGCAACGAGGCCTACGCCGCCCTGGCCCTGGCCGATGCCTCGGGCCGCATCGTGGCCGTTTCACCGGTCGACTCCTTTTCCTCCATTGAAAACGAGGCCTATTTTCAAGAAGCCGCGCGCGAGATGCGCTTCACCATGGGCGCCTACCATCTGGTTCCCAACAGGCACGTGGTCATCGAATTCGCCCAGCCCGTGGTGGACCAGGAAGGACGCTTGCACGGGATGCTCGTGGCTTCCTTCGATCTGAGTTATTTCGGACGTGTCTTTGCCGACGCGCATTTGCCTGCGGGGTCCGTTTTCACCCTGACCGATGCGGATGGCGTGCGGCTGACCCGTTTTCCGGAAACGGAGAAGTACACCTGGGTGCCGGATTTGCCGCACATGATCGAGCGCATGTCCGGGCCCGAGGAGGAAGGGACCTTCCTGGAGAAGGGCGTGGACGGAGTGAGGCGGCTTTACAGCTTCAAGCGCTTGCGTTTCGCGGGCACTCCGCTTGCGGATCTCATGATTCGCATGGGGCAGCCCGAGGGCCTGGCCCTGGCCGAAGCCAGATGGGCCCTGACGCGCAGCCTGGCGCTCATGGGGCTGGCCGCAGTGCTGGCAGTGGCCGCGGCCTGGTTCGTCGGCGAGTTCATCATCCTGCGCCGCGTCAACCAGCTCGTGGCCGCCGCAGACCGTCTGGGCATGGGCAATCTCGGCACGCGCACCATGCTTGCGCACGATGACGGAGAGTTGGGGCGTCTCGCGGCGGCCTTCGATCGCATGGCCGAGAGCCTGGAGATTCAAGACTTCGACCGCCGCCGGGCAGAGGAGGAGGTCTGCATCCTCAACGAGGATCTGGAAGAGCGGGTAACAACGCGCACCGCGGAGCTGGCCCGGGCCAACACCGAATTGCAGGCCGCCTTGGAGGATTTGCGCCAGGCTCAGGCCCAGCTGGTCATGTCCGAAAAGCTGGCGGCTCTGGGCGAACTGGTGGCGGGAGTGGCTCACGAGATCAACACTCCGGTGGGCGTGGCCCTGTCCGCGTCTTCGACCATGGCCGAGAAGAACCGCGTCATCCGCAACCTTTTCGGCCAAGGCGAAATGAAGCGCTCCGACCTGACGGAGTATCTGGAAGCCACGCGCGAAGGCGTGGAGATGAGTCTGTTGAACCTGCACCGGGCCTCGGATCTGATTCGCAGCTTCAAGATGGTCGCCGCGGATCAGGTGTCGGAGACGCGACGCAGCTTCAACATGCGGGAGTACGTCGGGCAGGTGCTGCTCAGCCTGCGGCCCAAGCTGAAGAAGACCAGCCACCGGGTGGAGGTGGACTGCGCCGAGGATCTGGTCGTGGAGAGCTACCCCGGAGCCTTTTCCCAGATCCTGACCAATTTCATCGTCAATTCCCTGACCCATGCCTTCGAGCCCGGGCAGTCCGGGCTCATCCGCATCGAGATTGTCAAAACCGGAGGCACGCTCAGCCTGACCTACTCCGATGATGGGCGCGGCATCCCGGCCGAAGCCCAGACCAGGATCTTCGAACCGTTCTACACCACGGCCCGGGCCCGGGGTTCAACGGGGCTCGGTTTGCACATCGTCTTCAACATCGTGACCCGCACCCTGGGCGGGTCCGTGACCTGCTGCAGCGCGCCCGGCCACGGCACAACGTTTCAGGTCCGCATGCCCCTGGAAGGGAAGGATTCATGACCGACTCAGACGACATCCTCTTCAAGGACGAGGAGCTGGAATCTTTTGCGGTGCGAGCCACCAATTTGGCGTGGAAGATTCTGATCGTGGACGACGAGGCCGACGTGCACAGCGTGACCACATACATGCTCGCGGGCCAGACGTTTCGCGGCCGCCCCTTCGACTTCCTGCACGCCATGAGCGCAGAGGAAGCCCGGACGCTGCTGGCCGAGCACAGGGACATCGCCATCATCCTTCTGGACGTGGTCATGGAGACCGACGACAGCGGCTTGAAGCTGGTCAAATACATCCGCCAGACGTTGCAAAACCTGGCTGTGCGCATCATCCTGCGCACGGGCCAGCCCGGCAAGGCCCCGGCGGCCCAGGTCATCCTTGACTATGACATCGACGACTACAAGGAAAAGACCGAGCTGACCCTGGAAAAGATGCTCGTGACCATCATCTCGGCCCTGCGCTGCTACAGTTTCATCATCACCATCGAAGAGAACCGGCAGGGCCTGAAGCGCATCATCGAGGCTTCGGGCGACATTTTTGAGCGTCAGTCCCTGCAGAAGCTCGGGAGCGGAGTCCTGAGTCAGTTGGCCTCCATCCTGCAGCTCAAGAAGGATGCTGTGTACACCCACGCCTCGGGCCTGACCGCATCGGGGAGCAAAGGGCGGTCAATGGTTCTGGCGGCCACGGGGGATTTCTGCGAATTCATCGACAAGCCCATGGACGAAATCAGCGAGGATGCTGTGCACCGGGCCCTTGGTCAGGCCCGGAAAGAGCCCCATGGGTTTTATTGCCAAGGGGGGCAATGCGCCTGGTATTTCCAGAGCAAGACGGGGTCCGAGAACTATCTGTACTTCGAGATATCCAAGGAATTGAACGAAAACGACCAGGATTTGCTGGAGCTTTTCTTCACCAACGTGTCCCTGGCCTTCGACAACCTGTTTTTGAACAAGGGGATCGAGGACACGCAAAAAGAGGTCATCTTTCATATCGCCGAAACCATGGAGTGCCGGTCGGCCGAGACGGGCAGTCATGTCCGCCGCGTGGCGGAATTCGCCCGCCTGCTGGCCCTTCGATTTGGACTCGGCGAGGAAGAGGCCGAGATGCTCAAACTCGCCTCCACGGTCCATGATCTGGGCAAGGTCGGCATTCCCGATTCCGTGCTGAACAAGCCAGGTCCCCTCTCTGTTGCGGAATTCGAGGTCATCAAGGGGCACGTGCTGCGCGGTCACGAGATGCTCGCGCATTCGTCCAGCCCCATCATCCAGATCGCGGCCCAGATCATCCTCACGCACCACGAGCGCTGGGATGGGAAGGGCTATCCGCAGGGCCTCGCGGGAGAGGAGATCCCCGTGCACGGCCGCATCGTGGCCGTGGCCGACGTGTTCGACGCCCTGTCCAGCAAGCGCGTCTACCATCAGCCCTGGCCCTGGGAGGACATCTTCGCCTATTTTCTGGAGCAGAGCGGCCGGCATTTCGATCCGTGCCTGGTGGACATCCTCCTTGCGCACCGGGAGTCTTTCATGGCCATCTGCGCCCGTTATCACGACAACGGCCGCAGTGAACCGGAAGGGAAGGAGCAGCCCGACCCGCTCCTTCCCGGTTGGGAGATCAGATGGTGATTTTCGCGCCGAGCAGGGCCGCGAACTTGGCGATCCAGTCCGGATGGGCGGGCCAGGCCGGGGCCGTGACCAGATTTCCGTCCACATGGGCCTTGTCGAGTGGGATGTCGGCGTATTTTCCGCCCGCGCAGACCACGTCGGGGCCGCAGGCCGGATAGGCGGAGCAGCTCTTGCCGGACAGCACGCCGGCCGTGACCAGGACCAGGGGGCCGTGGCAGATGGCGGCCATGGGTTTGTTCGCGGCATGGAACTCGCGCACGATCTCAAGCACCCGCGCGTTCAGGCGGATGTACTCCGGAGCCCGGCCGCCGGGGATGACCAGGCCGATGTAGTCGGCCGTGTTCACGGCCGCGAAGTCCTTGTTCAGGGTGAAGTTGTGGCCGCGTTTTTCGCTGTAGGTCTGGTCGCCCTCGAAATCATGGATGGAGGTGCGCACGAATTCGCCGGCCTTCTTGTCCGGGCAGACCGCTTCCACCGCATAGCCAAGCATGGTCAGGGCCTGGAAGGGAACCATGACCTCGTAATCCTCCACATAGTCGCCAACCAGCATCAGTATTTTTTTGGACATGAGATGACCTCCTGAAGTTTTATTTCTTCTGCTGGACTGACGGGCAGGCGTCAACTTTGATTTCAGCATGTGACGGTCCGGCGACGGGCCCGGGAGAGCGGGCCGGTTCCGCGCCTACTTCTTCTTGCCTTTGCCTCCGCCGTGGTTGCCGTGCCCCGGCCCCTTGCCCCCGCCCTTCTTGGATTGGGGCATGACGAAGTCGAACTCGCCGCGCTTCAGGGCGTGGAATTCCGCCGAGCCGGGCTTGATGCCCAGGTCCTGGGCCAGGGCGCCCCAGCCTCGCCCGCGTCCGGACTGGTAGGCCTGCATGACGCGGGTTCTGGGCAGGCCGCTCATCCGTCCGAGCTGGAGGATCATGAACGCGTCGGCCAGGCTGCCGGTGGTGCCGGCGATCAGCTCCACGTCCCCCATGGGCACGCCGAAGTGCGAGCCGATGCTGGCCGTGGCGCCATACCTGTCCGCGCTGGCCTCCACGCTCAGATTGTCGAGAAAGGTGTCCAGGCCGTCGGCCAGGGCCGGGCCGGCGCACATCAGGCAGATCAGGAATGCCGCGAATATTTTCATGAGAGTCCTCCGTGGGGCGGATGATGTGATACCAGGCGAACTGGCGCGGGGTCTGTTCGTAGCATGGGACCGGGGAGGCCGGCAACGCGGCTAGAGGCGTGGATCTGCTCTTTTCTATCTGTTCACGGCGGCCAGCAGCCGTTCGGCGACCCGTTCCGGGGAGAGGTTTTCGAGGCAGGCGTGATCCCCTCTGGCACAGGTGTTCTGGTTGCAGGGGCGGCAGGGCAGGTCCTCGAAGACGTCCTCATGGGCCGGGGAGGGGAAGCGCCAGCCGCCGCCCGTGGCGCCGAGAACCGTCAGGGTCGGGCAGCCCACGGCCACGGCGAAGTGGCGCGGGGCCGAGCAGTTGCCGACGTGCAGGCGGGCCAGGGACTGCACGGCGGCCATTTGGCGCAGGCCTATGACCGTATCCGGAAGTACGCAGGCCTGCGGCGAGGGGCAGTGGGCAAGCACCTTTGCGGCCATGTCCCTTTCGCCCGGCCCGTAGAGGATGAAAAAGCGCAGGTCCGGACGTCGGGCATGAACCTGGGCGATCAAGGCCCCGTAGTGCCGGGCCGGCCACAGCCGGGTGGAGCGGCGGTGGGTGGGGTCCAGGGTGATGCAGCGGTCCGGGGCGAGGTCAAGGCTTGTCAGGTATTGCTGGGCCCAGGCCGTTTCGGTTCTGGTCAAAAAGAGTTCCGGAGGCTGTCCGTCCCAGGCGATGTCCAGGGGGGCGAGGATGCTGGCCCGGAATTTGGCCGAGTATCCGTGCGTTGGCGTGGCCGTGTGCGTGTAGAGCAGGCGGTTGTACCAGGGCGGTGGATAGGACAGCCGGACCCGGGCGCGGCTCAGAAGCGTCACGAAGCGGCAACGCGGCAATTGTTGGAAGTCCACCACGAGGTCGTAGTTTTCCCGGGCGATGCGGGCATAAAGGCGTAGTTCGTGCCAGAACGTGGGCTGACTCTTGGCGTCCACGGTCCAGACCGTGCGGAGGTGGGGATTGTGTTCCAGCACGGTGGCGCATCGCTTTTCCGTGAAAACGTCCAGGTCCGCGTCCGGGAAGCGCTGTTTGAGCAGGCGGATGGCCGGCGTGGTCAGCAGCACGTCGCCGATCTGTCGCTGCTGGCAGACCAGGATGCGCCTGGGCTGGAAGGTGCGCAGGTCTGTCATGTCAGGCTCCGGATCAGTTCCGCGTAGGGTTGAAGGCCGCGCGGGGGCGCGAAGCCGGGGCGGGCCGTGGACCCCTGGGATACGAGGGATTGGATGCGGCGGGCCAGGTCTGGCGCGTCGGAAGGGTCGGGCAGCACGGCCTCGGAAGTCAGGAAGGCCGAGCTGCCGTTGCTGGCCGTGGACAGGGTCGGCAGGCCGCAGGCCAGGGCTTCGAGCACGGCGTTGGCGCAGGCGTCGCAAAACGTGTTCAGGACGAAGATGTCGTTCGTGGCGTAAAAAGTGGGGATGTCGTCCACCCGGCCCAGCAGGTGGACCCGGTCCGCAAGGCCTTGTTTTCTGATCAGCCTGGCCAGGGTGCCGGAATTGTTGATCCCGGCCACGGCGAGATGGAATGTGGACGGAAGTAGGTGCAGGGCCGCGACCAGGACGTGCATGCCCTTGCGGCGAAAGATCGTGCCGGCCGTGCCGACGAGCTGGACGTCGGCCGGCAGCTTCAGCCGCTTGCGGGCCAGCAGCTTTTCCTCGGGGCTGAACGGGTGGAACCGCGCAAGATCTGGCTGGTTGTAGATCACGCGGACCGCGGCGGGATCGAGAAAAGGAAAGGCCTCAAGGGTCATGTCGCGCACGAACTCGGAATTGGCCACCAGCACGCGGCTGGAGCGGATCTGGATCCATTCCACGAGCCTGCCCAGCTGATTGGCGGGCGAAAGAATCCGCGCCAGACGCTTGAGGCCGCGTTGCCACCCGGCGTCGTAGGCGCGGATGGAATGGTTCCAGAATGGCCGGGTCGGGCCGCCGGACAGTCGCAAAATGTCCTGGCGCAGGGATTTGCCCAGACCGATGCTCACGTCGAAATTGCCCTTGCGGCGGGCGTATTCCGCGGCCATGGCGAACCAGAGCATCTTGCAGAACTTGCCGGGAGGACGGCCGATCCGGATCACCCGTACCCCGGCCGGAGCCTCGTGTTCCTGCCGGGCGCAGATGAAGGTCACGTCGAACTCCCGGGCCAGGTATTCGGCCAGTCGGTATCCGAACTGCTCCACGCCGCCGTAGCGGCTGAGCTTGGGGAGCATGATGGCGACTTTTGGCGTGCTCATGGGCGGGCGTAGACCTGCAGGGTTTTGCGCAGAAACTCCTGCCCGGACAAATCTTCCATGCGCCGGGACTGGGTCTGGCGCAGGGCCTGGGCCAGGCCGGGATTATCGACAACGGCCCGGATGCGCCCGGCCAGGGCGTCCACGTCGCCGGCCGGGAAAAGGGCCTCGGGATCGAGGAGGTCCGGCATGACCCCCACGGTGGTGCCGATCAGCGGGACGTCTGTGGCCATGATTTCAAGGGCGGCCCGGGCGATGGTCTCGGACCACAGGGAGGCCACCACGCCCAGGTCCAGGGCGTTCAGGCAGGCGGCGATGTCCGGCCGCTTGCCCGTGATGGTGGTGATCTGCCCGACGCCGTGCTCGGCCAGCCACCCGTGCACCGTGCTTTCGGGAATGGGCGACTCGAAGCCGAGCAGCAGCAAGCGGATATTGGTTCTGCCCTGGGCAGAAAGTTGGCTCACGGCCCGGATCAGCTCCAACTGGCCCTTGACCCGGTCGAAGCGGCCCAGCAGGCCGACCACGAAATCCGTTTCCGCGTAGCCCAGCTCGGCTCTGACGCTCGTGCGCGCGGCCGGGTCCGGACAAAAGCGCGTCGTGTCCACCCCGCCCAGGATTTGATGCAGTTTTTTGGCCTCGATCCCGAATGCGTTTTGAAAGTGCCGGGTCATGGGCGAATTGGTGGTGATGACCGCGTCGCTGACCGTGTTGTGCAGCCAGCGGTTGACCAGGTTGGCCCGGGGCGGACGCTGGTCCCCGCGGGTGCGGACCAGCTTGAATCCGCCGAGTTCCTTTTTGAGCAGTCCCCAGAGCAGAAAACTTTCGCCCCGGTGGCAGTTGACCACATCGGGCCGGAAGCTTCGCACCAGTCCCTTGAGTTCGGCGTACAGGCCGGCTATGCCCCATGGGGTGGTCGTGTTCAGGTCGAGAAGGCGCGTGGGCAGGCCCCAGCCTTGGGCCTGGCTCGCGGACAGGGTGCCGGGCAGTCCCAGGACCAGCACCTCGTGGCCGGCCTCCAGCAGAAGACGGCTCAGGTACATCCCGTACCAGGCGGTGGCGTTGAACCACCGCACATTGACGACCTGGATACTGCGCATGACTCGTGTTTCCGTGATTATTCCCGCCTTCAACAGGGCCGAGGTGTTGGGCCGGGCCGTTCGGTCCGTGCTGGAACAGACCTGGACAGACCTGGAGCTGATCGTGGTGGACGACGGGTCCACGGACCACACCCAGGCGGTGCTGGCCGGTTTCGACGATCCCCGCCTTACGGGAATGCATCAGGAAAATAAAGGGGTCAGCGCGGCCCGCAATCTGGGCGTCGGGGCCAGCACGGGCCAGTACATCGCCCTGCTCGATTCCGACGACTGGTGGCTGCCGGCCAAGCTGGCCCGACAGGTCGCCTTCCTGAACGAAAGCGGTTTCGCCATCTCCCAGACCGACGAGATCTGGATCCGGAACGGCGTGCGGGTCAACGCCAAGGCCAAGCACGCCAAGATGGCGGGCTGGTTTTTGGAGCGTTCCCTGGACCAGTGTCTGATCAGCCCGTCCTGCGTCATGTTTTCCCGCGCGCTGTGGGACGAACTCGGTCCCTTCGACGAACGCCTGCCGGCCTGCGAGGATTATGCCTTGTGGTTGCGGGTCGGGGCCAGGCACCCGGTGGGGCTGCTGCCCGAGGCCCTGACCGTGAAGACTGGCGGGCACGCCGATCAGCTCTCGCGCCGGATCATCGGCCTGGATCTGTACCGGATCCACGCCGTGCTGGATTTGCTGCAAACCATGGACTTGACGGCAGACCAACGGGCCATGGCCGTCTCGTCCCTGCGGGAGCGGGTCCGGCTCTACGCCCAGGGCTGCATCAAGCATGGCAAGGACGAAGAGGCCCTGCGCGTCCGGGAGCTGGCAGGGCCGTTTC
The DNA here is from genome assembly GCA_964589645.1 of uncultured Desulfovibrionaceae bacterium. Classification (GTDB taxonomy): domain Bacteria; phylum Desulfobacterota; class Desulfovibrionia; order Desulfovibrionales; family Desulfomicrobiaceae; genus Desulfomicrobium. The sequence goes on from CAZPSN010000021.1 coordinate 58,556, forward strand.
TGAGGGCGCACAATGTTCCGCAAACTTCTTGACCTTTATTCCGGTTCCGGGTCTACCGGCTGCATCGTTCAGTCACCTCTGCATTTTTTCATGGAGGATTCAACATGCCCGTCCATCGCCCACGGTCTTATGTGTCTGAGATGTATTCTTCGGTTTGCCCCGTTGCACATTCCCGTTTCGAAATCATGCTCGCCAGCCTGTTGCTGATGACGCTTTTTGTACTGCCTGCCACGGGCGTCCAGGCTGCCGACGTCCAAGGCGCCAAGGACAGTCCGTTGCTGAAGCGCTACGAGGGTTCCGAGATTATTGGCTATGATTTTCGCAAGTTCGACCAGTTCTATCTGATCTCCGGCCCGGTGCAGAGTTTCGACACTCCGCCCTCCCCGGCGGAAAAGATCACGGGCAGTCACACGCGCATCCTGTATGTGGCCCCGGCCGAACGTTCGCCGCTGGAGGTCTTTGCCAACTATGCCCAGGAATTGCAGGCCGCCGGGTACGAGACGCTCTTTTCCTGCTCCGAGAAGGAGTGTGGCAAGGACAACGCCTTTGCCCGGGTGCTCTACAAGGAGCGCAAGCTGAGCAACAGGGGGCAGATGTCCGAGATGGCCTTCAGTTTTCCGAAGGAGTCGCAGTTTCTGGCCGCCAGGCTGGCCCGGCCAGAGGGGGACGTGCACGTGTCCCTGTATGTGGCCAAAGAGGATTTCGACCATTTTAAGGGCACGGCCAAGCGTACCCTGGTCCTGCTTGATCTTGTCGAATCCGCGCCCATGGAGCAGAAAATGGTCACCGTGGACGCCGGCGCGATGGCCAAGAGCATCGCGACCCAGGGCACCATCGCACTGTACGGCATCTATTTCGACACGGACAAGGCCGAGGTGAAGCCCGAGTCCGAGCCGACCCTGGCCGAGATCGCCAAGCTGCTGGCCGAGGATCCGGCCCTGAAACTCTATGTGGTCGGACACACCGACGGTGTGGGGGCCTACGAGTACAACATGGACCTGTCCCGGAAACGGGCCCAGGCCGTGGTCCAGGCCCTGGCTTCCGGGCACGGCGTGGACACGGGCCGGTTGCAGGCCGCGGGCGTGGGCTTCCTGGCTCCGGTCGGCTCCAACGACACGGAAGACGGCCGGGCCAAGAATCGGCGCGTGGAACTGGTCAAGGATATGGGGAAGTAGCTTCGCTTCTGCCATACGATTGCTTTCAGGGCTTTGGCACCAGTGCCGAAGCCCTTTTTCATGCGTTGACAGATGTCGTTGAGAAATATATTTTCCTAGTCAGAAATAAAGCAGTAATCTATGCGTTAAACATAGTATTATATTAATATTATTATTTTTTTATTTCATGCATATTTTCTTTATCCTAGTCAAAAAGTAAGTCAATTTGTGGATATGGAGGTGCGGCATGCCGCAACCGCTGGTGGAGTTTTTGGAGCTTGGCCCCACGACGTCGCGGGAAATCCAGGCCGCGACAGGGCTGTCCCAGGCCGGTGTCTCCAGGCAGTTGCGCAGGCTGGAACAGCGCATCGTCAAGATTCAGCGCGGACGATCGCCACGGTATATCCTGACGAAACAGGCTTTTGGCGGCAGTGATCGTTTGCCGTTGTCCATGGTGGACGCGTCCGGGAACACCGTGGTGGTGGCCTATGTCCGGCCGTTGGTGGATGGCGGTTTTTATGTCGAGTCTACCGCGCAGACCCCGGCTGTCCTGCTCGGAGAACGCGGCGACGGCCTGTACGACGATCTGCCGTATTTTCTCTACGACCTGGGCCCCCAAGGTTTCCTTGGGCGCCAGATCGGCGCGGCCATGGCCGCCGCGCACCCGGATTTTCCGGCTGATCCCAGGCGATGGACGGCACATCACGTCGGCCGCTATCTGATCTCCAACGGCGACGATTTGCCCGGCAATTTCAAGTTCGGCGACCAGGCGTTGTTGCGCCTGCGGCAAAAGCCCGCTGCAGTCCAGGATTCCGCATATCCGGCCTTGGCCCAGAGCGTCATGGAGGGTGTCATCCCCGGGTCATCGGCCGGGGGAGAGCAGCCCAAATTCACGGCTTTCAGCGCGCGAAGCTCGGCGCATGTCATCGTGAAATTTTCACCGGCCGGTGAGCATGATGTCGCCAGACGATGGAAGGATATTCTGCTGACGGAATATCATGCCATGCAAACTCTGGCGGCCAACGGCATTGCGGCGGCCGAAACGCGTCTGATCGAGGATGGCGGCAGGCTTTTTCTGGAATCCCGGCGCTTTGACCGCATTGGAGAACATGGACGGACGTCAATGATTGCTCTTGCGGCCATTGATGCGGAGTTTGTCGGCAAGGGCAGCAGTTGGCCCCGTGTCTTTGAGGCCCTGCACCAGCGGGGATTGCTGCGTCCTCGGCAGGTCGTGGAGGCCGAAACGCTGTGGTGCTTCGGCAAGCTGGTGCACAATACGGACATGCATCTGGGAAATTTGAGTCTGGCAATCGATGGCAACATGTTCAAATTGCTGCCGGCCTACGACATGTGCTCCATGGGGTTTGCTCCACGCAGCGGGAGCGAGGTGCTGCCGTATGCGTTTTCGCCAACGCACCCGGAGCGCGTGGCCCTGAGCGATGATGGGTACCGTCTGGTCATGGAAATGGCCGTGAACTTTTGGGACTCCGTGGCCTCGGATGACAGAATATCCAGTCAGTTCAAGGAGTTTTTGGCCACGGGCAACCCCATGAAGAAGCTGGCCTGAGGGCACGGGCGGATCTGTCGTCCGCTGCTTGAGCTTATCCCTCGTATTCCGGAAAGAGAAATGTCCTGGGGGCGGAACCAGCCGTCCCTGTTGTGCTGAGCATCTGTCCGCAAACGAAAAAGGGCCTCGACGTCACCGTCGAAGCCCTTTTTGATTCGTTGACCCGGCGCCCTATTTCAGATGCCTGGGATTGTAGAGCGCCCGGTCGTTGGCCGCTGGCGGGGTCCACTGATAGATCCAGGTTTCGGAAATGGGCCTGCCGTTTGCTTCCAGGTACAGCCGCAGGTTGATGGGGTTTTCGGTCCCGTCCGGAGGTACCACGTCGAACATGCAGCGGACACCGCCAATGGCATGCTGCGGGCGGACCGAGGTGATCTCGATGCGGCCGGCCGATGTGCTGAGCACGGGTTTGATTTCGGTCCCCTTGCCGATCATGGCCAGATCGCCGCCCGTGAAGTCCACGGCAAAGCGCTTGCTGTAGTATTCGCGCTTGACTCCGACCACGCCGCCCAGACCCGTGAAGGTGTCCGTCACGTGAGCCAAACGGTTTTGCACCGGCGGCTTGGTTCCCCAGTACAGGTTGTAGCTGTAGAGCAGTTCCTGGCCCGGTTCCACGGGTGCGGCAGGGTTCCAGTAGGCCACGATGTTGTCGAAGGTCTCGTCCAGGTTGTCGATCTCCACCAGTTGGATGGAGCCCGTGCCCCACTGGCCGATGGGCTCGACCCAGACGCTGGGGCGCTTGTCGTAGAACACGCCGTCGTCCTGGTAGTGATCGAAATTCTGGTCGCGCTGGATCAGGCCAAAGCCGCGCGGATTGTTGTCCATATAGGCGTTGAAACGTCGCAGGGGCGGATTGACCAGGGGCCGCCAGAGCCATTCGCCGTTGCCGTTGTGGACGATGAGGCCGTCGGAATCATGGATTTCCGGCCGCCAGTCGTAGCCCGTGCGGCGATCGTTCTCGCCGGTCAGAAACATGCTGGTCAGGGGGGCGATGCCCAGTCGTTCGATGGGTTTGCGGGGGTAGATGGCCGCATCGACCTTCATGGTCAAGGTGGCGCCGGGCCGGATGTCGAAGCGGTACGCCCCGGTCACGCTGGGTGAATCAAGGAGGGCGTAGACCGTGGCCACGTCGCTGCCAGGCCGCGGTTTTTCCAACCAGAAATGGGTGAAGACAGGGAACTCCTCGTCACGGGGCAGTGCCGTGTCCACGGCCAGACCCCGGGCCGACATGCCGTACTGCATCTCTCCGCCCACGGCGCGGAAGTAGCTCGCGCCCAGGAATGCCACCAGGTCGCGGGTCCAGTCGGTGTGATAGCGAAGGCGGAAGCCCGCGAAGCCCAGATCCTTGGGCAGTTCCTTGCCCTTGATGCCGGAGGTTCCGTAGGTGAACAGGTCCGGGCTGTAGGGGATCTGCTTGGCCTTGCCGTCCAGCACTTCGTAGATGGTGATGGGCGTCTTGAAATAGAGGCCGAGGTGGAAAAGTTCAGCCCGAATCAGGGTCTGGTCGTTGGTCCACAAGGCGTGGTTCGAGTCGAAGGCCACCTGCATGTACTGGTCCCAGGTGAGGTTTTGCAGGGCCTTGGGAATTTCGCCTTCGTGATCGACATAGGGTTGCTGGGCCAGAAAACTTGCCCGGCCCTTGAGCCAGGCGTAGTCAAACGAGGTTCCTCCGGTGGGAACCGCTTGCTCGGAAGCGGCGCGGGAGACCGCCGGGGTCAGGACCAGCAGGGCTCCGAGCATCAGCTGGCAGAGAAGGGACGCGGAAATGATGCGCTTCATGTGCTTTTCTCCAATTATTCCGGAAGTTCCCGTTTGGTGACGGCCTCGGCTTTGACTCGGTCGAGGAGTTCGCTCAGGGCGGGTTTGACATTCTCGCGGATGTCACCGGCCACGATCAGAAAAAGCAGGTCGTCCCCGGGAACGTATTCTCCGCTTTTGGCCTCGGCCACGACCCGGAAGATGCCTGGACGGGTCGCGAACTCCGCTCGGATGGCTTCGACCTTGGCCTGATCGACCTCGATCTTAACCCGTCCGACAGTGCTTCCGTCCTTGCGCGACCAGGCTCGGACCACGCCGTTGTGCACCAGGACCATGCCTACGTTTTCCCGGAATCCGGGCTCCTTTTTGAGTTCCGCGATTTTCTTGCTGATGTCCATGAAGTCCTCCTTATTGGGCTTCAAGTTCGTTCAAATGGGTGCGGGCGAATTCCAGGGCCGGATCCAGTCTGATCGCCTCTCCGAGGAGTTCCCTGGCCTTGTCCGCGTTGTTCAAAAACTTATGACACAGCCCAAGATTGGCCAGATCCATGGCCGATCCATTGTCGAGGGACAGGGCCAGTTCGAAGTTCGCCGCCGCGCCAGCGTATTCTTTTTGCTTGAAATGGGCCACACCGCGCAAATTGAAGTACTCCTTGACCTCCGGGCAATGGGTGATGGCCCGGTCCAGATGGGGGATGGTCTCGGCCCACAGGCCTTGCCGGGAAAGGGCATAGGCCTGGTAGAAGGCGGCCAGGCCCCGGTCGTCCTTTTCCGGCTGCAGGGGTTCGGCCTGGGCGAACCAGGCCGCGGCCGCGTCGATCTCGCCTTGGCCCAGAGCCACCAGGCCACGGAAAAAGGGCAGGTAGTGCGCGTCTGGATGGATGCTCGCGATCACGTCCAGTCCGGCGGAAGCCGTGGCCGGGTCCGTGTCCTCGGCCAGGATGCGGCCCACGAACAGCCCCAGGGAGGCCATGGGGGTGCGCTCGCGGAACAAAAAGCCGGGAATGAGGTTGTAATTGGCCGGGATGCCCAGGCTCTTCACGGTCGTGTCCACGGAAAAGAAGGTGAAGCCCTGGTCCTTGAGCCTGGCGCAGAAGGCCGTCAGTTCCCGGGTGATGTCCGCGTCCACGCCCGAGGGCAGATCGTGGATGGAAACCAGGGGCCCCTTGGTCAACCATGCGAACTGGTCCGGGTGGGTGAATTTGGGCAAACCCGAGGCTTCGTAGTTGCTGCGGCTCTCGAAATCCCCGCCCAGTTGGGCGATCTCGGTCAGGGCGCGGATGGCGGCCTTCTGGGGCGACGAGGCCGTGCCCGCGGTGAAGACGATTTCGCTGCTACCGGGGAAGGTGGCCGGGTCCATGGCCAGGGCCGCCACCGTGGGCACGGGAAAGTCCAGGCTGAAATCCTTGATGACCACTCTCAGACCGTTGCGCGTGAATTTGGCGTACAGGTCCATGAGCACCGGGTCCGTGAACGAGGCCGGGTCGATGTTCGGCGTTTCCTGGCGCGTGCGGTCGATGACGGCGCAGACATGGCGTTCGACCAGTTCGCAGCCGCCCTGGAGCATGGATTCCTCCAGGGTGTTACCCGCGGATGAGCCGTTGAATTCGTTGAGCTTCTTGAACCAGTCCAGGGGCGCCATGTACTGCCTGCCCCCCCCGATGTCCGTGACCGAGGCGAAGCGCCAGGGCACCAGATCCAGGATGCGGGCCGCGTCGTCCTCGCTGACCTGGTCCGCCACGGACTGGATCAGAAAGGAGATGGGCATGAGATCCGGGCCAAAAACTGCTTTGGCCTCGGACCAGGTCATGGGCTGGAAATTGGCGGAGGTGTCCCAGAAAGTGAAAAAGCTGAAGCGCTCCGCCAGTTCCATCAAGGCCGAAGCTTCGGCCTGGGCCGGCGAGGCGCCTTTGCCCATCTGCTTGCGGGTGGGCATGACCTCCCGGGCGTCCTCGCCGCAGAGGGACATGTAGACGGGAATGTCCAGGCGGCCGGTATCGATGCGCCGGGTCTGGGCCAGGATGCGCTTGCCCGACCCGGCCAGGGCCGTTCTGGCCCGGGTAACGGTTTCCTCGGGAGAGCACGTCTTGTCCAGATCCGTGCTGTAGCCTTTGGGACAGGAATGAATTTTGATCATACTGGTCCGAATTGTAGGGGGTTGGGTGGTATCACCGGTGCCGCCTTCCTCCGCTGGTGCCGGGCACGGGGCAGGGCGGGCCGGCATCGCTGCCGATGCCGTTGTGACGAGGCTTTTTCCGCAAGTCAATGACCTTTGATTTTCGGCACCTCTTTGCGTAAGGATTGCTGAAATTATCCGAGGCACGGGAGGCAAACATGAGCGACGGCAAATTCCTCCTCGGCGGGTCCGGGGGAAACGGATTGCATCAGCTGGGCTCAATGGGCAATCGGCACGGTCTGGTGACCGGGGCCACGGGCACGGGCAAGACCGTGACCCTGCAGGTCCTGGCCGAGGGTTTTTCGCGCCTGGGGGTGCCTGTCTTCGCGGCGGACATCAAGGGTGATCTGTCCGGCATCGCCGCGCCCGGCGCACCTCACCCGAAGATCGATGAACGTCTGGCCCTGATGCCTGCCGGGGATTTCGCGTTCCAGGGCTGTCCCGTGGTCTTCTGGGATATTTTCGGTCAGACAGGCCATGCCCTGCGCAGCACGGTGTCAGAGATGGGTCCGCTCCTGTTGTCCTCGCTGCTGGACGTCAACGAGACCCAGAGCGCAATCCTGTATGCCTGTTTCCGCATCGCCGACGAGCAGGGCCTTCTGTTGCTGGACTTGAAGGACCTGCGGGCCATGCTCGCCTTCATGGCCGAAAACGCGAGCGAACTGCGCGGCGTCTACGGCAACATCAGCGCGGCCAGCGTGGGCGCCTTGCAGCGTCAGTTGCTCGTTTTGGAGGAGCAGGGCGGTGATGTGTTTTTCGGGGAGCCGGCCGTCAACCTGGCGGACCTCATGCACGTGGATTTTTCCGGCAACGGAGTCATCTCGATCCTGGACGCGTCCAGTCTCATGTCCCGGTCGCCCAAGATCTACGCAACCTTTCTTTTGTGGCTGCTGGCCGAACTTTTCGAGCAGCTGCCCGAGGTGGGCAACCCGGACAAGCCTGTCATGGTCTTTTTTTTCGACGAGGCGCATCTGCTTTTTGAAAACGCTCCCAAGGCCCTGGTGGACACCATCGAACAGGTGGTGCGGCTGATCCGTTCCAAGGGCGTGGGCGTCTATTTCATCACCCAGAGTCCCATGGACATTCCGGACCGGATCCTGGGTCAGCTCGGTCTCAAGATCCAGCACGCCCTGCGCGCCTACACGCCCCGGGAGCAGAAGGCCGTGCGCGCCGTGGCCGAGAGTTTTCGGCCCAATCCGCGTTTCGACACGGGGCAGGCCATCACGGACCTGGGCACCGGCGAGGCCCTGATTTCGGTTCTTGACGAAAAGGGACGCCCGGGCGTGGTCGAGCGGATCATGATCCGCCCGCCCGAGTCGCGCATCGGCGTCCTGAATGCGGAAGAGCGGGCCAGGATCATGGATCGATCCCCACTCAAAGGGCGCTACGACACGGCGGTTGACAGGGAGTCGGCCTTTGAGCTGCTGCAGGCCCGAGCCCGTCAGGCCATGGTTCGGGTCGAGGAGGGGGAGCGTGCCGCGACGGCAAAGCAAGGGGAATTCAGCTGGTTATCGGGAACGGGCCGCAGGCAGGGCGTGGGCGAGGCTCTGGTAAAGAGCGCGGTGCGGACCATTGGCTCGCAATTGGGCCGGGAAATCATCCGCGGGGTTCTGGGGTCGATCTTCGGGGGCAGGAAATAAAAAAAAGGCCGGGTTACCGGCCTTGATTTTTTGTGGAGCGGGAAACGAGATTTGAACTCGCGACTTCAACCTTGGCAAGGTTGCACTCTACCACTGAGTTACTCCCGCGAATGTGGAGGCGGCATCCAGATTTGAACTGGAGAATGGAGGTTTTGCAGACCTCTGCCTTACCACTTGGCTATGCCGCCATTTTCGTGGAGCGGGAAACGAGATTTGAACTCGCGACTTCAACCTTGGCAAGGTTGCACT
>CAZPSN010000022.1:0-17048 GCA_964589645.1 uncultured Desulfovibrionaceae bacterium
TGAATGTCTTGGTCCGGGTATTGATGCGCAGAATTTTCATGGCTTCTCCTTGATGGGTTTATGCACGTAACGCACGCGCAACTTGCTTTTCAACACATGTTAGCAGACACTCTTCGGACAAAGTCAAGGAAAAAAGGAGCTTATGTCATGATGGACATAATCAGTGCAGTTTCGAACCGTTTGGCCCTGATCGTGCCGGAAGCAACAGCCATGGACTGGCACAGTCTGCTGCGGCGTGGCGTGGGAGTTTATCTGGAACAGACCATGAGCGTGCACGACTTCATGACCCAGGCTCTGGGCATGGAGGCGGACTATGCGACCAACAGCGTCCCCGGTCTTTTTTTGAACGGCGCGCCTGTTGACGACTGGCGCGCGGAGCGTGTCTGCGGCGGCGACGAGGTGGGCATGAGCGGCACCATGCCAGGGCTGTGCGGCATCGCCCTGCGCCGCTCCAGCCCCATCAGCGCCTTCCGACCGGACCTGGTCAGTCGGCACGGGGGCGCGGATGGCGCCGGGGGCGTGGTGACGCTCAAGATGTTCAATTTCGTGGCCAAGGATTGTTTCCTGCCCGTGTTGCAGCGCGGCGTGATTGTGGCGGCCCGGTCCGTGCTGGAGTATCTTGATGACCAGGGGCTGCGTCTCGACGGGTGCCTCTGCGTCTGGAACGGGTCCGCTATTGCTCCGGCGCGGGTGCGCGAAGTATTGGCAGGCATCGAGGGCGAAGTGGAACTGACGGTCGAGGTGCAGGCGGGATGAGAGAGGGATTGTCCTGGTGCCATGTTGGCGGGTGGCTGGTCGGAATTCTCGCCCTGATTCTGTTGGCCCTGGGAGCGACCGGGTGCGGGTCCAGATATATCCCCGGAATCAGCGCGCCCCCGACGCAGGCTCCGGCCAAAAAGTCTCCGGGTCAAGCCAGTCCGGGCAAGGGCGGGACATACAAACCGTACACGGTGATGGGCCAGACCTACTATCCGCTGGGCTCTGCAGAAGGCTACTCCGAAACCGGGGTGGCCTCCTGGTACGGTCCGGATTTCCACGGCAAGAAGACCGCCAACGGCGAGACCTACGACATGCACCAGATGACTGCGGCCCACCGCATCCTGCCCATGCACACACGCCTGCTGGTCACCAACCTGGACAACGGGCGTGCGACCGAGGTGCGCGTCAATGATCGCGGTCCTTTTGTGGGCAACCGCGTCATCGACCTGTCATTTGCCGCGGCGAACGCCCTGGGCGTGGTCGGTCCGGGCACGGCCCGCGTCAGCCTGCAGACACGGCCTGGGCAGCGCATCGAGTACGTGGGGCCTTTTTACGTGCAGTACGGCGCCTTCGTGGTCGAAGAGAACGCCCGCAAACTCAGGTCCAGGCTGGTGGCCAGAGGCTTTGCCGGAACCCGTATCGCCCGGGGGGAGCTGGGGGGAACAATCTATTGGAGGGTGCAGATCGGGGCCTTTGCGACCCTCGGCGAAGCCGAATCCGCAAGGATCCGGCTGGCCAAGGAAAGTCCGGGATGCTTTATTATTGCGGATTGAGTTCGGCCCGCAGCTTGCGGGAAATGCGAAAAACGACGACCTTGCGTTCGGACAGGATGATGGATTCGCTGGTCTGGGGATTTCGGCCTTTGCGCGCGTCCTTTTCATAGGCTTCGAATTTGCCGAATCCACTGATCAGCAAGGAGTGATCCTTTTTGACTGCGTCCTTCATGATGTCGAGCATGGATTCGACCTGGGCCTTGACCTCGGCCCGGTTGCGATCGGATTTTTCGTAGATGTTGTCGACGATTTCGGCTTTGGTCAGGGTGCTGTTGCTCATGGAACCTCCCGCTCCAGGGTTGGTCCTGGAATGATATCTGTCTGAAATAAAAGTGATCTTAGGGAGTGCTCGCGTTTTTTTTGCGCATGGAATGAGTACTCTGGATTGCAAGATATCCAACGTGTCTTTTTTTTTCAAGCCTAACAGCTTGTTTTTTTTTCTTTTTGGCGAATATGACCAAAATCCGCAGCCTGCGTTTTCCTCTGCCTGAACCCCGGCAAAAAGGTCCCGTGCTCCTTCCGGTTTTCCTGCCCTTCGCGGGCTGTCCGGGGCGGTGCGTGTTTTGCGACCAGGGAGCCCAGACCGGGACTCGGGTGGCCGATCTCGAACTCGCCTATGCGGACCTGGGCGAGCGCCTGTCCCGCGTGCGCGGCCCCTTTGCCCTGGGTTTTTTCGGGGGCACGTTCACGGGCCTGTCGCCCTGGTGGCAGGAGCGTTTCCTGGTCCTGGCCGGGAAATACCGCAGGCCTGACGGGCTTGTGCACCTGCGCGTGTCCACCCGCCCCGACCGCATCGACCGGACCGTGCTTGAATGTCTGAGTCACGGCGGCGTGTCCATGGTCGAGCTGGGCGTGCAGACCTTCGACACGGGAGTGCTGGCCGCAAGCATGCGCGGCTATGACGGCCAGACGGCGGAGTTGGCCTGCGCCATGGTGCGCGAGGCGGGGCTGGAGCTGGGCATCCAGCTTCTGCCGGGTTTGCCCGGACACACCCCCGGGATGTGGCGGGAGGATGTGGGCCAAACCCTGGCCCTGCGGCCGGAAGTCGTGCGCATCTATCCGTGCGTGGTCATGGCCGGAACCGGACTGGCCGACCTGTACGCCCGGGGCGAGTACCAGCCCTGGACCCTGGACATGGCCGTGGCCGAAACGGCCTGGGCGTTGTCGCGGTTTTGGGAGAGGGGCGTGCGGGTCATCCGTCTGGGGCTGGCCGCCGAGGGCGACATGCTCGCACGGCTGGTGGCTGGTCCGTGGCATCCGGCCTTCGGGAACATGGCCCGCGCCCAGGCGCTGCGCCTCTACCTGGAGGCGCGGCTTGACGGGAGGCGGGTGTCCCGGATCGTGCTGCCGCGGCGTCTGAGCGGAGAGCTGTGGGGCCACGGCCGTTCCCAGGCCCCGGCCCTGGCCCGGCTGGGCATCGTGCGGGACCGGGTGGCGTTCGGGAGCGAGTCGGATATTTTTGTCGAACTGGAGGAATGATGGAGAACGTGCGCATACACACCATAAGCCTGGGCTGTCCCAAGAATCGGGTCGACACGGAATGGATGCTTGGCGGATTCGGCCCGGCCTTCGTCAACGCGGCCGCGCCTGCGGATGCCGACGTGGTGCTCGTCAACACCTGCGGGTTCATCGAGCCGGCGGTGAGCGAATCCCTGCAGGTCATCCTGGACATGGCCCAGGAGTTGTCCGCTCTTGATCCCCGTCCCCTGCTGGTGGTCACGGGCTGTCTGGTCAACCGCTATGGAGAGGATCTGAGCCGGGAACTGCCGGAGGTCGATCTGTTCCTGGAAATCCGGCGTCAGGGAGAGCTGGGCCGGCGTGTGCGGGAACTGCTCGGCCGCGAGGTGCAGTTCACCCGCTCCCGGCTGCTGACCACGGATGCCGGGTTCGCCTATCTGAAGATCGCCGAGGGCTGCGACAACCGCTGCCGGTTCTGCACCATTCCGTCCATCCGCGGCCCCCTGGTCAGCCGTCCCGAAAGCGAGGTCCTGGACGACGCCAAGCGCTGCCTGGATCTGGGCCGGCGCGAGCTGGTGCTCATCGCTCAGGACGTGACGGCCTACGGCCGGGATCTGAAGGTGAAGAATGCCCTGCCCCGTCTGCTCGAGAAGCTTGCCGCACTGCCGGGGCTTGAATGGATGCGGCTCATGTACCTCTATCCGGCCGGGCTGGACCAGGAGCTGTTGTCCTTTCTGGCCGGGCTGGGCCGCCCCTTCGTGCCTTATTTCGACATCCCGCTGCAGCACGCGCATCCCGACATTCTGTCTTCCATGGGTCGCCCCTTTCGTCGCGACCCGCGGGCCGTGATCGAACAGGTTCGGGAGTTCTTCCCCCAGGCGGCCCTGCGCACCACCTTCATCGTCGGCTATCCCGGCGAGACAAAGGAGCGTTTCGAGGTCTTGGAGGCCTTTGTGCGCGATGCCCGTTTCATGCATCTGGGTGTTTTTCCGTACTATCCCGAGGACGGATCCGTGGCCGCGACCTTGCCTGACCAGCTGCCTGACGAGGTCAAGGAGGAGCGCAAGGAGCGGATCATGGCCATTCAGGCGGGGATCAGCGCGGATCTGCTCGGGGAATTCGAGGGTCGGGAGATGGATGTGCTCGTTGAACGACCGCATGAGGAATGGCCGGGTCTGTTCGAGGGTCGGGTCTGGTGCCAGGCTCCAGAGGTGGACGGGCTCACCTATGTCAGCGGCGAGAATTTGGCGCCGGGCCGCATGGTCCGGGCCGTTATCGACGAGGCAAAAACCTACGATCTGGTTGCTCTCGCCTGAAGAAACAGCCCCTTGCGGTCATGGAAAACATATTTGAAGTCAGTAAATTATGGTGTGAAAAAGATCTTTTTGGCCAAGATTATTTGGGTTGTCAACCCAGGGTCACTCTGCTAGGACTGCCCAAATTTATTTTTGTTAGGGGGTAAACATATGAACGACACTCAAACCGCACCGGAATCCATGGACGACCTGATGGACATGGACTTTGAGTCGCAACTCGAGAACTATCTCAACTCTGACTTCGGTGAAATCGAAGAAGGGGTGATTGTTTCGGGCGAGGTTGTGAAGATCGACGACACCTACATTCTCGTGGATGTCAACTTCAAGTCCGAAGGCCAGATTCCTCTGGATGAATTCATGGAAAACGGCCAGGTCGCCGTCAAGGTCGGCGACACGGTCGATGTCTATGTGGTGCGTAAAAACGAGCGCGAAGGATCCATCGTTTTGTCGCGTGAGAAGGCCAAGCGCATGCAGGTTCTGGACGAGCTGGAAAAGCTCCTGGACACCGGGGATGTCGTGATCGGCCGCATCGTGCGCCGCATCAAGGGCGGCTATGTTGTCGAGATCAAGGGTATCGAGGCTTTCCTGCCCGGCTCCCACGTGGATTTGCGTCCGGTTCCGGACATGGATGCCCTGGTCAATCAGGACTTCGAATTCCGCGTGTTGAAGATCAACCGCCGCCGCAGCAACGTCATCGTCTCCCGTCGCGTGCTGCTTGAAGAAGACCGCGACCGCAAACGCGGCGAGTTGCTGACCACCCTCGAAGAAGGCCAGGCCGTGACCGGCGTGGTCAAGAATATCACTGAATACGGCGTGTTCATCGACCTGGGCGGCCTCGACGGCCTGCTGCACATCACGGACATGTCCTGGAAGCGCATCAAGCATCCCAAGGAAATGGTCCAGTTGGGCGATGAACTCAGCCTGAAGGTTCTGTCCTTCGACAAGAACGACAAGAAGGTTTCCCTGGGTCTCAAACAGCTGGTGCAGGATCCCTGGGCGAACATTTCCGAGAAATACCCCGAGGGACACAAGCTTTCCGGCAAGGTCACGAATCTGGTCGATTACGGTGCGTTCGTCGAGCTTGAGCCCGGCGTCGAGGGTCTGGTGCACATCTCCGAGATGTCCTGGACCCGCAAGCTGCGCCATCCCTCCCAGATGGTCCGCCCTGGCGACGAAGTGGATGTCATCATCCTGGGGGTCGACGTGGACCGCAAGCGCATCTCCCTGGGCATGAAGCAGGTCGCGCCCAATCCCTGGGACCTGGTGGCCGAGAAGTACCCCGAAGGCACCATCCTTGAGGCCAGCGTCAAGAACATCACCGAATTCGGTCTGTTCATCGGCATCGAAGACGGCATCGACGGCCTCATTCATGTCTCTGACCTGTCCTGGACCAAGAAGATCCGGCACCCCAACGAACTCTACAAGGTGGGTGACGTGGTCCGCGCCAAGGTGCTGACCGTGGACAAGGAAAATGAGAAGTTCACCCTGGGCATCAAGCAGCTCTCCGACGACCCGTGGCTGGACGTGCCCAACCGCTATCCCGTGGGCACCCTGCTGACCGGAACCATCACCAACATCACGGACTTTGGTCTGTTCGTTGAGGTCGAGGAAGGCATCGAAGGTCTGGTCCATGTCAGCGAGATGAGCAAGAAGAAGATCAAGAGCCCCAAGGAAGCCTTCAACGAAGGTGACGCCATCGAGGCCAAGGTCATCCACGTCAGCGCCGACGAGCGCCGCCTGGGCCTGTCCCTCAAGCAGCAGGAACCCGAGCGCAAGCGTCCCGCGGCCGGTGAATTCCGCACCACCCAGAGCGGCGCCATGACGGGCAGCAACCTGGGCGACATGATCCGTCAGAAGATGGAAGAGAACGCCGAGAGCGAAGAAGAATAGCAAGGCGGCGTTGCGGTGCGGCGACAGGTTCGCGCTGCTACCCAAGCAAGACTCGAGGCCGCATCCGAACAGGGTGCGGCCTCTTTTATTGAGGAGTTTATGATGGAACGTGGACTGGACAGCAGCGGGCGCAGGCGGCTGGCAGCGCTCAAGCCCGGCGAGCGCATCGACCCGGATTTCGCCCTGGAGATCGCGCGGTGCGCTTCCGTGCACGACCTGGGCGCGGCGGCCCTCAAGCAACGCCGTGCCCGGCACGGAGATCGGGCCTATTATGTCTACAACCAGCACCTGAACTACACCAACGTGTGTCGCAACCAGTGTCGGTTTTGCGCCTATTCCAAGCGGGTCGGGGAAGAGGGCGGCTACACCTACTCCCTGGACGACGTGCGGCGGCGCCTGCTGGAACGCATGGAGCACCCCATCCGGGAGATCCATATCGTCGGGGGACTCAATCCCGACCTGCCCTATGCGTATTACTTGGACATGCTCGCCCTGTGCAAAACCCTGCGCCCCCAGGCCGTGGTCAAGGCCTTCACCGCCGTGGAGGTGGCCTATTTCGCCGACACCACGAACCGGGACGAAGGCACCGTGCTGCGGGAAATGCGCGCCGCCGGTCTGGACGTTCTGCCCGGCGGCGGAGCCGAAGTCTTTGCCCCGGCCATGCGCGAGAAGTTGTGCCCGGAAAAGATCAGTGCCGACCGTTGGCTGCTGATCCACGGCCTGGCCCATGACATGGGCATGAAGACCAACTGCACCATGCTCTTCGGGCACATCGAATCCTGGGAGGACCGCATCCACCATCTTGCACGGCTGCGCGATCTGGAGGACGAGAAGCCCGGGTTCGTCTGCTTCATTCCTCTTGCCTACCAGCCGCACAACAATGCATTGGGCGTGTCCGGTCCTACAGGGGAGGAGTACCTGCGCATGATTTCCGTGTCCCGCCTCTTTCTGGACAATATCCCGCACATCAAGGCGTACTGGGCCTTTGTCGGCATCAAGGCGGCCCAGATGGCGCTCTGGGCTGGCGCCGACGACTTTGACGGAACCATCATCGAGGAGAAGATCGGCCATGCCGCCGGCGCTGATTCACCCAAGGGGCTGACCATCACCGCCCTGGTCGAGACCATCGCGGCCACGGGCTTCACGCCAGTGCAGCGGGACACCTTTTTCACGGAGTTGTCTCCGACGTGAGCGCCGTGCCCACAGCGGTGGCCAGACCCTTTTTTCTTGACTTTGTTGGTCAAGGTATGGTTGTGAAAAGTTCCACATAGGAATCGCCGGACACGTTACGAGGAGGAAATATGCTGGGTGAGCTTTTTGGCAACATGATGCACAGCACGGTGCAGGGTTTTATCGGAGTCATCGGAATTTTCATGTACCTCGGGGCCATCGTCATCGCCGCGATGTATCGCATCAAGGAAGGCATGAACGAGCATCACCACTAGAATAGCTCGGTTCTTCCTCGATATCCGAAAGCGCGGCGCCGGCCGCGCTTTTTTTTGGACCAAAATTTTTCTGTCCTTGCCAATGTCCCTCTGTCTTCCCTATCCTCCTTCCCGGAGGTACCTTCATGCACGCACGGCGATCTCTCGGCGATCTCGATATCTATCTGTTCAAGCAGGGGCGGCATACCCGCCTTTACGAACATTTTGGCGCTCATCCAGAATCCCTTGGCCAGGGCAACCCTGGCACGCGTTTTGTGGTTTGGGCGCCGAACGCCTCCTTTGTCTCCGTTGTCGGAGATTTCAACCAGTGGGATCGAGCGCAGGCCCCCATGAGCCTGCGCGCCGACAGTTCCGGGGTCTGGGAGTGCTTCGTGCCCGGGGCCGGGCACGGGCAGCGCTACAAGTATTTCGTTTCCTGGCCCGGCGGGGAGGGCGAACGCGCCGATCCCTTCGCCCTTTTTGCGGAGCAGCCACCGGCCACGGCCTCCGTCATCTGGGACCTGGAATATGCCTGGAAGGACGAGGACTGGATGCGGCGGCGCGGGGAGCACAGCACTCTGGGCAGTCCCTGGGCCGTGTACGAAGTCCATCTGGGCTCCTGGCGCCGAGACGAGCACGGCAATTTCATGAACTACCGCCGCATCGCCCACGAACTGGCGGACTATGTCAAGGATCTCGGATTCACCCACGTGGAGATCATGCCCGTGGCCGAGCACCCCTTCTACGGCTCCTGGGGCTACCAGAGCACGGGCTATTTCGCTCCTTCCAGCCGCTTCGGCAGTCCACAGGATTTTCGTTATTTCGTGGACCATCTGCACCAGGAAGGGCTCGGCGTCATTTTGGACTGGGTTCCAGGACATTTCCCTTCGGACGAGCACGGTCTGGCCTGTTTCGACGGCACGGCCCTGTTCGAGCATGCCGATCCGCGCCAAGGCTTTCATCCGGAGTGGAAGAGCCTCATCTTCAACTACGGCCGCTATGAAGTGGCCGGCTTTCTGATCTGCAACGCCATGTATTGGCTCAGGGAGTTCCATCTGGACGGCCTGCGCGTGGATGGAGTCGCCTCCATGCTCTACCTGGATTATTCCAGGAACCAGGGCGAATGGATTCCCAATCGTCATGGCGGACGAGAAAACCTGGCTGCCATCGAGCTGCTGCGGGAATTGAACAAGGCCGTGTACGAAGAGTTTCCCGATGTGCAGACCATCGCCGAGGAGTCCACCTCCTGGCCCATGGTCTCCAAGCCTGTGTACCTGGGCGGCCTGGGCTTCGGACTGAAGTGGAACATGGGCTGGATGAACGATTCCCTGGCCTACATGGCGCTTGACCCGGTCCATCGCAAGTTTCACCATAACCGGCTGACTTTTGCCCTGTGGTATGCCTACGCCGAAAATTTCGTCCTGCCCCTGTCCCACGACGAGGTCGTTCACGGCAAGCGTTCCCTGCTGTCCAAGATGCCGGGGGATTCCTGGCAAAAGATGGCCGGCTTGAGAACTCTTTTCGGATACATGTACGGCTTGCCGGGCAAGAAGCTGCTCTTCATGGGCGCCGAGTTCGGGCAATGGACTGAATGGGACCATGACCAGCCTCTGGACTGGGAGCTGTTGCGCTTTCCGGCTCACGACGGGATCAGGGCCTGGGTCCGGGATCTGAATCGCCTCTACCGGGCGTGTCCGGCCTTGCATGAACTGGATTTCGATCCGGCCGGGTTCGACTGGGAAAACTGTCACGACTCGGATCAGAGCGTGCTGAGTTTTTTTCGCCGGGATAGAGTTGGGGGAACCGTGCTCGTGGTCTGCAATTTTACACCCGTGGCGCGGGAGAATTACGCCGTGGGCGTAGACAGGCATGGATCCTGGCTCGAATGCCTCAACTCCGACAGCCACCTCTATGGCGGCAGCGGGAGGGGCAACATGGGGCAGGTCCGGGCCGAACCCATTCCCGTGCACGATCGGCCCTATTCCTTGAATCTGGTCCTGCCGCCCTTGAGCGTGCTCTATTTCCAGCCTGGCGGAGAGCGGTCGTGAAGGAGGGCAGACGGGCGGGCGTGTTGCTGCATATTTCCAGTCTTCCGTGCCGACACGGGCTGGGTGATTTTGGGCCCCAGGCCCACGAGTTTGTCGATTTTCTGGTTCAGGCAGGGCAAAGCTTGTGGCAGATGCTGCCGTTGACGCCCGTGAATCCAGGGGCGGGCAATTCCCCCTACAGCAGCTACTCGGCCTTTGCCGGCAACACCCTCTTCATCAGTCCCGACCTGCTGGCTCGTCAGGGCCTGTTGCGTCGCGAGGATGTCGAGCATCCGCCGGTCTTTCCTCGGGACCGGGCGGACCATGACGCGGCAGCGTCCTGGCGCGCTCGGCTTCTGGCCCAGACCTTCGACAATGTTTTCACACGGCTGCGTTCCGATCCCGACTTCATGCGATTTTGCCGCGACGAAGCCTTCTGGCTGGATGACTACTGTCTGTTCATGGCCATCAAGGGCGAGGAGCAGGGTGCGCCCTGGTATCTGTGGCCGCGGGGCTTGCGTTTGCGCGATCCTCTGGATTTGGAGGGGGCTCGTGAGCGACTCGGTTTCGAAATTCTGCGCGAGCGCTATTTCCAGTATCTCTTCGCACTGCATTGGGAGAATCTGCGTAACTACGCTGCCGCGCAGGGGGTGGAATTGTTCGGGGACGTGCCCATCTATGTGAGCCTGGACAGCTGCGACGTCTGGGCCCACCGTGAACTGTTCGAACTCGATGACGAAGGACTGCCGGTCTATTGCGCGGGCGCGCCTCCAGACTACTTTTCCGAGACGGGTCAGATGTGGGGCAATCCGGTCTACGCCTGGGAACGTCATGAGAAGGATGGTTTTGCCTGGTGGATCCGGCGCATGCGCCACGAAAACAGACGGTTCGATGTCATCCGTCTGGACCACTTCCGGGGGTTCTGCGGGTTCTGGCAAGTCCCGTCCTGCGAACGCACCGCCGAGAATGGGGTCTGGGTTCCAGGCCCTGGTCGCAAGCTCTTTTCCGCCCTGACCCGACGTATTCCGGATCTGAACCTGGTGGCCGAGGACCTGGGCGTCATCACCTCCGACGTGACAGCGCTCATGCAGGAGTTCGGCTTTCCGGGGATGAAGATCCTGCAGTTCGCCTTTTCCCCGGATATGGGCAAGAATGCCTACATCCCCCACAACATCACTCGGGAGAGCGTGGTCTATACCGGCACCCACGACAACAATACCACGCGAGGCTGGTTTGCAGGCGAGTTGGACGCCCAGGGCCGGGGGCGCGTGGGCCGGTATGCCGGGTACGAGGTGGACGAGGGCGGCGCGGCCGCGTTGCTGATTCGCATGGCTTTGGGCAGCGTGGCCCGTTGGTGCGTCATCCCCATGCAGGATTATCTGGATCTTGGAGGTGCCGGGCGGATGAACATCCCGGGCGTGGCTGGAGGGAACTGGGGGTGGCGCATGGCCCCCGAACTGCTTTCGGCCAAGCTGGCGCAACGCATGCGCGCCCTGGCTGAAACCTATGGTCGTTTGCCGGAATCCGTCAGTCCGTGACGGCAAAAAAAAACCCTGCCAGGCAGGGTTTTTTTTTTGAAAAGCTTTCGGACTACACGCAGCCAGTGGGCTTGGGCAGGCCAGCCATCTTGCAGGCGCCTTTGCCGGGGCCGGAGGGGAACAGTTCGTAGATCTGCTTCAGCTTGTAGCCGGTGGACTTGGAAAGAATGCGGACCATGGGGGCAATGCCGTTCTTCTTGTAGTAGTCCTGCAGGAAGTCCAGGATCTGCTGGTGAGCGTCGGTGATTTCGGCGATTCCTTCGCTTTCCTTGACGTACTCAACCCACTCGGGGGTCCATTCTTCAAATCTCAGCAGGAAGCCGTCTTCGTCGATTTCGAAACTTTTACCCTGGAATTCAATGTTTGCCATGCTCAATTCCTCCTTAGATGTTGTTCCTCAAAATTTTTCCTTCCGGAAAAAGAGTTTGCAAAGGCTTTCCCTATGGCCAAGGCATGTCTTTGTCAATCGTGCCTCATTTCCTCACCATTTTGACAATGGTGAATCTTGTAGCAGATAGCAAATGACACTTCAACTGGAAAGACGGAAGTCATACCGGCCGGATCCTATTTGAAATCGCGGACGATGATCTGTTCCTTGCGCATTTTGCACCACGAGGGGCGCTCCTCGTCGCCGGTGATAGGGCGATGCCTGGGGGTGGCCACGTTGCAGACGCGCTGGCCGTTGGTCACGCTCAGAAAGGGGCATTCGACGCATTTGGTCACGACAAAGATCATATTGCTCCCGTGGAGAAGGGGTTCAGACGTCAGCGGGCAGTGAAATTTCCTGGCAAAAATCATCCCATTCGGCGCAGGCCAGTCCCATGGGCTGATCAAAATTGGCCTGACAATTGGTGCACAGCACCGAGATGGTCGGGTCGTTGCCATAGGCCTTCTGCATGTCCTGGCTGTCATGCTCGGCCGTGGCCATGTGCCCGCAGTGGGGGCAGGTGGTGGAAACGGTGAATTCCCGGGTCATTGTGCTCCTCCTTGGCTCGGGTGCAACATTGTTCGCCTTGTGATGCATAAAGGCTTGGAGGCGGGTCGTCAAAGCATAATCGTTTTCCGAGCAGTCGTCATATGGGATAATATTGAAATTATTGATCTAACATCGGGTCACGCATCACATAATGGAATTTGCATCCTGGAGCGTTTTCCCGCGGACAATGGGAAATTTGCGAAGGAGGTCCTGATGACGCAGAAAGCAACCAAGTCCCTGGAGGCGGATTGCTCCATGGAGGATGTGGGGCAACCCAAGACCCTGGCCGAAGCGTTCCTCGAAACACTCGGATGATTCTCGGCATCGATATCGGTTCGCGCTCCATCGAGGTGGTGGGCCTGTGCGGGGGAGACGTGGTGGAGAAGCGGCAGGCTCCGACCACCTTTGATCCCGTGGCGCAGTTGCGGACCCTGCTGGATGGCCTCGAGGGCCGGCTGGTCGTGGCCACGGGCTACGGCCGCAAGCTGGTCCAGGATCTGGACCTGGGCATGCCGGTGGAAACCATCACCGAGATCAAGGCCCATGGGCTGGGCGCCTTTCGGCATTTTCCACAGGTCCGCACCGTGCTCGACATCGGCGGCCAGGACACCAAGGCTATGTCGCTCATACCCGGCGGACGGGTCGGCAAGTTCGAGATGAACGACCGCTGCGCCGCGGGCACGGGCAAATTCCTGGAGTACACGGCCCAGATCTTCCAGATTCCCGTGGCCGAATTCGGCCATTACGCCCTGGGCGGTGACTCGCCGCCGCTCATCAATTCCATGTGCACGGTCTTTGCCGAGACCGAGGCCACGTCCCTCATGGCCCAAGGAGTGCGGCCCGAGAACATCGCCCTGGGCCTGCACCTGTCCATTGCCCGGCGCACGGCGAACATGCTCGGTCGGGTCGGTTTGGTGCCGCCTCTCGTCTTTGTCGGAGGCGTGGCCCACAACCCGTGCATGCGCCACCTCCTGGCCGAGCAGACCCGCACCGTGTTCGGCGAGACCCTCCTCGTCCCGGCGGAACCGGACATGACCGGCGCCCTGGGCGCGGCCCTGTGGGGCGAGAGGCTGCTCGCATGACACACTCGCAGAGAAAAAACAGCCAGCGGTACGATGCCGCATACCTGGAGAACATCAGCGAGCGGGTGTTCCGGGACACGGCCCGCTTCAAGGATCAGGGCGGCAAGGTCGTGGCGGTCTACTGTGCCTTCACGCCCAAGGAAATCATTGCCGCGGCCGGGGCCGTGCCTGTTTCCCTGTGCGCCGGATCGGACCGGCCTGTCGCGGCAGCGGAAGCCCACCTGCCGCGCAATCTCTGCCCGCTGATCAAGTCCAGCTACGGGTTCGGTCTGACCGACACCTGCCCCTATTTCCATGAAACCGACTATATTCTGGCCGATCTGACCTGCGATGGGAAAAAGAAGATGTTCGAGCTGCTGGCCCGGCTCAAGCCCGTGCACCTGTTGCATCTGCCCCAGACCGCCGGAACCCCGGAAAGTCTGGCGCAATGGCGCGGGGAACTGGTCAAGGTCCGCGATCTGCTCCAGACCGTCACGGGCCGCCAGATCACGGACGAGATCCTCGGCGAACAGATCGTGCTCTACAACGCCATGCGCCGCACCCAGCAGGACCTGTACCGCATGAACACGGGAGCTGTGCCCCTCGTGTTCGGGCGGGAAATGGAAATCATCGCCGACCCTGGCGGTTTTGAGCTCGATCTGCCTCAGCGCATGGCCGAAATGCGCCTGGCCATGGACGATCTGGCCGGTCGCGGTGCTGATCCCGTTTTTCTGACGGACATGCGTCGCCGTCCCCGCATCCTGGTCACGGGCTGTCCGACGACCAACAAGAAGCTGCTTGACGTCATCGAGGGCAGCGGCGGCGTCGTGGCCGCCCTGGAAAATTGCGGAGGGCTCAAGACCGTGGGGCGGCTGGTGGCGGAGACGGGCGACCCGCTCACGGCCCTGGCCGAGAAGTATCTGGCCATTCCCTGTCCGTGCATGACCCCGAACACGGTCCGCCTGGATCTGCTCACGGAACTGGTGCGGGAGTTTCATATCGAGGGCGTGGTGGAACTGACCTGGTCCGGCTGCCACACCTACAACATCGAGTCCCACATGGTTCGAGAACATGTGCAGGAGAGTCTGGGGCTGCCCTATCTGCAAGTGGAAACCGATTATTCCCAAAGCGATACGGAACGTCTGCGTCTGCGGGTGCAGGCATTCCTGGAACTGGTGCGCGAATGACAACAATTTTATGGAGGTGTGCGATGCGGAGTCGAGGGATGCATGTGTTGATGTTGGCGGTGGTGTTCGTGTTGATGGGGATTTCGGCCCAGGCCGGGCCGCGCATCGGCGTGGTCACGCCGACCCTGTCGGCCAGCGAGGACGAGTTCCGGGGCGGCGACAAGATGGTCAAGATGTACCCGGACGAGGTCAAGCACATCGTGCTGCCGGATAATTTTTCCGCCGAACAGGAAACGGCCCTGACCCAGATCATCAGTCTCGGAGCGGAAAAGGATATGCGCGCCATCGTGATCTGCGCCGGGTATTCCGGGATTCTGCCGGCCATCCAGAAGGTCAAGGAGAAGCGGCCGGACATGCTCGTCATCACCGCGCCCATCTGGGACGATCCGGACATGATGGCCAAGTACGTGGACCTGGCCCTGGACACGGACTGGCTGCGGCGCGGCGAGACCATTCCGGCCAAGACCCAGAAGATGGGCGCCAAGACCTTCATTCATTATTCCTTCCCCACGCACATGGCCAAGGAACTGCTGGTCAAGCGCCGGGACGCCATGAAGGCCACGTCCGCGAAGCTGGGCATGACCTTTGTGGAGGTCGGCACTCCGGATCCCCAGACCGGCAATGGTCCCTCGGCCATGCTGCAGTTCCTGGGCGAGGACATCCCGCGCCAGATCGCCAAGTACGGCAAGGACACGGCCATCTTCGGCACCAACTGCCCCATGCAGGACGTCATCATCGCCAAGGCCCTGGAACTCGGCTTCATCATGCCCGAACAGTGCTGCCCCACGCCGACCCAGGGTTATCCCGCGGCCATGGGCCTGGAGATCAAGCCCGAGGACGCCGGCGATTTCGACACGATCAACGCCATGATCAAGGACAAGGCCGCCGCGGCCGGATGCGCCGGGCGCCTGTCCACCTGGCCCGTGTCCGTGGGTGTGTTCTTTCCGGAGTTTTCCGTGGAGTTGGCCCGGGGCGTGCTGGACAAGAAGCTGGTCCTCAAGGATGAAGCCGGTCTCAAGGCTTTGGCCAGGAAGGTCGCCGGCGTGGACGTGTCCTTTGCGCGCATGAAGCCGGAATTGGACAACTACCATCTGATCATCATGGATTCCGTCATTTATTAAATGAACTGTTCACCCCTCGGCGGGCGTTTATCATGACCGGGCCCGTCCTGGACATCCGTGGCCTGACCAAGAAGTTTGGTCCGGCCACGGTGCTTTCCGGGGTCGACCTGCGCATCGACCCCGGCGAGATCCATGGACTGGTCGGAGCCAACGGGTCGGGCAAGACCACCTTGCTGCGTATCGTGGCCGGCCATCCGACTATTCCGCTTACGGGCGGATGCTCGGGCCGGATGACCCTGGCCGGGCAGCCGTACGGGCCGGGCTCTCCCCGGGAAGCCCGGGCCCGCGGGGTCGGGTTCGTGCATCAGGAAAGCGTGCTCATCCCGGGCTTGAGCCTTGCAGCCAATGTGACGCTGGGCCGCGAGCGGGTGCATGCCACCTGCTGGCCCCTGCCGTCGGGACTGGGTCTGGTCGATCGTCAGGCCAATGCCCGGGCCGCGACGCGGGCCCTCACCCGTCTGGGCGTGCGACTTTTCCCCGCTACGTCGGCTCGGGATCTTCCCCTGGCCGTGCGCACCCTGGCGGAGGCGGCGCGCGAACTGAGCCGCGACGATCTGCGCCTTGTGCTGTTGGACGAGCCGGCGTCCGCCCTGGACGCGGACTCCCGAAGCCTGTTCCACTCGGCCCTCACGGAGTTGGCCGGGCGCGGGGTGGGCGTGCTGTATGTGTCGCATCGCCTGGAGGATCTTTTTGCCGTCTGTTCGGCCGTGACCGTGCTGCGCGACGGTTGCGTCGCGGTCCGGCTTGGCCGGGATGACTTTGCCGCGGACAATGTGTTGCGCTTCATGGCGCAAGCGGGAGGAGGCGGGCACGAACACGCGCGCCCCGCTCCGGCCGCCACGCTTTTTGCTGTCCGGGGCCTGCGCGTGGACCTGCCCGGCGAGCGGGTCCACCAGCTTGATCTGGACCTGGGGACGGGCGAGGTGCTGGGCTTGGCCGGCCTTTCGGGGCACGGCAAGCTGGCCGTTGCTCCGGGCGTGCTGGGACTGGCCCGGGCCGGAGGGCAGGCCTGCTGGGCCGGAACATGGGCCGGCATCCATGAGACGAGTGCGCGGTTACGCTTCGAGAGCGCCTATATTCCCGAGGACCGCAGGCATCAGGGGCTGCTGCCGGAGCGATCCGTGGCAGAGAACATCGTCTTTTCCGCCGTCCACAAGGGACGGAGATTTGCCGCCGCCTGGCCCCTGGGACTGTGCGGCTTTCTGGACCGCAAGCTGGTCCGCGCGCACGCCGAGGACATGGTCCAAAAGCTGGGCATCGTCTGTGTGGACATCGATCAGCCCGTTGGTCAGCTCTCCGGCGGGAACCAGCAGAAGGTCTGCATCGCCCGGGTGCTGACGGATCGGCCGCGTCTGCTGTTTGTTTCGGAGCCCACCCGGGGCATTGATCTGGCGGCCAAGGAGACCGTGCTCAACCTGTTGGGCTGGGCCAACGCGGAACAGGGCATGAGTCTTGTCATCGCTTCCAGCGAACTCGACGAGTTGCGCCGGCTCTGTCATCGATTGGCCGTCATCCGTG
>CAZPSN010000022.1:17058-33667 GCA_964589645.1 uncultured Desulfovibrionaceae bacterium
AGGGGTGCTGCGCGGCCGTGGTCCCGGGCGAAACCGACGAACTGACCGTAACCAGGCTCATGTTCGGGGGGGGCGTGTGAACAGCGCGCAATGGATGCTGTCCGCCTTTGTGCTGGGCCTTGCGATATTGGCCGCCTGGCTCGATCTTCCCGTGGGCGGCCTCGTTTCAGATCTGCTGGTCCGCCTGCCCATGAACGGCGTGCTGGTTCTGGCCATGCTGCCCATGTACAATGCGGGGCTGGGCATCAATTTTGGTCTGCCCGTGTCTGTCATCGCCGGGCTGCTGGGCATGTGTCTGGCCGTGAACATGAGGCTGACCGGGTTGGCCGGGTTCCTGGCGGCCGTGGCCCTGGCCCTCCCCGGAGCCCTGGTGCTGGGCTGGATTTACGGCCATCTTCTGCGGCGGGTGCGGGGCAGAGAAGAGATCGCGTCCACCTTCATCGGTTTTTCCTTCGTGTCCCTCATGAACCTGTTCTGGGTTCTGGCCCCGTTCTCCAACCCAGCCATGCTCTGGCCCATCGGTGGACAGGGGCTGCGTCCGACCATCGGTCTGGGGCCATATTTCGGCAAAGCCCTGAACAAATTGTGGACTGTGCAACCGGGTGGTGTGCTCCTGCCGTTGGGTATGCTGCTGGGCTACGCGACCGTGTGCTTAGGCCTTCACGCGTTTTTCCGCACCCGCCTGGGTCTGGCCATGTCCAGCGCCGGGGAGAACGAAGCGTTCGCGAGGGTTGCGGGGGTGGATGTGGACCGCATTCGTTCCGGTGCGGTGGTGCTTTCCACCTGCCTCGGCGCCGCCGGCATCACGGTCTACGCGCAGAGCTACGGCTTTCTGGAGTTGTACGACGCGCCGCTCATGATGGCTTTTCCGGCGGCGTCGGCCGTGCTCATCGGCGGCATGGGCCGGTCCGGGATCGGCGTTGGCCAGGCCGTGCTCGGTACCGTGCTGTTCCAGGGTCTCCTTGTTTTCTCCGCTCCCATCGCCAATGCGCTGCTGGTGCCCGAGTCCGCCGAGATCGTGCGCATGCTCATCACCAATGCGATCATTCTTTTCGCGCTCTTGGCCCGGGTCCGGGAGGGGAGGTGATCAATCCCGTGCCCCTGCTCTTTGTCCTGCTGGGGCTTGCGGGCTGGCATTTTTCCGGCATGAGCGCCGCCTTTGTGACAGAAGAGGTCCTGACCCGCTTTGTGCGGGACGGCATTCTGGTGCTCGCGCTCATCGTGCCCATCCGGGCCGGCCTGGGCCTGAATTTCGCCGTCACTCTTGGGGCCATGTCCGCCCAGACCGCCCTGCTGTTCATTCTGGATCAGCGGGTGGCGGGATGGTCGGGGTTGCTTCTGGCGGCGGGCTTGGGCTGTGGCCTGGCCTGTGTCCTGGGCGTGGCCGTGGGGCACGCGGTCAACCGGGTGCGCGGACAGGAAATGATCACCACCATGGTCATCGGTTTTCTGGGCACCAGTCTGTACCAGCTCTGTTTCCTGGCCGGGCATGGAAAATGGTGGCCCGTGGGCAACGCGGAGATTGTCCTGTCGCGCGGGGTGGGCGTGCGCAGCATGGTCGATCTGGCGGAGTACCGGGATGTTCTGGCTGGATTCTGGTCGCTGCCCGTGGGCGGCGTGGATGTGCCGGCGGGCATGATGCTGGTGGTCGGGCTGGTGGCCCTGGGTCTGTATCTGTTCGACCGCACCCGGGCCGGAGCCCATGTCCGGGCCGTGGGGGAGAGCTGGGAGCGGGCCGTGTTGCTGGGCCTCGACGCGGACCGCATCCGCATCCGGGCCATGATGGCCTCCATGGTGCTGGGCGCCCTGGGGCAGATCGTGTTTTTGGAAAACATCGGCATGCTGAACGTGTACACGGCCCACCTCAACGCGGACATCTTTTCCAGCGCGGCCCTGCTGGCCGGTGGCGCGACCATGGCGCGCGTGCGAGTACGACACGCCCTGCTGGGCCTCATTCTCTTCCACACCCTCTTCATCGTTTCACCCCAGGCCGGGCAGAACATCTTCAGCAACGCGGCCTTGGGCGAATATTTCCGCAGCTTCGTGGCCTACGGCACCATTGCCGTGGCCCTTATCCTGAACATGCGCGACAACCGGCGTCGCGGGCATTAGGTGCGGGAATGAGTTCCGCGGCCTATGCCTTGACGGGGATGACGTGAATGGCCTTGATGACCAGCATGACCTCATCGCCCGGATTCAGGACAAGCTCATTGACCGAGTCCGTGGTCAGGACCGACTCCATCTGACAGGGGTTTTCCACCGTGAACCGCACCTGGGCCATGATGTCACCCTTCTTCACCGATTCCACTGTGGCCTTGATCTGATTTCTCGCTCCGAACTGCATGAAGTCCTCCGATGGTTGGGTTGGCGTGGGAGCCTGCGCGC
Source organism: uncultured Desulfovibrionaceae bacterium (assembly GCA_964589645.1). GTDB lineage: Bacteria > Desulfobacterota > Desulfovibrionia > Desulfovibrionales > Desulfomicrobiaceae > Desulfomicrobium. The sequence goes on from CAZPSN010000022.1 coordinate 19,444, forward strand.
GTGGCAGGCCTGTTACCGAGTGTGAACCCAAGACTGCGGGAAAGCAACAGTGGACCACAAGGGAGAGCGCAGGATATGGATCCACGGGCGAGCCGGTTTTCACAGATAGGGTGTGAACAACCAGAAGAAGGCATCGCGCAGGCGCACGGGCAGAGAGCGGTTCAGCAGCTCCTGGCGGGTCACGGGCCGGCTTTTGGCCATGACGGTGTCGAAATGCCGGGTCAGGCTCTCGGCCAGGAGCTGGTCGAAGACCTCCAGGGTCAGTTCGAAATTGAGCCGCAGGCTGCGGCAGTCCAGGTTGGCTGAACCCAGATGCACGTAGCACCCGTCCACGAGCATGAGCTTGGTGTGGCAGAAGGGCGCGGGCTGGAAGGCGATATGCAGGCCCGTGCGCAGCAGGTCGTCCAGAATATGACAGGTGGCCCAGTGCACGAATGGCAGGTTGTTGCGCCCCGGGAGCAGGATTTCCACGCGCACCCCCCTGTGCTGGGCCGATTTGAGGGCCATGAGCAGGGATCGGGGTGGCAGGAAATACGGCGTCATGATCCGGATGGAGGTCGAAGCTGCGGAAACGATTCCGGTCAGCAAGGTTTTCAGCGGTTCGGAGGTGTGGTCCGGGCCGTCGACCACGGCTCTGGTCAGGCAGTCGCCCGACGGGTCCGCGCCGCTCACGGGAGGGATGAAGCGTTCCTTGGTGGCGAAAAACCAGTCATCAATGAACGTGTCCTGGAGCTGATCGACCACGGGGCCGCACAAAATGAAATGCAGGTCCGTGACCGGGCGGGCCGTTTTTGCCGCAAGAATGTGTTTCTGGCTGATGTTCATGCCGCCCGTAAAGCCCAGAGTTCCGTCGACCACCAGGATCTTGCGGTGATTACGCAGGTTCATGTGCAGATCCGGAGGGAAGAGCCGAGGAGGGATGAACAGGGCCGTGGGCACGCCGCGTTCGCGCAGGAGGCGGGAAGCCAGGGGCCAGGAGTATTTTTCCCCGACACCGTCGATGAGCACGCGCACGTCGACTCCGCGTCCTACGGCCCGGGTCAGGGTGTCGATGAATTTAATGCCCAGGCTGTCCGTGTCGAGGATATAGGTGGTCAGGTAAATGCTTTTGCTGGCCGCTTCCATGGCCTTGAGCATCGCGGGGTAGGCCTCGTCGCCGTTGTGCAGGGGCTCCACGCAGTTGCCGCCGATGAGCTCGCTGCCCAAAACATGGCGCCCCACGCGCTCCAGACGCTGAAAAGACTGGTGCAGCAGGGTCGGGTTGATGCTCGCGCCCTGGTATGTGGGCTGGGCGGCGTTCTCCCGGCCAGTCAGGGCGTCGATTTCACGGCGTCTGCGTTTCGCGCTTCGGCGGACCCTGTTGACCCCGAAGAGGATGTACAGAATTGGCCCGGCCAGCGGAAAGGTCAGGCAGACCGCCACCCAGCCCAGGGCCGAACGCGAATCGCTTTTGCGCAGCAGGGCGTGGCCGGCTGCGCTCAGTGCCAGCGCGGTCAGGAAGAGCAGGCCAATCCAGTTCAGAATGTGCATGGGGTCATTCCCCTTGGCTCGACAGTGCTGCCGGATCGCTTCTTGGCATCACGGCGTCCTGCCTTTTTCCTGGCCGGGGGGCGCGGCACACTCCAGGGGATCGCCCAGGCAGGAATTGAAGATGTCCAGGATGGCCTTGTCCAGATAGGCCTCTTCCTTGTAGGTCAGGAAGGCCGAGTTGAAGGCCTTGGTCACGGCTGTGATCTTGCGGTAGGCCAGATCCAGGCCTTCGCAATACGTGCGCAGGGAAGAGGACGCGTTTTTCCACGCTGTTATGGTCTGGGCCGGGACGTTGGCGGAAAGCCCGTCCAGAGTCTCGAGTTCTTCCAGGATTCCGTCCTTGGCGCTCAGAATATGCATGAGGTGGGTGTTCAGGTAGTGACACATGCCTCCGGCCGCATTGCGCAGCACGCGGTTGCGCTGATCCTCCAAGGCCTGGGTGATGTTGTGGGCGATGCCTTCGTAGTAGAGCAGGTAGCCTCCGCTATCGGTTTTCGCCCGGGCGGTGATGGCCACCTCGATGGACCGGCCGTCCTTGAGGCGGAAACGGACATGCTTGTCCGTGACGAATCCGTCCTCGTTGATCTGGGCCAGGAGGTCGGCCCGCTCGGACAGATTTTCATAAAATTGCTTCAGGTTGCCGGCCAGGGCCTCCTCGCGGCTGGAAAAGCCGAGCATCTGGATTCCCGCCTCGTTAATGTCGAGAAACGTTCCGTCGGGCGTCACGGAATAGGCCATGTCCTTGGTGCTTTGGAAGAAATCCCGGTATTTTTCCTCGCTGCGGGTCAGAGCGTCCAGTGCCTCCTTCTGCTCGGTGATGTCCCGGATGACATGATCAATGCGCCGTACCGCGCGGGCCGTGCAGTAGACCAGGTGGGCCTCGTCGTGGACCCATTTGACGCGGCCGTTGCTGCTGATGATGCGGTACTGCATCTCTCCGAACTCTTCATCGACCAGGGAATGGTAAAATTCGTGGACGCGCTCCCTGTCCTCGGGATGCACGAAATGCATGAGCTGCATGGCTCCGGCATTGAACGCGCGGCGAGGGATGCCGTACAGGGCTTCCGCGGCCGGGTTGATGGCCAGGATGGATTGATCGATGGGGGAAAGCGAAACGACCACATCGTTCATGGCGTGAAGTATGCTCTCCAGGCGATCCTTGACCCGCTGCAGCTCGCTGCGGGTCTTGCGGCGCTCCGTGATGTCGGTGATGGCGGCGAGGATGGCGGGCCCGCCGCAGTCGATGACCGTCAGCTTCATCTCGACGATGGCATCTTCCGGGGACCGGGAGATGGAAAATTCGATGCGATCGGAGAGCTCTGGCGTGTAGAGCTTGTCCACGCAATAGCGGAGCACCCGGTCGCGGTCCCCGGGGATGACCAGATCGGCAAAGGGCTTGCCGAGCAGGCTTTCCTGGCTCCCGCCGGCGATCTCGCAAAAAGCGCCGTTGGCAAAGATGATGTTGCCCTCGCGGGCAATGAGCACTCCGTCGTTGATGTGCCGGACGATGCCCTGGTAATCAATGCTGTCCCGGCACACATTCAAAAGGTCCGCGTCCTCGAAACAGGATCCGCTCATGGTTTATGCTCCTCGAACCGGCCGGATTCTCCGGCCCGTGGGAAATACTAATCTGGTTGTCCGGTCCAGGGCCAGCGATTTTTTCTCCTGCATCAGGGGATTCGGGCTGGCGGGGGTGCTGCATGCATGGTATGCGTTCACGTGAAAAGCACGGAAGACTCTTGACGGAATATGAGGCCGGGTATATTATTCACTCCATGAACAAAAAAACACGAGATGAAAGCGTTTCATTAGATCATCTTGATAGATTCAGGCAAGTTATCGAAGATCTCAATCGGAAATGCCATGAACGTGCCCGGGCGCAGTGCGAACTTTTCGGTGTGAACGAGGCGGAATTGCGTTGCCTGCGCCTGTTCGAGAATCATCGCTACCTGACCGCCACGGGTATCGCCGCCGCGCTGGGCGTGGCCAAGAGCCGGGTAACCAAGATCATTGAAGGTTTGGTGGGCAAGGGGTTGTTGCAGCGTCTGCCCGATCCCGGGGATTCCCGGGTGGTGCTTTTGGGACTCACTCCCCTGGGCCAGGAAAAGTGGGCCACGGCCCACGGGCATGTGCAGATGGTCAACCGGGCCATCCTGGGCCGGTTGTCGGAAGGGCAGCGCGTGGATCTGCTGGCCACCCTGGCCATGCTCAAGGCGGCCATGGACGCGGTTTCCGCCACCGGACCGACGCGACCTGATCCGGCCGGATCGGCACCGTCAGCAGGTTGTTAAACCGATTGAACGCAAACACGGGTTCCGGGCATCCGGACAAGGAGGGGACAATGAGCGATATGCAGCAGTTGCAGGAGCAGATGGACGCGTTGCGCAAGGAATTGGGGCAGATCAAGAGCAGCGGCCAGGAGGACAAGATGTCCATGGTGTTGTTCAGCGGAGACCTGGACAAGGCCCTGGCCGCCTTCATCATCGCCACGGGATCCGTGGCCATGGGCATGGAAGCGGTGATTTTTCTGACCTTCTGGGGCACGCCGCTGTTCCGCAAGCCGGACAAGGTCGTGGCGGGCAAGGATCTGATGGGCAGGATGTTCGGCTGGATGCTGCCCAAGGGCGCGAACAAGGCCACCTTGTCCAAGATGAACATGGGCGGCATGGGCACGGTCATGCTCAAGGATCTGATGAAGAAGAAGAATGTGGCATCGCTAGACCAGATGATCGACATGGCCGCCCAGATTGGGGTACGGATTGTTATCTGCGAGATGTCCATGGACCTCATGGGCTTCAAGCGTGAGGAGATGATCGACTACCCGGATCTGAAGTATGCGGGGGTGGCCACGTTCCTCGCCGAGGCCAAGAAGAGCAAGGTGCAGTTGTTTCTTTAATTCATACTTTTTAAGGAGATACGTTATGAGCGAAGTCAAAGTGGAGAAGAAGATCGATTTGAGCGGGCTGCCCTGCCCCATGCCCGTGGTGAAAATCAGCAAGGAAATCAAGACGGTGGAAATTGGCCAGATCATCGAGGCCCGGACCACGGATCCCGGCGCCCTGTCCGATTTTCCGGCCTGGGCCCAGTCCAGCGGCAATGAGATCGTCAAGGTCGAGGAAACGGGTGACGGAGCGACATTTTACGTTAAACGCACGGCGTAGGATTGGCCCGGACTGTCCGGGCCTTTTTTGTGCCCGGCCACATGCCGGGCGGAGGATGCGTCCATGGAGACCCTGACCTATCTGGTGCTGGTGCCCATGACCTATGCCGCGGCCGTGATTTTCGTTGCCGGCATGGTCTGGGGAGTGTTGCGGATCGTGCGTCGGCCGGCCTTCGCGCCGAGTCTCAAGCTGTATCCCGAGCGGCATCCGGCCTGGCTTTTCGCCCTGACCGACGCCCTGTTCATGCCCATGGTTCGCAGGCAGAGTCCTGTGCTCTGGGTGGTGCTCATGCTCTTTCACCTTGCCGTGGCCGTGCTGGCCCTCGGACATCTGGAACTGTTTGCGGACATGCCATGGCTGCAGATATGGCCTCATGAGATTTTTGCCGGAGCCGGATTCATGGGTGTGACGGCCTTTGTCTGCCTGCTCTTTCTGCTTTTTCGGCGCTTCGTGCCGCCGGCCAAGGACCTTTCGGTGCCCGAGGATTATTTTCTGCTTATCATCCTGCTGCTGACCGTGGTCTTTGGGTCCGAGATGCATCTGGCCCGGCGGCTGTACGGCTTCGATTCCATTGGCGTGACCGAGTACCGGGAATATCTGATGAGTCTGGTCCGCCTGGCTCCGTCCGTGGACGCCGTGACCGGCTCCGGGCACAGCTTCATCCTTGTCCTGCATGTGTTTTTTGCCAATCTTTTGCTCATGGTGTTCCCCTTTTCCAAAATGATGCATTTCGTGTTGAGCATCCCCGCCAACATGCTGCGCCGGAGGTAGGCCATGGACGAAAGCATACGCGAGAAACTGCTGACTCTGTTTGCGTCCAAACTGAACCGGCCCATGGACATCTATCTGGAGACCTGTTCCCGGTGCGGCTTGTGCACTCCGGCCTGCCATGCCCACGCCTCCATGCCCCTGCCCCGCTATTCGCCGGCGCACAGGGCCGAGGTGGTCCGGCGTATCTACAAGAAATACTTCAAGGCCCAAGGCTCCATTCTGCCCGGTTGGGGGCAGGCCAAGTCCCTGGACGACACGGCCATCGAGGAGCTCAAGGAAGCCGCCTACACCTGTACGGGCTGCCGACGCTGCATGCTGTACTGCCCTTTTGGCATCGACACCCAGCAGATCGTGTCCATCGCCAAGCTGCTCTTGATCGGCGCCGGGGCGGAACCCGAAACCCTGACCATGCTGGCCGACATGTCCGTGGCCAAGGGCCAGAACGTCGAGGCCATCAAGCCCCGCTTCCTGGACGGCATCAAGCGCCTGGAGTCCAAGGTGCTGGAACGCTGGATGACCGAGTCGCCATCGCCCATCCCCACGGAGGTGCAGGGCGCGGACATGCTCTATGTGGCCCTGGCCGGCGCGCATTCCATTGTGCCGGCCGCAGCCGTGTTCAACGCGGCCCGGGAAAACTGGACCTTGAGCTTTTTCGAGGCGGTCAATTTCGGCGCCTTTGTCGGTGATCCGACCAAGACCAAGCTCATCCTGGACCGCATCGTGGACGAGGCCCTGCGTCTTGGGGTCAGGGAAGTGGTCATCTGCGAATGCGGCACGGCCTTCCGGGTCATGAAGCAGCTTTCCGGCCGGCAGCCCTTCACGGTTTCCTCCATCACCGAGGTGCATGCCCGCTACATCCGCGAGGGCCGCATCCGGGTGCGGCAGGGGAGCGTCTCCCGGCCCGTGATATATCATGATCCCTGTCAGTTGGGCAGAAACGGGGGCGTTCTGGACGAGCCTCGCTTCATCTTGAAAACCCTGTGCGCGGATTATCGCGAGATGTCGCCGGAACCGGGCGCCAACTGGTGCTGCGGCGGCGGTGGCGGACTTGTGGCCCTGGGCGACGAGACCCTGGACTTCCGCATGAAGTCGTCCAGGATCAAGGCGGAGCAGATACAAAATCACGGCAAGATCGGACCGGAAGACAACGCCATCCTGGTCACGGCCTGCGAAAACTGTCATACGCAACTCGGAAATATCAACACGCATTACAAATTGGGGGTCGAAGTCCAGTTCTTGTCGTCCATGGTGGCCGACGCGCTGGTGCAATAGCCGCAGGCAACGCGGCGAGGAGGGAGGATGGGACGGAAATTCAGGCCATGGAAGGGGCTCGTGGCCGCAGGCATTCTGGTTCTCATGTGTTCAGGGATCGCGTTTGCCACCAACGGCATGGAACTGATCGGCATCGGCGCGGTGCAGCGGTCCATGGGGGGGGCGGGTTCGGCGCTGCCGCTCGACTCGTTCGTGATCACGCTCAATCCCGCCGCCATGACCGAACTGCCGGCCATGCTCGACCTGGGCGTGACTTTTTTTAATCCGGCCACGAAGTACGAGGCCACGCACAACGCGTTCATGGGCCCGCTTTCGGGCACCACTGTGGAGAAGTCCAGCTCGTATCCGTCCTCTTTCATTCCCAACCTGGGCGTGGTCTATCCTGTGACGGACCGGCTCAGCCTGGGCCTGGCCGCTTTCGGCTCGGCGGGAATGGGCGTGAAGTACGGGGATGGCGTGTACGGAAACAATGTCTTCACGTCCTTTGAAATGCTCAAGGTCGTGCCGGGCCTCGCCTACAAGATCAGCGACACGTTCTCCCTGGGCGTGGCCCTGAATCTGGACCGGGGCGTCATGGGTTACGAGGCCGCCGGCGTTTCGGACCATGACGAGACCGCGTGTCTGGGCTGGGGATTCCAGGTCGGCGCCTATTTGAGGCCCAACGCGCAGTGGTCCCTGTCCTTGGCCTACATCAGCCAGCAATGGTTCGACGACTATGAGTTCGACACGGCCATGGGCAAGGATGTGGTGGATCTGGACCTGCCCCAGGCGGTGGTTTTTGGCGTGGGCTACCGGCCCACGGAAAGGCTGCGTTTTGCCATGGATTTGAAATGGATCAACTGGGCCCAGACCATGGGCAAAGGGAAGCCCGACATGCCCAAGTCGGAAACGCCCCTGCCCCCCTTTGACATGAGCTGGGATGATCAACTGGTGCTGGCTCTGGGCGCGGAGTACGATCTGGTGCCGGACGAGTGGAAGCTTCGGGCCGGATACAACTACGGCAAGGCTCCCCTGACAAAAAGCCGGGCCTTTGAGAACATCGCCTTCCCGGCCCTGGTGGAGCACCATTTCACGGCCGGTGTGGGATATTCGCCCATGGACAACCTGTGGATCAACCTGGGCGGTATGTATGCGCCGCCGGTACACATCTCCGGATCAAACGCGATGCAGGGGTTGAGCGATTACGATACGTCGCTGCAGGAATACTCAATTGATCTGGGTGTTTCGTACAAGTTCTGATCTGGATGGCGCGCAATGTCAGTGAAGGCCGGGGAGCAGTCCCCGGCCTTTTTCGTGGCGGCAAGCCCTTTACAAGGGGAGCAGGGGCCTCCGCTCCTGCCCGCAGGAGGCTTTTCCTAGTGTCCAGCCGCGGCCCGGGCGCTGGCAGCGCATTCGTTCTTGCCCAGGTCCAGGACTTCCTGCTTCTCATCCGTCTCTTCCCGCAGGCCCGCGTTGATTTCGCGGATAATGGCGTATTCCGGGGGTTGTGGGCGCATATTGCCTTTGATGAACGCGTAGAAGTCTTGCTCGTCATTCATGGCAAAAATATCCAGGTTGCGTTTGATGACCGCGTCCAGGCTGGCCACAAAGGCCAGGTCTGGCCTGGCCTCGCTCCAGTCCATCCAGTGCGCGGGCAGGATTTTGGTGGTTGGCGGCAGGGTCTTGATGACCGTGTTCAGGGTGTTGAACAGGTATTTGGACCAGGTTTCGGCCTGCCCGCCCAGGTCTGGCCGCCCCACGGATTCGATGAAGACCGTGTCGCCGGAAACGAGATACGTGTTGTCGATGAGATAGCAGGTGCTGCCCGGGGTATGGCCAGGGGTGTGGAGAGCCTTTACCTGCGGCCCGCCACTGGCGAATCCGAAGATCTGCCCGTCGGCCACGGGGGTGAATGGGAAGGCCGCGCCGCCGAAATCCGCGTCGTTGCCGAGCATCTCCACGCCATGATTCCTGGCCAGTGCCGGCCCGCCGGAGATGTAGTCGGCCTGCTTGTGGGTCTCGAAGGATTTGACGATGCGCACACCATGATCCGCAGCGAATCGCTGGTAGAACTCCACGTTGCGGGACGGGTCGAAGAGCATCATCTCGCCGCCGAAAACAAGGCCGTAACTGCAGGACGCCTTGCCGGGACGACGGAACTGATACAGCTCGTAGCCGCTGCCATGCAACAGGACCGGGGTGAGCAGGTTGCCCCAGGCCTTGATGCCGCCCAAAAGGTGCCCGAGGTCGGTGTAGCCGCGGGATTCCAGAATTTCGGTCACAAACTTGGACGAGCCTTCCTTGGCGCAGATGGCGCGGATGGGCTTGCCCTGGGGCACCTTGGCCACGGATGCGTCCTCGTGCTCGATGAAATCCATGTACGGCACGTTGATCATGTCGATGGGGCGCGGTCCCTCGATCTTGAAGCGGTCGAATTCAGCCGGGTTGCGTACGTCCAGGAGCAGGAAGTCCGCAGTTCCGGTGATGAGCGCGAACAGTTCGTCCGCGGTGAATCCGGGAACAGGCATGGGGCACCTCGTGTGGCTTGTGTGTTGTTGTCGCGGTTCGGGCGGGCGGAATGTGGCGAATGGGGTCGTGCGATTCCGCAAGGTTTCCGTGTTGAACCTAGGACATGACCCGGGCCGCGTAAAGGGGGCGCGGAAAATTGCTCAGCCGCGCGGGTCGTTTGGTGCTGTTCGTTCCAGCGGTCGCGGCCCTGGATTTTGCACGGAAAACAGGGCGCGTGTGTGACGACAATACACTGTCTATTTACGCGCCCAGCGTTTGCATGTACCTGCTGACCTTGTTTGTTGGCGGGACGACACGTGGTGAAAAGCGTTACTGAAAAGACGAGAATGCATATGATCAAGAAAATGTTCGCGGCGATTGTGTTGGTGGTCATCGTGGCCGGTGTCCTGGCGGGCATCAAGACCCTGCAGATCAGGAAGATGATCGCCCAGGGAGAGTCCATGGTCATGCCCCCTGCCGTGGTGTCCACGGCCAACGCCACGGCGGCCGTGTGGGAAACAGTGCTTTCGGCCGTGGGTTCGGTCACGGCGGTGCAGGGCGTGACCATCACCGCCGAGACCCCTGGCAAGGTCGTGCGCATCGGATTCGACTCCGGGGACCGGGTCGCGGCCGGCGCGGTGCTGGTGCAGCAGGACGTGTCCGCGGAAGCGGCGCAGTTGCGCGCCCTGGAGGCCAGCGAAAACCTGGCCCGGGTGACCCTGCGGCGCATGGAATCCCTGCTGGCCCAGGGCACGTTGGCCAAGGCCGAATATGACACCGCCCTGGCCCAGCATCGCCAGATCCTGGCCGAAATGGACTCCCTGAAGGCCACCATCGCCAAGAAGACCATCCGGGCGCCCTTTGACGGCACGCTGGGGCTCAGGCAGGTCAATCTGGGCCAGAATCTGGGCGATTCCACACCCCTTGCCAGTCTGCAGCACCTGGACAACGTCAATGTCGAATTCGTCTTGCCCCAGCAGCAGGTGGCCCGAATCGGTTCCGATGCCGTGGTCCGCGTCGCTACCGATGCCCTGCCCGGACAGATCCTGACCGGAGCCATCACGGCCATCGAACCCTTGGCCGATCCGTCCACGCGCACGGTGCGCATGCAGGCCGTGTTGAAGAATCCGAGCCAGATTCTGCGCCCGGGCATGTACGTGACCGTGACCGTGGTTTTGCCCGAGAAGGAGAATCTGGTATTGGTGCCGGCCACGTCGGTGTTGTACGCAGCCTACAGTGACTCGGTCTTTCTGGTGGAGCCCGCCAACGCGACAGACCCGCAGGCCGGGCTGGCCCTGCGCCAGCAGTTCGTGAAGCTGGGCGAGCGGCGGGGCGATTTCGTGGCCGTGACCAGCGGGGTCAAGCCCGGGGACACGGTGGTCAGTTCGGGCGTGTTCAAATACCGCAACGGCCAGTCCGTCATTGTGGACAACACCCTGGCTCCGGACTTCAAACTGGCGCCTTCGCCGACAAATTCCTGATGCGCGCACAATGGTTCAAACCATGAAATTCACAGATATTTTCATTCGCCGTCCGGTTCTGGCCCTGGTCGTCAACCTGTTGATCATCCTCGCCGGGGCCCAGGCCATCCTGACCCTGACGGTCCGTCAGTATCCGCGCAGCGACAACGCCATGGTCACCGTGACCACGACCTATGTCGGGGCCGGTCCCGAACTGGTTCGCGGCTTCATCACCACGCCGCTGGAGCGGGCCATCGCGGCCGCCGACGGCATCGACTACATCCAGTCCCAGAGCGCCCAGAACCTTTCGACCATAAACGTCCGCCTCAAGCTGAACTACGATCCCATCAAGGCCCTGTCCGAGATCAGCGCCAAGGTGGATCAGGTGCGCGGCGATCTGCCGCCCGAGGCGGAAGTACCCATTTTGAACGTGGAATCGGCGGACAGCCAGTTCGCCTCGGCCTACCTGAGCTTCACCTCCCCGGACCTGGAACAGAACCAGATCACGGACTTTCTCATGCGCGTGGTCCAGCCCCGCCTCTCGGCCCTGACCGGAGTGCAGAAGGCCGACATCCTCGGCGCGCGGACCTTCGCCATGCGCATCTGGCTGAAGCCCGAGCGCATGGCCGCCCTGAACGTGACCCCAGCCGCGGTGCGTCAGGCCCTGGGCGACAACAACTACCTCGCGGCCCTGGGACAGACCAAGGGCGAACTGATCCAGATCAACCTCACGGCGGACACGGATCTGCGTTCGGCCGAGGAGTTCAAGCGTCTGGCCATCCGCGAGGAGAACGGGGCCGTGGTCCGGCTGGGCGACATCGCCGACGTGGCCCTGGGCGCCGAGGATTACAGCGCGGAAGTGCGCTTCACAGGGCAGACGGCCGTGTTCATCGGCGTCTGGCCCCTGCCCAACGCCAACTCCATCGACGTCATCAAGCTCGTGCGCACGGAAATGGAGTCCATCCAAAAATCCCTGCCCTCGGGCATGGAGGGCCGCATCGCCTACGACGCCACGGAGTACATCAACAGCGCCATCCACGAGGTCGTCAAGACCCTGGGCGACACGCTCATCATCGTGGTCATCATCATTTTTCTGTTCATGGGGTCGTTTCGGGCCGTGGCCATCCCGGTCATCGCCATTCCCCTGTCCCTCATCGGCGCGGTCTTCCTGATGCAGGCCTTCGGGTTCACCGTGAACCTGCTGACGCTCTTGGCCGTGGTCCTCTCCGTGGGCCTGGTGGTTGATGACGCCATCGTGGTGGTGGAAAACGTGGAGCGTCACCTGTCCGAGGGCAAGTCTCCCCTGGATGCGGCCCTGCTGGGCGCGCGGGAACTGATCGGGCCCATCGTGGCCATGACCGTGACCCTGGCCGCTGTCTACGCGCCCATCGGCCTGCAGGGCGGGCTGACCGGCTCCCTGTTCCGCGAGTTTGCCTTCACCCTGGCCGGGGCCGTGACCATCTCTGGCGTCGTGGCCCTGACCCTGTCTCCTGTCATGTCCGCCAAACTGCTGAAACCCGGTATGGAAGAGCACGGCCTGGCCGGTCGCATTGCCAGGGATTTCGGTAAGTTGCGCCGGTTCTATGGCCGCGTCCTGGATGGCACCCTGAACGCGCGGCCGGCCATCTATCTGGTCTGGATCGTGATCAGTCTCTTGTCCGTGCCCATGTACATGATGTCGGCCACGGAACTGGCTCCGTCCGAGGACCAGGGCGTCATCTTCGGCATCCTGGACGCCTCGGCCGATTCCACCCTGGATCAGACCAGCCAGTATGCGGCCGCGGCCAACAGGGTTTTTCTGGACACGCCGGAAGCGCAGTTCACCTTTCAGGTCACCTTTCCTTCCAGCGGGTTCAGCGGACTGGTCGTGCAGCCCTGGGAGCAGCGCGACCGCACCGTGGCCGAAATCCTGCCGGACGTGCAGGTTGGGCTGTCCAAAATTCCGGGCATCCAGATGTTCCCGGTCACCCCGGCGGCCCTGCCCGGCGGCGGCGATTTTCCGGTGGAGTTCGTCATCGCATCCACGGCCGACCAGGAGCAGATCCTGGAATTTGCCCGTCAGATCCAGCACAAAGCCATGATGAGCGGCATGTTCGCCTTTCCGCCCCTCATCGACGTGAAGATCGACCAGCCCCAGGCCGAGTTGGCCATCGACCGCGACAAGGTCGCGGCCATGGGCCTGAGCCTCGCCTCCGTGGGCGGAGACGTGGCGGCCATGCTCGGCGGCAATTACGTGAACCGTTTCAACATCGACGGGCGGAGCTACAAGGTCGTGCCCCAGATCCAGCGCGTGGACCGGCTGACCCCGGAACAGCTGCAGAACATCCATGTCACCGGCCCCAACGGACACCTCGTGCCCCTGTCCTCCATCGCCCGCATCGAGCATTCCACAGTGGCCCGCTCCTTGAACCGTTTCCAGCAGCTCAACGCGGTGAAGATCAGCGGCGTGGCCATCCGGCCCCTGGACGAGGCCCTGCAATTCCTGGAAGACGAGGCCATGAAGATCCTGCCCAAGGGCTACGTCCTCGACTACACCGGCGACTCACGCCAGCTGCGGACAGAGGGCAACAAGTTCCTGGGCGCCTTCGGTATGGCCGTGCTGCTCATTTTCCTGGTCCTGGCCGCGCAGTTCAACAGCTTCCGCGATCCCTTCGTCATTCTGGCCGGATCCGTGCCCCTGGCCATGTTCGGGGCGCTTCTGTTCACCTTCCTGAAGATGCCCGACCCCAGCGTGGCCTTCTGGACCACGGGCTGGACCACGACCATGAACATCTATTCCCAGGTCGGTCTGGTCACCCTGGTGGGGCTCGTGTCCAAGAACGGCATCCTCATCGTGGAGTTCGCCAATCAGTTGCAGAAGCTCGGTCGCACCAAGCGCGAGGCCGTGCACGAAGCATCCATGACCAGGTTGCGACCCATCCTCATGACCACGGGCGCGACCATCGCCGGTCACTTTCCCCTGACCCTGGTCACGGGCGCGGGAGCCGCGGCCCGCAATTCCATCGGGCTGGTGCTGGTCGGCGGCATGGCCGTGGGCACGCTCTTCACCTTGCTCGTCATTCCGTCCATCTACATGCTGGTGGCCCGGGATCATTCCCGTGACCGGGACAAGGACGCGGTCGGCCGGGATCTGGCCGGAGGGGACTCCCTCGTGGGGTAGCGCTGCTGGCACTGGGCTGGGCCTTTTGGGGCGCGCTGCACAGCCTGTTCATCAGCCGCTTCTGGATGGCCTGGGTTTCGCGGCGTTTTCCGGGTCTGTGTCCGTACTACCGGCTGGCCTACAACTCGTTTGCAGTGCTGAGCGTCATTCCCCTTCTTGTCTGCAAGCAGGCCCTGGCCGGCGAGCCCTTTTTCACCTGGAGCGGCCCCTTTGCCCTGGCGCGCTGGGGCCTGCTCCTTGGCGCCGCATGGCTGTTCTGGGCCGGAGCGCGGGAGTACGATTTGGGCTGGGTCGGCGGTCTGGCCCAGCTGCGTTCGCGCTGCTCCTTTGCCGGCAATCCCTATGCGGCACCGCTGCGCACCTCGGGCATCCTGGGGCGGGTG
>CAZPSN010000022.1:33677-67032 GCA_964589645.1 uncultured Desulfovibrionaceae bacterium
CCACCCCTGGTACGGCGGGGCCATCATGTTGCTCTGGACCCACACGGCCGGCTTCGACGCGGCGAACCTCATCACTAGCCTGACCCTGACCGGTTATGTGCTTCTGGGCACCTGGCTGGAGGAACGCAAGCTCGTGCATGTCCATGGCGAGGCCTACCGGAAATACCAGTCCCAAGTGCCCATGTTCTTCCCCTGGCCGGTTCGCAGGGAGAGGAGTTGATGCGCGGGGTCTGCTGGCTGCTTTCGGACTACATCAGTCACCGCCGTGCCGGGGAGGCGTACCGCCGCTGCCTGCCTCTGGCCGGTTTCGAGGCGCTGGACAGGTTCGAGGCGGCAGACGTGGTTGTGGTGCACGAGGATCCGATTTTCTGGCCGCGTCTGTTCGAGCGGCATCCCGTGTTGCGGGAAAAAATCGTGGTCGGTTATGCGGTCTGGGAGGGGGCGGCCCTGCCCGATGTCTACCGACCGGGTCTTGACCTGGTGCGCGAGGTCTGGACCGCCTCGGCATTTTCGGCCCAGGCTCTGGGGCAGGGGCATCCGAGGGTTCGCGTGTTGCCCCATGTGGTCGACCCCGTTGAGCCCGCGGAAGCGGATCTGGCCTGGGCGCGGGAGCGGGTTGACGGAAAATCGTATTTTTTTTCCGTGGTTGACGCGGTCAACCCGCGCAAGAACCTGGAGGCCCTGCTGCGGGTTTTCGCCCGGGTCCGGGCCGTGAGTGGCGTGGACGTGCGCTTGGTGATCAAGCAGTACCGCAAGGAGGTTGCCCTGGATGGGATTTCCGGGGTGATCGCCCTGGCCGGGGATCTGTCCGAGATGCGCATGGCAGCCCTGCACCGGGGTTCCCTGGCCTATGTCAGCCCGCATCGGGGCGAGGCCTGGGGATTGGCCCTGAGCGAGGCCATGAGCCACGGTATCCCGGTCCTGGCCACGGGCTGGTCCGGCAACATGGACTTCATGGACAGCCGCAACTCCGTGCCCCTCGATTTTACCTTGGAGCCCGTGGGCAGTCGCATGTCCGGGCTGCTGCCACATTTCCGGCCCGACATGCGCTGGGCCGAGGTTGACGAGGCTCATCTGGAGCGGGAGATGCTGCGTCTGGTCCGGCGTGGTCCGGATCCGGCCATGTGTCAGCGGGCCAGGGCCGTGGCCGACCGCTTTTCTCCGGCCCGCGTGGCCCGGATCCTGGGCAGTCTGCTCCGGGAGTTCTTCGAGTTCGAAATCATCTGACAGGCGTGTCGCAGCATGCGCGCGTTCTGCTCCCCCATCACGAAATGCCCGACCAGTAGCTATCGCCGCGCATGTTGAGCGCGCTGTCCCATGGTCTCATGCCGCCCTCTCCAGGGCTACGGTTACGGGAAGACTGCGTCCTTCTCCCTCTTGCCGGGAAACGTCACGTTGCGTCGAGAAAAAAACTGTCCTGGCGGGAGCACAAGCGGTCGAGCAGATGGGGATCGTGGCTGATAACGTATACGCCAAGGCCGCGAGTCTGGACGTGATCGGTGATGACCCGCCAGATCTGGGCCTGGGTGATGGCGTCGAGCATGGACGTCATTTCATCGGCCACAAGGAAGCGGGAACGTGGGTCTAGGGCGCGGGCCACGCAGATGCGCTGGAGTTCGCCGCCGCTCAGTTCGTGAGGGAAGCGGTTCAGCCATTGGGTGCGGATGCGCAGGGCGTCCAGCAGGTCCGGATCCGGCGTCCAGGCCTCTTCCATGATTTGACGGGCTGTGAAACGAGGGTTCACGGCGAGCTCTGGATGTTGAAAGAGAAGCTGCGCCGGGTGATAGCCAGCTCCGGGTTCCTCGCCATTGACCAGCACTTGGCCGGTGCAACTTCGCAGATAGCCGCACAGGACCCGGGCCAGGGTTGATTTGCCCCGGCCGCTGGGTCCGGGCAGGCCGACCATCTCGCCCGCGGCGATACCAAGGGTCAGATCGCGAAAAATCCAGGGGTCTTTGGCCGCATAGCGGAAGGACAGGTTGTGGGCCTTAAGCATGATGGCACCGGACCTGTCCTTCGGCCATGTCCCGCCACTTCGGCACGGATTCACGGCACAGATGGTCGGCTTGGGGGCAGTCGTCGGCATAGACGCAGCCCTGGACTGACGTTGTTCCTGTGCAGGATCTGCTGGGCGCATCCATAAAGGCATTGTGTGGCAAGGCCTGCCAGAGTGCCTGGGTATAGGGATGACGCAGGCGGGTGGTGTCCGCGAAATCATCTCGCTGGGCGATTTCCAGCACCATGCCACCAAGAAAGACGGCCACCCGGTCGGCAACGTCCAGAGCGGCCAGGATGTCGTGGGTGATGAGCAGCACGGCCGCGCCGTCATCGGCCAGTTCGCGGAGATGGCGCAGGGATTCGCGGGCCGTGGTTTGATCCAGGCCGGTGGTTGGTTCGTCGGCCACGACCAGGCTCGCGTTGCCGGTGGTCGCCGTGGCGGTGAGCACGCGGCGGGCCATGCCGCCGGAAATCTGATGCGGATACAGCCGCTGAGCCTCTCGGCCCAGGCCGTAGCGGGAAAAGGCGTTGTCGCGAGCCAGGGCCGCTTGGTCCGGAGCACGCCCACTCAAGATGGCCGCGCGTTGGACTTGTACGCCTACTCGTTTGAGCGGGTTGAGATAGGCCACGGACTGCGGAATGAGGGCCATTTCGCGGCCTCGCAGGGCCAGAACATTATTTGTGTCCAGGACACGGCCGTTGAAGACGATTTCACCACCGGTCAGGGCGTTGGTTGGCAGCAGCCCGAGGATGGCATGGGCCAGCAGGCTTTTGCCCGATCCGCTTTCGCCGACCACGGCCATGATCTCGCCTGTTTGTACATCCAGATCCAGGGAGCGAATCGCCGCTGGAATGGCGTTTGGCTGACCGTGCCGAGAAAAATTTACTGAGAGATTGGAGACTGTCAGCATGGCTATTCCTGGCGAGTTTTGGGATTGAGGAGTGTCCGAGCCGTGGCGGCCAGCGTGTCAAAGGTCAGAACCATGACCACGAGACTCGCGCCAGGGATGACGGCCAGCCACCAGTATCCAGTAGAGATGTGACGCATGGATTCGGCCAGGAGCATGCCGATGTTCGGTGCGTGTGGAGACACGCCGAACCCGAGAAATGTGAGCCCCGCTGCGTGCAGGATGGCGTGGGGTGCCAGGAGCATGAAGCCGATCATGCATTGGGGCAGGAGGTGGGGCAGAAGATGACGTCGGATGATCCATGTTCCGGAGCGGCCCAGCCTGGCTGAGAGATGCACATAGGGGGCGTTTTTGAGCTGCATTACTTCGGCCCGGATGATCCGGGCCAGCTGTGGCCAGTGGGAGAGGGCCACGGCGATGACCACTCCCCTGGTGCCTCCGCCGAGGACAAAGGAAATGAGGATGAGCAGGACGAGGTGCGGAGTGGACATGACCACGTTGATCAGTCCGCAGATGAGATGATCCACGCGGCCACCGCGCAGCCCGGCCACGCTGCCCAGAATCAGGGAGATGCATCCGCTGCAGGCTGCGGCTAAAACTCCGAGTTTGAGTCCTTCATACAGCCCGAGAATGGTTCGGGTCATCATGTCCCGGCCCAGCCAGTCCGTGCCGAAGGGGTGGGCGAGGCTTGGTGGCATGTGGCGCAGCCGCAGGTTGGTGTTCAGGCCGTCCGTGCCCATGATCTGGGCGACGGCGATGATGGCGGCGAACAGAAGCACACAGCCGGTCATGATGCGCAGGCGCCGACCGCGTAAGTTCGGGACCCATTTGGCGTGAATCAGGATGCCGGGTGGCGTTTCGTGATTCATGATTGCTCCGTCGCCTTGATGCGCGGATCCACTATCCAGTACAGCACATCGGCCATCAGGTTGCCGACGCAGACAAAAACGGTGCTGAAAATGACGATGCCGAGCAGCAACGGGATGTCGCCACGCAGCCCGGCCTCCACTGTGGCCTGACCCAATCCGGGATAGGAGAACACTTGCTCGGCGAGAATGGAGCCGCCAAACAACTCGCCCAGGGACGCGAACTGCAGGGTGATGGCCGGCAATGCCACGCCGCGCAAGGCGTGATGGCGTACGAATCCCCAGTTACTTTCGCCCATGGCCCTGGCAAACAGGGCGTAGTCACTGTGCCGGATTTCGATCATTTTTTCCCGCGTATGCATGGCGATCTGGGCAACACCAACAATGGACAGGGTCAGGGCCGGCAGGGCCAGATGGTGGAGGCGCTGGAGCAGAGTGACGTCGCTCACGGCTATGCCTGGCGGCGCAGCGCAGCAAACAGGCGCCCAGCCCAGGCCCACGGAAAAGATGACAAGGAGGAGCAGGCCGATCCAAAACGTCGGGGTCGAGGCCAGGGTCAGGGCATAAATCCGGATACAGCGGTCAAGCGGAGAGCCAGGATACATGCCTGCCACGATGCCAAGGACGAAGCCGATCACCCCGGACAAGATCCAGGCCCCGGCCATAAGCCAGAGAGACGCGGCAAAGCGCTTGGCGATAACGTCCATGACCGGTTCGTTGTAGATGGTCGACCAGCCGAAATCGCCCCGAACCAGATTGGAGGCCCAGGTGGCCATACGTTCCGGTGCCGGCCGGTCCAGACCCCAGTTGCTTGCGATCTGGGCGCGGTGTTCGGGACTGATGGTCAGGATGCGTGTGCCCATGTACGCGTCGATGGGATCAATGGGCGAGTGAGAAACCAGGACAAAAGACAGCACAGCCACGGCCGCAACGATGGCCGCGATCCGTCCAAGGCTCAGGCAGAAGTGTTTGCAAAAGGGCATACAGCAGTCCTGGTGCGTTAATGTTCCCGGCGCAGGCCGAAGGGGTGCGCCGGGCTTGGTCGGGATTATTTGCAGGTCCACTTCCACTGGTGAATATTGGCCGTGATGGGCCAGCCATGGCCATGAGGTTCCATCTGGGATTTGCCCAGATCAAGACACTGGCTGACAAAATACGTGTGGTCGAGGTTCACCATCCAGGCCCAGGCCGCGTCACCGGGAATTGCGAAGCCCGTTGTGCCGTCCCACTGTGCCTTGTGCCAGAAGGAAAGGGAGGTCTTGAAGTCCGGAGCGTTCATGGCCTGTTCGAAATAGCGGTCCACCACAGGGTTGGAGTAGAAACCGGCGTTCCAGTACATGGGCTCCTCGCCGGGAGTGCGGTAAAGTTTGAGCATCTCTTGGGGGCTGTGGTCGCCAAAGCCGTAGACAACAACATTGGAGTGGGTCAGCTGATTCTTGATTTCGTCCCAGCTATGACCGGAAACGTTGGCCTTGATGCCCACAGGCTTGAGCATGTCGGCCACGGCCAGAGCCAAGCCCTGACGCAGGCTGTCCTTGGCGTTGTAGACGATGGTAAATTCGGCCTTGAGTCCATCTTTTTCCACAATGCCGTCGCCATCCGCGTCCTTCCAACCGGCTTCGGCCAGAATTGCTTTGGCTTTGGAGGAATCGTTGTCTTTGATGCGGATTTCCGCGTTGTCCCAGGGCAGGTTGTCGGCCACGCCGAAGGCCGGGGACCCGAAGCCTTCCAGAATGCCGTCGACCAGGGCTTGGCGATCCAGGGCGTAGTTGACGGCCTTGCGGATGGCCGGGTCGCTGGTGACATCGTTGCCGATGGGCAGGCCCGTCGGCGTGGTTTTGCCTTCGTTTTTGCCCATGGGAAACATGAGCCCTCGGTTGTCCACGCTTTTGACCACATGGACCCGCATGCCGGGAACGGTCTGTTTGGCCAGGGACGAAGGCACGCCGACCACGTCGACCTTGCCGGCCTTGGCCGCGGCAAAGCTGGCGTCTTCCTCGGTGAACAGAAAAACCACCCGTTTGATGGACGGAACTCCACCGTAATACTGTTCGTTGGCCTCGACGATGAGTTGCTGGCCTTCATCCCATTGCACGAATTTGTATGGGCCCGAACCAACCGGGCGGCGGGCGTATTCTGGTCCGTAAAGGTGTTTGGGGACGATGCCGACGGTAATGAAGTGGTCGATGAACGTGATATCCGGTTTGGTCAGGGTGAATTCGACGGTGGAGTCATTCTTGGCCGTCACGGCCGCCATGCTGGTCAGATCGACCTGGCCACCAGCCTTGGCCGTAGTTTCAAAGGTAAAGACCACGTCCTGTGCGGTCAGGGGGTGAGCGTCTGAGAATTTGACGCCAGGGCGCAGGCCGACGGTCCAGGTCAGGCGGTCGGTGCTCAGTTTCCAGGAGGCGGCCAGATCGCCGACAATGTTCAGATCCGCGTCCCGGCGCAACAGGGTGCTTTGGAACAGGGGGTTGCCGTAAGCACCCCATCCGCGCGTGGGATCGTAGCCATCGGCATTTTCGCCACCCACGGCCAGAACGAGTGTGTCCTTGGCCAGGGCTGAAACGCCCGGCCCGGGTAAGGCTGTGCCGATAAGTAATAAAACAAAAAACAAATGATGGAATGACGATCTTTTCACAAATTATTCCTCCTAAAATGTTACGTATTTTTTATTGGTATGTTTTATTGAGGAGGAAATCAATCAAATCCACCGGCTGCATCTTCAAAGTGTAAGGATCCGCTATCTGAGATGTGTATCTGTCTGGGTACGAGATGAACTGTGCAGGCGATAACGATCTTCCATCGATACCATGGCAGATGGCTGGAAAGGTGAGCAGATTTTCGGCAGTGGCCATGAACGCTTGCGATCCAGGCGCGCAGCATGACGGTTACGCCGCCAAGGTCGAGGATCCTGATGGGAATAGAGGATGGGCGAAGGAGCGGCTATGGAAGTTTGGTCATGGGCATGCCTTGGCTGGAGAAGTGTAGACATGCCAAAAACAGATGACGCAGGCAGGATCTGTCAGCTGGACGACATGTTCCGGCGCAGGCGGATGCGCAGCAGCAGGCGGTTCAGGTACGTGCGCCAGCCGCGCGCGGGCTTGCGGCCGGCCATGGTCCGGCGCGGGAAGAAATACAGGTCCAGGACGTGGATGGTTGTGACGCGGGAGTGCAGATAGCTCTCGCACCCGGCACAGCTCGTGAGCAGCGGATGCGTGCCGACGCGCACGCGGCAGCGCTCGCCCCAGGCCGCGGAGAGGTCCGGGCGGACCCGGCCCACGGCGCCGCCCTCGCCACAGCACGGGGACTGCCGGCCCTTGTGCTTGAGGGGCTCCAGGGTCAGGCCCGAACGCCGCGCCAGGGTGCGGATGGCTCCTATTTCATGCTCGTTGCCGCGCAGGGGGCAGGGGATGTGCTGTACTCCATGGGCATGCACTGTCCGTTCGTGGGGACGGGGCGTTTTCGCGAGGGCTGAGGCAACACTCTGGATTTCCAGTCCATGTCCGTAGCGCACAAAGATGTCATGGCAGTTGGGGCAGATTGTCAGCACCCGGCGTACGCCTCGCTGCAGCAGGTCGTCACGCAGGGACGCGAAGGCGGCATAGAAGACGTCCTGGCGGCCGAGATCGTGGGACGGCTTGGTGCAGCAGTCCAGGACAACACCCAGGCCTGGCCTGCTCGCGCGCAGATGGCGGAGCAGGGCCAAAAGGGTTTCCGGCCGGGTGCCGGGAAAGGTGCAGCCGGGAAAGAGCACCGTGTCGCAGCCGGGGGGGATGATGCGGTCGGCGAAGAAGCGGCTGCGGCCGGCGCGTTCGTAGGTCAACAGCGGCCTGTAGGGTCGCAGGTCCACAAGATCGCGGCGCATGGCTTCCCTGCGCATGGCCAGGAAAAGCTCTGCCATCGGCAGCCCTAGCGGGCAGATCGCGTGGCACAGGCCGCACAGGGCGCAGTGGAAGGCTGGGGCCAGGCTTTGCGGTGAGGCGTGCTGTTCCAGGACTTGCCGGGCCAGATGGGCGGGCGAGCCCTGCTCGTTCAGAAAGGCGCAGCGAAACAGGCAGGCGCGGCATTCGGTGCACCCCTCGGTCACGGCCCTGGCCAGGCTGGCCAGTTCCGAAGGCAGGGCAGGGGAGGACATGGCTAGCCCAGGAAGTTCCGGATGCCGGTGAAGACGATCTGGGCGGCCATGGCCGAGAGGATGAGGCCCGTGATCTTGGTCATGATGGACAGGCCCACGGAGCCAAGGAGTTTTTTGAGCGGCCTGGCCGAGCGCAGGATGACGCCCACGCACAGGCAGGAGGAGACCAGGGCCGCCGCGCCGATCATGCGTTCCGAAGCGCCGCCCAGTTCCGCGCCGAGGATGAGCAGGGTGCCGATGGTGGCTGGTCCGACCGTGATGGGGATGGCCAGGGGGACCACGGCGAAGTCGAGATCCGGGGCCACCTCCTGGCTGTGCTTCTTGCCCGAGACCAGGGACACGGCGGAAAGGAAGAGCAGGCTCCCGGCGCCGACACGGAATCCGTCCAGGGTGATGCCCAGGGTGGAAAAGATGGGATTGCCCGCGAAGTAGAGGATCAGGCTGATGAGCGTCACGGATACAGTGGTGCGGATGGCCACGCGGCGCTGTTCGGCCTTGCCCATGTGCTCGGTCATGGACAGGAAAACGCTCAAGACGAAAAAGGGCGTGAGCAGAAAAAAGAGCTTGATGCCAAGGCTGATGTACAGATTGATCATGATCGGTTCGTGCGTTCGCGCGGGGGGCGGGTCGTGGTTACGCCGGTCTCATGCCGGCCTGAGCCGTGCTTAGACCCCGGTCCGGGGAAAGGCAAGCCGGTCGGACCTGGTCCCAAAAAAAGGGGTTCCCCCAAGTGTGTGCCTGCTTGGGGGAACCCGTGAGGAGAGGGAGGTGTCGTGTCAGAGGAGACTGTTGGGAAACTATTGCTTGGCCGGTGCGTGTCCCGCGTGTCCGCCCTCGGCGGCCGGAGTCCCGGCGGTTCCGTTGTCGTCCGCGTCCGCGGGCTTGTCATGCTTCATGCCGCCCATCATGCCCATGCCCTTCATGCCGCCTCCGGACATCATGGGGCAGCCGCCAGAGCCCATCATGCCCCCGCCCTTGCCCGTGTCAGGCAGGATGCCCTCCTTGGCCAGGGCGCGCTGCATCTTGACCTTTTCCGCGTAGACCTTGCCGTGCAGGGCGTTGATCTCGGCGGTCAGGGCTTCGACCTTCTTGTCGTCGGTCTTTTCCCCGTAAAGCTGGGCGTTGAGTTCGGATTCCTTGGCAAAGATCTGGATCTTGAGCGCTTTGGTGGCCGCCGCGAAGTCATCGCCGGCCTTGTCGATGATGGCCTGCTGTTCGGGCGCCATGGCCGCCTTGCCGTGGTTCATGGCCATGGACGTCCCGACAAGGGCGAGACACAGGGCCAGGGTAAGAAAAATGGTTCGAGTCGTTTTCATGAGGATTCTCCGAATTGTCGTTACATGGTGTCTGGATTGTTACAAAGACCGTGCCGCAGGTGGGCATGTGGTTTTGTGTGAGTATTTATAAGCTTTTTTGGATGGTTGGCAAGGATCGCGTTATTGGTGGAGTGAGCTGCGTGGCGGCTTCTTGCACAAAATATGCAAAAATCTGCACGCCAACGGCTTGCACAAGCATGCCTGCATACTGCGAGATTGAGGACATGCCGGCCATGAATGGACATCCTCCCCGTATTGGGTCAGGAATTCCGCGAAGAAAAACGATTGCGCAACAGCGGAAGCAGTGAGGTCTGATGATGAGCGGTGCGGCGGTGGATATGGACAAGATATATCGGCACACATTTGTCGTTCCCAAGGATGCCGAAGACGCAAACGGGCATGTGAACAATGTCGTGTATGTGCAATGGATGCAGGACGTTGCGATCATGCATTCGAGCGCTGTCGGCGGCAGCGAGGCCATGCGCGCATCCGGCTGCACCTGGGTGGTGCGTTCGCACAAGGTTGAGTACTTAAGTCCGGCCTATGCCGGAGATTGCATCGAGGCGTCCACCTGGGTGGCCAATGTGCAACGCGCCAGGTCCCTTCGCCAGTATCGTTTCGTGCGCACGTCCGACGCCAAGCTCCTGGCCCAGGGCGAAACCGAGTGGGTTTTTGTGAACGCACAAACCGGGCGTCCCACGGCCATTCCCGAAAACGTCAGGAACTGTTATCTGCCTGCCACGCCGCACGAATCGTAGCGGATCGAAGTTTTGGGCGGCACTCCCTTCGGCCCGGAATCAGGTGAAATCGGTTGTTTCCTTCCCATGGCCCAGGTCCAGCGTGGCCACGACCTCCGGCGCGCGGCTGATGACCCTGCCCCGGCGGATGACATACAGCCGCGTCGGGCGCAGGCGCAAGGCCTCGAGTTCGTTTGAGGCCTGCAAAACGACCATGTCCGCGTGGCAGCCGGGCTTCAGCCCGTAGTCCGCAAGGCCGAGGACCCTGGCGCCGTTCGTGGTCACGGTCGCGAACATTTTTTTCAATTCCCCCACGCCGGTCATGTGCAGGGCATGCGCCCCCATGTGGGCGACCTCCAGCATGTCGTGGCTTCCCAGGGGGTACCAGGGGTCCATGATGTCGTCGTGGCCGAAAGCCACGTTGATGCCCATGTCCATCAGCTCCGGCACGCGCATCAGTCCCCGGCGCTTGGGGTAGGTGTCGTGGCGGCCCTGCAGGTTCATGTTCACCAGTGGGTTGCAGACGCAGTGCATCTGCGCATCGGCCATGAGGGGCAGCAGTTTCGACACGTAATAGTTGTCCATGGAGTGCATGCTGGTCAGGTGCGAGCCCGCGACCCGGCCGTGCAACCCCAGGCGCTGCGTCTCGAAGGCCAGGCTCTCCACATGCCGGGAGTGCGGATCGTCGGATTCGTCGCAGTGCATGTCGACCATCAGCCCGCGCCGGGCCGCGATCTCGCACAGCACGCGCACCGATTCCCGGCCTTGCTCCATGGTCCGCTCGAAGTGCGGGATGCCGCCGACCACGTCCACGCCCTTGTCCAGGGCCCGCTCCAGCAGCTCCACCCCGCGCGGGGCGCGCAGCACCCCGTCCTGGGGAAAGGCCACCAGCTGGATGTCCACGAACGCCTTCATCTCCTCGCGCACTTCCAGCAGCACATCCACGGCCATGAGCGTCGGGTCCGTGGTGTCCACATGGGTGCGGATGGCCAGGTTGCCCTTGGCCACGGACCAGCGCAAAAGCTTCAGCGCCCTCTCCTTCAGCCCCTGCGGCGTCAGGTCGGGCTTGAGTTCGCCCCAGATGCGGATGCCCTCCAGCAGTGTCCCCGATTCGTTGCGCCTCGGCATCCCGGCCGACAGCGTCGCGTCCATATGAAAATGGCTGTCCACGAAGGGCGGGGTGACAAGATATCCCTTGGCGTCGATGGTTTGCGCCGCCTCGGCCTTGATGCTCGGTTCGACCGCGACGATGCGGCCATCCTTGCAGCCGATCTCGGTCAGCGTGTCCTGCCCGGGCAGGGCCGCGTTGATGATAAGCAGATCCAGCATGATAATCCTCCGTTGTTGCTTCTGGCGGCATGATGCATCCCGGTTTCCGTAGGGGCGAAAAATATTTCGCCCTGCCGGCCGGAATGAGGGCGAAATATTTTTCGCCCCTACGTCGTTGCTGGATTACCGCTCGCCCTTGCGGAAGGGAACCAGCAAGGCCTTGGGGTAGGCGGCTTTTCGGGACATGACGATGAGGGCGAGGATGGAGCATATGTAGGGCAGCATGAGGTAGAACTGATACGGTATGCCGGCCAGGGATTGCTGCTGCACGCGCATCTGGATGGCGTCGAAGGCGGCGAAGAGGAGCGTTCCCAGCAGCGCCTTGCCCGGCTTCCAGGACGAGAAGACGACGAGGGCGATGCAGATCCAGCCGCGGCCGTTGACCATGCCGATGTAGAAGGCGTCAAAGGCGGCCAGGGTCAGAAATGCCCCGCCCACGGCCATGAAGGCCGAACCGACCATGACCGCGCCGGTGCGCAGACCCAGTACCGACAGGCCCTGGGCTTCTGCCGCCAGCGGGTGCTCGCCGACCATGCGCAGGGCCAGGCCCAGGGGGGTGCGCTGCAGCACGTAGGCAGTGATGCCGACCAGGACAAAGGCCAGCAGCGTCAGAGCCGTCTGGCTGAAAAAAACCGGGCCGATGAAGGGCAGGGTCGAGAGCGCTGGGATGTCGAGCGGCGCAAAGGGAACGATCTTGGGCGGGGTGGTGACCTGGGGCAGGACCATGCGGAAGACGAAGGAACTCAGGCTCGCGCCGAGCATGGTGATGCCCAGGCCCGTAACGTGCTGGGACAGACCCAGGTGCACGGTGAGGACCGCGTGGAGGAGGCCCAGGCCCGCGCCGACGGCAGCGGCGAAGAGGATGCCGCCCCAGAGGCTGCCGCCGAGGTAGACCCAGGTCCAGCCGGACATGCAGCCCGCGGCCATGATGCCCTCGATGCCCAGGTTCAAGACTCCGGCCCGTTCGCAGATGAGTTCGCCCATGGTGCCGAAGATGAGCGGGGTGGCCATGCGCACGGTGGCCAGCCAGAATCCGGTTTCGAGGACGAAGGAGAGGATGTCCATGCTATTTCCAGCGGATGCGGTAGCGGGTGAGGAACATGGCCAGGAGCACCGTCAGCAGGCTCGCGGCCGTGGTCACGTCGGCGATGTAGTTGGAAATGTTGATGGCGCGGCTCATGGAGTCGGCGCCGATGTAGATGACGGCGATGAAGATCGCCGAAAGCACCACGCCGAGAGGATGCAGGGCGGCCAGCATGGCCACGACAATGCCGGAGTAGCCGAAGCCGGGGGAGAGATCGAGGGTCAGGTAGCCTTTTACGCCGCACAGTTCGCTGACTCCGGCCATGGCCGCCAAGCCGCCGCTCAAAAGGGCCGTGCGGACGATGGTGGCCCGCACGGGCATGCCGGCGAAGGTGCTGGCCGGAAGGCTCGCGCCGACTGCGCGGATCTCGAAACCCCAGATCGTGAAGCGCATCAGCCACCACACGGCCAGCGCACAGGCCAGGGCCAGGACAAAGCCCAGGTGCAGGCTCGACTTGGGCACGAGGACGGGCAGCATGGCCTGGTCGATGACCGGCGCGGCCTGGGGCCAGCCCATGGCCATGGGGTCTTTCCAGGGGCCAAATACCAGCCAGTTGACGATCAAAAGGACCACGAAGTTCAGCAGCAGGGTGGTGACCACCTCGTCAACCTTGAGCTGTGTCTTGAGCCAGGTCGGAACCAACAGGAAGAGCCCGCCGGCCAGGGCGCCGGACAGGAAAAGAAAGGGGAGCATGAGCCAGGCGGGCAGGGTGATCATGCCCGTGCCGAGCCAGGTGGCCACGCAGGCCCCGACGTAGAACTGGCCTTCACCGCCGATGTTCCAGAGCTTGGCCCGGAATGCCACGGCCGCGGCCAGTCCGGTGAAGATCAGCGGGGTGGCGCGGGTCAGGGTCTCGGTCAGGGCGAAGGTCGAGCCCAGGGCGCCTTTGACGAGGAGCGTCCAGGCGGCCAGGGGTTCAGCTCCGGCCCAGAGGATGAGCCCGGAGCAGAGCAGCATGGCGGCCATGACGGCCAAAAGCGGCGCGCCGACCTGCCAGCCGAGGGCCATGGATTCGCGTGGTTCAAGTCTCATGCGGCCCCCTGCATGTTCTGGCCGCTCATCATCAGGCCGAGCTGCGCCCGATCCACCGTGGCCGTGTCCTGGGCAGGTGAGATGCGTCCCTGATACATGACCTGGATCCGGTCCGAGAGCTGGAAGAGTTCGTCCAGGTCCTCGGAGATGAGAATCACTCCGGCGCCGCGCCGGGCCGCGTCGAGGAGGTGCTGGTGCACGGCGGCCGTGGCCCCGACGTCCAGGCCCCAGGTGGGCTGGTTGGCCAGGATGAGGTGCGGCCCCTGGGACAGGACCCGGGCCAGGATGAGTTTCTGCATGTTGCCGCCCGAGAGCTTGCGCACCGGCGCGTCAGGTCCTGCGCAGCGGATGTCGAAGACGTCCATGAGTTGCGCTGCCCGGGTGGCCAGAGCCTTGAAATTGAGCATGCCGCGTCGGGAAAAGCCGGGCAGGCGGTAGATCTCCGTGGACATGTTCTCCATCACCGTCATGTCCGCCACCAGGCCGGTGCCGGTGCGGTCGTCGGGCACGCGACCCACGCCGCACCGGATCATGGTCGCCGGAGTGGGCCGGTCCACGGTCTGGCCGCGCAGGATGACGGAGCCGTCCTGGGGCGTGGCCAGGCCTGAGAGCAGGTCGGCCAAGAGGGCTTGGCCGTTGCCTGACACACCCGCGATGCCCAGGATTTCGTGGGTCCGCACGGACAGGCACAGCTCTGTCAGGGCCGGCCCGCGGTCCGGGGCGGAGAGGCCGACGCGGTCGAGGAAAAGGACTTCCTCGCCGGGGGCGTGCGGCGTGCGCGTGGCCTGGGGGATGCTGGCTCCGACCATGGCCCTGGCCAGGGCCTCGGCCGAAGTCGCTCCCGTCGAGGTTTCCAGGACCACGCGGCCGTGGCGCAGGACCACGCAGCGGTCGCTGGCGGCCATGACCTCGCGCAGCTTGTGCGTGATGAAGATGACGGACAAGCCCTGGCCGACCAGTTCGCGCAGGGTGGCAAAGAGGTGCGCGCTTTCCTGAGGGGTGAGCACGGCCGTGGGTTCGTCGAGGATGAGGATGCGCGCGTCGCGGTACAGTACTTTCAGAATTTCGACGCGCTGGCGTTCGCCCACGGACAGGCCGCGGACCATGGCGAAGGGGTCCATGCGCAGCTGAAAACGGTCCATGAGGGAGCCGAGCTTGGCCAGCGCCCGGGCCGAATTCCGGCGGTAGCCCCACAAGGGTTCGGTGCCGAGCATGATGTTTTCGAGCACGGTCATGTTTCCGGCCAGGGTGAAGTGCTGGTGGACCATGCCCACGCCGGCCGCAAGGGCGGCCCGGGGCGATCCGGGGGGCAGGTGGCGGCCGAGCACTTCGACGGTTCCGCTGTCGGCCACATAGTGCCCGAAGAGGATGGACATGAGGGTGGTCTTGCCTGCGCCGTTTTCACCCAACAGGGCGAGCATCTCACCGGCGCCCAGGGTCAGCGAGATGTCGTCGTTGGCCTTCAGTATCCCGAAACGTTTGGTGATGCCGGAGAGGCGCAGAACAGGGGTGGTTGGCATGGGTAGGATGGGTGGTAGGGGCGAAAAATTTTTCGCCCCTACGGTTTCGCGTTGTCCGTCAGAACGTGGATTTGGGTTCGTTGTCGTTGATTTCGATGACCAGCGTGCCTGCCTTGATGGCGGCTTCGGTCTCGGCGACCTTGGCTTTCACGTCGGCGGGGATCTTCGCGTCGAATCCGTAGAAGGGAGCCAGGGATGCGCCGCCCTTGGCCATCATGGTCCACTCGCGGTAGTCCTCGGCGGCAAAGGTGCCGGTCTTGACCCGCTCGATGGCGTGGTTCAGGGCCGCTTCCATGTGCCACAGGGCCGAGGTCACGACCACGGCCTGACCGTTTTCCAGTCTGTTCATGTCGTTGACGTTGCCAAAGGCGATGATGCCCTTTTCACGGGCCGCATCGACCACGCCGGAGCGCTCGGCGTAGAGCACGTCCACGCCGGCCTCGACCTGGGCGTAGGCGAATTCCTTGGCTTTTGGCGGATCATACCAGGAGCCGATGAAGGAGACCTTGAACTCAACGGCCGGGTTGGTGGCCTTGGCCCCGGCCATGAAGGCGTTGAAGAGGCGGTTGACTTCGCCGATGGGGTAGCCGCCGACCATGCCGATCTTGTCCGTCTTGGTCATGGTGCCGGCGATCATGCCCATGAGGTAGCAGGGTTCGTGGATATAGTTGTCGAAAACGGACAGGTTCGTGCCGTCGGGTCCGAAGGTGTCGCCCATGAGGTAGGCCACGCTCGGGTAATCCTTGGCCACCTTGCGCACGTCGCGGGAGATGCCGAAGGCCTCGCCCACCACCAACTGCACGCCGGCTTCGGAGTATTCCCGCAAAACGCGGATGTAGTCGGTGTTGGAGACCTTTTCGCTCCAGACGTATTCGATCTCGCCAGCGGCCTCAGCCTTCAAGAGGGCATTGTGCAGGGTGGCGTCCCATTTCTGCTGGATGGGCTGGGTGTAGATGCCCGCGACCTTGATTTTGCCGGCCGTGGCCGTGGAGCCCAGGAGCAGGGCCAAGCCGAGCATGGCCAGGAACAGGGTTCGTTTCATGATGTCCTCGCGTTTCGTGGTTGTGGAAAAAAGGGTCTGGCGGATAAAGCACTATGCGTGCCAGTCGATGTCGGCAGTCACGGCGCACGGAGCCCACGGTCTGTCCGGATTCAGGGCCGGGCTTTGCGTCGTACGGGTGATGCCCAATCGAAACAATTTTGTCCATGAAAAAGGGCTGTCCGCCTTGCGCAGGGCTGGCCGCTCTGACAAAATTGGCAACGGCTTCTACGAAAATGGGGAGCATGCCATCTTGCCGGAGGCGTGCGGCTGAACGTATCAGGGGACGCTACACCCGAAAATGCCGACGCTGACACGGCCCGGCGAGGAGAGACCACAATGGCGGCATCTGCCCGACGGACCCTGAAGGAACTGCTGGCCAAGGCCTCGCCCCTTCGCTCGGGCGACGTCCTGGCGGGCGTGGCCGCGGCCACGGAAGAGGAGCGAGTGCTGGCCCAGATGGAGCTGGCCGAGGTGCCGCTTGAGCGATTTCTGGAGGAGTTCGTCGTCCCCTACGAGGAGGACGAGGTCACCCGGCTCATCATCGACACCCATGACCGGGAGGCCTTCGCCCCCGTCAGCGGCCTGACCGTGGGCGGGTTCCGCGACTGGCTGCTGACGGACGGGGCCGACGGCGCGACCCTGGCCCGCCTGGCCCCGGGCGTGACCCCGGAAATGGCCGCGGCCGTGTCCAAGCTCATGCGTCTGCAGGACCTGGTGCTCGTGGCCTCCAAGTGCCGGGTCACGACCCGTTTCCGCAACACCGTCGGCCTGCCCGGCACCTTCTCGGTGCGCCTGCAGCCCAACCATCCCACGGACGACCTGAGGGGCATCGCCGCCTCGACCCTGGACGGGCTGTGCTACGGTTGCGGGGACGCGGTCATCGGCGTGAACCCCGCCACGGACAGTCTGGACAACATCTGCCGCATCTCGGACATGCTCGGCAGGCTCATCTCGCGCTACGCCATCCCGACCCAGAGCTGCGTGCTGACCCACGTGACCACGACCATGGAGGCCATCGGACGCGGCGCTCCCGTGGACCTGTGCTTCCAGTCCATCGCCGGCACCGAGGCCGCCAACGCGAGTTTCGGGGTCACCCTGTCCCTGCTGCAGGAAGCCTTGGAAGCCACCCGGTCCCTTGGGCGCGGCACCGTGGGCGAAAACGTCATGTATTTCGAGACCGGCCAGGGCAGCGCCCTCTCGGCCGGGGCCCACCACGGCGTGGACCAGCAGACCCTGGAAGCCCGGGCCTACGCCGTGGCACGCCGGTTCGAGCCGCTCCTGGTCAACACCGTGGTCGGGTTCATCGGGCCCGAGTATCTGCTGAACGGCAAGCAGATCACCCGCGCCGGCCTGGAGGATCATTTCTGCGGCAAGCTTTTGGGACTGCCCATGGGCGTTGATGTCTGCCATACCAACCACGCCGAGGCCGATCAGGACGACATGGACGCCCTGCTGACGCTCCTTGGCGCGGCGGGCTGCACCTTTGTCATGGGCGTGCCCGGGGCCGACGACATCATGCTCAACTACCAGTCCACGTCCTTCCACGACGCGGCCTACCTGCGAAAGCTCCTGGGCCGTCGGCCTGCGCCGGAGTTCGCGGCCTGGCTGGAGGCCTCGGGGGTCATGGACAGGCACGGGCGGCTCGTGCCCATTGAAAAGGGCAATCGTCTGCTGGGCCTGCCAGGCGCCATACGGGGGGAATCATGAGCGATCGGACCAACGTGCCCGTGACGGTCAGCAAAGACCCCTGGGCCGAACTCAAATGCTTCACGGCGGCCCGCATCGCCGTGGGGCGGAGCGGTTCGAGCCTGCCCCTGGCCGAAAGCCTGGCCTTCCGGCTGGACCACGCGCGGGCCCGGGACGCCGTGCACACGCCGTTTCAGCGGGCGGAACTGGCCGACCGTCTGCGCGGGGCCGGGCTCGCCTGTGTCGAACTGGAATCCTGCGTGACCGACCGGGAAGAATACCTGACCCGCCCCGACAAGGGCCGGCGGTTGAGCGAGAGGTCCGTCGCGGTTCTGCAGGGGGTGGACAAGGGCTTCGACATCTGTCTGGCCGTGGGCGACGGCCTGTCGGCCAGGGCCGTTCACGAGAACGCCGCGGGATTCGTCCTGGCCTGCGCAGGCATGTTCGGGCAGGCCGGGCTGAGCATGGCCCCGGTCTGTCTTGTCGAGAACGCGCGGGTGGCCGTGGCCGACGAGATCGGGGAAATCCTGCGGGCCCGCCTGTCGATCATCCTCATCGGCGAACGCCCGGGCCTGTCCGCGCCCAACTCCATGGGCGTGTACCTGACCATGACCCC
The DNA here is from genome assembly GCA_964589645.1 of uncultured Desulfovibrionaceae bacterium. Lineage (GTDB taxonomy): Bacteria > Desulfobacterota > Desulfovibrionia > Desulfovibrionales > Desulfomicrobiaceae > Desulfomicrobium. Next base: position 51,950 of record CAZPSN010000022.1, read on the forward strand.
CCGCGTGGGCACCACGGACGAGATGCGCAACTGTATCTCCAACGTGCGCGAGGGAGGTTTGAGTCTTGTGGATGGCGTGCGCAAGGTCGGGTATCTGGTGGAGGAAGCCTTCCGCCTGGGACAGAGCGGAGTCGGGCTCAAGGACAGGATGGCCGAGGATTATCTGCCGTTTGGACTGCCTCTGCCGGAACTTGCGGGGATGTGAGGGTGAGTTCGCCCGCGGGAAAGCACTTCCCGCGGGCGGCGTCAGCGTCTTCTTTCTAGATGAACGGTACCAGTTCCACCAGGCAGCTCATGGTGTTGAAGGCCTGGAAGGCCTCGACCACGTCGCTGCCCACGTAGCTGACCGTGAGGTCGTCCAGGCGCCGGGTGCGCGGGATCATGCCCGCGCGGTCCGCGCCCGAGGCCGTGGTGCAGCGCACGGTCAGCTCCACGTCCCCCTTCAGGACGAACGGTTCGACCCGGGGCGGGTTCTCAGCGGCCGCCCGGGCCGCGTCTTCAATGGCCCGGCGGCATCTGGTCGGGTGCTCGCAGATGGCGGCGTAGGCTCCGACGGCCTCCTTGACGGCCAGGGTGCGCACGCCCGGCAGCAGCTTGTCGGCTTCGCGGCAGGCGGCCAAATCTCCGGCCACGAAGGTCACGGGCACGCCGAAGTGTCCGGCCAGGGCCGCGTTCAGTCCGATCTCCCCGACCTTGATCCCGTTCAGATACACGTCCTGCAGGCGACCCGTGAAGGTGTGCACAATGTTCGCGTTTTGGGTCCCCCCCATGGCGTGGTAGCCCACGAACATGGCCGCGGCGAAGGTCTCGTCGATGCCGTGCATCATGGACAGGGGGCGCGGCGAGCCCATGACGAGCCGGGCGCGCTCGTCGAGTTCCTCGGGCAACAGGTTCAGGCCCACGTTGTGGGAGTCGGATACGGTCACGGCCGTGGCGCCGGCCTCGAAGACGCCGCGGATGGCGGCATTGACCTCCCCCGTCATGAGGCGCCGGGCCAGGGCGTATTCGCGGCCGTCCACGCGGGAGTGCTCGGGGCGAGCCACGCCGCCCACGCCCTCTATGTCCGCGCTGATGTAGATTTTCATAATGTGTTCCTCTGAGTGTGGAGATGACAGACGGCCTCGTGTCCCGGAGCTATCTGCACGCGCGGCGGCTCGGCGCTCGCGCAGCAGGGCATGGCCTCGGGGCAGCGGGGGTGGAAGCGGCAGCCCGGCGGCAGGTCCACGGGGCTCGGCACGTCGCCAGTCAGGCGGGCCAGGTCGCGGCGCAGGGCCGGGTCGGGCACGGGGACCGAGGCCAGCAGGGCCCGCGTGTACGGATGGGCCGGGTTCTCGAAAAGTGCGTGCGTGGGCGCGGTCTCGACGATGGCGCCTAGGTACATGACCGCGATGCGCCGGCTGACGTGCCGGACCACGGTCAGGTCGTGGGAGATGAACAGGTAGGCGTGGCCGCGCCGGGCCTGCAGGTCGCCCATGAGGTTCAGGATCTGGGCCTGGACCGAGACGTCGAGGGCGCTTGTCGGCTCGTCCATGACCACGAAGGCCGGATCGGCCACCAGGGCACGGGCCAGGCCGATGCGCTGGCGCTGGCCGCCCGAGAACTCGTGGGGGTAGCGGTCCAGGCACTCGGGGCCCAGGCCCACCTCGGCCAGGCTGGCCGCGGCGCGGTCGCGCAGCTCACCGCCCCTGGCCAGACCCAGGATCTTGAGCGGCAGGGACACGATGTTGCCCACGGTCATGCGCGGGTCCAGGGAACTCTGCGGGTCCTGGAAGACGACCTGCATGCGCGCCCTGGCCCGGGTCAGCTCCGCCCCCTTGAGGCGCGTCACGTCGACGCCCTCGAAACGGACGACGCCGGAATCGGGGTCCAGCAGGCGCAGGATGAGGTTGCCCACGGTGCTCTTGCCGCTGCCCGACTCGCCCACCAGGCCCAGGGTCTCGCCACGTTCCAGGTGCAGGGAAACCCGGTCCACGGCCTTGAGCCAGCGTTTCTTCCCTTCCAGAAAGCCGCCGCCGAGGGGGAAGGCCTTGCACAGGTTCTCCACCCGAAGCAGTTCGCCGCTCATGACAGGCCGTCCTGGTTGAAGAGATGACAGGCCACGCTGTGATCCGGAGCTATCCGGACCATTTCCGGGGCGATTTCGCTGCATTCGCGGCGCGCGGCGTGAGGGCAGCGCGGGCGGAAACGGCAGCCCGGGGGCGGGTCGATGGGGCTCGGCACGCTGCCGGGGATGGCGTACAGCTCCCCGCCCGAGGACCGCCCCGGGATGGAGGCGATGAGGCCCCGGGTGTACGGGTGCGCTGGTCGGGCGAAGACGCTCTCGACGCCCGCGACCTCCACCACCTGCCCGGCGTACATGACGGCCACGCGGTGGCAGAGCTGGGCCACCACGCCCATGTCGTGGGTCACGAAGAGGATGGACAGCCCCTGGCGCTGCGCCAGTTCGGCCAGGATGGCCAGGATCTGGCCCTGCACCGTCACGTCCAGGGCCGTGGTCGGCTCGTCGGCCAGAAGCAGGGCCGGGTTGCAGATCAGCGCCATGGCGATCATCACGCGCTGGCGCATGCCGCCCGAAAGTTCGTGGGGGTAGGCCCGCAGCACCGCCTCCGGCTCGGGCAGGCGCACGGCTTCGAGCATCTCCAGGCAGGCGTCCAAAGCCTCGGCCCGGCTGGCCTTGCGGTGGGCGCGGACCACTTCGCGCATCTGGTTGCCCACGGTGAACACGGGGTTGAGGCTGTTCATGGGCTCCTGAAAGATCATGGAGATGCGCTCGCCGCGCAGTCTGCGCATGTCCGCGCGCGAAAGCCGCAGCAGATCCCGTCCCTCGAAAAGGATTTCGCCCCCGTCGATGCTGCCCGGCGGGGAGGGGATGATGCGCAGCACGGCGCGGGAGAGCACGGACTTGCCGCAGCCCGTCTCGCCCACCAGACCCATGATCTCGCCCTGGTTCACGGTCAGGCAGGCCCTGTCCAGCACATGCGCCCGCCCCTGGTAGGTGCCGAAGCTGATCGAAAGGCCGCGGATGTCGAGCAGCCGGGCGCTCATCGCCTGATCCTCGGGTCCAGGACGTCGCGCAGGGCGTCGCCGAAAATGTTGAAGCCGATGACCGTGAACAGGATGAACAGGCCCGGGAAGGTCGCGTACCACCATTGGTCCATGAGGAACTTGCGGCCCGAGGCGATCATGGCCCCCCATTCCGGGGTCGGCGGCTGGGCTCCCAGGCCGATGAAGGACAGGGACGCGGCGATGAGGATGGCGTCGCCCAGGGTCAGGGTGGCCAGGACAATGGCGGAGTTCAGGCAGTTGGGCAGGATGTGGCGGCGGATGATGAAGCCGTGCCCGGCCCCGGCCACGCGGCTGGCGGCCACATACGGCATTTCGCGCACCACCAGTGCCTCGCCGCGCACGAGCCGCGCGAACTTCGGGATCATGACGAAGGCCGTGGCCAGGATGGCGTTGACCAGGCTCGGTCCCATGGCCGCGGCCAGGGCCAGGGCCAGGATGAGCGAGGGGAAGGACAGGATGACGTCCATGCAGCGCATGATGGCGTTGTCGATCTTGCCCCCAAAATATCCGGATGTCGCGCCGATGAGGGCTCCCGTGATCCCCGCCACGAAGATGACCAAAAGGCCGATGGACAGGGAGATGCGCGCTCCGAAGAGCACGCGCGAGAAGATGTCGCGGCCGAGCTCGTCCGTGCCGAAAAAATGGGCCGCATCGGGCGGCATGAGGCGCTCGCCGAGGGACAGTTTCACCGGGTCGAAGGGCGCCAGCAGCGGCGCACCAACGGCCAAGAGTACCATGAGGGCGATGACCGCGCCGCCGATGACGGCCGAGGGGTTGCGCGTCAGGATGCGCGCGGTGAGCTTCAGCTCTCGGAAAATCGGGTGTGCGGCCACGTCCTGCCCCTAGTAGCGGATGCGCGGGTTGAGGAACGCGTAGAGCACGTCCACCCCGAGGTTGATGGCCACGTAGGCCGTGCTGGCCAGCAGGGTGAAGCCCATGATGGCCGGGAAGTCCAGGGAGTTGATGGAGTCCACCACGTATTTGCCCATGCCCGGCCAGGCGAAGATGGTCTCCGTCAGGATGGCCCCGCCGAGGAGTTCGCCCAGGGACAGGCCGGCGATGGTCACGGTGGGGATGAGCGAGTTCTTGAAGGCGTGCTTGAAGACGACCCGGGCCGTGGACAGGCCGTTGGCCTTGGCCGTGGTGATGTAGTCCTGCCCCAGGACCGCGATCATGGACGAGCGCACGATGCGCGTGATGACCGCCAGGTACACATAGGACAGGCAGAAGGCCGGCAGGACGAGGTGGCTCAGCACTTCGCGCAGGAGAGCCCAGTCCCGGGCCAGGATGGCGTCGATGACATAGAGCCCGGTCACGGCGGCCGGCGGCGAACTGGTGATGTCCAGGCGTCCCGAACCCGGCAGCCAGCCGAGGTTGCGGTAGAAAAGCAGAAGCAGCATGAGTCCCAGCCAGAAGACCGGCGTGGACACGCCGATGACCGAGAAGACCCGGGCCACGTGGTCGGCCAGACGGTTGCGCCGTACCGCGGCCAGGATGCCGAGGGGGATGCCCACGGTCAGGCAGAGGACGAGGCTGGCCATGGTCAGTTCGAGGGTGGCCGGGAAGAAGTCGGCCAGGTCGCGGGTCACGGGTCGGTGGTTGCGGATGGACTGCCCCAGGTCGCCCTGTACGAGGCCTTTCATGTAGCGCGCGTACTGCACGGGCAGAGGGCGGTCCAGGCCGTGCTCCTTGCGGATGGCCTCCACGGCCTCCTTGCTGGCCTTGGGGCCGACGATGATGCGGGCCGGATCCCCGGGGATGGCGTGGGAGATGACAAACGTCAGCAGGCTGACCCCGATGAGCACCGGGATGGCGGCCAGCATGCGCTTGAGGATGTAGGCGAGTATCCGCATGGCATCCGCGTTCGTCCCGGCCGGAAACGGCTTCCGGCCGGGACGGGGGGTTATTTCTTGGAGATGGACTCGAAGTTGTACATGGATTCGAGCATGGGGTTGAACACGTAGCCCTGCACGCCGGCCCGCAGGGGCACGATGGTCTGGATCTGGTACAGGAAGATGTAGGGCGCGTCCTGCATGACGATGTCCTGGGCCTGGCTGTAGAGCTTCTTGCGTTCCTCCACGTCCGAGGACACTTCGGCCTTGCGCACCAGTTCGTCAACCTTCTCGTTCTTGTAGAAGGCGCGGTTGCCGGGCAGGCCCTGCTTGGCCGAGTCGAACCAGAAGTTCATGAACATGTAGGGGTCGGCGAAGTCCGGGCTCCAGGCGCCCAGGCACAGGTCGAAATCGGCCTTGTCGATCTTGTCGCGCAGGGTCGGGTTGGCCATGAGTTCCAGGTTCAGCTTGACGCCGATGTCGGCCAGATTGGCCTGCATGACGAGCGCGATCTGCTCCCAGGTGGCGCGGCGTTCGGAGTAGATGAGGGTCAGCTCCAGGTTTTCGGCGCCGGCGGACTTGAGCAGTTCCTTGGCCTTGGCCACGTCGCGCTTGTACTGGAAGACATCCCCCCGGTGTCCCCACATGCCGTCGGGGATGGGCCCGCGCATCTGCACGCCGTTGCCCTGCAGGACGTGGTCGATGATGCCCTGGTAGTCCACGGCGTAGGACAGGGCCTGGCGCACGGCCGGGTTTTTGAGCTTCTCGTTCTGGCAGTTGACGTAGACGTACTCGACCATCTGCGAGGGGAAGCGCTTGACCAGCACGTCCTTGTTCTTTTCCAGGGCCGGGATCTGGTCGATGAGGATGTTCTCGGCGATGTCCACGTCGCCCTGTTCCAGGGCCATGCGCCGGTCGGCGGACTCGGCCATGAAGCGGATGATGACTTTCTTCAGCTTGGGCTTGTCGCCCCAGTAGTTCGCCTTGGCTTCGAGCACGCAGCGCTGGCCGCGCGTCCATTCCACGATTTTGAAGGGGCCGCTGCCGTCCACGTTCTCGGCCAGGAAGGCCTGGGCCTTGTCGTCGTTCACGGACCTATCCGCGACCTTGGGATTGATGATGGACGCGCCGTCCGTGGCCAGGGTCTGCAGGAAGGGGCCGTAGGGGTTTTTGAGGGTGATTTCGAGGGTCTGGGGATCGATCACGGCCATGGAGGCGATGGCGGTCAGGTTGTCGGCCGGACCCTTGCCGATGGCGATGGTGCGGTCGAAGGAATAGCGCACGGCCTCGGCGTTGAGGGGGGTGCCGTCATCGAACGTGATGCCTTTTTTGATTTTGAAGGTCCATTTCAGGCCGTCGGGGGACACGGTCCAGGATTCGGCGGCCATGGGTTCGACCTCGGTCAGGCCGACCCCGTCCTTGACCTTGTACTTCACCAGACGGTCGTAGCAGGGATAGATCTGCCGCCAGTCGTAGTTGTCGCTCGACACGCCGGGGTCCAGGGTGTGGATGTCCGAGGACACGGCCACGACCAGGGTGTCCTTGTCCGCGGCGAAGGCCGCGGGGGCCGCAAGTCCGATCAGCAAGAGAAGGCAAAGTGTCCAGATGCGCATGCTCACGTACCTCCGTGCACGGTTGGGTGGAAAAAGCTACGGAACGGACCTAGCACCATGGGCGGTTGCCTGTAAAGTGTTCGTCTTTTTATGCTTCTTCCCGTACAATAATGTCGGGAAAGCCGGTGTTTCGGAAAGATTTTGCTTTGGGGCCAGCCATGCTTGCGGGGGCCGCGGGCCTGCCGTAGCATGGGCGCATGAACACATTCGTCCTGCATCCCGTCCTGGTCGCCGACTGCCATGTGTTGGGCTCCTGGCGCGACCTGCGCGTCCTGCTGCACAGGGATGCGCACGTGCGCTGGCTCATTCTTGTTCCGGAAACCGGAGTCACCGAGTGGCACGAACTCCCCGCCGACCTGCGCGAGCAGCTTGTGGCCGCCTCCGAGGGCCTGGGACGCATGCTCAAGGCGGACCTCGCCTGCGACAAGGTCAATGTCGCGGCCATCGGCAATCTGGTCCCGCAGTTCCATTTCCACGTCATCGGTCGCTTCCGCACCGATCCCTATTGGCCGGGCGTGGTCTGGGGCCGGGTGGAGCCGGGGGCGGTCTACGGGGAAGACGAGATCGAAACCATGCGGAACCGGGTGGTCTCGGCCCTGGGCGTTTGAGACGCGGGAAGGACGGCTCACGCCTGCCGATCAGGAGCCCACAGAAACCGTTCCAGATCGATGCTCCCCGCCCGATCGAACTCGACGCCCTCGCCTTCGAGCAGGCGCCGCTGTTCCCCTCCGCCCTGTTCCGTCCCGAGGGCGATGCGGCCCTCCCGGTTGACGACGCGGTGCCAGGGCAGCTCTTCCGCGCGGGTCTGGGTGTGGAGGATGCGCACGACCTGCCGGGCCGCCCGGCGGTTGCCGGCCAGGCCCGCGATCTGGCCATAGGTTGCGACCCGGCCGGCGGGAATGTTGCGGATGGCTTCGACCACTCGCGTCGTGAAGGAGTGCTGGGGCATGATGGACGGCATGGTTTGTTTTGTTTGCGCGGGGTCACGGCCGCGCTGCCCGTGATCCAGATCGCTTCCGGCAGGACGTGAGCGGAGTACGCGTCGCGTTGGCTGGACATCCGCCCGTCCCTGGGCACGTCATTTTTGCCCGGTTTGCCTCGGCCGTGGCGTCAACAACCTTTGCCTTGCCCGGAAGCACTCCATGCTCAACATCGGCTGCCATCTCTCCTCCGCCAAGGGCTTTCTGGCCATGGGCCAAGCCGCTCTGACCATCGGCGCCAGCACCTTCCAGTTTTTCACCCGCAACCCGCGCGGCGGAAGGGCCAAGGACCTCGACCCCGGGGACGTGGCCGCGTTCCTTGATCTGGCCCGGGAAAACAGGCTTGGTCCCTTCCTGGCCCATGCCGCCTACACGCTCAACCCCTGCTCCGCCGACCCCAGGACCAGAACCTTCGCCTTGGAGTCCATGGCCGACGATTTGCGGCGTATGGAGCATCTGCCCGGCAACATGTACAATTTCCATCCCGGCAGTCATGTCGGGCAGGGGGTCGACGCCGGAATCGCCCTCATCGCGGCCCAGCTCGACGCGGTCATGCGACCCGGAATGACGACCACGGTCCTGCTCGAAACCATGGCCGGCAAGGGCAGCGAGATCGGGAGCTCGTTCAGGGAATTGCGCGCCATCATCGACCGGGCGCGGATGCCGGAGCGGCTCGGCGTGTGTCTCGACACCTGCCATGTCCACGACGCCGGGTACGACATCGTGCTCGACCTCGACGGCGTGCTGGAGGAGTTCGACCTGATCGTCGGACTTGGCCGCTTGCGCGCCGTGCATCTGAACGACAGCCTGCACCCGCGGGGCGCCCGCAAGGATCGCCACGCCCGCATCGGCGAGGGGCACATCGGCCTGGAGGCCTTTGCCCGCATCGTCAACCATCCGCATCTGCGGCATCTGCCGTTCTGTCTGGAGACGCCCAACGAACTGCCCGGATATGCACAGGAGATCAACCTGCTGCGGGGGATATGCGCGCAGTGACGGCGAGCTGCAGGTCGTTTTCGTTCAATCCGTCAGCCAGCAGAACTCCAGAGCCGGGATGACGACCATATTATCCGCTGCGTGGATACGTTTTCCGGAGCACAGGTCCTTCATGCTTCCATGATCGAAGAAGCCGCGCTGGATGAGAGGCTCGATGTCGAACGTCTGGTCCTCGACGCTGAAATTGCAGATCACCAGGACCTTGTCATGGCAATTCCCCGGGTTTGTGCGGGAAAAAGCCAACAGGTAGGGGTTGTCAATCTGCAGGATCAGTCGATTGTCAAAATCCGCGAAAGCCGGGATTTCCTTGCGCAAGGCTATGAGCTTCTGCAGGCCCGAGAAGATGCGCTGTTCAACCGTGCCGATTTCATGCCGTTTCTGGGCCTTGCTCCAATCGAAGCGCGAGCGGTGCACCCAGCGCGAGTCGTTCTGCGTGACCGGGTCATGCAGGAATTCCAGGTTGTTGAGGGTGCCGATGGCGTCGCCATAATACAGCAGAGGCAACCCGCCGAAGGACAGAATGACGCTGTGCAACAAGAGGATGGTCTTTACGGCATTGTCGACAAAGTCTTCGTTTCCCGCGGCCAGGGCCGATTCGAGGCCCACCAGGGAGGACAAGGAGCCTGAGATGCGCGTGTCGCCGGTCTTCTCGTTGACGCCGAAAGGCATGCCCCGGGCCGGAGAGGCCGGAAACCGACCCGTGAAATAATCCACGAGAAAAGCCCGGTGCAGAATCGGGTCGTACCCGGCCAGCTCCACGTCCCGGTCGTCGAAGCCGAGCCCGATGTCGTCGTGGCAGCGCACGTAGTTGAGCCAGGTGGCCCGTTCCAGTTTAACCGGCAGGTTCTGTATCCCCTGGTTCAGGAGCTTCGCGTTCTTGGTTGCCACCGCATCCCAGAGCAGGGCCATGAGCGTGGCGTTGTAGGCGATTTCGCATTCCTTGGAATAGATGGCATGCTCGCCGAAGTACTTGGCGATCTCCGTCGGTGCGACAATGGCCTCGGCGATGAAGAGCACGCCGGGGGCCGTGACCTGGCAGCAGTGCTTCATGAGCCGCAGGATGAGGTGCGCCTCGCGCTCGTTCTGGCAGGTGCTGCCGAGTTTCTTCCAGAGAAAGGCCACGGCGTCCAGGCGCAGGATGTCAGCGCCCTGGTTGGCCCAGAAAAGGACGATGTCGAGCATCTCCGCCAGCACGGCCGGGTTTTTGTAGTTCAGGTCCCATTGGTAGCTGTTGAAGACGGTCATGACCCATTTGCCCATGGCCTCGTCCCAGGTGAAGTTGCCGGGAGCAGTGGCCGGAAAGATTTCAGGCATGGTTTGCTCGTAGGCGTCGGGAAGATTTCTGTCGTCGAACACGAAATAGTAGTCCTGATATTTTTTTTCTCCCGCCCGGGCCCGCGTGGCCCATTCATGCTCGTCAGAGGTGTGGTTGACCACCACGTCAAGAACCAGCAGCATTTCCCGGCTACGCATGGCTGTCGCCAGTTCCAAAAGGTCGTCCATGGTGCCGTACCGTTCATCGATCTTGCGGAAGTCGCGTACGGCATAGCCTCCGTCGTTGTTATCCGGCGGGCAGTCGAGGATGGGCATGACATGCGCCATGTTCACGCCCAGTTCCTGCATGTAGGGCAGCCGCTCTCGTAGGCCCTGCAGATTGTCGGCAAAACGATCGCAGTAAAGGGTCATGGCCACCCACTTCTGGCTCAGGAACCAGTTGTAGTTGACCTCGCGCACGATGTCCGAGCGCCGCAGGGCGGGTCGCCGCTCAATGTAGCGCAGAGCAAGGGTCTCGACCAGGCGGACCATCTGCTCTTTGAAGTCAGGTCGCTCGCCGTAGAGCAGTTTGAACAGGGAATAGATGGCGTAGAAGTTTGCCCCCAGCCGGGTATAGAAACGGCGCAAGCGGAATTTCCCGATTTCTGGGTTCAGCCTGGCCAGGATTTCGTTCAGCAGCGCGTGTGACGCCTGTTCGTACATCAATCCCCCATATTTTGCTTCAGTTCACGCAGCCACGCATCGGCCTCGGGCCAGAAATGCGCGGCACCTTCCAAAATGCCGGCGGCGTAGTTGCCGTTCATGCCAAGCCACCCCCTGGCGAGGTACAGGGATGCGGGCTTTGCGTTTGCCAGCATCTCTCTGACCTGTGTCGTGGCGTTGGCCACCAGCACCGCCGGGATGTCGCTCGTGAGCACATCCACGTCGTTGCCGCTGTCGCCGGCAAAGACGGTCTCGGTCAGGCCGAAGCCCGTTTTTTCCATGAGAAAATGGATGGCGGAAAGCTTGCCGGCTCGCGCCGGCAGGATGTCCAGCAGCCCCACGCCGGCAAGTTCGTCCACGCTCCAGACCAGGTTGGCCCGGATGGAGGCCTGGCGGAGACGTACGCCCGCCGTGTCCGTGAGCGCCTGGTGATCGATTTCCAGGGGTACGTAATAGCTCAGCTTGTGAGGCCCCTGTTTTTCACGTTCCTGCAACTGCAAGCCCTCCAGGTCCGCCAGCAGGGCATGCAGGTCGCGCGGATCCAGGCCTTTCCAGTCGGGCGCGAGGTGTCCGCTCCATGAGTCCCACGGCGTCCAGGGGTCCTTGGCGCAGAGATAGACGGTCGCGCCCACATCGGCCACGGCGTAGTCTGGACGGGGCAGCGCATACTCCCGGATGGCGCTTTCAATGAGTTCCCGGTGGCGGCCCGTGACATAGGCCAGGCTGATTTCCTCGCGGGCGGCCAGGGCGGCGAAGAGTGGCCGTGCCTCGGGAGACAGGGGCTGGGGGCCGTTGGGAATGAGGGTCCGGTCCAGGTCGGTGCAGAGCAGGAGTCGTCTCATGTTCCCTCGTCCGTCGCCGGAAAGCAGTAGTGCTCCATGGCTTCAAGGATGCCTGCCGCGTGGGCGGACTCGGAGAAGTGGATGCTTTCCGTGTTGGCCAGGTCCGAGAGTTCCTCCCGGTGCCGGTTGTCGACCACGGTGCCCAGGGTGTTGCCGCGCAGCATGTCGGCGTCGGCGCCCGTCACGCCGGCGACCAGGGTGTTGTGCAGAGGAAAGTCCAGATGATCGGCGCACCAGCGCAGGGCCAGCCCCTTGGACGCGCGCACGGGCAGGATGTCCAGAAACTGCCCGAAGGACACGATGACGCGCGCCGCCTGCTCGGCCCGTTGCAGCACCTGCCGGATGTCCTGGGCCCCGAGGATGGTCGTGTCGATGTAGTAGCTGATCTTGTGGGCGCTCTGGAACTTGCGGGGTTGCCTGCTCAGGCCGGGCATGTCCTTGAGTGCCTCGTGAACGGCCTGCGGGTTCCATTGGTGGCGGATGTGTCGTTCCCAGACCACGTCCTTGGTCAGGTCGGGGGCGTAGTGGATTTCCGTGCCCTGTCCGGAAATGAGGACATCGGGCAGGGGGATTTTGTGCCGGCGCAGGGTCGCCAGGGCGTCGTCGAGACGCCGTCCGGTGGTGATGCCGAAGATGACGGTCTTGCGCAGATGACGCAGGGTCCGCAGGAGCCTGTCCAGGGACTCCTGGTCGCCGACCAGACTCAGGTCCAGTTCGGCGAAGAGTGCCTGCTTGCGGGAGATGCCCCGGCGCAGGATGGGGCACATGCGGGGCAGGATCTCGGTTTTGTCCACCAGAGGGCGCAGCACCTCGAGATATTTATCGACATGGGCCAGCCATGTGTAGTGCCGGCGTACGCCCAGCACGCCGTTTCTGGCGAAGCGTCGCCACGTGTCTTTCTCCGTGACCGTTCGGAGCACCGTTGCGGCCAGGGCTTCCCTGTCGAGGGGGTTGACGAGATAGCCGTTGCCGCAGTTGGCGAGGATATCGACCGGTCCGCCGTCCTCGGTGGCCACCAGGGGCAGGCCGCAGGCCGCGGCCTCGAGCAGGGTCAGTCCGAAAGGCTCGGTCAGGGCCGGGTTGACGAAGACCCCGTGCGAGGCGGCGGCGAGGCGGTAGAGCGTGCCCACCTCCTCGGCCTTGTGGTGTTTCGGGTAGGCGACTTTGCCGTACAGGTCGTGCCTGTCCACGGCCAGGAGGATGTCGCGGAGCACCTCCCTGGCCCCGTCCTCCATGTCCTGGATGTCGTCGCGGTTGCCGGCCACGATCACCAGGTTGGCGGCGTCCTGCAGTGTTTTGGACTCGCCGTAGGCTTCGATCAGCGTGACGATGTTCTTCTTCGGGTCCGGGCGGGAGAGGGCGAGGATCATGGGTTTCTTCGGGTGCTTCAGAAACCGCCGCAACTCCATGGCCATGTCGGACTGCCATTCGTCCTTGCGGGGCGGATAATAGCTGCCCAGATCCGTTCCCGGTGGGATGACGCGCATGCGTTCGGGCTGGTAGAAGGAGTAGAGGCCGTACTGTTCCTCGATTTCGTGCCTGGTGCTGGTGATGACGCGTTCAGCCGCGCCCAGCGTGGTTTCCTCGGCTTCGATGCGGCGCGAGATGGCGTAGTTGGCCTCGACCTCGGCATGGGTCGCGCCAGTGGCCAGCAGTCGCAAGAGCTTGCTGCGGCCCAGGGAGTGGCCGGTATGCACCAACGGCACGCCCAGCTGGTGCGCAAGCCGTGATCCGACGTATCCGGCGTCGGCGTAGTGGCTGTGGATGACGTCGGGCATGCGCTCCTGTCCGCGCAGAAAGGCGATGGTGTTGTCGGCAAAGCAGTCCAGGCTGTCCCAGAGGAGTTCCTTGCGCACGTACCCCGGCTCGCCGCATTCGATGCGCACGATGGACGTCTTGTCCGACAGGCGTTCTTCGATCCTGGCGTAGTCCGGGTCGACGTTGTCGTCCACGACCCGGCGGGTCAGAAGGACGACCCGTTCCACCTCCGCCTTCTCGCCCAGGGCGCGGGCCAGCTCGATGACGTATTTGACCTGCCCGCCGGTGTCTGCGTCTCGGCCCAGTTCCAGGTCGTGGCCACGGACCAGGCCGTGCACGCTGATGAGCACGATGAAAAGAGGGTGTTTGCTTTTGCGTCGGCTCATAGCGTCCACTCCTTGAAAAATGGAGCGTAGAATTCGGCGTGGTCCGGAACCGCGCCTCGGATGCCGCAGATGGCGGTGGCAAATCCATTGGCCCGGTCAAGGGTCAGGTCCGCCGGCCAGCCCGAGGACATGCCAAGGATGCAGGCCGCGGTGAACGCGTCACCCGCGCCCACGGTGTCGACAACATGCACGGGTCGGCCGGGACGGGCAGCCCCATGGATGTCTCCGGACCCATTCATGTGCCACGCCCCGGCTTGCGCGCACGTGATCACGATGCGGTCCAGTTCGAACGCCTGGAGCAGGCTTCGGGCCTGCTCATGCGGAGAATCCAGATCAAAGCCCTCAAGGTTGGCCAGGATGTGCAGCTCCTCGGTGTTGAGTTTGACAAAATCCGCGTTACGCATGGAAAAATGGAGTGTTTCCGGCGTGTACCAGGGCGAACGGAGGTTGATGTCGAGGATACGATGGGCGTGGACGCATTGCAGGATGGCCACCAGGGCGCTGCGCGATATTTCGTGACGCTGGCCAAGGGATCCGAAATACAGTCGGGACGGATTCACTGCCCTGGCGATGCGTCCGGCTTCGCCGGGGTCGATGCAGTCGTAGGCCTGCATGGGCAGTATCTCGAAACTGTGAGTGCCGCCGTTTATGTGCACCATGACCCGGCCCGTGGGCAGATCCGGGTCGATCTGGACCCCGTCGGTGCGCATGTCGCTGCCGCGCATGGTACGCAGAATTTCCGCTCCGAGTTCGTCGTTGCCGATACGGCTGACCATGACCGGCTCAAGGCCGAAGGCGGCGAGATGACGGGCGACGTTGAAGGGCGCGCCACCCAGGACGGTTCGGTCAGGGAAGACGTCGGCCAGGATTTCGCCGAAAATCAGGATCGGGCTTTTCGGGTCGAAGGGTGGGAAATGCTGGATGGATGGTCGTGTGTCGGTACTATGAGGCGGCATATTATTCCTGCAGTGCTTGCTTTGGCCGCCATGAATGAACAATTTGGCCAAATTGTGACTGAAAGAGCTTCCGCATTGTCTGGCCTGGAGGATTTGAAGAGTTTGTGTGCGAACAAAAGAGACGGCAGATAACGTCTTTCCAGGGCGGGATGTGAAAGCTTCTGTCGGTGTATGTGAATTGCTTCAATAATTCACTTTTTTTCACTATGTCAAGGATGATGTGTGTTTGTCGGTGATGCAATTCGCGGATGGTGTCGATGTTGGACCACTTTGCCTTCGGCCACCGTCATGTCGCCTTACGGCCTCGCGGTGGATTGGTATTGCAGGGAGTCGGGATGGGAGATGGCGTTGCCGCGAAACCCCTGCCAAGGTTGGCGTATCGCCATTTCAGGCCCAGGAAAGAGCTGTCGGCGTCGCTTCTGCCGGTGAAGGCCGCGGGCAATACCAGCACGGGCCTGCGTGCCAGGTGGCGACGTGGTCGCCGATGTTGTCGAGCATGACCCGGAGAGCTCAAGCTGCGGGTCTTTGCCACTGACCTGGACGAGGACGCCTTCGACATGCCCCGCCAAGGGTCACTATCCGCCAAGAAGATCGTCGCGGATTTTCTCGGCAAAGGCTTCTGCGGTTCTTCGACGTTTAATGTGGAATTCATGAGGCCACCAAGACCTGAATCGGAG
>CAZPSN010000023.1:0-65810 GCA_964589645.1 uncultured Desulfovibrionaceae bacterium
ACCTCGCCGTGACCGACATCGGCAAGCTGGCCATGTCCCTGGTGGATGCGGGCACCATCGTGCTCGGCACTCCGACGGTCCTTACCGGCCCGCATCCCCTGGCCGCCTACGCCGCGTTCCTGGCCAACGCCTTGCGGCCCAAGGCCCAATACCTGTCCATAATCGGCTCATACGGATGGGGCGGCAAGACGGTGGAGACCCTGGCCGGCATGATTCCCAACCTGAAGGTCGAGGTGCTGGATCCTGTGCTGTGCAAGGGCTTGCCCAAGGATGACACATTCGAGGCTTTGGAGCGCCTGGCGGACGCCATCGCCGCCAAGCACCAGGAGAATGGCTTTCGGGCCTAGTTTTCGAAGTTGCTCAGATTGTTTGAACACGTGTGCACGATTGTACGTGGAATTGACCTGCTTGGTTTTGGACCAACCGCAGCTTAAGAAGGTCTTGCCTCAGTCTCCGCCTTGATCCAGCCCGCCACTTCTTGAAACACGTCCTTGTTGTGCAGCATGGCCACGTGGCTGACGGGTCCGGTCTCGCGCTCTGTCCAGCCGGGCAGGGGGCAGAGCAGGGCCGTGTTGGGCAGGACCATGTTGTCGGCCGGGGAACGCAGGGCCAGGCAGCGCACATGGGCCGGGATGGGCTGCGCGGTGGCCCTGGCCATGGTATCCCGCTCCGGGCGCAGGAAGCGGCCCAGGGAATTCAGGGCAAAGGGCGCGAGCTTGCTGCCGCCGTAGGGCGTGCCCAGGGTGACCAGGCTGCGCATGTGTCCGGCGTCCGCGACCTGCGGCAGGGCCGCGCAGAGCAGCAGGCCGCCCATGCTGTGGCCAAGGAGGTGGATGTCCTGGTCCGGATGGGTTCTGGCCAGCTCGTCCAGATAGTTTTTCAGGTTGGCGACAGTGCTGTCCCAGTCCGTGTTCCAGCTTGAATAGGAAAAGCAGGCCGTGCCCAGGCCCAGGGCGTGCAGTCGGCGCCGGGCCAGGCTCCAGGCGCCCGGGTTGTGGAAGAGTCCGTGGACCATGACGACCAGCCCCTGGCCCCGGGTCGGCTTGCGCCACAGTCCGGGCCACAGTCCCATGGGATGCAGGATCAGGATCAGCATTTCGCTGACGAAGCTGCCCAGGGCGGTTCTGGCCGCCAGGCCTAGATAGCGGGACAGCGGCGCCTTGGTGCGGTTTGCTTCCTCGTAGCAGAAGAGGGTGTAGGTCAGCAGGGTCGCGACCAGGGGGACGGCGACGAGGAGGGTGAGAAGGACTGCGATCATGGAAGCACCTTGGACCTGAATTCGGGGTTGTCGTGGAGATGGTCGATCAGCTGGCGATGTCCGGCGGGGAAGGCCAGTTCGGCGATTTCGGACCAGCGCGCCCAGCGCTGCTCCTGAGCCGCGCCCAGGGTCAGACAGGACGGGTCGGACTGCAGGCGGACATGGAAGGCGTGCATGGTCACGCGGTAGCGGGTGTAGGAATGCTTGAAGGCGGCGATGGGCACGGGATGGTTGACCAAAAGTCCCGTCTCTTCGAGATATTCGCGGATCACGGCCTGTCGGGGCGTCTCGCCCGCTTCGACCACGCCGCCGGGAAATTCCCACAGACCCGCCCAAATGTCGTCGGCCAGACGCTTCTGGACCAGCACCCGCCCCTCGTGGACCAGCACGCCGGTGGCCATGGCCACGCGGATGGGGGCCGGCGGCTTGGCCGTCACCGGGCGCTCCTCCTGCACCCCCGCGGCCCGGGCCTGGCACCAGGGAGCCAGGGGGCAGACGGTGCAGGATGGGGTGCGCGCAGAGCAGACCAGACTGCCGAGTTCCATCAAGCTTTGGTTGAAGTTTCTGGCCTCGCCAGGAGGCAGCAGCCGCAGGCAATGCGCTTCGATGGCGGCCTGGGCCGGACGTGATTTGACGGGCAGACTGATGTCGAACAGCCGGCTCATGACCCGTTCGACATTGGCGTCGATCACGCAGACATCCTGTCCGAAGGCGATGCTGGCGATGGCCCGGGCCGTGTAGGGACCGATGCCGGGCAGCTGCAGCAGCCGGTCCAGATCCTGGGGCAGACATCCCTGATGCTCACCCGCGACGATTCGCGCGGCTAGGTGCAGGTTGCGCGCCCGGGAATAGTAGCCAAGGCCCTCCCAGAGTTTCAGCACCTCGTCCTCGTGGGCCTGGGCCAGGCTCTGCACATCGGGAAAGCGTTCCATCCAGCGCCGGAAATAGACCACCCCGCGCTCCATCTGGGTCTGCTGCAGCATGATCTCCGAAATCCAGACATGATAGGGGTCATAGGTTTCTCGCCAGGGCAGGTCGCGCCGATGGAGTGCGAACCAGTCCAGCAGGAGGCGGCCCGGAGCGTGTTCCGAAGGCGGGGAGGTCATCAGCACATCCGAGGTTGCAGGGGCGGCCAAGATTTACCTTGGCGTGGAAATGTGGAATCTGTTTCCTGCTGCGGCCGGCCCGTGCTGTCAAGAACGCCGCGCAACGCGAAGGACAGGAGGCATCATGGCGAAATACGATTACGATCTCGGGGTCATTGGCGGCGGGGCCGCTGGCCTGACCATCGTGGCTGGTGCCGCGCGGCTGGGGGCCAGGGTGCTGTTGATCGAGAAGGAACGGCGTCTGGGCGGCGACTGCCTGTATCATGGCTGCGTGCCGAGCAAGACCCTCATCAGAACGGCGCAGGTCTACCATCAGGCCCGGACCATGGAGCGCTTCGGCCTGCCCGTGGCCAGCGTCGGGCCGGTGGATTTTTCGCGGGTGGCGGAGCGCATCCAGGCGGTCATCGCCGCCATCGAGCCCCATGACTCCCCGACCCGCTTCTGCTCCCTGGGCGCCATGGTCCGCCAGGGCGAACCCTGTTTCGAGGGTCCGCACACCGTCCGGCTCGGCGCGGAGGCAATCTCCGCCAGGCATTGGGTCGTGGCCACGGGTTCGGAACCCTCCGTGCCAAACCTGCCGGGACTGGAGCGCACTCCGTACCTGACCAACAAGGACCTCTTTTCCCTGTCCGAGCTCCCGACCTCCCTGGTCATCCTCGGGGCCGGGCCCATCGCCCTGGAAATGGCCCAGGCCTTTTGCCGCCTCGGTTCGGCCGTGACCGTGGTCCAGCGCGGCGACCAGATCCTGAGCAAGGAGGACCCGGACATGGCCGGCCTGGTCCAGGCCCGTCTGGAAGGAGAGGGCGTGCGCTTTGTTTTGGGCGTGGCCGTGCAGGAGGTCAGGCCGGACGGATCTGGCGTACTGGTCCGGGTGAAAAGGGGCGAGGAGGCCGTGGAAATCCGGGGCCAACGGCTCCTCGTGGCCCTGGGCCGCACGGCCAACACCGCGGGGCTGGGCCTGGAGCACCTGGGAATCGCGCCCGATCCCCACGGGCTGACCGTGGACGCCCGGATGCGCACCGCGTGTCCCTCGGTCTTTGCCGCCGGGGACGTGACCGGCCAGTACCAGTTCACCCACGCCGCCGGATACGAGGGCGGAGTGGTCATCGCCAACACGATCTTCCGCCTGCCGCGCAAGGCCGATTACACCTGGATGCCGTGGTGCACGTACACGGACCCGGAGCTGGCCTCCATCGGCCTGAACGAGAAACGGGCCCGGGCCGCCGGGATCGAGTACACGCTTTGGGAAGAAAGTTTTGCCGCCAACGACCGCGCCCTGGCCGAGGGCGAGGGGCGGGGAAAGCTCAAGATGCTGGTGGATTCCCGCGAGCGGCCCCTGGGGGTGCAGATCTGCGGCCCCCACGCCGGGGAACTCCTCGGCGGGTGGAGCACGTTTTTCGCCGGGGGCATGAAGCTCTCCCACCTGGCCGGGGCAATTTTTCCCTATCCGACCCTGGGCGAGATCAACAAGCGCGTCGCGGGTGCCCTGATGGGCAAGAAATTGTTTTCCGATCGGGTGCGCAAGGGTCTGTCCTTCATCTTCCAACTCAAGGGACGGGCCGATGGCGACGGATGCGGCCTGGACAGGACGCCGTGATTTCCGTTCTTCTGCCCTGCTTCAACGCCGAAGCCTCCCTGGCCGCCTGCCTGGACAGTTTGCTGGCCCAGACCTGGACGGATTTCGAGATCGTGGCCGTGAACGACGGCTCCACCGACGACACCCTCGCGCTGCTGCGCCGTTACGCCGGCCTCGACCGGCGCCTGCGCGTCTTTGACCGGCCCCACGAGGGGGTGGTCCGCACCGCGAATTTCGGGATCGGGCAGAGCAGGGGGGTCTATGTGGCGCGCATGGACAGCGACGACGTCTGCCTGCCCGAGCGTCTGGCTTTGCAGAAAGCCCACCTCGACCGCCATCCCCAGGTCGGACTGGTCGGCGGGCTGGTGCGTTTTGGCGGCGACGTCACGGGCAAGGGTTACAAGGCCTACGTGGACTGGACCAACACCCTGGTGGGCGCCGAGGACATCTCCCTGGCCCGCTTTGTGGAATCTCCTTATGCCAATCCCAGCATAATGTTCCGCAAAGAGCTTGTCAGCCGGTGCGGCCCGTTTTATGACGGCCCGTTTCCAGAGGACTACGAACTGCTCCTGCGCTGGATGGAGGCCGGAGTGGTCATGGACAAGGTGCCCGAGGAGGTCCTGGTCTGGAACGACCCGCCGACCCGTCTGACGCGCACAGACCCGCGCTACGCTCCCGACGCCTTCTACCGCGTCAAGGCCGGTTATCTGGCCCGCTGGCTCCTGTCCCGTGGCATCACGCGGGTCTCGGTCATCGGCGGCGGACGGATCACCAGGCGCCGTGCCCTTATGCTCGGCAAGCACGGCGTGATTATCGAGCGCTGGCTGGAGGTCGATCCGGACAAGATCGGCCGGACCGCGAGCGGCCTGCCGGTCTCCTCCTGGCATGAGATCGATGCACCTGGACGCGAATTTCTCCTGTCCTATGTGGGCAACCGTGGAGCCGGGAGGCGCATCGCCCGGGAACTCCAAGCCCGGGGCTGGATTGCCGGACGGCATTATCTGCTGGCCGCCTAGGGGCCGGCATCACACTTTCACCCATGGAGGTGAATCATGGATTTGATCAAATTTGCGGGAGACATGGAAAAAGTGCTCAAGAAGGTGGCCTCGGAATTCGAGCCCGTGTCCCCGCCCGCCGAGGACGGCGCCTTGTGGGGCTTTGAGCTGGGCGAGGATGCCAGCGGTTTCCTGTCCCTGGAATCCAACCAGGGCACCCTCGACGTGCCCACGGTGACGGTGTCCCTGTCCCTGGGCTCCATCGAGGAAGTGACCAAGGAAGATCTCATGGATCTCTTGATCATCAACGGCGATCTGCTGGGTGCGTCCCTGACCATCACCCCGCCCCTGGGCGACGAGCAGGAGGAGTTCCTCATGCTGCAGACCAAATTCGTGGCCACGGACTTCTCCGAGGACATGTTCAACAAGTCCCTGACCTCCCTCATGACCCAGATGTCCATCTTCTTCGAATCCGAGTAATGTCCAAGATCACTGTTCAAGCTGTCTCCAAGTCCTATTCCGGAGTGGATCTGTTCATGGGCCTGTCCATGGAGGTCCATTCCGGAACGCGGCTGGCCCTGGTCGGGCCCAACGGATGCGGCAAGACCACGCTGCTCAGGATCATGGCCGGGGAAGCCTCGTCCGACGCGGGCAAGGTGACCATTCCCAAGGGCTCGCAGGTCGGCTTCGTGCAACAGGAGCTGGGGCGGGTCGACCTGGAGAAGACCCTGCACGATTTCGTGCTGGAGGTTCTGCCGTCCTGGAGCGAATTCTGGCGCGAGTGGCGCCTGGCCCTCGACGCCGGCGACGAAACGGCCCTGATCCGCCTGCACACACGCCAGGAGGAATTGGAGCACCAGTTCGGCTACAATCCCGAGCACAGGGCCCACGCCATTCTGTCGGGCCTGGGCTTCTCCGCGGGGACCTTTGCCCGGCCCGTGGGCGAGTTGAGCGGCGGCTGGCGAGAGCGGGCCAAGTTGGCCCGGGTGCTGGTGGCGGGCGCGGACATCCTCTTTCTGGACGAGCCCACCAACCACCTCGACCTGGAGGCCGTGGAGTGGCTTGAGGACTATGTGCTCGGTTTTTCCGGGGTTCTCGTCTTCGTGG
Organism: uncultured Desulfovibrionaceae bacterium; assembly: GCA_964589645.1. Taxonomy (GTDB): domain Bacteria; phylum Desulfobacterota; class Desulfovibrionia; order Desulfovibrionales; family Desulfomicrobiaceae; genus Desulfomicrobium. The sequence goes on from CAZPSN010000023.1 coordinate 6,043, forward strand.
CCCACGATCGCTATTTCCTGGATCGCTGCGCCAACAAGATCCTTTTCCTGGGCGGGGACAAGCCGGTTTTGCGCGACGGCAATTTTTCCCAGTTTCTGGAGTGGAGCGCCGAGCGCAGTGAGCAGGCCCGGCGCCAGGCCGACAAGCTCAAGGCCGAGATCGGCCGCAAGCAGGCCTTTGTGGACCGTTTCAAGGCCAAGGCCACCAAGGCCCGCCAGGCCCAGAGCCGCATGGGCCAGATCGCCAAGCTGCAGGGGGAGCTCGAAACCCTGACGCCCGAAACGCGCACCCGCACCCTGTCCTTTTCCTGGCCCGAGCCCGAGCGGGGCAACCAGACCGTGCTTTCAGCCGTGGACCTGTCTTTTTCCTTTCCCGACGCGCCGCTTTTCACGGATCTGAACTTCAACATCTACCGGGGGCAGCGCATCGGCCTGGTCGGCCCCAACGGCCGGGGCAAGTCGACCCTCATCAAGCTGCTCACCGGCCGGCTCAAGCCCGCCAGCGGCCGGATCAGCCTGGGTTCGAGCATCGTGACCGCCTATTTCAGCCAGCACCAGACCGAGATCGTGCGACCGGCCTGCTCCGTCATGTCCGAAATCAGGCGGCTGGCCGCTCCGTCGGCGTCGGACTTCCAGCTCAAGAGCGCTCTGGGTCTCTTCATGCTCGGAGAGCGCTACTGGGAGAAAAAGGTCGAGGACTTAAGCGGCGGGGAAAAGAACCGTCTGGTGCTTTCCACCCTGTTTCTCAGCCGGGCCAATTTCCTGATTCTCGACGAGCCGACCAACCATCTGGACATGGAGAGCCGCGAAGCCCTCATGGACGCGCTCTCGGCCTACGCCGGGACCATGCTTGTCGTGGCCCACGACCGTTATCTTTTGTCCGAGGTGGTCACGGAGATCTGGGAACTCCATGCGGACCGCATCGAGATGCATCCGTGCGGCTTCGACGAGTATCAGATCCGCAAAAAAGAGCGGGAGGCCCAGGCCGAGCGCGGTCAGCCAGAACCCACGCGGGCCATGCGTCTGGAGCAGAAACTCAAAAAACGCGAAGAAGCCGAGATGCGCAATCGCATCTACCAGCAGATCAAACCGTTGCGCAAAAAATTTGAGAAGCTGGAAGAGGAACTGGAAGTCAATCTGGCCGAACAGGAGACCCTGGAGAGCCGTTTGGCCGATCCCGCGACCTACGAGAATACGGACCTGTCCCGCGAACTGGGGCAGCGTTTCTCCGCCCTGCAGGCCCGGGCCGAGGACATCATGTCCGACCTGGCCTACCTGGAAAAGGAACTGCAGGATCTTGAGGTCCAGAAGGACGCATGACGCGGGATTGCATTGACGTGGTGGCCGGCGTCATCGTGCGCGACGGACGGTTCCTGGCGGCCCGGCGCTCCAAGTCCATGCGGTGGTCGGGATTCTGGGAGTTTCCGGGTGGCAAGGTGGAAGCCGGGGAGAGCCTGGGTCAGGCCTTGCGGCGGGAACTCCTGGAGGAACTTTCCATTGCAATAGATGGTTTTTCCCTCTGGAAAGTAAAGGAAAAAAAGAGTACACAAGGCGCAATTCGGCTCTTCTTCCATCTGGTGACGGACTATTCCGGCACGCCAATGCCCCGTGAAGGACAGGAATTGGCCTGGATGACCTGCGAAGAAGCCCTGAATTATGCCTTTCTGCCGGCCGACGAGGAGATTTTGTCCGAGCTTTCCGCCTGTCTGTGAACGCTCTGGAGACCTTGCCCGTTTCCGGCCGCATGTCGATGCGTTATTTTCCGAATCTCATTCTGGAGGACGTACATGCCCATCTTCATCTACAGGGCCAAATCGCGTGGTGGCAGATCGGTCAAAGGGGATCTGGACTCGCCGACCTTGGAATTCGCCGAGAACATCCTGCGGCGGAAAGGATACGTGGATGTCCGCGTCAAGCCCAAGCCCAAGGACCTGCTCGAAGGCACGTTCCTGGAGGGCGGGGTGTCGGACCGGGACATGGTCGTCTTCAGCCGCCAGTTCGCGACCATGATCAATGCCGGGGTGCCCATCCTGCAGGCCCTGCAGATCATGTGTGAGCAGACCGAGAACCCCAAGCTGCGTCGCAAGCTCTATAACGTGCGGAACGACATCGAGGGCGGCAGTTCCCTTTTCGAGGCGCTGAAGAAGCACTCAGACGTGTTCGACGCCCTGTATTCCAACATGGTCAACGCCGGCGAGACAGGCGGCATCCTGGACCAGGTTCTCTTGCGGCTGGCCGAGTACATCGAGAAGGCGGCCAAGCTCAAGGCCAAGATCAAGAGCGCCATGATCTATCCCGGCGTGGTCGTGACCGTGGCCGTGGCCGTCATCGCGGTCATCCTCATCTTCGTCATCCCGACCTTCGAGACCATGTTCCGGGATTTCGGGTCCGGGCTGCCGGCTCCGACCCAGTTTGTCATTGATTTGAGCAATTTCGTCATCCACAACTTTCTCCTGCTCGTGGGGGCGATCATCGCCTTCTTGGTGGGATTCAGATTTTTCTACAAATGGGAAAAAGGCCAGATCCTGGTCGATCGCTGGATTCTCTTCTTTCCCGTGTTCGGGCCCCTGCTGCGCAAGGCTGCCGTGGCCAAGTTCAGCCGGACCCTGGCGACCATGGTGTCCAGCGGCGTGCCGATATTAAACGCCCTGGACATCGTCTCGCGCACCTCGGGCAACAAGACCGTCGAGCGCGGCGTCCTGGAAGCCAAGAGGTCCATCGCCGAAGGCCAGACCCTGGCCGAGCCCCTGGATGAGACCGGAGTCTTCCCGCCCATGGTCATTCACATGATCTCCATCGGCGAGACCACGGGCGCCCTGGATTCCATGCTGTCCAAGATTGCGGACTTCTATGACGACGAGGTGGACGTGGCCGTCGATGCCCTGACCTCTCTCATCGAGCCCATCATGATCGTCTTTCTGGGCGTGGTGGTCGGCGGGCTGGTCATCAGCATGTATCTGCCCATCTTCTCCATCGCCGAGACCGTGGCCTAAACGCAAGGGAGCTGTTTCGTGCGCATCGCAGATCTTCTCCGGCGACAGGAACCCTTCCTGTCGCTGGAGTTCTTTCCTCCCAAAGACCGGGCGCAATGGCCCGGTTTTTTTGACGTTGTCCGCCAGCTGAAGGCGCTTGACCCCCTGTTCTGCTCCGTGACCTACGGCGCGGGCGGAAGCACCCAGCACAATACCCTCGAGATCGTGACCCGCATGAAGCAGGAGTACGGGCTGGAACCCCTGGCCCACCTGACCTGCGTGGGCGCGGACCAAAGGCGCATCGATTCCTTTTTGTCCGCTCTGATCGAGGCCGGGGTGGACAACGTGCTGGCCCTGCGCGGAGATCCGCCGCGTGGCGAGACCACCTTCACCCCGGACAGCGACGAGTTCCGGCATGCAAGCGATCTGGCTTGCCATATCCGCGCCGGATTTTCCCATCTGAGCGTGGGGGTGGCCGGGTACCCGGAAAAGCATCCCGAGGCGCCGAGCATGGACGAGGATCTGGAGCGACTGCGCTTCAAGGTGGCCTGCGGCGCGGATTTCGTCATTTCCCAGCTCTTCTTCGACAACGATCTGTATTTCGGTTTCGTGGACCGGGCCCGGGCCGCGGGCATCACCGTGCCCATCATTCCCGGCATCCTGCCGGTCCAGAATCTGGCCGCCTTGAAGCGCATGCTGTCCTTTTGCGGGGCGAGTGTTCCGCAAGGGTACATGGATGATCTGGAGCGCGTCCACGAGGCCTACGGCGAGAGCGGGGTGCGTGGGCTGGGCCTGGGCTATGCCCGCCGTCAGATCGCAAATCTGCTTGACCGGGGAGCCCCTGGCGTGCATCTCTACACTCTCAATAAAGCCGATACCTGCCTGGAAATCTGGAAGGATTTTTCAGGCCGGGCAGCGCGCTAGCAACTCTTTCTTGGAGGCGACGATGAAGAAGAATCCAGTGGTGGCCGTGGTGGGCGCAACAGGCGCCGTGGGCAGAGAGATGCTCGATACGCTGGTGCGTCGGAATTTCCCCTATGCGGAAGTCCGCGCGCTGGCATCGTCGCGTTCCGCGGGTTCGAGCGTTGAATTCGGCTCGACCAAGCTCACGGTGCAGGAACTGACCGAGAGTTCCTTTGAGGGCGTCGATCTGGCCCTTTTTTCCGCCGGTGGCTCGACCTCCGAAAAATTCGCGCCCTGCGCCGTCAAATCCGGCTGCGTGGTGGTCGACAACTCCAGCGCCTGGCGCATGGATCCGGCCGTGCCCCTGGTCGTGCCCGAGGTCAATCCCGACGATTTGTCCTGGCACAAGGGCATCATCGCCAATCCCAACTGCTCGACCATCCAGATGGTCGTTGTTTTAAAGCCACTGCACGACGCGGCTCGCATCAAGCGCGTTGTCGTCTCCACCTACCAGGCCGTGTCCGGCACCGGCCAGAAGGCCATCGCGGAGCTGGAAAACCAGGTTCGTCAACTGTTCAATGGCCAGGATGCGGAGAACAAGGTTTATCCCCATCGCATCGCCTTCAACTGTCTGCCGCAGATCGATGTCTTCCTGGACAACGAGTACACCAAGGAAGAGATGAAGATGGTCCTGGAAACCAGGAAGATCATGGGCGACGACTCCATCCGGGTCACGGCCACCACCGTGCGCGTACCGGTCTTCTACGGTCACAGCGAAAGCGTGAACGTCGAGACCGAGAAGAAGCTCACGCCCAAGGAAGCCCGGGCCATCCTGTCCCAGGCTCCGGGCGTGCAGGTCTTCGACAACCCGGGCGAGAAGATCTACCCCATGCCCGTGGTCGCCGCCGGTCAGGACGAGACCTTTGTCGGCCGCATCCGCGAGGACGAGAGCATCGACAACGGCCTGAACATGTTCATCGTGGCCGACAACATCCGCAAGGGCGCGGCCTTGAATGCCGTGCAGATCGCCGAGGTGCTCCTTCAGCGCGACCTCTTGCGCGTGCTCTGATCCGCTCCTTTTCCGACGCCCCCACGCCCCGAGCCGGAAACGGATTGGGGCGTGTTTTTTCGGTCTTGCCGGCGCGCTATCAACAGCCTTTTTGCGGAGGTGCCCATGGTCCAGGTCCGTGACGAGCAGTACTACTGGGAGCGCTTGCAGAGCGTGCCGAGGCCGGGCGAGGAGAATTTCCTGGCCTTTTACGATCATCGCATGGGTGCGATTTTCACCAACCCCCGCCTCATGCTCATCCCCCTGGACGACCACCTGGTGCACCGCGGCGACGGGGTCTTCGAGGCCCTGCGTTTCGAGGACGGGGCCATCTACCAATTGGACGAGCATCTTGCGCGCCTGGAGCGCTCGGGCGCGGCCATTGGCCTGTCCGCGCCCGTGGATCGCTCCGAACTGGACAGCCTCGTGCGGCAGGTCTGCCTGGCCAGCAAGGCGGCCGAGGGCAACGCCCTGGTCTTTGTCGGACGCGGTCCGGGCGGCTTCACCCTGGACACCCGGGAATGTCCGGTTCCGAGCCTCTACATCGTGGTCAAGCGCTTTCCCCGCAAGCCCGAATCCTTCTGGTCCGCCGGTGTCAGCGCCGTGCGCACAGCTATTCCGGCCAAGCAGGGCTGGATGTCCCAGATCAAGAGCGTCAACTACCTGCCCAACGTGCTGATGAAAATGGACGCCATAAAGCAGGGCGCGGACTATCCCTTGTGTTTCGACGAGGCCGGCCTGCTGGCCGAGGGCTCCACCGAGAACGCGGTGCTGGTCGACCGGGACGGAATCTTTGTCGTTCCGGAGCTGAAGAACGCCCTGGCCGGGACAACCCTGAAACGGGCCATGAACCTCGCGAAGCAGTTCGTGCGGGTACAGGTCCGGCCCGTGCCTGAAGACGAGTTGCTGGCCAGCCGGGAAATCATCCTCCTGGGCACGAGCATCGACGCCGTCAGCGTGGTGCGCTACAATGGACAGATCGTCGGCGACGGACGGCCCGGGCCGGTCAGCCGCCGTTTGCGGGAGCTTCTCGTGGCCGATCGTCTGAAACACGGCCGACCCCTTGGAGACATGCCGTGAAGACGGGGCGTCCGGCCGCATGACCAGATCCATCTGCCTGTTCAATTCCAACCAGGCCTGGGGCGGAGGGGAGCACTGGTTCATGACCCATGCCCTGCATCTGGCAGGTCGCGGCTGGCGCGTCTGTGCCGTGACCCACGAATCCTCGGAGCTGGGCGAGCGCCTGTCGCGCCATCCCCACATCCCTCTGCTGCGCTTGCCCATCGGGAATCTGAGTTTTCTTTCGCCCTGGACCCTGGCGCGCCTGACCGCGTTTTTCCGCCGTCATACGGTCCGCAGCGTGATCCTGGCCCTGCCGTCGGATCTCAAGGCCGGGGGCATCGCCGCCCGCCTGGCTGGCGTGCCCGACATCATCTTTCGGCGCGGACTGGCCCTGGCCACCCGCGACACCCTGCTCAACCGATTCCTTTTCCGTCGCGTCATGACCAAACTTTTGTGCAACTCCGAGCACACCCGGGACATGGTTTTGTCCGCGAATCCGAACTTGATCCCCCGGGAGCGGACCTTCGTCGTCCACAACGGCCTGGATCTGCCCCTTTTCGACGATCTGCCGGCCGAACCCCTGCTTCCCCGCCAGGGCCAGGAGGTGGTCATCGGCTGCGCGGGGCGGCTCACGGAGCAGAAGGGACACGTGTACCTCATCGAGGCCATGGCCATCCTGCGGCAACGAGGGATACACGCCCGCGTCCTGCTGGCCGGAACAGGCGCTCTGGAAGGTGAGCTGCGCGCTCATGTCCAGCGGCTCGGCCTGGAGGCGCATTTTCATTTTTTGGGTTTCGTCGATGAGATGAAGCGTTTTTACGCTGCCGTGGACATTTTCGCCCTGCCGTCCCTGTGGGAAGGATTCGGCTACGTGCTGACCGAGGCCATGTCCATGCGGCTGCCCGTGGTGGCCTTTGCCACGAGCAACATTCCGGAAGTCGTTGTGCACGAGGAGACCGGGCTGCTTGTCCCAGTTCGCGACGTCGAGGCCCTCGCCGACTCCCTGGAGCGCCTGGTCCGCGACCAGGATCTGCGCACCCGCCTCGGTCATGCCGGACGCAGGCGGGTCGAGACGCACTTCACCTTGGCAAAAACGATGCAGGAGTTAGAAGTAGTCTTGTCGCGTTGAATGCGTACTCTGGCACGCGTCCTTCACCATTTCGGCGCCTTTTTCTTTTTTCAAGGAGGTTAACATGGCCAAATCCGCACCCGAACACGACTGGTTTTTGCCCGAGGACCAGCGCCAGGCCCTTGCCGCCTATCTGAAGGATTTCAAGGAAGTCGTGCCCGTGCACCTGTTCATCAAGCCCGGCAGCAACGACGCCTACGCCGAATTTGCTCTGAAACTGACGCAGGATCTGGCGCATCTGAGCGAGAAGGTCACTCTGGCCGTGCATCAGGATGATGCCGAGGCCAACACGCGTTACGCGGTGGCGCGTTTCCCGACGCTGCTCATCGATCCCGACCGCTATTCGATCCGCTTCACCGGCGCCCCGGCCGGAGAGGAGGGGCAGGCCTTTCTGCATGCGCTGATGATGGTTTCCCTGGGCAAGAGTTTCTTGTCCGAGCCCAGCCGTGCGATCCTGCAGGAGCTGTCCGAACCCCGGCAGGTCAAGGTCTTTGTCAGCCCGACCTGTCCCTACTGTCCGGGCCAGTGCGTCAACGCCATCAAGGCGGCCGTGGAAAGGCCTCTGCTGGTCGGCGCCGAGTGCATTGAAACAGGCGAGAACCCGGAATATGCCGAGGAGTACTCCGTGGGCTCCATTCCACACACGGTCTACGCGGAAGCGTTGAGCACCGTGGGTCTGGAGTCGGAACAGGCCTTTGTCGCTCAGCTGGTCTCCCTGCGGGCGGCCAAGGATCTGGCCAGCGAGGCTCGCGAGGCAAGGGCCGTGGAAGAGATGGATGTGCGCCATCACGACGTGGTCATCATCGGTTCCGGCCCGGCCGGCCTGACCGCCGGCATTTACGCCAAACGGGCCGGCCTTGATGCCGTGGTCCTGGAAAAGGGCATCATCGGCGGGCAGGTCAGCGTCACGCCCGAGGTCGAGAACTATCCCGGCTTCATCAACATCGGCGGCAAGATGCTCATGGACATGATTCACGAGCAGGCCAAGCAGTACGTCGATGTCGTCACCGGTCAGCAGGTGGAGGAGATCAAGGTCGGCAGGAATCTGGAAGTCTTGACCCAGGACCGCGTGTATGTGGCCGACGCGGTGATCTACGCTGCCGGCGCTGCCTGGAAAAAGCTCGGGGTGCCTGGCGAAGAGCGTTTCATGAGCAAGGGCGTGTCCTTTTGCGCGTCCTGCGACGGGTTCATGTTCAAAGGCAAGAAGGTCGCCGTGATCGGCGGTGGCAACACGGCCCTGACCGACGCCCTGCACCTCAGGAACCTGGGCGTGGACGTGCTCATCGTTCACCGCCGCGACAGCTTTCGGGCCGAGCGCCATCTGATCGATTCCGTGCTCCGGGAGGGCATCGCGGTGCGTTGGAACTCGGCGGTGGAGGAGATCGGCGGCGTGAAGGCTCTTGAATACATCCTTGTGCGCGACACGGTCACGGGCGACGCGGAAAAGATTCCCGTGGACGGAGTTTTTCTGGCCATCGGCATCGTGCCCAACGTCGAGGCCGTGATGCATCTTGGGTTGGCCCAGGAGCCAGGAGGGTATTTGCGGGTCGACCGACAGGGACGCACCAGCATTGAACGCCTCTATGCTGCCGGGGACATCACGGGCGGGGTGCAGCAGATCGTCACGGCCGTGAGCGAAGGCGCCACGGCAGCCATGGCCGTGTTCGAGGATTTGACCCGGCGCAAGGCGGAACTCCAGGCGCGAAGGTCTTAGGAGGGTGTCCCAAATCTTCTGGCGTTGCTACTTTGAGAAGTTCAATACCCACGGGGCGCATGACCTCGTGTAGGTCCAACTCGCGTCGGCCTTGAATTTTTCTTGCCCTTGGGTGCACCCTTCATGAGGCTCTGATCACTCATGTCTCGGAAGGGCCGGTCGGATCAGTCCATGGACGCGGGATGAAGATAGCGCAGTCCTACGCCGTAGCCGGCGGTGGTTTCGGGCAGGCTCTTCTTCCAGATGACCTGGGCGTAATAGCTGACTTTGGGGGCGAAGTTGTCGAGGAGCGGGTCTGGATCGGCCTGGTCCAGGACCTCGATGAGCAGGTTTGCTCCGAGCTTGGGGGGGGGAAAGCGCAGTTCCAGGTACATGCCCTCGGGACTGTAGTTGTACATGCGCGCCGAGCGGAAGTCGTCCAGGTCCGGCGAGCAATAATAGCGGATGTCTGCCACGTGCGGAATTCGGGTTGCTTTTCTCTTGTTTGCTTCGGACTGGTCTTGCATGTGTTCCCCCGCGGCCAGGTTTTCTGTCGGCCTGCATGTTGTACCTCAATGCGGCGCTCAAGAAATATTCGTGCCATATGCGCAAAAGATTGCTGCGTCGGACAGTTCGGGAGGACTGTGTCGTAAGCAGAGCCTGGACCTGTGTGGATATTTTCCGGTTTTTATGGATTTTGGGACAGGGGTCCGATGGCAGGTGCGTCGGGAAACGAGGTCAGTCCGCTGATTCCGGACTGGCCGTGCGGCGCGGCTGAAACGTGAAGCGGATGCCTCCGGATTCGACGCAGGCGACCTTGTCGCCCGGGAATTGGACCTGGTGACCGCGTTTTTTGTCCATCCAGGCTTTGTCCAGACTAAGCAGATGCTCGGCCAGGGCCTGACCCGGCCCCATGGCGTCAAGAACCGCCTTGTACAGGCGCAAACGGTGGGCCGGGTGGATCTGCAGCGTTTCGGCGTCGAGGAAACACCTGTTGGTTTCGGGTGCGGTGGCCGTGTGCTGCGACCAGTAGTCCTCGTCCAGACGTGCACATCGCCACAGATTCAGGGTTGCCCTGGTCAGGGCCGGATTCTCCCGGCGCAAGAGGGGCAGGATTTCGTGGCGGATCCGATTGCGCGCGCGGTCAAGGGCACGGTTGGACGTGTCCTCGCACCAGCCGGCACCGAGCGCGTTCAGCACGGCCGCAAGCTCACCTTTCTCCCAGTCCAGCACGGGACGCAGCACTCCGCGCCTGTCGTCCCTGCCCGGCATTCCTCCCAGCCCCGGCCAGCCCGTCCCGCGCATCAAGCGCATGACGATGTCCTCTGCCAGATCATCGGCATGATGGGCCGTGACGATCCAGTCCGCCTCGTACACTGCGCGCACATCCTCCAGAAAGGCGTAACGCCGGATTCTGGCTTCTTCTTCCAAATTGCGCTGCGTTGTCAGTTCCAGGCGCCGTGTCCTGCATGGGATATGAAGTCCGGCGCAGACGGCCAGGGCGTGCTCCTGCTCCTGGTCCGATTCCGGGCGCAGTCCGTGGTGGGCGTGGGCCGCGACGAGGGTCAGTTCGAGAGAGGGGCGCAACAGGTGGAGCAGGTGCAGCAGGGCCGAGGAATCCTGTCCAGCGGAATAGGCGACGATCAACCGGGCACCTTGCAGGTCCACGCCCAGCACGTCTCGGCAGAAGCGCGGGATGCCCAGGCAGCGCCGGGCCAGGGGGCGGGGCAGATCCTGCAGGCGCATGGGGTCAGTGGGAGATGTTCAAGTCTTTGAGCAGATTTTGCAGGTAGGACTGCATGTGCTCCTGCTGCTCGGGCGTGGCGTAGGCGATGCAGGCGCAGCGCAAAAAACCTTTGGACCGGACCAGAAGCTCCAGCTTGACCCAGTCCCGGCCAGTCTCCACGGCCATGTAGAAGGGACCGCATGAGGCTTCGTGTTCCAGCTGCAGGGGGGAGAGGAGTTTCTGGGGCAGGTGGAAATGGTAGAGGTGCTCGATACTGCGCAGCTCCTGTTCCGTGAGCCATGCATCGAGCCGGTCCATGTCCTGGGGAGTGATCTCATCGATCAGAAAGGAGCGCATGACATTCTCCGTTAGTTCTCGCCGGCCGGGATCTTGCGGTCCAGATGGGCTTCCTCGGGGATGGATTCCTGGTCCAGGTTGAACATCCGGCGGGCGTTGTGGATGAAGCGTTGGGCCGAACCCTCTTCGAGTGAACGGCGTTTGAGGTAGCTGATGGGTTCGTGATAGATCTTGTGGCACAGGGACAGGGCCAGGCGCTCCAGGATGGCGACCATCTGCGGGTCTGGGTCGGGGCCGAGCTGTTTGATGGACTTGCGCAGTTCCCGCCGCGCGATGCCTTCGCCCTGATCCAGCAGGGCCACGATGGTCGGCTGCAGGGCCAGGGAGTCACGCCAGCGCATGAAGGCCGCGACCTCCTCGGCCACGATGGTCCTGGCCTTGTTCGCTTCCTGCTGCCGGCCGGCCAGGTTTTCCTCCACGACCTCTTTCAGGTCGTCGATGTCGTAGAGGTAGACGTTGTCCAATCCGTTGATGTCGGGGTCGATATCCCGGGGCACGGCGATGTCGATGAAGAAGATCGGTCTGTTGCGGCGTTTGCGCAGCACCTCTTTCATGTCCTTGGCCCGGATGATGGCCGTGGGCGAGCCCGTGGAGCTGATGACGATATCGGCTTCCAACAGGGCTTGCTGCAGTTCGTCGAAGGGCAGGGCGCGTCCCTTGAACTGCGAGGCCAGCTCCTCGGCCCGGGCCAGGGTCCGGTTGACCACGGTGATGTCGCGCACGCCGGCCGTGAGCAGGTGGGTCGCGGCCAGTTCGGCCATCTCGCCAGCGCCGATCAAAAGCGCGCGGTGGTTCCCGAGGTCGGTGAAGATCTTGCGCGCCAGTTCCACGGCCGCATAGCTGATGGACACGGCGCTAGAGGCGATGGCCGTCTCGGTGCGCACGCGCTTGGCCACGGAAAAAGCCTTGTGCAGCAGGCGGTTGACGATGACCTTGGCCGAGCCGGTCTCCAGGGCGCTGCGGTAGGCGGTCTTGAGCTGGCCCAGGATCTGGGGTTCACCCAGGATCATGGAGTCAAGGCTGGAGGCCACGGTAAAGAGATGACTCACGGCCGCATCGCCGACATGGCAATAGGTGTGGTTTTCCAGATCAGCCTGGGGCTGGCCGCACTGGTCGGCCCAGAAGCGCAGTATTCGGTTGCGGGCGTTGGATTGGCTCTCGGCCACGACCAGGAATTCGACCCGGTTGCAGGTCGAGAGGATCATGGCTTCGGCCACGGCGCCCGTATCGCTGACCAGCCCCGTGGCCGCGGGATCGCAGCCGTTCAGGGCGTAGCGTTCGCGGATGTCCACGCCGGCCGACTTGTGATTCAAACCGATGAGATAGATTTCCTGGTTCATGGGCATATGGATACGTTTTCGGATTAGGAGCGGAAGCTGTGATGGGTGGGCAACAGGAAATTGACCCCGACCAGGGAGATCAGACAGAGCAGGAACAGGATGATGGCCGTTTTGGCAGGCTTGCGGCCCCGCCAGCCCAGCGCCGTGCGCTGGTGGAACAGCAGGGCGAAAAGGATCCAGATGGCGATGGAGATGAGTTCCTTCGGATCCCAGCTGATGACCCGCTTCCATGTGAAGGAGGCCCACAGGAAACCGGCCAGAAGGCTTATGCTGTACAGGGGAAAGCCGATGCACACGGCCCAGTGGTTGGCCCGGTCAAAGGTTTCCAGGGACGGCAGATCCTTGGAAAAGCCGGGCAGTTTGGCCTTGGTCTTGATCATGCGTTCCAGGTGCAGGTACGCAATCCCTGCCCCGAAAGCCATGGCGATGAGGGCCAGGGAGATGAAGATGGTGCCCACGTGCAAACTGAACCACAGGGCGCTGAACTGTTCGGGCACGGCCAGAACCTGGGTGCGCACGGCCAGGGACGAGGAAAAGAGAATCAGCGCCAGGGGCGCGGTGATCATGGCCAAAAAGTCGTGTTTGAGCCGCCACCAGAGCAGGTAGAAGATGAAGACGAAAATCCAGGCCATAAGGCTCATGTAAAACTGGCCCTGCTGGAGGTTGGCGGCACCGATCTCCACGAAGCGCACGCCCAGGTCCACGGTGTGCAGGGCAAAGGCCGCGGCCGAGGTCCAGACCGCGATCCGCTTCAGGGTCGGACGGCGCAGGACCAGACCCAGGGGATAGGAAACGGAGCCGGCCAGGTAGAGCAGTGCTATGATCAGATCAAACAGTCTGGAAGCAGTCATCACACCATTCTCCGATTCTGATATGCAGGGGGGCGGGCAGCACCGCGGCGAGAAGCCTTTCGCACGCGACCCGGTCGTTCATGCGGATCATTTCCGGCAGATCGGACGCGGCCAGCCGGCGAAAGACCTCGCGGTTTTCGGAGCTGCCCTGGCCCAGATCCAACAAGGCCGGACGGATGCGGGCCAGCAGCCGGGTCAGGGCCTCGTACTCGGGTCCGTAGCGCCTTTCCAGGTCCTGGCGGATGACCCTGGCCAGGGCCGGGCTCGCGCCACTGGTGGACACGGAAATGGTCAGGTCCCCGCGGGTGACGCTGGCCGGCAGGACAAAGGAGCCCTCTTCCGGAGCATCGGCCATGTTGCACAAAATCCCCTGTCGCCTGCAGGCCTGGCCGACCAGGGCGTTCACCGACGGGTTCGACGTGCAGGCGAAAACGAGTTGCATCCCGTGCAGGTCCGTGTCGGTGAAAGGGCGCTGTTCATACGTGATCTCGGGATGCCTGGCAAGAAGCGCGGCCAGCTCCGGGCTCGCCGGGGCCGGGTCCAGGACCGTGATCCGGGCCGGTCCGCAGGGCAGCAGGCCCTCGACCTTGCGCAGGCCGACTTCGCCCGCGCCGACCACCAGACAGTGCGTGGCCGTGAGATCCATAAGCAGGGGGTAATAGCGCATGGCAGCCGTCTAGCAGAGCCGGACGTGGTTGTCCAAGCCTCGCGGCCTGGAGGAAGAGGGCCTGGAAATCCGGGGAGTTCTGGACTTTTTCTTGTTTTTCCCGGATGAGGGGCCATGGACGGTCACGAACCCAGATTTCCCTTCCCTTCCCGCCAGCGCTTCCTGGTCATTCAACTGGCCCGGTTCGGAGACCTGATTCAGACCAAGCGTCTGATCGCGTCCTTGCAGATGGCAGGAGAGGTGCATCTGCTGGTCGACCGCTCCCTGACCGGTTTGGCCGGCCTCGTTTATCCCGGGGCCGTAGTGCACGGGCTAGCCGCCCACGGCCAACACGGTCCTGGCCTTCTGCCCCTGGTGCATGCGGACATGCATGCCCTTGCCGGACTGGATTTCACCCTTGTCTACAATCTCAATTTTTCCGGGATGAATTTTGCCCTGGCCGGCATGTTTCCGTCGGACAGGGTCCGGGGCTATCGCCTGCATGCCGGGCAGCGCCTGATTGATTCCTGGCCCGGCCTGGTCATGCGCTGGACCCAGAGGCGGGTCGTGGCCGGCCTCAACCTGGTCGACGTCTGGGGGCTGTATGCCGACGCGCCGCTGCCGCCAGAGCGCGTCAACCCCTCGGCGAAGGGCCGGGGCGGGGGCCTGGGCGTGGTCATGGCCGGGCAGAACGCGCGTCGGTCCCTGTCGGCCGGGGTTCTCGCGCCCCTGGTCCTGGCCGCGCACGGGCGGATCGGACGAGGCCCCATTTATCTGCTGGGTTCAGGCAACGAGGGCCGGGCCGCCCGGGAACTGGCCGCCCTGCTGCCGCCGTCCGTGCGCGCAGAGGTTCGCGATCTGGTCGGCCAGACCGGATGGCGCGAACTTCTGGACGTGGTGGGCGGGCTGGACCTGCTTCTCTCTCCCGATACCGGGACCATGCATCTGGCCGCCCATCTCGGTGTTCCGGTCCTGGCCTTTTTTCTGTCCTCGGCCTGGTGCCACGAAACCGGACCCTACGGAACCGGACACATGGTCCTGCAGGCCACCACGGACTGCGCGCCCTGTCTGGAAACGGCCTCCTGCGCCCATGAGGTGGCCTGCCGCCAGGCTTTTTCGGATCCGGCCGTGCTGCGCCGGGTCAGCGGACGCATGGACAAAGAGTTGCCTCCGGGAATCCTGGTCATGGCCAGCAAATTCGACTCGCTGGGCCTGATCTGGACCTCTGTTTCCGGGAACGATCCGCACCAGCAGAGGCGCCAGGCCTTCCGCGCCACGGCCGCGGCCTGCCTCGGGGTGTCCCTGGGCGCGGCAGGACCTGCAACGGAGGATTTCTGGATGCTGGAGCGCGACTGGATGTTGCCCCAAACCCTGCGAGGCTCTGCCCATGAATGAGACCCGGCGTGTTCTGATCGTCCTGCCCTTGTACGGAGGCTCCCTGCCCATCGGCGGCTATTGCGGCAATGCTCTGAAGGAGATGGGGCATGTGGTGGAGTATTTTGAGGCTCCATCCTTTTTCGGAGCTTTTGAGGCCCTGAAAGCACTTCGCGTGGGTACGGACCGTCTCGACTATCTGGAGAACAGCTTTCTTCAGGTCGTTTCCCAGGCAGTGCTGGCCAAGGTCGAATCCTTTGCCCCTGATCTGGTCTTGTCCATGGCCCAGGCCCCCTTGTCCAGGCAGGCCCTGAAGCGCCTGCGCCGCGACAAGGTCGCCACGGCCATGTGGTTCGTGGAAGATTACGCAGTCTTTCCGTACTGGAAGGCTTTCGCTCCGCTGTACGATCTGTTCGCCGTGATCCAGAAGGGAGATTTTCTGGAACAGCTCCTCGCCATCGGACAGCCCAACGCCTTCTACCTGCCCCTGGCCGCCGATCCAGGCGTGCATCGCCCCCTAAACCTCACCCCGGTGGAGCGGCGCAAGTACGGCAGCGAAGTCTCTTTTGTCGGCGCGGGTTATCCCAACCGCCGCCTGGCCTTTCGGCAGTTGACGGGCTGCGATTTGCGCATCTGGGGCAACGACTGGGACGGGGAGGTGACGCTGAGCCCCTATCTGCAGCGGGGAGGGGAGCGCATTGGGACCGAGGAAGTGGTGCGCATCTTCAATGCCTCGGCCATCAACGTGAACCTGCATTCCTCGGTACAGCCCGGAGTGCTGGTCGGGGACGGGGATTTCGTCAACCCGCGCACCTTTGAACTGGCCGCCAGCGGGGCCTTCCAGGTCACGGACCGGCGTGCGCTGTTGCCCGAACTGTTCGCCGCGGATGAACTGGCCCTTTTTTCCGACATGTCCGAACTGTTGCGTCACATCGAATATTACCGCTTCGATGCTGAGGCGCGGGCGGCAATATCGGCCCGGGCCCGGGCCAGGGTTCTGGCCGACCACACCTACGTGCACCGCATGCGGGTGCTCATGGAGCGCGCGGCGGGACATATGAGCCGGAATTATCAGCCTGAGACGGGATCGTGGCAGGCCGAGATTCCGGTCGAGTTGCGCCAGGACGTGGACTCGCTCTTGGGCAGGCTCGGCCTGCCGCCGGGCGTGTCCTTCGACGATCTGGTGTGGACCGTGCGCAGCCGGAAGGGGATTCTGGATCGACTGGAAACGGCCATTCTGTTCCTGGACGAATGGAAAAAGCAGTACTCGGGCCCAAGACCCGGCAAACAGGGTTGACCAGGGCCGGCATCCGACGGAAACTCCGACCGGAATCCTTGGAACATGGCCGTATCGGTCTGAGCCGTGAGTCCCCCCAATTTGGGGCTTGATAGTCCCCGCCGCTGTCGATAGGCAGAGTCTTCCAAAGCACAGGAGTTTTCATGCACAAACCGACAATCGGTCTTTCCCTGGAAGGCTTGCCCTTCATCCTCTTCACGTCCGTGGCCACACTGACCTTTGCCCTGCTTGACTGCTGGTTCATGGCCACGGTCCTGCTCGTGGCTCTCTTTTTCGTCCTCAACTTCTTCCGCGACCCCGAGCGGGTCGTGCCGCAGGAACCCGGCGTGGCCGTGTCTCCGGCCGACGGCAAGGTCATCAAGGTCGAGATTATGCGCGATCCCATGACCGGCGAGGACCGCATGGCCGTGTGCGTGTTCATGAACGTGTTCAACGTGCATGTGAACCGCATGCCCGTGGCCGGCCGGATTGTCCGCATCTCCTACTTCGGGGGCAAGTTCCTGAACGCATCCTTCGACAAGGCCTCGACCGACAACGAGCGCAATGCCGTGCTGGTGGAGGACGGGGACGGAAAGGCCTGGACCGTGGTCCAGATCGCGGGCCTCATCGCACGGCGCATCATCTGCTGGGGCGAGGAGGGAGACGCCTTGGCCCGGGGCCAGCGCCTCGGATTGATCAAGTTCGGGTCCAGAGTTGACCTTTACCTGCCCCCAGAGTATGAACCGAACGTTCGTGTAGGCGAAAAAGTTTTTGCGGGACAGAGTGTTCTGGCCCGCAAGAGGTAGCCTCCAGACCATTTTTAGGATGTCAATGGACCAGCTCAAGCCCAAACACCGGGGATACTATCTGCTCCCCAACATGATGACCATGGCCAGCCTTCTGTCTGGCTTTCTGGGCATTTTGTGGTCCATCGAGGGCCGGTTCGAGCCTGCGGCCCTGGCCATCATCGTCAGTTGCGTTTTCGACGGCCTGGACGGCAAGCTGGCCCGCATGACCAACTCCGCTTCCGACTTCGGCGTGCAGCTCGATTCCCTGGTGGATCTGGTGGCTTTCGGGGCGGGTCCGGCGGTCATGATCTACCAGTGGAACACCCACGCTTTCGGCCGCCTGGGGATCATGGCCTCCTTTCTGGTCATCGCCTGCGGCTCCCTGCGTCTGGCCCGCTTCAACATCCAGACCGGCAAGATCAGCAAGAAGTTCTTCATCGGTTTGCCCATTCCGGCCGCGGCCTGCACCCTGGCCACCTTTGTGCTGTTCTCGTCCTACATCCCCGAAGTCATGGCCTCCTGGGTTCCCAAGTGCACCCTCGTGCTCGCCTTCCTGGTGTCCATCCTCATGGTCAGCAACGTGCGCTACGCGTCCTTCAAGGACGCCGAGGTCATTCGCGCCCACCGCTTCAGCGCCACGGTCACGGCGCTCTTGATCTTTGCCCTGGTCGCCTCGGAACCCAAGCTGCTGAGTTTCGTGTTCTTTATCGGTTACATCATTTCCGGCCTCGTCTACTCGTATTTCATTCTGCCCCTACGCAGAAAGTCCTTCCTACGAGAGTCTTCTCACAAGATCTCGTAAAGGCACACGTTACCCCCCCCATCATCGTTTGCAGAAAACGGCTTTCCCGGCGCAAGAGCAGCCAGGGTTGCTTATAATCTATTATCGCTTATACTCGTATAAAAGGAGATGCACATGTCTGACAGAATTTTCATTTTCGACACCACCTTGCGCGACGGCGAGCAGTCTCCCGGCGCGACCATGAACACAAACGAGAAGGTGCGGTTGGCCAGACAGTTGGAAACCCTGGGCGTGGACATCATCGAGGCAGGATTTCCGGCCGCCAGTCAGGGCGATTTCGAGGCTGTGCGCGACATTGCCCAGGCCGTGCAGGGCTGTCAGGTGGCCGGGCTGTGCCGGGCCCTGACCACGGATATCGACCGGGCCTGGGACGCCGTGCGCCACAATCCCCAGGGGCGTATCCACACGTTTTTGGCCACCTCGGACATTCACATGAAGTACAAGCTCAGAAAAGAGCGCCATGAGGTCCTGGAGATGGCCGAGGCGGCCGTGAAATACGCGGCCAGCAAGACTTCCAACGTGGAGTTCTCCGCCGAGGACGCGTCGCGTTCCAATTGGGAATTCCTGGCCCAGGTCTTCGAGCGGGTCATCAATGCCGGGGCCACGACCATCAACGTGCCGGACACAGTGGGCTACACCCAGCCCCAGGAATTCGCCGAACTGATCAAATACCTGCTGGAGCGGGTGCCCAACAGTCACAAAGCCGTCTTTTCCGTGCACTGTCACAACGACCTCGGCCTGGCCACGGCCAACACCCTGGCCGCTCTCAAGGCCGGAGCGCGGCAGGCCGAGGTGACCCTGAGCGGCATCGGCGAGCGGGCCGGCAACGCGGCCCTGGAAGAAGTGGTCATGTCCATGGACGTGCGCAAGGATTTTTATAATCTTTCCACGGGTATAAAGAAGGAGCAGATTTTCCCCTCCACGCGGCTCTTGTCATTGATCATTGGCCAGCCTATACCCCCCTACAAATCGATTATCGGTGCCAACGCCTTTGCCCATGAGTCCGGCATTCATCAGGACGGGATTCTCAAGAATCGCCAGACTTACGAGATCATGACTCCCGAATCCGTGGGCCGGCAGGAAGAGGATATGGTCCTGGGCAAGCATTCCGGCCGCGCGGCCCTGGCCAAGCGCCTGAAGGATCTGGGCTACCGCCTGGACGAGGAGCAGGTTGATGTCGTGTTCGCGGCCATGAAGAAGCTGGCGGACCGCAAGAAGGAAATTTTCGTGGAGGATCTCGAAGCCGTGGTGCTGGATGAGATCTTCCGCATCCCCGACAAGTACCGTCTGGAATACCTGAGTGCCTTGAGCGGCAACATGGCCATCCCCAACGCGGTCGTCAAAATGTACGTGGACGGCGAAGAGCGCGTGATCTCGGATTTCGGCACCGGCCCCATCGACGCGGTTTTCAACACCATCGCCAAGGTCGTTGGGCGCAGCCCCAAGCTGATCCGCTACGCGGTCAACGCCATTACCGGCGGCACGGACGCCCAGGGCGAAGTGACCGTCAAGATAGAAGAAAACGGAAAAACATCGGTGGGCCGCGCATCTGATGCGGACATCATCGTGGCCAGCGCCAAGGCGTATCTGAACGCCTTGAACCGCCTGGCCAAAAGAGAGGAGGACACCATATGCGCCAGACTTTAGCCCAGAAGATTTTGCAACGGCACACGACCGAGCCCATCACGGCAGACGGACAGATCGTCCAGTGCCGCGTGTCGCTGGTTCTGGCCAACGATATCACCGCCCCCTTGGCCATCAAGTCCATCCGGGGCATGGGCGTGAAACAGGTTTTCGACAAGGACAAGGTTGCCCTGGTCTGCGATCATTTCACCCCCAACAAGGACATTGACTCCGCCGAGCAGGTCAAGGTCGTGCGTGACTTCGCCCAGGAGATGGACATCACCCATTACTACGAGGGTGGGAATGTCGGCGTGGAGCACGCCATCCTGCCCGAGTACGGCCTGGTCGGCCCCGGCGACATCATTGTCGGCGCGGACAGCCATACCTGCACCTACGGCGGCCTGGGCGCCTTCGCCACGGGTCTGGGCAGCACGGACATCGCCGCGGCCATGGCCCTGGGCGAAACCTGGTTCAAGGTGCCCGAAACCATCCGCGTCAACTTCACCGGCACTCTGCCCGCGCACGTCGGCGGCAAGGATCTGATCCTGTTCACCATCAAACAGACCGGCGTGGCCGGAGCCCTGTACAAGGCCCTGGAATTCGGGGGCGAGGTCATCGACAACCTGTCCGTTGAGGCGCGCATGACCATGGCCAACATGGCCATCGAAGCCGGCGGCAAGGTCGGACTCTTCGCGGCCGACGCCAAGACCCTGGCCTATTGCCAGGCTCACGGCCGCCACGGCGACAGCCTGCTCGCCGCCGACGCGGGCGCGAGTTACTGGAAGGAGATGACCTTTGACGTGTCGTCCATGTCGCCGCAGATCGCCTGTCCGCATCTGCCCGACAACGTGCGGCCCGTGGAAGAGGTCAGCGACGTGCGCGTGGACCAGGTCGTGCTCGGGTCGTGCACCAACGGCCGCATCAGCGATCTGCGCGAGGCCGCGGCGGTCATCAAGGGCCACAAGGTGCGCAAGAACGTGCGCTTCATCGTCATCCCCGCCTCTCCCGGCGCCTATTCCCAGGCCCTGGACGAGGGCTTGCTGCGCATCTTCCTGGACGCCGGAGCCATCATCAGCCCGCCCACCTGCGGCCCCTGCCTGGGCGGCCACATGGGCATCCTGGCCGGCGGCGAGCGTTGCCTGGCCACCACCAACCGCAACTTCAAGGGCCGCATGGGCAGCCTGCAGTCGGAAGTCTATCTGGCCAACCCCGCCGTGGCGGCAGCCACGGCCGTGACCGGATGCATCACCCATCCGGCCAAGCTCGGGTAAAAGGAGAAGAGTCATGACATTCAAAGGCAAGACCCACGTGGTGGGCGATAATATCGATACGGACGCCATCATCCCGGCCCGTTTCCTGGTCACGGCCGACACCGCCGAACTGGGCAAGAACTGCTTCGAAGGTCTGGAGGCCGGCTGGGTCAAGCGCGTCGCCCCCGGCGACATCCTCGTGGCCGGGGACAACTTCGGCTGTGGCTCGTCGCGTGAGCACGCACCCCTGGCCATCCTCGGCGCGGGCATGCAGGTGGTCCTGGCCAAGAGCTACGCGCGCATCTTCTACCGCAACGCCTTCAACATGGGCCTTTTGCTGCTCGAACTGGGCGAGGACATCGAGCGTATCACGGAAGGAAACGAACTGGAGATCGACGTGGCCGGTGGCACGATCAAGAACCTGACCACTGGCGAGACCATCGGTTTCATCCCCGTGGCTCCGTTCATGATGGACATGCTCTCCGGCGGCGGTCTGGTCGAATACGTCAAACGCAAGGTGGCGCAATAGCGTCAGGGCGAATTCCGGCGAGGGAAAGAGCGGGGCGCCGCCCCGCACCCCGCCAGGGACGCGGTCCCTGGACCCCTATGGGGTGCAGGGGATGAGTCCCCTGCCCGCCGGAGGCATTCTTAAAAGGAGCACTCAATGAACATGAAGATATGCGTGATGCCCGGCGACGGTATCGGGCCGGAGATCACGGCCCAGGCCCTGCGCGTGCTGGACACGGTGGCCAAAAAATTCGGTCACGCCGTGGAAACCGAGACGGCGCTGATCGGTGGCGCGGCCATCGACGCCGTGGGCAACCCCCTGCCCGCCGAGACCGTGGCTGCCTGCAAGTCATCCGACGCCGTGCTGCTCGGCGCCGTGGGCGGACCCAAGTGGGACACCATCGATCCGGCCATCCGCCCCGAAAAGGGGCTTTTGGGCATCCGCAAGGCCCTGGGGCTGTTCGCCAACCTGCGTCCGGCGGCCCTGTTCCCGGAACTGGCCGCGTCCTCCTACCTGCGTCCGGACATCATCGGCAACGGCCTGGACATCATGGTCGTGCGTGAGCTGACCGGCGGGGCCTATTTCGGCGAGCCGCGCGGCGAGACGACCGTGAACGGGGAGCGCGCCGCCTTCAACACCATGATTTATTCCGAGTCCGAGATCGAGCGCATCGTGCGCGTGGCCTGCGAGATCGCCATGAAGCGCGGCAAGCGGCTGTGCTCCGTGGACAAGGCCAACGTCCTCGACGTGTCCAGGCTGTGGCGCGAGGTGGCGGTGCGCACGGCGGCAGCGTTCCCAGAAGTGGAACTCTCGCACATGTACGTGGACAACGCGGCCATGCAGCTCATCCGCGACCCCTCGCAGTTCGACGTCATCGTGACCGAGAACCTTTTCGGCGACATCCTGTCCGACGAGGCCTCCATCATCACCGGCTCCATCGGCATGCTGCCCTCGGCGTCCATGGGTTCCGGCGGCCCGGCCCTGTTCGAGCCCATCCACGGTTCGGCACCGGACATCGCCGGCCAGGACGTGGCCAATCCCCTGGCCACCATTTTGTCCGTGTCCATGATGCTGCGTTATTCCTTTGCCATGGAGGACGAGGCCCAGGCCATCGACGCCGCGGTCAAGAAGGTGCTTGCCGCCGGTTACCGCACCGGCGACATTTATGCCGGCGAAGGGGTCAGGGTCGGCTGCAAGGAGATGGGCACGCTGGTGGTGAACGCTCTCTGATCCAAAGCTGTGGGAGGCAAACGGCGACGGCGCTGTTGTGCAACGCCTTGAAATATGGAAATGTCGGGCAGGTCATTCGTGGCCTGCCCGATTTTTTTGCAAGGAGAATGGCGTGATCGAAGATCTGCTGGCCGAAAAAGGGATCATTCCCGACATTGACGACGACAGGCTGGGCGCGGCCTATGACAGCTGCCCGGCCGTGCATAAATCCGTGCTCAAGAACGCCGTGGCCTTTGCCTATGCCCTGGCCCAGGACGGCATGGAGCCCGTGGCCGAGACGATGCGCTTCGGCCATGTGGAGCGGGAGGTGTCGCGGGAGCGTCTGGACTGGGCCCTGTTCGCCGTGGACTTGCGCTGTTTTCCCGTGACGGCCGTTGCCTCGGCCATGGCCCAGGCCCTGGTGGCCAAGGTCGAAACCTTGGTCGTGCACGTGCGGGGACCGCTGCCGGACATTTTTCTGTTCGGCTGCGATTTTCTGTCCGTGGATCAGATCTTCACCGGCGATCCCGCCGCGCTGCTGCGTGTCCTGGCTGAGGTCGGACCGGGCCGGGTGATTGATCTGGCCGGGCTGGATCTGGAGTATCCAGGCGTGGTGCGGCCCCTTCCGGCCGATTACGGCGTGCGCGTCGAACTCCCGGACTCCGAGTTCGTGCAGGCCTACCACGCCGTGACTGCCGAGACCCTGCCTCAGCCCCGGCCCTACATCGTCTATGGCGGGGAGCCTGGAGCCGCGCCCGTGGTCATGGCCGAGCGCTTCCTGGGCTGCTGGATCTGGGACGTGATTTCGCCCCGGACATTTCGCCGCGCAACCTCATATTTTTCCTGAAATCCCATGAAAAAGAATCCTCTCCGCACCTGCCGCAACATCGGCATCATCGCCCACATCGACGCTGGCAAGACCACCCTGACCGAGCGCCTGCTGTTCTACGCCCACAAGATCCACAAGATCGGCGAGGTCCACGATGGCAACGCGACCATGGACTATCTCGAAGAGGAGCAGAAGCGCGGTATCACCATCACCTCGGCCTGCACGACCATCGAGTGGAAGGGCACGCGCATCAACATCATCGACACACCCGGCCACGTGGATTTTAATGTGGAAGTGGAGCGCTCGTTGCGGGTCTGCGACGGTGCCGTGGTCGTCTTCTGCGCGGTGAACGGGATCGAGTCCCAGAGCGAGACGGTCTGGCGGCAGGCAAAGAAATACCGGCTGTCCAAGCTCGTCTTCGTGAACAAGATCGACCGGCCCGGCGCGGATTTCTGGCGGGTTGTGGACGACATCCGCGCGCGGTTTCGGGTGGTGCCTCTGCCCATGACCATGCCCAGCCAGGGCGTGGATGGTGCCGTCATCGATCTGATGAGTGGCAGGCTTTTGCGTTTCGACGCCACCGACCAGGGCAGCACGGTTCATGAAGAGGACATCCCGGTCGCGGACCGGGACGATTTCGAGTCCCGTCGCCGGGCCTGCATCGAGGCCCTGGCCGACTTCGACGACCAGATCATGGAGCGATATCTGGCCGACGAGATGCTGGCCGAGGCTGAACTGCTGGGAGCCCTGCGCCGGGCCGTACTGGCCGGTCACGTCGTGCCGGTCTATTGCGGCAGCGCGCTGAAGAACATGGGCGTGCAGCCGATCATGGACGGCATCGGCCGCTTTCTGCCCGCGCCGGAGGAGTCCTTTTCCCACGCGCACGTGCGCGAGATGATGGAGAGGGAGAAGGTCCGGGACGACCAGTTCGTCGGCTTCGTCTTCAAGGTCATGTTCGAGGGCGCGCACAAGAAGAATTTTCTGCGCATCTACAACGGCCGCATCGGCGAGAACAGCGCGGTCTACAACTCCCGCCTGGAGCGGTTCGAGAAGATCCACAAGCTCTACACCGTGCACGCCAACCGGCACGAACCCGTGACCGAGGCCGGGGACGGCGAGATCGTCCTGGCCACGGGTCTCAAGGACTGTGTGACCGGCGACACCCTGTTTTCAGGCAAGTCCCTGCTGCGCCTGGAGAATATCGACGTGCTCCAGCCCGTGCTGAACGTGGCCCTGGTTCCGGGCAGCGCCAGTGACACGGATAAACTTCAGGCATTGCTTGAGAGGTACTGCGTGGAGGATCCGACCCTGCGTTCCTTCACGGACGAGGACACGGATCAGCTCATTGTCGCGGGCCTGGGCGAGCTGCATCTGGAGGTGGTCCTGGAGCGGTTGCGCCGGGAAAGCGGGGTGGCGTTCCGTTACGGCAACCCGCAGGTCATCTTTCTGGAAACCATTCAGGCCGGAGCCGAGGCCGAGGCGACCTGCTCCAAGCTCATCGGGGATCAGTCCCATCGCGGGCTGGTAAGGGTGGAGGTGGAGCCGGCCGAGCGCGGGCACGGCAACACGGTGACCACGCAACTGCCGCAGAACAATCAGGCCGCCGTGGCCCTGCGCGCCATGGAAGACGCCCTGCAGGCCGGAGTCCTGGACGGGTGCGTGGTCACGGACGTGCAGGCCAGGCTGATGGCCATCGAGCCCTTCGAGGGAGGCATCTCGGATCTGGGAGTTCGCATGGCCGCCCTCGACGCCATGAAGCTGGCCCTGTCCAAGGCTCATCCGATCCGGCTGGAGCCGATCATGGATCTGGAACTGCGTATGCCCGGGGAATACGTGGGGGATTGCGTCAACCTGCTGGGCTCCAAGAACGCCCGCATCCTCGACGTGCGCACCTCGGACATCGAATCCGGCATCACCGCCACGGCGCCCATGCGCCAGCTCTTCGGCTTCTCCACGGAACTGCGCTCGCGCACCAAGGGTAAGGCCTTCTATTCCCTGATTTTCAGTCGCTACGACACGGAAGGATGAAGCGGGGCGCGCAGCGTCCGTGACCCAGGGTAGGCGGTCAGGGTTTTCACATTCACGAGTCGCCTTCATTCCTTCCCGGCTTGCCGACACTGCGTTCCAGGACTTTGCGGAGTTCCTCGATGCGAAACGGTTTCGACAGGTAGTCGCTCATGCCTGCGGCCAGGAATTTTTCGCGGTCTCCGGTCATGGAGTAGGCCGTCAGGGCGATGATCGGGATGTCTGCGAATTTTTTGTCCGAGGACCGGATGGCTCCGGTGGCTTCCAGACCGTCCAGAACCGGCATCTGCACGTCCATCAGGATGCAGTCGAAGTCCCGGCTTTCCAGCACATCAAGAGCCTGGCGTCCGTTCTCGACCACGGTCACGTCGTGTCCCTCCTTTTCCAGCAACTTGCTGGCGGCCAGGGCATTGCTCCGATCGTCCTCGGCCAGGAGGATGCGCATGGCCAAGGGTCTGTCCGCGCCCTCGCGGCCACGGGACAACGTTTTTCCGCCATGGGCCTGAGCGGGTCTGCTCATTGGCACGACAACGTACACCGTGGTCCCTTCTCCAAGTTCCGAGTCCATGGAAATTTCTCCATCCATCAGATCCACCAGTCGCCGCACAATGGCCAGCCCCAGGCCCGCACCCTGATATTTGCGCGTGTAGCTTCCCTCGACCTGGAAAAACGGGGTGAACAGGTGCGGAAGCTTTTCCTCGGGGATGCCGATGCCCGTGTCCGAGACGACGAAAAGAATGCGACAGCGCTCGTCCCGCAAGGGCGCAAGAGTTGTCATTTCCAGTCGGACAAGGCCTTTTTCCGTGAATTTCACCGCGTTGCCCACCAGGTTGAAAAGCACCTGCCGCAACCTGGCCTCGTCACCTGCGAGCGTTTGGGGAACGGACGCGTCCATGGAAAAATCCAGGCTGACCCCCTTGTCCCTGGCGCTGGTGGAGAAAAGCTCGGAAACGGACCGCAGCAGTTCCTGGACCACGAATTTTTCCGAGCGGATTTCGATCTTGCCCGCCTCGATGCGCGAGATGTCCAGCAGATCGCTCAGGAGGCGGGTCAGCCGTTCCGATGACTGCTTGGCCAGGTGCACGTATTCCGTCTGCTCCGCGTCGAGAGGTGTCATTTCCAAGAGCTGCATCATGGCCATGACGCCGTTCAGGGGCGTGCGCAATTCGTGGCTCATGTTGGCCAGGAATTCGCTTTTGGCCTTGCTGGCGGATTCGGCGGCCTCCTTGGCCCGGGCCATGGCCTGTTCGGCCTGCTTGAACTCGGTGATTTCGAGCAGGATGCCGGTCCAGATCACGTCGCCGTTGTCCAGCGGTCTGGGCACCGACTCGAAATGGACCCACCGCACCTTGCCCGCCTGTTCGAGGCGTCCTTCCCAGGTGAACCGCTCCATGGTCTCCAGGGCCTGGACGTTCCGGGCCGTGAAGTCCGCCCTGTCTTCGGGGTGGATGCGGTGGACGACGATGGCCGCGTTGGCTTCGCATTCCTGCCGGGTCGCATCCAGAATCCGGCAGAACTGATCGCTGACCATTTCGAGGGTGTAGCTGCTCTCGACTTTTTCGATCCAGTCATTTTCCGTGCATGGCTTCTGGCCCACCACGCGCAGGCGGTACACGCCGGCGGGCTGCGAGGCGACGAGATCGCGGTACAGGTTGCGCTCGTGGGCCAGGGCCGTTTCGGCCTGCCTGCGCTCGGTGATGTCGAGGGCCAGGACCAGTTCCGCCCTGCGACCGTTGAAGGCCAGGGTATGGGAGGCGATGTCCACGTCGATGAGGGTGCCGTCCTTGGTGACATGCCGCCAGAATCCTGCCTGGTCATAGCCCTCGATCACGTTTTCGATGTTTTCAAGCAGGCGGGTCACATCCTCGGGCGGGCGGATGTCCATGAGGGTCATGCCCAAAAATTCCTCGCGGCTGTACCCGTAATGGGCGATGGCCGCGCCGTTGACATCCAGGAAGGCCAGGGTCTCCAGGTCGTAGACCCACATGGGATGCGGGTTGGAGGCAAAGAGTTCGCGATAGCGGCTCTCGCTCTCGCGCAGATCCTTTTCCGTGGACATGCGTTTGACGGCGATGCCGATGCTGTGTCCGATATCCTCGAAGAAATGGATGAGGTCCGCATTCAGGCGATCGGACCGGCGGTCGTTCAACTGCAGAAGGCCGATGGTCTCCTCGCCAGAGCGGAGCGGGATCAGGGCCAAGGACCGGTAACCCTCGTCGATGCAGCGGTTGGGGGGAAAGTGCCGCGAGTCTTCCTCGCCCGGATGCGGCCGCAGGAGGCGCGTGTCGTTGCACCAGAAACTGCCGCCGCTGGTGACGAACGGGTGCGGCAGTTCCACTCCTCCCGAGAGCACGAGGCCGCAGGTTCCCTTGAGCATGGGCCGGCCTTTGGCGTCGCGCCGGAGGACACCGTTCTCGATGCAGCGCAGGTCGTTTTCATTGCGGATGAATTCCGGGCTGAGTCCGATCTGGGCATGATACGGAAAATCATCGCCTTCCCGCAGGCGAATCCCGCCGGCGTCGAATCCGGCAAAATCCATGAGTTCGCGCAGCAGGTCATGCAGCAGATCTCCCCAGGCGGTGGGGCGGTTGAGGATCTTCAGGAGCCTGGCGTGAAAAAGCTGGCGTTTCTCGGCCTGCTTGCGGGCCGTGATCTCCCGGACAAAGCCCTGGTAGTACAGTGTTGTTCCGCTCGCGTCGCGCACGGCCCGGGCGCTGGTGGCCACCCATATCTCGGAGCCGTCGCGGCGTATCCTGCGGGTTTCAAAGTCGAAGACCTCGCCGTGTTCCTCCAAAAGTCGCAGCAGCTCGTCCCTGTCGGCCGGATCGGCGTAGATGTTCGTGCCAATGTCCACGACCGCGTCGATCAGGGCCTGGGAGGATTCATAGCCGTAGATCCGGGCCATGGCCGGATTGGCGGACAGGTAGCGCCCTGAGGCAGTGGACGTGAAAATGCCGATGGGGGCTCCCATGAGCAGGTCAAGGGGTTCTTCGAAGCCCGGCGGATGTGTGGACATGCCTACCCCTGATGTCGCAAGAGTCGTGACGGGTGCGGCCCGGCGGTACGAAACCAGCGAGGTGCCCGCCTTCCAGCGTATTCCTGACCATGGATCATACAACATGCCGCAATATCCGCAAGGCGGGAGTCAAGAGGCGTCCTCCCCACGGCAGTTGCGGCGCTCCTCAGGCCCGGTTAAAAAAGAGCGGGTTGTCCGGCACCCGGCGGGGCTTGCGCTGTTCGTCCACGGCGACGTAGCAAAACACGCCCTCGGTCACGAGCTGGCGCCCTGCCTCGTAGGCGCCGACAAGCTGCCGGGCCCAGACCTCCAGCTTGATGTCCATGGACGAGTTGCCGACCCGCAACAGATCGGCGTGAATGCAGATGGTGTCGCCCATGCGCACGGGCTTTTCAAAGACCATCTTGTCCACGCTGACGGTCACCACCCGGCCCTGGGCGACCTCCGAGGCCATGAGCCCTCCGGCCACGTCCATCTGGGCCAGGATCCAGCCGCCGAAAATGTCGCCGCTGGGGTTGGTGTCCCTGGGCATGGCCAGGGTTCTCAGGACCAGAATGCCGGCTGGCTGGCGGCCAGGTTTTTCGTCTGCGCCCATGAAGTCCTCCGCGATGTTTCCTCGGGTTTTCTGTCCGCACGGACCGAAACCGCATTTTCAGCCTGCCCGTTCCGGGCGTCGATGACAACCCTGGTCACGCATCGAGTAACACGTTCGACGCAAAAAACGCCCGTCCTCCGCGGCGGGAGGAGGGCGTTCGGGAGCCGGGAACCAGCGGCGACCCTATTTCACGTCTTCGATCGGGAATCCGGCCCCTTTCCAGGCAAAGATGCCGCCGGGGAAGCGGTAGACGTTGGCGTAGCCGAGCTTTTTGGCCCACACCGCGCCGTTGTGGCTGCGCGTGCATTTGACGAATCCGCAGTAGATCACGACGGTTTTGTTCTTGTCGGGTCCGAGCAGGGCTTCGAAATCGGCCTGGGATTTTCCGGCCGTCTCCTTGGCGTCCCATTCATTCATCGCGGGAATGGGGAAAAGGAACTGCTTGGCTCCGGGCACGTGCTCCTTCTTGTAGCTGTCCTCGTAGGGCATGGTGTCGACGATGACCATGTCCTTGCCCTCGTCGATCATCTTCTTCAGTTCGGCCGCGCTGAGCAGTCCGTATCCGCCGGCCGCAGTGTCGCGGACCAGTTTCACGGCCTCGGCTTCCTTGGTGGTCTCTGCCTCGAACTTGGAGTCGAACAGGGCGAAGGACGGGGTGGCCAGCAGCACGCAGATCAGGGTCAGACCCAGGACAAGACGGTTTTTCATGCGGTTTCTTCCTTGCAGATAAAGGTTTTGATGGCGTGATATCGTCTGGTGAAGGAGGCGGGCTGTACACCCAGCACCCTTCGCCATGCATACAGAAAGGCGGCGCAGCCGAGCATGACCAGATCGCGCCACAAGGCATCCCGGATGCCGGCGTAGGCCGTGCCTTCCGGGTCCGCGGGGCCGTAGCAGCCGCAGTCGATGTCCAGGCCCATGTGCAGGCCGTAGCCGAGCACGGCCACGAACAGGAGAATCATAAGGGTGATGAGGGCAAGACTGCCGCGCAGATCGAAAACAAGGGCCAGGGCGCCCAGGATCTCCAGGATGGGCAGGATCACGGCTGCGGGCAGGACCAGCGGACCGGGCAGGATTCCGAAGGCGTCGATGGTGACGGCGAAGGTCATGGGGTCCTGGATCTTGAAGGCGCCGGCGACCAGAAAGGCCAGGGCCAGACCGATGCGCACAAGATCATAGGACCATGTTTTCACGTCCAGGGGGATCATGACAAAAGTCTCTGAACTCCTGGAAGAAATTGGTCAAATCGTTCTTTTTGATCAAAGGCGCCGGCATGGATAGCCAGGGTCGATGCGTGTCCGGGTCAGTCTTCTGGCAGGCTGGGAGGGTCGAGGATCAGCAGGGGAACATGGGCGGCGAAACCGCAGGGGGCGTGAAAGGTCATCCATGTTTCGGAGTAGGGGTGGGAGAGTCCGAGCTGGCTGGCGTGCAGCATGAGGCGCGGTGCGGGGACATCGTCGCCGTAGAGGGCGTCGCCCACGATGGGGTGGCCGAGGCTGGCCATGTGCACGCGCAGCTGGTGCGAACGGCCGGTGTGGGGCCGCAACCGGACCAGAGTCGAATCCGGTCCCCTCTCCAGCACGTCGTAATCCGTCAGGGCCGCCTTGCCCGTGGCCAAACAGACCATCTGCCGGGGACGGTTGGGCCAGTCGCAGATCAGCGGCAGGTCGATTTGCCCCCTGTCCTGACGCACCACGCCCCGGACCAGGGCGAAGTAGACCTTGAGGGTCATGCGGTCCTGGAACTGCTGGCGCAGCAGGGCTTCGGCCTTGCGGCGGGTGGCCACGACCAGCACTCCGGAGGTGCCCAGATCCAGGCGGTGCACGGCCTGGGCCTGGGGGTGGGCTTGGCGGACGCGGGACAGGACCGAGTCGAACAGGTCCGGGGTGCGGCCTGGCACGGACAACAGCCCGCTTGGCTTGTTGACCACGACCATGTCGCGATCCTCGTGCAGAACCTCCACCCCTGGCCCGGCGGGCGGAGCGTAGATGATGGGCTCAAGCGCCATGGTCAGGGATGGTCCGGCCCGAGCAGGGCGTTCTGGTCCGTCAGTTCGGCGATGGCCGCGTTGATCCGGGTCAAAACGGCCTCGGGCACGTTTTTGCTGAACATGAGGTAGCGCAGGTTTCCGCCTGGGACGTCGTCCATGGACAAGGTGGCGAAGAGTTCGACGTCGACTCCGGCCGAGCCGAGCAGGGTGGGGATTTCCTCCGGGGCCACGAGCATGTAGGAGGCGCGGCCCTGGGCAATGAGCCGGGGCAGGACGCTCTGGGCGGTGGAGACCGTCATGGTCGGTCCGAGGGCCTGGTTGCGCATCCGGTCGAGGGTCTCGCCATGGGAAAAGGACGCCACCTGGGCCATGATCAGGTCCAGATCGCCAAAGAGATGGCGCACGGTGCGATAGGTGGCTACGCGTTGAAGAGATGTTTTCAGGGTCAGGACCACCAGGGGTTTGTCCCGGTAGATGGGCAGGCTGAACGCGGCAAAGGTTTCGCGTTCGGAGGTCTTGAACCAACCGATGGAACACCTGGGAGAGGTGTTCTGGCGCACCTCGTCCAGGATGCGGTTGGGCGGAAGGGCGGTGAAGGTCGCCGGGACCCCGGCCCGGTCCAGAATCTGGCGGGTCAGCTGGAGCAGGAAGCCCCGGGGCTCTTTTCCGTCCGTCCAGTAATAGGGCGGGCGCTCCAGATATGTTACCTTCAGGAGCGTTTCCTGGGCCATGCAGAGCCATGGAACAAGAAGGGGCAGCGTGATCCCGAGCAAGAGGCCTGGGATCGTCCGAGTCATTGCAGTGTCTCCGGGGAGGCTGCCACGGGTTCGCCCACGCCGAAGCGGTCCAGTTGCCACGCCACATCCTTGCCGATCATGCGCTGCTTGCGCACCGTGATCCACCAGAGCCCTTTCCACTGCCAGCCGGGGATGGACATGACATAGCGGGCCTGGCGCTTGAGAGAGGTGGCGATGAGGTCGAGGGTGCTTTCGGGGCGCGGTTGGGCTTCAAGTCCCGTGCGGCGTTCAAGGGTTTCGCGGCCCTCGCGGTGCAGATCGGCCAGTTCGTCCAGGCCCTGGCCCGGAAAGCACTGGATGAAGGCCCCGGGCACGGCGGGCAGGGTGTGGGCGTCCGGGGCGTTGGTCGTGGTCACGGCCGTGTTGTCGTCATAGACCGTGACCAGTTCGAAGAAATGCCGGCCCAGGCCGAAGTAAAAGACAAGGTAGGTCCGCATAGCGTTGTTTTTCCATGTCTTGCAGAACAGGGTCTGGCCCTGGGCCGAGATCTGGAAATCGAACATGACGTCCTCCGTGAACTCCTTGTCCCTGGCCCAATCCTCGACTTGGCGTAGCACGGGCTGCATCTCGGGTTCCGTTGGCGCGTGGATGCGGGGAAGAATGCGTTCGGCCGGGCTGGCCAGGGCGTCGACCGTGGTCCGCATGATTTTGCTTGACACATACCATGCTCCGGCCAGGATGACCAGGAGAAGGATGGGCATGACGGTCATGACGCATCTTCCAATGCGTCCAGCTCGTCCAGAACCAGGGGCAGAATGCCTTCGACGATGCGGGCCACGCCCTTGGCATTGGGATGCAGGCCATCGTCCAGTAGCAGGCTCTGGTCGCGGATAACGCCGTCCAGAAAAAAGGGATAGAAGGGCAGATCGTGCTGGTCGGCCAGGTCGGGAAAAACTCGCTCGAAATCCGCCTTGTATGCGAGTCCCCAATTGACCGGGGCGCGCATCCCGGCCAGTATGACTCGGGCTCCGGCTTCGCGCAACCGCGTGATGATGGCCTCCAGGTTGGCGCGCATGGTTTCCGGGCTCAGGCCGCGCAGGCCGTCGTTGGCGCCAAGTTCCAGGATGACCAGGTCCGGCCGGTCCTGCAGGGACCACTCCAGACGGGCCAGCCCGCCGCCGCTGGTGTCTCCTGACACTCCAGCGTTGGTCACCCGCACGGACCTGCCCTGGTTTCGCAGGCTCAGTTCGAGCTGGGCCGCAAAGGACTGGTCGGCGGGCAGATTGTAGCCGGCGGTCAGGCTGTCGCCAAAGGCCAGGATGTGCACGGGCTCGGCGGCCTGGGCCGGGCGGCCCGGGGTCAAGAGGATCAGGGTCAGAAAGATGCTCCAAACAAGGACGGAAGACATGAATGTTTCCTCGGTTGCACTTAGTGATGTGCATTTGACGCTAACCGCCGGCTCGGGGCCGGTCAACATCTTGAACGGGGTCAGCCTGCGCGTGGAGCAGGGCCAGACCCTGGCCGTGGTCGGCCCGTCGGGTTCGGGCAAGACGACCATGCTCATGCTCATGGCCGGGCTGGAGCGGCCCACCCGGGGCGAGGTGCGCATGGCCGGGGTCGATCTGACGACCCTGGGCGAGGACGAATTGTCCCGCTTCCGGCGCGGCCACCTGGGCATCGTCTTCCAGGCCTTCCATCTCATCCCGACCATGACGGCCCTGGAAAACGCGGCCCTGCCCCTGGAGTTCGCCCACCATCCCCAGGCCCGGGAGCGGGCCATGGCGGCCCTGGAACAGGTCGGCCTGAGCGGCCGCGCCGGTCACTATCCGGCCCAGCTCTCGGGCGGCGAGCAGCAGCGCGTGGCCCTGGCCCGGGCCTTTGCCGCGCGGCCGCGGATCATCCTGGCCGACGAGCCCACGGGCAATCTCGACGAGCAAACCGGCGCGCGGGTCATGGAACTGCTCTTCGATTTGCAGCGGGAAGAGGGCGCGACCCTGATCCTGGTCACGCACGACCGCGCCCTGGCCGGGCGCTGCTCCCGGATGGCGACCATGCACGCGGGCCGGTTGGAGGAGCGATGAACCGCCGGGATTGGTTGCTGGCCCTGATTCTGTGCCGGCGCGAGCTGCGCGGAGGGTTGCGGGGTTTTGGCGTTTTCCTGGGCTGCCTGTTCCTGGGCGTGCTGGCCATCAGCGCCGTGGGCTCCCTGGGGCGGGCCCTGGAGGCTGGCCTGGCCTCCGACGCCAAGGCCATTCTGGGCGGCGACGTGAGCGTCAGCCTGACCTCGCGGGATCTGAGCCCGGAAGAGCAAAATTTCCTGCGCGGCTTCGGGGTCCTGAGCCAGACCCTGGGCACGCGGACCATGGCCCGCGCGGCCGGAGCGGAGGATGCGTCGGCCCGTTCGGCCTTGGTCGAACTCAAAGGGGTGAGCGGACTCTATCCGCTGTACGGCCGGGTGGAGATCGCGGGAGGAGGCGAGGTCCAGGATCTGTTGGCCGAGGCCGACGGCCGCTACGGGGCAGTGGTCGACCGCGACCTGCTGACCCGGCTTGGCCTGGGCCTGGGCGACGTGGTCCGGATCGGGGAGGAGCCGTTCGTGCTGCGCGGGATCATCGAGCGCGAGCCGGACCGGGTCATGGAATTCTTCAGTCTCGGTCCGCGCGTGCTGGTCGGGTCGGCCGCCTTTGCGCGGACCGGGCTGCTGCAGCCGGGCAGCCTTTTTCGCGTCGAGTACACGCTGCGTCTGCCCGCCGACAACGCCGCGCTGGTGGCCGAGGAGATCCGCGCCGCCTACCCGGAGTCGGGCTGGCGGGTGCGGGACTACGCCCACGCCGCGCCGCGCGTGCGCACGGTCCTGGAACGGTTGCGCGTGGATCTGACCCTGGTCGGTCTGGGCGCCCTGCTGGTGGGCGGCCTGGGCATCGCCGGGGGCGTGCGCGGCTATCTGGGCGGGCGGCTGAGCCATCTGGCGGCCATGAAATGCATGGGCGGGCCGACCCGGGTGCTGTTCGCCTCCTACCTGGCGCAGGTGCTGTTCCTGGGCTTTGTCGGGGCCTGCGCCGGCATGCTGGCCGGCAGCCTCGTTCCCTGGCTGGCCGGCAGTTTCTTTGCCGACATCCTGCCTGTCCCGGCCCGCGGCGGCGTCTATTTCGCCCCTCTGGCCCAGGCGGCCCTGTTCGGTCTGGTCACGACCCTGGCCTTTTCCATGCCCCCGCTTTTTCGCGCGGTCACGGTTCGGCCCTCGGGCATCTTCCGGGGCTACGTCTCGGCCGACATGGAGCGCGTGCCCCGGGCCGCGATCCTGCCCACGGCCGGAGCCTTTCTGCTGCTCGCGATCCTGGTGTTCTGGTTTGCGGGCGACACGAAGCTTGCGGCCTGGTTCGTGGGCGGTACGGCCGGAGCCTTCGTGCTCTTCAAGGGTCTGGCCCGGGCCGTGCGCTGGCTGGCGGGCCATGCCCCGCGCCTGCCCTGGACCAGCGCCCGCATCGGCGTGGCCAACATCCACCGGCCGGGTTCGCCGGGTGTCAGCCTGGTCTTTGCCCTGGGCTTCGGCCTGACCGCCCTGGTGGCCGTGGTCATGGTCAACGCGAGCCTTTCCCGGGCCTTGACTGACGAGCTGGCCCAGGAGGCCCCGGCCTATTTCTTCATGGACATCCGCCCCGATCAGGTCGCCCCTTTCAGGGCCCTGGTGGAGGGAAGCCAGGGCGTGACCCGCCTGGATTTGCGGCCCATGATCCGGGGCCGCATCGTGCGCATCAAGGACGTGCCGGTGGAGAACGCCACGGTCAGCGAAGAGGTGGAGTGGGCCGTGCGCGGGGACCGGGGCCTGTCCTACAGCAGGGATTTTCCCCCGGGCAGCGTCCTGGTCCGGGGGACGTGGTGGGACAAGGACTATTCCGGGCCGCCGCTCATCTCCCTGACCTCGGATCTTGCCAGGGGCTTTGGCGTGGACGTCGGCGACACACTGACGGTCAATGTCCTGGGCCGCAACCTGACCGGGACCATCGCCAGCATCCGCGAGGTCAACTGGCGGACCCTGGCCATGCAGTTCGCCATCATCTTTTCGCCCGGCACCCTCGATCAGGCCCCCCAGTCCTGGCTTGGGGCGGCCTATGGCGCGGACCGGGCGGAACAGCTTTTCAGCCGCGTGACCGGGGCCTTTCCCGAGGTGGCCGTGGTCACCATCCGCGACGTGCTCGATACCGCATCCCTGCTCATGACCCGCACGGCCATGATCTTCCAGGTCATGGCCGGCGTGGCCCTGCTGGTGGGGTTTCTGGTTCTGGCCGGGGCCTTTTCGGCCGATCAGCACCGCCGCATCTACGACAGCGTGATCTACAAGGTCTGCGGGGCCACGCGCGGCGACATCCTGGCCATCCTCGTGGCCGAGTTTTCCCTGGCCGGGCTGTTCACGGGTCTGGGCAGCCTCGCCCTGGGCACTCTCACGGCCTGGGGCGTGGTCCAGGGACTGCTCAAGATGCACTTCACGCCGGATCTGCTCACGGGTCTGTTGACCGTTCTGGCCGGCATGGCCGTGTCCCTGCTCATGGGCCTGCTCGGCACCTGGCGTGTTCTGGGCCGCAAGGCCGCGCCGTTTTTGCGCAATGAGTGAGAAAGTTCAGATCCAAAGATCAGTCTGGTAACGTTCGCGCGGCTGGGAGCATTGCGAGCTGCGGAACACGCGGCGGCTTGGTTTTGGGTCAAGAGTCTGTGCCTGCGAGAAGGCCAGCTTCATGAACGGTTTCGATCACGCCGCAGGACGGCCTCGCTGAAGCGCAGAAAATCGTCGAGATGTTGTGTGATGATGGTGACGGTGATGGGCAGGTGCATGCTCTGGTAGTCGTGCACGGCGATGTTGCGGAAGCCGACCATGCGTCGCAGGGCTTCGGCCAGATCCGCATCGATCCAGTCGGCCGAGGCCAGCAGGGTGAATACGTCCCGGGCGCTTTGCGGCAGCCCGAGGCGATGGCGACGGATGAGGTGCTGGCCCATGTCCAGGGCGGCTTCGCAGGCGCGTTGGATGTTCAGGATGGCCGCATCCTGGCGCGTGAAGTCCTGGTCGAAGGAGTCCGGGTCGCGATTGTATTCCTCCCGGGCTCGTCCGACACAGCGTTCGATGGTCGCCGCCTTGTTCAGAAGCACGTCGTCAGCCATAAATCTTTCCCCGTTCTCCGATATCCTGCAACAGGCCGGCCCGGGCCTCGTCCAAAGCCGTTTTTTCGCTCAAAACAAAACATTCAAAAAGATCGGCTTGGGGCTGTTTTGCCAGAAGCCTGCGCCCGTTCATGAGAATCTGGTGCTGCATGACCGTGGATGCCGCCCGCATGTCGATCAGATCCACATCGCATCCCGCGATCTCGGCCAGGGATGCCGACAGATTCCAGAGCCGGGTCGGGTCGGCGTATCCCGGCAGGAGGACCGCCAGGTCCAGGTCGCTGCGCTTCGTCGCGTCGTTTGTGACGCGGCTTCCGAAAACATGCACGGCCAGACATTCCGGGAATTCCGTCCGGATGGCCCGGACAAGCGGACTGTCCTCGCAGAGCGGAAGATCTGTTTTCGGCAGAGGGAGCATGATGTGTTTCCGTCCAGGGTCAAATAGTGGATTTCGAGATCTTGCGACAAAACATGAAAAAAGGAAACAGGCCGCCTCAGGGTATTGTGCGCACAACGCGCGGAAGATGTGGTCTCGACACGATCGCCGAAAACGCATTGGTGAGGCGCTTGTTTTCAGGAATGGTGAATGAACGTGACGTTTCGTATTTTGATGCGACATGAAGTGAATGTATGACAACGGGTTGCGTCATTGCCTCATGTGCGCTGGTGGTGTAGCAAGTTCGCATTTGCATGGCTCTGTGTCTCGCGGAGAAGATGGTGAGCGACGAAAAAGAAGCCGAGGGGGCCGGTGTCCAGTCCGATGCTGGCCAATCCGGCCGTGATGCCCAGACAAACTTCTCTGTCTGGCGCCTCGACGACAACAACAATGCATTCCTGGTCCGGGACGGCCTGACCAGGGACGAGGCCTTGCTTCTGGTCCGGGACTACGAGGCCAGGGGACACAAGCAGGCCTACTGGGTCAGTCAGGGCTGAGTTTGCCGCCAGGCCGTGCCAGGAGTGGGCCAGGAGCGCGGCCGGGGTTCAGACATGCACATGAACACGGAGGAAAGAGCGATGATCAGAGCGGAAATCATCCGCACCCAGGAGCGGATCGGAACGGTCGGGGACGGATTCTGGGGGCCGCAGAGCATTGCGGCGTGCCAGCGCCATTTGCGAAGCATGATGCCTTCTCCACATCCGTTTCCAACGGAAGGGTCGCCCGAGTTTCTGGAATTTTTCGGACCCCATGGCCAGGAGAACGGGTACACCCCGCCATCACGGAAAATCATCCTGCCGTTCAGCATTTACTACGACCAGACCCCGGTCACGGCCCTGCGCGTGCACGAGCGGTGCGCCGACAGCCTGCTTGGCGTCTTCGAGCGACTGGCCGCGGTCTATCCGGACGAAGCGTCGCGGCGCGCGGCGGGAATTCTGGCCTATGGCGGGCTCTACAACCCGCGCCTGAAGCGGGGCAGCACGCAGTCCTGGTCCATGCACGCCTGGATGAACGCCATTGACCTGAACCCTGGCAAAAACGGCAACAAGACTTCCTGGCCCGTCAGCGCCACCATGCAGATCGAGGTCATGGAGTGCTTTGCGCAGGAAGGCTGGCTGTCGGCCGGAGCCTTCTGGGGCCGGGACGCCATGCATTTCCAGGCCACGGCGCCGGTCTGATGGGGGCTTAGTCGCGCAGTGGCGGACAAGCCGGGCGACCTGCGTGAAACCTGCCGGCGGATCGTCACCCAGGAGGGGTTGCCCCGCCCAGTCTCACTCCGGCTTGATTCCCGCGCCCGACCCGGCCACGATCTTCACGAACCGCGTTCCCGCCTCGTTGGCCAAAGCCTGGACCTGGTCCGCCTCCTCGTTCTGGAAGCTTCGCCGCAGGGCCGCGATGTAGCGGCCAAGCAACTCGCCGATGGCCTCCGCGTCATCCTGGTCCACGGCGCGGACCACCACCTGGGCTCCGCGCGCGAAGCGGCGCTGCACGTTCTCGCGACCGAACCCAAGTTCCGGGTACAGGCACTGGTAGACGACGCCGCCGGTCATGCCCGCGCAGATCCATGGTCCCGGGTCGCCCAGGACCACGACCCGGCCTCCGGTCATGTATTCGAAGGCGAAGCCCTTGAGGTGCGCGCGCGAGGCGATGTTGCCCAGTTCGTCCCGGACCGGTTCCGTGATGCGGCCGCCAAAGACCGCGTCGGCCCCGGACATGCGGACGCAGGCCCGCGAGTCGGCCTGGTTCTGGACCATGATCGTGCCGGCCAGGGCGCCGTAGGCCAGGGACTTGCCGACGGACCCGTCCACGCGCTTGCCCAGGATATTGACCCCTTTCAAAATGCAGATCTCCCCGCCCTGGGCGCCCTTGGCGATGCCGTCCTGGCCGCCGCCCTCGACCACCGTGCCGATCCCGTCCACGTTGAAGGCGCACAAGCCGTTGCCGGGCACGGAGGAGGTCAGGAGCAGTTCGACCTTGCCCCTAGCCTCGGCCGGTCGTTCCCGGACCAGAGCCCCTGCCAGATACGTGCCCACGGCCCGATCCACGGAGCGCACGTTTTCCTCCTTGTACTGCACGAACCCGCATTCCTGGCTCAGGGTCGACAGGGCCAGATCCGAGATGAGCCGCGTCAGGTTGTCCAGGGGGCGGCGCACGATTCGCGGCACCGGGCAATAGCATGTGGCCCCGTCCAGGGGCGCGGGGGTGAGCAGGTCGGTCAGGTCCACGCGTTCCAGGCCCCGGGCCTGAACCAGCAGGTCCGTGCGGCCCACAAGGCCTGCCAGGCGTCTTTCGCCCAGCCCGGCCAGGATGTGGCGGATCTGGTCGCCAAAGGCGCGCAGCAGCCGGGCCAGGTTCTCGGCCTCGACCTCGCCCTGCAGGGGTTTGAAGAGCTTGAGGCCCCGGGTCTGGGCCTCGGCCAGGGTCTGGATCTGGGTGGAGATGCCGCGCGGGCAGTTGTCCAGATGGCACTGCTCGCAGCTGATGCAACCCACGCCCATGAGGGCCACGGTGCCCACGCCGACCCGGTTTGCGCCCAGGCAGACCAGTTTGACCACGTCGGCTCCGGAACGCACGCCCCCGTCGCACCAGATCTCGACCTGCTGCCGCAGTCCGGCTTCTACCAGGCCCCGGTGGGCCTGGGTCACGCCGATCTCCACGGGCAGGCCGACGTATTTCTTGGCGTGTTCCCGGGCCGCGCCCGTGCCGCCATCGTAGCCGCTGATGTTGACGATGTGCGCCCCGGCCTTGGCCACGCCCACGGCAATGGTCGCCACGCCGCTGGTGACCGGGATCTTGACGGAGATGCGCGCCGTCGGATTGGCGGTTTTGAGCTCCGTGATGATCTGGCAGAGGTCCTCGATGGAATAGATGTCGTGATGGTTGGACGGGGAGATGAGGGCGATGCCGGGCTTGCAGTGCCGGGCCTGGGCCACCATGTCCGTGACCTTGGAGCCGGGCAGGTGGCCGCCCTCGCCGGGCTTGGCGCCCTGGCCGATCTTGATTTCCAGGAAGCGGGCCGAATTGAGCAGGTCCATGGACACGCCGAAGCGGCCCGAGGCCACCTGCTGGCCCCGGTTCTCGCGGTAGCGGCCGAGCATGTCCGGAATCTCGCCGCCTTCGCCGTTCATGCACACGATGTTCACCTTGCGCGCGGCCTCGGCATAGGCTCGAAACGAACTCTCGCCCTGGGAGCCGAAGGACATGGCGCAGATGAGAAGCGGCATGGCGTGCTGACCCACGGAGATGTCCACGCTTTCCAGGGGCAGGGGCGCGCCCTGGCCCGGACGGATATCGAGGAGATGGCGCAGGCCCACGGGATTGTCGCGGTCCACCTCGGCCAGGGCCTCGTCCATCTGCAGGTAGCCGGTCTTGCCCACGGCCACGGAACGCAGGATCTTGCCGACCCGGGCGTTGCGCTTGGGGTCGGTGTGGAGTTTGCGCTCCTCTTGCAGGCCAAAAAGATCCAGGCGCCGCTGGGCCAGGGATTCCAGCTCCGCGTAGCCCAGACCGGTCTGGTCAGAGGAACAGAAATTGGCGCAGCCGAAGACATCCTCCAGTTCGCCTCGCAGGCCGATGGAGGAGAAGATGCGGCCATACCCGCACAATTCGTGGATGCCCATGGTTGACATGATCTTTTCCACGCTGGCCTGCAGGGCGGTCAGGGTGTTGGACAGGGTGCGCTGCAACCCTGCGGGATTCTCGGCCTGGGCGTAGGCCTGCTTCCAGAGCATGTAGGGGTTCACCGCCGAGGCGCCCAGGCCCAGCAGCAGCATGATGTCGTGCATGTTGCGCACGGCGCCGCTGCGCACGATGAGCGAGGGCAGGCTGGGCAGGCGGCCGTTTTCGGCGGACTGCACCAGCCAGGCCACGGCCAGGCAGGGATCGATATAGACCCGGCCGTCGACGAAGCTGGCGCTGTCATCCAGCACCAGCACGGCGGCGCCACCTTGCACGGCCAAGAGGGCCTCGTCTTCCAGGGCCGAAAGCCTGGCGCGCAAGCTGTCCCGCGGGATAAAGGTCGCGTCGAGGATGGCCATGCGCGCGGGGTCGCGCTGCTGGGCCGTGAAGAAATCAAGGATCTGCTCCAGGGTGTGCGTGCCGTGCTCGCGGCAGAGGGACAAGATGTCCAGGGAGGACAGGGCCGGAGAGAATTCCCCGCCGAGGAGGATGGGAGTTTTCAGGCGCAGGCCCACGGGCTGGCGGTCCGGGTTGTCCGGGCGGTCGCCCAGGATCACGGCCGTGGAAAAGTGTTCGGCCTCGCGTTCGCGGTCGATGGCCGGGTTGGTGACCACGGCCACGTTCTCCTTGAAGTGGTCGCTGACGTTGGACAGGCTCTCGTCTTCCAGACAGGCCAGGGGCCCCTGGTAGCCCATGGAGCCGATGGGGCCCTTGCCCGTGGCCGCCACGTGCCGGCGCATGTCCTGGTCATACTTGTGCCAGCCAAAGGCCGCCAGCATCGTCGAGACCGGAGTGCCAGCCTGGTCGTCGAGGACCGGGCGGCCGGCGAAGAAGCGGCGCAGCTCCCGGCAGGCGCCCTCGGGGCAGTTCAGGATGGCGTCGGGAATCTCCCCGTGCAGATTGGCGGCCAGGGGGGTCAGCCGGCCCTGCTCGAAGAGGCGCAGCAGGCGCTCCTGCAGGGCGCAGTGGTCCAGGACTTCCCCGCGTCGGCCCGGGCCGGACAGGATGGCGATCTTCTCTCCCGGGGCCAGGGGGCGCGGGTCGTGGAGGGTGTTCTGCAGATCGACCACTCCTTTTTCCGAGGACAGGAAATAGTCGTAGTCGCTTTCCCCGAACCACAGGGGCCGCAGTCCCAGGGCGTCGACGCTGCCCATGCACATGTCTCCGAAGCGCGAAACCACGGCGGCCGGGCCCTGGGCCGAAGGCGGGAAGAACCAGCGGCCGAACCCGTACATGCGCTGAAGGCCCGCAGACATTTTCTCGACCTCGCTGTGGATGGCCGGAAAGACCATTTCCAGGGCTTCCATGAACTCAAAGCCGTGCAGGTGGACAAGCCCCTCCAGGATGCGGTTCAAATCCTGGGAGTCGCTGCCGCCCCGGGGCAGGCGGATGCCCAGGGTCTTGGCCGCGGAGCGCAGTTTCTCGATGGTGTTGATCTCGCCGTTGTGACCCAGGAGGGAAAAGGGCTGGGCGCGTTCGGCCGTGGGCAGGGTGTTGGTCGAATAGCGGCTGTGTCCCAGGGTGATGACGGATTTGCTGGATGGGTTCTGCAGGTCCGGGTAGACGCGGATGAGCAGGTCCGGGGTTCCGCGCAGCTTGTAGATGACGCTGTCGAGGCCCAGGGAGCAGACGTGGACCTCTGGCAGTGCTTCCTCGATATTGACCTGGATGGTGAACAGGCGGCGGCCAGCTTCCTGGCGGCTTTCATCTCGCAATAGGCCGCAGACCTGCCAGAACACGGGGGCCTCGGCCCTGGCCATGGGTCCGAGTTCGGCCGCATGCATCTGGTCGTCGACCGTGAGCAGCATTTCGGCTCCGGCCTTCGTCAGGATGTCCCGGATGCCTTCGCGGTCATCGTTGCTCCCGGCGTCCCGGCGCAGGAAAAAGTGGCCGACGAAGAATCCCCGGCTTTCGCTCAGGTGGCGGCTCAGGCCCGCGGCTTCCAGGCGTTGACCCCAGATGGATCGCGGGATGTCGGTCAGGATGCCGCATCCGTCGCCTTCGCTGTTGATGTCCCCCGAACGGTGGGCCATTTTTTTCAGGGCATCGATGGTCTTGACGATATTGGCGTGCGTGGCGCGGCCGCGCTTGTCCACGAAGGCGATGATGGCGCATGCGTCGCGCTCTTCGACGAGTCTGGCTTGGGACATGGCGGTTCTCCCGGAATTCGTGACGTGTTGTGACCCTGCATATCCTGAAGGCGTAATGAAAACCATTTTAATAAATATTTCACAAAACTCTGGCAAAGCTTTACGGGACGGAGGTCATTGTCTATATGGTGAATCATGCGAATGTCATGATGCAACGCAAGGGACGTCGAGGTGGACATGGACAAGAACGACCTGATCATGCGGCTCAAAAGCCAGATGGGCTATTCCGAGGACGAGGCGTCGCGCGTCGTGGACGCCATGATGGAGAGCATGACCGAAACCCTGGGCCGTGGCGACAAGATCACCCTGCCGGGCATCGGGACCATGGCCGTGGTCGACCGCGTCGCGCGTCGGGCCGTGGATCACCAGACCGGGGAGGAAGCGGACTTGCCAGTCGAACGCGACATCAAGTTCTCTCCGGGCAAACGCCTGAAGGATGCCCTCATGTCCCTGGACTTCATCACCAAGGGTCTGGAATAAGGGTTTGGCCTCGCGTTTTTTCCGGCCCAGGGCCGGTTTTTTTTGCCCTGGCCGGAGCAGTCGTCTCATTTCACGCGGAGGAAGCATGAAGATCGCCAATTCCATGACCGAACTGGTCGGCAACACGCCCCTGGTGCGTTTGAACCGCCTGACACGGGGCTGTCTGGCCGAGGTTCTGGTCAAACTCGAGTTCTTCAACCCCCTGGCCTCGGTCAAGGACCGCATCGCCCTGAACATGATCGACGAGGCCGAAAGGGGGGGGCTGGTCCGACCCGGCACGGTCATTGTCGAACCGACCAGCGGCAACACCGGCGTCGGTCTGGCCTTTGTCTGCGCCGTGCGCGGCCATCGCCTCATCCTGACCATGCCCGAGTCCATGAGCGTCGAGCGGCGCATGCTGCTCTCGGCCCTGGGCGCGGAACTGATTCTGACGCCGGCGGCCAAGGGCATGGCCGGGGCCGTGGCCGAGGCGGAAAAGATCTTGGCCTCCCTGGAAAACGGGTTCATGCCCGGGCAGTTCGTCAATCCTGCCAATCCGGCCATGCACGAGCGGACCACGGCCGAGGAGTTGTGGCGGGATACGGATGGCCGCATCGACGCCCTGGTGGCAGGGGTGGGCACGGGAGGAACCATCACCGGCGTGGGCCGGACCCTCAAGCGCCGCAAGGCAGGCTTTTTGGCCGTGGCCGTGGAGCCCGCCGCCTCGCCGCTCCTGAGCCAGGGCACGGCCGGACCGCACAAGATCCAGGGCATCGGCGCCAATTTCGTGCCCGAGGTGCTCGACCGCAAGGTCGTGGACCGCATCATCACCGTGACCAACGAGGACGCCATGGCCACGGCCCGCGCTCTTGCGCGGGAAGAGGGGATCCTGGGCGGCATTTCCTCTGG
The DNA here is from genome assembly GCA_964589645.1 of uncultured Desulfovibrionaceae bacterium. Classification (GTDB taxonomy): domain Bacteria; phylum Desulfobacterota; class Desulfovibrionia; order Desulfovibrionales; family Desulfomicrobiaceae; genus Desulfomicrobium. The sequence goes on from CAZPSN010000023.1 coordinate 50,577, forward strand.
AGCCAATGTCTGGGCCGCCCTGGAACTGGCCCGTGAGCCGGAAATGAAGGGCAAGCTCATTGTGGCCATAGTCTGCGATACAGGCGAACGCTACCTCTCCACGGAACTTTTTGCATCAAAAGGTTGAATATGGCCAAGTACTTGAAGCTCGACAACGTCTTATCCGGCGTGGTGGAGAGCCTTTGCACCCCGGAATCCTACAAGGGGGTCTATCACCAGCCTTCCTTTGGTTCCCCCATGCCCTCGGTGGAACTCTTGTCCGAAATCGTCGAGCGCCTGCGCTCCGTGCTTTTCCCCGGGTTTTTCAAGGAGCCGTTCATCACCCCCGAGAACATGGCCTATTTTGTCGGCTCCAAGCTGGAAAAGGTCCGCCGCGAGCTGACCAGCCAGGTTGAGCGAGGGTACTGCTTTGCCTGCGACAAGGATGAGCATTCCTGTTCGTCCGACTGCGCGGTCCGGGCCGAGAATCTGGTCAACGATTTTTTGCAGACTCTGCCACATATCCGGCATCTTCTGGCCACGGACGTGCAGGCCGCCTATGCCGGGGACCCGGCGGCCAAGAATCCCGGCGAGACCATCTTCTGCTATCCGTCCATCAAGGCCGTGACCAATTTCCGCATCGCCCACGAACTGCATCTGCTGGGCGTGCCCCTCATCCCGCGCATCATCACCGAAATGGCACATTCGGCCACGGGCATCGACATCCATCCCGGGGCGACCATCGGCGAATCCTTCTTCATTGACCACGGCACGGGAACGGTCATCGGCGAAACCTGCGTCATCGGGAAGAACGTGCGCCTGTACCAGGGCGTGACCCTGGGCGCCAAGAGCTTCCCCAAGGGCGAGAACGGGCATTTGGTCAAGGGCATTGCCCGCCACCCCATCGTCGAAGACAACGTGACCATCTATTCCGGGGCGACCATCCTGGGACGCATCACCATCGGCGCGGGGGCCGTGGTCGGAGGCAACGTCTGGGTCGTGGAGGATGTTGTTCCGGGGACCAGGATTTATCGCGACCTCTAGGCGCGGTTCAAGGCGAGTCGCATCTGGTCTGCTCGACGGCTGCGTCTGCCTTTGCACCTGCTGGTGTCGGCCAGTTTGCGGTGTTGGACGCAGATTGGCTTCGTGCGAACATATGCAATACGAATCGATGTTGAGGCAGGGGTTGAGTCATGAGAAATTGTATGGCGATATTGGTGATGGCCTTTGTCTTCCTGGCCGCGTCGGCCCAGGCTGCGCCGTCGGTTTTCGTGAGCATCACGCCGCAGAAATATTTCGTGGACAAAGTCAGCGCAGGCAAGGCGTCGGTGTCGATCATGATCGAGCCCGGCGCGAATCCCCACGCCTATGAACCCAAACCACGCCAGATGGCGGAGCTGGCCAAGGCTTCCGTGTATTTCACCATCGGCGATTCTTTTGACCAGACATGGCTCGACCGGATCATGGGCGCCAGCCCTGGGATCGTGGTCGTGCACACGGCTGAAGGCATCGAGAAGCTGCCCATGGGCGGGCAACCCAACGGGGATGGGCATGAACACCACGACGGGCAAGAGCGCCACGCAGAGGAAAGTCATGCAGGCGAAACCCATGGCCACGGCACCCTTGATCCGCATATCTGGCTTGACCCGGCGCTGGTCAGGATTCAGGTCGGGCATGTCCGGGACGGTCTGATCAGGGTCCACCCGGCCGGTGAGAAGGAATACGCGGCCAATGCCGCCGCGTTCCTGCGGGAACTCGACGTGTTGGATGCCGAAATACGCGCCACCCTGGCCGTCCTGCCCGCAAATCGCCGCACTTTTCTGGTATTCCATCCGTCGTGGGGGTATTTCGCCAAGGCCTATGGCCTGACCCAGGTCGCCATCGAGGTCGAAGGCAAGGAACCCAGCCCCAAGGACTTGGCGCGCATCATCGCCATGGGCAAGGAGAGGGGGGCGCGGGTCGTCTTCGTCCAACCGCAGTTTTCCGAAAAAAGTGCTGCCGTGATCGCCAAACAGATCGGCGCCACGATCGTGCGGCTCGATCCTCTGGCCGCTGACTGGGCCCATAACCTGCGTCAGGCCGCGGGTGCTTTCGTCGAGGCCCTGAAATAGCGTTTTGTCAGGGAATGAAGCGGCCTTGCCATATCCGGCCCCATTTTGAATGAAGACGCCACGGGGTTTTCAGATTCCGTCCGGTTCGTTCTCCGCCTTGAACGCATGGGCGGCGGAGCGATCCCGGATGGCGCAACTCGGCGCTGCCGGGGGCTGGCGCAAGAAGGCTTCCGTCTGGGCCGCGGACAGGGGGCGGCTGTACAGATAGCCTTGAACCTCCTGGCATTCCAGACGTTGCAGAAAGTCGACCTGGCCCAGGGTTTCCACGCCCTCGGCGATGACCTTCAGATTGAGCCCCCTGGCCATGGCCACGATGGCGTTGATGATTGCCTGGTCGCGCAAACTGCTTGCGATGCCGCAGACAAAGGCGCGGTCGATCTTCAGACAGTCGATGGGCATCTGCTTCAGGCGGCTCAGGCTTGAATAGCCGTTGCCGAAATCATCCACCGCGATGCTGATGTTCATGTCGCGCAGGGCCGTCAGGGTAGCGGCCACCTCATTGGGGTTCTTTTCCAGCATTCCTTCGGTGATCTCGATCTCCAGCACATGCGACGGCAGACCGGTTTCTTCCAGCACGGCACGGACCGTGTCCACGAAGCCCGGTTGGTTGAACTGTTTCATGGACACGTTCACGGCCATGCGCGGCAAGCGAAGGCCCTGGTCGATCCAGGCCTTGGCCTGCTGGCAGGCCGTGCGCAGCACCCAGTGCCCGATGGGGACGATGAGCCCGTTCTCTTCGGCCACGGAAATGAACTCCAGGGGCGGAACGTTGCCCAGTTCCCAGTTGGTCCAGCGCAAAAGGGCCTCCAGGCCGCTGACCTGGCCGCTGCGCAGGTCGTATTGCGGCTGGAAGTGGAGGGCGAACTCATCGCGTTCCACAGCCTGACGGAGGTGGTTCTCCAGGGTCAGACGCTTCAGGGCCGTGGCGTTCATGGTTTCCTGAAAGTAGACGAAGGAGTTCGGTCCGACGCGCTTGGAATAGTACATGGCCAGGTCGGCGTTCTTGAGCAGATCCTCCACGTTTGTCCCGTCATGCGGAAAGACGGCGATGCCAATGCTCGGGGTGATGATGATCTGGTGATCGCCCAGATGCATGGGGACGGTGAGGTGCTCGGCAATGCGCTGGGCCACCACGGCTGCACACTCCTCCTTGTCCAGTTCCGGCAGCAGCACGGTGAACTCATCACCTCCCAGGCGCGCGGCCATGGCCCTGCTCACGGTGTCCGTGGCGCGCAGGCAGTGGAGCAGGCGCTCGGCCGTGACCCGCAGCAGTTCGTCCCCGATGGTGTGGCCCAGGGAATCGTTGATGCGCTTGAAGTTGTCGAGGTCGATGTACAGCAGGGCGGTCTTGATCCCTTTCTGGCGGGAGTACTCGATGGTCCGGGCGAAGCGATCCAGGAAAAGAAAACGGTTGGGCAGCCCGGTCAGGCTGTCGTAGAAGGCCAAACGGTTCAACCGCCCCTTGATTTCCCGACCGAGCTCCCATTTGCGGGTCAGGGTGTGGGCCAGCTGCAGGACCTCTATGTTGTCGAAGGGCTTTTTGAGGATGAGGAGGCTGTCGGTCTGGCCCAGTTCTCGCTGGATCTCCTGCCAGGAATAGTCTGCATAGGCCGTGCACAGGACCACCTGCAAATCGGGGTTCACCTGCCACAGCCGACGGATGGTTTCCACCCCGTCCCAGCCCGGAGGCATGCGGCCATCCACGAAGGCCATGGCGTGGGGCCGACCCTCAGACTGGGCCTGTTGGGCCAGTTCCAGGGCATCTGCGCCCTGGGACGCGAAGTCCAGATGGAACCATACCGCGCTGACTGGCGGGGGCGGAGCGCCAAAGATGACGGATTCCATGTCGGCCAGCCGGTTGGTGTCGTTGACCTGTCGGGCCAGGATCTTGCGAAAATCATCATGGATGGCCTGGTTGTCGTCGATGATCAGTATTCTGTGTCCTGTCGCGTCGTTCATGGCTGCCCTCCTGGGTTGCGGGGCAAATCGAGGATGAAGGTGGCGCCTTGTCCGGGGCCGTCGCTGTGGACGCTCAGATTCCCGCCAAGTTCCCGGGCGGTCAGGGCGCAGCTGTGCAGTCCGAAGCCGTGTCCATCCTTGCGCGTGGTGAAGCCGTGCTGGAAGATGCGGGTCAAATTTTCCTGGGCGATGCCCATGCCGTTGTCCGTCACTTCCATGCGGATGCGGTCCGGCGCGGGGCTGGTGACCGAAAGGGTGATGATGCCGTCCTGGGGTTGTCCTTCGGAACATGCGTATTTGGCGTTGTTGATCAGGTTCAAGAGAATCTGCAGCACCTTGTGTTTGTCCACGGTCAGGGACGAGCCCGGTTCGTAACGGCGGACAAGGGTGATCTTGTGCCGGTTCAGGGCCTCGGCATTGAGTTTCACGGTATCTTCCATGAGCTGTTCCGGCGGCATGGTCTCAAGCACCCCCATGACCCGGCCGTAGGTCTGCTGCATGGACACGATCTCCTTGATATGGTCGATGCGGCCGTACAGGGATTGGGTCTCGGAGACCAGAACCGCGTGCTCGTTCTCCAGGGCCTCGGCCAGGCCGAGCAAATAGGCAGGAATCTGCATGCCTCGGGAGTCCTCGGTCAGAAACCGGCACAATCCGCCCTCGGGGTGGGCCAGCATTCCGGCCACCCGGCTCAGGTTGGCGACCCGGGATTCGCGCAGGGCTTCCAGTAGCAGGGTGCAGGACACGTTGACGCTGTTCAGGACATTGCCGACATTGTGCAACACGCCCGTGGCCACCTCGGCCATGCCGGCGGCCCGCGACAGGGCCACCAGGGAACTCTGGGCCGCGGCCAGTTCGGTCAGGGCTTTTTCCTTGGCAGCCACCTCGTCTTCCAGTTCAGCGGTCCGCTCCCGGACCCGCTCCTCCAGGGTCGACTTGGCCTCCAGCAGGGCCTGGGTCTGTTCCCGGACCCGGTGCTCACGATTCTGCAAACGTTCGGTCATTTCGTCGAAGGCCAAGGCCACCTGACCGATCTCGTTCGGCTCGCGCAGGCCGATGCGATGATCCAGATTGCCCTTCTTGATGTGCAGCACGCCGGTCAGCAGCAAACTCAGCGGGGACAGAAAGTTGCGGTTCAGAAACACCGAAATGACCAGGGCCAGGGCCACCCCGATGAACAGCGCTCCGCCGACCAGTATCTGCCAGGCCCTGCGGCTGGCGGCAAAGGCCTCGGATTGCGGGGCCTCGGAGATGATCATCCAGCGGGTGCCCGGGACGGGAATGGTCGTGCCGACCACGGGAACGCCTTGCAGGTTCTGGTATGCCCCGGCCCAGCTGGCCGTGCTCGTGCGCAGCAGGGCAAAGAGTTCCGAATCGTCGTCCAGTCGCGTGTTGGTCTCGGTGACGGACGGGTCGGAGTGGGCGATGATGGCCCCGTCGCGGTCCGCGATAAAGGAACTGCCGGCCTGACCAAAGCGCAGGCTGTCAACCACTTCGTGGAGAACCTGCATCTTGAGCCGGGCCACCAGCACGGTCCCCTCGCCGGCGGGAATGGCCAGGACCAGATAGGCGCTGCCCGCGGAGGAACGCTGCACGTCCCCGATGTAGACCTGGCCCTTGCGGGCCTGCAAAAACCAGTTGGATTGCGGGATGGTGAACAGGTTGGCCAAGTGGGAGTTCTCCCGCGGAGCATGGGCCACGACCTGGCCCAGGGCGTCGAGGAAAACGATCTCCAGCACGTCTGGCGTGTCCTTGATGAGCTGGGTCAGTTCGTCGGACCCCTCGACGCTCAGCTCATCCAGGCCGAAAATGCCAATCAGACGCAGAAAACGGACTTGGCGTTGCACGAAATTGCTGACCGTCTCGGCCGCGCGCTGGGCCGCCTCCTGCTGGCGGTCCCGCCAGGCGTTCTGTTCGGTGCGCTCGACCAGCAAGCCCACGCCGAGGACGCTGGCCACCAGCACGATGCCCAGGGTCAGGGTGAACAGCAAGATGAGCTGCTTTTGCAGGCTTCCGGCGAACACGGGTGTGTCGGTCTGGGGCATCATGGAGCCGCGTCCCGCACGAAGTGGAGGGGCATGGATGCGGACATGGCCTCGCCCTTGTCCATGCTGGGCGGAATCAGGATCGGAAGAACACCGAAACGGGGGGTGGGCATTTTATTCACCACGTCCCGTGGCGTTCTGCAGGAATTCGTCCCAGACCCGGGCATAGAGTTTTTCTCCTGCCGGGCTCAGGGAACCGATGATGTTGATCTGGCGCAGCTCCTCCAGAGGCGGGTGGACCACGGGGTTGTCGCGGATGGCCGGGTCCACGAACTGCCGCGCCGCCTCGTTGGCCGAGGCGTATCCCTTCTCGTTGACAATCATGGCCGCGATTTCCGGCCGCATGAGGAAGTTGATGAACGTCTCGGCCTCGTTCTGACGGCGGCTCGTCGTCAGGACCACGTAGCTGTCGCCCCACAGGGCCGATCCTTCGGCGGGCAGCACGAAACGCACGGCCGGATTGGCGTCGATGGCCAACTGGTGGTCGCTTGAATAGCCGTGCAAAACGGCGATTTCTCCGCTGAGCAGTCGTGGAACGGCCAGGCTCGGTTCCAGGTCGATCATGGCCACGGAGGGTCGCAGCTCCTGCAGGCGGCGTGAGGCGGCGGCCAGTTCTTCGGGGTTTTCGGAATTGAGGGAAAAACCCAGGGACAAAAGGGTCATGCCGATGACCTCGCGAGGCTGGCCGCGCAGGCCGATCCTGCCGGCCAGGCGGGGGTCCCACAGGTCGGCCCAGCGTTTAAGACCCTCGCCGATCAGATCGGTGCGAATGAGCAGTCCGGTGGTCCCATAGTCGGCCGGGATGGAGTGGCGGTTGCCCGGGTCGAAGGCCAGATCTCGAAAATTTGGAGAAATGTTTTTGAAATTAGGGATGTTGGACATGTTTATCGGAGCCAGCAGCCCCTCCTTGACCAGGGGGTGCACGAGTTGGTTCTCGATCAGCGCCACGTCGCAGGGCATCCCTGCCCTCAGCCGCTCCGCGGACTCCTCAGGAGAGTCATAGACACGGTACGCGATCTTGATTCCGAACTCCCGTTCAAAGGCGTCCAGGACCGATTGCGGCGTGTCTTCGGCGTAGTTGTAGAAAACGAGTTCCGTTGGGACGGGGGGGGCATGGACCTGGTCCGAGTCGTCGCAGGCCGACAGGGCCAGAAACAGGAGTATGACGAATATGAGTCTTTGACCCACATTATGGTCCGGGATTGTGCCCTCTGTCATGTCGAACCTCCAGCGATGGTTTCATCCATCCGTTTTTGTAAGGCAATCCGCGATGTTTCTCAAGCAAGGATGCATCGGCTGTTCAAGGGCGGGGTTCCGGGCAGTACGCAAAAGGGTTCCAGGCAGCGTATGAAGCCGACCGGGTCACGGGTCGCCGATGATGGATGTGCCGGGGCTTTTTCAAGTGTCAGGACTGTCGGTACGTATCCGCGAAACAACGTTCGCCTTCGGCGGTGCCGATGAGGATGAGTTCGTCGTCTCTGTTCAGGATTGTCGACGGGTCCGGGTTGATGAGCATCGCATCCTCGCGTTTTATGGCGATGACGCTGCAGCCGGTGTCCTGACGAATCTGCTGGTCCTGCAGGGCGCGGCCGACCATGGCCGTGTTTGGCTGGGCGCGGAAAATGTTCAGGCCTTCGGAAATCATGAGCAGTTTTTCGGGCTTGAGCAGGTTGAGGATGGTTGTTGTGCACAGGGAGGCGAATGACATGACCAGATTGGCCCCGGCCCGATGCAGGGTGTTGATGTTGCGGTCCAGGCTGGCCCGGCTGATGATCTGGGCATCGGGCCGCAGGCGGCGGCAGTAGATGGTCATGAAGATGTTCAGGTCGTCGTCATGGGTGGTGACGATGATGGACGGCGTGTCGTGGATGCCGGCCTGGACCAGGACGTCCAGGTCCGCGGCGCTGCCCAGGATGATCCGCTCGTCGACGGGGCCGCGAGGAATCTTCTTCTCCACCACCCTGTAGTCGATGCCTCGGGCCGCCAGGGTCTGGGCCACGGACATGCCGACGCGCCCCCCGCCGAGCACAAGGACAGGCCCCTTGAACTCGGACCCGCCGACGGAGCCCATGAGCTGGTCGTAGCGGTCCAGCTGCTCCTCGCTGCCGGCCAGGACCAGGACCGTGGAGGACCCGATGCGGCTCTGCGGTCCGGGCAGATGAAGGCGGCCCTTTTCCCAGATGCCGACGACGTTGACCCCGGTCAGCTCGCGCAGCCGGCTTTCGGCCAGGGTTTGGCCCTGCAGGGACGAACGCATGGCCGGGGCCTCGGCGATGCGCAATTCGCCGAAGTTGCCGATGACGTTGGCCTTCATGTTCACGCCCAGGACCCGTCTGGCCAGGACCTGGCCGAGCATCCTGGTGAACTGGAAGGTATGGGTGCTGCCGGCCAGATCCAGGATGTCCACGGAGTCATTCTCGTCGGCGTTGGTTACGATGGGCACCTTGTCGGACACTTCGCGGATGGTGAAAATGATGTTCGTGCTGGCCACATCGTCGTTCATGACCACGACCATGGCCGCGTGGTGGGCGCGCAGGCGTTCGTACGTCGCCGGGTCGTCGAGTTCGCCGACGACCACGTTCAATCCTGTTTCCTGCAAACTCAAGGCCTGCGACAGATCGGACACGAGGATGACGCACTGCATGCCGTACTGGCTGAATTTTTCCACCAGATTGAGGGTCACGGCATCGACGCTGGTCAGGATGACGTGACCGGCCATGTCGTCAGGCACCTGTCGCGGAGCCCGGGCCCGATTCTGCTCCTCCAGCCAGGGGGCGTAAAAGAACTGGATGAATGTGAATGGCAAAACGATGAGCAGGAAGACCACGCCGCTGAGCATGACCCAGATGGAGAACAGCCGCCCCAGATCCGAGGTGAAGGTGATGTCGCCGAAGCCCAGGGTGCTCATGACCGTCAGGGTCCAGTACAGACCGGTCAGCCAGGAGTGTTGCTGGTTTTCGTAGGCCATCAGGAAGTGAAAGAGGATTGTGTAGACCGTGAACATGGCCATGAGGATGAGCAGGAAGCGGGTCATGAGCCGCGTGTTGCTCTTCCGCTGGCCGCGATGCATCAGGGTCGCTATCTGGGAGATGAGGAATTTCATGTACATGTCCTTAGCCCAGGGCAGGGGGCGGATCAAGATGAGTTGTTTCCCTTGCCTGCAGACGTGTTCAAGCTTAGCTCACGTCCTCATGAACATGACACGAACCCGGGCGGTCCTTTTCGACATGGACGGACTGCTCTTCGACACCGAGGCCACCCTGAAGCGGATCTGGCAGCAGGAGGCGGCCCGCCTCGGATTTGACCTGCACGACGAACTGTATGCCGAGTTGGTTGGCGTGCCCAATGTCGTGTGCGAGGAAAAGCTCGTGCAGTGGTTTAGGGATTTTCCCATGCAGGATTTTCGGCGCAACTGGCGTCTGGTGCGGGAAGAGGAGCGCCGGCTCACGCCTATCCCGCCCAAGGCCGGAGCCCGGGAGCTGCTGGCCTGGCTGCACGACCAGGGCGTGCCCATGGCCCTGGCCACCTCTTCGACGCGGGAAGCCGTGGAGCGCAACCGCGAGGCCTGGCCCGAGCTCTTTCCCTTCGCGGTGATCATGACCGTCGAAGAGGTGGAGCGCCCCAAGCCGGACCCGGACATCTACCTCAAAACCTGCGCCCGGCTCGGGGTGGCGGCCCGGGATTGCGTCATCTTCGAAGATTCCAATCCCGGCATGCGCGCGGGTATTGCCAGCGGGGCCCGGGCCATCATGATTCCCGATCTGGCCCGGCCCGAACCCTGGGTGCGCGCCGGAGCGGCAGGTCTTTACGAGTCCCTGGCCCAGGCCCTCGCGAGCCGGGCCGACTGGTTTTGAAGCATTGTAACAGGGAGGGGGAAATGGAAACCGTGCATGTCGATGTGCTGGTGGAACCGGACCGCCTTGGTGACGCACCGTTCATCCGGGCCCGGGCCCTGGTTGCGGCCGGCCTGGACGACGACGCTCATGAGCCGGTCCGCGTGGTGCGCCGGTCCATCGACGCCCGTTCGAAAATGCCGCGTTTTCTGCTGCGGGTCGCCGTGGGCGGGGAGGAGCGGGAGCGGTCGATTTTTCGGCCCCGACCCCTTGGCGACAAGCGGGTCGTGGTGGTCGGGGCCGGCCCGGGCGGATATTTCGCGGCCCTGACCCTGCTGGAGGCCGGGATCAAGCCCGTGCTTCTGGAGCGGGGCCGGGACGTGCGTTCCCGTCTCAAGGACGTCAAGAAGATCTACAGCCAGGGGCTCGTCAATCCCGATTCCAACTACTGTTTCGGCGAGGGCGGAGCAGGCACCTATTCCGACGGCAAGCTCTACACGCGGTCCACCAAACGCGGCGACACAAGTCGCATCCTGGATCTTTTCGTGGTCCACGGCGCGTCCCCGGACATCGGCGTGGAGGCGCATCCGCACCTGGGCTCCAACGTCCTGCCCAGGCTGGTCCGGGCCATGCGCGAATCCATTGAGGGAGCGGGCGGGGAGATTCATTTCGAGTCCCGGGTGCAGGAGCTGCTCCTGGACGGGACGCGGGCCTGCGGCGTGCGCCTGGCCGGCGGGGAACGTGTCGAGGGTGACGCCGTGATCCTGGCCACGGGCCATTCGGCCCGGGACATCTACGACATGCTGCTGCGCCAGGGGGTAGGTGTCGAGGCCAAGGCCTTTGCCCTGGGCGTGCGCATCGAGCATCCCCAGGCCCTGGTCGACCGCATGTTCTACCACCACAGCCCGCGCCACCCGGCCCTGCCCGCGGCCAGCTACCGTGTGGCCTGCCAGACGAGCGAGCGAGGGGTCTTCTCGTTCTGCATGTGCCCGGGCGGATTTATCGTCCCGGCCTCCACGGCCCCGGGCGAGCTGGTCCTGAACGGCATGAGCCTGGCCAGCCGCAAGGCGCCCCGGGCCAACGCCGGTCTGGTGGCCGAGGTCCGGCCCGCGGACGTGGACGGAGACGATCCTCTGGCCCTGCTGCGTTTTCAGGCCGATGTGGAGCAGACCATGTTCCGGGCCGGAGACGGCCAGACGCAACGCGCCCCGGCCCAGCGGGCCGATGATTTCCTGCGCGGCCGGATCTCGGGATCCCTGGGCCAGACGTCCTATATCCCGGGCGTCTTCGCCGCGCCCCTGCACGAGCTGCTGCCCGGGTTCGTGGCCCGTGCCCTGCACGAGGCCCTGGTCATCCTGGGAAAAAAGCACGCGGGATTCGACAGCGCGGAGGCCACAATGCTGGCCGTGGAATCTCGGACCAGCTCGCCGGTGCGCATTCCCCGGGACCGGACGACACTCATGCACCCGCAGGCTGCCGGGCTGTTCCCCTGCGGCGAAGGCGCGGGGCATGCCGGCGGCATTGTCTCGGCGGCCATGGACGGTGTGGCCGTGGCCGGAGCCGTGGGCGCGTTCCTGGCGAAGGTGTAGGAAAAGGGCCGCCTGGGCGGCCCTTATTTCGGGAAGGATTTGGCGAACACGTCGGCGATGGCCTGGCGGCCGTTGGATTCGAGGAAGCGGGTGCCCGTGCCGCAGAAATGATGGCTGGTGATGGCCGGTGTGTCGCAACGCTCCCAGATTTCTCCGGTCCATTTGTGCCAGGCGTTGCGGACCTGGTCGAAAGCGAAGAGCGGCTTGTTGCAGATCTTGGCGAACTCCGTGCCCCAGCCCGTGCCACCCTTGACCGTGCCATCTTCCATGATGGTCCCGACGACAAAGATCTCGTGACCGGAATCGACCTGGTACATGATGGTCTGCAGGATGCTGCGCATCACGGGGGCGTTGGTGAAGGTCCGGTTCAGCAGCTTGGACACGTAGCTCAGGCTCACGTCCTTGCGCATGAGCTCCTCGGGGGTCAAAACGCGCAGGCCGCGGCTGCGTTCGATTTTGTGTCCCTCGAAGGTGAAGGTCACTTCCTGCAGGCCGAACTGTTCGGCCTGCCTGCCGAATTCCACTTCCGCGCCCTGGGCGCCGCCGCTGAAAAGGGTGTATTCCGATGTGGGCATGAGCGCTCCTGTTTGTGTGGTTGAAGGTGACGACGACATTCGTTCAGCCGCTCCATGCATCATGCCTGCAATGTAATCCTGAATCAAGGTCCGATCGATTTGCCGGGAGCGGGGTTTTCCTTCTGTCCCGTGCGGCCCTGGCGACCTTGAACCGGCTTGACATGGATTGCCGTCCGTCCTAGGACCAAGCAATCGATAGTTGATTCTTCCAACCCCGAGGACACCCCATGAACCGCATCGCCACGACCGTCGCTCTCAGCCTAGTAGTCGTAGTATGCGTCGTTCTGGACGACCTGACGCTGTAGCGGGATCAAACACACCATATCGACCCCCGTCAGCGCAGGCGCCGGCGGGGGTTTTTTTCGGCCCGGTCCCCGCCGGTCACAGATGAGCCGAAAAGGAGTGCACCATGTTTTCCATGACCGGCGCGCAGTTGACCGTCTCCCTTCTGGAACGCCAGGGAATCCGCATTGTCGCGGGTATTCCCGGCGGCGCGAATCTGCCTCTCTACGACGCCTTGTCCCGCAGCACGTCCATCCGCCACGTTCTGACCCGCCACGAGCAGGGCGCCGGCTTTCTGGCCCAGGGCATGGCCCGGGTCACGGGCCAGCCTGCGGTCTGCCTGGCCACCTCAGGGCCGGGGGCGACCAACATTCTGACCGCCATCGCCGACGCCAAGCTTGATTCCGTGCCCGTGATCTGCATCACGGGTCAGGTTCCGCGCCCCATGATCGGCACCGACGCCTTCCAGGAAGTGGACACATACGGGATGAGCATTCCCATCACCAAACACAATTTTCTGGTCCGTCAGGCCGCAGATCTGCTGCATATCATCCCCGAGGCCTTCACCATCGCGGCCAGCGGGCGGCCCGGTCCGGTGCTCATCGACATCCCGCGCGACGTGCAACTGGAACGGGTCGATTTCGAGCACTGGCCAGAGGCCGGAGGCAGCGAACCCGCACCGGCCTTCTATGACGCGGACCTGGAGACTGCCGTGCAGATGCTCAACACGGCCCGGCGTCCCATCCTGTGGGTCGGCGGCGGGGTGGTCGCCTCGGGTGCGGGAAGCGAAATCCTTGATCTGGCCGAGCGCCTGTCCATGCCCGTGACCTCCACCCTCATGGGGCTCACTGCAGTGCCTTACGATCATCCGTTGAGCATGGGCATGCTCGGCATGCATGCCCAGCGTCATACGAACATGGCCCTGGAGGCCTGTGACCTGATCCTGGCCGCCGGTGTGCGCTTCGACGACCGGGCCACGGGCAAGGTTCAGGAATTCTGCCCCCAGGCCAAGGTCATCCACATCGACATCGATCACAGCGAACTGGAGAAGCTCAAGCCCGCCTCGCTGGCCATTCTGGGCGACATCCGCGAGGTCGTGAGGGCCTTGCTGCCGCGCATTTCTCCGATCCCGCGCCAGGAATGGCTGGACTACATAGCGGCCTTGCGTCGGGCTTTTCCGGCCCAGACCCCGGACAGGGGCGGGCACGACAGCCCTCAGGAACTGATCCGCCGCGTGGGCGAGCTGGTCGGAAACGAGGCCATCATCGTCACCGACGTGGGCAAGCACCAGATGTGGACCGCCCAGAGCTATCCCTTTCATCCGGGCAACGCCTGGCTGACGTCAGGTGGCCTGGGAACCATGGGTTTCGGGCTGCCCGCCGCCATCGGCGCGGCCCTGGCCGCGCAAAAGCGCAAGGTGATCTGTTTCAGCGGGGACGGCAGCCTGCTCATGAACATCCAGGAGATGGCCACCGCCGCCGAACAGGGCGTGGACGTCACTGTCGTGCTGCTGAACAACGTCTGCCTGGGGCTCGTCCATCAGCAGCAGGAACTGTTTTTCCAGGCCAATTATTTCTCATCCGTGTACCAGGTGAATGTCGATTTTCCGCGCATCGCTTCGGGTTTTGGCTGGAAGACCTGGGACATGGCCGGTGCGCAGGACCCAGATGCCCTGCTGCGCGAGGCCCTGTCCCATCCTGGCCCGGCCCTGATCCACGTTCCGGTGAACCGCGAGGACAAGGTCTGGCCCATGGTTCCCCCCGGAGCCGCCAACAGAACCATGCTCGGAGGTGAAGACCATGTCTAATCCCACCCCCCGCACCGTGCTCGATGTCCTGGTCAACAACCATCCCGGGGTCATGTCTCACGTCTGCGGCCTGTTTTCGCGCCGCGCCTTCAATGTCGAGGCCATCCTGTGTCTGCCCACGGACGGCGGGGAGGAGAGCCGGATCTGGCTTTTGGTCAACGAGGACGCGGGCCTGGAACAGATGATCCGGCAGATGCGCAAGCTGCAGGACGTGCACGACGTGCGCCTGCGCCCCGGAGCCGTGGACACCTTCGCGCAATTGGGCCGGATCATGGACGAATGAGCCTCGCCGTGCGCGCAATGGCCGCGGCGGTTCCTCACAGACCTTGACCCGTTGCTTTGGATGGACTACCAAGAGCACGGTTTCGCACGAAAAAGTTGTTCGCGCTTTGCCCGCCGCAGGCCAATCGGCGGGCAAAGCATCTTTTTTTTATTGGCTTTGCTTCACGTAAGGACGACGATGAACAGGATTCCCATCTCAGTCGCGGGCTTCAAGCGTTTGGAAAAAGAACTTGATGAATTGAAGAAAGAGCGGCCAGCCGTCATCCAGGCCATCAAGGAGGCCAGGGAAGAGGGCGATCTGCGTGAAAACGCCGGATACGACGCGGCCCGTGAACGTCAGGGCATGCTCGAGGCCCGCATCAGCCACATCGAATCGCGGATGATCCGCTTCGACGTGATCGACGTCGACACCCTGCAAAGCGACCGGGCGATCTTTGGGGCCACGGTCACGGTGGAGGACATGGACAGTGGCGAGCGCAAAACCTTCACCCTGCTCGGGCCCGACGAGGCCGACCACACCAAGGGCACCATTTCCATCGAGTCTCCCGTGGGAAGGGCGCTTCTGGGCAAGCAGGAGGGTGATGAGATCTCTGTGCAGATTCCTCGCGGTCGCGTGGACTACGAGATCATCTCTGTCTCCTTCCTTGGCTCTTCCGCCATGTTATAGCCCCTGTCTCCAGCCACGCCTCACAAGCCTTTCCGGAATGCCGGGAAGGCTTTTTTTTAGTGCGCCCGGCAGGGCGCACCCACTTGGAGGTGAAAGTCCTCTACG
>CAZPSN010000024.1:0-64527 GCA_964589645.1 uncultured Desulfovibrionaceae bacterium
CCCGCGACATAAGAATGTCGTGGTTCACACGATCGAAGAACTTTTCCAGGTCCAGGTCAACCACCCAGCGGCGGCCTTCGGCCACGTATTTCCGGGCCGCGTGAACCGCCTGCTGAGCGCTCCGTCCGGGACGAAACCCATAGGAGCGTTCAGAGAAATCCGGGTCGAACCGAGGGCTCAATACCTGATGCACTGCCTGCTGGATGAGGCGGTCCAAGACAGTGGGAATCCCCAGCATCCTGACCCCGCCTCCCGGCTTGGGAATCTCTACCTTCCGCACCGGTTGGGGAGTATAAACCCCGGCCACCAGTTCTTCCTTGACGCGATCCCATTCCCGGCGCAGGTAATCCATCAGGGCACTGACCGGCATCCTGTCGATACCGGCGGCTCCCTTGTTGGCCACCACCCGGGAGTAGGCGTGCATCATGTTCCCACGACTGACGATTTCCTCCATCAATCGCTCCGCTTCCGGCACGGAGTGATCCCTCCTTCCCGCGACGCTTGCCGCACCACACCCTTCCTCTCGCGGTTTCCGACCGCTACCCGCCGGGATGGCGCCGGACTTCTCGGCCCGACCTTCTGCTGCTCCTTTCGTCATCGAAATTCAGGGCTCCCGCCTCTGCTTCATGTTTCGCCCTTCATCGGCTGGTCAGACCAGACTACTATGGCTTCTGCTGACTTCTGACAACCTATCCCCGCACCTTACGATGCCGGTAGCACATGGCAGGCCGTCAGACCTCCCAGGGCAATACGCGTGACCTTCACACTTATGCCCGCCGCATCTACGTCCACACCTTCCGTGCAAGTATCGGGCTTTGAAGATAATTGCCTCCTCACCCGGTGTGGCCGCCTCATATGCGATTTCTGTTCGTCGGGCCAGTGTTTTGCCTGCGGCTTCCTTCAGATTCCACCTCGCGATGGACACCCTTGCCGTCCGGCTAGCCCTTCCCCCTGTCGGGCGCGCAGAGGACTTGCACCTCCAAGCGGGTGCGCCCTGCCGGGCGCACCACAAAAATGCCGCCCCGGATGAGCGGGGCGGCAGGTCGTTGGGATGCGGGGCGCGGGATCAGAAGGTCCACTTCAGGGTCAGCCACCCGCCGTAGGATGTGTCGTCCGAATTGTAACGCGACATGACGCCAAGTTCCAGGCTGGCGTCACCCCGGACCAAGGCCAGGGATGCGTCGGCGAGACGGTGGCCGGAAATTGGACTGGGACCCATGCGCCGCGCCCACAGGGCGCCAGACAAGCTGACCGGAAAGGATCACCAGCGCACGTACCGGGCAATGTATCGATTGCGGAACAGTTCTGGCGGAGCGTCCAGGAGCGGGCAGACATCGCAGGACGGCACCTTGACCCCGCAATAGGCCACCGCGCAGGTCACCGGAACACCCTGCAGTCGCAGCACCACCCTGCGCAGACCCAGTGTGCCCTTGCCCTTGATCAGCAGGGCGTCGCCGGGACGCAGTTCGCGTTGCAGCCAGTCGACGACCTGGTTGATGCCCGAGGAAAAAATCAAGATCTGCTCCAGCGACAGACCTGCCGCCACAGCGCCTGCGCGGATGCTGCTCATGCTCTTTTTGCTGCCCAAACAGAGCACCGCGTCGGCCATGGCCCCGAGCCTGCGCCCGATTTCGCGGTTCAAATCCCCTTGCTTGCCCGGCGGCTGCTCGATACCGCCAAAGAGCACGATCCTGCGTATCGCGGGCAACTCGGCGAATGCGTCGAGAGCGGCATGGACCGACTCCAGGGTGCCCTTTAGGCTGTCGTCAAGGATGGTGATACCGTTTTGCAAACACAGCAGTTCCATGCGTGAATCAGCCGGAACAACCCCGGCCAAGCGCGCGGCTGCCGCGTCGAGGGGCTCGCCTTCGAGATCGGCCACGGCCAGGGCGGCAAGGAAGGGGTAGATCATGTGCGCGCCGGTGAAGCGGGTGTGCACCTCAACGGAACCGCCGGGCAGAACGGCGGTGAAGGTCATGCCCGAGGGCGATGGCCGCAGGTCCGTGGCCCGCACGTCGTTGTCGTCGTTCAGACCGAAGGTGACGACCCGGGCAGGGGTTTGCGAAGCCATCCAGCGCACATGCGGGTCATCCCCGTTCAACACGGCCACGCCGTCGGCGGACAGGCCCCTGACCATGTTGACCTTCTCGGCCCGGGTGTCGAGAAGCGTGGAAAACGACCGATTGTGGTCGCTTTTGATGGAAGTCACCACGACCAGATCGGGCCGCAACATCGCCGCGTATCCGGCCATGGGGCCCGGCCCGGCCACGCCGGCCTCCAGGACCGCGTGCCGGTCCCTTCGGCGCACGCGCAAGAGGTTGCCGGCCAGGCTCGCGCCGTAATTGCTGTAGGAAAAATTCCGTTCCGGACACCCCAGAGCCGCGCTCAGAGCCCGCCGGGTCGTCGTTTTGCCCAAGGACCCCACCACCGCGACGACGCGGGTCCGGCGGAGAAGGAAGCGACGATACACCCGTGCCAGGCAGGACAAGGGACGCCCGAGCCGATCGTGCTCACGTCGCAGAAATGCGGATCGTTCGCCGGGAACAGAACGAAGCAACCGGATCAGATCCACGAATTTCCGCCACACCGAATCTTTCATCCAATGATACCCCTTTGCACGGACGAAGTCCGAGGGAAACCCGCATTTCCAGCCATGTCCCGGCAGAATTGGCCGCGCTCGCTCCGAAGCGCGGCCGCGATCCCCCCGGGGACGGCGGCTCAGGGTTGCAGGAGTTTGAACCCCGTGGCCGGATCAAGCTTGCGGACCGCCTCCGAGTCCAGCAACTCCACCAGCACGGCCTCCATGACCTGCCAGGCCTTCACCCCTCCGCGGATGCATCCGGTCACGGTCTCGGCCCCGCGACCGCAGGCCATGTGCATGTGCAGCACGGGCATGCCCGTCTCGTCGGGAAAAAGGGTGCCCACCCCGGCCATCTCGTGGGCGTCCTCCAGGATCAGATCCATGGGCACCACGGGCGAGACGCCCCGGGCCTGTTCAGGACCCACGACCAGGGAACTGCCTTTGTCAGCTCCGCCCAGAATGACCAGGTATCCGGCCCTGACCCCTTCGGTCCGGGCCAACAACTCAATGGAGCTGTGCACGACATCCCCGTCTTCCAACCTGATGACAAACGTTCTGCCATGCCGCGCCTGCGTGTATCGCATACCCATCTCCTCGCAATAAAGTTCTGCCCGCCCTGCTCGCGGACAGCGTGAATCCAGTGCCCGATGCATTGGCCAGGTTGCGGCCCAGAAGGTTATTTCCGCTTGTCACCGTGAAAAAACTTGCTTTGATTCGTCACCGCATGCAAGTAATTGTCAAAACAAAGTCGTGTCTATCGCAAACCCTGTGCGGAAGACAACGAGTCTTTTCATGGGAAATCCGAGCATGTGCGGGACGCATGAATCGACCATGCACGCATCCAAAAATCGCCGAACCGCTTCATGAAGAGCACTCATGGTCATGCAAGACGCACTTTCGTTCAAACCGTTCCAGCGCCTGACTCGCTCCCTGAAAACCAGATACTTTGCATTCGTGGCCCGCGATATCATCAGGCGCCAGATACATGCCCTCAAAGAGCGGCCCGACTCCCCTTTCGCGAAATCGCCGCGCCAGGGATATCTTCGCGGGATCGATTTCTACGACGAGCCGGAATTGATTCGCGTCATGGCTCTGGCCATGGCGCAGTTCCGCAAGGTGCATGGCGTTTTCCCTGATCTGCTCAATCCTCGAGGATTCAATGAGAAGATCGTCTGGACCAAATTCTTTGCCGAGATCAAAATTCCGGAAAGCGGCAACAAGCTCCTGACCTCCAGCTTCATTCCCGACGATCTCAAGAATGCTCTTACATGCCCCCCGATCCACTGGCATTCGCCGGTTCCGCGCCTGCCGCTCAACCACGAGCTCGCGCCGGGCTACTACTACATGAAGGCGTCCCACGGCTCTGGCATGTTCAAGCGCATCCGCTATCCCCTGGCCGATCCGGAACGTCTCCACCTGGAACGCCTCTGCAAAAAATGGCTGAACACGCCCTATGGCCTGCGCAACGGCCAGTGGTGGTACAACGTCTTCGAGAAAGAGATCCTCCTCGACGCCGACGTCACGGGCGAAAGCCGCTCCGTGGCCCACGACTTCTTTGTCTTCGGAGGCAGGGTCGAGCACATCACCTTCCACCGCAAGACCGCGTCGGGCGCGGACGACGCGCAGGAGCTGACGCGGCTGGACGCCGACTTCCGGCCGGTCCCGGCCGCTTTTCAGCCGGACCGTCCGCCGGTCCGGGAAGAGGAATTGCCCGATGACATCAAAACGCGACTGAAGGAATACGCTTCGCGGATCGCAGCGCCCTTTCCCTTTGCCCGGGTCGATTTCGTGCTCGGGCAGGATGGATGCTTGTATCTCCTTGAGGTGACGTTCTCTCCGGCCAATGGACATGCCAAACGGCCAGCCGAACTCGACCGTTGGCTCGGCGACAGGTGGACCCTATAGAATTCAAGGAGTTGTATGTGCATTTGAAATCCTCCCACTTGGCCCTCCACGAGGGAGTCGCCCCGTCCGGGATCGACACCACACCACTGATCATCAACGTCTGCCTGACCGGCAACGTGCTGCACCGCGACCGCGCCCCCCATTTGCCCATGAGCACGGAGCAGATCATCGAAGATGGCCTGCGGGCCATCGAGCTGGGCGCGAGCATGCTGCACATCCACGCGCGCGACCGCGAAGGACGGCCCGAGTGGCGACCCGAGGCATACGCGCCCATCTTCGAAGGCATCCGCCGCCATGACCGCGACGTCGTGCTCATCGCCACCACCAGCGGCCGCGAGCACGGAGGCTTCGAGCGCCGCTCGGCCGTGCTGGATCTGGATGGCGAGGCCAAGCCGGACATGGCCTCCTTGACCCTGGGTTCCCTGAATTTTCCCAACACCGTCTCGGTCAATCCGCCCGAGACCATCCAGCAACTGGCCGCGCGCATGGAAGAACGCCTCATCCTGCCCGAGCTGGAAGTTTTTGATCTGGGCATGCTCAACTACGGCTTTTATCTGCGCCGCAAGGGCCTTCTGCCCCGGGACTGCTATGTCAACCTGCTCCTGGGCTCCCTGGGCAGCGTTCCCGGACGGCTGCTGGACCTGGGCAATCTGACGCGCGAAATTCCCGCGTCATGGACCTGGGCCGCAGCCGGAATCGGGCGCTATCAGCTGGCCATGAACACCGCCGCCATCCTCATGGGCGGACATGTCCGGGTCGGACTGGAGGACAGCCCGTTCATGGACTACGAGGACATGCGGCCCGCGAGCAATGCCGCCCTGGTGGCGCGCATCGTCCGGATCGCCAGGGAACTGGGGCGGCCCATTTCCACACCGGCCCAGACCCGGCGGCATCTGCGCATCGGCGACAGGGAGAACTGGCGGGCGACCCAGGCCTGCATCCGGCCCATGACAGCGGACGATTTGCCCGAGGTGCTCAGGCTGCTCGCCAAGTGGAACATGGCGCCCAAAAGCCAGACTCAGACCGGGGTGCGGCCTGAACGCGATCACATTGAAATCGGGAACACCTTTGTGGCCATCCTGCAGGACAGGCTGGTCGGCGTGGCCAGTTTTCTGGCCATCGACCAGGAACGGGCCGAAACCGCCAGTCTGGCCGTGGACCCGGACCTGCTGGGCTGCGGCATCGGCTACAAGCTGCAGATCAAACGGCTGGATGCGATGCGGGCGCGCGGATTCCGGCACGTGCGGACCGAGGCGGACCGGCCAAACGTCATCCGCTGGTACATGGAGAAATTCGGATACCGCAAAACCGGGACGATCCCCAAGCGGCATGCCTTCGGAGACCCCGGGCGCACGGAATGGACCCTGCTCGAACTGGA
Source organism: uncultured Desulfovibrionaceae bacterium (assembly GCA_964589645.1). GTDB lineage: Bacteria > Desulfobacterota > Desulfovibrionia > Desulfovibrionales > Desulfomicrobiaceae > Desulfomicrobium. The sequence continues at coordinate 5,865 of CAZPSN010000024.1, forward strand.
TCTTGGGGACTGAAGCCTCTCCGGCGCACGACGCAAAACGCCGCTGTCCGACCGGGCAGCGGCGTTTTGCGTCAGGGCGGCAGGACGTTCAGAACACCCTCTTCGCCTCCTGGACCAGGATCGAGCAGCCGACCCCGCCGAAAATCAGACCCACTCCACCGTCGATCCAGCGGGCCAGACCGGAGTACAACCCGCGCATGCGGCCCGTGGACAGAAAGAGGGCCAGAACCACGAACCAGGCCGTGACGATGACGATGACCTCGGCGCCGTAGACCCAGCGCAGGCCGCTGGGCGTTTCGGGCGTCATGAACTGGGAGAAGATGCTCAGGAAAAAAAGGGCGGCCTTGGGATTCAGAAGATTGCACCAGAACCCTTCGCGCCATCCGCGCAAGGGCGAATCCGTGGCCCCGCCGCTATCGGCCTGCACGCTGACGTCAGGCAGGGCCGTGCGCGGGCCGAACAGGCAGCGCCCCGCGATATAGAGCAGGTACAAGGCCCCGCAGACGCGGATCAGCCCGAACACGGCCGGGCTGGAAGCGATGACCAGAGCCAGTCCGAGCACGGAATAGACCACGTGCACGACCAGGGCCGAGCCGATGCCCAGGGCGGTCATGACCCCGGCCAACCGGCCGCGCGACAGGCTGTTTCTGAGCACCATGAAAAAATCCGGCCCCGGCGCCACGGCCACGGCCACCCCGACGGCAAACACCTGCACAAATCCGCTCTCCATGCGTATTCTCCGTTGTCTCTCTGCATCAAACCATGAAATGAACCCCTGCCCGGGCACCAAAACAGGTCAGGCACACAGGCCTGCCCCTACGAAACGAACCACGGGATCACGGGTTTTCCGTAGGGGCGAAAAATTTTTCGCCCCCGCGCACCGGCCGCACATGGAACCGGCAGGTCCGCTCCTGGGCCAGGACCGCGCTGCCTCCCACGTCCACGAACCAGGCCGACGTATGGCTTCGCCGATCCGCTGTCCAGATCCACAGGTAGCGATCCTCGAAGGGACGATGGCAGAACGTGTCCAGATCCTGCACGGGCCGCAGCAGGGAAACCAGTTCCTCCACCGTGGGCAACCGCCATCCCTCGCCGGTTGCGGCGTCACTGTTCACGAAGGCCGCGCCCTCGTCCCAGGTCATGGGCCAGGGAGACACGGGGCCCCAGATGAGCCCGGAGCAGCGGTCCAGCCAGCCGTCCCCGACCTCTTCCAGCTCGGCCTGCTGGTACCGCAGGGGCCGGAACAACTCGTCCAGAAAGGCAAAAGGCCGGGAGACCACGCCCGTGCGCAGCGGCGTCGACCGCAGGGGACCCGGCGCCGCGCAGACAGGCTCGCGAAAGACGCAGCCGTCATCCTCGCGGCCGCGCAGATCCGCCCCCAGCGCGTTCAGGGCCTGACGCATGTGCCGGGCGCTTTGAAAACGCCTGTCCGGGTCAGGGTCCAGGGCGCGGACAAAGAACTCCCGCCAGCCTTCGGACACAAAGGTCCCGGTTGCAGTTCCGTCCACAGGCAGCACCCCCGTGACCAGACGGTGCAGAACCACGGCCGCGGCGAAAAGATCGGCCCGCTCGTCGGCCTGCTCCGGATGATTTTCCTGTTCGGGCGCGGCGTAGTAGGGAGAACCGATCTTGAGCCCGCGGGGCCGGACCCACGGCTCGCCGCGCAGCCGCGACAGCCCCAGATCGATGAGTTTGATGGTCCCGTCGCTGCCCAGCATCAGGTTTCCGGGCTTGATGTCCAGATGCACGATTCCGAGATCGTGCAGGTATTGCAGGCCGTCCAGCGCCTGACCCACGAAATCCAGGGCCGTGAGCGGAGGCACGAGGCGCGTCGGATTCTCGACCACCCGGTTCTCGCCGATGAGGGCGCCCACATTCATGCACAGATATTCGAGGACCATGAACGGCCAGCCCCGGTCCTCGTCCAGGTCCCAGACCGCGGCGACATTGCGGTGCTCGCAGGCGGCCAGGATCCTGGCCTCGCGCAGAAAGGCGGCGCGGACCGCGTCCTCGCCCATGAGTTCGACCAGGAGTTCGTGCGGTTTGAGGAGCTTGAGGGCCATGATCCGGCCCAGCCCCTGGTGCCGGACCTTGTAGACCGCGCCCATGCCGCCGCGGCCCAGGGGCCCCAGCACGGTGTAGCGCCCGATATCCATGGCTACCAGAGCCTCGTGGCGTAGTATTCGGGAAAGCCGCGCTCGATGATCCGGGCCGCGGTGCGTGCGATGTCGTAGGGCACGAAACGGACCTCCACCGTGTCCAGATTCGTGTCCCAAAGCAGGTATTTGGCGTTGTTGTTCCCGTCCCGGGGTTGCCCGACGCTGCCCGCGTTGACGATGCAGGAGCCGTTGTCCAGGGCCAGAAAGCCCCGTCCAAGCTCTCGACGTTCGGCTCCGCTCCCGTCCCAATGCACCAGGGACAGCTCGTGGGTGTGACCGACAAAGGTCAGCCGCTCGCCCCCGTCGAACCACGCGGCCAGCCGCATCTCGTCGGCCAGGAAAAGATAGGTGGTCACGTTGTCCGGAGGGAACCCGTGCACGAAGCGTGCGCCGGCAAAACACAGAAAGCGGGGCAGGGTCGCGATGAAGGACAGATTTTCGGCTCCGAGCAGGGTCCGGGTCAGATCCAGGCCCTTCTTGGCCGAGGGATTGAACCAGGAACGCTCCTTGGCATTGACGATACCCAGCTCGTGATTGCCCAGGCAGCAGCGCGCCTCCCGGTCGCGCAGCTCGGTGAGGACCGCATCGGGATCTGGACCATACCCGACCATGTCGCCCAGGCTGACGATCTCGTCCACAAGGCGGCCGGCCATGTCCGCCCAGACGGCCCGCAGAGCTTCAAGGTTGCCGTGGATGTCCGACAGAATCGCTATCAGCATGTTCTCTCCGCGCGAAAGCAGGGATGGTTTCGCCCCTTTTCATCCTGCCCGGACAATGTTAAGCGGGCGCTCAAACATGCCTGAAATAGTCCGCGGCATGTCCATTATTCCAGCTCGATACCCGTCAAGGAGTCACTCATGGTTCTGAAATACATCTGCCTCACGCTCTGTGTCCTCTGCCTGTCCTCCCCTGCCTCGGGTGGGCGGATCGGCGAGGTCGAGTTCCCGGACCAGTTCACAGCCGGCGCGTCCAGCCTGGCCCTGAACGGCATGGCCATGCGCACCTTCACCTTTTTCGACGTCTACGCCGCCGGGCTGTATCTGGCCAAGCCGTCCACCGACGCGAAAAACATCCTGGCCGAGGACAGCCCCAGGGTCATGGTCATGCATTTCCTGCGCGAGGTCGAGGCCGAAAAAATCGCCTCGGCCTGGCAGGACGGTCTGGCCGCCAACACTCCCGAGGCCGACGCCACCCTGAAGGAGCGTTTTGCCACCCTCTCGGCCATGATGGAAACCATGCAGAAGGGCGAAGTCCTGGACTGCCTCTACGAACCCGGCACAGGATCCACGATCCGGGTCAAGGGCGCAATCAAGGGCGTCATCGAGGGCAAGGATTTCAGCGACGCGCTGCTGGCCTGCTGGATCGGCCCCAAACCCGGACCGGGCGAAAAATTCAAGGCCGGCATTCTCGGCCAACGCTAGAAGGCACCTCCGGGTGCCTTTTTTCTGTCCGGGCAGCACAACGCCCGTACTCCGGCGCCAGGTCGGCCTCGTGCATCATTTCTCCGCCCCGCCCTTGCCCGCCGGCAGAAAGCGGCGCAGCGCCTCCCAGGCATAACGCAGGCCGCGGATCACGAACAGCCCGAGGACTGTCAACAGGGCCGCATTGGTCCTGACCGCCTGGGCCGCGGATTCCTTGAAATACATCTTGGCATGGCGGTACTCCGCTTCAACCGGAGTATCTGCCGGAGTATCTGCCGGAGTGATCTCCGGCTCTTCCGGCCGCGCAAGCGGCACCAGGGCATCCTTCTTTGCATCCATCACAGCCGTCTCCCCATGAAATCGCCCATCAGGCGCTTGAATTCAGTCATGTCCTTGTCCTGGCCCCGATAGCGCACGGCCACGTACGCCCCGACGACCTCCCGCACGGCCGGCCCCAGGTCCGGCCGGGCCGCATGCACGCGGGCGGCGTGGTCCAGGGGGCCTTCTGCCGGGCCACGGGGCAGCCCTGCCCGGGCCAGCTTGCGGCAAAACCGGGCATAAAGGTCCGCGACCGGGTCCCGGTCCTGGCGCCGGGTGCGCAGGGCGAAAAAGACAACCACGGACAGGACAACGCCAGTCCCGGCCAGCAGAACCAGGGCCAGCCGGCCGGCTCCGGCCCGGGTCGCGGGGTCGAAACCCAGGCGTTCCCACAATCCCCGCTGCCGCTCGTGGCCAAAGCCCAGCACCCACTGGTTCCAGAGGTTGTTGGCCGCGTCCCAGCCAAGACCGAAAACACGTCCGAGTTGGCGGAAATAGCGCACCCCTTCCGGCAGCACAGCCCCGGTCTCCCGCGACGCGAATGGCTCCGCGCCAGCGGCCAGACGCAGGGGCGCGACCACGGAGGTCGGATCGATCCGCGTCCAGCGCTGGTCGAGCCAGACCTCGGTCCAGGCGTGAGCCTCGGACTGGCGGACGATGAGGTATCCGCCCACGGGATTGACCTCCCCGCCCTGGTAGCCGACCACGATCCGGGCCGGGACCCCGGCCGCGCGCAGCAAAAAGGCCAGAGCCGAGGCGTAATGTTCGCAGTATCCGCGCCGGGAGGCAAACAAAAACTGGTCGACGATGTCCCCGTCCAGGGTGCCTGGCCGCAGGCTGTAGACGAAGCCGCCGGTCCTGAACAGCTCCAGGGCGGCCTGGACCACGTCCCGGGCCGTCAGTCCCTGCTCGCGCCACCCCCGGGCCAGCGCCCGGGCGCGGGGATTGCCGTCTTCGGGCAGGGCCGTGGCCCAGGCCCCGGGCCGGGGACCGGACGCCAGGCCTGGCGCGGACACCAGCGCATAGCGCAGGCGGGAGCGCGCCGCGCGCAGGCTGACCAGGGTCCGGTCGCTTCGCAGGGCCGTGCCCTGCGGCGCCATGACCGGCAGATCCAGGGCAAAGATCCATTCCTGGCCATGGGGTTCCAGGGTCAGATCGTAGGCAAGGCCCCCCGGGCCGGGCTCTGCGGCCGCGACCAACTCGAAAGGCAAATCCCGGAACCATCTGCTCCCGTCGAAACTGTCCAGGACCAGGCCGCGCCAGTACAGGGAAGCGCGGTCAGGAACGGGGCCGGAAAAATCGACGCGAAAGGCCACGTCCCGGGACAAGGACAGTTCCGACACGGCCCCTGGCTCCAGGGTCTGGCTGAACCCGCTGACCCCTTCGTCGCGCGCGTCCTGCACGCCCCACAAGGCGCCCTGCAGACGCGGAAAGAACACGAACAGGACCAGGGCCAGGGGCAAGGCCTGGACACAGAAAATGGCGGCCCGCAGCAGGTCGGGCCAAGGCGTGTCCTCGCCGGAATAGAGGTGGACCAGGGCCGTGGTGACGACCAGGACCGAAAAGATCATGTACCCGCTCATGGCCAGGGACTGGGAATAGAGCACGCCCGTCACGATCACGAAATAGGCCAGGAACAGCAGGGCCAACAGATCGCGCGAGGACTTGCTCTCCACGGCCTTGAGGCCGAGCATGAGGGACAGGAGAGCCACGCCCGCGTCGCGCCCGAAACTCCGTCCAAAGGCGGCCAGCACCGCTCCCAGACAGACCAGGGTCACGGCGATGCGCAGCCAGCGGGAGGGAACCGGCCAGCCCAGGAACTGCATGCCCAGGGCATAGCCCCAGGCCAGACAGACAAAAAGGCTGACCAGCACGGGCACATGGCCCAGATGCGGGGCAAAGGCCACGGCCAGGGCGGCGAGGACCACGCCGAAACGGCGTTTGTCGTGGATCACGACTCCTCCGGCATGAGGGCCAGCCTCTCCAGGCAGCGGTGGGCCTGGCCCGGCCCGCAGCCCGCCTCGATGTCCAGCCCCGGCAGCCGCAATCCATAGCACAGCCCCCGGCGCTCGGCCTCGCGGACCAGCCAGGCCAGGCGGCCGATGCGCTCCTCGTACCCGGGCCCCGGCACGTCGATCCAGTCCAGCATCAGATTCCGGGCCGTTCCGACGCCAAACTCCTTGGCATACAGCCCGCTGCCCCGGGCCGAGGCCTTCCAGGACACCCGCGACAGGGCGTCTCCGGCCCGGTAGGGCCGGATGCCGGCGAATTCGCCCGCCGGCGCCGCCACGTCCACCCCATCCTCCTCTCCCGACCGGCACAAAAACCGCTCCAGGCCCTCGGCCGGCAGGGGCCGGGGATAGACCAGTCCGGACACGGGCAGAATGAGCGGCGACCAGGCACGGAAGAGGCCCAAGGGGAAACGGGTGTCGACGACGACCTGGCCCAGGGGAAAAAGGCCGCGCCGCGTGGTCGGGACATGCAAGTCCAGCTCCCGCCCCCTCCCGGGCAGCAAGGAAAATTTGTCCCGGACCGTTCCGACACCAACAACGATGCTCCTGCGGCCGCGCCCCGCGGCCCGCACGCTGAGCTGCAACCGGGCCTCGTCGCCGCAGAACGCCGGCAGCAGGCGGGCCTGCTCGATGCGCAACCCGGCCAGGTTGGCGTAGGCATGGATGGATGAGACCACGGCGATGCTGCCAAGCACGAAGGTCAATAGAAAGGCCAGATTGTTGGTGTAGTTCACGGCGGCCACGAGCATGGCCAGAAGAAAGAAGCCAAAGACCAGGCCGGCGCGGGTGGGCAGGATAAAGATCCTCCGCCGGTCCAGCTCCACGGGCAAACCGGCACGCTTACGGGCCAGGATCATGTTCCGGATGAACCGGGGCAGGGCCATGCGACGTCCCCCCTTAGGGAATGGGCACGGCATGAAGGACCGCGGCCATGTCCACGGTCTTGCCGTCGACCGGACGCAGGCGGTGTCCGGCCAGACTGGGGAAAACCGCCTGCACGTCCTCGGGCAGCACGAAATCGCGGCCATCCAGGAAGGCCCAGGCCCGGGACGCGCGCACCAGGGCCTGTCCGGCCCGGGGCGAAAGGCCACTGACGAACCGTCCGCACGTCCGGGTCCAGTCCAGCAGGTCGCGCACGTAGCGAAGCAAGGCGGGCGCGGTGCGGACCCCGTCGACCCGGTCCTGGAGGTCCAGCACCTCGCTTGCGCTCATGAGGCTGTCGGGCAGCACGGGCCGTCCGGCGTTCTGACTGCGGCCCAGGAGTTTCAGTTCCGCGTCCAGATCCGGATAGCCCAGGCTGATGCGCAGCAGAAAGCGGTCCAGCTGGGACTCGGGCAAGGGGTAGGTCCCGGCCTGGTCCAGGGCGTTCTGGGTGGCCAGCACGAAGAAGGGCCGGGGCAGCAGCCTGGTGCTCGCGTCCAGGCTGACCTGCTGCTCTTCCATGACCTCCAGCAGGGCGCTCTGGGTGCGCGGGGTGCCCCGATTGATCTCGTCGGCCAGGAGCACGTTGGTGAAGACCGGACCGGGATGGAAGACAAAGGCCGACGACGGGGCGTCATAGACCGAAACGCCCAGCACGTCGGACGGCAGCAGATCGTTGGTGAACTGCACCCGCTTGAAGTCGAGCCCCAGGACCAGGGCCAGGGCCTTGGCCAGGGTCGTCTTGCCGATGCCCGGGATGTCCTCGATCAAGAGGTGCCCGCGGGCCAGGAGGCAGGCCAGGGCCAGCCTGATCTGCCCCTCTTTGCCCAGGACCACCTCGCTCAGTCGGGCCAGGACTGCCGTCAGGGAAGCTGGCACTCCTATTCTCCCAGCAACTGGCCCATGGAGTAGAGCTGCCCCGGCTTCTGGCTTGAAAGCCAGGTCGCGGCGCGCAGGGCTCCCCGGGCGAAGTTCTCGCGGGAATGGGCGCGGTGCGTGAGTTCGATGCGCTCTCCCGGGCCAAAGAAATAGACCGTGTGGTCGCCGACCACGTCTCCGCCGCGCAGGGCGTGCACGCCCAGCTCCTGCTGGGGACGGGCGCCGACCAGACCCTGGCGGCCGTAGTTGCCGACCTCGTCCATGCTCCAGCCGCGGGACTGGGCCAGGACCTGGGCCAGCTTCACGGCCGTGCCGCTGGGCGCGTCCTTCTTGTGATGATGGTGGATCTCTGTGATCTCCATGTCGTAGGCCTCGCCCAGGATGCGTTCCAGCAACGGCAGGACGCGGACCAGGGCGTTGACGCCGATGGACATGTTCGGTGACCAGAAAATGGGGATGGTCCGGGCCAGGGTCTCCAGTTCAGCGAGCTGCTCCGGGTTCAGGCCCGTGGTGCCGATGACCACCGGGTTGCCGGTCTTGGAGGCCTTGCGCGCCGAGGCCAGACTCACTTCCGGAGCCGTGAAGTCGATGACGACCGCGCCGGGACATGCCGGCAGCAGGTCCACCAGATCATTGGCCACGGGACAGCCCAGGGTTTCCAGGCCGCTGCTGAATTCGGGACGCTCGACAACGCCGCTCAGAAAAAACTGGTCGGACTCCTGAGCCAAACGAGCCAGGGTGGAACCCATCCTGCCCTTGGCGCCCATGATGATGACGGGAATGCTCATGTCAGACTCCTCGTGTTGGGTTCGCCCGCGCCGAGAAGGCGCAGGTATTCGTCTTCCTGCAAAATGGTGGTTCCGGCCTTGCGGGCCTTGGCCATCTTGGCCGCGCCCACATTTTCGCCGCAGATCAGAAAATCGGTCTTGGCGTTGACGGCGCTCTGCACCAGGGCGCCCAGGGCCCTGGCCTGCTCCTGCATCTCCTCCCGCGAGCCGTGCATCTTGCCGGTGAAGACCACATGCTTGCCGGCCAGGGGGCTGGACTCGGACCTGGGGCGGGCCGCGCCCGTGGGCATGATGGCAAAGCCAAGACCCAGCAGGTGCCCGAGGGTCGAGGCCACGCGCCGCAGGCCCGCGACGATGCTGGCGGCCGTGATCGCGCCGAAGCCGTAAATGGCCTCGATCTGCTCCTGACCGAGGGACGTCAGTTCGTGCAGACGATAATGCTCCAGGAGCTTGCGGCTGTCGCCCTTGCCCAGATCCTCGATACCCAGGGCGGCCAGAAAGCGCCAGTCCTCCACGCCCCGGGTACGGCTCAGATACACGGCCTCGGCCAGATTGGCCGATTGAACCGGCCCGAAGCCCATGGCCCGGAACTCATCCTCGCCCAGATCGTAGACCTTTTCCAGGCTGTCATACCCGGATCGGACCAGTTTCTCCACGGTTTTGCGGCCAAACCAGTCCGCGTTGCCCAGGGTCTTGAACCAGTGCTCGATGGCCTGCACAATCTGATCCGGGCAATGCCCGTTTTCGCAGACCAGAAAATCGTTGTCCCAGGCCAGGGTCGATGCGCAGGACGGACAGGTTTGGGGCAGGGTCGCCTCGGCCGGGACCAGCACGTCCTCGACCTTGGGGATGACCTCGCCGCTGCGGATGATCTCGATTTCTGCCCCGGGCCCCAGGCCCTTCTTCTGCAAAAATCCGGCGTTGTGGGCCGTGACGCGGCGGATGGTGGCCCCGGACACACCCACGGGCTCGACCAGCAGCACCGGGGTGACCTTGCCCGTGCGGCCGACCTGCCAGACCACGTCCAGGACCCGGGTCAGGGCCGTCTCGCCCTTGCGCTTGACCGCGATCTGCCAGCGGTAATGGTGGCTGGTGGCGCCCATGGTCCGTCGCACGTCCTCGCCCAACACCTCCACGACCATGCCGTCCAGGGGATAGTCGACCTGGGCCGACAGGTCGGCCGTGATCTGATCCATGCGCTCAAGCAGTTCCGCCCCGCTGCCCTGCCAGTGGGGCAGCACGGCGTAGGGCACGAAATGCACGACCCCGTCGGCCAGGGCCTGCCGGGCTTGTTCGTTGACCGTGTCCGAGGACACGATGCCGACCACCAGATTGCGCGGATGCTCGAAGACGCCGGCCAGATGGGTTTCGAAATAGCTTTGCCGGATGACCATCTCGCCCACGCCCAGGCCCCGGCCGCCCTGGGGAATCATGCCCTTGGCAAAGGCCGAGCTGACCTCGTAGCCGCTCTGGCCGTCGCCACGCGTGGCGAAGATCGTGCCGTCGTCGCGGCCGGCCAGTCCGTCGAGCTTGGGCGTGACCCGGTAGCGCACATCGTTCACCCCGATCTCCGCGGCCTCCTTCTCCACCCGGGCCACGAACCGCTCCAGATCCTCCGGCGTGTAGGCCTTGTCCGTGGACAGCATGGGCTCGGGGTGGCGGATTTCGCGCTTGCCGGTAAAGGATTCGGGCTCCACCCGGTGCAGGAAGGCGTGCTCGGGCCGCAGCTCCCGCAACCGGGCGATGAGCAGGTCGTATTGGGCGTCGCTGACCAGGGGCAGGCCCCGGCGGTAGGCCTCGTTCAGTTCCGCCAGCCGTTCGGCCAGCCGATCGGCCTCGCTTGGAAGCGTCAGCGGCAAACTCATACGGAGAATCCGTCCTCGGGACGGCTGACCGCCTGCAACCCGACAAAATTCTCGGGCGGGCCCACGGCCACCAGGGTGTCGCCGGCCTCGATGACGGTTTCCGGATGGGGATTGAAGGCCATAACCCCATTCTTTTCAATGGCGATGATCATCAGATTGAAGCGCGGCCGGATGCCGGAGGTGATCAGATTCTTGCCGACCAGTTCGGAACCAGGGCGGACCTGGATCTCCTCCATCTGCAGGTTGTGACCCTGGGTGGCCAGATCCATGAAATCCGTGACCGTGGGCCGCAGCATGACCTGGGCGATGCGCTTGCCCCCGATCTGGTGCGGGGTGAGCACGCGATTGGCGCCGGCCCGCTCCAGCTTGGACACGGACTCGGGACGGTCCGAGCGGGCGATGATGGTCAGGTTCGGATTGAACTGCCGGGAGGAAAGGGTGATGTAGACGTTTTCGGCGTCCTGGGACACGCAGGCAAAAAGCCCCTTGGCCCGCTCCACTCCGGCGGCCAGCAGTTCCTCGTCGGAAGTCGCGTCACCGGCCAGGAAGAGAAAGCCTTCCCGCTCCAGATCGTTCAACAGATCGGGATCCTTTTCGATGATGACCACGGGCAGGTTTTCGCGGCGCATCTCGGCCGCGATGACCGCGCCGATGCGCCCGAACCCGCAGATGATGTAGTGATCAGTCAGGGAATTAATGATTTTCTGCACCTTGCGTTTCCCCCATAAGTCCTGCAGCCGACCCTCCACCACAACCTGGGTGAAGGCGCCGACGAGATAGGCGAAGCTGCCCACGCCCATCAAGATGAGAAAGGAGACCATCAGCCGCGCCCGATCCGAAAGCGGATGGACTTCCATGAAGCCGACGGTGGAAAGGGTCATGACCACCTGGTAAAAGGAGTCCAGCAGGTTCCATCCCTCGACCACCAGAAAGATGAACAAACCGTAGAAGAACACGGCCAGCAGGAATCCCGCGCCCAGGACCAGCGGGAAAAACGAACCGAAGCGGAATTTGACCGTGTGATAAAGCCCGGTGAAACCGCGGATTCCCCTGGCGCACCCGGGCATGAAGCGGTTCAGGAAAGATTTGGGGAGCGGACAGCTGTTCATGAGCGTGATGCCTTGGGCCTGTCCAGGCCATATCGGTTTTCCAATGACACGATGCGATCCCTGAAGCGGGCCGCGGCCTCGAACTCCAGCATTTCAGCGGCCTTGCGCATTTCCCTCCGCAGGCGGGCCACTTCCTGGGCCGCGTCCTTGGGTTCGGGATCGTAGCCGCCGGCCTGTTCGGCGGCCCGCTCCTGCCTGCCGATCTCCTGGTGCAGGTCGTACAGGACATTGTCGACCTGCTTGCGGATGGACTGCGGAACGATGCCGTGCTCTGTGTTGAACTGGCTCTGCTTTTCCCGGCGCCGCCGGGTCTCGTCCATGGCCTCGGCCATGGAGCGGGTCACCCTGTCGGCATAGAGCAGGACCCTGCCCCGCACGTTGCGCGCGGCCCGGCCAAAGGTCTGGATCAGGGAGCGGGTCGAGCGCAGAAAACCTTCCTTGTCCGCGTCCAGCATGGCTACCAGAGAGACTTCCGGTATATCAAGACCTTCGCGCAAGAGGTTGATGCCGACCAGCACATCGAACTCTCCCGCGCGCAGGGCCTGGATGATGGCCACCCGTTCCAGGGTGTCGATGTCCGAGTGCAGGTAGCGGGCCCTGACGCCCCGGGCCTGCAGGAATTCCGTGAGGTCCTCGGCCATGCGCTTGGTCAGGGTCGTGACCATGACCCGCTCGTCCACGGCGATGCGCGCCAGACACTGCTCCATGAGGTGATCCATCTGCCCCGTGGTCGGCACGACCTCGATTTCCGGATCGATGAGACCCGTGGGCCGGATGATCTGCTCCACGACCACACCCCCGGCGCGCGTGAGTTCCCAGGGCCCGGGCGTGGCCGAGACAAAGACCGCCGTGCCGATGCGCGCCAGGAACTCGTCGAAGCACAGGGGCCGGTTGTCCAGGGCCGAGGGCAGACGGAATCCGTAGTCGACCAGGGTCTGCTTGCGCGAGCGGTCGCCGTTGAACATGCCCCCGACCTGGGACACGGAGATGTGGGACTCGTCCATGAAGAGCAGGAAATCCTTGGGAAAATAATCGATGAGCGTGGCCGGGGGCTGCCCTGCCGTGCGCCCGTCGAGGTGCAGGGAATAGTTCTCGATGCCGTTGCAGTAGCCCAGTTCCTCGATCATCTCCAGATCGAGCTGGGTCTTCTGCTCCAGGCGCTGAGCCTCCACGAGCATGTTGGCCTGCTGGAAATAGGCCAGCCGCAGGCGCAGCTCCTCGCGGATGTCGGCCATGGCCCGGACCAGGTTGTCACGGTCCGAGACGTAGTGGCTGGCGGGATAGATGACGGTCTTCTGCACGCGCGAGCGGATTTCGCCTGTCAGGGGATCGGTCTCGAAGATCCCCTCGATCTCGTCGCCGAAGAACTCCAGGCGCAGGGCCTGCTCGTGCTCGTAGGCAGGGATGATCTCCAGCACGTCCCCGCGCACGCGAAAGGTGCCCCGGTGCAGGTCGTAGTCGTTGCGCTCGTACTGCACGTCCACCAGCCGCCCGATGACGGATTCCATGGAAATGGTCTGTCCGCGCTCCACGGGGATGACCATCTTGGCGTAGTATTCGGGCGAGCCCAGGCCATAGATGCAGGACACGGAGGCGACGATGATCACGTCGCGCCGCGTCAGCAGGGCGTGGGTCGCGGCATGGCGCAACTTGTCGATATCCTCGTTGATGGCCGAATCCTTCTCGATGTAGGTGTCGGAATGCGGCAGATAGGCTTCGGGCTGGTAGTAGTCGTAATAACTGACGAAATATTCCACGGCGTTGTGCGGGAAGAGGCTCTTGAACTCGTTGTAGAGCTGGGCGGCCAGGGTCTTGTTCGGGGCCATGATCAGGGCCGGTCGGTCCAACTCGGCGATGACGTGGGCCATGGTGAAGGTCTTGCCCGAACCCGTCACGCCGAGCAGCACCTGGTCGCGCACACCCTGCCGGATGCTCGCGCACAGGGATTCGATGGCCGCGGGCTGGTCGCCCTGCGGGACGAATTCGGATTCAAGCTGGAAAAGGGACATGCTCACCTGCGCGTCGCGCGTCTCCAAGAGGAGCTATCTGACAATTGAAAAAATCAAAATTCGCAGGTCGTTCAAAAATGCTGAGATGCAAGGAAGCGAAAAAAATCCAGGACGCGCGGTGTATTAGGCATACATAAGCAGTCTGGATTTTTTCGCTGACGCAGCAGATTGCCATTTTGGGGCGGCCTGCTATCTGGGCCGGATGCCCAGGACATTGGGCGCGGGCCAGAAATTGCTGTTGCTGGCCTGGAAAAAATCGGATTTGTACTCTCCCACGAAACGCCCCACATAGCCGCCGGCCGACACGTACATGCCAGCGTCGGCCCCCCCTTCGACGTACATGGCCCCTACCAGATCCAGGGGCAGGTCGATGAGGGCCTGGGCGAACTCGTGCATGGACAGGCGCGGGCGGCAATGGATGAAGAGTACGAACCCCGAGCGGTCCATGGCGATGGCCGCGGCGGAATGTCGCAGTTCGCCGGGTTGCCAGAGATTTTCGCGGTCCCGGCTGATCAGGCGGTAGTTCTGGATGACGCCATCGTAGCGGGACAGCACGTCCTGCCAGTCCGCGTCGGCCTTGCTGTCCACCCAACGCACGGGGGGGAGGCCCGTCTCCCGGGGCTGGAAGGCCAGAAACGCCCCGTAATGCGGGTGGATGAAAGAATTGACCACCCCGGATGCGTCGCGCATGTGGCCGGTGCTGCGCAGACGGTCGTCGGCGCGGAACATGCCGGCGTTGATGGCCGCCGTGAACCCGGAATGCCAGGCCCATTCCTGCACGCTGCGCGGCCGGCCCGAATTCAGGGCCGCGCCCAAGAGCAGTTCGTAGTGGCCGGGATCAATGCGCAAGACCGCCATGCCGCCCTGCCGCCCTGCCAGATCGCCAGTCTGGTCCGGGATCAGGAATTCGCGCAACTCCAGTCCCGGGGCCAGGACGCGCCAGTCTTCCGCATGAAGCGAAGAAGCGACGAGGCCGAGCATGGCGATGGAAAAAATGACACGGGGCACAAGGCCGGACATTGGTGGCTCCCAGGCGGGCCCCACGGCCCGTCCAGTTGGACATCCCATAGAAGCGGAATTATTTCAAGCAGAACGGGCAATGCGGCATTGAAGGCCGGATCGAAGCGTGCTAGAGAAATGACAAATGACGAGAATGCACCGTTCGCCGAAGGAGGGCCCATGGACATCGTCCGGCAGGAACCCCAGACCGCGCCACCCTGTCCGCGCGGCTATGTCGCCACCATCTGCATCCGGGTCTTCAAGGGCCGCAAGGATGTCGTCGTGCACCTTTTCCGGCCCGAGCCTACCCCGGCCGAGACCTATGCCTGGGACCGGCTCGTGGAGGAATCCGGCGCGGGCACGGGCCGGGGCGACAGCCGCGAGGTCATCCTCGAATCCTTCACCCGCGATGAACTGGACCAGATCGTGACGTATCTGGCCGGCCGCTATGCCGACCGTCTGACGGCCATCACCACCAATGTTTTGCGTTTCCCCCTGCCGGCTGGCCTGCTGCCCCTTGGCTCCATGCCCGAAGGCAAGGACATCGGCCGCATCCGTTTCGAGATTGTGCCCGGCTATGCCCTGCCCTTCACCGTCCACGGTCTTTACGACCTGAGTCAGCACAAGCCCATGGATCAGGGGCTCGACTAGGAGGCTGCCCAAAATCCGTTCTGAACTGCGTTGCTCCCCATTCTGACGGGCTCATGTAGACGGCTACACTTCGCCCGGCAGAATCGGCTTACCCATGCTGGGCACACGCGCGCCTTGCCAGAACGAATTTTGAACAGCCTCCTGAACGCTTAATTTGTGAACAGCCTCCGGGGCGCACCGTTTTTGCACAGTCGGCGTATTTGTCATTATAAGCAGCTGTTACTCGGCCTACTCCCCGGCCTGCTCCCGTTCGGCGCATTGCCGCAAGAGGCGAAACAGGGCGCGACCGTTCTTCGACGGTTTGCCGCCCGCCTTCTCGGCCGCGGCCAGGCGCGCCAGTTGCCGCACCTGCTTGAGATCCAATCCGAAACGTCCGACCACCTCGTTCAGCATCTCCTCGTCTCCGTCGACCAGTGCGTCCCGCCAGACTTCGATCTGATGAAATGCCTCGGCCTGCTGGTAGCGCAACTGATCCAGTTCCTCCAGGGCCTGCCGGATGGGCTCGGGATCGAGCTTGCGCATGACCGTGCCGACGAACTGCTGGTGGCGGCGGCGGGCCTCCTTGTCCCTCAAGGTATGATAAAAACGGATGGCCTCGGCCAGATCATCGGGCAGCCCCAGGCGTCCGAGTTGCTCCGGGGCCAATCCGATCAGCTCTTCCCCGAGCTTCTGCAGGGCGAGCATGTCGCGCTTGCGTTGCGACTTGCTGGGCCGCCCTTCCCAGTCTTCCTCGTTTCCGTGGGCAAAATCAGTCATCGTGTGGCTCCATAGGGTTTTCTTCCGGTCGTGGGCAAATGAGGCTACCGTTGCGCAGACCCCATGCCCCGCGCAATAAAGGCAGTTCCAGGGCACCGCGCAACCGGGAGAGAAATGCAACTCGCGGCACCTCGAACCCGCCGAAGCGGACCATGTGCGCGGTCGTCTGTTGGCAATCAAAAAGAATGAAACCCTTCTGGTCCAGAGCCCGCACCAGGGTGACCAGGGCGACCTTGGACGCATCGGACTCGCTGTAAAACATGGACTCCCCGAAAAAGGCGCCGCCCAGGGCCACCCCGTACAGGCCTCCGACCAGCTCCGAGCCGGACCAGGCCTCGATGCTGTGGGCGAAACCCAATTCGTGCAGGCGGCAGTACGCGGCCAGCATCTCCGGCACGATCCAGGTTCCGCGGGCCCCGCGCCGGGCCGTGCGGGCACAGCGGGTGATGACCTGTTCGAAGGCCGTGTCCAGGGTGCACTCAAAGCGTTTCTGGCGCAGGATGCGCTCCAGCCGTCGGGGCACATGGATGTGGGCCGGCTCCAGCACGAGGCGGGGATCGGGACTCCACCACAGGATGGGCGCGTTCTCGCCGTACCAGGGGAAAATGCCCTGTCCGTAGGCCGTGAGCAGGCGCTGGGGGGAAAGATCGCCGCCCACGGCCAGGAGTCCATCCTCGTCGGCATGGGCCGGATCCGGAAAGACGGGCTCCTTGGGCAGGGCGAAGACGCTCATGAAAGGCTCAACGCGGCGTAAACGTGAAGACCAGGCCTTCGCCGTCTCCCAGACCGATCTGGACCGCTCCGCCGCCGGCCAGCTCTCCGAACAGGATCTGGTCCGCGAGCCTGTCCTTGACCTCCGTCTGGATGAGCCGCCCCAGGGGGCGGGCCCCGAAGGCCGGGTCAAAACCCTTGCGGGCCAGCCAGGCCCGCGCCTCGGCCGCGAGATCAAGCGTCACGTTCTTGGCCGCGAGTTGCGTGCCGAGTTCGGCCATGAACTTGTCCACGATTCGCTCCATGATCTCCTGGGACAGGGAATGGAAGGGGATGATGGCGTCGAGGCGGTTGCGGAACTCGGGGCTGAACAGCTTCTCGATGGCAACCTGACCGCGCCAGGCGCGATCCTCCTCGCCTCCGGCCTTGAAGCCGATGGCGTTGCCGCTCATTTCGCGCGCGCCGGCGTTGGAGGTCATGAGCAGGATCACGTTGCGGAAGTCGGACTTGCGGCCGTTGTTGTCCGTCAGGGTGGCATGATCCATGACCTGCAGGAGGATGGAAAACATGTCCATGTGCGCCTTCTCGATCTCGTCCAAAAGGAGCACGCAGTGCGGGGTCTTGCGGATGGCGTCGGTCAACAGGCCGCCCTGCTCGAAACCGACATAGCCGGGAGGGGCGCCGATCAGCCGGGCCACGGCGTGCTTCTCCATGTACTCGCTCATGTCAAAGCGCACGAAACTCACGCCCAGGCCCAGGGCCAGCTGCTTGGCCAGTTCGGTCTTGCCCACGCCCGTGGGGCCGGTCAGCAAAAACGAGCCCAAGGGGCGCTCGGCGTTGCCCAGGCCGGCCCGGGAACGCTTGATGGCCTGGGCCAGCATGGCCACGGCCTCCTGCTGGCCAAAAACCTGGGCACCCAGATCCTCCTCCAACCGGGCCAGACGGTCGCGGTCCGAGGCGCTGACGCGGGAGCTGGGGATGCGCGCCATGCGGGCCACGACTTCCTCGATGTCGCGACGGGTGACGGACTTGCGGCGATGTTTTTCGCCCGAGAGGACGAAAATGGCCCCGGCCTCGTCGATGACGTCGATGGCCTTGTCCGGCAGGCAGCGGTCGTTGATGTGCCGGGCCGAAAGTTCCACGGCCGCGGCAATGGCCGAGGGCTGGTACTTCACCCCGTGGAAGTCTTCGTAATAGGGCCTCAGGCCCATGAGGATCTTCTCGCTTTCGGCCGGAGTCGGCTCCACGATGTCGATCTTCTGGAAACGCCGCGACAGGGCCCGATCCTTCTCGAAATGGTTCTTGTATTCCTCGTAGGTGGTGGAACCGATGCAGCGCAGCTCGCCCGAGGCCAGCACGGGCTTCAAAATGTTGGAGGCGTCCATGGAGCCGCCGCTGGTGGAGCCGGCGCCGACAATGGTGTGGATCTCGTCGATGCACAGGATGGCTCCGGGAATGGCCGAAAGCTCCGTGATGACGCCCTTGAGACGGGCCTCGAAATCGCCGCGGTACTTGGTCCCGGCCAACAGGCTGCCCATGTCCAGGGCGAAGACCCGGGTCTGGGCGAACTGCTCGGGAACCTCGCCGCGGGCGATCTTGAGGGCCAACCCTTCCGCCACGGCGGTCTTGCCCACGCCGGGGTCGCCGACAAAGACGGGATTGTTCTTCTTGCGCCGGGCCAGGACCTGCAGAGTTCGTTTGAGTTCCTCGTCGCGGCCGACCAGGGGATCGATCTTGCCGTCCAGGGCCCGGGCCACCAGATCCACGGTGTATTTTTCCAGGGCACTCTGCCTGGCCCCCTCCCGGGTTTCGGCCTCGCCGACTCCCCCTCCGTCGGGGATCTGGTGGGAGATGAACTCCAGCACGGCCAGACGCGTGACCCCTTGGGCCCTCAGATAATAGACGGCGAAAGCGTCCTCCTCCTCCAGCATGGCGGCCAGAAAGTCGCCGGCCTGGACCTGGGATTTGCCTGCGGACTGGATGTGCAGGATGGCCCGCTGCATGGCCCGCTGCACGCTGACCGTCTGCACGATCTCGTGTTCCGGGCGTGGGCTGACGTCCAGGTGGTCCGTGAAGAATTGCACCAGCTGCTTGCGCAGACGGTCCAGATCGACCCCGCAGCCTTCAAGCAGGCTCTGCCCGAATTCGTCCAGGGTATAGCTGTAGAGCAGATGCTCCAGGGTCAGAAATTCATGCTGGCGCATCTTCACTTCGCGCACGGCACTGCCAATGATTCGTTCCAAATCCTTACTCAGCATTCACACCTCTTCCATGGAGCAGCGCAGGGGAAACGATCTGGCCTTGGCCATCTGATGCACGAGGTGCACCTTGGTTTCGGCCACCTCCGCGGTGTAGATCCCGCACAGGCCGATCCCCTTCTGATGGATGTTCATCATGACGGCAACTGCCTCGGCCTCGGACTTGCCGAAGATTGTCATGAGCACCTCCACGACAAATTCCATGGATGTATAATCGTCGTTATGCAGCAGCACTTTGAATTGCCGGGGCTCTTGCAGATGGTCCTCGACAATGGTCTCGGGTTCGGATCCCGGAACCTCATACGGTTCGGTCATGACGTACCCCGGTCCTATTCGTTGTCACCGTACTCGTCGCTCCAGGTCTGCAAGATCTGCACGATCTGCTTGGCCTGCTTGACCGAGGAGATGTTGAACTTCGAATGGGGGGAAAACCGTCCGTTGCGCTTCTGGTATCGCCCGACCCGGAATTTGACCGGGCCGAACTCCTCCTCGCCGCGTCCGACCTCCTGGTAGGCGAACATGACCGTGGCCCAGGCCCCGCGGGTCAGAATTTCCTTTTTCAGCTCCCGGACCTTCTGGACTCCGTCTTCGTCGGTCCAGTCAATGGAAATGTCGTCAATAGTTTCAGCCATGCTCTCTCCTGATGATGTCGTCGGGACTGCGTATCGTGGCAGCGCCGCGTGGGGATCGCCCCGCCGGGACTATTAATGCCACGTGCGCTAAAAGCAAGCCTCAAAAGGCCGCCTTCGCGACGGTGAAAACCGGGGGACGCTACAAAAGCGCGTTTTGCTCACGAAGAAACGGAACGGACGAGATCGGCAATGGGCAGGCTGACCACGAAACGCGCTCCGCCGCCGGGTTTGGAAAAGACGTGGATCGTGCCGTCATAGTCCGTCACGATGTCGTAGCAGATGGACAGGCCCAGTCCCGTGCCCCGTCCAACCTCCTTGGTGGAGAAGAAGGGCTCGAAAATGCGGGCCACCACGTCCTTGGGGATGCCCGGCCCGGTGTCGATGACCTCGGCGACCACGTGGCGGGCGTTGGAGCGGGTGCGCAGGGTGATGATCCGGTCGCCCTGGGTGCACTCCTTGGCCGAGCACTTGTCCTCGATGGCGTCGCGGGCGTTGACGAGAAGGTTGATGAAGACCTGCTCCAGCCGGTTGGGATCGGCCAGGACAGGCGGCTGGTCCGCATCGAGTTCCCAGTTGATGAGGATGTCGCGGATCTTGAGTTGTTCGCTAAAGAAGTCGCAGGCCCGCTGCAGCACGGCATTGACCTGAACGGTCACGCTCTCGAGATTGGGCTTGCGGCCAAACTCGCGCATATGTTCGATGATCTTCGTCGCGCGGTCCACGTTGTTGACGATCTTGTCCGTCATGTGACGCAATTCGTCTGCGTCGAGACACTCGTTTCTTTTTGATTTGCGCGCAAAATAATTTGCAACCATCTTCAAAACAGCCAGGGGCTGATTCAACTCGTGGGCAACTCCAGCAGCCATTTCCCCCAGCGTCGCCATCTTGCTGGACTGTATGACTTGCTGCTCGGCACGTATACGACCTGTAACATCTGTAACAACAGCAAGAATTATTTCATCACCGTTAAGATGTGTCCTCGAAACATCTATTGAAACAAAAAATTCCTTTCCATCTTTATCAACATGCGTTGACTGTGATATTCTTTTTTGATGAAGCATGTCATCAATATGCACCCCACTGTGATCGTGGGCAAAAAGCTGTGCAAATGGTTTACCGATGACCTCTCCTTTGCAATATCCATATAGTTGCGACATCTTCCTGTTACAATTGCAAACTTCCAGTGTCTTGGCGTTCAACTCAAAGACGGCGACGGGGATGTTGTCAAAAATAGTTGAGTACGTGCGCTCGGATTTTCTGAGCTTCTCTTCAAGCCCCTTGCGTTCCGTGATGTCCAGGCACATTTCCATGACGGCCGTCACTTCTCCGTCGCTGCCCCGAATCGGGGCGGTTTTCACGATCCAGTAGGCAGGAGTACCGTCTTTGTAGAAGCCCTTCTCTTCGGTTGAATGCGATTTGCCGTCCTGGAACGTCTTCTCCACGGGACAGTTCACGCACTTCACATCCCGGCCTTTGTAAATTTTGAAACAATGCTCCACGGGTTTGGCGCCGAAATGCTCGCTGAACAGATTGTTGTATCGGATCAGACGCAAATTCCTATCCTGGACCGTAATCAGGCACGGAACGCCATCAAACAGACTCTGGTACATGGACAGATGCTCGTCCATGCCCTGTTGGCGCTGGCGCACGTGGTCAGCGATGATGTTCACGTTCTGAACCAATTCCCGCAACTCTCCCGCTCCCGTCATATCGATGTCATTCCATGGCTCTCCCGCGGCCTTGCCACGGAGGGCAGCCATGATCCGGGCATAGGGCCTGGTCAGGCGGAGGGAGAGGCATGCCGTCACCACGACCATGCCCATGAACATGACGGCCAAGGCGACCAGCATGGCGCGGTGCACAGGGACAGATGCTTCATGCAGAAACCGGGAAAGGGGGATGCGCATGGTCAGATCGCCCAACACCCTGGCGTGTCTGTCTTGGGCGTGGCATGCGCCGGCAAAACACGTTTCGCGCGCTGGAACGGACTGCACCAGGGACAGATGCTCGATCCCGTCTTCTTCCCAGACCTGCATGCGCTGGCTTACTGGCAGGACCAGGGACGGTTTGCCATGCCTGTGGCAGATCATGCAGTCGCGGCTGTCAACGCTGGCAGTGCGGCCTTCCGTGATGTCGGGAGACGCCACCGCGGCCAGCCCGCTCTTGGCGTGCAGGGTGACCGAGGACTGAGCGTGCCGGGATTGTATATCTTCCAGTATCCTGCGGAGTTCCCGTGGCTGAGGCCCATCCGGGACGAACATCTGGCGTTCAATGCCGTGGATTGCTGACGCAACCGATTCGTCCAGGGCGTGGGCGACCGAAACGATGGTGGCGTCACGGATATTGCTGAGGGCAACGAAGTAGAGAGTACCCATGCAGGCGACGAGCACAACGAACACGAGGAGGCCGAACGTTGCCGTCAGGGAAAGCCTAAATCCATTGAAGAGTTCGCGCATACCGTGAATCCGGTCTCGTCGCGTCAGGGCGCGATGTCGTCAGCCGCGGGCAGGGTGATCCGAAAGGTCGTACCAACGCCCACCTCGGACTGGACCACGATGCTGCCACCGTGGGCGGTGAGGACCTCGTGCGTAACGAACATGCCTATTCCCGTCCCGAGGGAGCCCTTGGATGAAAAGAAAAGTGTGAACATCTTGTCCATGGTGGCCTGGTCCATGCCGATGCCGTTGTCGGAAATGGTGAAGACGGCGGTATCCGCATGCCGGGAGGCCCCCAGTTCAATACGGTGACCCGTGCCCGCAAGGTTGAGGCGGCACGCATCCACGGCATTCTCCAAAATATTGGCCATGGCCGACGAAAAAGCGATTTCGTCGATATGGATTGCACCCGAGGTCTCGGCAAAATCTGTATGCAGGCTGATGCCGTGTTCCCGGGCCTTCCCGGCCACGGTTTCGGCAAGCCTCTCCGCCACTTCCCGCAAGGGATGCGGCTCTAGTTCGAGTTCGCGGGATTTGGAGTAATAGAGGATGTCCATGACCGTCTTGCGCATCTGTTCAAGACGATGTCGAACCGTTTTCCAGCCCGCCGAGACGCGTTCCATGTCCCCGGTCTGCAAACCTTTGTCGACACGATACGCTCCGCCATCAATGGCCATGAGCAAGCCTTTGACCCCGTGAGACATGGAGCCAAGCATCATGCCCAGGGAGGACAGATGCCCCTGCATGGCGCGGATGGGGGTCACGTCCGTGGCCACTTCCAGCACATGGTCCACCGCACCCGATTCGCCGGTCAAGGGCGCGGTCCAGACCAGAATATTGCGCCGCTCTCCGGTCAGCGTGGTCACCACGGTCTCGAATTGATGCGGCATTCCATCGTCGAAAGTGGACAGCACCGGACACTCCTCGCAGGGCGCGTCGCATCGCTTGTAAAGCTCATGACAGGCTCGGCCCAGGGGAATGCCGAAATCGCGGCGAAAGGCCGCGTTGGCCTCCACTACCTGCAGATCGCGATTTTGGACCGTGATGGAGCAGGGCACCGTGTTGAAAAAATGCTCGAATTTGCGCTGGGTGCGGGAGAGTTCCTCCTGCAATCGGCGCATCTCCGAAACGTCCACGGCCACCTCAAGGAGAAGCTCCAGATCCCCATCGGCGGCAATGACGGGGGAAACATGGGAGATGACGGGCAAGGCAGTCCCGTCAACCGCGATCATGATCTCGTGTCTGTGCACCGAGGCCCGGGACACAGCGGCCTCGCGCACCGGGCTGACCCAGTCCGCCTCGCCGCAACCCGCGTAGACCCCGCAGCTGTTCAGCCCGACGCGGTCACCGAACCGGGTGCGATACGTTTCGTTTGTCGTGACCACCGTGCACTTGCCGTCGTGAATGGCAACATGAAAGGGCAGTTCAAAGAAATACCCCCCAGGCGCGTTGACGGACAAGGCGCTCAGCGCCTGCCCCATGCCCTCCATGACCTGGGCCGCGGCAAGCTTCCGCTCCATCTCCACCAGGGCCGCCGACTTTTCCCGCACCAGCCGTTCCAGATTCTCCGTATGGGCCTGGACCTGCCCGCGTAGCCGGATCCGCTCTGAGACTTTGCGCAGGGCAATCTCCAACAGTTCCTCGTCGATGGGCTTGGTGATGAAATCCGCGGCGTCGTGCTTGAGGCTCTGGATGGCCAACTGCATGTCCCCGTGCCCGGAGATCATGATGACCTCGGTTTCGGGACTGACGGCCTTGATCTCCTTCAGGAGCGCCACGCCGTCCTTGCCGGGCATCTTGATGTCGGTGAGCACGATGCGCGGCCTTCGCGCCCGGAACATTTCCAGTCCGTGGACCCCGTCATGGGCCGTGGAGGTCGCGAAGCCCAGCTCTTCCAGCAGGATGGACAGCAGTTCGCGAATGTCCGGCTCGTCATCGACGACGAGAACCGTGATGTCGGAAGCAGGGTCCGTGGGCTGTGAATGTTCGGGGCCGGGCATGGGCGGGGGGTGTAGAGATGACCGCCTGCCGACCCGCGTCACGGGGCGGCAGGCAGATCTGACGTGCTAGCGCAGGGCCTCTTCGACCAGCTGCATGAGTTTGGTGTTGTCGATGGGCTTGGAGATGACCGGCACACCCTTCTTCAGCGCCGGAGGCCTGGGGCCCACCCCGCTGACGACGATGACCGGGATGTCACGCACCTCTTCGTCCTTGCGCATGCCGGCATAAAAGAGGGTGCCACCCTTCTCGGGCATGTCCATGTCCAGGGTGATGAGGTCCGGGCGCTCCGCGCGCACCTTCGTGAGCCCCTCGACGCCGTTGGCGGCCGTGACGGCCGTGAAGCCGTTGTCCTGGAAGAGTTCTTTCAGATAGACCAGGATTTCGGGATCGTCATCAATGATCAGTACTTTCTTTGCCATAGTGTCCTCCTGACTTCGCCAAGACGGTTTGATCCGTGGCGGTCCTGTCCGCGACAGGTGATTCCGGGAGCCGGCCGGCCGGCTCCCGGTGGATGCACGTGATTTAACGCAGCTTGCCCAGGGTCTTGGTCATCTCGACCATGACGGCCAGACCCTGCTTGGCCTCGGGGCTGGACATGGCCCGCATGAGGCCGATGGGTCCGCAGGGTTCCGCCTTTTCCAGATCCATGGAGGTGAAGGCGTCGGAAGCCTTTTCGATCATGTTGCGGACCTTGGGATCGGACAGCTTGTTCAACATGCCGATGAGAAAGACGAAGGCATCGCCCATCTGCTCGATCTGCTCGGGGCCGTACTCCTGGGCTACCTTGGCGCGCAGGTTGAGCATGGCCTGATAGGTGCGGAAGACGCCCTTCTGCTCCAGTTCGTCCAGATACGCGATGGCCTTGGGAACCGTGCTCTTCATCAATGGCTCGGCAGTTCCCCACAGGTTGATGATGGTCTCAAGCTGATTGAGGGTGTAGGTCAGGTTGTTGACGCTGCGTAGGGAAGTCTTGAGCAGCACAAACAGGTCTTCCAGCTGGAAACCCGTCTCGATGTCGCCCAGTTCATGCAGCATGACCTTGAAAGCGTCGTTCATGACCGGCTGCATGTCGTGCCAAAAATTCTGGCTGACGACGGCGCGCTCATGCACCAAAGCCAGTTTGGTCTCGATCTCTTCGAGACGCTGCAGGATAATATCTTCTTTGGACATGTTCATGAATCACCCCGCTTAGGCTTTGGCCAAATGACGCATTTTGCCGGCCATGAACATCTGCGGTTCGAGGGGCAGTTCGCTGCCCTTGAGCATCAAGTCGAAGTAAATCCACTTGAACATCATCTTGCCCCAGTAGTTCATGTGGGATTCGCCGAGCAGGGAAAAAGGCCCCATGCCGGGGAAGGGATATTTGCCGGGCAGGGGCTCGACCTCGTAGTTGAAGTCGATGAGATAGGCCTGCTCGTAGCCGGAGACGATGAAACAGGTGGAGTGGCCGTCGAAGGCCGGTTCCGGCTCTTCGCCCTCCATTTCCCGGATCAGGTTGTCGACGACGATGTCGGACTGGTAGTGAGCCACGCTGCCAGCCTTGGAGGTGGGCACGTTGGTGGCGTCGCCGATGACGTACATGTTCTCGAAGTTCTTGGCCTTCAAGGTGTGCTTGTTGGTGTCGACATAGCCCATGGCGTCGCCCATGCCGGAATCGATGATGACCTGCTGGCCGAAGTTCGGCGGAATGGCCACCAGCAGGTCGTAGGGCACTTCCTCGCCAGCCACTGACTCCAGAGTCTTCTTGCCGACGTTGACGCTGTCGACGACGAAATTCGGTGTGATCTTGATGTTCTTGTCTTCACAGACTTTGCCCAGGATCTTGGCGGCCACTGGCTTGGTGAAGGCGCCGGTCAGGGGAGTGACCAGTTCGATTTCGATGTTCTGGCGCACACCCTTCAACGTGAAGAACCAGTCGGCCAGATAGACGAACTCCAAGGGGGCCACGGGGCACTTGATGGGCATTTCGGAGATGTGGTGGACGATGCGCCCTTCCTTCATGTTCTTCCACTTCTTGAACAGGGCCTCGGCGCCGTTGGGGGTGTAAAAATTCTGAATGTTTCCACCCCAGTCGTCCATCATGCCATCCACTTCCTCGGGGGCGATGCGGCAACCCGTGGCGACGACGACCCAATCATAGGAATAGGAGCCGTTCTTGCATTTGACGACCTTCTTGGCCGGATCGATATTCTCGATGGAATCCATGACCAGCTTCACGCCCTTGGGGATGAAGTCGGCCTTTGGCTTCATGCAATCCTTGAGGGTGTACACCCCGAAAGGCACGAACAACCAGCCAGCCTGGTAGTGGTGCTGCCAGTCGCGGTCGATGACCGTGATCTCCCATTCGTTTTCCGGGAGTTTGTGGCGCATTTTCGTGGCGACCATGGTCCCGCCGGAGCCGGATCCAAGAATGAGCAATTTCTTCATAATGAAAGTCTCCTTGAATGAATATTGTAATAAAACAGCAAGTTAGCGGATCAAATTCCAGTGTCGCCCCAGTTGCCGACCAGGGAATCATTCAGACTAAATCATACTTGATTAAGTTAATTTAGACAAAACAAGTCCGAATTAGGGGCAGTCGGACGATTCTGTCAAGCGTAATTTGCGGATTATTTCACGAGGCATCCACGACATGGCTCCTCTGAATAAAATCGCATTATTTCGAACAATTGAACCGCCCTTCAGGGCGCATCATTAACCCTCTGTGCCCGTAAGGTCCATTTTCCAGCAGCCCGGTCGATGACTGCCAAGCATGTCCGCCAGGGTGATGGAGTCGAGTTCGCGCTCCAGGGTCCGGGTCACGGACTGCCAAACCTCTTGGGTGCGACAGTCATGGCACGTGTTGCATCTTTCGTTTCCGCTGGCGCACTGTGCCAGGCGGATCCCCCCATCCATCAGCCGCACGACGCTGCCCAGGGTGATGTCATGGGGGCGGCAACCAAGATAGTGCCCACCCAAGGCCCCACGCACGCTCTTGACGAACCCAGCGGCCTTCAGGGGGCGCACGATCTTCTCGACAAATTTGACCGGAATGCCGGTATTGGCGGCCAGCCTTGAAGCCGGCACGGGTGCTTGCCCGGCGTTCTGAGCCAGGTCCAACAGGAGGCGGGAGGCGTAGTGCGTGGTGGTGGAAATGCGCATGAGATACTCCGCGTATCGTATCGAGATGTGAACTGCATGAGCGCCGTGAGGAACAGGTGACAGCACCGAGGCCGTGGCCGGGCTGATCCGGTGCCCGTCCGGCGATTTCGGACGAAAACAATTTAGATCAATTCAGTCCGAATTAATGCCACATGTATCATCCTGTCAAGAAGGGGAATTGGGAACCGGTCCGCCGCTATTCGCAAACAGGCGGGGAAATCTCCTCGTCTTCGCAGTCATGCGCACAGAACGGAGGAACCCCGACGATGACGTCGGACAATTTCAGGGAATCAAGGGCGTCGGCCATGACCGCGCTGACGCGGCGCCAGGCGTCGCGGGTCATGCACTCACCTGAGCGAGCACAGACCCTGGCGTCCTCGCAGCAATTGGTGAGGAGAATGGAACCATCCATGACCCGGATGATTTCGCCCAGGGAGAGGTCCTCGGGACGACGATTGAGATGGTAGCCGCCCGCTGCCCCGCGCTTGCTGGTGACCAGTTCGGCCTGCTTCAGGGCTTTGAGGATCTGCTCGATGAATTGCACGCTGATCCCGGTCCGCTCGGAAATCGAGGTGGTCCGGATGGGCGCGTCGGGGTCGTTCATGGCCAGATCGATCAGAATGCGGGTCGCGTAGCGGGAACGGGCGGAAATCTTCATGTGGGCACCTTGCGTGATGTGACTATTTGTCTGAAAGCTATGGCAACCATGTCTTTGCGTCAACCTTGTGCGCAACTTCTCATTCTACTTGCCTATCCGATCCTCTGGGGCTAACAAGCGGTCATTCATTTTTTCGCATCAGGTATGTCAGCCCATGAAGCACCACGTCCACAGTTCATCAACCCCGCGATCCAAGGCAAACCGGTCGTTTGTCCGAGGCAGACGGCCCGGAATCTGCTGCCTCGGACTCCTGACCCTCATCTGCTGTCTCACCACCGTGGCCCTGGACTGTAACGCCGAACCCGTCCTTCTGCGGGATGCGGCCTTCGTGGCGCAGCAACGCCCGGGCGTGCCCTTCGACCATGATCGGCATTCGGAAAGCCTGGACTGCACCCGCTGCCATCACGCCTTCGAGAATGATCAGAATATCTGGGAACCCGACATGGAAACCCGCTGCTCGGCTTGTCACCAGGCCGGCGACGGCAGCCGGCTCGGCCTGCGGCAGGTCTGGCACCGCCAGTGCATGGGCTGCCACGCGGGTGAACGGTCGGCTCCGGTCATGTGCGGGGAATGCCACGTCCGCGGCGATGGGGGAAAGCCATGATCCGCGCGATCTATGATCTCGCCTCCGGCCCCCTGCTGTGGTTTTCCGCGGCCGTATGCCTGGGCGGGCTGGCATACCGTCTGATCCGCTACAGGATCCTCATGTCCAGACTCCGTCAGGGACAGCCTGCCGATTTCCGCAGCGGCTGGGCCGCAGCCTCCATCCTGCGCTTCCTTTTGCCCCTGAACCGCACGGCCCGCAGCAGCCCGTGGTCCACCCTGGCCGGATTCGGACTGCATATTCCGCTGCTGCTCGTGGCCTTTTTCCTCTCGGCCCATGTGGTGCTGATCGAGCAGCGCTGGGCCCTGTCCTGGCCGACCATCCCCGACGCATGGGCCGACCTGCTGACCGGGCTGGCCCTTCTGTGCCTGGCCTTCCTGGCCGGCAAACGCCTGCTGCACCCATCCCTGCGGGGGCTGACCGAAACCAAAGACCTTGTTATCCTCGTCATCGTGGCCCTGCCCCTGCTCACGGGCCTGGCCGCCCACCTGCAACTGGGCGATTACCGGCTGATGCTGACCCTGCACGTGCTCAGCGCCCACGCCGTGCTGATCGCCATTCCGTTCACCAAACTTTCGCACATGGCCCTTTTCTTCGTCTCCCGCGCCGCGACCGGCAACGATTTCGGCAAGCGCGAGGTCGGGCCGTGGTGATCCGCCATACCGGAGCGCAGATGGATATCGACACCAAGACCCTTGACCGGGTCATGAAGGAAAAGGCTGGTGCGCGGCTCGAAATGTGGCTGGCCATCTGCTCGCGTTGCGGCATGTGCGCCGAGGGCTGCCACTACCACGCCTCGGACCCCAGGCCCGAGCACGTGCCGTCCTTCCGGATCAAGCCCCTGCTGGAGCTGTACCGCCGGCGCGGCCGGGTCGACGCGGCCATGCTCGAAACCCTGCGCGACGTCTGCTACGGCACCTGCACCATGTGCCAGCGCTGCACCATGTACTGTCCCCACGGCATCGGCATCGCGGCCCTGGTCCATGCGGCCCGCGGCGTGGCCGCGGCGTTGGGCATGACCCCGGCCGGTCTGGCGGGTGGCCTGAAGAACGCCTTGGAATTCGGCAACAACCTGGCCATCACCGCGGACAGCTTCCTGGAAACCGTGGAATGGCAGCTGGAAGAACTGCAGCAGGAAATGCCCGATGCCCGGGCTCCCATGGACGCGGACGGGGCCGACTACCTCTTGACCTTCCACCCCCGCGACATCAAATTCTATCCGCAGAACCTCTACAACTACCTGAAGATATACAATGCCGCGGGCATTAATTTCACCATGTCGACCCGGGCCTGGGACTCGACCAACCTGGGACTGTTCGCCGGCGACGTGCCGGCCGCCTCGCAACTGGCCGGGAACGTGGTCTCGGCGGCCGAGGCGTTGCGGGTCAAGGCGGTGATCACGGCCGAATGAGGGCATTCCATGAAGGCTCTCGGGTTCGAGGCGCCACTCTGGTTGAAAAGAAAGTTCACGTTCGCGGCCACCCCGCCCATCAAGGTCTGGGCCGACGCCCTGGCGGAGGGGAAGCTGCGCCTGAAGCCAGGTTTCCACACCACGCCGGTCACCTTCCAGGACTCGTGCAACTTCATCCGCAACGCCGGCATGTACCGGCGGTCGCGCGCGCTGATGTCCGCGGTGGCCACGGATTTCCGCGAGATGCATCCCGGCGGCAACGCCACGTATTGCTGCGGCAACGGCGGCGGCCAGGGGCTCATGCCCGAATACAAGAAGCAGAAGATCGCGGCCATGAAGGCCAAGGCCGAATGCATCCGCCAGACAGGAGCCGGCCTCGTGGTCGTGGCCTGCCACAACTGCGAGGACGGGATCCAGGAAACCGTCAAGGCCTACGACCTCGGCGCCAAGGTCGAGCTGTTCAGCGCCTACCTGGCCGAGGCCATCGACCTGGACGAAGCGTAAATCCCCAGACGGGCGGAACGGACGGAACAAGCCGCGCCGACGCCCGCCCCCATAATTCTCTTAGCGTGTTAAAAGATGCTGTTTTCCGAGGCTGTTCAAAAATTCTTCTGGCTAGGCGCGAGAAAAGTTCAAGGCCGACGTGTAGTTAGACCTACACGAGGGTTTGAACTTTTCGATGCAACAACGCCAGAAGAAGATTTTCAACAGCCTCTTAAGCCCCATTTCCCGAGGATTGTCCCATGTCCCTCAAAGTAGTCGTTATCGGCGGCGTGGCCCTGGGCCCCAAGGCCGCCTGCCGCCTGAAGCGCGTGGCCCCGGACGCCGACGTGACCATGGTCGACGCCGGCAAGCTCATCTCCTACGGCGGGTGCGGCATCCCCTACTACGTGTCCGGCGACGTCAGCGACCACCAGCAGTTGCAGGAGACGAGCTTCCACATGGTCCGCGACGAGGCCTTCTTCAAATCCTGCAAGGACATCACGGTCCTGACGAAGACCCGGGCCCTGTCCATCGACCGCAATGCCAAGACCGTGCTGGTCCAGGCCCAGGACGGCACCCGTTCCACCCTGCCCTACGACAAGCTGGTCCTGGGCACGGGCAGCACCCCGCGCCAGCTGCCCATCCCCGGCCGCGACCTGGGCAATGTCTTCACCGTGTCCACCCTGGACGAGGCCATCCGCATCAAGGACCGCATCGCCGGCGGAGCCGGATCGGCCGTCATCGTCGGCGCGGGCTTCATCGGCCTGGAGATGGCCGAATCCCTGGCCGACATGTGGGGCATCGAGACCACCGTGGTCGAGGTCGCCGACCAGGTCATGCCCGGTTTCCTGAGTAGGACCATGGCCGACATCGCCCGCCGGCACCTGGAGGAACACGAGGTCACGGTGCACACCTCGGAGCAGGTTCAGACCATCGAAGGCGAGGACGGCACCGTCGCCCGCGTGGTGACCAACAAACGGACCATCGACGCGGATCTGGTCATCCTGGCCGTGGGCGTGGTCCCGAACGACACCCTGGCCCGGGAGGCGGGCCTGCTCTGCTCCGAGCGCGGCGGCATCATCGTCTCCAAGACCATGCAGACCTCGGACCCGGACATCTACGCCGGCGGCGACTGCGTGCTGGTCGAGAACCTGGTCACCGGCAAGTCCGGCTACTATCCCCTGGGCTCCCTGGCCAACCGCCAGGGCCGGGTCATCGGCACCAACACGGCCGGAGGCCGCGAGACCTTTGACGGGGCGCTTGGCACCTTCATCATCAAGCTCTTCGACTGCGCCTTCGCCGGCACCGGGCTGTCCCTGCCCGTGGCCCTCCGCGAAGGGTTCGACGCCTTCAGCACCCATGTCATCATGAGCGACCACTCCCATTTCTTTCCCAAGCGCGACATGGTCAGCCTGGAGATCGTGGTCGAACGGCCCACGGGCCGGGTACTGGGCCTGCAGGGCGCCTGCCAGAACGGAGACTCCCTCAAGGACCGCATCGACGCCCTGGCCGCCATCCTCAAGTACCGGCCGACCCTGCGCGACGTGGCCAACATGGAACTGGCCTACTCCCCGCCCTTCGGCTCGGCCATGGATGTCCTGAACGCCGCGGCCAACGCCGCCGAGAACATCCTGAACGGACTGTGCGCGCCCATCGCGCCGGAGGAATTCGCCCGTCTGTGGGAGAACCGGGCCGCCGAGAACCTGTTGTGCATCGACACCCGCGAATGGGGCAACGCCGAGCCCTACGCGACCCGGCACCCCGATCACTGGAAGAACATCCCCCAGGGTCAGCTCCGGGAGCGCCTGGACGAAATCCCCCGCGACAGGAAGATCGTCCTGGTCTGCAACGCGGGCAACCGGTCCTACGAGTCCCAGATCACCCTGCGCCAGGCCGGGTTCACGGAGCCGGTCAACCTGCAGGGCGGCATGGGCGTCATCAAACAGACGGGCTTCGACCCGGCCAAGAACGATTAGCACACGGCCGATCCTCCCGGATCGGCCTTTTTCTTTCACGGAGGCTCCATGTCCAGAATCCTGACAGTCATCCTGCTGCTGATCCCTCTGGCGTCCTGGGCCGCGCCGGTCCAGGTCACCCTTTTTCCGTCCTCGGCCCAGGTGGAGGAACGCTCGCCCCTGACCGCGAGCCAGTCGGAGGGGGGCTTCGCCGTTGCCCGGCTGGTCCTGCCGGGCCAGGCCGACCCCGCTACCCTGCGCTTCGGCCGCATGCCGGACAAGACCGCCATCGCGGACGTGAGCTGGGCCCCCCGCACGGAAAACAACCAGGCCGCCCTGGCTCCACTCACGGCCAGGCTGGAGGCGCTCAAGGAAAGCCGCGACGCCGTCACTGCGGAACTGGAGGGCGTGCGCGGCCGCCTGGCCTTCTGGAAAGGCCAGACCACGGCCATGCAGCAGTCCGTGGCGGCCCTGCGCGAACTGGCCGAGGAGGTGGGCGGGACCATCCACACCAACACGGCCACGCGCCAGAAACTGGAGCAGCAGGCCGCGAAGCTGAACGCGGACATCGCCACGGTGGAAGAGGAAATCGCGCGGGTCGCTGGCCAGCGCACGGTCTGGGACGTGGAGATTCTGTTCAGCGGCGCCGCGCCGGCGGAGCTGGCCTACACCTATGCCCTGTCCGACTGCGGATGGGAGCCTCTCTATCGCCTGGAGGCCCTGCCGGCCCAGGGCCGCGTGGACTTCTCCTGGCAGGCCAAGGTCTGGCAGCGCTCGGGCCAGGACTGGACCGGCGTGCGGCTGCATCTGGCCACCATGCCGCCAGCGTCCCAGGCCCAACCCGACGATCTGGCACCCTGGGAAATCGCGCCCATGCACGTCTATGCCAAGACCATGGCCGCGCCGGCCATGATGGCCTTGCGCGCCGAGACCGTGGACGAAGCGTCGGCCTCCGCTCCCCTGCCGCAGCCGCGGGAGACCCGCTACAGCACCTATGCCGCCTGGGACATGGGCAAGCGCGCCCTGCCCGCTGGCGCGACCCGCGTGTTCGAGATCGAGCACGGCGCCTGGGAGGCCGAATTCGTGCACCTGCTGCGCCCAAGCCTCGATACCAAGGCCTACGTCCAGGCCACGGTCCGATTCGACCAGCCCCGGGAACTGCCCCAGGGCCGGGCCTTCTTTCTCATCGACGGGGCCACCGTGGATCAGCGGGACTTCACCCTTTCGGGCCGGGAGGCCACCCTGTTCTTCGGCACCGACCCCATGCTGACCTGCGAGACGACGCTCAAGGACAAGAAGACCGGCGACAAGGGACTGTTCAAGCAAAAACAGACTTTTATCCGCGAATGGACCATGACCGTGCGCAACGCGTCCAAGGTCCCGGCCAGATTCCGCCTGGAAGAGCCCCGGCCCCAGGTCCGCGACGAACGCATCAAGCTGGAGATTTCGGCCACGCCCACGCCCCTGGTCGAGGAAAGGCCGGACATCATGGCCTGGAACGGCACCGTGGCGCCGGGCGGCGAGCAGGCCGTAGCCCTCAAGGTCCAGTTCGAGGCCCCCGAGGATCTGCGCATCGACCCGGGCTGGCGCTGGTAACCGTCCGGAAAAAGTCCACAAAAAGGCGCGCTCCCCGTTTCGCGGCGGAGCGCGCCTTCATTTCTGTCAGGCACAACCCATCCCTTTGGACTCAACCCCGGCCGGTCGTTCCCGTGCCTCGATCGGTTGGCAGGGCCGCGCCGCATTTCTCGCAACGATCCCTGCGCTTGTCCTCGTGCGTCTGTTTCGGCTGCCGATGCCCGCAACTCGGACAGACCCGGACCTGGGAAATGAGCCTGCGCACCATGTCGACCAAAAACATAGCCTCCTCCCTCAGTCAGCGTCACGGGTGATGAACAGCCCGGCCTTGTCCGCGATCAAGTCCTGCTCCCCGAAAACGTGCACATTGTCTCCAGCCTGGAAAACCCATGCCGGATCCGGGTTGATCTGGGTGTTCCCCCCCCGTTGCACGGCGACCACCGTCAATCCGTGCTCATGGCGCAGGCGGGACTCGACCAAGCTCTTGCCCTCGACAAAGGCTCCTGCGACCACGGTCAGCACCGTGGCCCCGAAAGATGAACAGGTACCCTCCAGACTGCACGCGTCCGCGGTGTTGAGCATGGGCCGGCGCAGCATGCCGTAGCCCTCGGCGCGGATCTCGCGCACGAAGCGCTCGATGTCACCCTTGGGCACCAGATAGGTGGACAGCACGCGGATGAACATCTCTACTGATGTCTCGTATTCCTCGGCCACCACCTCCTGCGCTCCCATCTGCAACAACGCCTCGATCTCGCTGACGAAACGAGTGCGCACCACGATGTGCAGGGCCGGATTGTGCGCCCTGGCCGTGGCCACGATGCGGCCGATGGCGGCCGGGTCGGAGATGACCACGGCCAGGATGCGGGCCTTGGTTACGTTGATGTGTTCAAGCACGGCCGCCTGGGAGGCATCGCCAAAGAGGATGGGTTCGCCCTTGGCCCGTTCGCGGCGCACCGTGTCCGGGTTCATTTCCAGGATGACGTAGCGAATTCCCGCGGCCTGTGCCGCCCGGGCCAGATGATGCCCGCCCAGACCGAATCCGGCGATGATGAGATGGTCGGTCAGATCCGTGTCCGCGTCCTTTTGGGCCGCAAGACTCATGCCCACGGGCAGAAGCCGGACGAGGTGCCTGGAAATAACCGGCACGCCGGCGATGAGAAAAGGCGTGATGGCCATGGTCACGATGGCCACGGCCAAAAAATACTGATATTCCACTGGACTGAGCAGATTGTGCAGCATGCCCACCCCGGCCAGGACAAAGGAGAACTCGCCGATCTGGCACAGGCACAATCCACCCAGAATCGCCACGTGCATGGGATAGCCCAGAATCCGCCCGGCAGCGGCCGCCAGTACGGTCTTGACCAGGAGCACGGTCAGCGTGAGTCCCAGAACCTGCGGCAAATGGGTCAGGACAAAGAGCGGGTCAAGGAGCATGCCGATGGACACGAAAAAAATGCTGGTGAAGACATCGCGAAACGGCAGCACGCCCTCCAGGGCCGAGTGGCTGTATTCGGACTCGCTCATGATCAGCCCCGCCAGAAAGGCCCCCAGGGACAGGGACAAGCCCGCCATGGACGTCAACAGGGCGATGGCGAAGCATAGTCCCAGGGTGGTCATGAGGAAGAGTTCACGGCTACGGGTGCGGATGACCGCTCCCAACACCATGGGCATAACCTTGCGCGCGCCGATAAAAAGAACGCCTGCTACAAAAACCCCTTTAAGGGCCATCTCACCCAGGGCGAGCCACGGATTGCCCGAAACGCCGGCCAGCACGGGCACCAGCAGCATCATGGGCACCACGGCCACATCCTGAAAGATGAGCGTCCCCAGGGCGATGCGGCCATACGGCGCGGCCAGTTGCGCCTTCTCGCCCAGGACTTTCAGCACGATGGCCGTGCTGGACAGGGCGGCCAGGAAGCCGATGAACAGGGACTTGCCCAGCCCCAGGTCAAAGAAGGCCAGGGGCAGTCCCATGACCGCGATGGTCAGCAGGACCTGCGCCGCGCCTCCGACAAAGACCGGGCGTTTGAGACGGACCAGCTCGTCCAGGGACAATTCCAGGCCGATGACAAAAAGGAGCAGGATGACCCCGACCTCCGCGAACATCTCGACCTCATGCGACGCGCCCACCAGGCCCAGAAAATGGGGACCGGCCAGCACGCCCGTGAGCAAAAAACCGATGATGGTCGGAATGCGCAGCTTGTGACTGACGATGATGACCGCGCAGGACAGGCCAAAAACGACGACCGCGTCGGCCAGAACAGGAATTTCGGCACTCATGGCAACCCAACAAAGTTTTCCCGCATGTTTCGGCTCTAGAGCGCACCACGCTTCGCCAAAGCTGAACAACTCCGGCAGGATGGCCCGAATAACGGAAGAAAACCGCCCGGTCCCATGCGGGGAATGAACGTTATGAGAAGTAGAACAGAGAGATGCGGAAGTCTAGGTGAATACGCCCATCACGTACTTCAAGGCCGTGCCCAGAATAATGATCGAAAGCATGGTTTTGATCAGCCGGGCCGGAACGTGCTTCTGTAGCCGCGCCCCGCAATACATGCCGCACATGCCGCCAAGGCCGAAAAGAATTCCCAGGCCCCAATCCGGAGCTATGGACTGACCGGCGTGGAAAGCCGACAGAAACTGATAGAATGCCACGCCCGCCACGGAGGTGACCAAGGTGCCCATAAGAGCTGCCCCGGCCACGGTGTAGACCGGCAAACCGCAGATGGAGACGAAGAACGGAGCCACGATGGCTCCGCCGCCGATGCCGTACACCCCGCCGACCACACCGACAACGAGACTCATCATGCCGATGGTCATGGTCGAACTCGTGTAGGTCTCGCCCGCGAAATCATAGACGATACGGCGCATGGAAAATTCCCTAACCGTAACCGCCCCGGCCACGGACGATCCTCCGGAATTCCTGACGGACTGACGAAACGCTGTTTCGGACTTCTTTTCCTTTCCCTTCATCAGGTCCCGGACCATGCGCAGACCGATGTACCCGAGGACCAATCCGGCGAAAATCTTGAAATTTTTGGGATCCGGCAGGTAATTGACCCGGATCACCGCCCCGAGAATCACGCCCGGCAAGGTGCCGAGAATGACGGCCCAGGTCAGGGGCCAGACCATGCGCTTTTCCTTGAGATACCGATACACGCCGCTGGGGATGGCCACGATGTTGAAGAGCTGGTTCGTGGCACTGACGGAAGGGGCGGTAAAGCCCAGAACGGACATCTGGAAGGGCAAGAGAAGAAAGGCCCCGGACACCCCGCCCATGGACGTGAAAAATGACACGACGAAGGCAGCCAACGGGGGAATCCAGGGAGATATTTCGATGCCGGCCACAGGGAAAAACACAGGGCACCTCCAGGGAAACGGTTTCGGGAACTTTAAACACGTTTTTAAATTAATTCGTGTCTATTCAATGCATAATTCCCGAGTCCCCGTCAAGCCCCGTCCCGGTAAGCGCTGCGCCGTGACGACCGATCCCCCTTGACGCGCCTTTACGGCCAGTCCATCCAACCCCAGGGAGGATCTGCCATGTTGCGTTTCAAAGCCTCGCTGCAGTTCAAATTCGTTGCAGCCATCATCTGCATCGTCGTGCCCCTGCTGGGGATCATATTCTTCTGGCAGGGCGTGTCCGATGAGCGCCAGGCCTGGGCCCAGATCATCAATCAGGCCCGGGTCCTTACCAGGCAGATCATCCTGACCCGGCAATGGGTCGCGGACAGCCAGGGGCTTTTCATCCGCGCGGACAGCCCCGGAGCCCGGGGTGGCGGAGAATTCTATCCCGACCTCCTGCCCACGGAGCGCGGCACCCTGCAACGCTTCACCCCCTCCATGGTCACCAAGCGCCTTTCGCTCTACTCCAACAGCCAGAATCTGTATCGCTTCCGACTGGCGGGCCTGACGCCCATGAACCCGGAAAACGCGCCCGACGAGTTTGAAATGGCCGCCATAAAGAGCTTCGCCAGCTCCGGAACCCAGGAATACTACGCCCTGGCCGGCCAGAGAGGGGACGCCGTGTTCCAGTATTCCGCCCCCCTTTATGTCGACGAAACCTGCCTGTCCTGCCACAAAAACTACACCAACGGGACCATCAGCGGATGCCTGAGCATCTACCTTCCCGCCCAGCACGTGCTCGACACCCTCGGACGCGGTCGGCTGCAGCTCTTCGCTTCGGCCCTGATCCTCATCTTCCTGACGGTGCTGACCCTCTATCACCTTGTCCGCCATCTGGTGCTCAAGCCCCTGGGCACCCTGGAGGCCCTGGCCGACGGCATCAGCCGCGGAGAGTTCCCGGGCGAGGTGCGCATTGGCAGCGGCGACGAGATGGAACGCCTTGGGCGGGCGTTGCAGGGCATGAGTGAAAAGTTGGAAGAAGGCCGGACCAGGCTGGAGGAAAAAGTCAGAAGCGCCACCGGGGATCTGGCCCGAGCCAACGAGGAACTCAAAACCCTGGATCGTCTGAAGACTGAATTTCTGGCCACCATGTCCCACGAACTGCGTTCGCCCCTGACCTCTATCCGGGGCGGACTCGATTACCTGCGCCGCACGGAACGCCTCCCCGACCGGCAAGACTACCTGCGTATCATGGACAAGAACCTGCGCCGCCTTGTTCATCTGGTCACCGACATCTTCGACATCACGCGCATCGAGGCGGAAAAGGTCGATTGGCGCTTCGCACCGGCCGAAATGTCGGAACTGATCACGGAAATCACACAGATCATGGCGCCCCAGGCCGAGGCGGCATCCGTGCTGCTGGAATTCAGCCCGCCCGGGACCGTCATGGCCCGGATCGA
This sequence comes from uncultured Desulfovibrionaceae bacterium, assembly GCA_964589645.1. Taxonomy (GTDB): domain Bacteria; phylum Desulfobacterota; class Desulfovibrionia; order Desulfovibrionales; family Desulfomicrobiaceae; genus Desulfomicrobium. The sequence continues at coordinate 44,421 of CAZPSN010000024.1, forward strand.
TCTGGAGCGCATCGAGCAGGTCCTGGTCAACCTGACGGACAACGCCATCAAGTATTCCCCACGCGGCGAAACAATCCGCTTCGAACTGGTCCCGACCGAGGAGGATATCCGGATCCGGATTCTGGACCGGGGTCCGGGCGTGCCTTTCGAGGACCGCGAGGTCATTTTCAAAAAATTCCACACCGCCCCGTCCTCGGGACGAGGCAACAAGCCTGGCGGCACGGGCCTGGGCCTGGCCATCTGCGCCCAGATCGTCAAGGTCCACGGCGGACGCATCTGGGTCGAGGACAACCCCCGGGGCGGCAGCATTTTCACCTTCAGCCTGAAAATCGATCGCCCCGCCGCGACTCCCGACCCGGCCGATAACGGATCCGAGCCAGAAACGTTTCCAGGCAGCGAGTAAGAACACGCGTGAAAATTTCACGCACAATTCAAAACGTTGCATTACAATCCAGCGCAATACGCCGCGCTGCGCTCAAAATAACGGGAAATATGTTGACATTGGAACAAGACCCGCCTAAGGACTGCTCACTTTGGCAAAAATTCCGGCACGTATCTGCCTGCCTGAATTTTCGCGATCCCGCCGGGGGCTGTTTCCCGCGGGAAGAAAGTACCTCTTTTACTTTTTTTCTTTGGAGTTATTGTCTTGGCTACGAACATCTATGTTGGCAATCTGTCCTGGTCCACGTCCAATTCCGATCTGCAGGCCCTGTTTTCCCAGTATGGGCAGGTCACTTCCGCGCATGTCATCGAAGACCGCGAAACCGGCCGTTCCCGGGGCTTCGGTTTTGTTGAAATGGACGAGGAAGGCGCACGCAAGTCCATCCAGGCCCTGAACGGCGCCGATTTCCAGGGTCGCAACCTGAAGGTCAACGAGGCCCAGCCGCGCGAAAGCCGCCCGGCCCGTCCCCGCTACTAAGACCTGACCGAACGATCATCCGGAAGCCCGTCCCTGCGACGGGCTTTCTTTTTTTCATTTCCCTCCGCCCTCGAAGCGATACCCCACGCCGGCCACGGTGACTATGTAGCGCGGCGCCTGCGGCTCGGGCTCGATCTTCTTGCGCAAGCGCTGCACATGCACGTCGATGGCCCGGCTGTGGGCGTACAGTTTGGAATCCTCCCAGTTCTGGTTCTGGATGAATTCCCGGGACAGCGTTTCACCGGCATGGGAAAGAAAGAGTTCGAGGAGATTGAACTCCGTACGCGTCAGGGCCACGTCCTGGCCGCGCACCAGAACCTGATGGGTGCGGAAGTCCAGACAGATGTCGCCGGAGCGGCATTCCATGGACATTCTGGTGCGTTGCGCCCGGCGCAGCACGGCCCTCACCCTGGCCGATAGTTCCAAGGCATTGAACGGCTTGACCAGGTAGTCGTCGGCCCCGCACTCAAGCCCCAGAAGCTTGTCGCTGACCGTGTCCCGGGCCGAAAGCATGATCACTGGCACGTCGCTTTCCCGGCGCAGGATCTGGCAGACCTTGATCCCGTCGATATCCGGCAGGTTCAGGTCCAGCAGGACCAGATCAGGCGCGTGCCTGGCCACGGCCGCGACGCCCTCGCCACCCGTTTCGGCCGTGACAACCTCGAATCCGTCCAGTTCCAGGTTGGCTGCCACGGTCGTGACGATGTCCGCGTCGTCATCAATGACCAAAATCCTTTGTCGCCCCATCTTTCCTCCACATTTTCTGATAGTTGCGAATTAAAACCTATACCCGTTTCAGTTCCGTTACAACTTTAACTCCCCAAACCAGAATTTTTCTGATAAAAAGTCGACACATTTGTAGCCTGATCGGCCCAACCGGCGTTCAGGACTGTTTTGGAACCGGTCCCCATCACCTGCACAGGAGGAACCATGACCCGAAAAAAGGATGATCCCGGCGGCCGGGGATGGCGGTATCTTCTGCCTCCCGTTCTCGCGGGCGTCGCACTCACGGTCGGGGTGGCCGTGGCCATGACCACCACGGACCAGGCCATGTTCTGCGGCAGCTGCCACTCCATGGCCGAGGCGGCCCTGACCCACAAACGTTCGGTGCACGCCGAGTTGGCCTGCAACGAGTGCCACGCCCCGCACAACCTGGCGGCCAAGGTCCCGTTCAAGGCCAAGGAAGGCACCCGTGACATTCTGGCCACGGTCACAAGCAACGTCCCGGACCTGATCCATCCCGGCGACGACACCAAGGCCGTGACCCAGGACAACTGTCAACGCTGCCACAGTGCCACCACCAGCACCGTGGTCATGCAGAGCAAGAAATTCTGCACGGACTGTCACCGACACGTGCCCCACACCCCGAAAATCCCCGTAGCCAAAAGGAGCGCCGCCGATGCGTAGCACCACGACCTTTCTGACCCTGCTGGCCGTGGGCCTGGTCCTGGCCCTGGCCGGTTGTTCCGATGTCTCGGACCCCAAGACCCCGGAATTCAAGACCAAGCTCAAGTCGGAAGAAATCAAGAACTCCGCCTTCAAGGCCGAATTTCCGCTGCACTACGAAACCTACCTGCGCAACAACGAATCCGAGATCATGACCGAGTACGGCGGATCCGTGCCCTACAACAAGCATGACAACGTGAGCCCCCTGCCCGAAGGCTACAAGCACGCCCAACCCTACCTGAAGAATCTCTGGCTCGGCTACCCGTTCAGCTACGAATACCGCGCCGCGCGCGGCCATACCTACGCCATGAAGGACATCCTGCACATTGACCGCCTGAACCGCTACGACGAAAAGGCCGGCCTGCCGTCCACCTGCTGGAACTGCAAGGGAGCCAAGGTGAGTGAATGGACCGCCAAGTATGGCGACGACTTCTGGGCCAAGGATTTCAACCAGTTTCGTGAAGAAGTCGACATGGACGACAACACCATCGGCTGCGCCAACTGCCACGATCCGGCCACCATGGAGTTGCGCCTCTATTCCGTGCCTCTGCAGGACCATCTGAAGGCCGAGGGCAAGGATTTCAAGACCATGTCCCGCAACGAGCAGCGCGCCCTGGTCTGCGGCCAGTGCCACGTGGAATACTATTTCCAGGACAAGAGCTTCGGACCGGCCAAGAAGCCCGTCTTCCCCTGGGCCCAGGGCAAGGATCCTGAAGAAATGTACGCCTATTACAAGACCCACGGCGACTACAACGGCACCGGCTTCGAGCACAACTTCGTGGACTGGGTCCACCCCGTGTCCAAGACGCCCATGCTCAAGGCCCAGCATCCGGAATACGAGATGTGGGGCAACGGCGTGCACGGCGCGGCCGGCGTGACCTGCGCCGACTGCCACATGAGCTACACCCGCCTGGACGGCAAGAAGAAGATATCCAACCACCAGTGGACCTCGCCCTTGAAGGATCCTGATCTCAAGGCCTGCCGCCAGTGCCACACGGACAAGACCCCGGACTACCTCAAGCAGCGCGTGCTCTACACCCAGCACAAGACCTGGGAACAGCTCATGGTCGCCCAGGACGTCTCGGTCAAGGCCCACGAGGCCATCCGCATGGCCGCCGAATACCAAGGCGAAAAGCCCGCGAACTACGACCAGCTCATGATCGAAGCCCGGGAGATGTGCCGCAAGGGCCAGTTCTTCTGGGATTACGTGTCCGCCGAGAACAGCGTGGGCTTCCACAATCCGACCAAGGCCATCAACACCCTGGCCCAGTCCCAGCAGTACAGCCAGAAGGCCGTGGACATCGCCATCCAGGCCGCGGCCTTCACCACGGCCAAGGATCTGGCCGGAGACATCAAGCAGATCGTGCCGCCCATCATGAAGCACAGCCGCGAACTGCAGATGGATCCTGAACACCTGAAGACCCACAAGTGGTTCCAGTACCTGAAGCTGACCCCCAAGGCCGAGAAGATCTGGGAAGGCAACAAGCGCCTGACTCCCAAGCCTGCCGCCAGCTAGGCCCGGTTCATCTCTGACCCTGTGACGGGACTCCGGCAAATGCCGGGGTCCCGTTTTCTTTTCCCGCCCGGCGTCCCGCCTGAGCGTTGCTGCCGCCCCCTTCACAGCACGCAAGGCCAATTTTAATCAAATGATTGATTAATTATATCATGCAATTTATTCATTTGCTCATGAACATCAACCTCCTCCACGAAACCACGCCCAGCCGGGCGGACCAAGCCAAGGCCAGGCTCCTTGAAGCCGGACTGCAATGCTTCGCCAAACATGGACCCGATGGCGTGACCATCCGCGAGATCGCCCGGGTCTCCGGTCAGAACTCCGCCGCCATCGCCTACTATTTCGGCGGCAAGGAAGGCCTTTACCGGGCCGTGCTCCATGCCGTCATGCGCTTCTTCCGTGGCCAGGTTTTGGAAGCGACACAGATCTGGGACGCCATGAAGGACAGCGATTTCGGTCCGGACCAGGCCGTGGCGGTCCTCAAGCGCATCCAACGCAACTTCGCCCTGGGCATTTTGACGGATGCCCAGTCGGCCCAGTTCGCCCTGCTCATGGTCCGGGAACAGACCCAGCCCACGGCCGCCTTCGAGGATTTGTACCGGGAAACGATCGAACCCCTGCACCGCATGGCCAGCCACATCCTGGCCCGCATCACCGGCGACGAGCCCGACTCGCCCCGGGCCACGCTCCGGGCCCACACCCTGATCGGCCAGCTGCAATCCTTTGTCATGGCCCGCGAAACCCTGCTGCGGCGCATGGGCTGGGATTGCTACGACGCCGAGCGTGCCGGCCAGGTGGCGGACATGCTGGCCGACAACCTCGATATTTTTGTGACCGGCCTGAAAACACGGGCCCATGAGGACACCCGCCCATGAAACGCATCGTCATCATCCTCGTGCTCCTGGGTGCCGCCGTTGGAGGATGGTTCCTCTGGCAGGCCGTTTCAGCCAAACGCAGTGATCAGGCCCCGACCTTCCACGGCAATGTCGACATCCGCGAAGTCCGCCTGGCCTTCCGGGTCGGCGGCAGGGTCGAGGAAGTCGTCGTGGAGGAAGGCGACGCCGTCGCTCCTGGCGAGATCGTGGCCCGCCTCGATGCCGAGCCCTACCAGAACGCCGCGGACCAGGCCCGGGCCCAGGTCGGGCAGCTCACGTCCCGCCTGGAGGAACTCAAAAACGGCAACCGTCCGGAGGAGATCGAACGCGCCCGCCGAAATCTGGCCGAGACCGAGGCGGCCCTGAAGAACGCCCGGCTGATCTCCGAGCGCCAGGAACGACTCGTAGCCGACGGCGCCGTGGCCCGGCAGGACTTCGACACGGCCCGGACCTCGTTCCAGGCGGCCCAGGCCCGGCACGGCGCCGCCAAAGCGGCCCTGGACCTCCTTCTGGCCGGGGCGCGCAGTGAACAGATCGCCCAGGCCGAAAACGCCCTGGAGGCCGCCCGCGCGACCCTGGCCCAAGCCCTGGTGCAGCTGGCCGACACGACCCTGACCGCATCCGAGGCCGGCGTGGTCCTGACCCGGGCCGTGGAGCCGGGCAGCATGGTCCAGACCGGAGGCACGGCCCTGACCGTCAGCCTGAACTCGCCGGTCCGCGTCCGGGCCTACGCGCCGGAACCCCTGCTCGGACAGATCCAGCCGGGCCGCGAGGTCCTGGTCTACACGGATTCGCGGCCCGAACCCTACCACGCCCGCATCGGCGACGTGTCCCCGCGGGCCGAGTTCACGCCCAAATCCGTGGAAACCGAGGATTTGCGCACCTCCCTGGTCTACCGCTTCCGGGCCGTGGTCAGCGACGCGGACGCCCTGTTGCGCCAGGGCATGCCCGTCACGGTCAGGTTGGCGCGGTGACCACCACGGCCGTGACCCTGTCCGGCGTGGGCAAGACCTTTCCCGGCCTGGCCGCACCAGCCCTGGACGGCATCTCCGGAAGCATCCGGGCCGGGATCATCACCGGCATCGCCGGACCCGACGGGGCCGGCAAGACCACCCTCATGCGCCTCATGGCCGGACTGCTGCGGCCGGACCACGGCTCCCTCGCGGTGCTGGGCCGCGACCCGGTGGCCGAAACGGACGAGCTGCGCCTGAAGATCGGCTACATGCCCCAGAAATTCGGACTCTACGAGGACCTCTCGGTCCTGGAAAACCTGACCCTGCACGCGGATCTGCGGGCCGTCACCGGCGCAGTGCGCGATGAAACCTTTGCGCGCCTGCTGGCCTTCACCGACCTCGCATCGTTCACCGCCCGCCTGGCCGGCAAGCTCTCCGGCGGCATGAAGCAGAAACTCGGCCTGGCCTGCGCCCTGCTCGGCAGGCCGGAACTCCTGCTGCTGGACGAACCCGGCGTGGGCGTGGACCCCATCTCCCGGCGCGAACTGTGGCGCATGGTCCGCGAACTGGCCGACCAGGGCATCGCCGTGGTCTGGAGCACCTCCTACCTGGACGAGGCCGAGGCCTGCGACGAAGTCCTGCTCCTGAACCAGGGGAGCCTGTTGTTCTCCGGCGCCCCGGCGGAACTGACGGGCACCATGCGCGGCCGCTGCCTGCACCTCACGGGGGTCGCGGGCCGCAGACGCCAGGCTCTCTCGGCCCTGCTGCGCCGGCCGGAGGTCGCGGACGGAGTCATCCAGGGCGCAAGCCTGCGCATCGTGCTGCGGGAAGGGGCGGACCGGCCGGACCCGGCGGCTCTGGGCATCCAGGGCCAACCCGCGTGGGAAGTGGCGACCCCGCGTTTCGAGGACGCCTTCATCGATCTGCTCGGCGGCGGACCCGGCGGCGAATCGGCCCTGGCCGACGCCACCGCGAGGCGGGACCGCACAAACGTCCCGCTCATCGTGGCCGAGGACCTGACCAAGAAATTCGGGGACTTCGCGGCCACGGACCGGGTCAGCTTCGCGGTCCGCCAGGGAGAGATCTTCGGCCTGCTGGGGCCCAACGGCGCGGGCAAGTCAACGACCTTCAAGATGATGTGCGGCCTGCTGAAACCCACCTCCGGGCGGGCCGAAGTCATGGGCATCGATTTGCGGCGCAGCCCGGCCAGGGCCCGGGAACGCCTGGGCTACATGGCCCAGAAATTCTCCCTCTATGGCAAGCTCACGGTCCGCCAGAATCTGGAATTCTTCTCCGGGGTCTACGGACTGTCCGGCAAGCGCCAGCGCGATGCCGTGGACGGCATGATCGCCTCCTTCCACCTGGGTCCGCATTTGGCCCAGACCACCGGCGACCTGTCCCTGGGCTACAAGCAGCGCATCGCCCTGGCCTGCGCGGCCATGCACGAGCCCGACATCCTTTTCCTGGACGAGCCGACCTCCGGGGTGGACCCCCTGACCCGGCGCGAATTCTGGAACCATATCAACGGCATGGTCGAAAAAGGCGTGACCATCATGGTCACCACCCATTTCATGGACGAGGCCGAATACTGCGACCGCATCGGGCTGGTCTATCACGGCCGGCTCATCGCCCTGGCCCCGCCGGACGAGCTGAAGCGGCAAACGGCCTCGCCCCTCCTGCCCGATCCGACCATGGAAGACGCCTTCATCGAACTGATCCACAGGCAGGAGACGCCATGAGCATCCTGTCGCGACGACGGCTCCTGGCCCTGTGCGTCAAGGAAACACGGCAAATCCTGCGCGACCCCAGCAGCGCCCTCGTCGCCTTTGCCCTGCCCATGCTTCTGCTCGTCATCTTCGGCTACGGCATCAACCTCGACGCCAGCCGCATCCGGCTGGGCCTGTGCGACGAGGACGGCGGCCAGGTCGCGGCCTCCTTCGCCGCCCAAATCACGGGTTCGCGCTATTTCGCGGTCTCCCCGGGCAGCCGGGCCGAACTGGACATCCTGCTCGAATCGGAACGCATCCGCGGTTATGTGGTCCTTTCCCAGGATTTTTCCCGCCTCGTGGACCAGGGCCAGGCCACGGCGCCCGTCCAGGTCGTGACCGACGGCAGCGAGCCCAACACCGCGAGCTTCGTGGCGGCCTTCATGCAGAACGTCTGGCAGGACTGGCGGCAGGCCCGGGCCAGGGACCTGGGCCAGGACGTCTCACGCGGGGCGGACATGCAGGTGCGCTACTGGTTCAACCCCGCGGCCATCAGCCGCCACTACCTCATCCCCGGCTCCATCACCATCATCATGACCGTCATCGGCGCCATGCTGACCTCCCTGGTGGTGGCCCGGGAGTGGGAGCGCGGGACCATGGAGGCGCTTTTGGCCTCGCCCGTGACCAGGGCCGAGATGCTCCTGTCCAAGCTCCTGCCCTATTACGTCCTGGGCATGACCTCCATGTCCGTGGTCGCCCTGGCGGCCGTGAACCTCATGGGCGTGCCCTTTCGCGGCTCGGTCTGGGTTCTGGTGCTGGTGTCCACGGTCTTTCTGCTCAGCATGCTGGGGCTCGGTCTCTTCATCTCCTCCGTCACGCGCGACCAGTTCGACAGCGCCCAGGCCACGCTGAACATCGCCTTTCTGCCCGCGGTCATGCTCTCTGGCGCCTTCTTCGTCATCGCCAGCATGCCCCTGCCGGTGCGCCTGCTGACCTACCTGCTGCCGCCGCGCTACTTTGTCAGCGCCCTGCAAACCCTTTTCCTGGCCGGCGACGTCTGGTCCATCCTGGGTCCGGACATCCTCTTCCTGACGGGCACGAGCGTTTTGTTCCTGACCCTGACCGCCCGCGCGACCAGACGCAGGCTGGACGGATAACCATGAAAACCATCTGGCGCATCCTGGCCCTGATCCGCAAGGAACTGCAGATCATCCTGGCCGACCCGCAAAGCCGCAAGCTGGTGATCATCCCGGTCATCCTGCAGACCATCCTCTTCCCCCTGGCCGCGACCATGGAGGTCAAGAACAACACCCTGGCCGTGCTGGACGAGGACGGGGGCGCGGCGGCCACGGAACTGACGCAGCGCTTCGCCCTGGCCCGGGCCTTTCCACGGATCATCCACCTGTCCGGCGCCGGCCAGATCGCCAGCGTCATCGACCGCCAGCAGGCCATCGCCGTGGTCCGCTTCGCCCCGGACTTCTCGCGCCAGGCGGCCCTGGGCGAACCCGCGCCCATGCAGGTCCTGCTGGACGGCCGCCGCTCCAACAGCAGCCAGATCGCGGCCAGCTACGTCCAGGACATCACCACCGCCTACTTCAACGAGCGCACCCGCGCGGCGGGCCGGGCCCCGGACTCCGAACTGGTCGTGCGCCACCGCTACAATCCGAACCTGGAATACCAGTGGTTCATCCTGCCCAGCCTGGTGGCCATCATCCTGACCGTCAGCGCCCTCATCCTGACCGCCCTGTCCGTGGCCCGCGAACGGGAACACGGCACCTTCGAGCAGCTTCTGGTCTCGCCCCTGACCCCGGAGATGATCATGATCGGCAAGGCCGCGGCCGCGATGCTGGTCGGCCTCTTCCAGGCCAGCGTGATCATCGCCGCCGCCGTCTTTGTCTACGACGTGCCCCTGACCGGCTCCCTGCTCTTGATCTACGCCTCGGCCGTGCTCTACTTCCTGGCCCTGGTCGGCACGGGGTTCTTCATCAGCGCCATCTGCTCGACCCAGCAGCAGGCCTTCCTGGGTTCCTTTGCCTTCATCATGCCGGCCATCCTGCTCTCGGGCTACGCCTCGCCCGTGGAGAACATGCCCGCCTGGCTGCAGACCGCGACCTGGATCAACCCCATCCGCCATTTCATCGTCATCATGAAAAGCCTTTTCCTCAAGGACGCGCCGGTGGAATTCGTCCTGCAGAGCGCCGTGCCGCTGCTCGTCATCGCCGTGGTCACCCAGACCATCGCCGTGATCATCTTCCGCCGCCGCTTCGGCTGATCCGGGGGCGCAAAAAAACCGGGCTCGGGGCCCGGTTCGCGCAGACTTTACCGGAAACAACGATCAGGTGTAGAGCAGGATCTTGCAGTCCTTGGCGTGGCGCAGAAACTCCTCGGCAGTCATGATGGTCACCCCGTCGATGAATTCCTTCTCGTCGATGCCCATCATGTCCACGGTCATGCGGCAGGCCACAAAACGCACGCCCTCGATGGCCGCCACCTCCTGCAGGTCCGTGACCGACGGCACGTTGGCCTTGTCCATTTTCTGCTTCATCATCCAGGTCGCGACGTTGGACATCCCGGGCAGGGCGCCCATGAACCCCGGTGGATGGAACTTGATCTTGTCCGCCCAGCCCTTGCGGATCACGTTCACACCCATGAACGTGTAGAAGATCGTGGCGTCCATACCCAACCGGCAGGCGTTGATGCCCAGGATGAGCCCCGGGTACACGCCGTCCAGGGTGTCCTTGGACGTGATGAATGCGGCCGATTCCTTCAGATCGCAGGTGCTCATGGTGACCTCCTGTTTTGGAGGAGTCATACACCGGATGCGGTCCGTTGCCCACGGATTTCTCTTCCTCCGCCGCCCGTCAGGACGAGCGCGTCCGCTCCTCCAGCAGGCGGGCGATCTCGTCCTCGCCCAGGGGCTCGGGATGCTTGATGTCCAGGCTGCGGGACCACTCGCGGGCGAAATCCTTCTGCAGGCGCATGTTGAGCCCCATGGTCACGAGCATGGCCAGGAGCGCGCCCACGCTGGCCAGGAGCATGTCCTTGTGCGCGTCCCAGATGTCCCCCTGGGTGCCCAGATAGGCCACGCCAAGTTCACCGCCGAAGAATTCCGCCGCGCCCCACTCGATGAGTTCGTAGAGCATGGAGGTGGACATGGCGAAGTCAAGGGGCAGAAAATACCCCCAAAACCCCTCGGCGTTGGCGACGCGGAAATAGATCTCGCGGATGGGATAGGCCAAGAGCAGGCCGTAGAGGAAATGCACGATGCGGTCGAAATTGTTGCGCTCCCAGCCCACCAGCGCATTGAAGGTCGTGCCGAAAAAAGCCTGAAACCAGGCGTCGTAGGGCACCTCGGAATAGGTGTAGTGGGACCCGATTTCATGGATGGCCAGGAAGAGGAAGATGAGGGTGTAGGAAATCCGGGAGAAGGGGAACTTCTTGAACGTCCAGAACAGAAAGACAAAAAAGAGCAAAACCAGGGCGTTCTCCAGGGCCCAGTCCTGGCGGTCATGCGGTTCGATGGCCAAGACGAGAAACTCGACGCTGAACAGCGCGGTCAGAAAAAGAAAATAGGCCTTGTGCGGGATGGTTCTGATCCAGGTCATGACGGACGTATCCTTGTGACGCAAGAAGTTGCCGGATGAAACCGGAGGCATGATGAATTCTCGCCTGACCTCAATTCAACACGGAAAGACCGTCCTTGGCAACGAGCGGGCCGCCTTTCCCGGGCCTGGACGCATTGGGCCGGGAACACAAGCCTGTTGACTTCGCGACAGGTGGTGGCAAAGTCTTGGTTTGCTTTTTTGCACCGTCCCCGGTCCACGAGCCCGGTCCCAGGCCCTTTTTCACCCGGCTTCCGCATGGCCCGCGCCAGGCGAAGGCCACATCCAGGCGTTTGGCCGCCTTGGCCGCGCCACCACCCTCGGAGGAAGACATGAAGCGTTTTCTCGGCGTTCTGGGTCTTGCGACCATCCTGCTCTGCCCGTCCCTGGTTCTGGCCAAGGACCTGACCATCGGCCTCATCCTGGTCGGCCCCTACAACGACAAGGGCTACAGCCAGGCCCAGTACGATGGCGGCAAATACGTGGAGGAGAAACTTCCCGGCGCCAAGCTCATCTATCTGGACAAGGTCAACCCCGCCGACCGTCCCGGCCTGACCATCCCGCAAGTGGTGGACGATCTGGTCGAAAAGGGCGCGGACCTGATCATCGCCGGGTCCGATGACATGAAGGACGGTATCCGCGAGGCCGCGAGCCTGCACCCGGACAAGACCTTCATCCACGTGTCCGGCGACGATGTCCTGACCGGCAAGGCCCCCAAGAATCTCGGCAACCTGTTCGGCCGCATGGAATACGGCAAGATGATGGCCGGCTTTGTCGCCGCCCTGACCACCAAGACCGGCCAGATCGCCTACCTCGGGCCGCTGATCAACGAGGAGACCCGTCGTCTGGCCGCCTCGGTCTACCTCGGCGCGCGCTACGCCTGGACCGAAGTGCTCGGCAAGAAGGCCGAGGACCTCAAGTTCAAGGTCAGCTGGATCGGCTTCTGGTTCAACATCCCCGGCGTGACCACGGACCCCACCCAGGTGGCGGGTTCCTTCTTCGACGGCGGCTACGACGTGGTCATCTCCGGCATCGACACCCCCGAGGCCGTGACCGTGGCCCGTCAGAAGCGTGACCAGGGCCGCGACGCCTGGGCCATCCCCTACGATTTCGAAAAAGCCTGCGAAGGCCAGGGACCGGCCTGCCTGGGCGTGCCCTACTTCAACTGGGGTCCGGGATTCTTGCGCATGGCCAAGGCCGTGCAGGCCGGCACCTGGAAGCAGGACTTCCAGTGGGACGCCCCGGACTGGGCCAACATCAACGATCGCGACGCCTCGCCCGTGGGCTTCATGGCCGGTGAAGGGCTCACGGCCGCGAACAAGGCCAAGCTCGACGCCTTCACCGCCGATCTGGGCAGCCGCAAGATCAATCTGTTCAAGGGACCGCTCAACTTCCAGGACGGCAGCGTCTTCCTGAAAGATGGCCAGGATGCCACGGACGAGCAGGTCTGGGCCCTGCCGCAGCTCCTGCAGGGCATGGAAGGACAGTCCAGCGCCAAATGATCGTCCTGGACCGCATTCAGAAGACCTATGGCCGGGTCCGGGCCTGCGACGCAATCAGCCTGACCCTGGAACCCGGCCGCATCTATGCCCTGGTGGGCGAAAACGGGGCCGGCAAGAGCACGCTCATGCGCGTTCTTGCCGGTCATACCGTACCCGACTCCGGCACCATCACCATGGGCGGGGGAAGCCATGCCCGGCTCACCCCCTCCCTGGCCCAGAGCCTGGGCGTGGGCATGCTCTACCAGGACCCCCTGGATTTCCCGGCCATGCTGGTCTGGGAAAACTTCCGCCTGGGCGGGACGCCGCGCACCCGCGTCGAGGTGGTGAACAAGCTCGGCGAACTCTCCAACCACCTGGGCGTCTGCTTCCTGCCCGACGAACCCATCGCCGCCCTGACCGTGGGCGAGCGCCAGTTGCTGGAACTGCTGCGCCTGCTGGATCTGGGCGCCACCACGCTCATCCTGGACGAGCCGACCACGGGCATCACCCCGGAGCAGAAGCGCAACCTCTTCGGCCTGCTGACCCGTCTGGCCCGGGAAGAGCGGCACAGCGTGGTGCTGGTCACGCACAAGCTTTCCGAGGCCCTGGAAATGGCCGACGCCATCTTCGTCATGCGCCAGGGCCGCCTCGTGGCCGAGGTGGCCACGCCCTGCGAAGCCTCCGACCTGGTCCGGCTCATGTTCGGCGAAGCCGACGAAGACGTCCGCGACATCCCGGCCGCCCCGACGGGTGAGGTCTGCCGCCTGCGCCTGGACCGGGCCACCTTCGCCGGCCCCAAATATCATCTCGGTCCCCTGGACCTGACGGCGGCCCCGGGCGAGATGATCGGCCTGGCCGGCCTGGACGGCAGCGGCCAGGAACTCTTCCTGCGCGGTCTGTGCGGCCTGGACCGTCTGGCCGAGGGCGCCATTGTGCTCGACGGGCAGAGGCATGCCACCAACGATTTCAAGATCCTGCACAGGCGCGGCGTGCATTTCGTGCCAGCCGACCGCATGAGCCAGGCCCTGTTTCCGGATCTCTCCATCCGCGAGCACATCCTGCTGGCCTTTCCGGAACAGGCCCCTCGCCTGGAGGCCTTTCACCGTGAGCAGTGCGTGGAGCGCTTCAATCTGCGCGCCCATCCGGACACTGCGGCCAAGTCCCTCTCGGGCGGCAACCAGCAGCGACTGCTGCTCTCGCTCATCCCGGACAACGCGCCCCTCTTGCTCATGGAGCATCCGACCCGCGGCCTGGACCAGGGCTCGTCCCGACAGGTCTGGGAACATCTGCGAAACCGCTGCCGCCTCGGGGCCACGCTCTTTTTCTTCTCGCCCGACCTGGACGAGGTCATCGAACACAGCCACCGGGTGCTGGTCTTCTACGACCGGACCCTGGTGGCCGACGTGCCCCGGAGCCTGACCACGGTGGAAACCCTGGGCGCGCTCATGGCCGGCAAAACCCTGGAGGCCGGACATGCCGCGTGAATCCTGGCTGGAGCGCCTGCTCTGGGTCCTGGCCGCCCCGCTGCTGGCCCTGGCCCTGACCGTGCTGGTGGCCCTGCCCGTGGGCGCGCCGCCCTTGGAGGCCCTGCGCATCCTTGTCCTGGGCGGTTTGGGGTCCATGTCCAAGTTCGGCCAGGTTCTGACCGTGTTCGTCCCGCTGCTCTTGTGCTCGGCCGGGTTGCTCGTCCCGTTCACGGCCCGGCTGTGGAACATCGGCATCGAGGGCCAGGTGGTCCTGGGCGCCATCTGCTGCACCGGCGCCCTGATGCCCTTTGCCGAGGGCGGCCCCCTGCACGTGGCCCTGGCCCTTTTGGCGGGCATGGCCGGCGGGGCGTTGTGGGCCCTGCTCTCAGGCTACCTCAAGACCTGGGGCCGGGTGCATGAGATCTTTTCCGGTCTGGGGCTCAATTTCGTGGCCACGGGCCTGACCATCTGGCTCATTTTCGGCCCCTGGAAACGGCCCGGCGTGGCGTCCATGAGCGGCACGGAAACCCTGCACGCGACCCTGTGGCTGGACCGCATCGGCTCCCTGGCCGCCAGCTGGACGGCCCTGATCCTGGCCGCTGTCTCCCTGCTGCTGGTGGGCTGGCTGTTGCTGCGCACCCAGTGGGGGCTGGGGCTCAAGGCCGTGGGCCAGAATCCCAAGGCGGCGCGGCTCTTCAACCTGGGCCCGCGCCGGCGCATGCTGCAGGCCTTTGCCCTGTGCGGAGCCCTGGGCGGATTGGCCGGGGCCGTGCAGGTGCTGGGCGTTTATCACCGCCTGCTGCCGAGCATCTCCTCGGGCTACGGCTACACCGCCCTCTTGGTGGGCATGATGGCCTCGTTTCGCATCGCGCCCGTGCCCCTGATCTGCTTCTTTTTCGCCGTGCTGAACGTGGGCTCCATCCAGTTGCCACTGCAGCTGAACCTGGATTCGTCCTTGAGCGGCGTCATCCAGGGGCTCATGGTCTTGTCCGTGTTCGTGACCCAGGGGCTTCGCTCCTACCTGAATCGTTGCCGGGAGGGATGCTGATGCAGGAATTCGCGCTGATTCTGGCAGGAATCCTGCTGGCCGGTTCCCCCCTGGTCCTGGCCACCCTGGGCGAGACCATCACCGAGAAGGCCGGGGTCATCAATCTGTCCCTGGACGGCACCATGCTGCTCGCGGCCATGGCCTCCTTTGCCGTGGCCGCGACCACGGGCAGCCCCTGGACCGGCGCCCTGGCCGGGATGCTTGTCGGCGCGGCCGTGGCCCTGGTTCTGGGCCTGACGAATATCTACCTGGGCCAGTCCCAGCTGGCCGTGGGCTTCATCCTGACCCTTTTGGCCCGCGACCTGGCCTATTTCCTGGGTCATGCCTTTTCCCGCCAGCCCGGACCGACCCTTGGCCTCTGGGGCATCCCCGGTTTGTCCGAAACGCCGGTCCTGGACGCCCTGCTCGGGCGGCAATCGCCCGTGGTGACCGTGAGCCTGGCGGCCATCGGGTTGTGCTGGTGGTGGATGTACGCGACCAATGCGGGCATGCGGCTACGGGCCGTGGGCGAGTCGCCACGGGCGGCGTTCGGGCGGGGCACCCGGGTGCGCTTGACGCGGCTCTGGGCCTGTCTGGCGGGCGGGGCAATGGTGGGACTGGCCGGCGCGGCCTACTCCCTGGCCGTCAAGCCGGGCTGGGGCCGGCCCCAGGGCTGCGAGGGCGCGGGCTGGATCGCCCTGGCCATCGTCATCTTCGGCGGCTGGCACCCGGTGCGGGCGGCCATCGGGGCGTATTTCTTCGCCGCCCTGCAGGTCTCGGGCATCTATCTGCAGGACGCTTTCCCCTCCATCCCGGCCCAGGTCTTCCAGGTCGCGCCCTTCCCCATGATGATCGTCACGCTTTTGGCCGTGAACCTGGGCCGCATGAACTTCATGCAGGACCTCATGCGCCGCTACCCGTTCCTCAAAGGCTTTTCCGGAGCCTGGCCCATCACCGCTCCCGCGGCCCTGGGTCAGGATTTCGATCCGAAAAAGGGCCTCTGAGGGATACGGCATCCCGTACCCCAGGCCAGCGCTTCGTCGTGTTGTTTGATTTTGTAGGGATAATCGGATAAAAACCGATTATCCCTACAAAAAATACGAGGCATTTGTATTGAAAACCCTTCGCTCCCTGGGCGGCACTCCTTTTGGCCATGATGTTCTGGTGGCCCTCCTGAAGGGATACCAACGTCCCAACGATAAGATTTCGGACCTTCTGGCCAAGGGCGCCGTGCTCAAACTCCGGCGCGGTCTTTATGTGCTTGGTCCGGATGAACACGACAAGCCGCTTTGTCTGCCGTTGCTCGCGAACCATATCCTGGGGCCGTCCTATGTCTCCCTTGAGTACGCCCTCGGGTGGCACGGCCTGATTCCCGAAGGCGTGGTCGACGTGACATCGGTCACCCTCAAGCGCAGCCGGACCATGACCACGCCGGTTGGACGTTTTTCCTACGCGCATCTCCCGCAAAAGGCTTACGCCATCGGCATCCGCATGGAGCAGACTTTGGACGGAGGGTCCTTTCTGCTGGCCAGCGCGGAAAAGGCGCTGTGCGATCTTGTCATGCTGACGCGCGGCCTGCCGAGCATGACTGTGGACACCATGAGCACATGGCTGCTGGCTCACATGCGACTGGACATGGAGGCCATTGCCGCCATGGACATCTCGATTGTGCGGGATTGCGCAGGTGCGGGCTACAAGTCCCGTCATCTGGAGGTGCTGACAAAAACACTGGAGAGCCTGCGATGATGGTCATCGAACAGATGCTGGCGAGGTATCCCCGCCATACGGATGCCCAGGAAACCCACGCCCTGCGGGAAGTCATGCAAGAAATCGCCCTGGCGGGCCTCGGGCGCGGAGGCTTTTTCGGCAAGGCCGCATTCTACGGCGGCACCTGTCTGCGCATCTTTCACGGGCTGCGGCGATTCTCGGAAGACCTGGATTTTTCCCTGCTCAAGCCCGACAGCACCTTCTCCTTCGCCCCGTATCTGCAAACCCTGCGCGACGAATTTTCCGCCTTTGGTTTTGAGATCCAGATCGAGGAAAAGCAGAAGACGGCGGCTTCGGACATTGTTTCGGCGTTCCTGAAGAAAACATCCAGCCGCTATGATCTGCACGTGTCCGGCCGCAAAACGCTCAAAATAAAATTCGAGGTCGATACAGACCCGCCCCTAGGCTTCGCCACCGAGGAAAAGCTCCTGATCCAGCCATATTCTTTCTATGTGAAGTGCTTCGCCCTACCCGACCTCTTTGCCGGAAAAATGCATGCGCTGCTCTTCAGGCAATGGAAAAACCGGGTCAAAGGACGCGACTGGTACGATTTTGAATGGTATGTGCGCAAGGGCGTACCCCTGAATCTCGCCCACCTCTCGGAGCGGTCCCGACAAAGCGGGCACTGGTCGGGCGACGACATGGATCGGGAGCAATTCATGAAAATTCTGCACCAGCGGATTGAGTCCGTTGATTTCGCCTCAGCCAGGCAGGATGTCGAGCATTTCGTCAGCGACGCAGAAGAGTTGGCGATCTGGTCCACCGAGTATTTTCTCCAGCTTGCGCAAATGATCCTCGTGGAGCCATGAGGAGACCAGGCTTTATAACCCCCGATGACATCCGCCCCGACTCTGCCTCAGCCCTGCCGCGCCCGCTCGTACCATTCCCGCAGATACGCCGCCACGCCGAGACGATACAGTTCGTCCTGCACATGCAGTGACGCCGCCTTGAATCCAGTCACCGTTCCAGTGCAGCGCGGCGACCCGCAATGACAGACCGAGAAGGCGACCACCTCGGCCTCGCACATGCCGTAGTGAAAGGCCAGGACCTCTCCCGGCTGGATGTTCCTGGTCGCATAAAAACTGTACGCGCCGACATCGTTGTCCCTGATGTAGAGATTCGGGTCGCAGCTGTGCGACAACAGATTCGCCGGGTCCTGCAGATAGACGTGCTCGTGCTCGCTGACCTGGACGGAATACGCATCCCGGACCCGCGCCATCCCTCTGGGATTGCCGACGCAGACGAGGTCGTGCGGCCCGTAGGGAACGGTGGCAAGCACGATCCTGCCAACTAACTCATGATGACAAATCTCGCATTGTTTCATGGGCGACGTATCCACCGAGGATGTGCGGAATGCAAGGGGCGACGATGACAACCCAGGGGCTTCGCGTGGCCGCATCCCGGGAAACGGCGCCTCAGGGCCTTGCCGCTCCTCCCTATTTTAGCATGCCCAAGATAACTATAATAACGGCACGCCATATTTGAGGTTCGATCCGATCGAACGCACGTCCTTGGCATTTATGTGCGAAGGGACAGAAGAAAGGCCCCTTTCACAGCCCGACTGGTTTAATTGGATGGAATCGGATGAAAATTCGGCTTGACAAAACGGATGGAATCGGATGTATTTTTGGGCATGATCACGACAAACAGCCTTGTCATCACCCCGGAACTGCTTACCCTGACAGCGGAAATCGATGAATTCAAAGGAGCGTGGCAAGCCCTTGGCACGCTCGCGCCAGAGCGTCTCTCCGCGCTACGGCGGGTCGCCACTATTGAAAGCATCGGCTCTTCCACTCGCATCGAAGGAAGCGCGCTTTCAGACAGCGCAGTGGAAAAACTGCTGGCCAATCTCTCCATCCGTTCCTTTGCCACGCGGGATGAACAGGAAGTTGCCGGATATGCAGAGACAATGGAGCGGATTTTTGAGTCTTGGACGCACATTGGCTTGACGGAGAACCACATCCGCCAATTACACCGTGATTTGCTGCGCCATAGCGACAAGGATGAAAGGCATCGGGGCAACTATAAGACAACACCGAACAATGTTGTGGCCTTTGATGCTCAGGGAAAACAGATCGGTGTCGTCTTTGAAACCGCCACTCCTTTTGATGCACCATCTCGTTTACGGGAATTGCTCGAATGGACGCAGGCAACCATGGAAACACGGAACTTGCATCCGCTGCTGACCATCGGAGTTTTCACGGTTGTCTTTCTAGCTATCCATCCCTTTCAGGACGGCAATGGACGGCTTTCGCGAATTTTGACAGCGCTGTTACTATTGCGCTGTGGCTATGCGTACACGCCGTACAGTGCACTGGAAAGCGTGATCGAGGAAAACAAGGAAGGGTATTATCTGGCCCTGCGTCAAACGCAGGGAACGCTGCGCTCCGAGGCTCCGAACTGGCAGCCCTGGTTGACGTTCTTCCTGCGCGCGCTGCATGCGCAAATGAAGCGACTGGCTTTGAAACTGGAAAGGGAACGCGTGTTGCTGGCCGCCATGCCGGAACTTTCCATGCGTATCGTGGAATTCGCGCGCGAGCATGGCCGCGTGACGCTCAAGGAAATGAGCATTCTGACCGGAGCCAGCCGCAATACCCTGAAAGACCACTTCCGCAAACTCACAGCCAGCGGACTGCTTACAATGGGCGGACAGGGGCGTGGCGTGTGGTACAGGTTGAAGTAACGCTGAGCGGGCCGACATGACGGGGTCGCTGATGCAAGACTCGAACTCTATTCTTCTCCATCAAGCCACCAAGAAAAGTCAACGCGAGACTTGAGCCTATTGTCTTATAGTAGAATGCAATGCTCTACATGAAAAGGTAAGTTCCAATGCCACGTAAAGCAAAATTAGTCCCCATTTTTTTCTTCGTGGCTTATTTCTTTATTGGTGTATTTTGTGTAGCCGATTATGGTGTTTCATGGGACGAGCCTACCTCTCGGATGAATGGTCTGGTGAATACCAAGTATCTAGGAGAATCGTTTTTTCCAATTCTACTAAGCCCAGAAATCAGTGCTGCGCCTAACTTGCACGATTGGTACGATAAAGATTATGGAGTGGCCTTTGAGCTTTTTGCGGCTATTCTAGAGAGAGCCCTTTCCCTGCAGGACTCCAGAGAAATTTATATCTATAGACATTTCCTCACTTTTATTTTTTCGATGATGGGCGCAATTGCTGTCTACGCATTGGCAGCTCATCGCTTCAGAAATTATAGTTATGGAATTCTTGCTGTATTACTTCTTGTTACTTCGCCCCGGATATTTGCAGAGTCATTTTATAATTCCAAAGACATAGTTTTTAGGTTCTTCGACGTTTAATGTGGAATTGACCGACCACGATCAGCTTGGGTAACCC
>CAZPSN010000025.1:0-63166 GCA_964589645.1 uncultured Desulfovibrionaceae bacterium
ATATGGTTGAAATTTCGAGCCAACAACGTTGGCAACACTTATTCACGGATTCAGGGTACAACCTCGAACACCGGGTCAAGATGTACGAGGCGAACCTTCGACAGCGCCAATACGACTTGAGTCTCTATGACATGCTTCCAGACATCACGGCCAAGGGCCAAGCTGAACACCGCAGCAACGACGACGCCTCGCGCAGCAAGAACCTGAGCACCGGCGTGACATCAAACGACTACACGACCAGCGAGGACCGCACCAAGCGGACCGGGAGCATCTCCTTGTCCTGGAACATCCTCGACCTCGGAATCAATTATTACACGCTCCACCAGCAAGCCAACCGCTACCTCATGGCCAAGGAGCAGCAACGCAAGGTGGTCCAAGACATCGTCTCTGAAACCCGCGGCATGTTTCTTAAGGTCCTCGTTGCCCAGCAACTCAAGGACGACGTGGACAAGACCCTGCTTCAGGCCGAAGAAGCTCTGGCCAAGGCCAGACAAATCGAAACCGAACGCCTGCGGCCTCTGGAGCAGGTCCTTGTCTACCAGCGCGGGCTGATACAAACCATCAAACAGCTTGAAGAACTGCAGCGCGACCTGGCGCTGGCCAAGGTGCAGCTTGCGGCCCTGATGAACATGCCCGCAAACCGTTTGCCAAGGCTGGTGGCTCCATCCTGGTATGGAACCATCATAACCCTTCACGCGCACCCTTCGATGCTCGAGGAGTATGCCTTCGCCCATCGGCCGGAAATCATTCAATGGGGCTACCAGAAACGCATCACGGCACTTGAAGCCAAAAAAGCGATATTCGACCTTGTACCTGGCATCGGATTGAACCTTTCGTCGGACTATTCCTCCAACAGCTACGACCTGCACTCCGCATGGCAGCAGGCCTCGGCAAACGTCGCCTACAACCTGATGAACATCGTGAAATGGCCCGCCAAGAAAAAAATGTTCGAAGTCCAGGAACATGTCGAAGACGCCCAAGGTCTGGCCGTGGGCATGGCCGTGCTGACTCAGGTTCATCTGGCCTGGCAGCAACATCTCTTCTCGGCTCAGAATCATGCCCGGGCCCAACAGCTGGCCGAGGTTGATGAGCGGCTCAAGGCACTGTCCACCCTCCAGGTCCAGCAACGCCAGGGCATCATGCTCGACTCCATCCAGAAGTCGGCGGCGGCCATTGTCGGCCGTCTCAACCGGGAACAGGCCCTCATCAATCATTACGAGGCCATGGGCAACGTGTACAATACCATCGGGGTCGACTACCTTGACGCCGCCAATCTTCCCGAAGAATTGGCCGAGCTGACCCGAACCATCGCAGACGCGAACGGCAAGCTGTGGACCCAGGCCGACCTTGGTGCGCTGCTGAGTTCCCCTGCGCCAACGACAACGAACGGACAGAACCAGTGAAAGGCCTCTTTGGAATCGCCCTCTCCCTGGCCTTGACCCTTGTTCTGGGCAGCATGGCCGGGGCGTCAGAAACGGAAACACTTCCGGCATCGCCCCATAGCCCCGTGTCCTCTGTTTCCGCGGAAGAACTGCGCGGACAGATCGTGGCCCGCAACCACGCCGTACTTTCAAGTCAGGTCGGTGCCGTTGTCAAAAGCATCAAGGTGCGCGAAGGGGAAAACTTCAGCGCTGGAGAAACGCTCCTCGAGCTCGACAGCCGCAGCTTTCAGGCCCTGTTGGCCCAATCCAGGGCCGCAGAGCGACTGGCCAAGGCGATACTGGAAAACACGCAAGGATTGGCCAAAATGGAATCGGCGAGCATGCAAGAAGTCGACAAGGCCAAGAGCGAGCTGGACATCAGCATCCAGGCCAAGGTCTTGAGCGAGCTGGACCTGGAACGATGCACGATCAAGGCTCCGTTCTCGGGGGCCGTTTTGTCCCTGGCCGTCGGCAAGGGGGAATACGTCAGCACCGGAAAACCGCTGATGGAAATCGTTGGTTTGGAAGAGTTGGAGGTGCATGTTCTCATTCCTTCGAATATGGTCACCAGCGTCCATCCCGGCCAGAAGCTTTCCATGCGCGTTCATGAGACCGGCGCCCTTCTGCCGGGCAAGGTCCGGCAACTCTCGCCAGCGGCCGACCCCCTGAACCGAAGCATCAAAGTCTTCTGCACCCTTGACGCGACATCCTCGTCCGTAAAGCCCGGCATGACCGGGGTGGTACAGCTTGTGCCCTGATGTGGAGGCCGCCGTGACTGGCATGCCGCAGGCCGCGTTCCAGACCCAAGGCATTGAAGACCGCATGCTGGCCGCCGAGCAGGTTCGGGAGCTGTTGTTCATCCTGGTCAACGAATCCAGGCAGAGCGTGCCCTACGAACTGGCCTGTCTGGTCCCGTCTCCGAAATTCCAAGGCCTGCCCCTGAGTATCTCAAGCATTGCCGAGGCAGACCCGAACGCTCCGTTCAGCCAGTATCTGACTCGAATCAGCGTCCATGCGGACCTTGATTCCCAAAAAACGACGCCCCGACTGCTCAGACCCGAAGCCCTCCCCGCTGAGTTGCGCGAGGAATGGAACCAATGGCTGCCCGCCCATGTCCTCTGCTGCGCGGTCATGATTCGCCCGAATCAGCAGGCGGGCCTCTTCATGGCCGCCCGAAGCCAGCCCTGGACCAATCCCGAGGCCATGGCCATGCAACGCCTTTGCACCATGACGGGCGCCCTGCTGCGGTTCATGCACAAGCGAGACCTGTCCGCGCGAATCCGGCACGCCATGCGGCCTCGAGTCTCCTGGATCATGGCTGTCGCGTTAGTCCTGGCAATGTTTCTGCCCATCAGGTCGGCAATCCTGGGAATGGGTGAAGTCGTCCCCCTGGACCCCATCGTTGTCAGGGCGCCCGTCGACGGCATTGTCGACCGGATGTCGGTCCGCCCGTTCGAAAACATTCAGACCGGCCAGGAGCTCTTGGTTTTCGAGCAACTCCGCATCGACAACCAAATCATCGTGGCCAAAGAAACCCTGGCCGGAGCCGAGGAAGCCCTGCGCCAAGCCAAGCAGGGCGCATTGTTCCTGGCCGACAGCCCCTTGCGCCTGCCCGAACTGGAAATCAAACGCGAAGAAGCACGGTCGGAAATGATGTACCTGCAGGAACTCAAGCTGCGGATGCGCATCACGGCTCCAATGGCCGGAGTGGCTTTGATCGACGATTTTCCGTCCTGGACCGGAAAATCTGTGGCCATGGGAGAGCGGCTGCTGACCATCGCAGACCCGTCCAGAGTAGAGGTCAAGATCTGGGTGCCGGCTGGCGACACGGGATTGGTCCACGTTGGCGATCTGGTCCACCTTTACATGAACGTATCTCCGAACGATCCCATCCAGGCCCGGGTCTATTCCGTCGCGTATCAGCCGGACAAGGATCCCAAGGGGAACCTGGCCTACGAAGTTCTGGCCAGCATCGAAGTCGGGGTACCGGAAATGCGGATCGGTCATTTCGGGACCGGCCGGATTTTCGGCCAGCAAATCCCCCTCGGACTTTATCTTTTCCGGCGCCCTTTGGCCATCCTTCGTGTCTGGATCGGGGTATGAACGCTGCTGGCACGACCCTGCGGCCCCTGCGCGAAGATATCGACATCCATCCCGCTCCGGCGCACAAAAACGGCCTCCCGGCCTGGACCCTGCATGACATTACGACAAACCGCTTTTTTACCATAGGCCGGCGAGAGCTGGTCATCCTCAAATTTTGGCATCTCGGCAATCCAGACGACATTCTCAATGCCATCAACGCCCGTTTCTGGCCTCGCATCACGCGCCAGGATGTGGAAGAGGTGGCCACCATCCTGGCCAGGGAGCAATTGCTGCAGGCCTCTTCCGCCAGGGACACGGACTATCTGATGACGCTGGTCAATGCCAAGAAGCGTGGCCTTGCCGTGACATTGCTCCACCACTACCTGTCCTTCCGCATCCCCCTGCTCCATCCAAGCGCGCACCTGCGCCGATTCCTGCCCCTCATCTCCTGGCTTTTCACGCCGCTGTTTCTGACCCTTTCGGTCCTGGCCGGACTGGCAGGGCTGGCTCTTGTTTCCTTGCGCTGGGATGACTTCACCTCCTTCGTTCCCGACATGCTGTCAGCTCAAGGCATTGTCTGGACCTTGGCGGCAATGATCTTCGCCAAGACCCTGCACGAATTCGGACATGCCTTCACTGCGACACATTTTGGTTGCCGGGTCGGAACCATGGGCGTTGCCATCATCCTGGGGTATCCAATGCTGTACACAGACGCATCGGAGGCCTGGAAACTGCCCCGGCACAATCAACGCTTCCTGATCAGCCTGGCCGGACTCGGCGTGGAGATGATACTGGCCTGCTGGGCCCTGCTTAGCTGGAACCTGCTTGAGTCGGGACGGTTGCGCGACATCTGCTTTCTCTTTGCCGCAGTGACATGGGTGGTCAGTCTGGCCGTCAATGCCAGCCCATTCATGCGTTTCGACGGTTATTTCCTGCTCATGGATTGGTGGGGCATCCCGAATCTTCAGCCACGCGCCTTTGCCCTGACAAAATGGAAAATACGCAATATCCTCTTTGGATTGAACAGGCCCTGCCCGGAACAGCTGCCTGACCGTGAACGGAATCTGATGATCGTTTACGCCGTAGCGACCTGGATCTACCGCTTTTTTCTGTTTCTGGGCATTGCGTATCTTGTCTATTCGTTTTTCTTCAAGATGTTGGGTATTTTTCTCATGGCCGTCGAGGTCGGCTGGTTCATCATCCTGCCCATCGCACGAGAATTTCAAGCTTGGAACAAAATCCGTCAGGAAGAGAAGGGTGTCTCCATGCACAAACCCCTTGGGCTTCTTCTGGGTTTAGCCATATTGGCCTCCATCACGCCATTGCCCGGAACCGTCCGCATTCCAGCCCTTGTTCTGCTTCGAGATGAAGCGCACATTTACGCGCCGATTGGAGGACGGATAGAGTTTTTTTCTGGCCAACCCGGCGACACCGTGGAGGCCGGACAGGCCCTGGCCCAACTTTCCAACCCCGAATTGGAACGAGCCGTGGACAAAGCACGGATTCGGGTCCAATTGCTCGAGCAGCGTCTTGCCGCGGCCAGCGTGGACGATGCATCCACCGTCAACATGTCAATCCTTCGGGAAGAATTGCGCGCCGCTCGCGCCGCCTTGCTTGAGCGTCAAAAAGAACAGGACAAACTGACTATCAGAGCCCCCCGTGAGTGCAGAATCATGATTCGCGACCGAACGCTGCAGCAGGGCTCGGTCATCCATCAGGGGCATGAGCTCATGGTCGTTGGATCGACCAGGAACTGGATGGTAAGCGGACTGGCCGGCAACGAGGACTTCGCGCTTCTGGAAAAGGGCATGAAGGGCACCTTCCTGCCCGACAATCTCGGGGGGGGCAGTATGACCTGCGAAATCGAGAACCTGGAAAGCTATGCCGACAGGATTGTCACCTGGCCGCTCCTGGCGGATAGTCATGGCGGACAGATCGAGACCACCGTCGAAACACGGGCGAGCAAACTTCCCCTCGCCCAGACTCCCCGGCATGGCATTGTTGCCTCGCTGCCTCCGGACTATGCCGGAAAATCACAGATCCGCGGGGTGCTCTTGGTGCGCGTTTGGTCTCCTCCAATTTACGAGCACGTCTGGAAAAAAATGCACAACGCTTGGCTGCGTGAATTCGGTTTCTGATCGTTGCATTCCAACGCCACCGCCTTCTCTCACCATCCCCCACCACCACCGCCGCCACCGCCGCCACCCGAACTGCCGCCGCCACCCATGCCCGAGGACGAACCCGGTGCCGTGGAAGCCGAGGACACTGCCGACTGCATGCCCCCGCTCAGACTGGAAACAAAACTGCCCGGATGCAGTCCGTTCCAGTGGCGACCCGCGTACCAGCTTGGCTCGTATCCGGCCCTGTTCAGGATGCCCGCAAAGCGTTCCCCCCACTCGTTCTCCACGTCCAGGGCCATGGCGTAGGGCAGGAATTTCTCGAACAGTTCCGGCGTCTCGTCCGGCGGGTGCAGAAATCCCAGCCGGTCCTTCTCGGCCACGGACAGATACATCCTGAACCCCTCGATCTGGTCCAAGACCTGCCGTCCGACATGGGTCGGAGCCTTCAGCAGTTCATAGAACAGGGCGTTGACCAGGATCATGGCCAGAAAAACCGCCGTGGCCGCGACTCCGGCCTGGCTGGCCAGAAAGCCAAGTCCCGCGAGTTCGCCGCCCAGAAACGGCAAACTGAAGAGTGAAAGAAAGACGGCGCCGACCTTGCCCATGACCTCCCTGGATTGCCAGGCGGCGTGCACCCGGCGCAGCAGGGTAAAACAGCCAAAGGTCCAGCCGGTCAGCCAGACGCAGATGAAAAGGATGGCCGGGGGCATGGGCGCGGCCCAGGCCATCCCTCCCACCGTGGCCAGGGTGATGACCACGCCCGGAACGACCCAGCCGGAATTGGCCAGGAAGTAGTGCGAGGCCAGCTCCCGGTTCAACCGGTCCTTCAGGGCCTGCCGGGAACGGCCGACAATCCTGTGATTCGCGCTCTTGAGTTCGATGCTCGTTCCGCCCTTGCGCAGTTCGTCCCAGACCGCCCGCTCTCCAAGGGACAGCGATGCAGGGGCCGTTCCGGCCAGTTCCAGGCGCATCGCCCCGTTCTCCGCGATTCTCAGGGCTTTCTTCACGGCCATGTCGACGATGGCCGCGCCAAAAGCCGTGTTGTCGAATTTCATGCGCCAGAGCATGCGGACCATGGCCGGCGAAAAATTCTTGGGCGGCGCGAAAAGAGGAATGATGACTCCCCGGGCCGGATCCCGGCCGACCTTGAGCCAGGCCAGCAGATAATAGACGAGCAAAACGGCCGCGCCCGCGCCGACAACGGCAAGGCCTCCGCCCTCCTCCACCACGGTTTCGGCCATGGTCTGGGCCGGGGGTTCGCTCACGAAACCCTTGGGCCAGGACACGACGATGGTCAGCCCCTCGCCCGGGGCGTAGGGCCGCGACGACACGAAGGTCATGCTGTCCCCGCCACCGGACACGGCCCGCCCGTCGGTGCCGCCCTGGGGCCCTTCGTACAGCCATCCCCCGGAGGCCGTGGCTCCGGAAGGCAGAGTCACCGTGCAGGCCACGCGATCCATGGGCAGCCGCCAGCCGTTTCCGTTGACGTTCCAGTACAGCTCGTCATGATCCTCGAAAAAACCGAGCTGCCGGGTCGTCGTGTAGGTCAGGGTGTAGACATGGCGGCCGGGCGGCAGGAACACATCCTTCTGACCGGCGTAGATGGCCACGCCGTTGGAACGGTTCTCGACGTGATGCGGTTCGGGCTGGCCGTCACGCAGCACATCCCCGAGCTCGAACCCGACCTTGACCGTGCGTCCCGCGGACGAGGTGTAGGTGGTCGGAAACTCGCGCACGATGCCGCGTTTGATCTGGTCCCCCGTGGCCTGCACCGTGATGGTTTCGGTCACCTGCAGGGCGCCGTCGGCCCGCACGGCCACCACGGCGGAAAAATCCAGCACCCGTTCGGTCTGGGCCCGGACCGGCGTCCACCAAGCAACCAACACCGCCAGCACCAACATCACGCTTCGCATGTGCCCCTCCTGATGCGGAGACCGTTCTTTGCTCCGGCACGTCTAACCCCTCCGGCCCCGCCGTGTCACGCGCGGCATGTCTGTCCCAGCCAATCGAGCCTGAGGACGCGCGGAAGATCTCCATATTCTCGCGCGGATTCGGGAACATCCGACTGCCGCCATGAAATAGGCATGAAGGGATTTACCTTCACCCGGCCCAGGGCTATTTCACGACGCAGCGTCGCCACGAGGCATCCATGATCGGCTCTGCCGCGTGATGCGCGACCCCCCAGATCCCAACTGTCAACAGCGCGGACACCACATGGCCATTCCCACCACCCGCACCTCGGAAGCCGGACGCATCGCCATCGACACGGAGCGCTGCGTGGGCTGCGGGCTCTGCGTCCAGGTCTGCAAGGATTTCAGCATCATCATGCAGGACGGCAAGGCCACCGTGTCCGCCACGCCCTGTTTCGGCTGCATCGGTTGCGGCCACTGCATGGCCATCTGCCCGCGGGGCGCCATCATCATCACGGGACGGACCCTCTCGGGCGCCGATGTGTTCGACCTGCCGGACCGGGACGCGGCCACAGATTTCGCTCAGCTCCTGGCCCTCCTGCAACGCCGGCGCAGCATCCGGGAATTCACGGCCGCAGCCGTCCCGGAGGACATGATCGCCCGCATCCTGCAGGCCGCGCAGACAGCTCCCATGGGCCTGCCTCCGTCGGACGTGCACGTGCTGGTGCTGGACTCAAAGGCCAAGGTCCGGACCTTTGCCCAGGATTTCTGCGGGTATCTGGAAGAAATGAAGTGGTTCTTTTCCGACTGGTTTTTGCGGCTCATGCGCCCGGTCTGGGGCAAGAGCACCGACGAGCTGTTTCGCGGCTTTGTGCAGCCCCTTTTCAAGGTCTACACCGAGAACATGCGCAGCGGGACCAACCTCGTCAATTACGACGCGCCCCTGGCCATGTATTTCTACGGCTCTCCCTATTGCGATCCGGCCGACCCCATTGTGGCCGCCACCTACGCCATGCTCGCGGCCGAGTCTCTGGGCCTGGGAACCTGCATGCTCGGCGGGGTGCATCCGCTCATCCAGAAAGGTAGAAAGGCGGCCCGCTTCCGGACCCGCCACAACATCCGGCACGCGAGCCAGGAAGGGCTCTTCGTCATTTTCGGCTACCCGGACGTGCAGTACTCCCGGGGCATCAGACGGACCTTTGCCGCCATCGACAGGCCCTGACCCGAGCCGCCGGGCGCGAAGCAACGGCCAGCGCGGGCTCTCCTGGAACCCTTCAGAACTCCACCTTGGGCACGAGGCGCTCGGCCGCGCTCTCCAACTCGAAGAACTCGGCCTTGGCAAAGCCGAAGCGGCTGGCCACGAGGTTGGACGGAAACGACTCCACGGCGATGTTCAGATCGCGCACGGCCCCGTTGTAATAGCGACGCGCCAGCTGGAGTTGCTCCTCGATCTCGCCGAGAGAGGCCTGCAATTGAATGAAGTTCTGGTTGGCTTTCAAATCCGGATAACTTTCGGCCAGGGCGAAGAGCTTGCCCAGGGCCGCGCCGAGCATGCCCTGGGCCTGGGCCGTCTCGGCCACGCCCTGGGCGCTCTGGGCCTGACCGCGCAGGCGGACCACGTCCTCCAGGGTGCCTTTTTCGTGGGCCGCGTAGCCCTTGACCGTGGAGACGATGTTGGGGATCAGGTCCGTGCGGCGCTTGAGCTGCACATCGATGCCGCTCCAGGCCTCTTCCACCATGTTCCGTTTGCGCACCAATCCATTGTAGATGGCCACAGCCCACAGCACGACCAGGGCCACGAGGCCGACAAGAACAAGCAGACTGTTCATAACACCTCCCAGTTCCTGTTGTGTAGAGGATTTGCCGAGGGTTGAAAAGCAACACCCGGACAAAGCCTTGCTTTTTGCTCCGGACCTTGCCAGACCATGAAGCGCCACCGAACCCTTTCGCCGTTGAGGTGCCCATGCACGCCGCCAAAAACTGGACCATCGCCCTGCTGCTTCTTGTCGTCGCCGGCCAGGCCTGGCTGCTGAAGGACCGCTACCTGACAGCGCGCTCCGACGGCATGGCCGTGACGGCCGTCAGCCTGGACAGCCAGATGCGCACCGTCGTCAGCATGGAGTTCGACCGGCCCGTGCCCGAGGCCGCGCGCACCCTGCCGGCCCCCGCGACCATCGCGCCCCTCGTGGCCGGACAGTGGGTCTGGAGCAATCCCTATACCCTGAAGTTCCTGGCCCAGACGCCCCTGCCCCTGGACATGCAATACGATCTGGCCCTGGACGAGGCCCTGATCCGGGCCGGACTGCGCGGCGAGTCCCGCTTCGTGCTCAAGACCGGGGCCTTTGCCATCACGGACGCCGACCTGACCGAACTGGCCTCGGACGCGGGACCGGACATGGTCGAACTGACGGGACGCATCGTCTTCAACGGCCCCGTGGACCCTGAAAAACTGCTGCCGCTCATGTCCCTGACCGAGGCCAACGGCACGGCCGTGGAACTCAGCCTGCAGACCCAGTGGCGTTCCACCTCGTTCCAGTTCCGCAGCCAGCCCATCCGCAAGGACACGCAGGGCCGGACCCTGACCCTGGCCGTGGCCCCGACCCTGCCCATGGAAGGCAAGACCCTGACCCTGGGCACTCCTTTTAGGAAGGACGTACAGATCCGACTGGACCCGGAACTGCGCCTGGAAAACCTGACGCCCAACGCGGACATGGACGCCACGCGTATCAGCCTGGAATTTTCGGCCCCCGTGTCGGCCAGCGCCATCCGTGAACACCTGGAGGTGCGGCCCGAAGCCGGCATCCAGATCTCCACCCACGGCAAGACAGCCACGCTCAGCGGCGCCTTCGTGCCCGGCGCCACCTACACCCTGCGCCTGTCTCCGGGCCTGACGGCCGAGGACGGGGCCGTGCTGGCCGCTGCCCGGGAAGAAGCCGCGCGCATTCCGGACCTGCCGCCGGGCGTCGATTTCAGCGCCCGGGGCATGTTTCTGCCCCGCCAGGGTGACGGCAGGCTGGGCATGTTCACGGTCAACACCGAGTCCGTGGAGCTGACCGTGAGCCGGATTTTCCCCAACAACCTGAGCGCCCTGTTCCAGGATTACGGCTATGCGGTCTTTGAGCAGGACTTCGCCAGCGACTCGGTACCCTACCACCTGGGCAGCGAGGTCTTCCGCGCCACCTATTCCGTCGCGTCCAAGCCCAACGCCAAGACTGAGCGAACCATGTCCATGTCCGAACTCATCCCCGACAACCGCCCAGGCCTGTACAAGCTGAGCCTGAATCTGCCCTCGGAGTACCGGGGAGCCACGCGCTGGGTGCTGCGCACGGACATCGGCCTGGTGGCCAAGGCCGAAGGCGCGGGCTATCTGGTCTGGGCCACGTCCATAAACACCCTGGCCGCCCTGCCCGGAGTCACGGTGACCCTGGTCAGCGCCAAGAACCAGATCCTGGGCCAGGCCCGGACCGACGAACGCGGCCTGGCCCGCATCCCCCATCAGGCCGACGAGGACGAAATCGGTGCCCCGGCCATGCTCCAGGCCTCTCTCGGCGAGGACTTCAGTTTTCTCTTTCTGGAACGCTTCCGCGTCGACACCACGGGCCTGGACGTGAGCGGCGCGTCCGTGGGCGCGGCAGGCCTGCAGGCCTACGTCTACGGCAAGCGCGACATCTACCGCCCGGGCGAAACCCTGGACGCGACCGTCCTGGTCCGCGACGCCAACCTGAACACGCCCGCCGCCATGCCCCTGATCCTGACCCAGCGCGACCCCCAGGGACGCGTCCTGCGCACCCTGAATCTGGCCCTGGCCGACGGTCTGGCCACCTTCAGCCTGGACATCCCGGACTGGTCCCTGACGGGCCAGTATTCCCTTGAGGTCGGCAGCGGCGAGCAGACCATCGGCTCCTACGCCTATCAGGTGGAGGAGTTCATTCCGGACCGCATCGGCGTGGAGATCGGGGGCGTCCCGGACCAGGCCGGCCCGGGCCAGACCCTGTCCTTTGACGTGGCCTCGCGCTACCTGTTCGGCCCGCCCGCCGCGAACCTGGCGGTCACGGCCAAGGTCCGCCTGGTGTCCGCGGGGTTCGCGCCCAAGGGTTTCGAGGGCTATGCCTTCGGCGATCCCGAACGGACCTTCGAGCCCGTGCCGCTCCTGTCCACGGACAGCCGACTGGACAACAACGGCCAGGCGTCCTTCGCCCTGGACATCCCCCAGGGCCTGACCCCGCCCCTGGCCCTGGAGGCGGAGATCACCAGCCGGGTCCGGGAACAGGGCGGACGGGGCGTGACGGCCCGCCGTCGGGTTCCGGTCCACACCTACCCCCTGTATCCAGGCATTCGCCGGCCCGCGTCCCAGGAACTGGAGCCGCGCAAGCCAGCCGTCTTCGATTTCGTGACCGTGTCGCCAGCAGGTAACGCCACGGCCCACCCGGAACTGGTGGCGACCCTGTTCCAAGATCAATGGCAGACCGTCATGCGCAAGACCGAAAACGGATTCCGTTACGAGTCCGTGCGCAATCCCGTGCGCGTGTCCACCCAGACCATTGCGGCCGGAACCGGCGCGGCCGGAACCGGCGCGGCCGGAACCAGCGCGGCCGGAACCAGCGCGGCCGGGGTAGGCACGGGCAGCTTCACCATCACCCCGCCGGACTATGGCTCCTACCGGGTCCGGCTGCACGATCCGGCCGGCGGCGCGGCCAGCGAGCTGGAATTCTACTGCGGCGGGTGGGGCTACTCGCCCTGGGCCGTGCAGAATCCGGCCCGGCTGGATCTGATCCCGGACAAGGCCGGATACCGGGCCGGCGAAACAGCCTCCATCCAGATCCGCTCGCCCTTCGCGGGCAAGGCCCTCGTCACCGTGGAAGGCCAGGGCGTGGACCACCTGCAAACCGTGGACATCACGGGCAACACGGCCCAGATCCACATCCCCGTGCGCGAGGAGTGGCAGCCCAACCGTCATCTGACCGTGACCCTGGTCCGCCGGGGCGCGGACATCCAGCCCGGCAGCCCGGGCCGTGCGTTCGGGGCCATCCCGCTCTTCGTCGACAGCCTGTCCAACAAAATGGACGTGCGGGTACGGGTCCCGGAACAGGTCCGCCCGGAAACGGACCTGACCCTGGCCGTGGAAACCGCGCCCCTGGCGCGGGTGACCGTGGCCGTGGTCGACGAGGGCATCATGCAGCTGGCCGGCGGAGCCAACCCCGATCCCTTTGGCCATTTCTACGCCAAGCGGGCTCTTGACGTGACCAGCTACGACAACTTCGCCCTGCTCTTCCCGCATCTGGCCCTGGGCACGCCCCTGGCCGGCGGCGACGAAGCCATGGGCGGGGCCTCGTCCTATATGCGCACCGAAGGCATCCGCCGGGTCAAACCCGTGACCTTCTGGTCCGGCGTGCTCACGGCCGACGCCACGGGCCAGCTGACCCACACCGTGCACCTGCCGGAGTTCCAGGGTGCCCTGCGCGTCGTGGCCGTGGGACACAAGGACAAGTCCTTTGGCACGGGCACGGCCCTGACCCGGGTGCGCACGCCCCTGGTCCTGACTCCGACCCTGCCCCGCTTCCTGGGCCTGGGCGACACGGTGCAGATCCCCCTGACCCTGCGCAACGACACCGCCGCCCCCGGCACGTTCCAACTGAACGCCACCGTGAGCGGCCCGGCCGCCCTGACCAGTTTGCCCGAACCCGTGGAACTCCTCCCCGGCACGACCAAAACCGTGTACGCGACCCTGCGCTGCGGCGACGTCGAGGGCGCGGTCAACGTCGCGTTCACGGCCCGGGGCAACAACGAAACCGTCACGGCCAGGGAGGACCTGGACCAGCGCTCGGCCCTGCCCCCGATCCGCATCCAGGAAAGCGGCGTGCTCAAGGACGCCTCCGGCCCCGTGAGCGCGGCCGTGCCGGACACGCTGACGCCCGGCACCATCACCCGCACGGTGCGCCTGTCCACCCAGCCCCTGACCCGTTTCTCCGGACACCTGGAAAACCTGCTGGCCTATCCGTATGGCTGCGCCGAACAGACCGTGTCCAAGGCCTTCCCGCTCCTCTACTTCGGGGCCCTGGCCCGGGAATTGGCGCCGGGGCGCTTCTCCACGGCCGGACCGGCCGGACTGGTGCAGATGGCCATCCGCAGGCTGCAGACCATGCAGACGCCAACCGGCGGCTACGGCTACTGGCCGGGCGCCGACGAGCCCGACCCGTGGGTCTCGGCCTATGTCTGCCACTTCCTGCTGGAGGCGCGCACTGCCGGGCACACCGTGCCCATGCGCATGCTGCAGGACGGCCTCGGCTATCTGCGTTCCCTGGCCGGACTCGAACCGGGCAGTCCGGCCCTCAAGGTGGAGCAGGCGGCCTACGCGCAGTACGTGCTGGCCCTGGGAGGCCAGGCCGACCTCGGCAGCCAGGATTTCCTGCGCGCCACCTTTGGCCCGAACCTGAACGGCGTGACCAAAACCCTGCTGGCTGGCGCTTATTTCGCCAGCGGCAACCAGAACGAAGGCTTCGCCCTGCTGCACGCCACCCCGGCCTTCGACGACGACCGTCGCGACACGGGCGGCAACCTGGGTTCGGGCCTGCGGGATCGGGCCATGGCCGCCCTTGTCCTGCAGCACGGCCTGCCCGACGACCCGCGCCTGCCGGAAATCCTGGCCCGCATCGGCACGGACCTGGGCCGGGACGCCTGGTATTCGACGCAGGAAACGAGCCTGGCCTTCATGGCCCTGGGCAAATACCTGTCCACCCTGAACGACGACCGGCCCTTTGCCGGCACCCTGTCCTGGAACGGAGGCGAGAAAGCGTTTGCCGAGACCAAGGCCCTGGTCGAAGCGGGCATCCCCACCCTGGGAGCCATCTCCCTGACCAGGACCCCGGTCGACCGGGACGTGTTCTTCACCGTGGTCACCACGGGCACGCCCAGGGCCGGCACCCATGCCTCCCGCGCCGACGGACTGGAGGTGGAACAGGCCCTGCTGGCCCGCGACGGCCAGCCCCTGGCCCTGGACCAGATCCGCCAGGGCGATCTCGTGCTGCTGCGCACCCGGGTCCGCTCGACCACGGGGCGAGTGGACAACGTGGTCGTGCAGAGCCTGCTGCCCGCAGGCCTGGAAGTGGAGAACCCGCGCCTGGCCACCACCGAGAAACTGGACTGGATGGACGAAACGGACTTCATGGACGGCCACCAGGATCTGCGCGACGACCGCATCCTGGTCTTCACGAACCTCTCCGACAACGGCTGGCGCGTGCGCTACAGCCTGCTGCGGGCCGTGACCCCGGGCACCTTCGCCCTGCCTCCGGTCCAGGCCGAGGCCATGTACCATCCGGGGCTGCGGGCCAGCGGCGGGCTCGGTTCCATCCAGGTCCTGCCTGACGAGCAGGTCCCGTGAGTCAACGCCCCCGGGCCGTGACCAGGCCATTCTCGCGCCTGGTCACGGCCCTGATCCTGATCCCGGCCCTGCTGCTGGCCTTAAGCCTTGTCCTGGACCGGCTCTTCCCCTTTCCCCTCTCCCGGCTGGACCCGCCGCCCGCGACGCGCATCCTGGACAGAAACGGCCAGCCCCTGCGCTATTTCCTGGCCCCGGACGGGATGTGGCGCTTCCCCCTGCGCCTGGACGAGGTTTCGCCGGATCTGATTGCGGCCATCATCGACTCCGAGGATCGCCATTTCCGCCTCCACCCCGGCGTGAACCCCCTGGCCGTCGTGCGCGCCCTGTGGACCAACATCCGCCACGGCCGGGTCGTCAGCGGCGCGTCGACCATTCCCATGCAGGTCGCCCGCATGGCCGATCCGGCCCCGCGCACCCTGGGAGCCAAGCTGGTGGAAACCTTTCGCGCCCTGCAGCTCTCGGCCCACTATTCCAAGGACCAGATTCTGACCTGGTACCTCAATCTGGCCCCCTTCGGCGGCAACGTGGTCGGCGTGGGCGCCGCGTCCTGGCATTATTTCGACAAGGACCCGCGCCAGCTGTCCCTGGGCGAGATCGCCCTGCTCTCGGTCCTGCCCCGCTCGCCGGCCCGCTACAACCCGCTCAAAAATCCCGAAGCGGCCAGGACGGTGCGGGACCGGGTGCTGCGCCGTTTCGCCGCGCACCAGGTCTTCGACGCCACGAGTATCGCCCAAAGCCTGGCCCGCCCCTTGCTCGCCAAGCGCACTCCCGTGCCGCGCAAGGCCCCGCACTTCTGCCAGTGGGTCCGCTCCCGCAAGCCCGACCAGGGCCTCATCCGCGCCGGCCTGGACAGCGCCACCCAGGCCATCGCCGAAAATCTGGTCAGCGCCCACATAAGCCTCCTGCGCCGCCAGGCCATCGGCAATGCCGCCGTGGTCGTGCTGGATCTTTCCACCCGGGAAGTGCGCGCCCATGTGGGCTCGGCGGATTTCTGGGACCAGGCCCGACAGGGACAGGTGGACAACACCCTGTCCCGACGCTCGCCCGGGTCGGCCCTGAAGCCCTTTCTCTACGCCCTGGCCTTCGACCAGGGCCACCTCGCCCCCGGGTCCATGCTCCTGGACGTGCCCACGGACTTCGGCGGCTACAAACCCGAAAACTACGGCCAGAACTTCCAGGGTCTGGTCAGCGCGCGCACGGCCCTGGCCGCGTCCCTCAATGTCCCGGCCGTGCGGCTGCTTTCGCGCTGCGGCGTGGAGCCCCTGCTCACCGTGCTGCGCGCGGGCGGCCTGACCACTCTGGACCGACCCGCCAGCCACTACGGCCTGCCCCTGGCCCTGGGCGGCTGCGAGGTCCGTCTGGCGGAGCTGACCAATCTCTACGCCACCCTGGCCGCGGGCGGCACCCACCAGCCCGTGCGGTTCGAGCGTCAGGCCCCCGGCCGGCCTGTTGCTGGCGTCGAGCTGTTTTCGCCCGAAGCCTGCTCCATGGTCCTGTCCATCCTGGGCTCCGTGCGTCGGCCCCTGCTGGCCGATGCCTGGGAATTCACCGTCGGCGCTCCCCAGGTGGCCTGGAAGACAGGCACGTCCTTCGGACACCGGGACGCCTGGGCCCTGGGCGTCAGTCAGGACCTGGCCATCGGGGTCTGGGTCGGCAATCCGGACGGCAGCCAGTGCACGAACATCTCCGGCACCCGCCACGCCGGCCCCCTGCTCTTCGATCTGTTCCGGGCCCTGCAACCCGGCCAGACCCGTTTGCCGAGCCCATCGGCCCCCCGGCTGGCCAGCCTGGAGGTCTGCGCGGTCAGCGGCGCGCGTCCCGGCCCCTACTGCCCCCGGACCACCACCCAGGGCATTGCCGGTGTGACCCGGCTGACTCCTTGCGCCATGCACAAGCAAATCTTCGTGGACCAGGACACGGGCCTGCGCCTGTTCGGCGACTGCCTGCTGTCGCGACCGACCCGCGAGGAGACCGCCCTGCTCTGGCCGGCTGAGCTGGTGGCCTGGCGCCGGGCCCAGGGCGCGGACCTGCCGGGGTTGCCGCCGCTGCATCCGGACTGCGCCGACGTGCCGGAGGAAGCGGGCCCGCTCATCCAGTCGCCGTCCCCAGCCACGCCCTACGTGATCCGGGCCGACGCCCCGGCCGAATTCCAGCGCCTGGCCCTGGCCGCGGCCCCGGGCCCGGGCGCGACAGTTCACTACTGGTACGTGGACGGCCGGTTCGTGGGCCAGGCCCGACCCGAAACTCCCTGTTTCATCGACCCCGTGCCCGGTCGACACGCCCTCAGCGTCACCGACAACCTTGGACGCGGAGCCAGCGGCGTGTTCAGCGTGGAAGGCACGCGCTAGGGCCCTCGTGCGGCGTGGGGCAGATCACGCGGCCTTGGCAGCCCTGGTCCCGCCTGATAGCAGACAGGAGCAGAACGCATCCGGAGAGCCCATGTCCATCAAGCTTCATCTCGTCTTCCAGGACCGGGTCGGCATCGTCGCCGACCTGTCCCGGCGCATCGCGGACCGCATGTTCAACATCCTGGCCATGGAAGTGGACCGCGTGGACGCCTTCGCCCATGTGTTCCTGGACGCGGAAAACCGTCTGGACGAAATCCCCACGTCCAGCCTCATGCAGGCCCTGGCCGACATCCCGGGCCTCGTCAGCGCCCGCCCCCTGGACACCCTGCCCCAGGAGGAGCAGGCCCAGCGCCTGCGCGTGGTCCTGGACAACATCGCCAACGCCGTCATCGCCGTGGACACGGCCGGGCGGGTCACGACCATCAACGCCGTGGCCTGCCACATCCTCGGCCTGGACCAGGACAGCGCCCTGGGCATGGATGTCCGCGACCTGGGCCTGGGCGAAACCGCCATACTGGAAAGTTTGACCGGCAGGGTGAGCGCCGACGCCAAACGCACCCTGGTCACGGCCACGGGCCGCTTCCAGTACTTCGCCACCTGCCGCCCCATCCACGACGCGGCCGGACACATCATCGGAGCCGTGGAGATCGCCAAGGACATGCAGGAGATCCGCATGCTGGCGCGCAGCATTTCCGAACCGGCCCAGATCAACTTTTCGGACATCGTGGGCCAGAACCAGGCCATCAACAACCTCATCGGCTATGCCCAGCTCATCGCGGCCACGGACTCCATCGTGTGCATTCGGGGCGCGTCAGGCACAGGCAAGGAACTCTTTGCCCGGGCCATGCACACTGCCAGCCGCCGGACAGGCCCCTTTGTGCCCATCAACTGCGCGGCCCTGCCGGAGCAGCTCCTGGAAAGCGAATTGTTCGGCTATGTGGCCGGAGCGTTCACGGGCGGGCTCAAGGACGGCAAGGCAGGATTGTTCGAGGTGGCCGGAGAAGGCACGGTCTTTCTGGACGAGATCGGTGACATGCCGCCCTCGTCCCAGGCCAAGATTCTGCGCGTCATGCAGGATCTGAACGTGCGGCGCATCGGCGGCAGCAAGGAGATTCCCATCCGGGCCCGGATCATCACGGCCACCCATGGGAATCTGGAAAAAATGGTGGAGGAGGGAGCGTTCCGCCAGGATCTGTACTACCGCATCAACGTTCTGCCCATCCACATCCCGCCTCTGCAGCAGCGCCTCGACGACATCGCGCTGCTGGCCGAGCATTTCCTGTTCAGCCTGGCGCAGCGCTCCGGCCGACCGGTCAAGACCATCCCGGCCGAGGGCATGGCCAAGCTGCGCGCCCACCATTGGCCGGGCAACGTACGCGAACTCAAGAACGTGGTCGATCGGGCCGCCATCCTCTGTCCTGACGAGATCATCGACGAGCGCTATCTCGTCCTGGCCCACGAGATGGGCGAGCGCATCCCCGGCCGCGCCCCCTTGCCCAGGGCCGAGCCCGGACAGCGCCTCCGGGAACAGCTTGACCGGCTGGAGAAGGACATTCTGGAAACCACCTTGGCCCGCTCGAAAAGCGTGCGGCAAGCGGCCCTGGCCCTGGGGTTGTCCCATACCGCCACCCTGAAGAAAGCCGCGAAGCACGGCCTGCGCGTGACCAGGCCGCTGCGCGTGACGCATGAAAACAAATCATGAATACGCTGATTTTTCGGCTCACACGCCCGGCCTAGATCCGCCCTGACCCGTCAACCACGCCTCGCGCCATGCATCCTGCTTGCGCGCCAAACCGTGGCGCGATATAAAGAATCGCGCCATATTGTGGCGCGCAACCTCGACACGCCGCAGGCATGCCATGCAGACCGCAGCACCGTCTTCACCCCTCGAAGCCCTGTACCAGACCGTGACGCAGTATCCGGAAGGGATCGGCATTGAACAGCTCCTGACTACGCTGACGCCTTCTCCTGCCCGCCGATCCCTGCAACGCTGGCTGGCCACCCTGGTCCGCCAGGGCCGGTTACGAAAGGTCGACCGTGGACGGGCCACTCGCTATGTGGCCGAGCCCATCACAGGATTCGGCCACATAGTAATCCCCACACCCATCATCCAGGGACATGTAACCGTCGGCCTCCCCCTGACGGACGAGGCGCAATCCGTGCTGAACCATGTGAGTCTGCCGCTGCAGCGCCGCACTCCGGTCGGATATGACCAGGACTTTCTGGAACGCTACCAGCCCAACACGACGTATTACCTCCCGGAGCAGATACGGAAGGATCTGCTGGTCTGCGGCCAGCCGGTCGGCGCCGATCTGCCGGCCGGCACCCACGCACGCCGGATCGCCAACCGCCTGCTCATCGACCTGTCCTGGAATTCCAGCCGCCTGGAAGGGAACACGTATTCATTGCTGGAAACCGAGCGCCTGCTGTCCGACGGAGAAATGGCCTCCGGCAAGGACACCCTTGAAACGCAGATGATTCTCAACCACAAGGCGGCCATCGAATTTCTGATCACATCCGCTGCGGACATCGGCTTCACCCGGTACACAATCCAGAATCTGCACGCCCTGCTTTCGGATAACCTGCTGCCGGATCCCGCGGCCAGCGGCCGGCTTCGCACCCAGGCCGTGGGCATCGGACTATCGGTCTTTCATCCGCTGGAAAATCCGCAACGCATTGAAGAGTGCTTCGACCGGGTTCTGGTCACGGCGGCAGCCATCATCGATCCTTTCGAGCAGGCGTTTTTCGCCATGGCGCACCTGCCGTATCTGCAACCCTTCGACGACGTGAACAAACGCGTTTCCCGTCTCTCGGCCAACATACCATTCATCACGCACAACCTGTGTCCTCTGTCCTTTGTCGATGTGCCGCACCAGCTCTATCTCAGCGCCATGCTCGGAATTTACGAAACACAACGCATTGAACTGCTGCGTGACATCTTTGCCTGGGCCTACCGGAGATCCTGCGCCAAATACGCCTCCGTGCGCCAATCCATGGGAGAGCCGGACGCCTTCCGCCTCCGTTACCGCACGGAGATCACCGAGTTCATCAAGCAGGTCGTACGCCTCAAAATGGATAAGGCCAGCGCCATCGCCTTTATCCACAGCCACGCCAAGACAGCGATACCGCTCCCGGACCAGCCACGATTTATTGAAATCGTCGAGACCGAACTGATGCACTTGCGCGAGAGCAACATCGCCCGTCATAGCCTGCGTCCATCCGAATACGCGACATGGAGAAATGGCTGGAAGTGACGTACCGCCGGAGCCATCGTTCCAGGCTGTTTTTCATGTCCAGTCTGTCCATGAGATAAACTCTGGATTTCATTGACGCCCAAACTCAGCGCGAAGAAACACCAGAGGAATATGAGCCGACCTTGCGTCGCACAAAACGTCCTGTATTTGCGGCAGGCTGAATCAGGGTGCCGTGGCGTTCAGATGTTCCAGGATGAGCTCGGCCACCCGGGCGTAGTCGCCGTTGAAATGATGGGAGCCGGGCAACTGCTGGATGGAGGCTTGGCCCGGATCCAGGTCCGTACACAGGCTGGAGGTTTCGTCCGAGCCATAAACGCAGAGCAGGGGCAACGGGGCCAGGCCCCGGACCACGGGCAACAGGGCGATGTCCTGGTTGGCCTCGTCGTCGTGCAGCCAGTCGGAGACATGAAATTCCAGTTCCACGTATTTGCTGGGAGCCAGCAGCGTGAGCTGGCGGACCTGGGCGCGCAGTTCCGCCGGCAGATTGGCGACCATGGACGGGAGGGCGTCGGCGCCCAGGGAAAACCCGATGCACACCACCCGCCGCAGATCCCACGCAGCCAGATAGTGGCGCATGATCCTGGCCAGATCGGCGCCCGCCTCCTCGGGAGTGCGCTTGGTCCAGAAGTAGCGCAGGGAATCCAGCCCGACCACGCCGATGCCATTGTTGGCCAGCACTGCCGCGATGTCCTTGTCGATGCCGGCCCAGCCTCCGTCGCCGGTCACGAACACGGCCAGGGTATCCGTCAACGGCGCCCGCGGCCTGACTTCGATCAATGGCAGGTCGGCCGCATCCCTGACCGGAGCTGACGTGGCTCCGGCAGCCCGGACAGCTTCGTCAAATAACCCGCCCCATGCTTCTTCGTCGCGGTATCCGGACTGGCCCGTCAGTTCCTGAATCCGGACTCCGGACATGCCCCGAACAAATTCCCGCGCCGCGCTGACTGCGAAGACCGGGTCCTGTTCGGCCTGAATCATGGTCCAGGGCAGCTCGGAAGCGGAGAACGGCTCGTACCGGACGCCCCTGTCGGTCTTTGTCCAGCGCAGCCCCCGCCCCCAGCCAAAGGGCTGGGACAAGGGCACCTCGGGCCGGAAGCCCAGCGTGACCGCGCCGGCAAAGACCCAGGCCGGGGCCTGCACGAGGCTCGCATAGGCCACGCCGGCCCCGGCGCCGTGTCCGAGCAGCACGGGTTTGCGCAAGGCGGGCAGGCCCAGGGTTTTCTGCACGTACTTGCTCATGTTCGCCAGTTCGTTGGAAACATTGGGTTCGTACCGCGTGGCCTCGACGTGGGTGAAATAGCGCTGGCAGTCCACGCCGATGACCAGGGCTCCGGCCTTTGCGGCGATGCGCGCCATGGCCTCTTCCACTGTTCCCCAGCCTTCGGCGTCGGACAGCAGCACCACGACCAGGGCCGGGTTCGCGTTCTGGCCGCGCAGGATCAGTTCCCCGAAAGGCCCGAAGGACAGGGCCGCCGCCGGATGAGCCTGGACCAGTCCCGCCATCATCAGCACGATCCAGAGCACACGTTTCATTTACCCACCATCCCGCGCACGCCGCCAGCCACCAATGCAGCCACTTCCGTCAGAATTCCCGGCAAGGCCAGCCCACCCGGCGCCAGCAGATAGCTCGGCTCCCACGCGGGCCCGAACTTCTCCTTGTAGGCACGCAACCCTCTGAAATTATAAAAATCCTCCGCGTGCGAGTACAAAAAATTGCCGACTTTGTTCCAAACCGGGGCCAGGGCGTGGGACTCCAATCCGGAAAACGGGGACACGCCCAGGTTGAAGCGGGCATACCCCTGGGCCTGCCCCCAGAACATGAGCATGAAGATGAGATAGTCCATGACTCCGCGCGGCGCTCCGGGCACGAAACGCATCAGGTCGATGGCCAGTTCCGAGTGCCCGCCCGTCCAGACGTTGCCAAAGGCCAGAATCCGCCCGTCCTTGCGGACCACGGCAGTGTGGAAATGAGACAGATACGCGGGGTCGTAGCAACCCAGGGAAAAACGCTTTTCCCGCGCGTGTTTGAGGGCGAGCCAGGCCTCGGAAACGGTACGCACTTCCGTCTCGATGGCCGCGAATCCGGACGGAGGGATCATCGCGAACTCGCACCCGTTCTTTTCCAAATTGTTCTTCTTGTAGCGCAGACCCTGGCGACCCGCGCCGTTCAGATGAAAGGACGGCAGGTCCACGATGGCCTCCTCGCCGATCTTCATCAGGCTCAGGCCCGTGTCCCAGAACAGATGCAACTTGTCCTGGGGCACACCGTAGAACACGGGCCGCCCGCTGTGGCGGTCGCAAGCCTCGCGGAACTGCCAGATCAGTTCCGGGGCGTCCTCGTCCCGGCCCACGGGCGGGCCCATGCTCACCCAGGTCCGCCCCGTGACCCCGAACATGAGCAAAGATTGGCGGCTGGCGCTGAATTCGAATGTCTTGTCCCCCAGCAGGGCCAGATTGGCCCGGGTGTGCGGACAGCGTCCCACGATGGCCCGCACGAAATTCATGTCCGTGTCCGTGACCGGCGCTGGGCGGTAGGGAGCGGGCGCCAGCAGGCGCATGATTGCCAAACACAGTCCGGCCACCCCGGCGCCGACCCAGGCGCGGAGGACGTTGGAAATCGAGGCATCGAGGGTGAAGGTCAGCCAGAAATCCTCGGCCAACCGGCCGTGGGACACGGAAAAGACGACCAGCCCCGTGGTGGTGACCAGGACCAGAACCATGGCCACGATCCAGCCCGGGGAAAAACGGTCCGAGAAAAGACTCGAATGCCGGGTGAAACGGTTGCGATGGGGCATGAAGGCCACGAGCATCAGCCCCAGGACCAGGGCCGCCTCGAAATCCGCGCCGCGCAGCAGGGAAGCGGCCATGCCCAGGACGAGCATGAGCACGGTCAGGTGATAGGCCACGTCCAGGCGACGCTGGATGCCCCGGGCCAGAAAGAGCAGACTGACCCCGATGACGGCGCCCAGCATGTGCGAACCGCCGACCACGGCATCGGGCAGAAAATCCGCCAGCCAGGCCAGACGCCACTCAAGGGCCGGCGTGGCCCCGGACAGAAGCAGGATGGCTCCGGCGGCAAAGGCGACCACGGCCAGAATCTGGGGCACCAGTCCCGCGCTCCAGCGGGCTCCCGCGTGGATCAACAGGCGCAGCACGGGCACGGTCTCCAGGACCTCGCGCACGGCCAGGGTCGCTGCCCCCAACAGCAGGGGCAGGATGTAGTAGACGACGCGAAATGCCAGCAAGGCCGCGAACAACTGTCCGTTGGCTCCTGCATCGGGAGTCAGCAGCATGAAGGCCGTCTCGAACACGCCCACCCCGCCCGGGGCCTGGCTCATGACTCCGGCCAACTGGGCCAGCATGAAGCGGGAGAAAAAAACGCCCAG
Source organism: uncultured Desulfovibrionaceae bacterium (assembly GCA_964589645.1). Lineage (GTDB taxonomy): Bacteria > Desulfobacterota > Desulfovibrionia > Desulfovibrionales > Desulfomicrobiaceae > Desulfomicrobium. The sequence goes on from CAZPSN010000025.1 coordinate 23,900, forward strand.
GGGCAGGGGTTCCGGGAGCAGCACAAAGAGGATGAACCCGGACAACCCCCAGTCCAGCACGGAGAAGGCAACCTGCACCAGGGCCGTTTTCGGACCGGGCGCGGGGATGTGAAACCCGAAAATGTTCAGATCCTTGCGCCAGCGCAGGGACACCAGCACATAGGCCACGGGAATGACGGCCAGGCCGACTCCGGCCACGTCGCTCCCCAGAAACAACAGCTGACCGGCCTCGGGACTCAGGACCAGGGCCAGGCCGCCCAAACCGACCAGACCGAGCCAGAGGCTCACGGTGGTGAAAATCGCGATGCGGCCGACATCGGCCGGGGTCAGGCCCCAGGCGGAATAGAGGCGGAATTTGATGGAACTGCCGGACAGAAAGGAAAAACCCAGGGTGTTGGCGAAGGCGTTGCCTATGAAGGAAGAAACGGCGATGCGGGAAAGCGGCTGCGGCACTCCGGCGTAGCGGCAGGCGTAGTGCTCGTATCCGGCCAAAACCCCGTAGTTGAGCACCGTCAGGGCCACGGCGGCCAGCAAGGCGTAACCGGACATGCCCGTGAGGGCGGACCAGATCTGCTCCGGGCTGACCTGCTGCAATTCCCGGCTCAGAAACCGCAGGGCCGCGGCGATGAGCACAATCGAAATGACTGGTCCCCAGAAGGAGACCGAACGAAAACGCATGAAAAAACCTCCAGTACGACTCACAGGCGTGATGGTGGCACGATGCGGGCGTTCTGATTCGGAAAGCTTCGGACCAACGTAACGCGGCTGGCAGACCCTTGGCCACGAGGCGACGCGTGATCGCACCGATCGACCGGGGCAACCCTTGCCGGCAGGCGGCAAGGACCACTTAAAGGGCGTCCGGAATCGTGTAAACGACAATCTTGTCAGATTTGCGACGCGGAGGGGGGAAACTCATGCCGCAAACTCGCGGCGCCTTCAGGGAAAGATCGTGCCCGCATCCTGGCGGCACAGCTCCATGCCCCAGGTGTCGATTCTGTCGATCACGGCCCGCAGATCCTGAACGTCTCCCTGCATCCCGGGCAAGAGCGCCAGATTGAAAGCGTTCTCCGCCCGATGCAGACAATTCAGGAACAGCAGATAGTCGGCCTTGGTCCGATAGGCGCCCCGCACCAGGATTGTGTGAGAATCCCCCTGGGCGGCTAGAAGCAGCCGATAGTGCTCGACCATGATTTCCAGCCACTGCAGAAACAAGGGCCGGGCGGACTCTGGAACGCCTGCAAGCATGGGCACCGGCGCCTGGGGATCAAATGCCGCGCCAGTGGCCAGCAGGTCCATCGCCGTGTCCAGGGCCAGCCGACGAGGTTTTTGATAATTGTCCACAAAATTCCGCAACCCTTTTTTGTACTGCCCCATCTTCTGGGCAAAAAAGACAAAAAAAACCGGAATGAAAATCATCCACATGGGCGGCTTGGGCTTGTCGAGTACCTTCGCGGCAAGCCTCTGGGCCATGGCGTGCTCATGGCCCAGAATCAAATCCCGTTTTCTCTCGATGTGCGCGTGTGGCATGGGTCTTCCTGACATGACGGCGGGGCCGCGCTCACTTCTGGATGTCGAGTTCGCGTTTCATGATGTAGACGAAGCGCACCAGCTGGTACTCGAAGGGGCTGCCCGTCTCGTAGTAGCGGAACTTGATCTGGTGACGGGCGTCAACGGCCTTGAGGGTGTACACGCCCATGGTCGAGGATCCGCGCGCGGCCCAGTTCATGCCGTCGAAAATGAAATCTGCCGGGTTGAGGGTCATGATCGCATCGACAAAAAAACCGCCCGTGTCCCGCACCCCTGACGGTCCGAACACAGGCAGGACCAGATACGGGCCTGGCGGGACGCCCCAGAATCCCAGGGTCTGGCCGAAATCCTCATTCTCCTGCGGGATGCCCCCGTTCCCCAGCACGTCCATGAGCCCACCCAGGCCAATGGTCGTGTTGAAGACAAATCGACCCAGTGAAACCGAGGCCTTCTTGGCCTTGCCTTGTAGAACGCAGTTCAGAAAGATTGGTATTTCTTTGAAATTGTTGAATACATTGGACACGCCCCGCTGCACGCTGTCGGGCAGGATTGCCTCGTACGCCTCGACCACGGGCAGATAGACGTAGCGATCCAACTGCGCGTTGAAGTGATACATGTTGCGGTTGAAACCCTCCAGCGGATCCTCGACCAGAAAGGGACGCTCCAACACCGAGTCCTCGGCCAGCCCCCGGTGCACCACGGTCCGGAAGGGTCCGGGCTGGTGCTCCGTGGTCGTCGCGCAGCCGCCAAGACAGAACAGGAGAAGAAGAAGCATGGGCATGGCGTTTCTCATTGGCGGAAGAATTCGAGCATGGCCGCGACGTTGTCCCGGTAGCGCAGGTTGCCGCAGTGTCCCCCGACCGGATAGAGGGTCAGCCTGGATCCAAACGTTGCGGACAAAAAGTTGAAATCCGCCTGGTCCAGGATGAGGTCATCGGCGTTGGTCATGACCGCGACATTGCCTGCCGCGCGCAGAAAGGGGGCGATGGCCGCCAGGCTGCATGCCGCGACGGCCTTTTCGAAGGTCATGGACGAATCCTGATACGTCAGAAACGGCAGCAGATACTCCTTGATGTAGTCCTCGAAACTCACGCCAACGGATGCGTCCAGATACGGGGAAAGGGATTCGTTCTTCTCGATGTGGTGTCCGCGCGGCACGATGTATCCGGCGCCCGTGCACGTGTCGCTGGCGAAGACCATGGAGGCCAGGGACAAGCGGAAGGCCACGCCGATGAGGAGCTTCAGTTCCGTTTGGGACAAGGACGTGCCGCCGTGTAGGGCGAAAAGAAAATCGTCGCCGAAATTGACCGCGTTACTGTCGCGGTAGGCCGCAGAAAGTTCGCCCACCAGGGCCGCGACCTTGCGCGCGGCATCGGCGCGGTCTGTCACGTTGTCCGCGAGCAGACGGTCCAGGCGCATGGCCGAATCCATGAGACTCACGGCCGGATTGAGGAGCAGAACCTTGCCAAACCCGAACCGCTTCTCGCGGGTGTCCAACTCGGCCAAAAAGGCAGCCTGGGTCCCGCCCAGACTGTACCCGGTCAAATGAACGGCGGTGATCCTGTCCCGGCCGATCTGGTTGGCGATGGCGTCCATGCTCTGGTATAAATCAGCCACATCGTGAGGAATATAGCCCGGCACCTGGGTCGTCGAGGCGCTGACCACGAAGTTCGGATAGGTCGGGGAGGACATGGTCACGACATGGAAGCCGGCCCGGAAAAAAATCTTTTGCAGGAAACGGCAGTTGGCTGACTCGTACGACGACCCCGTGCCCGCGATGATGAACAAGAGCGGCGCAGGCCCTCGCTGCTGGGCCACGGAATACTGCAGGGTGTCGTCGTACCAGAAGATGGTCGGCACGGGACGGTCGTGGATCAGAAATTCACGGTCGCGGATGGCCCCGAGGTTCCGCAACGGGATGAGATCCCCGATGTCGGCCGATCGAACCGAAGCCAGGGGATACTGATCCCGGGGCAGGGTGCCCATGACCGTGGCGGTGTAGGGATCCTTGAACGGATATTCATAGGCCCAGGCGTGAGACAACACGACCAGGGCAAGCAGACACGAAATCAGGGCGCAGCGCATGCGCGGTCCTCCATATACGATGCGTGAACCACTAGCCCACACCTAGACCCCAGCGCAAGGGCAACCAGCCGCAAAAAAAAGCGCCGCAAGGCGCCTATGACTGTCCCTGGGCCATGAACTCAGCGTTCGTCGAAATAAGCCTTGTGCTTGATGTTCACGCCCTGGTTGATGAACACCACGGACTCGGAGATGTTCGTGGCCAGATCGCCGATGCGCTCCAAGCGGCGCACGATGATGATGATGTGCACCGAACGCTCGATGGCCGGCGTGTCTTTGATCATGAATTCGATCACTTCGCGCGTGATCTTGTGATTGAGGACATCGACCTCGTTGTCCAGTCCGCAAACCTGCAACGCCGCGTGGACATTGCCGGAAGCGAAGGCCTGGGCCGCATGCTGGAGCATGGCCAGGGCCTTGTTGCCCAGTTCCTGGACCGCCTGGTGAAAAGGCAGGGGGGGGCGGGAACTGAGCATGATGGAACGCTCGGCGATGTTCACGGCCTCGTCGGCGATGCGCTCCAGGTCCACGCTGATGCGCATGCACCCGAGAATGAAGCGCAAGTCTCCGGCCACGGGCTGCTCCAGGGCCAGAAGCCGCAGGGCCAGCTCGTCGATCTCGACTTCCAGACGGTTGACGTGCACGTCCCCGTCCTGAACCTCTTCGGCCAGGAACAGATCCTTTTCCACATACGCCCGGATGGCCTTGCTCACCGCTTCCTCGGTCAGGGCCACCATCTTCAGCACCTTGAGCTTCAGCGTCTCGATCTCTTCATGCAGATGCGTGTACATATCTCACTTCCTTACAAAAATTTACAATCCCGAAAAAAACCACCCATCAACCAAAGCGACCCGTGATGTAATCCTCGGTCTGCTTGTTCTCCGGACGGGTGAACAGCTTGTCCGTCGGGCCGACCTCGATGAGGCGTCCCATGTAGAAAAAAGCGGTCCGGTCCGAGACGCGGGCGGCCTGCTGCATGGAGTGCGTCACGATGACGATGGTGAACTTGCTCTTGAGATCATGGATGAGTTCCTCGATCTTCTGCGTGGCTATGGGGTCCAGGGCCGAGGCCGGCTCATCCATGAGCAGCACCTCGGGCTCCACGGCCATGGCCCGGGCGATGCAGAGCCGCTGCTGCTGCCCGCCGGACAGGCTCAGGCCCGACTGGTCCATGCGGTCCTTGACCTCGTCCCACAGGGCCGCGAGTTTGAGGCTCTCCTCGACGCGGGCGTCGATGTATTCACGGTCCCGCACCCCGTTGACACGCAGCCCATAGGCCACGTTCTCGTAGATGCTTTTGGGGAACGGGTTGGGCTTCTGAAAGACCATGCCCACCCGCCGACGCAACACAACCACGTCATGCACCGGATCGTTCAAATCCTGCCCATCCATGGTCAATGACCCCTCGACGCGAATGCCGTCAATGAGATCGTTCATGCGATTGATGCAGCGCAAAAACGTGGACTTGCCGCAGCCTGACGGGCCGATGAGGGCCGTGGCCTGGTGTTGCAGCATATCGAAGGTGATATCCTGCAGGGCATGGAAATCCGAATAATAGAAATTGAGATTTCTGGACGAAATCTTGACCTTTTCTGTCATGACTATCCCTCTGAAACCTGCCCGGCCAGGGGCAAGGTGATGATGAACCGGGATCCGCAACCGGTCTCCGGCACCGGACTCTGCACCATGATCCGACCTCCATGGTTGAGCATGATGTGGCGGCAGATGGCCAGGCCCAGACCCGTGCCTCCGATGGAACTGTTGCGGTCCTTCTCCACACGGTAGAAGCGCTCAAAAATCCGGCTCTGGTCCTCGACCGGAATGCCCGGACCATTGTCCTCGATAAAGATGTTCAACTCGTTCCCCTCGGCCCGAGCATGCACGCGGATCCGGGCCGTTTCCTCGGGCACGTATTTGACTGCGTTCTCCAGCACGTTGCGGAAGACCTGCACCAACTGCTCGAAATTGGCCAGCACCTGGGGCGTGGACGGGGCCAGATCATTCATGAACTCGATGGGCTTGCGCAAGGGCTGGCAGTTCTTCCAGGCCGAATACAGAGCCGATGCCGGGTCCACGGGAACCCGGTCGATTCGCTGCTTGCCGTGCTCCAGGCGGGACAGCTGCAGCAATTCATCGAGCATGGTGTTCATATGATTGGCGTTGCGCAGGATGACCGCCAGAAACGAGCGGGCCTGCTCGGCCTCGTATTTCTCGATATCCAGCAGAGTTTCGGCGTAACCTTTGATGGAAGTCAAGGGCGTACGCAATTCATGCGACACATTGGCCACGAAGTCGCGACGGATCTTCTCCACCCGCTTGATCTCGGTGATGTCGTGAAAGACCATGATGACGCCCAGTTCCGCATCGCCATTGACGGGCACGATGGACACGTCGAAGCATGTCCCGGCCGGCAGGGTCACGGTCAGGTTGACCTGGGAGTGGTCACCGGCCCGGCGTTTGGCCAGGGCCGCGTCGCAAGCGTCCTGCAGATCCTGGATCAGGGCCAGTTCCATGGGTTTGTGCCCGGCGAACGCGGGCAGCCCGGGAAAGATCTCCTGGGCCGCATAGTTGCCGCGCAAAATATGGCCTCGTCCGTCGAGAACGATGACCCCGGCCTTCATCCCGTTCAGAACCGCCTCGGACTCCATCTTTTGCTTGGTAATGGTCTGCACGTTCGCTTCGATGCGCTCGAGCATGTTGTTGAAGGCCAGGACCAGGGGCGTCAGTTCCGTGCTCGGCGAAAAACGAATGCGCTTGCCCGCCTCTCCCCGACCTATGTCCGAAGCGGCCTGGGCCAGACTGGCAATGGCCCGCCCGATCTGGCGCGAAGTCAGGGACACCAGTCCGAAGGCCAGCAGGATGCTCAAGCCGTAGACCCAGCCCGTACGCCCATAGAGACGACCCAGGACCATGTGAATCTGACTCAGGGGCCGGGCAATGCGAACCACCCCCTCGGGAACGATGCCGTGGACCGGCATCAAACGGGCCACATAGAGGAGCTCCTGCCCCAGCGTGTCACTGTAGCGCAGGCTGACTCCTGTCTCTCCGGCCAGAGCCTGGCTGACCTCCGGCCGGATCGCATGATTTTCCAGCTGCACGATCTGACCGGGAGCGACACCGGAATCGGACAGCACAACCCCCTGGCGATTGATGATCGTTATGCGGATACCCATGCGCGCGGCCAGATCGCGCAGGGCCAGGTCGACCTCCTCCATGCTTCCGAGGGTCCCGGAAGAAATCATCCACTCCACGGCCCGCAGGTCGCGAAGAGCCCCCTCGCGGGCCTCCCGCTCAACGGTCTGGCCCAGATTCTGGTGCAGATAATAGGCCGGGACGCCCAGGGACAGAAGCAGAATGGCCCCAAAGGCCAGAAGCAGCCGTAGCCGCAGGGAAATGGCGGTCGTGATCATGCGCTAGTCGACCTGGTTGCCGCGTTGCATGCGATAACCGATGCCCCGCACCGTTTCCAGCCAATCGGCATAGACGCCGAGCTTCTTGCGCAAACGCCGCACATGGGTGTCCACGGTCCGAGAATAGCCCTCGAACTCGTACCCCCAGGCATTGGACAAGAGTTGTTCGCGGGAAAGGACCTTGCCTTCGTTGCGTACGAACTCTCCGAACAAATTGAACTCCGTGGGCGTGAGGTGCGCGTCGACCCCGTCCACCAACAAGGTGTAGGCCTCGAAGTCAGCCACCAGCCCCTCGCGCTGCCAGTGCGCGACCTTGGGCATGATGTTCACGTTGCGGCGCAGGACCGTCTTGATGCGCAGCATGAGTTCCCGTGGGCTGAAGGGCTTGATGACGTAGTCGTCGGCCCCCAGCTCGAAGCCCAGGATCCGGTCGACCTCGTCGCCACGTGCCGTGAGCATGATGATGGGTATGTGGGCGCAGTCCGCGCTGCCCTTGATGGCCTTGCACACGTCGATGCCGCTCATGCCCGGCAGCATGAGGTCCAGCAGCACCAGGTCCGGCCGCTCGGTCTGGACCAGATGCAGCCCCTTTTTGCCGTCGCGGGCCACGAAGCAGTCATAGCCGCCTGATTTCAGATGAAAGGCAAGCAGATTTGCGATATCGGGCTCGTCCTCGATGACGACGATCTTGTGAGCCATGTCTCCCCCCTTGTTGCCGGAACCAGCATCCGCCGGAACGGATCCGCCCGACACGCTCCCTGGGTTACAGGGCCTCTGTGACAGGATTGTGACAAAGGCATGAAGTTCCTGTAACATCCACTTCTTCCGTCCTCAATCCACTTGCCGCGCGTCTGTCTCGAATCCGTCGCCAAGCCGCCACAATGCATCATACATGAAACGCTGCACAAATCGTGTCCGGCAACACCTCGTCACATCCGGGAAGCCGGAGGAGGAAAACCATGTCTCATGCCCAGGCCATGCCGCAATCCGCGCCACCCGCCCAGCACCTTTTCGAACTCAAGAACTTTTTGTACGCGCCCCCGGTCCTGAGCATCTTCATCTTCAGGCTCCGGGATTTCACCCTCTGCCGGGAACTCTACGGCCCACATGTGGCCGAGGAAATCGCGATCGGGGCTGGATCATGGGCAAGGGCCGGGACGGGAAGGAACAACGGTTCCCCCTGGTTTCCGTGTCCATCGGCATCGTCGAGTGCGCCACGCCATGCAGCCTCCAGGCCCTGGGCGAGAAGGCCGCCCAGGTCAAGGGCTACGCCAAGTCCCTGCCTGGAAACGTCTACGTCCGCGACCGGCGCGGCCAAGGCGTGAATGACCCGTCTCCAAAACCTGCCGCTTCCGCGCATCCGTCCGACTTGGATAACAACGCAGCTGAACCGCAACAAACGATTCCGGCAACGTATGATCCCCCCTGCCTCTTGCTTTCCGTCTGTTTTTGTCTCATGAAATGAAGCGATTTCACGGCACGAACACCTATTTCCGCATTGAAGCAACGAGGAGGTTTTGTATGAAATTCCGCCCCACAGGCATCGCCCTGGCTCTTTTGGCCGGCCTGCTGCTCAGCGCCTGCGTCACCCCCGGAACCAAGACCACGGTCACCCAGGGACAAGGCAGCCCGACCATCGACCAGGCCCAGGCCGAAGCCTACAACGGACCCAAGGCGCGCATCGCCGTGGCCCAGTTCAAGGACAAGACCGGCGGCGGCTGGTGGACCGGCAAGATCGGCGACGGCATGGCCGATCAGATGGTCACGGCCCTGTTCAACTCCAACCGTTTCATCGTGCTGGACCGCCAGGTGCTGGATGACGTGCTGACCGAGCAGGATCTCGGGGCCTCGGGCCGCATCCGTCAGGACACGGCCGCGCCCATCGGCGAAATCGAGGGGGCCGAACTGCTCATCGTCGGCGCGGTGACTGAATTCGAGGGCGGCGCGTCCGGCATGCAGGGCGGTGTCGGCGGAATCGGCGGCGGCGTGCTGGGTGCCCTGGCCGGCGGGTACCGCAAGGCGCACATGGCCATCGACGTGCGTATCATCGACACCCGAACTTCGCGCATCGTGGCGGCCACGAGCGTCGAAGGCGAGGCCACGGACGTGAACCTGGGCGGACTCATCGGCGGCTATGCCGGTGGTGGCGCCTTGGCGGCCGGCCTTGGCGGGTGGCAGAACACCCCCACGGAAAAGGCCCTGCGCATGTGCATCAACGACGCCGTGAACTTCATCATCACCAAGACTCCGCAAAGCTACTACCACTACGGCCAGGGCGGAGCGGCCACGCAGGCCCCAGCCGCCGTTGCCGCGCCCGGAACCGCCGCCATGGGCAAGGACATGGTCCGCGAGATGCAGACCAAGCTCTCGGCCATGGGCTATGACGTGGGCACGCCCGACGGCGTGGCCGGCAAGAAGACCGAAGCCGCCGTGCGCCAGTTCCAGCAGGCCAACGGGCTGCAGGTCACCGGACAGTTCAACCCGGCCACGATCCAGGCCATCCGCGCCGCGCAATAGACCTCTCCATGCCGCCCGGATCAACCGGGCGGCATTTTTTCCACCACCAGCATGCCCCGCCACTTCCCCTGCCGGAAACGCCACAGCCCGACCACGGACAGCATCACCAGAAACGTGCAACTCACGGCCCAGAAATAATAGACCCCAAGACCCAGCCTGGCTCCGATCACAAGGGGCACCAGCATGAACGCGATGACCAATGCAAATCGCGAGGTCATGACGAAAAACGTGTCTCCCGCGCCTTTCAGGGCGCCATAGACGATGAAGCTGACCCCGTCGAAGAAGAGATACGCGACCACGATCATGAGCAGGATCCGGCCCATGTCGACCACCGCGCCAAAGACGGACATATCCGTGTCCCTGGGCTGAAACAGGCTCAGCACGGCTTCCGGGGCGAACAGGAACACGGCCGACATGAGCGCCAGATAGGCGAAGGTCAGCACAAGGCTGGCCCGCACGATGGCCGGGACATCGTCCGGCCGGCCCGCGCCCATGGCCTGACCGACCAGGACGCTGGTGCCCATGGCGAAGCCGACCAGGGGCATGAAGGCCAGGGCGTTGACGTTCAGGGCGATGTTGGTCGCGGCCAGCTCCAGGGTCCCGAGCCGGCCGACCACGAAAATGAAGACCGTGAAGGCCAGGATGTCGAGAAAAAACTCCACCCCGCTTGGCAGGCCGTAGCGCATGAGCCGCAGCCACAATTCCGGCTGCAGGCGCCGATCCGCGCCCAGACGAAACCGCCCGTGCTCCTTGCGGCGCATGGCCACCCACAAAATGGCCGTGATCACGCCCCAGCCCAGGACCGTGGCCAGGCCGGCGCCCATGATCCCCCATTCCGGAAATGGCCCGACGCCGTTGATGAAGCAGTAATCAAGGGGAATGTTGACCAGCATGCCGGCCACATTGGCCAGCATGACCACCCGCGTGCGGCCCAGACCGGCAAAGAACCCGCCCAGGGCGCCGCCAACCAGATGGATGCCCGCGCCCAGGCTCAAGGTCCGGAAATAGACGGCTTCAAGCTCCCGGATCTCCGCGGAATGCCCGGCCAGGGCGAAGATATCCCGGGCAAAAAGGGCCAGCACCGCAAGCGCGACGGCACCGAGCAGGGCGACGTACACGCCCTGCCAGACCGCGCGACCGACCATCTCGGGCCGGCCCTGGCCCGTGTACTGGGCCACGAACACGGACACGTAGCTCGTGGTGCCCAAGAATATCGTCATGGCCAGCAGGGCCGTGATCCCGGCCGGCGTGGCCGCGGCGATGGCGTCGAGGGAATAGCGGGCCAGGAAGAGGCGGTCCGTGAACTCCATGACCGTGGTCGCGCCCAGGCTGACCACGAGCGGCATGGAAACGTGCAGGATGCGCCGGTAGATGGCGCGGGTGGTGGTGGCGGTCATGGCCAAGGCCGTGCCGCAAGGTCGAGGGAGAGGCAAGGAAATTTGCGGATGCGTCACGCCGATGTCACAGTTACGATCAACGCAAAAACAATCATTCGGACGTCTTGCCCGTCATGGCGAAGCCTTGTAGCGTCTCCGGCAGTCACAATCATCAGCAGAGGTCGTCATGGAGCTTTTCTTCAAGGGCAAAGAATTCGTCTACAACCATCATCTGACCGTCCCCTTTCGGCCTTTGGTGCCACAGCCGGACAAATCCATCGGCAACGGGGATCTGGACGGCAACCTCATTATCCACGGCGATAATCTTCATGCCCTGAAAGCCCTGCTGCCCCGCTACGCCGGCAAGGTGGACTGCATTTTCATCGACCCGCCCTACAACACCGGCAACGAAAACTGGTGCTACAACGACAATGTGAACAGCCCCATCATGCGCGAATGGCTGTCCAGCAATCCGGTCAACCGCGAAGACATGCTCCGCCATGACAAATGGTGCGCCATGATGTGGCCGCGCCTCAAGCTCCTGCATGAACTTCTGGCCGAGTCCGGCAGCCTGTGGATGACGCTGGATGACAATGAAGTGCATCGGGCGCGGATGGTATTGGATGAAATTTTTGGTGAGCAAAATTTCCTTTCCCAGATGGCTTGGGAAAAGGTCTACAGCCCACGAATGGATGCATCTGGATTCAGCAAAGATTTCGATTCGCTTCTTGTTTATTCTAAATCTAAGGAAGAAGCATGGCTCGGCTTCCAAACAATGGACCAAAATGACAGGGCATTCACTTTTGAAGAACATGAAACAGGTCGTCGAGCAAGACTTCGCAGTTTAAGAAAAGAAGGATCTGCCTCTCTAAGATCAGACAGAGAGAACTGTTGGTATCCAATCCCTGCACCAGATGGAACACAAATTTGGCCTATAAAACCAGACGGAACAGAGGGTCGATGGAGATGGGAAGAACAAACTTATTATGAAAAAATTAGCAAACAGCCTTCTCCTATAATAATTACAAGAAATGAAGACAAATGGGATGTCTTTGTCAAACAATACTACAAAGGAGAAACTGACAAACCAATCAGCACGTTACTCCACTTTAATGAATTCGGGCATACGCATGAAGCAACAGAAGAACTCAAACAAATATTTGACAATAAAGTATTTGATACACCAAAACCTTCACGATTAATAGAAGGGATTCTTAAGATATCTTGCACAGAAGACGCACTGATCCTCGATTCCTTTGCCGGTTCCGGGACTACGGCCCATGCCGTGCTCGAAGCCAATCGCAAGGACGGCGGCAACCGTCGTTTCATCCTCGTGGAATGTGAAGACTACGCCGATACCCTGACAGCCGAGCGCGTGCGCCGGGTCATGAACGGCTACAGCTTTACCGGCAAGCACAAGGAAGAAATCCTGCGCGAAAAGCTGACCTGGACCAAGTTCCAGAAAGCGCCGGACCTGCTGCACAAAGTCAGCGGCCTGGAAGCCCTGCACGCACCCAATTTTGATCGCATCAAAAAGGAAATCAAAGACGGGGAACTCATCGTCACCGGCGAAAAGGACATCACTGAAACCAAGCCCGGCCTGGGCGGGAGCTTCACCTACTGCACTTTGGGCGAGCCCGTGGACATCGACGCCTTGCTGACCGGCGCAAACCTGCCCGACTACGCGGCCCTGGGCGCATGGGTCTTCTACACCGCCACCAACCAGACCCTGCGGTCTGAGGCCATTGACCCGGAGCGCTTCTATTTGGGCGAAAGCTCGCACTACCATGTCTGGCTCATCTACAAGCCGGACCTGGATTTCCTCAAATCCAACGACAGCGCCCTGACCTTGTCCCGCGCTGAAACCATCGCGACAACACACCGCGACAAGCGGCATCTGGTCTTCGCCCCGGTCAAGTTCGTGCCAAACAAGACCCTGCTCCCTCTGGGCGTGGAGTTCGCCCAACTCCCCTACGCCATCTACCGCCGGGAGCAGGCCTAGGCCATGGAACTGAAGGAATACCAACGCCGTGTGCTGACGGTCTTCGATGCCTATCTGGACGAACTGACTCTGTGGCGGAACAAGGCACGAAAGATCATCCTGGCCAACAAGGAAGAGACCGACTCGGACCTGATCCGACCCGTGCCCGATTTCCCGGCCAAGGCCTGGGACGCCGTGCGAGCCAAGAATCTGCTCCCCCTCTGCCGGGCAAACGTGCCCTATTCTCCCCGCAAAGACGGCATTGGCCGCGACGTGCCTTCGATCTGCCTCAAAATCCCCACCGGCGGCGGCAAGACCCTGCTGGCCACCAGTTGCATCTCCCGACTCATGGGCAAATACGTGGAACGCCAGACCGGCGTGGTGCTGTGGATCGTGCCCAATGAGGCCATCTACACCCAGACGCTCAAACAGCTCAAAAACCGCGACCACCCCTATCGCCAGATGCTCGACCGCGCGGCCGCCGGACGGATCAAGATCCTCGAAAAGGACAGCCCGTTGCACAAACAGGATGTGGACTCGCATCTGTGCATTCTGGTGCTCATGCTCCAGTCGGCAGGCAGGCAGAGCAAGGAAACCCTGAAGGTCTTCCGGGACCGGGGCAATGTGGTCGGCTTTTTTCCCAACGAATCGGAAACGGGAGCCCACTGTCTGCTGGCCACGGAAGTCATCAACCTGGACCGCTACGCCGACGATCTTGGCCTTGGCCCCATCATCAAAGACAGCCTGGGCAACGTGCTGCGCCTGCTGCGACCCCTCGTCATCGTGGACGAAGGCCACAAAGCGTATTCCAAAATCGCCATGGACACGGTCCTTGGTTTCAACCCGCGCTTTGTGCTCGAACTCTCGGCCACGCCCAAAGATCGACCCGCCGAAACCCCGCCCCGATTCGCTAACTGGCTGGTGGACGTGCGCGGTATCGAACTGGCCGAAGAAGAAATGATCAAGATCCCGCTCAACGTAAAGGTCAACCCCGGCAGCGACTGGCGCAACTGCCTGCGCGAAAGCCTGGACCACCTGAACCGCTTGCAGCGGGATGCCGACACGCTGATGTCCGAAACAGCCCGCTACGTCCGCCCGATCATGCTCGTACAGGTGGAACGGACCGGAGCAGAACAACGCGACACCGGATTCATTCACTCCGAAGACGCCAAGGAATTTTTGCTCACCGCCGGGCTGACTGAAGCGCAGATTGCTATCAAAACTTCGGAAAAGAACGAGCTGAACACACCGGAAAACATGGACCTGCTGCACCCGTCCTGCCAGGTACGGGTCATCATCACCAAACAAGCTCTACAGGAAGGCTGGGACTGCCCCTTTGCCTATGTGCTCTGTGCGCTCGGAGCCAACCACAATCTCCCGGCCATGACCCAGCTCGTGGGCCGCATCCTGCGTCAGCCCCATGCCGCCCGCACGGGCATCCCGGCCCTGGATGAATGTCACGTCTTCTGTCTGCACAACCGCACCCGTGACGTGGTCGATGGCATCAAGAACGGCCTGGAAAACGATGGCATGGCCGATCTGGCCCTGAAGGTCACGGACGGCGGAACAGGAAGTGACACACGCTCGGAAACGCGACCGGTCAAACGCCGAGAGTCCTTTGCCGACCTGCGCATTTTCCTGCCCAAGGTGGTCTGGGCCGGTAGCGGAGGCCCGCGCGCTCTGGATTACGAACAGGACGTGCTGGCAGGCGTGGACTGGAACCTCGTGAACGTAGCGGAGCTGGCGGACAAGATCCCCCTGGATGTTCACGACGCGCACAGCCACACAACCCGCATCACGGTGACGGACGGAGAAGCTGGGGATTTCTTTCCTACGGGCAACACGTTGGAAGTGGTTGAGGACGCCCGGTTCGACCCCGTCCATGCCACGCGCATGATCACGGACCTGATCCCCAATCCGTGGATCGCCCGCGCCACGATTGAAGATTTTCTCCGCTCGTTACAGGATAAGGGATTCTCGGATGATAGACTGGGGCATTTATCCAGCTACCTGATTGAAACACTGCGCACTTTCCTGAACACCAAGCGTGACGCCTTGTCTGAAACCTATTTCCACGCCCAGGTTGCGGCCGGGGCAATCCAATTCCGTTTACGCATGGACGATCATGCCCACGACTGGCGCATGCCCATGGAGCTGGAAACGGACCGCCCGGAAAACGCCCGGAAATTGGCCCGCAACGACGGCAATCCCGTTCAGAAAAGCGTGTTCGTGCCAGTGTTCGAGGACGATTTCAACACGGATGAAATGGAATTCGCCTGCTATCTGGACGATAAAGAGGCCATGCGCTGGTGGCACCGCAACGTGGCCAAAGCCGGACAGTACGCGCTGCAAGGCTGGCGGCGAAACAAGGTCTATCCGGATTTCCTGTTCGCCATGTCCACGGCTGACGGGACGGAAAAGATCTTTGTCATCGAAACCAAAGGCGACCAGCTCGCGGGTAATCTGGATTCGGAATACAAAAAGAAGCTCCTGCGCCTCATGGCTGAGAACTATCGCCAGGGGCGGACAGCCGAAGCAGGGGTGATGGAAATAGCGGTTGGCGACAGCAAGACCGTGACCTGTGATCTGGTGCTGATGAGTGAGTGGCAGACGTATTCGTGGGAGTGAATGGAGGACCCTATGCAACCTTTTGAACCACAGTCTTTGCCCCTGGAAAGCCTTTCCCTGGAAACCATGATCGGTCTTGTTGGGGAGGCAAACCGAGCGCTGGCGAGATATGACGGCCTGCTCGCCGGTTTAATCAACCCAGCGGTACTTCTTTCGCCCATGACCACCAAGGAAGCGGAACGTTCTTCACGTATCGAGGGCACTCGAGCGGAACTTGGCGACGTTTACCAATACGAAGCGGGCATGAGTCTGGAACTCAGCATCGAGCATGACTCACAGGAAATCCTCAACTACCGGGAAACACTCGGCGCGGCGCACGAATTCCTCCAGGAACGCCCCATGGGCCTCTCACTCATCAAATCCATGCACCAGATTCTGCTGAACAGCGTGCGCGGTCAGGACAAACGCCCTGGAGAGTTCCGCATCGTACAGAACTGGATTGGTCCCAAGGGCTGCCCCATTGAAGAAGCAACGTATGTTCCGCCTTCTCCCTTGCGCCTGTTGGACCATCTGGAAAACTGGGCTGCATATTTGCATTTTAAAGACGTTGATCCTGTTATTCAGACCGCCATCGTGCATGCGCAATTCGAGATTATTCACCCTTTTCTGGACGGAAATGGGCGCCTTGGGCGCCTAATGATCCCGCTATTCCTGTTCAAATCAAACGTGCTGGCGCACCCCATGTTCTATTTGAGTGAATACCTTGAAGCGCACCGGGAAGAATACTACGCACGGCTTGGAGCCATTACCCGCGATAACGACTGGGCGGGATGGATTCACTTCTTCTTGCGGGCAGTAGTCGAACAGGCTCAGGAGAATGCGAACAAGGCCACGGCTATCAAAAATCTCTATGAATCCATGAAGGATCGGGTCCAGGCGGCCACCCATTCGCAATACACATTCACGCTACTCGACGCGATTTTCGACAAACCAGTGTTCACGTCACCGACTCTGCTCGAAAAAACGGGCATTCAACGCAACACGCTCATGACCCTCTTGCGTCAACTCAAGGAGGCTGGGATCCTCCGCACGCTCAAAGAAGGAGGCGGCCGCAGACCAGCAACCATGATTTTCCCGGAAATCATCAATATCGTGGAAGGACGGAATATATTCTGAATTGTTGCCCCGTTTTTTGAGCACAGTCCAACACACATAAAAACATTTGTGTGTGCCGAAACGCAATTCCAACACACACAAACCATCTTGTGTGTGGTAGAACCACCACAAACTCCCCTCAGCCTACCCCCTCCACCCCGCACAGCAGAAACCCGAGTATCGGCGCGCATTTCTCCACGCAGGGAGCATAGAACTCGCCGTGATGGCGAGTGTCGGAGCGGTTGGTCCGGCCCACGTAGAACTCGGCCAGACCCAGCGGCGTGAGCCCATGCGTGGCGGCATGGTGCAGGAGTTTGGGCGCGCAGCATTCGCCCGTGCCCGTGGGCATGGCCGGGCCCAGAAAGACGTCACCCATGGCCCGGGTCTGGCCGCGAAAATTGGTCAGGTGATAGAGATCAAAGATCCGTTTCATGAGCTCGCGGGACAGCTCCCGACGCCGGGCCAGGAGTTCCTTGCGCGTGGCATCCATCGGACTCAGGCCGGCCAGTTCCGCAGTCAGGCGGCTGATGCGCGGCTCGTCATCTTGGATGGTCCGCCCGAAGACCGCCGGGTCGAGAATCGGCGGAACCCAGCCCGGCACCACCCAGACTCCGTTGTACTGACCGGAAAAGGCCTTCAGCACATGTTCCCGCCCGGACTCGTCGCGGGCGAGCAGCACCCCAAGCATCTGGCCCCGGGCCGGACCGTGCAGGTACCCCAGATCCAGGCGCGGGTCCTCCGCCAGCCCCAGACCGAGGCTCCCGCAACGTGAAAGCTCGGCCATGAGCGCCCGGGCCGCAGGCATTGCCGGGGCCGCAGGCAGGCGGTGCTCCCGGCCGCAATCCCGGCAAAACCCGGCGCAATCGTGCGTGACATCCATGCCCCCGCCTGTAGCGGGCCGGGGCGGGATGGGCAATACAGGAACTTCCGGGCCGCCCGGTCCCACGAGGCAATCTCTGTCACACCACTGTCACAATCGCCTCAACATCCTGTAACAAACCGTGCCTAGTTAAACGTCCAACGCATGATGCGAACCCGAATTTGAAACATCGCCAAGGAGGCACCCCCATGAACTGCATCTTGAAAAAAGCCATTCTCGCCCTGGCCCTGCTGCTGGTCGGCACGGGCGTGGCCCATGCCCGCGATCAGGTCAAAATCACCGGATCATCCACGGTCTTCCCCTTCTCCAGCTATGTGGCCGAAGAACTGGGCGCCACCACCAAGTTCGCGGCACCCGTCGTCGAATCCACGGGTTCCGGCGGCGGACACAAACTTTTCGGCGCCGGCATGGGGCCAAACACCCCCGACATCGCCAACTCCTCCCGTCGCATGAAGGACAGCGAGTTCGAAACCGCTGCCAAGAACGGCGTGACCGACATCACCGAAGCCAAGATCGGCTTTGACGGCATTGCCGTGGCCCAGAACAAGGACAACGCGCCCATGAACATCACCCTGGAAGAGCTGGCCATGGCCGTGGCCGCCGATGTCCCGGTGGATGGCAAGATCGTGCCCAACCCCTACACGAAGTGGAACGAGATCAACCCCAACCTGCCGGCCCGCAAGATCGTCTTCTACGGACCGCCCACCTCTTCCGGCACCCGTGACGCCTTTGAAGAAATGGTTGTCGAAAAGATCTGCGGCAAGATTGAAGGATATGAGAAAGGATACAAGAGCATCCGTCAGGACAGTGCCTACGTCCCGGCCGGTGAAAACGACAACCTGATCGTGCAGAAGCTGACCAAGGACAAGGACGCGTTCGGCATCTTCGGCTACAGCTTCCTGGAAGAGAACGCCGACACCATCCAGGGCACCGACATCAACGGTGTGAGCCCCAATCCCGAATCCGTCGCTTCCGGCAAGTATCCCATCTCCCGCTCCCTGTATTTCTACATCAAGAACGCCCACTATGACGCCATCCCCGGCCTCAAGGAATACGTGGAACTTTTCATGAGCGACAAGATGATCGGCAAGGACGGACTGCTGAAGAGCATCGGCCTGATTCCGCTGCCCGCGGAGGAACTCGCCAAGGTCCGCGAGAACGTGATGGGCAAGAAGAAGCTGACTCTGGACGACTTGAAGAAGTAATCGTCTCATAATAATAGAAACCCGCGATGGGCCGGGCCGTGAGTTCACGGATCGGCCCATCGCCGCGCCCGACAACATGCGAGGATCCTCGTGACCACAACCTACCTGGCCCAATACCTGTTCACAGGCCTGTTGCCCCTGGCCCTTTTCGGCTATTTCCTTGGCCGCAGGAAGATTCGCAGCCAGCAGGACCCCACTGCCCGGTACAGGACATCGGAAAATCTGTTCGGATGGTTTGCCGTGAGCAAGATGCTCATGCCCGCCGTGCTGATCAGCCTGATCGGTTCGGTGCTCGACCTCTTCGACCTGGTTTCAGTGCCCTGGCCCATGCTTGCGGCAACGGCACTGCTTCTGGGCGCGGGCAGCATCTGGCTCGCCCTCAGGGCGATCCGTCCGAGCCTGCGCGTCCGCACAGCTCTCGAAAAAACCATTACCCGCATCCTTCTGGTGGCGTCGCTCGTTTCCATCCTGACGACCATTGGTATCGTCGTGTCCATCGTTTTCGAGGCGGTTCATTTTTTCCGCATCGTCAATTTCTGGGATTTCCTGACCGGGACGACCTGGAATCCCGACGCCGCGATCGTGGGCGATGACGGCAAAATACAACCCCTCTTTGGCTCGGTACCCCTCTTTGCCGGCACGTTCATGATCACGCTCATCGCCATGTGCGTGGCCATCCCGGTGGGCCTTTTTTCGGCCATCTGCATGTCCGAATACGCATCCCCCGCGATCAGACGAGTGGCCAAGCCCGCCCTGGAAATCCTGGCCGGCATCCCCACCGTGGTTTACGGATTCTTCGCGGCCATCACGGTCAGCCCCCTGATCGTGAACCTGGCTGACAAAGTGGGCATCAGCGCCGACTACACCAACGCCTTGAGCCCAGGCCTGGTCATGGGCATCATGATCATTCCCCTGGTCTCGTCCCTGTCCGATGATGTGATCAGCTCCGTACCCCAAAGCCTGCGCGAAGGTTCCCTGGCCCTGGGAGCCTACCGGTCGGAAACCATCAAACGTGTCGTCCTGCCCGCTGCCCTGCCCGGCATCGTCTCGGCCTGCCTGCTGGCCGTGTCCCGCGCCGTGGGCGAGACCATGATCGTGGTCATGGCCGCAGGCCTGCAGCCGAACCTGACCTGGAACCCGCTGGAAGGGATGACCACGGTCAACGTACGCATCGTCGACGCCCTGACCGGCGACCAGTCCTTTGACAGCCCCGAAACCCTGGCGGCCTTCGGGCTGGGCCTGGTCCTGCTGATCGTGACCTTGGGGCTGAACATCGTCTCCCTGACCGTCATCCGCAAATTCCGCCAGAGATACGAATAGGAGCACCCATGAGCATGCCCATCGATCCGCGCAGTTTGCGCAAGCGCAAAAACAGCGAAGCCCAGTTCAAGGCCATCTCCTACATCGCCCTGTCCGTGGCCGGCATCTTTTTGATCGTCTTTTTCACGGACATTGTCCGCCAGGGGTACACGGCCTTTCAGCAGACAGAAATCCAGGTCCAGGTCTCCTTTTCCACCGAAATCTACGATAATCCCACCTCGGCCCTGAATCCCGAAATCGCCGATCTCGTCAGTCGCGGTGCGACCCGAATCCTGCCCATGCAACTGCGCGAAAACCCGCAACTGATGGGCACGAACAGCTCTGTCTGGGTATTGGCGAATGCTGAGGTCGACCAGTACGTCAAAGGCAAGCCCAATCGCCTCAAACCCAAGCAGATGACGAAAGTTGATGAATTGCGGGCACAGGGGAGCATCAAGAAATTTTTCAACGTCGGCTTCTTTTCCAACGGCGACTCCAAGCTGGCGGAGATGGCGGGCATTCTGTCCGCGGCCGTGGGCACCCTGTACCTGTTGGCCATCACCTTCATTTTCAGCTTCCCGGCCGGGGTCATGGCCGCGATCTACCTGGAAGAATTCGCTCCCGACAACCGGCTCATGCACCTCGTCGAGGTCAACATCAACAACCTCGCGGCGATCCCATCCATCCTCTTCGGCCTCCTGGGCCTGGCCATCTTCATCAACTTCATGGGCCTGCCCAGGTCCTCGGCCCTGGTGGGCGGCCTCACCCTGGCGCTCATGACACTGCCGGTCATCATCATCTCCACCCGGGCGGCCATCCGAGCCATCCCCGACTCCATCCGCGAGGGAGCCCTGGCCCTTGGAGCCACCCACTGGCAGGTGGTCTGGGACCACATCCTGCCCCTGTCCCTGCCGGGCATCCTGACCGGGACCATCATCGGCCTGGCCCGGGCCATCGGCGAGACGGCTCCGCTCCTGATCATCGGCATGGTCGCCTACATCCAGGACATGCCGCGCGGAATCACCAGCGCGGCCACCGTTCTCCCGGCCCAGATCTATGTCTGGTCCTCGGAATCCATCCGCGCCTTTACCGAACGCACCTCCGCCGGCATCATCGTCCTTCTTGTCGTCCTGCTGTCCATGAACGCCCTGGCCATCACGCTCAGGAACAAATACGAAAGGAAATGGTAGACGCGCCTTTGCGGACGCATTTTCTGAAGAAACGCCGCGCTTCCGCGCCCATCACCCGAGGCATCAGACGCGGCATGTCGCAAGGCATTACTTTTGTGGCATTTTCACGGGCGGGTACTCGATGCAGTCCCTGATGTATTCGGATCCTTCGGCCGATTCCTTGAAATCGGTGTAGAATATGGCCGTGGCCCTCAACTCGCGTTCCTCGATGACCTCCGACATACGCTTGGCGCCGGGCAAATATGTGGCAAGGGTGCCAATGCCGAAGATGAACACCAAGACGGCGACGATGCCGAGCATGAGCTGAAGCCACGGGTGCAGGCCCATCCGCGGGGCCGAGGCCCCGCGGATGGCGTTGCGGGTGGTTTGTTGTGCCCCCATGCCCTACAGGCTCGCTGTGATCTCGGGAAACACGATGTAGAACATGATGTAACCCACGAGCAGGGTCAGGGACAGCTGGAAGGTCTGCCCAAAGATGTACAATGAGGCCGGCTTGCCACCCTTGAAATGCGGTTTGAACTCCTGGAAGTTTGTTTCCAGACCGATGGACGTGAACGCCAGGGCGAAGAACCACTCGCGGAGCAGGCGGCTGAAGCCGCGAATCACGCCATGGTCGATCACGGCCGTGCTGTAATCGTTGCCCAGGACATTGAACATGATGGAGAAGATAATGGACGCCGCGATGAAACCCAGCACGAATTTCGGGAAACGGTGCCAGATTTCCCAGCCACTGACCTTCTGGCCAGGAATGCGGTCCACCCGGGCGCACCAGTACACGGCAACGCAGAAAGCCGTGACGCCGATAAGCACGTTCTGAATCATTTTGATGGTCGCGGCCACGTAGAGGGCCTTCTGGCCATAGAATGCGCCGGCCGCGGCCACGGCGCCCGTGGAGTCGATGGTCGATCCCATCCAGGCGCCGGCCAGGACTTCAGGCATTCCCACCAGCTTCGCAAATGCCGGTTGGCCGACCATGCACACTGCCGTGAATATCATGGACAGACCGATGGCCAGGGTCAGTTCCTCCTTCTTGGCCCTGCAGGCCGCGGCCGTGGCGATGGCCGCGGAAACGCCGCACACGGACATGTCCGCGGAAATGGTGATGTTCAGGGTTTTTGATGGCATCTTGAGGATTCTCTGACCGAACCAGTAGGTCAGGATCAATGTGACTGGAGTACATATCCAGGCCACGAAAATTCCCGGCTTGCCGATGGCCAGCATCTTGCTGAAGAGAATCTCGGCGCCCAGCAACACGAGGCCCGTCTTGATGTAGTACTCGGTCTGAACGGCCGGGACCACCCACCTCGGCGTTCCGATGGTGTTGGAAATGAGCATGCCAAAAACAATGGCCCACAAGGGAAAACCAAAACCCCAATGCTTCATGAGAGCCTGCGTTTCAGCCATGTATGCCAGCACGGCCAGCGCGAAGACGACGAAGAAACCAGGCAAGAAGGCACCGAAGGACTCGCCCATGATGGCCTTGCCCGCGCCGAAGAACAGGGCAAACGCAACGGCCAGGGCAATGAGGTACGGAAATTTGTTGAACGGTTTGGCGCTGGCCTTGGCCTTGGCTTTGGCGGTCTTGTCCACGGCGGCGGACCAGGCGGTGACGTCCTCCTCGGCAGCCTTATTCAAAGCCTCATCCTTGAACCCGGCAGCGGCCGCCGCCGCTTCCGTGGCCTCGGCCTTGACCAGGGCAGCGTCCTCGACGGCCTTGGCCTTGTCAAAGGCTTCCTTGGCGGCGGCGTTCTTGGCATCCGCGGCTTCCTGGCTGAAATACAAGGCATCGAGAGGGTTGCCGGACCAATCGCTGGGGGCAGCCAGGACACTCTTCAGACTTTTGGCATAGTCTTCGTTGCCGGCGCTGATCTTTTTCTTGGCCGAGGAAGCGTTATGCCACGCGATGGTCTTGAAGGGGGCCTTGCTGGCCTCTTCCTTCATGATGCCATTGTACTTCACAAAATCGGCGTCCATGCTGGCCGGTGGCCGGGACATGAAGAGAAAAAGGCCGACGAGGAGGATGAGCGCTCCCATCCAGATGGCCATCCAGTCCTCTTTGGTGTAAAGATCCCTGAACGTGGTTTTCCCGCTTTCGATCACGACAATGTCTTTGTCCCCTCGTGCCGAATCATTAGCCATACTTTCCTCCCTGATGACTCATGTGAATGTGACGAACAAACCGCCAACCACTAGCCTTTGCAGTCAAAAAGCATTTACCCTCAAAAAGCTGTGTTCCTCCCTATAAAAATGGCATCCTCCCGCATGGACGGGGTTGCATAAAATTGCGCAACGCATAACATGAACCAAGCAACCCCACAAGAAGCTTCTCCGTTGACATCTCTCTAAATTACAAAACAAAATTTCCCGACCAAAAAACTTTTCAGAGCAAGAAATGCTCCCGGCGCTCCCCTCTCACCACTCAGGGCTGGCTTCATGGGCCAACGCCAACAAGACTTGACTGACATCTGGTCCCGGAATAGCTCCATGACGACCTCTTTTCCAACTTCGACGTCAACAACGAGATGCCGTCATGTCCAATCGCAGCACCATCAGCTATTTCCTTGAGTCCATCATCCTCTCCCTGCTCGGGCTGTCCGCCGCCTTCTACCTGGGGTATCATTCCGGCGGCATGCCCACGGCCCTGGCGTTTCTGCTGACCACGACGCTCTTGGCCTGCCTGGAGACCTCTGTTTCCCTGGACAATGCCGTGGTCAACGCCACGGTGCTGCGCGTCATGACCCCCTTCTGGCGCATCATGTTCCTGACCGTGGGCATCGCCGTGGCTGTTTTCGGCATGCGCATCCTTTTTCCCATCCTCATCGTGTCCGTGGCCGGACATGTGGAATTCGCCCAGGCCTGGACCATCGCCACCACCCGGCCCGAGGAATACCGCCAGATCATGGAGGCAAGCCACCTGGGCATCATGGGCTTCGGCGGCACCTTTCTGCTCATGGTTGCCCTGACCTATTTCCTGAACCACGAAAAGGAGACCCACTGGCTGCCCGTGGTGGAAAAATTTCTGACCAAGGTCGGAGGCGTGGACAACGCGGCCGCGAGTCTGACCATCGGCCTCGTCATGGCCACGAGCCCCTTCATTCCGTCCACAGGCAAATATACCTTTTTGATCAGCTGCCTGAGCGGCTTCGCGGTGCACGCCCTGATCGATGTGCTCAAGCATGTCGTGGGCGGAGGGGACATCACCACCGTGGCGGCGAAAAGCGGTCTGATCGGTTTCCTGTACCTGGAAGTCCTCGACAGCAGCTTTTCCTTTGACGGAGTCGTGGCGGCCTTCGCCATCACCAACAACTTCTGGCTCATCGCCATCGGGCTGGGCATCGGCGCCCTCTTCGTGCGTTCCATGACGGTCTACCTGGTGGCCAAGGGCACTCTGGAGCAGTACAAATACCTGGAGCCGGCCGCATTCTGGGCCATCGCCTTCCTGGTCCTGGTCATGTTCCTGTCCGCGGCGGGACACCATCTGCCCGGGGGCGAACTGACCACGGGTCTGGCCAGCATGGTCATCCTCGGAGCCGGCGTGCTGACCAGCATCGTCCAGAAGCGGATCGAGGAAAAACTCCGTCTCTGCCGACAGGAAAACGCGTAAACCCAGAGGATCAAACCAGCACCATGCCGGCACGAGCCGAAGACAGCCAGGTCCGCGGTGGCGTGTACCTCTGCCAGATCGGGACATGCGTGTCCTGCGGCGGCTGCTGCGGCCTCTACAACAGGGCGAACCTGACCCGCGCCAGCCTGCACGCCATCCTGGCCGAACGCACCCGGGACTTTGCCCGGGTTCCCCGCACCATCGACGCCATTCTCGCCTTTGAGCAAGAGCGCCTGCGGATCGAGGGCGCTGACGCGCCCATGCCCGATTTCCACCATTGTGTTTTCGTCGGACTGATTCATGACGACGGAGAGCGCGTCGGATGCCTGCTCCATCCTCTGGCCAGGGGCAATCAGGGCGTGGACTGGCGGGGCCTGAGCTTCTATGGAGGCGCGGCCTGCAAGCACTTCTTCTGCCCGACCTACGATGAACTGGAACCCAGATTCAAGCGCATGGCGCGCGAAGCCCTGGACGACTGGTACGCATACGGGCTGATCATCCCCGAACACCGCTTCCTGGCCGCGGTGTTCGGCCTGCTGGAAACGGCCCTGGACCGCGCCCTGGACCCGGACCGGGACGATGCATCCCTCCTGCGCAGCCTGCTGCTGCTCCGCCTGGACTGGCCCTTCGGCGATCCGGCCCGGCCTCTGGGCTGGAATTTCTTCAGCACCAGACAGACCGAGCGGCCGGACATTCCCGGTGCCGAAACCCGCGCCCCGTGCGTGCACGCGGTGTTGCGGGAACTGGGCACCCTGCCGGAACTCGCGGGCCGGGCCGCGTTGTTTCTGGAGGAAAAAATCAGGGACACCGCCCTCTCGCTGCGTGGCTAGAAACGAGAGGACCGGCTGTTACGCCGGTCCTTGAGATCAGGAGAACACGAAGGGGTCATTCGACATGCACATCAATGGCCTTGGGCCGCGCCTTGGCGGTCTTGGGCAGATGCAGGTGCAACATGCCGTCCTTGAACACCGCCTTGATCCCGTCCGGGTCGACGTTCTCCGGCACGGTGAAGCGTCGGACGAACGTGCCAGTGAAACGCTCCACGCGGTGGAACTTCGTGCCCTTCTCCTCCTTCTCGGTCTTGCGCTCACCATGAATGGTCAGCACGCCATTCTCCACGGACACCTTGACCTGATCCTTTTCCACGCCGGGAATATCGGCCTTGATCAGGAACTCTCCTTCAGTCTCGGAAATGTCCACTCGCGGACTCCAGTCGCTTGCGGCCAGGGCCTCCTGCCCGCCACGCGGCCACCCCACGGCCTTGGTGTAGCGATCGAACATGTCCTCCATTTCCCGCCACGGATCCCACTTCATCAGCGTCATGGCAAACCTCCTTTGCTTGCCCAGGGTTGAATGGTCTGTTCGGCGGACAGGGGCCTTTGCAACTGTCGCCATCCGCCGCGAAACACGGTTTACATAAAAAAAATAACGCCCCGAGCCTCCCAGTCAAGACCGGACCAGAGGCCGAGGCGTTCTTTTAAAGAAAGTAAATCCGGAGTGTTACTAATCCCCGGCCGCCAGAAACGCGGCCAGGGCCAGGGCGTAGAACTTGGAGCGGTCCGAGTCGCCTCGCGACGGCACGACCAGGGGCCAACTGGCCCCTACCACGACTCCGGCCATGGGCAGATCCATGAGGCTGGTCACGGCCTTGTAGAGCACGTTGCCGGTGACGATGTTGGGAGCGCAGAGGATGTCGGCCCGGCCGGCCACTGGGTGTTCGACCCCCTTGGCCCGGGCCTTGTCCGGGGACACGGCGATGTCCAGGGCAAAAGGGCCTCCGACCACGGCCTCGCCGAAAATGCCCATGCGACAGAGACGGGCCAGGATGTCCCCGTCCCGGCTCGATTCCATGCCGTTGTAGGACACTTTTTCCGTGGCCGAGAGCACGGCCACCCGGGGCGGGTCCATGCCCAGCCGCCGGGCCACGGCCACTGCGTTCTTGATGATGTCGATCTTTCGGGTCAGGGACGGATCGATGTTCACGCCCGCGTCGGTGACAAGGACCAGACGTTCTTCCCGGGGGTGAGGAAAAACGCCGACATGGCTCAAAAGACCCTCGCCGCCGGTCTTACGACCCAGCACGGCGCGCAGCAGCACGTCGGTCTTGACCGCTCCCTTCATCAAAAAATTCGTCCGGCCTGCCTGCAGCAGGTCCAGGGCCACGCCCAGGGCCCGCGCCGCGTCGGGCTTGTGCAGACATTCAAATGCCGAAACATCCACGCCCTCCAGCCCCGGCAGCCGGCGCATGGCATCCAAATCGCCGACAAATACGGGCTCGGCCAGACCCTGACGAAAGGCCTCGAGCGCGGCCAGGACCGCATTCTCGTCGGCGCAGGCGGCCACGACCACGCGCACGGGTCTGTTCCGGGAGCGGACCACCTCCACCATCTGGTCCAGGGATGTCACCAGCGGCCCAGTCATCAACCATCTCCCCGGGACAGGGCGATGAGCCCGGTCCGGCTCAGGGACTCGATCCCGTGCGGGGCCAGGGTGCGGATCAATCCCGCGACCTTGCCCTGGGGCGCGGCCAGTTCGGCGGAGATGGTCTCGTTGCCCATGTCGATGACATTGGCCCGGAAGACCTCGAAGATTTGCAGGATCTGACTGACCGTGTCCTTGGTGATGCGCACCTTGATCATGACCAGTTCGCGGTCCATGAGATCCCGGTCCGAAAGATCCTCCAGCCCGAGCACGAAGCCCAACTCCGCGATCTCCCCTGTCACGGACCGGATCTCCCCGTCTTCGGCCTCCACGCAGATGATCATGCGCGAAACGTCCTCGCGCTCGGTCTCGGCGCATGAAATGGAGCGGATGTTGATTCCGTGGTGCTCGAACACCTGGGCCATGGCGGCCAGCACCCCGGGCCGGTTCTGAACGAGTGCGGAGATGGTGTGTCGCATGGAGGGCTCCTAACTGACTGTTGAGAAATTCAAAATTCGCAGGCCGTTCAAAAATGGTGAGATGCAAGGAAGCGAAAAAATCCAGGACGCGCGGTGTATTTGGACATACATAAGCGGTCTGGATTTTTTCGCTGACGAAGCAGATCGCCGTTTTGGGGCGGCCTGCTAGGCGCTCCAGTCCAGAATGACCTTGCCCGACTTGCCCGTGCGCATGACGTCAAAACCCTTCTGGAAATCCTCGGCCGCGAAATTGTGGGTGATGACGGGCGTCATGTCCAGGCCGCTCTGCAGCATGGCCGACATCTTGTACCAGGTCTCGAACATTTCCCGTCCGTAGATGCCCTTGAGCTTCAAGCCCTTGAAGATGACCTGACCCCAGTCGATGGCCGTGTTCTCGGGCATGATGCCCAAAAGCGCCACGTGCCCGCCGTGGTTCATCCGCGTGAGCATTTCTCGGAAAGCCTGGGGGCTCCCCGACATCTCCAGGCCCACGTCGAAGCCTTCGGACATGTGCAGGTCGGCCATGACCGAGGCCAGGGATTCGCTGGCCACGTTGACGGCCCGGCTCACGCCCATCTTGCGGGCCAAATCCAAACGGTAGTCGTTCACATCCGTGATGACCACGTGCCGCGCGCCGCAGAAACGGGCGATGCCCGCGGCCATGATGCCGATGGGACCGGCCCCGGTGATGAGCACGTCCTCGCCGACCAGATCGAAGGACAGGGCCGTGTGCGTGGCGTTGCCCAGGGGGTCGAGCATGGCGGCCACGTCGCCGGAGATGACGTCGGGAACCTTGAAGGCGTTCACGGCCGGCACGCAGAGGTATTCGGCGAAACAGCCCGGCCGGTTCACGCCCACGCCTATGGCGTTGCGACAGAGATGACGCTTGCCCGCCTTGCAGTTGCGGCAGTGGCCGCAGGTAATGTGCCCCTCGGCCGAAACGCGGTCCCCGATTTTGAGGCCGCGGACCTCGGAGCCCAGATCCACGATGCGGCCGACGAACTCGTGGCCCACGGCCATGGGCACGGGAATGGTCTTCTCGGCCCAGGCGTCCCAGTTGTAGATATGCACGTCGGTGCCGCAGATGGCGGTCTTGCCGATCTTGATCAGAATATCGTTGTGGCCGACCTCGGGGATGGGAATCTCTTCCATCCAGATCCCGACCTCGGGCCTGGCCTTGACCAGCGCTTTCATTGTTTCCATTTGTTATCCTCGCATCCTTCTGAAATTCTCTATTCTCATCGTTACAAAATCTTGAAGATGGATTCCCGCCTACGCGGGAATGACGAAGGGACAGCATCCGCGACCCCACTGACGACAACTCGGCTCCACGGGAATGGCGGAAGAAACGACGCTCCAGGTTTTGCGATTCGCCGGGATGCGGATCGTCGACTGTCTGACCGAGCCAGGCGTCGTTGGGCGAACCATTGCCCCGCACCGAAGCGCAGGCCCGGGGCCAGCAGACGCAATGGTTCGTCTTACGAGGCCGGCGAGGGAGTTTCGGCGGGCCCCGCGTCCGTCATCCCGACCCGCCTCCCCGACATGCCCCTTCAACAGAGCCCCTCTTAAATCACGCCCAATTCCTTCCCGACCTTGGTAAACGCCGCCACGGCCCGGTCCAGCTGCTCCAGCGTGTGCGCGGCGCTCATCTGGGTGCGGATGCGGGCCTGGCCCTTGGGCACCACGGGAAAGCTGAACCCGACCACGTAAATCCCCTCCTCCAGCATGCGCGCGGCCATGCGCTGGGCCAGCACGGCGTCTCCGAGCATGACGGGGATGATGGGGTGCTGGCCCGGAACCAGGGTGAACCCTGCCTGGGTCATGGCCTGGCGAAAATACCGGCTGTTGTCCTGGAGTTTTTGCCGCAGTTCCGGCTCTTCCCGGACCAGATCCAGCACGGCCAGGGACGTGGCCGCGATGACCGGGGCCAGGGTATTGGAAAAAAGATACGGTCGGGAACGCTGCCGCAGCCACGCGACGATCTCCCCCCTGCCCGAGGTGTAGCCGCCTGACGCTCCGCCCAGGGCCTTGCCCAGGGTGCCGGTGATGATGTCCACGCGACCCATGACCCCGCAGTGCTCGTGGGTGCCGCGCCCGTCCTTCCCCATGAAACCCACGGCGTGGGAATCGTCGACCATGACCAGGGCGTCGTAGGTGTCGGCCAGATCGCAGATGGCTTTCAGATCCGCGATACTTCCATCCATGGAAAAAACGCCGTCGGTGACGATGAGCCGGTAACGACAATCCGCCGCACTCTTGAGCTGCGCCTCCAGATCGACCATGTCGTTGTTGGCGTAGCGGAAGCGCTTGGCCTTGCACAGGCGCACGCCGTCGATGATGGAGGCATGGTTCAGGGCGTCGGAAATGACCGCGTCCTCGGCCCCGAGCAGGGTCTCGAAGAGGCCGCCGTTGGCGTCGAAGCAGGAGCCGTAGAGGATGGTCTCCTCGGTGCCCAGAAATTCGGACAGCCGACCCTCCAGTTCCGTATGCACATCCTGGGTGCCGCAGATGAAGCGCACGGAGGACAGGCCATACCCGTAGCGGTCCAGGGCCCTGTGCGCGGCCGCGACCAGACGAGGATCCCCGGCCAGACCGAGATAGTTGTTGGCGCAGAAATTGAGCACCTCCCGGCCACCCGCCACGGTGATGCGCGGGCCCTGGGCCGAGGTGATGACCCGTTCCGCCTTGTACAGTCCGTCTTCGCGCAACTGCGCGGTCTGTTGCGCCAGATCCTCACATATTCGCTTCATGCCGCCTCCCTGGTAAATTTCGATTTTCGTAATTTTACCGTCATAATATTTCTTGTCAAGGAATCAAGGAACAATATATTAACGAATACGCCAAACAACAACCCGACAGCGAGCGTGCCATAAGCGGCTTTGTCTTTGCTGCCGGACTCCGGTATGTGCGGCGCGGGAGTTGCGCACGGTGAGTGAAAAAGAAATGACCCTGGACCAGACGGATCGACAGATCATCGCCTGCCTGCAGGAAAACGGACGGGAATCGTACAAAAGCATCGCGGCCAGACTGGGCGTGTCCGACGGCACGGTGCGACTGCGCACGGAACGGATGATCAAAAGCGGCTATCTGCGCATCTCGGCCGCGGTGGACCCCATGTTCTTCGAGGACGGGCTGACCGCGACCGTGGGAGTGAGCCTGGAGGGCCGGGCCAACGAAGCGATCATGCGTTCCATCGCCGCCCTGGACGGCGTGCAGTCCGTGTCCAATGTCTCGGGCCGCTTCGACCTTCTGGTGGAGATCCACGTGGCCTCGCGCAGCGAGTTGCGCCGCTTCCTGGTCGACGACCTCTCGGCCATTGGCGGCATCCAAAACACGGAAACCTTTCTGTATCTGGAAACCATCAACAAATGGGTGCGGCAGCGCCCGGACAGCACACCAACATGAGCCACATTCTGCACGGGTTTACGGACCCCAACTATTTGAACGCATTGATCGCCAAGGCCGAAACACAACTGCGCGAAGCGGACAGCGAGGACGATCGCCAGCGCTTCGCCGCCTATCTGGAAGTGCTCAAGGGGTGGAAGGAGAAAATCCAGGACTCGCGGGGTCAGGACCACCCTGCGGCCGGGTCCGAATAAAATACGAATAAAATCTGAACAAAATGGCCTGTTTCCTTGAACCCCGAGGGCGTATAGGCTAGGGGATACGTGGGCAACGTCGCGGTGCTATCCTCACGTTGTCTCCCCATCATCCTCCACTCGGGGCACAGGCATGAACTCAGAAGGTTTTCAGTTCGACATCCTTGGTGGCGGAGTGGCTGGCCTCTCGGTCGGCTATTTCGCCCGCAAGCACGATCTCCCGTTCACTATCTACGAATCCTCGTCGCAACCGGGCGGCAATGCCGTCACCTTCCAGTTCGGCGACTTTCTGTTCGACTCGGGGGCGCACCGCCTGCACGACAAGGACAGCCTCTCCACCGCCGAGATCCAGACCCTTCTGGGGCCTTCGCTCAAACGCATCCACGCCCCGAGCCAGATCCACGACCGGGGGAACTGGATCGACTTCCCCCTGTCTCCCTGGAACCTGCTCAAGCGCCTGGGGCCCCATGTCTTTGTCAAGGCGGGCTTCGAGGTCATCGGCACCAAGCTTGGCCCGCGAAAACCCGGCGGATCCTTTGAGTCCTTTGCCTTGAACACCTATGGCCGGACCATCGCGGAACGCTTCCTGCTGAACTACTCCGAAAAACTCTGGGGCCGGCCTTGCCATGAGCTGTCCCCGCGCATCTCTGGCAAACGCCTGGAAGGATTGAACCTCAAGACATTCTTCATCGAAACCCTGCTCGGAGAGCGTTCCAAAACCAAACATCTCGACGGAGCATTCCTGTACCCGGATCTCGGCATCGGCATGATCGCGGACGGCATGGCCAGATTCTGCGGCCCAGACAACGTGCGCACCCGGTCCAGCATAACCCGCGTCCTGCACCGGGAAGGCCGGATCACGGAGATCGAGATCAACGGCGCGACGCGACACAAGGCCGGTCACGTCGTGACCACCATCCCCCTTGACCTCTTTATCGGCATGCTCGACCCCGCCCCACCGGCCGACATCCAGCGCCTGGCCAGAACCCTGAGCTACCGCCACGTGATTCTGACCGCCTTCGTCGTGCACAAGCCGCGCCTGGGGCGCAACGCCTCCACCTATTTCCCGGCCAAGGAATTCCCCTTCACCCGCATCTACGAACCCAAGCAGCGCAGCCCCCGCATGTCTCCCGCGGACACGACCATGCTCGTGGCCGAAATCGCCTGCGACACGGGCGACCCGATTTGGTCCATGTCCGACCAAGAATTGCGGGCGCTGGTGGAACCGCATCTGCTTCGGATCGGCTGGTGTTCGAAGCAAGAACTGGGAGACATGACCGCCCGGCGCATGCCGCACGCCTACCCGGTACAGAGTCTGGACGTCGAAACCTCTGTGCGACGCATCCATGACTACTGCGCAGGGTTTGCCAACCTGGAAATCAGCGGGCGCAACGGCTGTTTTTCCTACATTCACCTGCATGACCTGCTGCGGCTGGCCCGGAAGATCGTGGCGCGCCACGTCGACGCCCGCGCGCCTCGGGGTGCCGCGCACCCATGACCCGGCCGGCGCGATCAACCGTCGCCTTGGTACTCTCTGTGTGCCTTGGCGCTGCTGTGATCGTCCTGCTCGTCTTCAAGGCAGGCCCGGACAGGCTGCTCCAGGTTCTGAACCACATTTCATGGTGGTACACGGCCCCGGCCCTGGCCTGCTATGGCGCGGCCTGGTTTTTCCGAACCTGGCGGCTGGCGCGCTTCACCCTGCCGCAAACACCTTCTGCCACGTATCTTTTCCGGATCCAAATCGCGGGTTTTGCCCTGAACGCCATTCTGCCCATGAAGCTTGGCGACGCCTTGACCGTACTCGGCCTGAGCTCGGTGGGCATGAATGTAGGCCGGGCCACGGCGATCGTTGTCCAGGCGCGCATCCTGGATCTATTCGTCCTGCTCATGGCCACCTTGCCCCTGGTCTTGACCACGTTGTTCACGGACCTGCCGCGCTGGGTCGAACAGGCTCTCTTTCTGCTCGGCCTATCCGCCTGCCTTCCCCCGATCTTCACCGTTATCATGTGTTCCCCGCGCGTCCTCGGCTACCTTGACGCCCGGATCCAGACCCTGCGCCGGCCGCGAATCCGCGCCGTGGCCGGGGTGCTTCTTGATGCCGCCAGATCCTATCGGGACATCCTCTCACGCGGACGTCTCTTTCTGGAATCGGCAGGCCTGACCGGCCTGATCTGGCTACTGGAGGCGGGCACCACCGCGTCGATCGCCTGGGCCGTGGGCGCTCCGCCCCCCTTCCTCCTGCTGCTGCCCGCCCTGGCTGTCGCCAACCTCAGCAAGGCCGCACCAACGACTCCCGGAGGCGTCGGCGTCTACGAGGCCATCATGGCCATGATACTGGGAGCCGGGGGTATTGCCTTCGAACACGCGCTGGCCATCGCCATGTGCGATCATCTCCTGAAAAAGGCCGTAACCCTGGGTCTGGGCGTACCCTGCGTCCCAGCGCTCCTGGGCCCGAACTGGAAGACCACCATCAGTTCCCTTAAATTCAAGGATTCATGACCATGCACCTGAAAACACTGTTCCATGAAGGCCCGAGAAGACACCTCGCCGTTTGTCTGCTTCTTTTCATGACGGTCCTGCTGCTCTTCGCGCGCACAGGCACCTACGAATTCCTGAATTATGACGACGACGACTATGTGTACGAGAATGAATTCGTCCGCGAGGGACTGACACTCAGCGGGCTCAAGTGGGCCGTCACCGCCACGCTGCATGACCACTGGCATCCATTGACCTGGATTTCGCACATGATCGACTGCCAGATTTTTGGGCTCGACCCTGGCGGCGCCCATGTGGTCAATGTGCTGCTTCACGCCCTGAACACGCTGATCCTGTTCCTGGCCCTGCGTGGCATGACGGGCCGCTACTGGTCCAGTCTGGCCGTGGCCGTGCTGTTTGCCATCCACCCCATGAATGTGCAGTCCGTGGCCTGGATCTCGGAGCGCAAAAACCTGCTCAGCACCTTGTTCGCATTCCTGTCCCTGCACTGTTACGCCATCTACGCGCAAAAACGCAGCATCGCGCACTACGTCTCGGCCTTGGTCCTTTTCCTCCTTGGCCTGCTCTCGAAGTCCATGTTGGTCACCCAGCCGTTCCTGATGCTGCTTCTCGACTTCTGGCCCCTGGGCCGGGTGCGCGCGTTTCCGTGCGGACTGGAAAACCCTGCCCCGCCAGCGGGATGGCGCCGCCTGATCCTCGAAAAAATTCCGTTCCTCGCGGCCTCGGTGGCCATCTCCATCGTCACCTTGTCCTCTCGCGGTCACCGTCTGGAGGGCGTGTCCACCACTGCGCCGTCCCTGCTGGAGCGCCTGGGCGAAGCCCTGCCCGTTTACACGGCCTACCTGGCAAAACTCGTCAGACCCGTGGATCTCGCGATCCTGTACCCGCCTACACCGTCCGCGGAATCATGGCTCGTGACCCTGGCGGCCCTCGTCCTCGCGACGCTGACCATCGCGGCGCTCCGGCGCATCAAGGACGCGCCCTGGCTGGCCATGGGCTGGGCGTGGTTTCTGGTCTCCATCACTCCCGTCATCGGGATCGTGCAGACCGGGCCGCAGCTCATGGCCGACCGCTACGCTTACCTCACGTTTATCGGACTGTTCATCGCCCTGGTCTGGACCCTGGCGGACGTTGTAAAAAACAACCCCGAACGCGTCCGCTACGTCCTCGTGCTCTGTGCCGTGGCGGCGTCCCTGTTGCTGGTCCAGACATGGCTGGAGATTTCGACCTGGCGGAACAGTCTCACGGTATTCGAGGCTACGATCCGCAACACCAGGAACAACTCAAAGGCCCACGTCAACCTCGGCTTGGCCCTGCTCAAATCCGGAAAAGCCCCGGAAGCGATCCGACAATTTGAGACCGCGACCAAAATCAACGCCAAGGATTATATCGCGCACTTCAATCTGGGCAACTTCCACCTCACCAATCGTCGATACCAGGCCGCAGAGAACCATTTCAGGAAGTCCATCGTCGGCAATCCAAAATACGAAAAAGCGCACGCAAACCTCGGCACGGCCCTCATCCATCTGAAACGCTTTGACGAAGCAGTGGGAGCACTAAACGAAGCGCTCAAAATCAACCCCCTGTCCGCCAGAGCGGAGTTCAATCTTGGCCTCGCCTATGAACTGAGCAACAGGAAGACCGAAGCCATCGCAGCCTACCAACGAACGCTCGACCTCATTCCGGACCACCCGCAGGCCCGGGAGCGACTGGAACGCATCTCCGGCATCATCCGCGTCCCTGGCGTAACCCATCGCAAAATCATGGAAAAATAAAGCCGAACCTCGCTATGAACAGATTTCTTCATGTCGGGAAAGCCGCCCTCACGGCCATGCGCATCCGCCTGGGACGACGCATCCCGCTCAAGGTCACCCACTGCGTGACGTGGCGTTGCAACCTGTCCTGCAGCTACTGCTCACGACATTTTCACGGGGATGAACTTGACACGGCCACCGTCAAGCGGCTGATCGGACTGTTTGCGTCCGGCGGGACACTCTACTGGAGTTTCAATAGTGGGGAGCCCCTGATCCGGGACGATATCGGGAAGCTGGCTGCCCAGGCAGGCGGGCTGGGTATGCGGGTCGCGCTGAACACCAACGGAACCCTTCTGGCCCAGCGCCAGGACGTGCTGGCGCATGTGGATCTGGTCAACGTCTCGGTAGAAGGGTCGCAAACCGTCCATGACCGAATCCGCAGTCAGAGCTACGAGCGGATGGTCACGGGGCTTGAGACCCTGGCCAGCCACGGCGTGCCGACCACCTTGACCACCGTTGTCAACGCCAGCAACGCCGACGGGCTCGACGAGGTCCTGCGCCTAGCTGAATCCTTCAAGGCCAACATCTTTTTCCAACCCGTGCGCGTTCAGAAAGAGGACCGTATGGCCAAATCCGAGACGCTGTTCCCTGATGTACAGACAATGCGTCAGGCCATGGACTTTCTGCTGGAGCAAAAAAAGAAGGGCCGGCCCGTGGCCTCCTCGACGGACTTCCTGCAAGATATCGCCACGCACTGGCCGGACCGGATGACCCCGGTTCCCTGCGTAGCTGGCCGTGCATACTGCTTTGTCACGCCCACGGGCCAGGTCACGGCCTGCTGCGACACGCTGGCCCTGGCCGATCCGTCACCCGCAGCCAATGTACTGCACTGCGGATCGGCGGCCTTTCGGAACATCCCGGACTACCGTTGCAGAACGTGCTTTTCCGCCATCCCGCTGGAAACGAACATCCTCTTCAACCGATCCCTGGTGGACTGCGGTCTGCACGGCCTGGACCTCATCCGCAACCTGCTGCCGAAGCGGCCCTGAATGCCCTCCAACCCTGACCACAGAACAACTCACATGACGGACCTCCATCGTTTCCCGCGCACCACCCTGGGTTTCTTCCCCACGCCCCTGACGGATCTGCCGAACTTCAGCCGCGTCCTGGGCGGGCCCCGCGTCCTGGTCAAGCGCGACGACCTGACAGGGCTGGCCCTGGGCGGAAACAAGGTTCGCAAGCTTGAATTCCTGCTGGGCCAGGCCCTGGCCGCCGGATGCTCCACGGTCGTCACCGGAGGGGCCGAGCAGTCCAACCATTGCCGACAGACCGCGGCCGCGGCCGCGAGCCTGGGCCTGGAATGCCACCTTGTCCTGGGCGGAGAGGCCCCGGACGAGATGCAGGGCAACATCCTCCTCGACGAGCTGCTGGGGGCGCGCATCCATTGGACCGGCCAGTACCGCAAGGGGGAAAAAATCCCGGCCATCGTGGAGGATCTGACCCGGGCCGGCCGCAAGCCCTACGTCATCCCCTACGGCGGATCCAACGCCATCGGGGCACTGGGCTTCGTGCGGGCCGCCCAGGAACTGCATGCGCAGCTGACGGCCCGGGATATCGACCTGACCAGCCTCGTCGTGGCCAGCAGTTCCGGCGGGACCCAGGCCGGGCTGGTCATCGGCGGCATCCTGGCCGGGGCGTCCTATCCTGTCGTGGGGATCGAGATCGACAAGGGCGAAACGGGCGATGCGCCCTTCAGGGAATTCGTAGGGACAATCGCACGGGCAACGGCCGAACTGCTGAAAATGCCCGCGCCGGAGGCGTCTCGGCTCATCCTGCGCAATGACTATGTCGGCCAGGGCTACGCCGTGGTCGGGGACCTCGAACGGGAGGCCATACGCCTGCTGGCCCGGACCGAAGGCATCCTGGTCGACCCGGTCTACACGGGCCGGGCCCTGGGCGGGCTCGTGGACATGATCCGCCGGGGCGAATTCTCCTCCGACGACACCGTCCTGTTCTGGCACACCGGCGGCACGCCGGCCCTGTTCTCCCACTCCGGGGTGCTGACCGCGCACGGATGACGCACTGGGCCGGCCCCGTTCCTGCGGATCCCCATCCACGGCACCTACCATACCGTCTTTCCGCAGTACGTGGCGTCCCTGACCGGGGACGCCAGCCTGGAGGAGGCGACCCGCACCTACATGTCCTGGTTCTACAAGCAGATGGACGTGGTCTACGCCCCGTCCCAGGCCATCGCCGCGGAACTTGAAGGCCTGGGCGTGGAGCCTCGGGCCATCCGGGTCTACCCGCGGGGCGTGGACACGGCGCGGTTCGACCCGGCCAAGCGCAACGGATTCTACGAGCAGTGGACCACGGCCACGACCGTCAAGCTGCTCTACGTCGGGCGGGTGTCCAGGGAAAAGGATCTGGATGTGCTGGCGACGGCCTTCCGGCAAACATGTCGGGACATGCCCGGCCATGACCTGCGCCTGATCGTTGTCGGCGACGGCCCGTACCGGGCGGAAATGGAGGAGGAACTGGCGGGGCTGCCGGTGCTCTTCACCGGGGTTCTGGACGGGGAGGACCTGGCCGAGGCCTATGCCTCGGCGGATCTGTTCGTCTTCCCCAGCACCACGGACACCTTTGGCAACGTGGTCCTGGAAGCCCAGGCCTCGGGCCTGCCGGTCATTGTCAGCGACCAGGGCGGCCCAATGGAGAATATCGAGCCGGAGCAGACGGGAATCGTGGTTGCCGGCCGGGACGCTGCCGACCTGGCCCGGGCCATGGTCGAACTGTGCTCGAACCCGGGACGGATCAAATCCATGGGCGAACGGGCCCGCGTCTTTGCCGAACAGCGCGCCTTCGGAGCCGCGTTCCTGGCCACCTGGGACATGTACAAGGAAACGGTAATGCCAGAGGCTGCCGGTGAACCGTGGCCGTGAACAGGCAGCCGCCGTGGTCATCGGTAAAGTCTATGGGCGCCCACTCAAGCGTCCGTTTTGTGCCGGAACCCAGCCCGTGGTAGGGCAGCAGCCCTTTGGCGACAGAGGAAACCAGGATCGGGTTGCGGATGTTGGAGTTCCCGGCCCGGATCTTCTGCACCGTCAGGCTGTTTGCGCCGGTCATGACTTGCATCCCTTTTATCGAGGCGACTTCAGTTTTTTGATGTCCTCTTCCAGCTCCTTGAGGTTCTCTTCATACTGGATGCGCCGCTGCGATTCCCGGAATTTATCATACTCCAGTGCGGCCTTTTCCTGGGCCATCTGGTGGCTAATTTTGCCCGCATGCGTCAACAACTCCCGGCCATTGAGCTGAATAATGGCATCCAGCCGCCCAATCCAGTCTGTCATGTGCATGGGAATTTTCTGCTGGGCCATGGTTTCGGCGAAGGCCAAGTATTGTTCCACCAGCAGGCCGAGCAGCTTCATTTCGTCTTCGGCAAGGTAGTTCTTAGCGATGCCCACATCGCTTTTGCGCACCGCCAGATCGCCATTCTTGTCGAACGACTGCATACCCATCAGGGGCAGCGCGGCATCTGCCCGGCGATATACCAGTTCCGCCGCCGTTTGTCGGCTGATGGCCCAGAGGAGTTTGTTCTGAACCACCTTGAAAAACTCGATGGTTTTTTCGTTCCTGGGGTCGTAGTCGATGCTGGTAGTATATATATCCTTGATCCTGAATCCGTGAATAAGTGTTGCCAACGTTGTTGGCTCGAAATTTCAACCAT
>CAZPSN010000026.1:0-28423 GCA_964589645.1 uncultured Desulfovibrionaceae bacterium
GGGTGCGTAGAGGACTTTCACCTCCAAGTGGGTGCGCCCTGCCGGGCGCACTAAACAAAAAGAGGCCCTGACGTGGAGAGACACGCGTCAGGGCCTCTTTTCAGAGACAGGTCGGCCAATGGCGGTTCTTGTCTGTCAGGTCAGGGGAGTCACGTTCCAAATATTGTTGGCATACTCCATGATGGCGCGGTCGCTGGAAAAGCGGCCCATGTTGGCCGTGTTCAGGATGGACATGCGCGTCCATGACGCCGCGTCTTCATAGGCACGCCCTACCCGGGCCTGAGCGGCCAGATAGTTCTCGTAGTCGGCCAGAACCAGGTAATAGTCGCCATGGGACAGCAGGGACTCCACGAGGGGCCTGAACAGGTTCGGATCCTCCGGCGAAAAATGGCCCGTGGCGATCATGTCCAGGGCCTTTTTCAGTTCCAGGGATTTTTCGTAGATCGGCCACGGATTGTATCCGTTGGCTCGCAGCTGTTCAACTTCCTCTTCAGTGTGGCCGAAGAGGAAGAAGTTTTCCTCTCCCACCGCCTCGCGGATCTCGATATTCGCGCCGTCCAGGGTTCCTATGGTCAAGGCCCCGTTCAAGGCAAATTTCATGTTGCCCGTGCCCGATGCCTCCATGCCCGCCGTGGAAATCTGCTCCGAGAGGTCAGCTGCCGGGATGATCTTTTCCGCCTGGGAAACGCAGTAGTTGGGCAGGAAGGCGACCCGCAACAAGCCGCCCACCTGTGGATCGGCATTGACTGCCTGTCCCACGGCGTTGATCAGTTTGATGATCAGCTTGGCCTGAAAATACCCCGGCGCGGCCTTTCCGGCAAAGAAGACCGTGCGCGGGACGTGATGCTCCCCGCTTTCGGATCGGATGCGATTGTAGAGGGTGATGACGTGGAGGACATTCAGGATCTGACGCTTGTACTCGTGAATGCGTTTGACATGCATGTCAAAAAGCGTGGACGGGTTGATGCCCACGCCCAACTTGCGAAGCACGTAGCGGGCCAGCAGCTTCTTGTTGCGGCGGCGCACCTCCTGCCAGCGCTGTTGGAATTCTGCGTCATCGGCCAGGGCCGCCAGTCCTGAGAGTTGATTCAAATCCCGCATCCAACCGTCCCCGATGACCGAGGTGATCAACTCGCTCAGAGCGGGGTTGGCCTGTATGAGCCAACGCCTCGGCGTGATCCCGTTGGTCACGTTGGTGAATTTCCCAGGATACAGGGCGCTGAAATCCTTGAACAGACGGGTCTTCAAGATCGTCGAATGCAATTCTGCCACGCCATTGACCGTGTGGCTGCCGACGATGGCCAGATGAGCCATGCGCACCTGCTTCTGATCTCCTTCGGCGATGAGGGACAGGGAGCGCAAAAGGTCGACGCGACCGGGAAAACGCGCCGACACCTCGTCCAAAAATCTGTGATTGATTTCGAAGATGATTTGCAGATGCCGTGGCAGGATGTTGCCGATCAGATCCGTGGACCATGTCTCCAGGGCTTCGGGTAGGACCGTGTGATTGGTATAGGAAAACGTTTGCTGGCAGATGGTCCAGGCCCGGTCCCAGGTAAGGGACTCCTCATCGACCAAAAGGCGCATCAGTTCCGCGATGCTGATGGCCGGGTGTGTGTCGTTGAGTTGAACCGAGACCTGGTCCGGAAGGCAGTCGAAGGATGAGTAGTTGTTCTTGCGGAAGCGACGCAGGATGTCGTGGAAAGTGGCCGCCACGAAAAAATACTGCTGGCGCAGGCGCAATTCCTTGCCGCGCGGGCTTTGGTCGTTGGGATAAAGAACCTTGGAGATATTCTCGCTTTCGACCTTGGACTGCACCGCGCCGATGTAGTCGCCGCGGTTGAATTGCTCCAGTTCGAAGTCGCGGGTCGAGATGGCCTTCCAGAGGCGCATGTTGGTCACGTTGTCATTCTGATACCCGGGAATCATGATATCGCAGGCCATGGCCATGACCGACTCTGTGTCCACCCACCGGAAGCGCTCTTGGCCGGCGCTGTCCTCGTACGCCTCGCTCCGGCCATAGAAGTTGACACGAAACATGAAATGCCCGCGTCGCAGCACCCAGGGAGAATCCTGGCGCAACCAGTTGTCCGCCCCCTCATGCTGGTACCCGTTCACGATGGTCTGGTAAAATATCCCGTAATCGTAGAGAATTCCGTAGCCGTAGCCCGGAATCTTGCACGTGGCCATGGAGTCAATATAACATGAGGCCAAACGCCCGAGTCCACCATTGCCCAGGCCAGGATTCCACTCCTCTTCCAGCAGTTCTTCCAGATCCAACCCGAAGTCCCGCACCGCTTCCCGGCACTCCTTCTCTATTCCAAGGGACTGGATATAGTTCATCAGAAAGCGTCCGGGCAGAAATTCCAAAGACATGTAATAGACGCGCTTGGTGATGGAATCATAATAGCCACGCTGGGTTTCCAGCCATTTGGTCAGCAACCGGTCGCGCACGCTGTAGCACAGGCCCAGGTAGTAGCGCTCCTTGCGCGGAGGATAGGGATCGCTGCCCAGGGTCAGGGCCACGTGACGCTGGATGTCGTCCTTCAGTGTCTCGACAATCTGGTTGGGTTCCGAGAGCAGCATCGTGTCTCCTTGGCTACATGGTTATAAGCAGAATCTAGCAGAAAGTTGAACCGACCGGAACAAGTTCTTTACAGGCCCACAGCGTGCCTTAGATGCTAAAAAAGGAGTTGTCACATGTGCCACCGAGCTATCCTACTGCCTGCACTCATGATCCTGGCCCTTTGGCCCGGAGGAGGACAAACCATGGAAAAAGTGACCAAGTCCGACGCCCAGTGGCGCCAGGAGCTGACCCCCGAACAGTACCATATATTGCGGGAAAAAGGCACGGAGCCAGCATTCAGCGGAAACTTGAACGATCGCCACGAACGCGGGACTTATGTCTGCGCCGGCTGCGCCACACCCCTCTTCCACTCCGACGCCAAGTTCGACTCTGGAACGGGCTGGCCGAGTTTTTATCAACCCTTGAGGCCTGAACACGTTCTCGAACACGAAGACAGGTCATGGTTCATGATCCGCACGGAAGCACTGTGCGCGGTCTGCGGCGGCCATCTGGGACATGTGTTTCCCGACGGCCCTCCGCCCACGGGTCTGCGCTATTGCATCAATTCCCGGGCACTGGTTTTTGGGCCTGCAACGAACGAGTGACCATCCTATCATACCGGTAAAATACGAGAAATCACAACATGCCGCATTGCCCCGCCGGGGCTGGCAGGCAGGGGTTGCATTGACCTGCTTCATCGGGTAAAGCGCACTATTGTTATGGACTCTTTCATCCCTTGCGGCTGTCATTCCCGCTCTCCTCTCCCCGCGATTATCACTCACGCTCACCAGCCGCATCACCCAAAGCATGACGAGGTAAATGCATGAATGGACACGGCTCTTTTGTCGTCACATCTCTTCTTTTCGTCCTTATCACCACCCTGGTGGGCTTCGCGGCTCATTCCACTGCCAGGCTGGAGGCGAGCGAATATTATGTCGCCCGCATCGAGGCGTTGAGCGAGGAACGACAGGAAATGGTCCGCCAAGTGGCGGAACTTCAAGATATCAGAATAAAGGAATTGACCCTCACGGCCTACAGCCCCACCGTAGACGAATGTGGACCGGACCCGTTCACCACGGCAAGCATGGTCAAAGTTCGGCCTGGCATTGTGGCTGTCAGCCGCGATCTCTTCGACCAGGGCTGGGTCTTCGGCAAGAAGGTCTACGTCAAAGGACACGGGGTCTTCGAAATCGCGGACCTGATGAGCAAGCGCTACACGAAACGCATGGACATCTTTGTTCCAGACACCAATGAGGCCAAACGCTTCGGTAAAAAGCAGGTCACGGTTGCCCTACTGGCGGGCTAAAGGGAGCTTGGAATCAAGACCATTGACAACCTCCCGTCGTTATTTGCGGCAAATAGGTTTGTCAGTTGCCTGAGGCGGGACACATTGCTGTCCCGCTTTTTTTTTGGCACGGTGCATTATGCGGAAATTCTCACCTTGGCTCTGGATCGGAGGCGTCGTCGGCGTGCTGGCCATGGGCATGCTGCGCTTCGTTGGCAAAAACACGGACATCTTCGGCTTGCTGGCGGGCATGACCGTGGTCATCGCGATCCTGGCCTTTTTCGTCATCCGCTACGTGAATCGCAAATGGTGAATGGCTCCACTTGCCTGGACAGACAGATAAGTGGCTCAGTTCGCTTGCACACGTTTGTCCGTCTTTGAAGCGGAATTTCCGCCTTTCTCGCACTGCCTTTTTAGCGCGGACATTCGTTCAGCATAAGCATTTACTGGCATTTCCCCCGCGAATATAATGATCCGGATTGTAGAGCCCAAACACTCCATGAGCGACGAGACATCCCTATCGTGTCGCAAGCACCCAGGTTCCGATTCCATCTGATATTCCACAGCAATTGCCCAAACCGCTTAGTGCGTCTCTTCCTTTTGAATTCGAGCATTGGCGGACTCCTTCCTCATGGCTTGCTCATTTGAATTTGTGACATGACATTCTGCTACCAGCGCCAACGCAACAGACAACAAAATATCAAAGCGGGCTACGCGCAAATATTCACTTGATTCCAGCAACCTACGCCACAAATCACATGTTGCAAAAAACTATAACCGAAAATTGATTATTGATATACAAGACAAGTTATGAAATAAAAAAACAGACGTGTGAAGATATCGCAGGCGCAGGCTTTTCACCTCTAACCAATTTGGTATGACATGAACAGCAA
This sequence comes from uncultured Desulfovibrionaceae bacterium, assembly GCA_964589645.1. Lineage (GTDB taxonomy): Bacteria > Desulfobacterota > Desulfovibrionia > Desulfovibrionales > Desulfomicrobiaceae > Desulfomicrobium. The sequence goes on from CAZPSN010000026.1 coordinate 4,745, forward strand.
CGCAAAACCTATTCCGCGAAAGAAAACCAAGATTTCTTTTCGAACCGATGAGTCGACTTTCGCAAAACTCAAAGCGTATTGTCGGATTGAAAACAGAACCATTTCTTCTTTGATAGAAAATGTCCTTATGGATCACGTTCTGCGCTTGGAAAATCCATTGCCCCTGCATGGAGATAAGCGCCAGTCACCCAGAAAAGAATGTTCACTGGAAACTATTATTTATCCGGCAACAAAAGATAAAAACAATCAATTCAACGGAAAAATAGTAAACATCTCGGCATCATCAATCCAAATATTATTAAAGCAGCATAAATCGGATAAGTTATTTTTCGAAGAATTTTACACTCTTTTTTCAATTCCAAATCATGACAACCCAATACTTTCCCAATGCAAACTTGTTCGTTCAAATTTTTTGCATGAAGAGCATATAATAGTTGCAAAATTTGTTAAAATAGAAAACTACGCAATCAAAGCAATCAACAAGTATCTTTCTGTATTTAATTAACCGATGCGATAACGTTCGTTGACCACCACACAAAGGCTTACCGCCCACACCTGAAAGGACTGCTCTGATGGAAGCAAAAACAATGCTCAAACGTAGAGTCTTGCGTGACGATGTAGCTGAGTACCTGATGGAGTCTATTTTAAAGGGAGATCTCAATCCTGGCGACAAGATCATCGAATCCAAATTGGCACGCGAACTCTCTATCAGCCAGGGGGCGGTGCGGGAAGCCATTCGCGACTTGATCGCCCAAGGAGTTCTTGAAACCGAACCATACAAAGGCACCCGAATTAGGACGCTCTCCAAAGAACAGCTAAATGACTACTACGATGTTCGTACCGAAATAGAGGCGCTGGCTGTACGATGGAGCATCATCAAACACGAATCAAGATATCTTGACCTTGAATTCCTCAAAAGCTGCGTTGACAACATGGCTACTTGTGTTGCTGCAAACGACACAAAAAACATGCGCAAGCAGGATATGGATTTCCATCTGGCCATAATCCAGGCATCACACAGTGAGTCCCTGGCCAAATCTTGGCATGCCCTTGGGAACTATTATTGGACATATATAGCGGTGTACTACGACCATGCAGCTTCATTGCTTCACGCTCAAGTTGAAAAACACAGAACTATGTACGAAGCAATTGCTGCCGCTGATATAAATGCATACGCACGTTGCGTTCGAGGACACTACTTTGATGCAGACTCTCTTTTCTCAGACAAATAGTCGGCTTAAATAACTTTAGAGCAATGCCTGCTTGGCACAAGTGCACAAGCCTGCCTGAAACATTTTTCTTAAAGACATCCCGTAGCGCGAAGAAATGACCATGAAAATCTCCTTGAATCAGAGGCGATCATTCTATGGCTGAAAAGATTGTGATAAATTTGCAGAACGGATACCATCAATCGTGCAATAAAAAATGGCCACCGAAATCGGTGGCCATTTTTTATTGCATATCGGAGATGTTAAAGAATTCGTGGCTGAATAAAAATGAGGAGTTCCGCCTTGGATTTGGTATCGTACGTGTTCTTGAAGAGCCAGCCTAGGCCGGGTACATCGCCTACACCAGGTATTTGATTGACGCCTTTCGACTCCGTAGTCTTCTGCACGCCACCAATGACAATGGTTTCGCGGTCACCAACCATCATCTTTGTCTTGGTCTGCTTGGTATCGATGTCACGGCCATCGCTCTTGGGGCTGTCGTCACTGATTTCCAAATCAAGGATCAACTTGTTGTCTGGAGTAATCTGAGGCAAAACTGATATTTTCAGCACGGCCTCCTCGTATTCAGTGGTCGTTCCGCCACTATTGGATTCAGTAGCCGTGGCAAGCTTGGTGCCCTGCTGAATTTCGGCGCGGTTGTTGTTCAGAGTCAAAATACGCGGAGACGAAATTGTTTTAACCAAATTCTGATTTTCCCCAAGTTGCAGGGATGCATCGAGTGCAAAAAGATCCTTGCCAAAATATTTACCGATAACACCACCCAGCGTGATCCCGTTGACGGTATTGATTTGATTCAAGGCCGTAGAGGTAACACCGCCCCGCCACTGTTCATTTTGCAAATTATCTGATGTTTCGGGATCATAGGATGCTCCCCACTGCACACCTAGACTACGCTGGAACTCATCCGTAGCGTAGACCAGTCGCGCCTCGATCATGACCTGCCGCTCGGCACGATCAAGCTTTTTGATGTAACTATTCACCCGCTTCAACGTTTCTTCCGTATCCGTGACAATCAATATGTTGGTGCGAGGGTCGGAAGAAGCAGAGCCACGTGAAGTCAGCATGGATTTAACCTTGCCTTCAAACTCTGCAGCAGTATTATAGTTTATCTGCATATACTCTGTCTTTAAAGGAGCAAGGTTCTGCATACTCACCTGAGCCTGAATGGCCGCTTCGCGAGCCTTTTGCAATTGTGCGCGTTCAGTTTCAAGTTTCGATGTAGAGGCGATGCGCATGATGTTCCCTTTTATCACCATGCCGAGATTTCTCTGCAACAGAACCAAGTCCAGAGCCTGATCCCAGGGGATATCGACCAATTTTAAAGAAATTTTTCCGCTTATTTCATCATCAAGAATAAGGTTAAAGCCACTTATTTCTGATATAAGACGCAAAACATGCTCAACATCGGCATCTTGCAGGTCAATGGAAATCCTTTCACCGGTGTAACGTTCCTTCATACCCGGAAACAGCGTATTCAACTCCTGAATCTCGGACGATTCCGCTTCAAGCGCCACATCCATCGCGGCAGGGCTAACAGTATCTGCTGCTACGTTTGGAGTCGAGGAGGACGAGTCGGCACTTCGAACAAGAATATACGTTTCATCACCCTTGCGAAGGATTGAAAGAGCCGGGGTCTTGGCACCGGAAAAAAGCAGGTGCGCATTGCCGCCATCATCATTGGAGGCAGTCACAAAATCTATGGAAAAGCCGAGTTTGCTCACATCATATTTCTTGAGCAACGAATTTTGAAACTGGACATTCCGGAAGGTCAGTTTGAACTGGTCGGACTGCTCGGGCTTGATTTCAAAGGGAAGACTGGAATATGTGACGATTTGGAGTGAATCATTTTTGGGTTTGAAATTCAGGGAGGTTATAAAATTAGAAGGCAACTGCGGGCTCGGAATATCATCGGACACAAGCATCAATCGTCCCAGCGACTCAGATTGTTTCGAAAGAAGAAACTTGCTTTTCGATGTGAGAGATACATGCAAGGACTTGACCTTGGCCCCTTCCATCTCCTTGTCGATCCGGCTGACCAAAGCTGTTTCCTGTAAGGAAAGATCAAAATCCGTTACTGAGGGTGTAAAAAGAATTTTTACACTCTGAGAACCATCATAATCAGCATAAATCTGGGTATTCACGTCCAGCGGAATATCAATGAGCGTCTTGCCAAGTGATTCAGAAACAACAAGTTCATGGGAACGCGCGACAGGAGTACCAGACGCCTGTTCCAAATCTGCAAGACCCGATTTGGGGTGTGTTGCGCATGAAGTCAGCACAACGATACAACTTAGAATAAAAAAAATGAATATCGCTCTGAAGATCTTCATAGCTCCCTACTCCTTCTCTTGCCGCAATCTTAAATTGATAGTTCTCTTTTTTGCTTCGCCAAAAACATCGATTACGTCTTCCTCTACAACGAGAACTCCGCTACCAATGGACGTGACTATGCCATCATAAAGACCAAGCGTCATTCCAGGACGGATCAAGTACCCCTTTCCATCAGGAAGTTCGACCATGGCCAATGGCGTGCTGCTGTCATTGCTGATTATTCCGATAAGCTTCAAACTATGAACATCCACGGTTTCCAGGGGCGTCGTCGCCTTTTTCTCGACTTTGGCTTTTTTCGCGGCCTGCATGAGTTCAAACTCTCGGATCTTCACAAAGGAGACAAAGGGATCAATTTTGTTTTTCGCCTCATATGGGGGATGCAGTGACGTAATCCAGTCCGGGAATTCACTGCTTGGCACTGCAGCCTGAGTCGGAGGCTCGGCACCGCTCGATGTGGAATTATCCGACAAAGATGGTTGCGAATCAACGGATTCGCTATGCGCAGGTGTCACCGTAAATGTGGTGGCAAAAAAGAAAATCAAAAGCGATTGGATAAAAAAGAAAATTTTCATGGCGTAATGTTCACTTTTGTTGTTTTTGCGCTTCACGTGCCTTGATCTCAGCCTCGGTCAACGCCCGGTACACCTGCAAAACAAGACTCACATTCAAATATTTCTCCGTGGGAGAAAAATCAGAAATCGGGGAAAATGTGATGTTCTGAATCGTTACCAAACGGTCCAATCGGCTCAACCTATCAAAATACGTGACCAGTCGATGGAAAGTTCCGCTGATCTGGAGTTGAACAGACCTGGTTGCATAGAACTCCTGGACTTGTTCCTGACCTGGTTGAAAAAGGATGAACTCGACATTTTCGTCTCTGCCCAATCTTTCAAAAGAAGCCAGGAGCATTTCCAAAGCCCTTGCATCCTCGGGAAGAAGGGTCTTGGCGTAATACAGTTCTTTCTTACGCATATCCAGACTGCGTTCTAGTTCAGGCAAATTGGCGACCTGCGCACGCAAACGTGCAATGTCTTGATCGAGTTTGACAACCTCCTGGTTCGCCCTGGCGATCTGGGTTAGCTTGTCGTCCAAGAAGAAATACCAGTACCCCCCATAAATTACCGCCGCCAACGCAAGCAGAATCAAGAGCTTGTGTAAGGCAGACAATTCACCAAATTTTTTGACTACTGAAGACTTATCCATTTGTCGTACCATTCGTATTTATGTTTTCGAAATACTCCTGGGCCATCACGGAACATTCGAATGAAACCAGACCAAGACCCTCCACAGATCGCCTGGAAGTCCTGCGAGTATCAACATTGGCGATGTACTTTGACAGGCGGAGTTTCTCGACGTAGCTGGCAAAAGCCTGATTATCCAAAGCCACGCCACTCAAAGATATATTTCCGTTCGAGCTGACCGTAAAAGTTTCCACCCACATCTTGTTTTGAGGCATGTTTGTAACGATCTCGTCGATATACTTCACAGGCAAGCCCTGACGTAGCCGCACATCTTTGATAATCTTGATACGCCCCTCAATGTCCTTGATCTCTTGCATCACTTTGTCGACGGAAGCTGCTTCCGCCTGCAAAATGTTTCGAGTCTGCGTCTTAGTGGCGATCTCAGCGGTCAGGGACGACAATTGACCCGAATAGTAATAGTCTACTGGAAAAATTGAAACAACGAGCAGCACCAGCGCTAAAATAAAAAGAACTGCACTTTTTTCAATATTCGTTGACTTTGTACGTTTTTGCTGAGGAAGAAGATTGATTTTAATCATGATTTGCTTCCAGGATTAGATTGCTCTAAGGGCAAGGCCAAAGGGAACAACCATTTGTGGGCCTATCTCATCGAGATACTCTTTCTGGAACATATCTTTATCATATGCAACCTTACGGAACGGGTCATGATACAAAACATCAATATTTAGTTCTTTATGAAAAACGTCTAACAAGCCGCCAAGCAAGACTCCACCACCAGAAAGATAGAGTGATGACGCAGGGACGACGTTGTTCGATGATGACTGATAGAAACCTATCAAGCGTTTTAACTCCTCGCACCAGCTCTTGAATGTCTTGTTCACCGAATCATAAATGGCCTTTGCATCTTTCTCATCGAGATCGGCCTTCCCGCTGAGTTTGACACGCTCCGCATCGGCTCTCTTCACATTGAGAACTGACGCCATTGCCTCGGTCACCGCCCTGCCTCCGAACGAAACCTCTCGCAGGAACACAGGCTGGCCACCTTGATAAATACAAAAGACACTCTGGGCACCGCCAATATCCAGAAGATACACTGGTTTTTCCTGAAGTTCAGGGTAGTTATGCTCAAAACTGTTGCACAGGGCAAATGAATCCACATCGATCACTGAAAGGGACAACCCAGACTGACCAATGACGTCACTCAGATTCTGGACAACCTTCTTCTTACTTGCGACAAGCAGAACATCATAGCTCTTATCCTTTTGACCAGGCCCGAGAACCTGATAGTCAAGAAAGACGTCATTGATGTCGAAAGGAATGTACTGACGAGCATCCTTGAGCACCGTGTCACCAAGAGTCTTGAGCGATTCAGATTCGAACCCGACCCGCTTGACGATTACGGCATGACCCGCCATCGAAGAGGCCACCACCTGCTCTTTGAGCGACAGCTGCGACCAGAGGCTCATGATTTTCTTGGCGGTCGCGGCATTATTGTCCAAATCGCCAGGTTGCCACGGACACCTCGCCAAACTTTCCAGAACAATATCACCTCTTCCCGGCCGAATCTTTACCATTTTCAGCCATTCACTCCCAAGGTCGAGTCCAACCCCGGCATTTTTCTTTGAAAAAAAACCTAATTTTTTCACAGCGTTATATCCTCAGTGATTTTGTCTTGGCTCAAAACCCTGCATTTATTCATCGATATTCAAACTGTTAACACAAAACACTTCATCAAAGCAAGAAATAATGCCTGGAAAAACAGTTGGTGAAGTAAACAACTTTTCAGTCCCTGTTGCGAATTTCTGCGACATAAATTGGACCCATTTCGTCACCACCTAAATTGATATGTTTCGTAACGTCGAGAAATTTTTTTATCGATGCGTCTTGGCAAAATCACTTCACGCACAATGATACGTATCCAAGCGGCCTGAAGATACCCTGACATGCCTCCTCAATCCTGGAACCGTCATAGAGACACCGGATCTCGTATTCCATTTCACAACAAGCCATGAAAAAAAATCCTGCTGTGTCTTTTCACAAATCCACTTCTGGAAGTAAAAAAAGCCCATCTCAGGACAGAAAATGGGCATGCAGTGCACGGTCTGCTCCAAAGCGAAGACTCAACTGAAACAGACCTCCACCATCAATGGGCCATGACTCGTTTCAAAAGGGATTGCCAAAATTGCGCTGGTCGAAACGTGTCTGATGGTGTGCCCTGTTCCAGTGATAACCGAGGGGATTGCTCCTTCGAAGACCATACCCATGCCCACAAGTCCCTTGCGAGCCTGGCCTGAAATCATATTGGTCAGTTCACCCACCGCGTCCGTGACGGCATCGTTGAGTTCCGCCTGATCCTCATAAAGCATCGCGCTGACAATACCCAGCGCCGAGGACGTGGTCAGTGTCAACGACATGGTCCCCCTGCTTTTCCCTTTGGGATTTGAAAACCCGATGACCCCCGTGACGTCCCCTTGGGCGCATCCATGTTGCTTGACAAAAGGAACACCTACCCTGGCTTCAGTCATAGCCATTGTTTGCAAAACACTGGTGGTTGCCGCCACAAAATGCGCAATGATCCCTTTTATCGTTTCATTCATAGAATATTCTATCCATATTATAATCCATTTGCTCCGTTGAAGTATACCACGCCACGTTTGGAAAATATCTCATCACTCCATCACCGCGTTCGCACCATCAGGTGGAAAAGCGACTGCACGTACCGCCCCGATACCACGTCGGCCAGAGGAAAAAATGGCAATGAGGCCGGCGCCATCGTACCGGCATAGGCAAGCCAGAGCTGCAAAGACAGACTCTCAAGAGCCGGAGCGAGGACGCGTCCCCACAGGCGCTCAGCCGCGCGTTCTTCCAGGCTAAAAGAACGACATTGCAGGGGGCGATACGCAAAGAGCATGCACGCCTTATCATCAAGAAGCGGGCAACGGGCGTCGGCATCGGAAAGACAATACGCATGGCCGCTGGTTTGAGTGTCTGCCAAGCGTTCCTTGCGAGCCGTATCAACGGCCCGGGCAATGACTTGAAGACGTTTTTCACTGGTCAGAACGACATTCATCTTCTGTGTAATGTATACGGCCTCAACCATGGTCAACAGCACAGGGGTGCCGCAGCACTTGGCATGATCACGGCCGCACATTTCAACGCGTGGGCCGATCTCCTCGTCCAGTCGGGCCTGCAGGGCCTCATAGTCCCGAAAAAAAGGGCTCAAATCCACGGCCTTGCGCATTTCAAGAGAGGGCTCCCGCACCGTGAGTTTGGGACTCTGCCGTCCATATTTGCGAATGGTCCACCACTGGGCAAAGTTGGCCGGCTTGGAGCGCAGTGTGCGCAGCTTGAACCAGGCCAGCTTATGTCCCAGTCCACGACGCAAAAGGTAGGCGTTGAGCACGGTGCCGGTTCGACCGATGCCGTGCCGACAATGAATGAGCACCTTTTTGCCCAGATAAATGGCCTCATCCAACCAGGCGAGGGCTTTTTCCAATTCCGCAAGTTCCGGGGCCTCTTCGTCGGCCAGGGGCATGTGGTAGACTTCGAACCCCGCTGCGCACTCAATGTCATGCAGATCGCAAAACTCTCCGCAGAGATTGAGGATGGCCCCGATTCCGGCATCGCGAAGACCGTCAAGGTGCACGTAGCTCATGGGAGCGGCGCCGACAGCCAGTTGGTCCGTGACCCAGGTCGGCCTGTACGCGTCACTCATGCAGAACCTCCGGAAAAAAACAGCGCATGAAAGAGTCCGCTTCCTGCCGAGCTTCAAATTCGTCCGTCAGGCGAATGTCCATGAGGCGGGTCACGGCCAGGACCAGACCCAAGATGTTCAAGGCCCGGGCCGTCTCCTTCGCGTCCCGACGGGCCAGGGACGCGTCGAGCATATCCCCCTTGATACTGGTTTCATAGCCAAACCGCTCCAGGATATCCTGCACGAAAAGCAACCGATATCCGCGCTGATCCAACGCCGCCCCTCCACCTTTAAAACGGAACGTAACATAATTAGCCCCGGCAACATCGCCACACAGAGCATCCACGACGGAAAAATGATACCCAAAGCGGATGTTCACATGCATGTATTCGCGGGAGATAACGGCGTAGCTGGCAAGGATTTTGGAATCCAGTCGGAAAAGACCGGCGCTGACCCGGTCGAACTCTTCCCAGTCCATATGCAACTGGCCGTGATCCCAGGCCACACGCCTGTCTGCCAGACCGTCCCAGAAGGCGCGCAGGGGAGCGCTGTCCACGAGGTCGACACGCACAGATCCCGTTTTTCCGCCCTGGGAGGAGAGCCCTCCGCCCAAATCCAGGACATACATGATCAGCGGCAGGTCTGTGAGCAGGCGCCGCGACGGTCCCATGCCCCGTCCTCCCCGATCCACCAGGGAGAACATCTCGCCCACGCTCCTCTCATGGCAGATGCGGACCACGTCGTGCAAGGAGCGGCACCCCTGGGGCGAAAAATTCTCTCCTTCGGGATCGACCAAGCCCAGATGCACGGTTTTGGCCGCGAGTTCTGCGTTTTCCGCCCGAATTCGACCATGCATTCTCTCGGCGACGCGACTTCCTTCCATGACGCCAGGAAGGCACCCGTCAAAAATCTTGCCAGCGCCCCCGTCCACGGTCACCACGGAGCCCTCGCGAAAGAAGCCTGGCTTGCAGCCGACCACCACGGGCACGCCCCGCTCCCGGGCCACTGAGGCCAGATGGCTTGCCCTGCTCCCGCTCCCGGCCACGATGCCGGCGATGCGATCCAGGAATTGCGAGAGCGCCGGATGCAGAAAGTTGGTCGCGACCACGGAACCGGGCGGGATGGATCGAAAATCCGCACCCGAGAAAACATGACAAATTGGCCCACAGGCCGCGCCTGGAGAAGCGCAGTCCAAATCCGCAACGAGAAGCGACGCATTCCCGGCCTCCTCGGCGGAAAAGGCATTCCTGTCCGCATCCTGCTGCAGGCGACGCGACTGCAGTATGACGAGGCCGTGGGGCCCCAATGCCCACTCCACGTCCTGGGGTCTACCGAACGTCTTCTCCAGCCGCATGCACCACGCGCCGAGTTCGCGGAGAATTGTCTCCGCGACCGGGGGGGGGGCGCCATCGCATGCGCAGCCCATGAGGACCTCCGGGGCGGCGTCCCGAGTCAGGTAGTACTTTCCCGGAGTGACCGAACCATCCACGAGGTCGGCGGCCACACCGCCGACAACGTACACGCCCACGGCCTGCCCCCCCACGGCGGAACAGGCCGGATCGCGGGTGTAGACCACTCCCGCGACTTCGGCCTTGATCATGGGCAGAACAAGCACGGCCATGGCCGTGTCGAAATCCGTCAAGCCATGCCGGATCCTGTAGGCCACGGCGCGCGGGCAGTACTTGCCGGCCAGGACCCGCCTGTAGGCCACCAGGATCTCTTCCGGGGGCACGTCCAGCTCACTGGCGTACTGCCCTGCAAAGGATATCTCGCCGTCCTCGGCCACGGCACTGGACCTGATGGCCAAAGGCCTCCCTCCCAAACCAGCGCGCCGCACCGCGTCCAGGATCTCCGCGGCGATGTCCGTTGGAACCTCGGCGGACAGGATGAGCTCCTGAAGTTCACTGGTAACGCGCACGATGGCGTCAGTTTTGGCCAGGGAGACTTCCTCAAAGCGCTTTTCGACCACTTTCTCCAAACCGTTGTCCTGCAGATATCGGACAAAGGCCGAGGCCGTGACCACGAACCCGGGGGGGGTCGGCGCGCCGTGGCGGCGTGCGATGGACAGGTTGGTGGCCTTGCCGCCAGCAAGACGTGGGTGGTCTGCGGCCTCGTCCAGGCTCAGTATGTAGGGAGGACCCGAAGCGGGAGGTACCTCCGCGACCAAGGCAGAAATCTCGTCGGCAATCCGATCCAAGACGTGCGGCAGGTCTTCGTTGGCCTGGGGGTTCATGAGGCAGAGGCTGTCGGCCATCTCCGCGACGTGGCGAATCAGCCGCGCGACCAGGGCCCTGATCCTGGCCCTGTCCGCCGGGTCGTGCCCGAAGAGGTGGGCGTCCAGGTCGGCGATGAGCTCCAAAGCCCGGGCATCGCTGCGCAAAAGGTCCTTGAAATGCCCGTACTTCTCCCGAATATGTCGGTTCGGGGCCAGCAGGCGGATGAACCAATGCCGAAGGAACAGTGACGCGATCATGGGGCCTCTTGTTGCTTCAGCCCTGATGCCCGCTGTTCAAAACTTCCTGCCACTTGGATTCCAGTTCCTCCTTGTCGATGGGCTTGACGCAATATTCGCTGGCCCCCAGCTTGAGAGACTCCCGAGCCGTTTCCAGAGTGGGATAGCCGGTGAGCATGATGACCCGAATGGTTGGATCGTGTTTTTTCATTTCAGCCAGGACCTCGACCCCGGTCATCTTCTTCAGCTTGATATCCAGAATGGCCAGGGCCGTGCCCCCCTTGGCCACGTGCCGGATGGCATCTTCCTCCTCGGTGTACGCCGTGACCCGATGTCCCTGTCGTTCCAGAATTCTTTTGACCAGCACCCCGGCATCGGAAACATCATCCAGGACTATGATTGACGCCATGCACTTCTCCTTGTTTCCCAGCGTGTACCCGGTTGAGCAAACCGCCGCGCGTTCATTGTGTTCGGCCAGAATTTCCCCGCGCCCCGTCAGGCCTGGGTATAATGGTCCAGGGGGATGTCCACGGTAAAGATCGTTCCCGGGCCCCGGTTCGCCCCTTCCGGCAGGGACGGCATGTCGAAATCCTCAGGCAGGGGGCTTTCGACCCGAATGTCTCCCATATGGTCCTTGACGATGCCAAAAGACACGGACAGCCCGAGCCCCGTCCCCTTGCCCACGGACTTGGTGGTAAAAAAAGGATCAAAGATCTTTTTCGCGGTCATCTCGTCAATGCCCACGCCGCTGTCGGCCACCTGGAGAGTGACAATGCCCTTGGGCGTCTTGAGCTTGGTGCTGACCACGACAACTCCCCCGCTCTCCGGGATGGCGTCCTTGGCGTTGTTCAGCAGATTGATCCAGATCTGCTTGAGCTTCTCCGGGTCACCGTAAATGATGGGAAAGCTGTCATCAAGCCGGGTCACGATCTCGACATGATCCAGGGCAAAGGAATGCCGCACCAGAGACACTGCCTCCATGACGGAATTGTTGAAGCACATTTCGCGCTTCTCGGATTCGCCTTGCCGGGAAAAGCCCAGGAGATCAGCCACGATCTTGCGGCAGACCTTGGCCTGCTTCTCGACGATGGCCAGATCCTGACCCAGCTGGCTGTCAGGCGGCACGTCGTCTTTCAGCAACTGCGCATAGCCGAGGATGATGCCCAGTGGTGTGTTGATTTCATGAGCCACGCCCCCGGCCAGCTTGCCGATGGACTCCATCTTCTGGGCCTGGATAAGCTGCTGCTCGTACTCCTTGATGTCCGTGACGTCCCGATCCATGCGCAACAGACCCACCACGCGTCCGGAATCGTCATGCACCGGAATCTGGACCACATGGAACCATTTGAACCCGCTCGCTGTCTCGACGCGCTCCTGTCGATCCACGCGCCCTCCCGTGACCAGCACCTTCCGGCCTTCGAGGTTGCGACGCTCGGCCTCGGCCTCGGGAAAAAGATGAAAATCGTTCAGTCCCTGGACTTCTCCCACGGTCCGCCCCACGCTCTGGGCAAAGGCCCGGTTGCAGGTCTGATAGATCATGCGCGTGTCCACCAGGGAAATAAAATCCGGATTCATGTCCAAAACCGTGGAGAGCAGACGTTGCTGGTTGGTCAAGGTCTGCTCGGCCTCACGCAGCCCGCGGATATGGTCGCGCAGGGTGAAAGCCATGTAATCAAGGGACTCCGCCAAGTCCTGAATCTCGTCGCCCACACTCTGCATAAAAACCGGACAATCCCTGCAACTTGCGGGTTTTACGCCCAATTTACACGCATGTCCGGCGCATTTCGTGTCCGGCACCAGCCAGCACCTCCGGGCGCGATCATGATGCGCCGGACAGCTTTTCTCCCTGCAATTCATGAGCTCCCAGCAAAAGTGCTCTCCCGGAAGAACAGACAGGTTGTCGAGACTGCCCGAGACCAAGTCCTCGGCGTGGGCACGCAGTCTGGCCAGACGCCGGGTCACGGTGCGGGCGAAAACACTGCCCAAGGCCATGGCCACGAGCAGAACGCCGCCGAACATGGTGGCCAAAGCCGAAACAAACTGCCGGGTCGCAGCGTCAAGCCTGGACTTGGACAGGCCAACGCGCACGGTGCCTATGCGCTCGCCCGCGACAAGAATGGGCGCCGCGAAATCATAGATGAAAATCTGGCCAGAATCGATCAGTTGCACGCGGACCCGCTCGGCACTGTCCACCCTGTTGGCGCCAAGCAATTCCACGGGGAAACCCTTCAGAAAGGAATGGGTCACGACCCGCTCGTCAGCGTTGATGACAAAGGCGTAAACCGTATCACTGGCCTCGCCGACCATGTTGCGCAAGGCCAGATAGTCCTGGGCCAGGAGGTGGTTCACGGCCCGAGCGGCCAGGCTTTCGGCCAGGGCGGCTCCACGCAATTTGTTCTCCGCGACCAGGGCCGAGGATGTCATGCGTGCCACCACGGGCAAAAGAAAGGCGGCCATGCCCAGGACGATGGCGATGATGCCCAGGTTGAGCTTGGTTTCGAATCTGAGCCGGGCAATCCGGCCCCTCACTGGATATCTCCGTTCAGACTCAAGCTCGTCACCAAGTCGCGGATGGGTTCGAAGTCCCCGTCACGGGCCGAAATAATACCGACCATGCCGGCAGCCGAAAGGATTCTGGCGTCGTCATCCCTGCCCAACTGCAGATCGAGCAAGGCCGTGGCGACCTTGTCACGGATTACGGGATCGAACCCCTTGCGCACGGAATAAACCCATCCTGGGAAGGGCCGGCTCTCGGCCAAAACCCGGATCTGCGCCAGATCAATCTTGTCCCGGACCACGTCCAGGGTTCCCTTGCGAATGGTGCCCACGTCGTAGGCCCCTGTATACACGGCCAGGACAACGGCCTCCTGCCGTCCGCCGGAACCCGTTGCGAAGGCGACTTCCTGGAAGTCCTCGCGGGTTATGCCGTGATCGTGAAAAAGGCCCATGGGATACAGATACCCACCGGCCGAATTGGGATCCACGGCAATGAGGCGCTTACCCCGGCAATCCTCAAGACGGATGATGGCCGGGTTGTCCGCGCGCACAATGACCTGGCCCTGGAAATCCGCTCCGCCGTCAGCCTCTACGATACGGGCAAACGCCTCGGAGCCGAGCCGGGCCAGCGAAATGTAGACAAAGGGGTTGGTGAAGGAAATGTCTATCTCTCCCCGCTCGACCATCTTGATGTGTTCGGCGAAAGTGTTGGGAAAGATCTGCCTAAACGACAAACCGGTTTTGTGCCGCAGGTATTCAAGCAGTCGGCGGTGCCGCTCAAAGGACACGGAATGGGAATACTGCGGCAGGTAGGCATAGGTGATCGCGCCGCTCGGACCCGGCGGAGAGACGCTCTCGACCCTGGACATGTCCACCTTCACGACAGGTTCACTCTCGGTACAGGCGGCCATGCAGAGCAACAACACAAGAAGAAAGCGGACTGACGGCATTGGTGACCCTCGCGTCGATTTCTCTACGTCAAAGGGGCAAAAGGGACAACCACCTTCACTTCCCGCGCATGTCCGCGCTGACCATACGCCACAACCCGGGAAAGACGCGCAGCCCCACGGCCGCATCGAAGCTTGCTGCGCGCGCGCCGACACTGTATCGGAAGACCTGCCCCGCAACCACTTCCCCGGAAATGCCATGCACTCGTCCAAACGATTCGCGCAGATCGATTTCAACGTTCCCGGCGTCAAGACGGTGGGGATGGAGCTGATGAAGCTTGTCAACCTCCCGGACCCCGACACCGAGGCCATTGCCCGGACCGTGGAGCTGGATCCCGCCCTCTTTGGTTCCATTTTGGCCTGCGCCAACTCTCCGCTCTACTCCAGCATTTCGGAAATTTCGGATTTGCGCATGGCCATCACCCGTCTCGGGCTCAAAGAAATCCGGCGCATCATCTTCCACGTCGTCCTGGAATCGGCGTTTCGATCCGACAACACAGACATCAACAAATTCCTGCGCCGCCTCTGGACCCAGAACCTTTCCGTGTCCCTGATTATGCAGCGCCTCATTCAAGACTGCCCGCAGGTCAAAGCCCTGCCCCTTGACATGATCGCCCTGATCTACCCCCTGGGGCTCATGCACGTCATCGGCATTCCTGTTTTGATCATCAACAAGTACAACCTTTTCGCCAAATTCATCCGCGATGATCTGAACCGACCGCTACCTGACATCTACGCTCGGGAGAAAGAGATCTTCGACGGACTCGACCATTTGGAACTTGGATCCGAACTGCTCCGACGCTGGGCCTTCCCTGACTTTTTTTGCGCCATCATCGCATCATACCACCTTCCTGAACCGAACCTGGGAGGCAACGCCCGCGTCCTGCACTCCCTGCTGCGCCATGCCCGCCATCTGGCCCAGGAATTCGGCTACGCCGCCCTTCCAGGCTCCCCGGAAGACTTTTGGCTGCAAGGCAACGTCATCGATTTTGCCGAGATGGACGCGGACCTCGTCAAGGCCGAGATCATGGAACAGATGGCCCGGATCGCCACGTTGTTTTCCTGATCTTCGAACATGCAGTGCTGTTCCGCCGCCCGAGCACATTGTTCTGCGGCCGAAACTTGATTACAATTTCTGGAACCCCTCATCCCCAGGAGCGATAGAGAATGAAACCCCTTGCGCATATCGCCATCATCCTCGTTCTCGTCTCGGCCTGCGCCGGACGCCAAGCATCCTCGTCCACGGCCCAGGACACATGGCTGGCCATGAACAGACAATTCATCGACCTGTACACCAGGGGCGCCTATGAAGAGGCCCTCAGCCTCGCCACCAAGGAAGTCGAACTGGCCCAGGGTTTTTCGCCCCGGGACAACGCCGATCTGGCCACATCCCTCAACAACCTTGGGGTGACCTACACGGCCCTGGGCAAATACGACGACGCCCTCCCCCCGCTGCGCCAGGCCCTGGCCATGCGCGAGAAGGTTCTGGGCCCGAACCACCCGGAGGTGGCCACGACCCTGGGCAACCTCGGAGAACTCCTGGTCGCGCGCAACGAGCCATCCGAAGCCGAAGAAGCCTTTATCCGGGCCCTGGAGATCCGCGAATCCCGCATGGAGCCCGAAAACGCGGATCTGGCCGAAACCCTGAACAACCTCGGCGAACTGTATTTCCGCAAAGGTCTTTTGGACGAGGGAGAAAAACTCCTTCAGCGGGCACTGGCCATCCGCGAACAGCAACTTGGGCCGGATCATCCCCAGGTCGGACGCACCCTCGACAATCTGGCCGGAATCGAAAAGGCACGTGGACACATGGTCGAAGCCCAGGCCCTCCTGGAGCGCTCCCTGACCATCAAGGAAAATGCCCTGGGAAGCGACCACCCCTGGTTGATCAACACCTTAAACGCTCTGGGAGATGTCCTGGTGGCCCAGGACAAGCTGGCTGACGCCGAGTCCGTGACACGCCGGACCGTGGAAATCGGCGAAAAATCCTATGGTTCCGACAATGTGCGCATGGCCATCCCCCTGACCACGCTGGGCAATCTGTTGCGCCGGCAGGGCCATTTCGACGAAGCCCAGGCCGCTTTCACCCGGGCCTTGCACCTGCGGGAGGGAGCCCTGCCTCCGGATCACATCGACATCGCGATTTCTCTTGGCAATCTGGCCTCGGTTCATTATGCCCGGGGGCACCTTGCCGAAGCCGAGCCGTTGTACGAACGGGCCCTGGCAGTCACCGAGGCCGTCCACGGCCAGGAACATGCAGATGTGGCTCTGCTTCTGCACAATCTGGGGGTGGTCAACCACAAGCTTGGCAATTTGGACCAGGGCCAGACCATGTTCATGCGCGCCCTGGCCATCCGTGAAAAACTCTTTGGCAGGTCCGACCTGCGCGTGGCCGAAACCCTCAAATCCCTGGCCATCACTGTACGGGACGCTGGGGATGCGGAAACGGCAGCGCACTACGAGGAGCGGGCTCGGAAAATCCTCGAAGGGGCGCAGTAGAATCCGCCCTGAACACAGGCCCAGGGCGGAGCGTGTTCGCCTTGGCAAAAGATGTTAGACCTTGAATCAATTTTTCGGTAATCGCATGCATCTGGCGTGTTGACCGCCACAGCGGTGAACGCAAAGAAAGACAAATCCAGCGCAAGGGAACGGGTTACGGGGCAATGTTCGCGATCATAGGTCTTTTGGTTGTAATCGGGTGTGTCGCAGGCGGCTACGCCATGAGCCACGGGAACTTCAGCGTTCTGTGGCAACCTGCGGAATTCATCATCATTCTCGGCGCGGCGGTCGGAACGTTCCTCATCTCATCGCCAGTGAAGGTCATCAAGCTCACGATCAAGGGCTTCGCCAGCGCCTTCAAAGCCAAGGCCCCGGGCAAGGCCGAATACATCCAACTGCTGCGCGCCCTCTACGACCTGTTGACCCTGGCCAAGCACGAAGGCATCATCGCCCTCGAAAGCCATGCGAACAAGCCCCAGGAAAGCAGCATCTTCACGCCCTATCCCTTTGTCATCAAGAACCATCACCTGCTCGATTTCATCTGCGACAACGTCAAGACCTATGCCATGGCGGGCATGGAACCCCATGAGTTCGAAACCCTCATGGACATCGACATGGATACGCATCACGATGAAGAATCCATTGCGGCCGGATCCATCGCCAAGCTTGGCGACTCCATGCCGGCCCTGGGCATCGTGGCCTGCGTCCTGGGCGTCGTCATCACCATGGGCGCCATCAACGAACCGCCGGAAATCCTCGGCAAGCACATCGGCGCGGCCCTGGTCGGAACATTCTTCGGCATCCTCATGGCCTACGGCTTCGTCGCGCCCTTTGCCACCAATGTCGAACACCAGGTCAGGGATCAACATTCGCTCCTCAACGTGGCCAAGATCGCCATCATGTCCTTTGCTCTCGGTTGGGCACCGGCCCTGGCTCTGGAAGCCGCCCGTCGCGCGGTGCCCAGTTCGGGGCGCCCATCCTTCGAGGAACTTGAAAGCGCCGTGCGCAAAAAGTAGCCTGAACATGGCAGGACAGAACAACGCGAGGCCCCATGGCCGATAAAAAAACCGTTATCATCAAGAAAATCAAGAAAGGCGGCCATGGAGGACACCATGGCGGCGCCTGGAAGATCGCCTACGCGGACTTTGTCACGGCCATGATGGCCTTTTTCCTCTTGATGTGGCTCCTGAACAACGTATCCGAAGAAAAGAAAGAGCAAATCTCCATTTATTTCAAAGAATTTTCCATTTTTGAAGGCGTCCCGCCAACCATGACCATGGGAGCCGGCGGCAAGGGAGCCGCAGAGAGCGAACGCCTCAATCCCATCATCATGGAAGGGACCGTCGGCATGTACGCCGAGGGCAAGTCCCAAGAGGAGATCCTCAAGGAAGCCATGGCCAAGATGATCGAGGAGCGTCTCAAGGAGTTCAAGGATGAGCTGATCATCGACACCTTTGACAACGGCGTGCGCATTCAAATGCTCTATGGCGAGGGAAATCCATTCTTCGAATCCGGCAGTTCACAACTGACGCCCGATGCGCGGGAGGTTCTCAAGGTCATCGCCGACACCGTGCGCGACCTGCCCAACCAGATCGCCGTGGAAGGGCACACCGACGCCAAGCCCTTGGGAGGATCCAGTTCCCGCTACACCAACTGGGAGCTGTCCACGGACCGCGCGTCCTCGGCCCGGCTCATTCTGCAGGAGTTTGGGTTGGACGTGAAACGGATCGTCCGCGTGGCTGGATATGCCGACACCCAGCCCCTGATAGTTGAAAATCCCGAGGATCCGCGCAACCGGCGAGTCAGCATCCTGCTCTTCAACGACCCCACCCAGAAGCCCAAGAACCCCGGCAACGCCACTGGAGGAACGACACTCCCCGGCAATGCCTCCGGCGCAGCGGCAACCCCTGGAGGCGTTATCGGCAGCGTCACGCCTGAAGTCAATGCCACCGGAGGCAAGCTTGGACCGGTGCGGATCGCTCCCCTGCCCGGCTCCGGCGCTGGCCCTGCGACGCACTGACGTCATCCTGTCTGCGAATTCCACCAACAAAAAACCCCTGCGACGGAGGCTTCGTCACAGGGGTTTTTGCATGCGGGCGGGCTGTTGATGTCAGGACAACCCAAATACGCCGGCGCTCGCAGACGCGGGACGGCGGGACGGCGCGGATCGTGAGGAGCCACGCGGGCCGCTTCCGCCCCTGGGAGCAGGACGCGCGGGAGCCTGCGAGCTTCTGGAGGGGCCGCGGCCCGGACCGCGAGGAGGCCGGGGCTCTTCGAAGGAACTGTCGCTGCCACCTGACTCGCTTTGATAGGCGAAGCTGTCCAGGCGCACCCGTTCCAGGCGTCCACCCAGCACCCGTTCAATGGCGCGGATCTGCTCCGCGTCCTCGGGCGTGATCAGGGTCATGGCCTGCCCGCTCTTGTCCGCGCGGCCAGTGCGGCCGATGCGGTGGGTATAGCTTTCGCCCGTGTCCGGCACGTCGAAATTGACCACAAGGGAAATGCGCACGCAGTCGATGCCGCGGGCCGCGATATCCGTGGCGACCATGATCCGGTATTTGCCCAAACGGAAACCCTCCAGGGCTTCCTGACGCCTGTTCTGGGACAGGTTGCCCTGCAGGGAGGTGGCCAGCCACCCCTTTTGTTCCAATTTGCGGGCCAGACTTTTGGCCCGGTGCTTGGTGCGGGTGAAGATGAGCACGTTCTCGTGATCCGTGACTCCAAGCAGGGCTTCAAGCAGAGCCATCTTCTGTCCGGCCGAGACCGGATACAGGGCGTGCCGGATCTTTTCCGGGGGCGCCGTATTGGACACCTGCACAACGGCTGGCTGGACCAGCACCTGATCCGCGATTTTGCGGATTTCCGGAGGCATGGTGGCGGAAAACAGCAGGTTCTGCCGTTTGGCCGGCAGCTTGGCCATGATCCGGCGCAGGTCGGGCAAGAACCCCATGTCGAACATGCGGTCGGCCTCGTCGAGAACCAGAGCGTCCACATGGGACAGTTCCACCAGCCCCCTGTTGAGCAGGTCCAGCAAACGACCCGGGCATGCGACCAGGACGCTGGCCTGGCTTGCTGCCTTGACCTGCGGGGTTTCGCCCACGCCTCCGAAAATCGCGGCAGAGCGGATGCCGGTCTGTTTGCCCAGAGAAATGAACGTTTCGTGAATCTGCAACGCCAGTTCCCGGGTCGGAGCCAGCACGAGCACGCGCACCGGGCCGCGCACGGAAATGCCAGCGTTGATCATGCGCTGCAAAAGCGGCAAGGCAAAGGCGGCCGTCTTGCCGGTGCCGGTCTGGGCCAGGCCGAGGACATCACGTCCTTCGAGCACGGACGGAATGGCCTGAATCTGAATGGGGGTGGGGGAAACATAGCCGCAGTCACGAATGCCAACGTTGAGACGCTGGTCAAAAGAAAAAGAGGAAAAGTCCACAAATGGTCCTGTGGTTGGAGGAAAATCAACGACTGGCGTGATGTGCAATCGAAGGCCGGACGTGCCGGAGGAATGGAAAATCTCCAAGACGAGATGATGGCGGGCCGTTGCTGGACATGGTCCGCAAGGCTCTCAAGACTCAAGTCTGCTCACGCGAGAGATGCGACCCATAAGCCCACCCGAAGGGAAAGGCAATGGAAAAGGCAGAAAAAAAGCCGCGCCGGATTCGGCGCAGCTTGAGTTTCGTGGTGGGCCAACAAGGAATCGAACCTTGAACCTGCTGATTAAGAGTCAGATGCTCTACCAATTGAGCTATTGGCCCGCGCAAACGGAAGGTCTGATTAGACAGGCGACGCTGAAATGTCAAACAAAATTCCCGAACGTCACGCTCTTGCCCCCAGTCTCCCGCAAGGTCCGTGAATAAGGCGCTGGTTGAGGATATATCCTGTCCGCAGTAAGGACATCCGACGCCAACCAAGGATCGCACGCATGCCACACCTCTCCGACCTCCACTCCATCATCGACTCTGTCAGCTATGCCGTCGTGGCCATGGATCTCGACGGCAAGGTGACCTACCTGAACGAACGGGCCAGGGCCTTCCTGGAAGCCCAGGGGCGTCCCTTCTCCGACTGCGTGGGGCGGGATATGTCCGAGTTTCTGCCCATCGCCACCCCCCTCGCCAAAAAGGCCCTGAACACGGAGGAATTCCGCAACGGGAGTGGGCGCATCGTCGACCGGGGGGTGAAGCTCTTCTTCGAGATCACGCCGCACATGGCGGACGGCCGCCTCGCCGGAGCCATCGTCAGCCTGCAACGGCCCGAACGTTTCGAAGAGCTGGCCACCAAGCTCGACTCCCACCAGAAGCTTTTGCAGACCTTTCAGGCGGTCTTCCAGGCCTCCAACGACGGCATCTGGGTCTGTGACGGCCAGGGCACCATCATGTCCATCAACAAGGCCTCGGAACGTCTGAACGGCATACAGGCCAAAGACTTGCTCGGAAGGAACATGACCGAGGTGGTCCAGGACGGCTTCGTGGACCAGTCCGTGACCCTCATGGTCCTCAAGTCCAAAGCCCAGGCAAGCATCATCCAGAATGTGTCCCGCACGGGCAAGCAGCTCCTGGTCACCGGCACCCCGGCCTTCGACGAGCAGGGCAATGTGGCCCTGGTCGTGGTCAACGAACGCGACCTGACCGAACTCAACGCCCTGCGCAGGGATCTGGACCAGGTCCAACGCGAACGGGCCAAGGTCAAGGATGAATTGGCCGGCGTGACCATGCTCGAACTCAACTCCCAGGGCCTGGCCATGGAGAGCACATGCATGCGCCGCGTCGTGTCCAAGGCCATGAAACTGGCCCATTTCAACGCATCAAAAATTCTCATTCTGGGCGAGTCGGGCACCGGCAAGAGCATGATGGCCAAGTTCATCCACCAGAACAGCGAGCGTCGCGACCGACCGTTCATCTCCGTCAACTGCGCGGCCCTGCCCGAGTCCCTGTTCGAGGCCGAACTCTTCGGCTACGAACGCGGGGCCTTCACCGGGGCCTTGAAGGAAGGCAAGGCCGGTTTGCTGGAGGTGGCCTCCGACGGCACCTTCTTTTTGGACGAAATAGGCGAGACGCCCCTGCACCTTCAGGCCAAGCTCCTCAAGTGCCTGGACGAGAACGAGTTCATCCCCGTCGGCGGCAGCAGACCCCGCAAGATCCGTTGTTCCATCATCGCCGCCACCAACAGAAACCTGGAGGAACAGGTCCGCGTCAAGCTCTTCCGTGAGGATCTCTACTACCGCTTGAACGCCTTGGCCCTCGAAATCCCCCCGCTCCGATCCCGCCCCGAGGACATCCTGGAGCTGACCGAGAAGTTCCTGGACATGTACAACAGTCAATACCAGACGGACAAGCGCATCAGCCCCCGGGGCATGGAATTGCTCCTGAGCCACTCCTATCCCGGCAACGCCCGCGAACTCCGGAATCTGATCAAGCAGGCCGTGGTCATGAGCGACGATGGCGTCATCGACGAGGTCCTGCACGTGGCCATGGGCGGCGATCCGGACGGCGAGGATAACCTGGACCTGACCTTGGCCGTGCACAGGACCGAGCGGGACATTCTGCTGCGCGCCCGCAGGATTTACGGCAATACCAGGGAGATGGCCCGTCACCTGGGCATCAGCCAGCCATCCGTGGTTCGCAAACTCGGCAAGCACGGCATCAGTTGATACACGAGCGAATCAGACTCAAGAGATTGATTAATTTATGTCTTTTTAGACGTAATAACACCTAACAGGCTGTTCTCAAAAAAATATTTCACGTGCACTTGCTCCGGTCGTCGGCAACATCGACAGTATTCACAGTACATTGATCCAATATTGAATCATCAATTTCCGGCCAGCCTGGAAATCAGCCCCAGCCGCCCGAACCTCAAGACAGCTCCGGTCCGGGACCATGCCCAAAGAATCTTGGCACCGTTCCCGAATCCCTCCCGCCGCGCGGCTCGACACCCTCACTGCAGGCGGCCAGATTACGACAGACAAACTGGGACATCGCTCATTACCACGCTCCACTCCTGGTCCGATTCGAACACCGTTTGAAGTTGCCTTCGCCCCCAACGACGTCGTCGCATCGCCCGCTTGATCCATAAGTGAATCAAGGCACCCAACCCATCCTGGCAACACCAGGCTAACACACTAAAATACTGACACTTTAAAAAACGGCCCACGCCTTGCTTCATGTTCGAAAAAACTCCAACAGGAAGTGGACCATGACCAATACCGAGTTGTTCGAACGCAGGAAAAAGGCAGTCCCCCGCGGGGTCTTCAACACCGCGCCCATTTTCGCCCGCAAGGCTTCAGGGGCCACCATCACGGACGTGGAGGGCCGCGAATACATCGACTTCGTCGGCGGGATTGGCGTCATGAATGTCGGCCACTGCAACCCCAAGGTCGTCGAGGCCATCAAGGCCCAGGCCGAAAACAACATCCACAGCTGTTTCCACATAGTCATGTACGAGGGGTACGTGGAACTGGCGGAAAAACTCGTCGAACTCGCGCCCGGTAATTTCGAGAAAATGGCCGCCCTCTTCAACAGCGGCGCCGAGGCCGTGGAGAACGCGATCAAGGTCGCCCGCCACGCCACGGGCCGTCAGGGCATCCTGGCTTTCGACGGTGCCTTCCACGGCCGCACCCTGCTGGCCATGTCCCTGACCAGCAAGGTCAAGCCCTACAAGCTGGGTTTCGGTCCCTACGCGCCGGAAATCTACCGCCAGCCCTACCCGTACTGCTACCGCTGCCCCGTGGGCTGCGAATATCCCTCATGCGGCCTCAAGTGCGTCGACCTGATTCGCAAGAGCTTCATCGGCAGCGCCGCCGCCGAGCACCTGGCCGCGGTTATCATCGAGCCCATTA
>CAZPSN010000026.1:28433-55250 GCA_964589645.1 uncultured Desulfovibrionaceae bacterium
GGCTTCATCGTTCCGCCCAAGGAATACTTACCCCGGCTCAAGGCACTGTGTGAGGAGTTCGGCATCGTTTTCATCGCCGACGAGGTCCAGACCGGGTTCGGCCGAACCGGCACGATGCTGGCCATGGAGAATTGGGGCGTGGTGCCCGACATCACCGTTGTGGCCAAAAGCATGGGCGGCGGCATGCCCATCTCCGGCATCGTGGGCCGGGCCGACCTCCTGGACGCGCCACAGATCGGCGGCCTGGGCGGCACCTACGGCGGCAACCCTGTCAGCTGCGCAGCGGCCCTGGCAGCCATCGGCGAACTTGAATCCCATGTCCTGGCCAAAGGGCAGGTTCTGGGTGCCAAAGTCCGCTCCGTGCTCGAATCCTGGCAGGAGCGCTATCCCCTCGTCGGCGACGTGCGCGGCCTCGGATCCATGCTGGCCCTGGAATTGGTCCGCGATCGAGGCACCAAGGAACCGGCGCCGGACAAGACCCAGGCCATGGTCGCCCGCTGCCGCGAGAACGGTTTGCTGCTGCTGGCCTGCGGCAATTTCGGCAACGTCATCCGCACGCTGATGCCGCTCGTCACGTCGGAAGCGGAGCTGGAAAAGGGCCTGGGCATCATGGAAGAGGCTTTGGCCTTTGTCTCCGAACACTAGCATCACGTCCCGCCCCTCAAGGCGGGACTCGTTTTTCGGACACCGCACGCATGCGAGGGATGTCATGGAGGCGTGCGGCAGAATGGCGTGAAACCCGAGATCCGGCGCGAAAGCGCTCCAATCATCATCCGGCCCCAGAGCCAAAAGAGGAACCCCTTGATGAAGAAATCCCTTGCAACCGCCGCCATGACCCTGTTGGCTCTGGCCGGCCTGTCCCTGTCAGCCATGGCCGGAACCGTGGTCAAGATCGGCAACGTCGAACCCTTGTCCGGCCCCTCGGCCTCGGTCGGCCAGCAGGGCAAAAACGCCCGCGAGATGGCCGTGGAGGAGATCAACGCCGCCGGCGGCATCAAGTCCCTGGGCGGCGCCAAGCTGGAACTCGTTTACGCCGACTCCAAGTCCGACCCCAACGTCGGCGTGACCGAGACCGAGCGGCTGATCAACACCGACAAGGTCAACATCGTGACCGGCTGCTGGAACTCCGGCGTGACCTACCCCGCCACGGCCGTGGCCGAACGCTACGGCGTTCCCTTCCTGGTGCCCGTGTCCGTGCGCGACACCATCACCGAACGTGGATTCAAGTATGTCTTCCGCATCGCGGCCAAGGACTCCTGGTGGACCCGCGACCAGTTCGCGTTCCTGAAAGACATGAAGACTGAGTTCGGCACGGAACTCAAAACCGTGGCCTTCGTCTACGAAAACGGCGACTGGGGCACGGGCTTCGCGGCCCAGTGGAAGGCCCTGGCCAAGGAAGCCGGATATGAGATCGTCCTGGACGAGCCCTATCCCTCCACGGCCACGGACATGACCCCGGTGGCCAACAAGATCCGCCGCGCCAAGCCCGATGTCCTGCTTTTGACCTCCAACGCCGCCGACGCCGTGCTCCTGACCAACACCCTGGCCGAGTACAAGGTCACGCCCAAGGTCATCCTCGGATCCGGCGGCGGCCACGCCGATCCGACCTTCCTGAGCGGCACCAAGGACAACGCCAAGTTCATGTTCGACATCGTCGAATGGGAAACGGACGTGAACAAACCCGGCGCCAAGGAAATCAACGCCAAGTACAAGGCCAAGTACGGCTCCAACCTGACCGGCGAGGCCGTGGACGCCTACGTGGCCATGTACGTCATCGCCGACGCACTGGAACGTTCCGCCTCTCTTGAGCCGAACAAGATCCGCGACGCCCTGGCCGCCACGAACCTTTCCACCGGTCCGGCGGCCATCGTGGCCTACGACTCCATCACGTTCGACGCCAGCGGCCAGAACGAGAACGCGGCCCTGGCCATCGTCCAGATCAACGATCTGGGCCAGGGCCTGGAGCGCATCACCGTCTGGCCCAAGGTCTCGCGGCGGGCGGGCTACAACCCGGTCTTCCCCATGCCCCAGAAATAGCCCGAATCCTCAGCAATCTGACCATCCGGCCGGGGGAAACCCCGGCCGGAACAACCGACACAGGATCGGGACATGGATATTCTCTTCCTTTTGCAAGACGTCTTGAACGGCATCCTGATGGGTTCCATCTACGGGCTGGTGGCTCTGGGCCTGACCCTGGTCTTCGGAGTGCTCAAAATCATCAACTTCGCCCACGGCTCCTTCCTCATGGTCGGCATGTACGTCGCCTACTGGGTCGTGGCCATGACGGGCCTGCACCCCTACCCGGCCCTCATCCTCGTCGCGCCCATCATGTACACTTTCGGCCACCTTCTGCAGCAGTGGCTGATTCGTCCCATCTTCGTGGCCGAACAAAACGTGCGCGAGCCCATTACCGTCATCATCGTGACCACGGGCGTTTGGTACGTGCTGGACAATCTTGCCCTGCTCGTCTTCGGCCCTGACTACCGGGCACTGACACCCAACCCGCTGAAGGGGGAAATGATCGAACTGGGCGAGATCCTGATCTCCACTCCCCGGCTCTACGGATTCCTGACCACCCTCGCAACGGCGGGAGGCCTGTACTGGTTCCTGCTCAAAACCCGCATGGGGCGAGCCATCCGGGCCACCAGCCTGGACCGGGAAGCGGCCAGCCTGATGGGCATCAGCCAGTGGAAGATCTTCAACGTGGCTTTTGGCATCGGCACGGCCATTGCCGGCATCGCCGGAGTGGTTCTGGTTCCGGTCTACAACGTCTACCCCACGGTGGGCGTGCCCTTCGATGTCAAGTCCTTCGTCATCGTAGTCCTAGGCGGCCTGGGCAGCATCCCCGGAGCCCTGATCGGCGGGGTGATCATCGGACTGATCGAATCCATCGGGCCCAATTTCATGACCTCCACCTGGACCGAGGCCATCGTTTACGGCCTCTTCCTCCTGGTGCTCTTCTTCAAGCCCTCGGGCCTCTTCGGCCAGAAATACGACTGGTAAGGAACCCCTCATGACGCCCCAATCGTTCAAGAGACTTGGCCTGGCGGCCCTGGCCGTGGCCGCCCTGGCCCTGCCGATCATCCTGCGCAGCCCGACCTACCTGCACATTCTGATCATGCTCTACCTTTACGCCTACATGACCACGACATGGAACCTGGTCGGCGGATTCGCCGGCGTGCTGCCTCTGGGACACTCCGTCTTTGTCGGTATCGGCGCCTACACCTCGACCATGCTCTGGCTGCAGTGGGGGGTCAGCCCCTGGATTGGCATGCTGGCCGGAGGCGCCGTGGCAGGATTCGTGGGATTCCTCATCGGCAAGCCCACGCTCAAGATGCGCGGCGCCTATTTCGCCCTGGCCACCATGGCCTTTGTCGAAGGCGTCCGGGTCATCGTCGAGAACGTCGACACCCTCGGACCATTCAAGCTGAACGGCCCCCGCGGCCTGAACATCCCGCCCCTGCCGGCCGGGGAAGGAAGCCTTCTGGCCTTCCAGTTCGCCACCAAGGAGCCGTATTACTACATCATCCTCTGCATGCTCATGGGCGTCATGTACCTGACCTGGCGCCTCTCCCGCTCCAAGCTCGGCTATTCCCTGAGCGCCGGCGGCGAGGAGCCGGAAGCGGCCGAGGCCCTGGGCGTGAACGTGGCCAAATGCAAGGTCACGGCCATGGTCCTGAGCGCCTTTCTGACCGCCCTGGCCGGGACATTCCTCGCGCAGCTGACCCTCTTCATCTACCCCAAGAGCGTCCTGACCCTGGATCTGTCCTTCGAGCTGGCCTTCATCGCCCTCATCGGCGGCCGCGGCTCCCTGGCCGGGCCCATCATCGGCGCACTCATGCTGAGGCCGGTCACGGAATTCAGCCGCATCTATCTGAGCGCCACCCTGCCGGGCATGCACCTGATCCTGCTCGGAGTGATCCTGATCGTCGTCATGCTCTACCAGCCGCGGGGACTGAGCGAGCCCATCACGCGCCTGCTCAACCGCCTGACGGAACGCTTTTGCGGGACCGATAACGGAGGTACCCGATGAGCCTCTTGGAACTTCGCAACATCTGCATGGATTTCGGCGGACTGCGGGCCATAGACTCCCTCAGCCTGAAAATCGACGAAGGCATGATCCTGGGCCTCATCGGACCCAACGGTGCGGGCAAATCCACTGCCTTCAACTGCGTGGCCGGCGTGTTCAGGCCCACCAGCGGCTCCATCTTCTTCGACGGCCGCGACATCACCGGAGCCAAGCCCTGGGATCTCTGTCGCATGGGACTGGCCAGAACCTTTCAGATCGTCAAACCCTTTGCCGCCAAGACCGTGCTCTACAACGTCATGGTTGGCGCCTTCGCCCGCACGGACTCGACCGACGAGGCCGAAGCCATCGCCCTGGATGTGCTCAAATCCCTGCATCTGGACCACAAGAAGGACTTCAAGTCCGGAGCCCTGACCATCGCCGACCGAAAACGCCTGGAAATCGCCCGGGCCATGGCCACGAGGCCCAAACTCCTGCTCTTGGACGAGGTCATGGCCGGCCTGCGCCCCACGGAAGTTGACGAGATGATCGACATCTTCCGGCAGGTGCGCGCCTCGGGCGTGACCATCTTCATCATTGAACACATCATGCGGGCCATCATGGCCCTCTCGGACGAGCTGGTGGTCATCCAGTTCGGACGCAAGATTAGCGAAGGCAAGCCCGAGGCCGTGGCCAGGGACGAAAACGTGATCAAGGCCTATCTGGGGGACGAATATGTCGTTTCTTGACATTCGAGGAATTGACGTCTTGTACGGCGACGTTCAGGTGGTCTACGACCTCTCGCTGACGGTAAACGAAGGAGAGGTCGTGTCCATCATCGGCGGCAACGGAGCCGGCAAATCGACTCTGCTACGGGCCATCTCCGGCCTGCTGAAACCTGCCACGGGCGAGATCCTCTTCCAGGGACAGCCTTTGCAACAGCGCCTGCCGGAGGACATCGTCGAGACGGGGCTGATCCATGTGCCCGAGGGACGCAGGCTCTTTTCCCTTATGACCGTCCTCGACAACCTGATCGTCGGCGGCCACAACAAGCGGGCCTTTCCCCACGTGAAGGAGAATCTGGCCAAGGTTTACACCATGTTCCCGCGCCTGGAAGAACGCGCGGGACAACTCGCCATGACCTTGTCCGGAGGCGAGCAGCAGATGGTGGCCATCGGTCGCGGTCTCATGGCCATGCCGAAGCTCCTCATGCTTGACGAGCCGTCCCTGGGTCTGGCGCCGCTGCTCATCCATGAAATCTTCCGCACCGTGCGTCTCATCGCCGATCAGGGCACCACGGTGCTGCTGGTCGAACAGGACGTACGCCACTCCCTGAGCCTGTCCGACCGGGGTTACGTGCTGGAGCACGGCCGGGTGGTCATGGAGGGCAAGGCCTCTGAACTGATGGATAATCCGCATATCAAGACGGCCTATCTGGGCATATGATCAGCATGCCTCCGGCGGGCAGGGGGATGATCCCCCTGCACCCCCATCAGATGGGCACGGGGCCACACGTGGCAGGAACGAATAGGCGAATAATGGGTCAAGGGGCCAAGCCCCTTGCGGGGCGCGGGGCAGAGCCCCGCATCTGAACAAGGAGAACACGTGAACGGCTTTTACAATCGCATGCTGCTGGTAGACCTGACCGCCCGGACCGCCGCCATCGTGCCCCTGCCCGATGATTTGCTGGCCGCATGGCTCGGCGGCAAGGGCCTGGCGACCAGACTGCTCATGGATCTGAATCCCGCCGGGATCGATCCCATGTCCCCGGACAACCACCTCATCTTTGCCACCGGCCCCTTCTGCGGGACGAGCATGTGGGGCGGGAGCCGTTACGGGGTCTATACCAAATCGCCGCTGACCGGGCGATACTGCGAGTCCTATTCAGGCGGCAAGGCGCCCGAGGCCATCGACGCGGCCGGGTTCGACGCCATCGTCCTGCGCGGCGCTGCGGATGCGCCCACGGCTCTGACCGTGCACCCGGACGGTTGCGTCTTCCACGACGCGGGCGAATTGTGGGGCAAGGACAGCTTCGAGACCGAGGATCTGGCCCTGGAGCGTTTCGTCCTGCCGGAACTGCCTCACGCCAAAAAGGGCGCGGCAGTCATCGGGCCAGCCGCGGAGCAAGGCGTGCGCTACGGGATCATCAGCAACGACTACTGGCGCTGCGCGGGGCGCTCCGGGGCGGGCACGGTCATGGCCGCCAAGAAGGTCAAGGCCGTGGTCTTCCAAGGCGACCGCAAGCGCACCCCGGCCAACCCCGAGGGGGTCGCTGAATTCGCCAAGGAATTCATGCTCAAAAACCGCGAAAACGCGGGAGTGAAGGCCTACAAGGCCTTTGGCACGACCATGATGGTGGCCATCATGAACACGGCCGGAGCGTTCCCGGCCAAATACTGGACCCAGGGAACCTGCGAGCACTGGGAAAAAATCAGCGGTGAAACCTACCATCGCGAGCACGAGGTCAGGCCCCACTCCTGCGCCAAATGCTTCATGGCCTGCGGACGCATGACCACCCTGGCCAAGGGCCGCCACCGGGGCCTCAAACTCGAAGGCCCGGAATACGAGACCATCTACGCCTTCGGCGGGCTGTGCATGATTCAGGAGATGGATGAGATCGCCTATCTGAACGACCTCTGCGACCGACTGGGCATGGACACCATCACGGCCGGCAACCTCTGCGCCTTTGCCATCGAGGCCGCCAGAAGAGGCCGGATCGAGCTGGACATCGACTACGGTGACGCCCGCGCCATCGCCCGGCTCATCGAGCAGATCGCCCGGCGCGAAGGCATCGGCGCGGTCCTGGCCGACGGCATCGTCCCGGCGGCCAGGGCCTGGGATCTGGAGGACCTGGCCGTGCACGTCAAGGGGATGGAGCCGGCCGGCTACGACCCGCGCGTCCTGAAGGGCATGGGCCTGACCTACGCCATTTCCGACCGCGGCGCCTGCCACCTGCGCACGACCTTCTACAAACCGGAACTGGCGAGGATGATCCCGGCCGACGCAGTGGAAGGCAAGGCGGCCATGCTGATCGATTTCGAGGACCGACTGATTGTTTTCGACACCCTGGTACTGTGCCGCTTCTACCGCGACATGTACGACTGGCAGACCTTGAGCCAGGCAATGGCCGAGATGATCGGCACCGATTGCTCAGTGGAAAATCTGCGCGCAACTGCCCGGCGCATCCGCAACTTGGTGCGCGAGTTCAACATCCGCGAAGGTCAGACCCCGGACGAGGATCTTCTGCCCAAGCGCCTGCTCGAGGAAGCCCTGCCAAGCGGCCACAGTCTCTCGCCCGAGGAAATGGCCTACATGCTGGCCGACTACTATGCCTTGCGCGGCTGGAACGAGACCGGCGAGCCGAGCTGAGCCCCATGCATCTTTGCCCGGAAAGCTCCACGCGTCAGCCACGTTCAGGCAGACACGTGGGGTTTTCTTTTTTCAACCTCACCGTTATCGAAGAAAACAATTTTCCCCGCTACGTCCGGTTGTGCCCCGGAGTGAATGTATCTTACGGTAGGGAGGAGGCAACGAGAAACTGTCTCGTCCCAAGAAATGAGAACCACCATGCGCGTACCCCTTTTCCTCACCGATCTGGTCGACTCCCTGACCCATGGCCTTGTGGCGGTGGACCTTGCCCAAACCGTCATTCACGTGAACCGGACCACGCGGGAGCTCTTCGGTCTGGGACAGAATCTGACCGGCAGACCCTGCGCGGAAATTTTTCCGGCCCTGGCGCCGCTCTTGGCCCAATGCCTTGAAAGCAAAGAAGCCGAGCATAACCACAGCCTTGTGGAACACGGCTTCCGCCTCTTCTGCGACCTCGCCCCCCTGCGGGGCAATGGCCGGGTCATGGGCGCAACCGCGTGCCTGTACCAACGCTGGCAGTTGGAGAAAGCGGCCAGCGACCTCAACTCCACGGAACTGCTGCTGCGCCAGTTGCAGGCCATGTTCGACTCTTCCAGCGACGGAATCTGGACCTGCGACGCAAACGGCGTGGTCCTGGACATGAACAGCGCCTCGGAAAGATTCAAAGGCATCAAGGCCGGACATGTGATTGGCAGACCCGTGGAGGATCTCGTGGATCTGGGCCTCATCGACCATCCCCTCACGACCGAGGTGCTGCGGAAGCGGGAACAGGTCTCGGCGGTGCAGCACGTCCCGGCCACGGGCAAGAAGCTTCTGGTCACGGGCACCCCGGCCTTCGATCCCACGGGGCAGATCTTCATGGTCGTGGTCAACGAGCGCGACGTGACGGACCTGAACCGTCTGCAAGAGCAGCTGCTGCGCGAGGAGCGGGTCCGGGAAAAGGCCCAGAATGAACTGAAAGAACTGGCCATGCTGGAACTGGAGAGCAAGGGTATCGTGGCCGAATCCCCGGCCATGCGCAGGCTTCTGGCCATGGCCCTCAAAATGGCCACCCTCGACACCCTGGAAGCCCTCATTCTGGGCGAATCAGGCACGGGCAAGGGCTTGCTCGCCTCCTTCATCCACAAGCACAGCCCGCGCCGGGACAAGCCCTTCATCCCAGTCAACTGCGCGGCCTTGCCGGAGAACCTGTTCGAAGCCGAGCTCTTCGGCTACGAGGAGGGCGCCTTCACCGGAGCCAGACGGGGCGGCAAGCCCGGACTCTTCGAGCTGGCAGGGTTGGGCACCATCTTCCTGGACGAGGTCGGCGAGTTGCCCATCACCGTCCAGGCCAAGCTGTTAAAATGCCTGGATGACAGATCCTACCTGCCCCTTGGGGGCGAAGTCCCCAAGAAAGTGCATTGCGCAGTGATCACCGCCACAAACCGCAACCTGGAGCGGCTGGTTCAGGCCAAGAAATTCCGCAAGGACCTTTTCTACCGCCTGAACACCTTCACCCTCAAAATCCCCCCTCTGCGCGAACGCGGGGAGGACATCTTTGAGCTGGCGACCCTGTATCTTCGGCGCTTCAACGATGAGTTCGGGGCAGCGAAACGCATGACCCATTCAGGCATGAAGCGCCTGTTGAATCACGGTTTTCCAGGCAACGTGCGCGAACTCATCGGCCTCGTGAAAAAAGCGGTCATCATGAGCGAAGGCGACCTGCTCGACGATTACCTTGCGCAGATTCTGGGTTCATCCAAGACCTCGGACAAGGTTTTGGCGGCCCAAGAGCCCCTGCGAAATCTGGAGGAGGAGCTGCTCATCCACGAACGCGGACTCCTGGTCCGGGGCATGAGCGTCTGCTCCAGTCAGCGCTGCCTGGCCGAATACCTCGGCGTGAGCCAACCGACCATCGCCCGCAGGTTGCAGAAGCACGGATTGAACTGGGGCTGATTCAATATTGAATACCCAGCCATTCCTGACTCAATACTATTTACATTATTGAACAATCTGGACTTGGCATTCCTCTAACCCCGTGGCCCGGTGCCTTTTGCCGGTCAGCAGCATGTTTTTCCGTGCTCCAGACATGGGATTCAGCAAATGAGCCCACCAAGCCTCCTGTTCCCACTGCCAATTTATACACGTTTGTAAAATACATATATTCAAAAATGAATAAGAGCGTCTTAAATCTCCAAAAATGAGCATGTTAGAAGCGGACGTGATTCAAATCTGAATAAAGCCTGTTCGGCCATGCCGCATCCTGACATTTCCAAACCACCAGATTTTTTATATATTTTATCTTTTTCGCCTCTGGCACATCCGTTGCTCACGGGACACCATGACGCGAGCATGACGACCATGCCAAGACGTCCAAGACCCACGCGTATTTCAAGGAGAGCCCATGGACTACAGTCTGGAAGCCTATGCCATCTACAAGAACTACGGCACGGTCACAGCCCTGACCAACGTGGACCTGCGGGTCCGGCCCGGCGAGTTCTTCACCCTCCTGGGGCCGTCGGGATGTGGCAAGACTACCCTGCTGCGCATCATTGCCGGTCTCGAAATGCCGAACTCGGGCACGGTCATGCTCCGCGGCAACAACCTGACCTCCCTCCCGGCCCGCGAACGCAACGTGAACACCGTGTTCCAGAGCTACGCCCTGTTCCCGCATTTGACCGTAGCCGACAACGTGGCCTTCGGCCTCAGGTCGCGAAAAATCCCCGAAGGCGAGATCGGCTCCCGGGTCTATGCGGCCCTCGACATGGTACACATGACCGAATACTCCGCCCGTCTGCCCGAACAGCTCTCCGGTGGCCAGCAGCAGCGCGTGGCCCTGGCCCGGGCACTGGTCAACGAGCCCGAGATCCTGCTCCTGGACGAACCCATGTCCGCCCTCGACGCCAAGCTGCGCACGGCAGTGCAGGAAGAGTTGCGTCAGCTCCAGCAGCGCCTGGGCATCACGTCCATCCTCGTCACGCACGATCAGGACGAGGCCCTGACCGTGTCCGACCGCATCGCGGTCATGAACAAGGGGCAGTTCGTGCAGGTCGGCACGCCCATGGAGATCTACGAGCGGCCATGCAACCGCTTCGTGGCCAATTTCCTTGGCAAGGCCAACATCATCGCCGCGTCCAAGGCCCCGGGCGGTGTCCAATCCGAACTGGGGTTTTTGCAGGTGGACGGCGTGGACTGGCAGGAAGGCTTTCTGGCCATCCGCCCCGAACGGATCCGTCTGCGCGACGGGCAGCCGGAGAATAACGGGGTGCGAAGCAGGGTCAGGGACGCCTTCTATCGCGGCGATCATCTGGACATCTGGCTGGAGTCCGCCAACCTGCGCCTGCGCACGGCCCCGCACCGGGCCGTGACCAAGGGCGACACGGTCTGGGTGGAGTTGCCGGCCGAGGCGCTGGTGGTACTCCATGACTAACCCCGTCATCTGGTACGGTGAGCTGACCACCTCGCGCAGCCTGCTGCGACGCGGCCTGGCCCACCTCTCCCCCGGCATCGCCTGGACCCTCGTCTTCCTGGCCATCCCCATGCTGGCCCTCATCCCCGTGGGTTTCGCCACGCGCGGAAGCTACGGCCAGATCATCTGGGAATTCAGCTGGAACAATTTTCACCGGCTCCTGGGCTACAGCACCTTTGGCTGGTCCCCGGACTACCTGATCATCCTGGGCCGCAGCTGCGTCGTCGCCGCCGTGACGACGGGCATCTGCGTGCTGCTGTCCTATCCCCTGTGCTTCTACATCGCCTGCAAGCCGGCCCGGAAGCGCTACTTCTGGCTGACCCTGGTCATCATCCCGTTCTGGACCAACCTGGTCATTCGCACCTACGCGTGGTTGCTGGTCCTGGCCCCGCAGATGCCGCCGGCCAAACTCGCCTCCGCGCTGGGCTTCATCGCGCCCGACGCGCCGCTCTATCCCACGCCCCTGGCCGTCTATCTCGGCATGGTCGGAACCTTCCTGCCCTTCGTGACCATGCCCCTCTACGCCAACGTGGAGAAGCTGGACTGGTCCTTGGTGGAGGCCGCCCGCGACCTTTATTCGGGCTCCTGGCGGGTCTTCCGGCACGCCATCCTGCCCCAGACCACACCCGGCCTGGCCGTGGGCATCACTCTGACCTTCATCCCGGCCATGGGCATGTTCCTGGTCCCGGATTTCCTCGGCGGCGCCAAGTACATGCTGGTCGGCAACCTCATCCAGCAGCAGTTCGGCACCAGCCGCGACTGGCCCTTCGGTGCGGCCGTGAGCCTGGGACTCATGCTGCTGACCTTCATCGGCATATGGGTGCTGCGCAAGACCGGCGGCAAGGAGGCGGTACATTGAAAATCCATCCCCTCTTCCGCGTCATGGCCATCGGGGCTCTGTGCTTCCTGTACATCCCGCTTTTTGCCGTGGCCGTCTTCTCCGTCAACGACTCGCGCTTCGGTCTGGCCTGGAGGGGCTTCACCCTGGACTGGTACTT
This sequence comes from uncultured Desulfovibrionaceae bacterium, assembly GCA_964589645.1. Lineage (GTDB taxonomy): Bacteria > Desulfobacterota > Desulfovibrionia > Desulfovibrionales > Desulfomicrobiaceae > Desulfomicrobium. Next base: position 40,255 of record CAZPSN010000026.1, read on the forward strand.
CCACCTGGCCTCCAATTCCGTGGTTCTGGAAGCGGCCCGCAACACCCTCTTCCTGGCCGTGGTCTCGACCATGGTCTCCACGGTCCTGGGCACGGCCGTGGCCATCGGCCTGAAGCGCCACCCATGGGGCCGGCGCTGGAACGCCTTCTTCGACCTCGTCCTGCACCTGCCCGTGGTCACGCCGGAGATCGTCTTCGCCGCGGCCCTGGTCATCGCCTTCGCCCTGCTGCGCTACGTCTCGAGTGTCTTTGATCCGGGCATGCTGAACATGGTCATCGGCCACATCACCTTTCAGATCGCCTTCGTGGCCCTGGTCGTGGGCAGCCGGCTGGCCGCCATCTCCACAAAGATCGAGGAGGCGGCGCGGGACCTCTACGCCGACAACCTCTTCATGCTCCGTCACGTGACCCTGCCCCTGCTGCGGCCGGGCATCGTGGCCGGGGCCATGCTGGCCTTCACCATGTCCCTCGATGACTTCGTCATCAGCTTCTTCACGGCCGGGCCGTCGTCCATGACCCTGCCGCTGTACATCTACGCCCAGGTCCGCCGCGGCGTGACCCCGGACATCCATGCTCTTTCAACCATCGTTCTGTTGATCACCATCTTGGCGGTGGTCATCGCCGAACGGTTTTCACGCACTTCCACCAAGGAGAAAAACAATGCGTAAGATCCTGCTTTCCCTCGTTTTTGTGCTATTGACTGCCGCTTCGGCATGGTCCGCTCAGGAACTGAGACTGTACATCTGGTCCGAGTACATGGGGCCTGAAATCATCCCCAACTTCGAGAAACAGACCGGGATCAAGGTCCGCGTTGACTATTACGAGACCATGGAAAACATGATGGCCAAGCTGCAGGCCGGCGGGGCGAGCCAGTACGACCTGGTCGTACCCACGGACTACGGCATCCCGGCCATGATCAAGCTGGGCCTGCTGCAGAAGCTGGATCACTCCAAGATCCCGAACATGAAGAACCTGAACCCCAAGTTCGTCAACGCGCCCTATGATCCCGACAATGCCCACACCGTGGCCTACCAGTGGGGCACCCTGGGCATGGTCTATAACAAGAAGAAGGTCTCCGAGCCCGTTTCCTGGTCCACCATGTTCGACCCCGACAAGCACGTCGGCTCCTTCGTCCTTCTTGACTCCGTGCGCGAGATGCTGGGCATCGCCCAAAGTTACCTCGGCATGAGCGTCAACACCACCAATACCGACGAACTCAAGAAAGTGGTCGAACTGATGATCGCGACCAAGAAAAGCCCGAATTTCCAGGGCTTCGAAGGCGGCGTCGGCGGCAGGTCCAAGGTCCTGGCCGGCGGCGCGGTCGCGGCCATCACCTACAACGGCGACGGCCTGCGCGCCGTGGAAGAGGACCCCGAGAACGTGGCCTTCGCCAACCCCGTCGAAGGCACGGTCATCTGGGTCGACAACATGGCCATCCCGTCCCAGGCCCCGAATCCGGAAGCGGCCTATGCGTTCATCAATTACATCCTCGACGCCAAGGTCGGCGCGGACCTGTCCAACTGGACCCGCTATCCCTCCCCCAACGAAGCGTCCAAGCCCTTCATCACTCCCGAGGATCTGAAGAACGAAGCCATCTACCCCAAGGCCGAATACATGGAGAAGCTGCAATTCATCAACGACCTGGGAGACGACGCCCGCATCTACGACGAGATGTGGACCATGATCAAAACCCGCTAGCGCGGGGCCGAACGCAAAACGGCGGACGGCTTCCGTCCGCCGCAAACCCGGCCGCCCCAGGCGAGGCATCGCCCGGACAGGACACGTGTGGCCTTTGGATCCGAACCATTTGGAGTAACATCATGCATCGCGACATTTCCCAGGCCCGGGCCGAAGCCCGCTTCATTCTCGACGCCATCCACACCCCCGACGACCAGCTGACCCTGGAAAGGCGCCAGGACATCGCCAAAAAAACCGTCGAAAATTTCCGCGACCACATCAACAAGGGATTTCTCAGCTACCGCAAGTCCGTGACCCAGGCCGAGGATTTTGCCTACACCGAATGGCAGGGCCAGGGTTCGGTCATGTGCGACGTGCTCGGCCGCGAGTTCATCGACATCCTTGGCGGCTTCGGGCTCTACAGCCCCGGCATCCGCCACCCCAAGATCGTGGCCGCGGTCAAGGCCCAGCTCGACCGCTCCCCGCAATACAGCCAGGAGATGCTCGACCCGCTGCGCGCCCAGCTGGCCAGGGTCCTCGCCCTTTTGACCCCCGGCGACATCCAGAACGGGTTCTTCGCCAACAGCGGCACCGAGGCTGTGGACGGCGCCATGAAGCTGGCCAAGATGTACACGGGCAAGGCCGGGTTCATCTCCACACTGAAGGGTTTTCACGGCAAATCCCTGGGCGCCCTCTCGCTCCTGGGCAAGGCCGTGTACCGCGAACCGGCCATGCCGCTCCTGGAAAACGTAACCCATGTGGAATTTGGCGACGCCGACCAGGTGGAACGCGCCTTGTCCATCGCCAGGGCCGTGGGCCAGGGCGTGGCCGCCGTGGTGGCCGAGCCCATCCAGGGCGAAGCCGGGGCCGTGGTGCCGCCCGACGACTACTGGCCGCGTCTGCGCGAGATCTGCGACCACTACGGCGTGCTGCTCATTGCCGACGAGGTCCAGACGGGCTTCGGCCGCACGGGCACGATCTTTGGCGTGGACCACTGGGACGTGACTCCGGACATCATGTGCTTCGGCAAGGCCCTGGGCGGGGGAGTGGTGGCCATGAGCGCCTTTTTCGCCAAGGCAAAAATCTGGGAATGCCTGACTCCCAACCCCTTCATGCATACCACGACCACGGGTGGGAACCCCCTGGCCTGTGCGGCAGCCCTGGCCCACGTCGAGGTCATGCTGGACGAGGACACGCCTGGCCAGGCCAGGGACAAGGGTGCGTATGTCATGGGCAAGCTGGCGGAGCTGAAGGATCGGTACCCGGGTATCCTGGAAAGCATCACAGGCAAGGGCCTGCTGATTGGCATGAACTTCGTGGACGGCGAAATCGGCTACAAGGTCGCGGCCGGGCTCTTTGCCCGCCGGGTGCTCACCGCCGGAACCCTGACCAACGCCCAGGTCATCCGCTTTGAACCGGCCCTGACCATTTCCTACGAACAGATTGATGAAGTGCTGAACCGCCTCGAAGACACCTTCAAAAGCATCGCCGTGTAAGGAGGAGACATGAATCTGTACACCGGCTCCGTTCTGCATGTGGATCTGACCACGGAAAAAACGACCGCCGTGCCCCTGCGCCAGGATTGGCTGCGCGAGTACTGGGGCGGATGGGGTCTGGCGGCGCGGTATTTTCAGGAATACTCCGCGCCCGGCACCGATCCCCTGTCCCCGGACAATCCGGTGGTCATCATGACCGGCCCGCTCTGCGGCACCCTCGTCCCCTTGAGCGCCCGCTTCTGCCTGGTATCCAAAAGTCCCCACAACGGCACGGTCTTCGAGTCCAACGCCGGCGGGGCCTTTGGGCCGGAACTCAAGTTCGGGGGGTTTGACGGCATCGTCATCACGGGCCGGGCCGAGAGACCGGTGTACCTGTTCATCCAGAATGGCAGGGCCGAACTGCGCGACGCCTCGAAACTCTGGGGTCTGGGCATCTTCGAGACCGAGGAAAAACTGCAGCAGCTGACCGGCGGGGCCAAAACCCTGTCCATCGGGCCGGCCGGAGAGAACCTCGTAACCTTCTCCTGCGTCGGGACCGAAGCTTACCGCCAGCTTGGCCGGGGCGGCACGGGCGCGCTGTTCGGATCCAAGAACCTGAAGGCCGTCGCCTGCAGGGGTACGGGTGCGGTGCGCGTGGCCGACATGAAGTCCTTCCTGTCCGTCATGACCCAGGCCAAAAACGAGTCGCTGCTGACAGCCGACAACCTCTGGGCCAAGTCTGACGGCACGCCGGTGCTGGTGGACCTGACCAACGAAATGGGCATTCATCCCACCCGCAACTTCACCTATGGGGTGAACACGGAAAAATCCGGCCTGGACAGCGACGCCATGAAGGCGGCCCGCGTCGGAGAGAGGGCCTGCTGGTCCTGCCCCATGGCCTGCGGCAAGTTCACACGCATCGACGGGGTTGAAATCGAGGGCCCCGAATACGAGACCCTCTGCCTGGGTGGTTCCAACTGCGGCGTGAACGATCTGGCCAGTATCGCCCGCTTCAACCGCCTCTGTGACGATCTGGGCCTGGACACCATCAGCACGGGCGCGACCATCGGGCTGGCCATGGACATGGCCGAACAGGGAAGGCGAGACTTCGGCCTGCGCTTCGGCGCGGTGCCTGAATATCTGGCCGTGGTGGAGGAGATGGCACGCCTGTCCACGGAGCGGGGCCGCGATCTGGCCCTGGGCGTGAAGCGCCTGTCCGCCAAGTACGCGGCAGAGGACCTGGCCGTGGAATCCAAGGGCCTGGAGTTCCCGGCCTACGAACCGCGCGGCAACCACGGCATGGGGTTGGCATTTGCCACCAGCGAACGGGGGGCCTGCCACTTGCGGGCCTTCACCATCTTCGCCGAGAACCCCTTCGACCACGAAGGGCTTGCCCAGGCCGTCGTCGCGGCCCAAAACCTGAACGCCATCAAATGGGCCATGTGCATCTGCGACTTCTGGGGCACAGTGACCACCGACTACCTGGCTCGCCAGCTCTCGGCCGGGTTGGGCGAGGAGGTCACGGCCGAAGAACTGGACCGCGCCGGGGAGCGCATCTGGAACCTGTTGCGCCTGCTGAACGCCCGCGAGGGCTTCACGGCCAAAGACGACAGTCTGCCCCGCAAAATCCTCGCGCAGGCACTGCGCGGCGGTCCCCACGAAGGACGAACTCTCACGCCCGCAGACCTGGCTGGCATGAAGTCTCTTTATTACGCGGCACGCGGCTGGGACGACAACGCCGTGCCCGCCGCATCCAAGCTCGCAGCCCTGGGCCTTGCGCCCATGAACGCCACGGAGGTACGCCATGCCTAGAATTCTTGTGGCCATGCCGGAAAAATGCACGGGCTGCGGACGTTGTCAGGCCGCCTGCTCCGCCGCCCACGAGGGGCTCTTCTCGCCTTCACTGGCCCGCCTGGGAGTGGAAAACTTCCCCCTCATCGGCCGTTCCGTGCCCAGCGTCTGCTTCCACTGCGCCAACCCCGACTGTCTGGCCGCCTGCCCTGAAGGGGCCATCAGCCACGACGAGACCGGAACAGTCCTGGTTCATGCCGACAGATGCACCAGTTGCGGGGCCTGCGAGGACGCTTGCCCGTGGGGACAGATTCGCGTGGAAAAGGCTGGCATAGCCATCAAGTGCGACCTGTGCGGAGGCGAGCCGAGTTGCGTCGCCGAGTGCTGCTCCGGGGCCTTGATCTTTACCGAACCGGATAAAGAACTGCGCAAGATCAGGGGCATGCAGATGAAGGAACGCTCTTCCAGCGGCGACCCCGCCCAGAAACGTCGCAATCTTGCGTTGCGCCATGTCCGGCATGGTGACGACTCATGAGCACGACCACCGTAGCCGTCACGCAGATGGCCTGCGGTCCGGACATGGCCGGCAACCTTGACAGGGCCGCGGCCCTGGTACGCAGGGCTGCGGCCATGGGCGCGCAGATCATCCTCCTGCAAGAACTCTTCGCCGGACCGTACTTCTGCAAGGTCATGAACCCCGGATATTTCGCCTGGGCTGCCCCTGCGACGGAAAGCCCGGTCATCTCGCGCATGAGCGAACTGGCCAGGGAGTTGGGCGTGGTCCTGCCCGTCAGTTTCTTTGAACGCAACGGGCAGGCCCACTTCAATTCGCTGATCATGCTCGATTGCGACGGCAGCGCCTTGGGACTCTACCGCAAGGCCCACATTCCCCAGGGGCCCGGTTACGAGGAAAAGTACTATTTCTCTCCTGGAGATACCGGTTTCAAGGTCTGGGATACGCGCTTCGGAAAAATCGGCGCGGGCATCTGCTGGGACCAGTGGTTTCCCGAGGCCGCCCGCTGCATGACGCTGATGGGTGCGGACATCCTGCTCTACCCCACGGCCATAGGCTCCGAACCGGACATGCCGGGCTATGACTCCTGTGGCCACTGGCAGCGGACCATGCAGGGTCACGCCGCAGCCAACATGATTCCCGTCTGCGCCGCCAACCGCGTGGGCTCTGAAACCGACGGAGCCGTCGGCCTGACCTTCTACGGCTCGTCCTTCATCGCCGATACCGATGGACGACTGCTGACTGAAGCAGGCCGCGAAGGCGAAGCTGTGCTCACGGCGCACTTCGACTTCGCGAAAAACGCCCAGCGCAGGGCAGGGTGGGGGCTGTTCCGCGACCGCAGGCCCGACTGCTACCAGTCGCTCTTGCACCTGGGCTGAACCAGGCCTGCGACACAGAAAGAAGTCCCCGCAAAAAAGCCGCCGGCCCTTGCAGGGACGCTTTGGAGCGCGACGGAAAATGCTCCGCGCGCGGGCGTTGCGCGATAAGCATCCGCGTGACGAAGTATATCCCGCAGACACAAAATTTGCTCGACTTGACAGTACTGACGTCACTGCAAAAAGTCGTCATCCCCTTGAAAAAGGGGATCCACGCATTTTCAACTACCTTAAAAGACATGGATTCCCGCCTGCGCGGGAATGACGCCCAGGCTCTTTCACGACTTTATGCAGTGGAGTCAGTACTTGCCGACCAAGCACTGCATAAATTCAAGATGCTATGCAATATATCCTTTAAAAATCTGGATGAATCATTAAAATGATAGACCCACATTTTCAGCATATCTGCGATGAAAATATATTTTCATCGCATAGATTAAAAATGGACACGTTCTTCAGAAAATAAGCAGATCAATCCTTCTTGACCTGCTTGTCCTGCTTTTGTTTTTTCTTTTCCGCTTCTTTACTTGCTTTTTGCTTCTGCAGTTTTTCCTTGCCCTTCTTTCCGCCCTTGTCGCCCATAATACGCTCCTCGATGCAAAATATCGTTACGACATTGTGGCTCCGGGTTCCAGTCCGATCGTTCGAACCTGGACGGCCGAAGCGGCCTAAAGGAATTCCTTGCCCTTGTAACAGAGCAACAAGGGTGCGGCAACATCTTCATAACATTCCGAAATGCTAAAAATTCACGCCGCACCACACCGTGCCGGCGGTGGTCTTCCAGCAGAGTGGACACGTTCTCCGGAACTGACTAGACCATACATTGCGGACAACGTCAGGCATCCCCTCATTTTCCGGACCCGATCCAACCCTCCGAGAGCCCGGTTCGCCACACACATCCATCGACCAGAAAGGAATACCATGTCATTTACCCAACTTGGCCTGCGGGCTGAACTGCTCAAGGCCATCACCAAAAAGGGCTACACGGCCCCCACCGCCATCCAGGCCCAGGCCATCCCCGTCATCCTCGACGGCCGTGACGTCCTGGCCCGGGCCCAGACCGGCACCGGCAAGACCGACGCCTTTGCCCTGCCCATCGTCCAAACCCTGAGCCAGACCCACGGCAACGGACACCATCCCCGCGCCCTGGTCCTCACGCCCACGCGAGAACTGGCTCTGCAGGTCGGTGAAAGCATCAAGGCCTACGCCCGCAAGGTGTCCCTGCGCTGCACCGTGGCCTTCGGCGGGGTGCGCATCGAACCTCAGATCGAGCGTCTGCAGCGCGGCATCGACATCCTGGTGGCCACGCCGGGCCGCCTGCTCGATCTCGCGAACCAGGGATTTCTCAATCTGGCATTGATCGAATTTCTGGTCTTCGACGAGGCCGACCGCATGCTCGACCTGGGGTTCAGCGGCGAAATCAACGCCATTCTCGACCTTTTGCCGACCCAGCGCAGGACCATGCTCTTTTCCGCCACCTACACGCCGCAGATCAAGGCCCTGGCCGCGAAAATGCTGCAAAAGCCCGAGTACATCGAGATCACGCCCGACACCGCGGCCGCGGAAGCGGTCGTGCAGAAGGTGCATCTCGTCAACAAGGACAGCAAGCTCCCGCTCTTGCTGCACCTCATCGAAAGGCAGAAAGAGGACCGCATCCTGGTCTTTGCCCGCACCCGGACCTGGGCCAACAGGCTGACCGACAAGCTGGCCGCCCACGGGATCAACGTCGCGGCCCTGCACGGCAGCAAGAGCCAGTCGCTCAGGAAGCGGACCCTTGAGGAGTTCAAGGACGGAAAAATCCACATCCTCGTGGCCACGGACGTGGCCGCGCGCGGGCTGGACATCACGAACCTGCCCTTCGTGGTCAATTACGACATCCCCAACTCTCCCGAAGATTACGTGCACCGCATCGGACGCACCGGCCGCGCGGGCGTCAGCGGCGTCGCCGTGTCCCTGGTCAGCCCCGAGGAGCACAACCTGCTGGTGGCCATCGAAAACCTCTTGCGCCACAAGATCCCCGTGGAAGCGGTCAAGGGCTTCACGGAAGACAGCGACGTTCCCGATTTCGTGCTCTACCGCCCCGGCAATCCGAGGAGCGAACGCAATGCCCCCCGGGAGATCAAGGCGCTGGTGGCCAAGAAATCGCCCGCCAAGCTGCCTGTCCATGGCCGTGGCGCAAAGCCGAAGGACGCGAAATCCGAGCCAGCGGCACGCGGGAAGAATAATGAAAAATCGGGTGCGCAAAGCGGATCCGACACGAGTCCAAAACCGGATTCAAAAGGACGCGGCAGAAGAAACGAACGGACGGACGACACACGCGCCGGCGCCAGCAAGCGCGCCGGAAACTCGCGGGGCAAATCCGGCCGGCCTGATGCACGCCCCACCGCGCCATCCCGAAGCGGTTCCCGGGGCAGAGGCTGACAGTTTTGCCCGATGCGTGCCCGCGCAGTGCATGGCCGCGAAAAACGAAAGGCAGACCCTCACGGATCTGCCTTTCGTTATTCGCGTAAACGGGAACTCCTCACCCGCCCAGATAGGCCTCGATGACCCGCTTGTCGTTCAGCAGTTCTTCGCCCGTGCCGGAGAGGACGATGCTCCCGGTTTCCAGCACGTAGGCGAAGTGCGCCACCTTGAGGGCGGCGAAGGCGTTCTGCTCGACCAAAAGCACGGTCTTGCCCTGCTGGTTGATGATCTTGATGATCTCGAACACGTCCTTGACCAGAAGCGGCGCCAGGCCCAGGGAGGGCTCGTCGAGCATGACCACGTCGGGCGCGCTCATGAGGGCCCGGGCCACGGCCAGCATCTGCTGCTCGCCGCCGGACAGGGTCCCGCCCTTCTGGTTCTGGCGTTCGCGCATGCGCGGAAAGAGATCGAAGACCCATTCCTTGTCCTTCTCGATGCCATCCCTGTCGCTGCGGCTGTAGGCGCCCAGGTACAGGTTCTCGGTCACCGAAAGGTGCGGGAAGATGCGCCGCCCCTCGGGGGACATGACGATGCCGCTCTTGACGATCTCCACCGGGTCGAGGGTCGTGATGTCGCGGTCGTTGTAGGTGATGGTGCCCTTCTTGTTCTTGATCAGGCCGGAGATGGCCCTGAGCGTGCTGCTCTTGCCTGCCCCGTTGGCGCCGATGAGGGTCACGACCTTGCCCTTGGGGGCTTCCAGCGAAATGCCCTTCAGGGCGTGGATGCCACCGTAGAAGACGTGCAGATCCGTGATCTTAAGCATATTTCACGTACTCCTCACCCAGATAGGCCTCGATGACCTTGGGGTTGGACTGAATGGCTTCGGGCCCGCCCTCGGCGATGGTCACGCCGTAGTCGAGGACCCACATGTGCTCGCACACGCCCATGACCACCTTCATGTCGTGCTCGATGAGCAGGATGGTCAGCTCGAAGCGGGTGCGGATGGTGCGGATGAAGTCCATGAGTTCCATGGACTCCTGGGGGTTCATGCCGGCCGCCGGCTCGTCGAGCAGCAAAAACCGGGGCTTCGTGGCCAGGGCACGGGCGATTTCCAGGCGGCGCTGCGCCCCGTAAGGCAGGCTGTTGGCTTTTTCCCCGGCGATATCGGCCAGTCCGACCACGTCCAGCAGGGACATGGCCTGCTCGCGCAGACCGCGCTCCTCGCGCAGGGACGCCGGCGTCATGAGCACGGATTGGATCCAGCCCGTTTTCTGGCGCACAAAGCTGCCGATCATGACGTTCTCGAGCGCCGTCTCATTGCCGAAGAGCCGGATGTTCTGGAAGGTGCGCGCGATGCCCGCCCGGCAGACCTGATGCGGGGTCATGCCCGTCAGCTCCCGGCCCTCGAAAAAGACCTGGCCTTCGGTGGGGCGGTAAAAACCGGTGACCATGTTGAAGCAGGTCGTCTTGCCCGCGCCGTTGGGGCCGATGAGGCCCGTGATGCTGCCCTGGGGAATGCTCGCGCTGAAGTCCGAGACCGCGGTCAGGCCCCCGAAACGCATGGTCAGGCCCTTGGTTTCAAGAATCATGCTCATGCCTTACCTCGCTTCATGAACCGGAACAGCGTGTCCCAGGTGATCTCGCGCATGCCCATGATGCCCTCGCGACGAAAGAGAATGACCAGGATAAGCACCAGGGAAAAGACAACCATGCGCATGCCGGGGATTCCGTCCATGGTCCAATCGCCGATGCTGATGGGGTTCTCCACGAAGCGCAGCCATTCCAGCACAACGGTGATGCCCGTGCCGGCCAGGATGGAGCCGGTGATGGAACCCAGGCCTCCGGTGACCACGATCATGAGCACGTTGAAGGTCAGGGTGAAGAGGAACATCTTGGGGTCGATGGTCGTCAAGAGACTGGCCAGAAGACCGCCGCCCACCCCAGCAAAGAAGGCGCCCTGGGTGAAGGACAAAAGCTTCACGCGAAAGACGTTGATGCCCATGGCCTTGGCCGCAGTCTCGTCGTCGCGGATGGCCTTGAAGACGTTGCCCGTGTTGCTGCCCAGGATGCGGACGACGAAATAAAGGGTCAGCAGGCACCAGCCGTAGTTCCACCACAGGTTGGCGTGATCCGGGATGCCCTTGAAGCCGAGCGCCCCGTTGGTCACGCGCGGGATGTTGTTGGCGATGACGCGCACGATCTCGGCAAAGCCCAGGGTCGCGATGCCCAGATAGTCGTCGCCCAGGCGCAACAGCGGCGCGCCGATGACCAGTCCAAAGAGGGCCGCCACGAGCCCCCCCGCGATGACGGCCACCAGAAACGGTGCGTGCGCGGCCTGCACCCAGGGCAGGGCCTCTTCCAGGATGAAGAGCATGGTCTTTTGTTCCGGGGTCATGATCAGGATGGAGCAGACGTAGGCCCCGATGGCCATGAAGCCCGCATGCCCCAGGCTGAACATGCCCGTGAAGCCGTAGATGAGGTTCAGGGACAGGGCCAGAATGATGTTCACGGCAATGAGGTTCAGGATCTGGATCTTGTACCCGTCGAGGTTGCCTTGGGCCCACCACAGGAAAAGGCCCAGACAGCCGACCAGGACCAGATTGAGAAGAATGGTTGTGGAACGGTTCATCAGACCTTGTCCTCCGTCTTGACGCCGAGCAAGCCCGTCGGTTTGACCAGCAGGATGCCGATCAGGAGGACGAAGGCGAAGGCGTCGCGGTAGCCTGCCAGATCGGGAAAAAATGCCACGGTCATGATCTCGATGAAACCCAGGGCCAAGCCGCCGATGACCGCGCCCTGGATGGAGCCGATGCCCCCGAACACGGCCGCGATAAAGGCCTTGAACCCGGGGATGGCGCCCATCATGGGCTGCAGCTGCGGGTAGCGCAGGGCCCACATGATGCCGCTGGCCGCAGCCAGGGCCGAGCCGATGCCAAAGGTCAGGGCGATGACCTTGTTCACGGACACGCCCATGAGGTAGCTGGTCTCGATGTCCTTGCTGATGGCCCGCATGCCGAGCCCCGCCTTGGTGTGGTAGACGATGTAGACCAGGCCGAGCATGAGCAGAAACGACAGCACGGGCACGAACAGGGTCAGGGGCAGCACGCGCACGCCACCCCAGATCATGGGATCTTCCAGCCACTGGGGCCGGTAGACCTGGCGCGGAATGGCCTGAAAAAACACGATGGCCACGTTCTGCAGGAAAAATGAGACGCCGATGGCGCTGATCAGGGCCGAGATGCGGGGTGCGTCACGCAGGGGCCGGTAGGCGATGCGATCGACCAGGATGCCGATGCCGGCCACGAAGATGATCGAGGCGACCATGGCCACGGCCCAGGGCAGGTGCAGGAGGGTGATACCCCAGAACACGAAATAGGCCCCGAGCATGAAAATCTCGCTGTGCGCGAAATTGATGAGCCGCAGGATGCCGTAGACCATGGTGTAACCGATGGCGATGAGGGCGTAGAGGCTGCCCAGGGTCAGGCTGTTCAGAAAATGCTGGATGAATGTTGCCAGGTTCATGCGAGGTCCTTGTGAAACGGGCGGCAGGGGAAACCCCTGCCGCCGCTGCCCGCGCGGGGCTCATTCACGAATTAGAGTTCGGGAGTGATGCTGCCGACGTAGGTCTTCTTGCCGTCCTTGATCATGACCAGACCGACGGGCTTTTCGGCGTCGTGGGTCTCGTTGATGGTCGTGGTGCCGGTCACGCCGACAAAGCCCTTGGTGGCGGCCAGGGCATCGGTGATGGCCTGGGGCTCGGCGGACTTGGCGCGGGTGATGGCGTCGAGGATGATCATGTAGGCGTCATAGCCCAGGGCGGCGTTGACGTTGGGATCCTTGCCGGGGTTGGCCGTGGTCCAGTCGGCCGTGAACTTCTTGGCCACGGGGTTCATGTCGGGCATGGACGGGTCATAGGGGAAGGTCGTGTGCATGAAGCCTTCCACGGCGTTGCCGCCGATGGCGGTGATCTCCGGGTTGTCCATGGCGTCGCCGCCCATGATCTTGAAGGTCGCGCCCAGTTCCTTGGCCTGCTTCATGATGATGGCGCCTTCGGCGAAGTAGGAGGGAATGAACAGCACGTCAGGCTGCTTGCTCATGATTTCCTGCAGCTGGGCAGTGAAATCCTGGTCGCCGGACTGGTAGTTCAGGGTGGCCACGACTTCGCCGCCCATCTTGGCAAAGGACTTCTTGAAGAAGCTGGCCAGACCCACGGAGTAGTCGTTGGCCACGTCGATCAGGAGAGCGGCCTTCTTCAGGCCCAGGTCCTTGAAGGCGTAGGTGGCCGCACCGGCGCCCTGGAAAGGATCGATGAAGCAGACGCGGAAGATGTACTTCTTGCCCTGGGTGACCAGGGGGTTGGTGCAGCTGGTGCCGACCTGGGGAATACCGGCCTTTTCGGACACTTCGCCGCCGGCCATGGCCAGGGAGGAACCGTAGGTGCCGATGATGGCCTGGACTTTTTCCTTTTCGATCAGGCGCTTGACCGCATTGGCGGACTCGACCTTGTCGGACTTGTTGTCAACGACGAACAGCTCGACCTTCTTGCCGAGAACGGTGCCCATTTCCTTGTGGGCCATCTGCACGCCTTCAAGTTCCAGCTGGCCGCCAAAAGCGTTCTGGCCGGTCAGGGGCAGGAACACGCCGATGCGAACAGTGTCGTCGGCAGCCATGGACGCGCCGGCAAAGCCGCAGACCAGGGCCAGAACCATGCACAGGATTCCAAGTCGTTTCATTGCAAACTCCTTCAATCTGAACGTTGAATTCCGGCGAAGCGCATCGCCGGCTGCCCAATGGCTCAGGGACACCCGCCCCTGAAGCCAGCCACACTCCGGAAACCCGAAGCTTCCGATTTTCCGCCATTCGTCCGGGGCGAACCCGGAAAACCCTCACGGCCAGATGATCCCGGACTACCAGGAAACCACCGCCGAAATTTTCTTGGCCAACTCCACCAGGTATCCGGCAAAACGCTTCTCGAACTCTTCCATGGAAAAGCGATCCGTGGACGAATCGAAGCTGACCCCGCCCACGACCTTGCCCGTGCGCAGGCTGTAGAGCGGCGCGCCGATGGCGATGAGACCGGGCACGAACTCCTCGCGGTTGCGCGTGTAACCGCGCTCGGCCGCCTCGCGCAGATCGGCCAGCAGGTCCTCGCGGGAGGTGATGGTCTTGTCGGTCTTGGGCGCCAGTTCCAGGCGGTTCAAAAGGCCCTGCAGCTCGGCTTGGTCCATGAAGGCCATGGCCGCCTTGCCCGCGGCCAGGTAGTAGGGCTCGGAACCGTAGCTGAAGGAGCGGAAGGCCTTGGTGTCCTGGGATTCCCGACGATAGATGAGATAGATGGCGTCGCCGGAGAGGATGCCCACGTCGATGTGCACGCCGTGGCGTTCGTGGGCCGCGTCGACCTGGGCCTTGACGGCCCGCTCCAGCTCGTTCTTTTCGAGCAGGGCATGGGCCAGGGCCAGCATGCGCACGCCCAGACGGTAGAGGCCCGTGCGGTCGTCGCGCTTTAAAAAGCCCATTTCGCAAAAGGTGTTGACGTATCTATAGATGGAGGTCTTGTTGATGCCGGTGCGGCGGGAAATCTGGGACAGGGTGTAACCGACGTCGTCCTCCCCGAAAATATCGAGGATCCAGAGGCCTTTGGCCAACGTCTCGGAAGTGTTGTCCTTTTCTGCCATGGATGGGCCGCCTTCAAGATTGTCGCCGGAACCGCGCCTTGACCAATAGAGAATCGATCGTTCCGCTGAGCGAACTTATTGTCTACACCGCGAAACGGCTATTCCAAAAGAGCGGGATTTGTCAAGGTCGCGGCAAGTCCATGCAGGCCGGCTCCCGGAAGGAAAACCTGCTGCTGGATTTACGACGGCGAACCTGATAGCTTCAACCCAGCGGCCGATCTTTTGGCCGCGCACCCATTCCCCAGGAGATCCCATGGACCTTGCGTACTGGCACTGGCTGGTCTTCGGCATGATCCTCATCATCGCCGAGCTCTTCATCCCGAGCTTCACCATCATCTGGTTCGGCCTCGGAGCCTTGAGCGTGGGCGGTTTGCTCTGGCTCATTCCGGACGTGGGCCTGACAGCGCAACTCCTGTTGTGGACAATTTTCTCCTCCCTGCTGACCATCTTCTGGTTTCTGGTCATGAAGCCGCGCATGGTCGACAAGACCAGGGCCGGCATGTCCCGGGAGGCCCTGCTGGGCGAAACCGGACAGGTCATAAGCGTTCCCGACGGCGAAAAGCGCGGGGTCGTGCGCTTCACCAAAC
>CAZPSN010000026.1:55260-56647 GCA_964589645.1 uncultured Desulfovibrionaceae bacterium
CTTCTCGGCTCCGACGAGTGGTCCTTCATCTGCGACGAACCCGTGCAGCTCGGAGACCGGGTCCAGATCCGCGACGTGTCCGGAAACACGCTCATCGTCGCCCCGAAACTCAACAGATAAGATTGCCGCATTCCTTCTATCCCCAGAGAGGTTCGTATGTTCAGCCCCGGTTTGACCGTTGTCTTTTTTCTGCTCGCCCTGGTTGTAATCACCATCTTCATGGGCGTGCGCATCGTGCCCCAGGGGTATAAATTCGTGGTTCAACGTCTGGGCAAGTACCACACCACCCTGGCCCCCGGCCTCAACATCATCATCCCTTACATGGATACCGTGGCGTACAAGGTGACCACCAAGGACATCGTCATGGACATCCCGTCCCAGGAAGTCATCACCCGCGACAATGCGGTCATCATCACCAATGCTGTGGCCTACATCAATATCGTCTCGCCCGAAAAAGCCGTGTACGGCGTCGAGGACTACCGCATGGCCATCCAGACCCTGGTCCAGACTTCGCTGCGTTCCATTGTCGGCGAAATGGACCTCGACGACGCCCTGTCCTCCCGGGACAGGATCAAGGCCCGGCTGAAGGAAACCATCTCCGACGACATCTCGGACTGGGGCATCATGCTCAAGACCGTGGAAATACAGGACATCAATCCGTCCGACACCATGCAGCACGCCATGGAAGAACAGGCCGCGGCCGAACGCGCCCGCCGCGCCACCGTGACCCGGGCCGAAGGCGACAAGTCGGCAGCCATCCTGCAGGCCGACGGTCGTTTGGAAGCATCCCGCCGCGACGCCGAAGCCAAGGTCGTACTGGCCGAAGCGGACCGGGAGGCCATCGCCAAGGTAGCCGAAGCCACCAAGGACGGCGAACTGCCGTTGGTTTTCCTGCTGGGCCAACGCTACGTTGATGCCATGCGCAAGATGGCCGAGAACAACAACTCCAAGGTCATCGTGCTTCCCGCCGACCTGCCGGCGGCCGTGCGCGGAATCATGGGCACGCTTGGCAAATAGCGCCCGCACCGCCCCCCTCCCCCAACCAGAAAGGCGCGGCCGGTTCATCCGGTCGCGCCTTTTCAAATGGCACTAAACTTTCAAAATGAGTCAAAGCGAGACCTGACCCATTCCCGGTCGCGCCTTTTAGATGGCGTCACATCGGGAGCTTGCGCCATACAACTCTCCCCCTGCCAAGGGGGAGTACGCCGAAGGCGGGAGGGGGTTGATCTGGAAATACGATTAGAACCGTGGACATTACCATCATAACGGCGTGTTTAACCGTAGACCTGATCATGAGTCCCGATATTGACCGGGATGATCTCCTTGTCTTTGATGATCTCCCTGCAAAAAGTCTCTGGCGACGTAATAAAAAAATAATGTATTGATC
>CAZPSN010000027.1:0-53776 GCA_964589645.1 uncultured Desulfovibrionaceae bacterium
AAACCCTGGCCCGACGAACAGAAACCGCATGTGAGGCGGTCGCGCCGGATGAGAAGGCCAATATCTTCAAAGTCCGATACCCGTCCGGAAGGCGCGGACGTGGATGCGGCGGGCATAAGGGTGAAGGTGGGCGTGCATTACCCGGGGAGATCTGGGCGTTTGCCATGTGCTACCCGCGTCGAGAGGCGCGGGGATGAACGCCCTTCGGAACGAGGGTGCTTGTCTCGCGCAGAGACGAGACCTGCCCCCTCGACGCGCCGTTGCGAACGGCGGACCCGGCCCGGATTCAGGGTCACAGGAGGTAACGCGATGAAAACTGAATGGATTCCCACCATGTGCTACCAGTGCAAGGCCGAAGCCATCGTCAAGGACGAACAGACCGGCATCGTGCGCATCCTGGCCGACAGGCGCAAAGGCAGTCGCGACTGCATCGAGGCCTGCCCCTACGGGCTCATCCAGTTGGACGCGGTCGCGACAAGGCCCACAAGTGCGATCTGTGCTGGGAACGGGTGCGTATGGGCGAAAAGCCCGTCTGCGCCGAGGTATGCCTGACCGACGCCATCCGCTTCGGGGAGAAGGAACTCCTGAAGATGGAACTCGCGCCCAGGGCAAGGAGATCGTGAAGAAGATGAGCGCCCAGTCCGCGATCTACTCGCGCGCGCCCAGATAGGGCGTGCTCGCGAAATGAACGCGGCGGGCCTGGGGAGATCGCCGGCTCGCAGCACCCATCGAAGGCCCAAGGTCGCCCTCCTTGAGATTTCAGATCAAGAGAGGGGTGAGCTCAATTCTCATTTCAGTGGGAATGTCGTGTCTCGAATTCAATAACGCGGGCTGTGTCAACATTGCGTAATTTGTCTATTTTATTTGAAATGCGACGAAGAAAACGACCCAGGCGATTATTGCGGAATAAAGAAATCCTGGCGTCTGCGCATTCGAAGTCGAGTGTTGATAGTTTGAGAGTACTGCGTGTCATTTTCGCACGTTTCAGCCGTTTGTTGAATCCTGTTATGTTGACAAGCATGCCGTTTTGAAGGCGCACGATGAGTCCTTCATGTCTTCTTAAAAACGCACAGGCTGCAGCCACGTCTTCAGCTTTCCAGTCAGATGTTATTATGATGCATCGTGGATGATATTGTGCCCATGTCGATGTGTCCTTTGTCTGCTGTTTGGTTTTGATGTTCCCTGCGCAATAGAGAGGAATGACATCTTTGATCATCTCAATCATGGTCGAAACAAGAACCCCTCGGTAGGTACTGGCCGCGCTATAATCATGCGGGAAAAATCTTGACTGGGCCAGGATTTCCCCCTGGTCAAAACATTCTGTCAGCTTGTGCAGGGTAAGCCCGCCAAAGCGTCTGAACGTGCCGTCGGAAACAAGACATTGGGTTGGATGAGGGCCAGGGTAAGCAGGCAGAAGCGTTGGATGAAAATTGACGCCGCCATGCGGGAACATGCGCAGGAACGAAGCCGGGATCAGTCTCATGAACCCATAGCAGACCAAGAGATCTGCATTTATGGAGCAGAGGGCTGTCACGATTGTTGGCCAGTCCACAGGATACTCGACTTGAAACACAGGAGTTCCGGAGCGATTCAATGCGGACGTTCTTCCAGGCTTGGGGGTGGCGACCACCACCGCAGCAAGCGTGTGGCCGGACTGGCTCCATCTTGAAACGAGCAGGTCGCTGCTTTTGCCTGCCGAGCAGATCAGGACCATGGATAGGGCCTTTTTCGACGTGATTGTGTTCATTTGGAATTCGGAATCAGGTCTCGTTTTGGAATTCGGGGTCAGGTCTGGTCTCGTTTTGACTTTTCTTCAATAGTGTTCGCACTTTTGCCAGTCTTTTTTTGAACTCCTCATCCCGGGCCAACTGTCGCTCACCCCGGGTCAGGGTGGTGCTGACGGTGCTGTGGGTGCGCACGGACCGCTGGTTGAAGATCTGCGTGTACACGCCGCCGACATGGCGCATGGTGCGGGTGATGTTGCCTTCGGGCGTGCGCAGCAGCAGATGGTAATGGGTGGGCATCAGAGCATAGGCCGCGATCTGGGCCCGGAACATGTTCGAGACGGTTTTGGGCAGGGCGATGAACGTCTGGCAGCCCTTGGGGTCCAGAGAGGTCGCATCATGCCTGTGTCCGCGGTTCGTGACGCGGTACCCGGCGTTGGCGTATTCGGTGCGAAGGGGCCTGACCATATGGGTCTTCTAAACGAAGGGAAGACTTAAGTCAACGCGAGACTTGACCCCCTATGTTCATCGAATTGTTCTTGTGGCCGTTGACGGAGCATAAGCGCAGACCTAGGTTATAAGAGTGCGCGAAACATCAGCCTGAAAGGAAGGCATTGCCATGAAAAAACTTTTTCTGATCGTGTTGATTGTCGTCTTTGGCGTGACCGGTTGCGCCACCATGGACCAGCAGTCCAAAACCACCAAGGGCGCAGTCTACGGTGCTGGCGGCGGTGCTGTCGCCGGCGCGGTAGTTGGCGGAATCATTGGTCGCGATGCGAAGGCCGCGGCCATTGGCGCGGCGGCTGGCGCGGCTATCGGCGGTTTGGCCGGAGCCGGCGTCGGGCGCATGATGGACAACCAGGAAGCCGAGATGCGCCAAGCCCTCGCCACCTCCGAAGAGGTGGCCATACGGCGCGAGGGAGACCTCATCGCCCTGACCCTCAAGGGAGACGTGACCTTCGATGTAAATTCCGACGTGGTCCTGCCTGGTCTGTACAACGAACTTGACCGCATCGCCCAGATTCTCGTCAAGTACCCGCAGACGACCATCGTGGTCGAAGGCCATACGGACAGCAGCGGCTCCGACGCCTATAATCAGGGGCTGTCCGAGCGGAGAGCCTTGAGCGTCCAGAGGCTCCTTGTCGATCGCGGCATAGTCCCGGCCAGGATCAGCACGGTCGGTTACGGCGAGACCCGCCCGGTAGCCACCAACGACACACCGGAAGGGCGCCAGATGAACAGACGCGTGGAAATCCGCGTGAATCCGAACGCCCGGGGGTGACCCCAACCCGCACCGATGCAGGAACCTGAAACACCGGTTCCGGATCGGCCGTAACCAGCGAAATCATGGGTCCGCGTCGCCAGACGCGGATCTTTTTTTGGGGCGGCAAGGGCACAACGGAATCCGGGGTGCAAAGACCCGGCTCACCGACAGCCGCGAACACAACGGAAAGCGATGCTCAAGGTCAAACCAATTCGGTACTCATGCCGTTTACCATGAGGCCGGTGGGAGTCACCATCAGGCCCCCTGGTCTTCAGGTTATCTCTCGAATGGAGGGCATGGTCAGCCTTCCATGGCCTTTCTCCGCGGAATGACTTTAGTGACAGCACCATCTGTTGTGAACATGTCCCTGCGGTTCCACCAGACGACGAGAAAGGCCACACCGATCAGAAGGTACGTGTCGTAGGGCTGTGCATCTGGAAAGACCGGGTTCATGAGCGAGAAGTGGAAGAACGCCGACAGCAGAATGCTGCCACCAGACCGATTGAACAGTGCGGTGGCGATGACACTAATCGCCAAGCACCCAACAAAGAATGCCGTGAATGACCACTCGCTCTGCTGGGTTCCGCTCAGAAGAAAAGCCGGCATGTGCCATAGCCCCCAGATGACCCCGAGAATCAGCCCGGCCCAGACCGGAGCGAATTCCCTTTGCAGCAGAGGAAGGGCGACCCCCCGCCAGCCGAATTCCTCGACCGGGCCCTTAATGGTGGCGAGGAACAGTCCATAGAGCAGCGCCTGGACAGACGGGAATGGAAAGGGGTCCGTGAAGAGGTTGCCTCTTAAGGCTGAACCGCTGATGAAGAGCAACGGGATGCCTATGATCAGAAAGGCATACCACGCCGCGCTGCAGCGCCACAGCAATACCCGTCCGAGGAAGCGAAGCAGGCCTGCGAGGCCGCCGTTGCGGGTAACAAGGATGAGCGCCGCAATTGCAGGGGCGTATACGGCCAGGAAGAAGAGCGGGTGGTTGCCGGTGAGCTGGCCAAACGCCGTGCCCATACGTTCCGGGAGAAAGACGTATAGCCCGAGGATGCCCCAGGCCACGCCGAACGAAATCAGAAGAAATGGGATTAATGAAAGGAACGGTATGCGGTCTGTTTCGTAATCGGGCATGTCAATTCCTGTGTGTCCTGGTCATCGGACAGTATGTGCATGATACATTCTTGAGAAAAAGTCAGATCACATTTCAGGGTCATATTGGATATAAACAACAAGATTATTTCAATAGTTCGACTTGCTATATGGCTGAAACGGTCATGCCTTGGATATTTTCTGGGATATGGAAAAGTCAAAGCGCAAAGGTATGGTATTGGTCCCAAGTCCGTTCCCCGGTCACGTGTTTCCATGACTCGTTTGTTGACCTAGGCAAAAAAGTTGCTGAACCGGTAGCATCGATACTGTTCGGATGCAATGTCCCGAAATGCCGAACTCTTTTGTATTACGCGGGATGAAGAAAACCATCCCGCCTTGCGGGCCCGCCTCCTGAACCAGGGAATGTTTCTCAACGTAAGACAGCCCGCCCCGGCGAACCTGGGCGGGCTGTTTTGCTTGATCGGAGTTGTGAGGCTTACAAATCCAACGCCTTGCGCTCCTTTCTGCGTCTGTGCAGGATCGGCTCGGTATAGCCGCTGGGCTGCGTGCGGCCCAGGAAGATCAGGTCGCAGGCGGCCTGGAAGGCCACGCTTTTCGCAAAATCCTTGGCCATGGCCCGGTACAGCGGATCGCCCGCGTTCTGGCGGTCGACCACGGCGGCCATGCGCGCCAGTGTTTCCCGCACCTGCTCTTCCGTGCACAGCCCGTGATGCAGCCAGTTGGAAATGTACTGACTGGAGATGCGCAGGGTGGCGCGGTCTTCCATGAGGCCCGTGTCCGTGATGTCCGGCACTTTGGAACAGCCGATGCCCTGGTCGATCCAGCGCACCACGTAGCCCAAAATCCCCTGGCAGTTGTTGTCCATCTCGCGCTGGATCTCCTCGGCCGAGAGTTCCCGGTCCAGGAGGGGAATGGTCAGCAAATCGTCCAGGCTGGCCCTGGTCTGCCCGGTCAGTTCCGTTTGGCGGGCGAAGACGTCCACCTGATGGTAATGCATGGCGTGCAGGGTCGCTGCCGTGGGCGAGGGCACCCAGGCGCAGTTGGCCCCGGCCAGGGGGTGGCCCTGTTTGGTCTCGACCATCTGGCGCATGCGGTCCGGCATGGCCCACATGCCCTTGCCGATCTGGGCCCGGCCCGAAAACCCGCATTTCAATCCAGTGTCCACGTTCCAGTCCTCGTAGCGCAGCATCCAGCGCGAGTTCTTCATCTCGGCCTTGGGCACCATGGGCCCGGCCTCCATGCTGGTGTGGATCTCGTCTCCAGTGCGGTCCAGGAACCCGGTGTTGATGAAGATGACCCTCTCCCTGGCGGCGCGGATGCACTCCGCCAGGTTGACCGAGGTGCGCCGCTCCTCGTCCATGATCCCGATCTTCATGGTGTGGCGGGGCAGGCCCAGGGCATCTTCCACCCGGTCGAACAGCTCGCAGGCAAAGGCCACTTCCTCGGGGCCGTGCATCTTGGGTTTGACGATGTAGACACTGTCCGCGCGGCTGTTGCGCAGGCGGTCCAGACCCTTGATGTCGTGCAAGGCGATGAGGCCCGTGACCATGGCGTCGAGCATCCCTTCGAAGATATCCGTGCCGTCAACGAGCACCGCGTCTGTGGTCATGAGGTGTCCGACATTGCGCACCAAAAGGAGGCTGCGGCCGGGCAGGATCAGTTCGGAGCCGTCCGGCGCGGCGTAGAGGCGGTCGGCGTTCAGACTGCGGTTCACGGTGGAGTTGCCCTTGGCAAAGGACGCCCGCAAATCACCGCGCATGAGGCCAAGCCAGTTGGCGTAGGCCTGGGCCTTGTCCTCTCCGTCCACGGCGGCGATGGAGTCCTCGAAATCAACGATGGTGGTCACGGCCGATTCCAGGACCACGTCCTTCAGGCCCGCCGGATGCGTCGAGCCCACGGTGTGGGCCCTGTCGATGTGCAGCTCGAGGTGGAGTCCGTTGTTCTTGAATAGGAGCACCCCTGGGGCGAAGCCGACAAAGGAGGATGGATTTTTGAGTCCTGTGCTGGTGCCGGGCAGAAGCATTTCCGCTTCGGCGCGCGTCTCGTTCTGCCGCACCCGATAGTCCAGGACATCCTTGTGGCTGCCCTGTTCCAGAGGCAGGGCCCGGTCCAGAAACTCGGCAGCGAAGCGCATGACCTTGGTGCCACGGACTGGATTATACGAGCCCGTGCGGGTCGCGCCCTCATCTTCCGGAATCGTGTCCGTGCCGTAGAGGGCGTCGTAGAGGCTGCCCCAGCGCGCGTTGGCCGCGTTCAGGGCGTAGCGGGCGTTGGTGGCCGGCACGACGAGTTGCGGTCCGGCGATGCGGGAAATCTCCGGGTCAACATCTGCGGTGGTGATGGCAAAGGGTTCCCCCGGGGGAACCAGATATCCGATGTCGCGCAGGAACCGCGCGTAGGCGACCCTGTCGTGCGCTGCTCCGCGCCGCTCCCGGTGCCAGGCGTCGATGGCGTCCTGCAGTTCCTGGCGCTTGGCCAAGAGGGCCTGATTTGTTGGGGTCAGGTCCCGGACCAGGGTTTCAAGACTCGTCCAGAACTGCTCGGGATCGATGCCCGTGCCCGGGAGGGCCTGGTTGGTGATGCACTCGTACAACGGTTTGGCGACGGAAAGGGCGCCGATGGCAATGCGGGTCATGGGATCTCCTGAGGGTAGAAATTGGTCCTACCAATATCAGGAGGGACATGTCGGGTCAACGCCAGACGGCAGCGAAAAGCGGACACCTCCAGGCGTGCCGGTCCGCCTAGGGTGTGTCGGGCTCAATTTCGACAGCACACGGTGGGACACCGATGATGTGGACTGCCCGGCCTTCGAAGGCGGCCTGGTTGCCGCCTATCCAGGTCTTGAGGCCCGCGCAGGATTTTGGGTCGAGCATCCAGAGATCCCAGGGATAGCCGGGAGGAATGTTGCCGGAATAGCCGTTGATGATTTTTGTGCCCAGTTCCTGGGCCGCCAGCATGGCCGAGAGGTGGATCATGAAGTCCTGCTTGGCGGGGTCGGGGGTGTGCACCCAGAAGACAGATTCTCCTGACCGATGCATGGCCGTCTTGATTTTTTCCACTCCAGCGCGGGCCGTGGCCATGGAGTAGGTCATGATGTCGGCGCGTTGATCAAGGACGCAGCAGATGGCGAGCAGGACGCCCAGAACCGTGCGGGCAACCGCCGGACCGCGCACGGATGCCAGACCCAGGGTCATGGTCCGGGCCAGGGCGTAGGCGACAGGGAAGAGCAGGGTCAGCATGATCCGGCTCACTGCCCGGATGGAGGACGCGCCGGGAGACAGCGTCATCAAACGGTACGGCGAGTAACCGTTCCAGTGCAGGGTCAGCAGCACGGCCAGAAAGAATCCTGCGAGCATGATCTGATCCCGTCTCGTCTCTGCGTCGTTGTCCCGTGATCTGACGGCGCGAAGGCCCAGGGCGACCAGGGCGAGGAGGGGCACGAGGCCCAGGAAAAGCACGTGCTCGTGCTGCATGGGCAGGTTTTTTTCACTGTTCAGCACGGTTTTCCAGAGCAGGCTGTCCGGGGCGTGAAAATACGAGGCCACCCGGGGCAGCATGGTCGAGATCTCCTTCCAGTTCCGGACACCTACCGCGGACGCCGCCCTGATGTACGGGATGGCCAGGGGCAACAGGGTTGAGGCGAGAAGGCCGCTGCGGATGACCAGCGAAAGTCGGGCACGCAGGGTCCGGGGCCCCAAGGTTCCGGCGCGGAAGTTCCGGAGCAGCGGGAAGAGGGCGGTCGCGAACAGGCAAAGGATGAGAAAGTATCCGCCGTAGATGCCGCAGTAGGTCTGGGCGATGACGCAGGCCAGAAGCGCGTACCAGTACCGAGTCTGGCGCAGCTCCAGCAGTCGCAGCAGGCACAGGAAGGCGAGGGGGACAAAGAAGCGGGGCATGAGCTGGACATGGTTGAACTGGGCCAGGACCGGAATGGAAAAGGCAAAGATAAAGGCGCCGCACAGGGCGGGCAGGAAGGCCATGTTGAGGCGTCGAAGAGCGAAGTGGCAGGAGGCCATGGATGCGGCGCAGCAGATCTGAAACCACCACAGCAGGGCAAAGTCACGATCCAGTCCGGTCCAACGCAGCAGGGCGTAGACAGGCAGCGTCCCCAGGTGCGCGTCGGAATAGGCGATGACGTTTTGGGCCGGGTAGAAGAAAAAGGCGTCCCAGAAGCGCTCGACCCGTCCGCTCATCCAGTTGAAACCGTGCTCCAGGATGACCTGGTTGAAGCGCGTGTCGCCCGGATCCCCCGGCAGTCGACCGCTCTTGAAAGTGACCCAGAGCGCGGCAAACAGGAACAATGCGCCTAAACCGACGCACAGGGTTTCGAGGCGATGCTTTTGGAGTGGAGAGAGATGTGTGTTCATCGGAATACGTTGTATTTCACGATGCAGTACGCGGCTCTCAGGGCGTCCTTCCACCCTATTTTCTTCCCTTGTGCGTATGTTCTGCCGTAATACGAGATGCCGACTTCATAGATACGGCACCCATTTTTTGCAATTTTTGCCGTTATTTCCGGCTCGAATCCGAATCTGTCCTCTTCAATACGGATGCTCTGGATGACTTCACGGCGGAATGCCTTGTAGCACGTTTCCATGTCCGTCAGATTGATGTTGGTGAACATGTTCGACATGGTCGTAAGGATATGATTGCCGACGCTGTGCCAGTAGTACAGCACGCGGTGGGGCTCTCCGCCCATGAAGCGGGAGCCATAGACGACATCCGCGAGACCGTCGCGGATCGGGCCCAGGAGCTTGACGTATTCGCGTGGGTCGTACTCCAGGTCGGCGTCCTGGATGACGACCACGTCGCCGCTGGCGGCGGCAATGCCCGTGCGCAGGGCCGCGCCCTTGCCCCGGTTGCGGTCGTGATACAGGACCGTGTCGACGAGTCCGGATGGTTCGATGGCCTGCCGGAGGATCTCGCGCGTGCCGTCGGTGGAGGCGTCGTCCACGACGATGATTTCAACGTCCAGGCCGCAATCGCGCACGGCATGGATGACGCGTTCGATGGTCGCCGATTCGTTGTAGCAGGGTATGACGACAGAGATAAGCATGAGTGAATCCGTATCTGTTTTCGTGTGCATCAGGACAGCGCGTGAAAGAGGCTCAGAACGTTGTCAATAAGCGGCGTCTGGCTCCATGTGCTCCCAGCCCAGGGATTGATCATGCCGATGGCCGATATGCACACGGATGCCGCGAAAACCAGGGCAAAGGCCTTTTTTTTGAGTCCGCAAAAATTGGCGAAAAATCCATACCCACCCAGATAGAGCAGGGGGAGCAGGGGGACGAACCAGCGGATGCTGTACGACTCGCCACCGTAGTTCGACGTGTAAAGAAAATAGTAGAGCATGACGACCGCCGAGGTGATGCCGATGCCGATGGACTCCTTCCGGAAATCCGTGCGTCCGAACATTCCCCGGACGAGGTGCGCAATGAAGGCAAAAAGGAGCGGGTTGTACACCAGGAAGCCGCGCCGTCCGAACAGGCAGTTCAAGGCATAGGACAGGAAGAAGGGCAGGCTGTTCATCTCGGTGCCGGACAGCTTCTCCGCTCCCTTCCACGGCGATCCCGGATAGTCGAAATACGAGGGATCGGTCTGCAGGGGGCCGAATCCGCCGGTGATGGAGTAATTCATGGCCAGGGCCGGAATCGCCAGAATGAGGCAGGGCAGGAGATAGTGCGTGACGTGTTTGCGCCGCGATGCATCAAGAAGGATGAGCACGAGAAATGTGGCGTAAAAGGCCGTTGTGGGCACGTCGATGTTGCCGGCCAGGGAAAAGAGAAATCCGGAAACGAACATGTCGCGGGCCGGCCGGCCGGTCTGTCTTGAGCGCATGTAGAAGTGGAAGGCGATGGTTATGAGCGAAGCGGCCAGCGAATGGTTGTTGTAGACCGTGGACCAGGACAGGTGAATCGAGGCCAGGCCGAAAGCGAGGGTGTGGACGGCCCGGGTGGCCGGGTTGCCGCGCATGAGTCCCAGCGTCGCATGAAAGGCCAGCAGGCTCAGGATCCAGAGCGCTTTGACCGTGAAGAACGTGATGCAATAGTAGGCCACGCTCGCGTCCTGGCTCAGTCTGAATCCGAGCATGTGGAGCGGAAAGTAGACGACTGCTCCCATGAGCGAGGAGAGTGGCGTCTTGTCCGAGTAGAAGTGGCCGTTGACGAAAATCTTGTCCCCTGTGCCCACGAAGGTGGAATTGTCGATGACCAGGGTCCCTCGTTCGACAACGGATTCGATGGCCGCCAAGCGGCTTTCGTCGTTCCAGCTCTTCGGGTCCGAAATGACGATGAGAATCGAAACGAGGGCCAGAAAGAGAAGTATGTTCTTTCCGAATGGGGAAAACACGTCGTCAAGAGATGCAATCCAGGGGTGAACGTCATTGCATGCCGGCATGTGTCTCTCCTTGACGTCACGAGTCGCAGGTATTTGGGAGCGGCTATTCACTGCGGGGTCCCACGCCAACGTTCTTCCAACCCGGTGCCAAGACGTGAAAACCGTCGATGGTGGTCAGCAGATCCCTGTCCGGATCAACGGAGCGCTGCGCCAGGGCAAAAGCCTCGTTGTCCAGGATGTAGAGCGAATCCCTGTCAAAACAACCAGTCTGAAGCATCTCGGCGCCACGAGTTCTGGAACGCAAGAGAGCCTTTTGGTCCATGCGGGCAAAGTAGACGACATCGGTGCCGAGTCCGTGTTCGCGGGCATACATGGCCAGGACGGCCCAGTCCGGGGGCTGGTTGGTGGGATAAATTTGGCGCACCTTGGCGTAACGTGCCGCAGCCTCGGACCAGAAGGGATCCTGGAGCGGCGATGCGCATTGTGCCCGGGGCTCCGTCATCAGCTTGGCCCGGATGGGCAGCCATCCGGGGCCGGTGTCCACGACCTGGATCAGAAGCGCGCAGGCCAGCAGGATGGCGGAAAGTCTGTACCCGCGGTCCTGGACGGCAAACCGGATCACGCCCCAGAGCAAAAGATAGTACACGGGCCAGAACATGCGGCCCGAGGAACGGAACACGTTGGCCAGACGCAGAAGTTGGTCCGGCAAGGCATAGGACAGCTGGCCCTGGCCTATGGCGACGTTGTGCGACAGGGCAAAGACGAAGAGGCAGAGCATCGCGGTCGCAAAGAAAGGCCGACGACAGATGCCCACGGCCACTGCCGCGCGGTGCCGCACGGCAGAGGGCAGTGCCGAGACCCCAAGCATGAGCGCGCCGAGTCCGAAGTAGTTGAATCCTTCATAGCACCCTTTTTTTTCAGGGATGTCGGGCAGGATCCAGGACCAGCCATTGGAATCGAACAGAGACAGCAGGTTCATGCGAAAAAAACCGAAGCCTTCGGAACTGGTTCCAGTTCCGACAGCGAAGTATCCGGCCTGCCAGCAAACCACGCCCACGATTCCCGTCGCGAGGATGAGTTCGCGCAGTGCCGCCTTCGGGGGCAGAGCTCTGGCGCGGGTCTCGTCGGCAAGCCCCGCCAGCCACAGCAGCGCGACCATGGCGAACAGGTAGGCGTGGATCAGGGCGGTCGTCAGGAGCAGCAGGCACCAGGACCGCCCACGGGTTGTGCTGTCCGGGCGCAAGACGAGAAAAAGCGCCGCCAGAAGCACGAAATGCCCGACCAGGCTGAAGTGGCCGGATATTCCGCTGTGGCCGCCCAGGCGCATGATCATGGGCGGGGAGAGGACGAAAAGGCCTGCGCCCAGCAGGCATAACGTCTTGCACGGAGTGGCCAGGGCCGTCAGTTTCCAGCCGAACCAGGCCTGCAGGATGAAGCAGGCCAGCAGCCAGAATCCTGTATACTGAAAGACCGCTGGGAAAAATGAGCTGAATAATTTCAGCGGGATGGCCAGTAGGGGCGTGGAATCCGTGTAGACGATGGCGTTGGACAGTTCCAGGCCGAAGTTTGGGTTCAGGCCGATGGGAAAAGACCAGTCCTGGGCTCGGAAATAATGCCAGCCCAGAAAATGTTGCACGGGGTCCCCGTGGCAAAGCCAGGCGATATTGCCGGGGTCAAGGATCCGGTGACCGAATAGGGCCAGGAAGGACGCGGTGCCGAGCAGGCCGCACAGGAAGAGCGGTTCATGTACGAAATTGAGTTTCTGCATCGGGCTTCATGTGCCTTGTTGGATCGTAAATGAATAGAATTCGACAGCAGCGGCAGAAGTTCCTTTCGGTCGGTCATGAACATCAGGAAACTCGAAAGCAAGGCGATTGATGCCGGGACGGGGCGTATTCGCGTCCAGCGGCAGGCGAATCGCTGCGTCTTGGGTCAAGATGAACTCCTGGGTTGGCCCTTCGTTGAAGGACCAACGGATGCGTGTGGTCCTGGCCGGGCGCAAGCCGACGAGTAGTTCCTGGGTTGCGGATCCGTCGTCCAGACAAAAGATGATCCGGGCCTTCTTTCCGGTGTTCCAGCGTCCCGCATCCGTGGCCTTGGCCCAACCTTCAAGAACAAGGGACTTTTCCAGGTGGGAGTGGGAGACATTGGGCCGCAGCGGGACAAGGCGTCTCTTTTCCACAGGCGACAGATCGGAAGTGCGGGTGATGTAATACTGCCGGTAGTCGTCGCTGACATCGGGGGTGATGGCCAGGAACAGCACGCACAAATAGTACAACGCCAAAGCGCCTATGGCGATGCGGGTGAACGAATTCATATGATGTGCCAGCTTCCGGAAAACCAGACCATGTACGTGTACACGATGGCCGCCAGCATGCAAGGAATGAGCACGCGGAACAGCTTTCCGAAGGACAGGGCTTCAGCCAGGAACAGCAGGAACGAGGCCTGCCAGAACACGAATCTGGGCATGGACATGAGCCCGAGTGTGAGCGGAATCGCCGTGCAGAACAGGGAATACGAGGCCAGTTCCCATTGTTTGCGATATGAAAATGTGAGCACAGGAATGAAGGCGATGATTGATATGATCGCCCAGTAAATATCCGGATATCCTTTATGCAGGCCGGTGAATATGGTGCCAAGCGGGTTGTGCATGGCAGCTCTGTGCCATGCCCGTTGGACATGCATGAAGGCCAGGGCGTCCCCTGTCGTATGGTACAAGAGCAGCAGGAACAGGGAGAGGCCAAGGGGGATGAGCAAAAAGCCCAGGATCATGCGCTGCTTCTGGTCCGGCGGTGCGGCGGGAAAGAGGCGCGCGGTGCGCAGGGCGTAGCTGGCCAGGGCCACGATGCCCACCAGACGCACGCTGGTCAGAAAGCCTCCGGCCAGGCCGGCGAGGATGAGTTTGTCGTTCTTGAGCAGCAGAAAGAAAAGGCAGGTTCCGAGCAGGAAAAGGGGCTCGGTGTACCCGGCGTTGGCGTAGATGGCGTAGGGGTTGAAGGCCACAACGCATCCGGCCAGTACAGGGTGGATCTTCTCGTTGTAGGCACGGGCGAAGCACATGAAGGCAAGGATGGACAGGGCGAAGGTGATCTTGGACACGGCAATCAGCGACATCTCCGGCGACATGCCCGAGACCAGGTGCACTGCCCTGGCGATGAACGGATGGGCCGGGAAAAAGGCCCAGTTGGCGGCGTCTTCCTTGTCGTGGGCATGTCCTTCCAGATCGTAGCCGTTGGTGACGATGCCCGCGTACCATGCGCGGTCCCAGGGCCGCATGGTCTCGTGGGATTGCCCGCCGGCCAGCATGAGACCCATGTCAAGCGCCTGATTGCTCGCAAACAAGAGCGCGGCGAGGAGGAACAGCTTCGCGAGGGACGTTTCTTTATTGAAAGACAGTACGTATCCGCGGATGCAGTTGAGGGGTTGAATCATTTGTATTCAAGACTGTTGCGGTTCATGCTTCGGGTCAATGTTTTTCTTTCGATCAATGCGTGCCGTGTTGTTTGATCTGCATTGTCGCTGCGGTGATCATGTCCCGATACGCCGGGCCGGGCTCCGCAACGGCTTCCGGGGCATATCGTACGCGGAGGCCGGCGGCAATGCCCGAAGGGAGGCGTTTTCCCTTCATGGCGGTGTCGCGTCCAGGGAGCCGGCACGGCAAAAGAGCCCATGCTCCTTGCGGATGCATGGGCTCTGTGCGGTTCAGGGTCGTGGGAAGTACGCCGGTCAGGCCGCGACGGCTCAGGCGCCCTGCGGGCAATAGCGCTGGAACAGCGCCCGGGCCTGTTCCGGCGCCTGCTGGCATTCGAGCAGGGCGTCGAGGAGCAAGGGGGCGACGATGGTGGCGTCGGATTCGATGACGAACATGGGCGTGTCCCGGGTCAGCTTGTCCCAGGTGATTTTTTCGTTGGGTGTCGCGCCGGAATAGGATCCGTAGGACGTGGTCGAATCGGAGATCTGGCAGAAGTAGGCCCAGGCGGGCGCTTCCTCGCGCAGGTCGTGGCGGATGGATGGGACCACGCAGATGGGGAAGTCGCCGGCGATGCCGCCGCCGATCTGGAAGAAGCCGACACCAGGGGTCGTGGCCAGTTCGCGGTACTGGTCATAGAACCCGACCATGTATTCGATTCCGGATTTGGCGATGGCCGGGCTCAGATTGCCGGTCTTCACGTAGGACGCGAAGATGTTGCCGAAGGTCGAGTCCTCGTACCCCGGCACGACCATGGGCAGGCGCGCCTCCGCAGCGGCCAGCAGCCAGCACTCGGAAACCGGGCCTTCGTGCAGCTTGGGGTCCAGGCTTAGCACGAGGTCATAAAAGTATTCGTGCCAGTACTGTCTGCGGCCGTCCCGCTGCGCCGCTTCCCACAGGGGGACCATGATGCCTTCCACGGCCCGGAAGGCCTCGTCCTCGGGGATGCTCGTGTCCGTCACCCGGCGCATGCCGGCGTCAAGAATCCTGGTGTCGTCGTCCTTGGTGAAGTAGCGGTAATCTGGGAAATCGCGGTATCCGTTGTGGGCCACGAGACGGAAGAGCGATTCTTCCAGGTTGGCGCCCGTGACGGACAGGCCGTGGATCAGGCCCCCACGTATGGCCGGGGCCAGGGTTATGCCGAGCTGCGCGGACGACATGGCTCCGGCGACGGTCCAGAACATCTTGCCGCCATTGTCAATGTGTCGCCAG
Organism: uncultured Desulfovibrionaceae bacterium; assembly: GCA_964589645.1. Classification (GTDB taxonomy): domain Bacteria; phylum Desulfobacterota; class Desulfovibrionia; order Desulfovibrionales; family Desulfomicrobiaceae; genus Desulfomicrobium. Next base: position 15,116 of record CAZPSN010000027.1, read on the forward strand.
TACGCCGCGAGAGCATCGCGAACAACTCGCGCATTGAAGTTGTGGTAATTGCGGAAAATGAATTCGCAAATGGGCATGTTCATTTTTCCGCTCCCATGAGATGGATTTGTCATTAAAGTTCTCCGTAAAAAAGTATGCATGGTCATGACAGTGTTTCAGATTGATCTTTCACGAATGAAAAAATAAATACAGATATTACTTTCGATATATTACGAATGATTGTATTTTATGGAATTGCACATGATGTCAAGAACGATGCTATAGGCGCGGGCGACATGCCGGTCAAGATAAAGGTTGCCGCCATGCCCATTTTTTCGGATCTGCCCTGACCATCCCCATGTTTTGACGTCACTGCAAAAAATCGTCATCTCCTTGAAAAAGGGGATCCACGCATTTTCAACTACCTTAAAAGACATGGATTCCCGCCTGCGCGGGAATGACGCCCAGGTTCTTTCACGACTTTTTGCAGTGGAGTCATGTTTTGACTTGCACGGGCCTCGGAATCGGAGTGTATTTCTCCTGCACGCAACGGAGGAAGTCATGAAAAGCTACCGTCAGGAACTCTGGTTTCAGGTGCCCGCGCGTCGGGGTTTCATCAACATCACGGGCCAGGTCGAGGACTGCCTGCATGAGAGCGGCATCACGGAAGGCCTGGTGCTGGTCAACGCCATGCACATCACGGCCTCGGTCTTCATCAACGACGACGAGCCGGGCCTGCACTACGATTACGAGAAGTGGCTGGAGCGGCTGGCTCCGCATCAGCCCGTGAACCAGTACCATCACAATGTCGGCGAGGACAACGCCGATGCGCACATGAAGCGCCAGATCATGGGGCGGGAAGTGGTCGTGGCCGTGACAGATGGCCGCCTCGATTTCGGCACCTGGGAGCGGATTTTCTACGGGGAATTCGATGGCCGCCGGAAAAAGCGGGTTTTGGTCAAGATCATCGGGGAGTGAGAGCCGCCCGGGCTCGCGCTTTCAGCTTCAGGAGAAGCCGCCCCGGGATGTGCAGCCATGGGCGGTTTGTCCTGCGGCGGGCGTGGGCCGGGCGCAGGCCGTGAGCCGTTTGCGCACCTGGTCCGGCGTGGCGCAGCATGGGCAGGCGGGCATTTCCGTCCGGCTGGCGGGCAGGATCTCTTCGAAGCAGGAGCCGCACGTTTCGCATTCAAACTCGTAGATGGGCATTGCTCACTCCATGCGGTTTGGGCCAAGGGCGTTTAGAAAAACAGCAGGCCCTGGATCAGACCGATCATTCCGCCAAGCACTCCGCCGACCAGTTCCACGAAGCGAAATTCCCTGGCCATGATGGACATGAGCAGGACTTCCAGCTTTTCCATGGACAAGCCTTCGATCTTTGCCTGAATGATCTGACGCAGATCCAGGGTATTCTCCAGCTCATTGGTGGCGGTTTCAAGCAAGCCCGGTACGATGCGGTCCAACTCCTTGTCCAGCAGGGCCTTGATCTTGTCCATCATGGCCCCGTCCAGGAACATGGCGATCATGGGGTTCAAACCGCCCAGGCGCTTGCACAGGAACTCGCCGAAGCCGTCCTGGATCCTGTCCTTGAGTTTGGCGGCGAATTCCGGTCTGTGCATGACCTGCTGTATGTCGTTGTGGGAGAGCAGTTCGCCTTCGATGACCGCTGCCAGGTTCATGGCCAGGGCCTTCTGGCGTTTGGGAAAGATGCCTTGCACGGTCAGACTGCCGATCTGCACGGGCCGGCGCGGGTGAAAGAGCATCTTGATGGCGATGAAATTGGTGATCCAGCCGATAAAGGCGCAGACCAGGGTCGAGAGGGCAAGCTTCAACAGCATGTGGTTTCCGTTAGGATTGTGCTCCGGCTACTCGTTGCTGGAAGGGGACTCCCCGCCCACGGTCCGGGGCATGTCCGTGCGCAGCACGGTCTTGATCTGGGCCGTGAAGGCGGCCAGCCCCTGGACCTGGATACCGCCCAGCATCTCGGTCTCGGATTCGATGCCCGTGCAGGGTTTGGAGCTGGTCCAGATCAGATGGATCCCGGCGGTCTGCTTCGCGCCCGAGGGCCCGGCAAGCTCGATGATGGCCAGGGCGTTGGCGCGGCGGACATGCTTCTTGAGTTGCGATGGAAAGGCCGGAACCGTGAGCAGATCCTTCTTGGTCAGGAAAAGATAGGTCAGGGTCATGCCCGGGCTGGACAGGGCCTGGTTGCGGAATCCTTTGTCCACGTCCACACCCTGTTCCTTGGCGGATTGGATCATGTGGAAGAGATCTCCGGCGATGCTCTGGGCGTAGCTTTTATCAGTCATGACATACCTCGCGTTGATGGGGCCGGGCAAGGGGACCGCCCCGGCGCCCGGCTCGTCTACACGAGGCCGCCCTGTCAGGCAAGACGGCCTTTAGGCGAAGCAGCGGCCGTCCCAGGCCCATTTGCTCAAATCAGCGTTTACGAACACGATGGACACGCGCTCGCTCTCGATGCCCAGTTCCCCATGCATCAGGTCGGTCAGTTCGCGGGCCAGAATGCCCATGGCTTCATCCTTGAAGACCGCGGCACGCAGGGTCAGATGGGCCACGGGGTCCTCGTTGCCGCCGAAGAGCATGGACACCTCGTCCTTGATTACGACCATCATGTAGGTTTCGGCTTTGCCCAGGACCTTGCAGACACAGTCCGAAAGGCCGCGCATGAGTCTGGTCTTGTCCGGGACGCGCACATTGGTTGCGAGTTCAAGACTGGGCATGGGGTTCCTCCGTGTTTTATTGTACGACCCAGACGGTGCAATCCTTGGCCAGGTGGGTGACCTTGGTGGTCACGCTGCCGAACAGAAATTCCTCGGCCCGGGACAGGCCCCGGCGGCCGATGGCGAGGGTCCCGAAATCCCCTCGCTGCTGGAACTGGAGGATGTCGCGGGCAATGGACGTGCCGATGCTGCATTGCTGCACCGGTTCGTTCACTGGCGACTGGCAGTGCGGGACGTAGGCAATGGTCACGGCGTCCGCCCCGATGCCGTGCTCCAATAGCGAGGTCTTGGCCTGCTGCAGGAAGGTGCGCACGTGCAGTTCCTGGGTTTGGCCGGCCTCGATCCAGGACGCCTCGTCGGCGAAGAGATCCCGGTTCGGCGGCCGTTCGATGTACAGGACCGTGACCAGAAAGGCGCTCGTCCCGTCCAGCAGCTCGGCCACATAGTTCACGGCCCGGGCCGAGTTTTCCGATGCGTCCACGGCGATGAGAATTTTTTTGGGATTCATGTTCGCTCCTTACGTGTTGCTCTGCCCGTGGCGGACGTCGTCAATGGCGGGCAGGAGGTCTTCGAGCAGCTCTGCGACGGTGAAATAATACACATCCGAGGCGCAGGAAAAATGCATGAGCACGTTGTTCAGGGACTGGGGCACATAGGGATAGACCTTGCGCAGATTGGACAAGCGGTTCTTGAAGAGCAGGGAGAAGTCCGACGCCTCCAGGGATGGGTTGGCCAGGCCGTCGAATTCGGGACGGGGGATGGTGAAGGTGGTGCAGAACTTCTTGCCGACCAGATAGAGCAGCAGATTGCCCAGGCCGAAGATGTCCAGGCCAAAGGGATTTTCCTGGAACTCGTAGGTGTAGTCGAAGTCGATCCAGACATAGTTGCCCGTGCCATGTTCCAGCCAGAGATGGTCGCGGCGGATGTCCCCGTGGTTCTCGCCGTGGCGGTGCAGGAATTCGATGGCCCGGCAGGCCTCGGCGAATTTATCCAGGATGTCTGGCAGCAGTTCGAAAAAATACGTCCTGTGGTCGGCCTCCAGGCGGTCGATGGCCAGGGACAGCAGGTCTCCGCGGACCAGATCCAGCACCCGCACGTTGTTCCCGGCCGCATCGTCGCGCGAATAGCCCTGCATGAAGCGAAGGTCGCCCTGGACCAGCTCCAGGATGCGCGCCTCCTTGCGCGGGCTGCGAAAGCATTCGAGCTGGATGCTGCCCAGGGAGACCGGGAATTTTTCATAAAAGACGAGTTTCAAGATCTTGCGTTCGCCCGTCTCCAGCTCCCGGCAGCGCTTGACCCAGTACTTGGGATCCTCCACGCCGAAGCTGCGTTCCTTTTCGTCCCGCAGAACCAGGAAGTGTCGGTCTCCCAGGGCGATGACGTCGCCGTACCCGATGTTCATGAACTCCGTGGTGTCGGTCAGCAGACGTCCGGCCCGCTTGCGCGGGAACTCCGGGTCGAAGCGGCTCAGAATGTCGTAGGCGTCGGTCATGCGTCTCTCCTCAGGTGCGCCTAGGCGTGGTTGCGCAGCTTGAGTTCAACGGGGTGGGGCCGCAGGTAGGTCTGGTCCTGCAGGTAGAATTCCTCGTATTTGAGCACGTAGTGGTTCAGGAGGGTCACGGGCACGATCAGCGGCACGATGCCCCGGGCGTACTGGTTGATCAGTTCCAGCAGCTCCTGCTTTTCTTCGGACAGCAGGTCGTTCTTGAAATAGCCCATGATGTGCTGCAGCACGTTGCGGTGCTTGGGCGGCGTGGCCTTCATGCGCATGGCGGTCATGAGGTGCTCGTGGTAGCCCTTGAAAAGCTGCTCCTTGGGCAGGTCCTTGCCCTTGGCCACCAGGCGGCCCATGGCGCGGTAAATTTCCGGGCTGTGGGCCAGGATCTGAAGTTTGTGCCGGGTATGGAAGGTGACCAGGTTGCCCAGACTCTGTCCGCTTTTGAGCATGTCGCGATAGCGCCGCAGCACGAAGATGCGATCGATGAAGTTTTCGCGCAGGCTGATGTCGTGTAGTCGACCGTCTTCTTCCACGGGCAGCAGGGGGAAGCGCTGCATGAACATGCGCGCGAAGATACCCACGGACTGGCCGACGAGGTTGCCCGTGTCCGAGTAGACCTTGACTCGCTCCATGCCGCTGGAGGGGGATTTGCCCTTGAAAATGAAGCCGCACAATCCGTCGTTTTCCAGATCGTCCAGACGTTTCGCTGCCCAATCCTGCATGCGCCGGGTGTGGTCCACGCCGGTCTTCTGGGTCAGCAGGCGTGGAGAGTTCGGATCCCCCACCAGGCGCATGGCCTCGCGCGGGATGGACAGGCCGCATTCCACTTCCGGGCAAACGGGCACGTATTCCACGAATTCGCCCAGGGTCTTGGTCAGGAACGGGTCGTGCTTGTGGCCGCCGTCATAGCGGACCTTGTCCCCGAGCAGGCAGCGGCTGACTCCCAGCCGGATGGGTCGGTTCATATCTTTCTCCTTGTCCGCCATTGCGCGGTGCTTTCATGCGCGGATGCTCCTTGGAGCAATTCTGTGCAATTCGATCCCTGCTGTCCAGAGACTCGGGCATTGGGGTGGTCATCCCAGCCCGATGCGCGTGACCTGCTGAAAATTGTCGATCAGGGCGTAGTTGCCGACCTTGAGTTCCATGACCGCATTTTTGGACGAGGCCGCGAAGGCGCCCAGTTCCGGATGCCGGCGCGAAAAGAGGGTCACGGCCTGGTGCCGCCGCTCCCCGTCGAGTTCCGTGGCAAAGGCCGTGACGATCAGGGCCTGGGCCGAGCTGGGGTCCGAGGGCTCGTTGCGGGCCGTGCTGATCAGGAAGGACACGTTGGGGTTGGAGCTCATGTTGTCGAATTTTGCGGTCTGCCTCGGCGTGACGATGACCAGGGTGCGCAAATCTTTGTCCGCGGCAAAGGCCATCTGGCTGCACAGGGGGATGTCCATGAAGCAGGAACAGAGGACCCCGGAGCGCTGCTCATGCAGGATGCTTTCCAGGGCGGCGCGGGTCGCGGGATTGGACATGCTGGCTTCCTGCAATCTCGGTTCGGTGATCAGAGTCGACATTGGGAATCCTCCTTGGATGGGGTGGTGGGGCCAGACAGGATGGGCGCGCCCGTGGCCCGGGCCATGGCCGTGAGCATGCCTCGGAAGAGCGGGCCGTGCACCGGTGCCAGAGCCCTCCAGTAGACGATACCCCACAATCCCTTCGGCAGGAAGCGGGCGCGCAAGGTCAGTCTGCTGCGACCGTGTCCGAGGTCGTCGATGTCGAACTGCAGCAAGGCTTCGCCCGGGATTTTCATCTCCGCCAAGAGGCGCAGGCGCCGGTTTTCCTCCACGGCCAGGACCCGCCAGAAGTCCAGGGCGTCGCCGACGCGAAGTTCGGACGGATCACGCCGGCCACGGCGCAGGCCCGTGCCGCCCAGAAAATTGTCGATGACCCCGCGCGTTTTCCACAGCCAGTCGCCAAAGAGCCAGCCCTGTTCGCCGCCCAGGCGGACCAGCACGTGCCAGACCCGGGCCGGAGTCGCGGCCAGGGTCAGGGCGTGGCCCGATTCGAGCACCGTGCCTCCGGCATAGGGAGCGTCGCCGCAGTCGATCCATTCGGGCGTCCGCGGGCTGCCGGCGTCGGACCAGCAGGTGGCGACCTCGTGTCGGACCGTGCGGTCCAGGGCGCGGGCCATGGCCTCTTCGGCCGAGAGAAGGCGTGTGGGGATGAGGTCATGGATCGCGTTTTCCTGGCAGACCACGGTGTTGCGCAGCCCCTCGGCCAGGGGCCGGGACAGGCTGGAGGGCACCGGAGTGACCATCTGGATCCAGTAGGAGGACAAGCGGGGCGTGAGCACCGGCACGGGAATGATGATGCGTCGTCGCAGGCCGGCCACCCGGGCGTAGACGTCGAAGAGGTCGCGGTAGGAGAGGATGTCCGGGCCGCCGATGTCGAAGGTTCGGCCCGTGGTTTCGGGACACTCCAGACAGCCGGCGAGATAGTCGATGACGTTGGTCACGGCGATGGGCTGGCACAGGGATTTGACCCAGGCCGGAGTGATCATGACCGGCAGCCGGTCCACGAGGTAGCGCAAAATTTCGAAGGACGCGCTGCCCGACCCCAGGATCATGGCCGCCCGCAGCCAAGTCAGGGGAACCTCTCCCCTGGCCAGGATTTCTCCGACCTCCATCCTGGACTTGAGATGGGCGCTCAACTGGGTGTCCGGATCGCCCAGGCCGCCGAGATAGACGACCCGCTCAAGTCCCGCGTCCTGCGCAGCGTCGCGCATGGTCTGGGCCGCTTGTTTGTCGCGGTCCTCGAAATCGTTCACGCCCGGATACATGGAGTGGACCAGGTAAAAAGCGGCCTGGCATCCGCGCAGGGCCTCTGTCAGGGGCTGGCGGTCCAGGGCATCGGCCCGGGCCAGTTCCACCCGGGGATGCACGGCGAAAGGTCGGCATCGCAGCTTGTCCGGATTGCGGCCCACGGCCCGCACCCTCCAGCCTCGCGCAAGCAGTTCCGGGACCAGGCGTCCGCCGATGTAACCCGTGGCTCCGAGCACTGCGACCGTGCGGTCTTGCGTCATGACATCCTCCCGCAATGGTATGAACTTACAGATAATTCCTTGTTCGAGTTCGGCAAGCGCCTTTACTCCAGGCTCCTGTGGACCTATGAGCAGTCCATGCACAGTGACCATTTTCCACAAACGAGGCAATCATGAATATTCAGGTCGCCGCCGATGGTGGCGGTTTGACAGATGCGGTGCTGCTGTTGTTCCAGATCGAAGGCGCGGCCTGGGGCAAGATCGAGGAGGACGTGGCCCGGCGCGTCGGGCTGCGCGAGTCCGGCGGATTTTCGGGCAAGGCGGGCCGGACCAGGCTCTGCACCGGGACAAAGGGCGCCTGCCTGCTGGTCGGCCTGGGCAAGGGCGACAGTTTGGACCTGGACGCGTTTCGCGCCGCCGTGGGCACGGCCGTGCGGGCCGCCGCGAGTCAGGAGATTCCGGTTCTGGCCGTCAGCGTGGATCATTTGAAACAGTTTGACCTGGACCTGGACCCGGCGGTGGAACTGGTCATTGCGGCCAGTCTGGCCGCATACCGGTTCGTGGCCTTCAAGTCCGATCCCGGCGAGGAGGATTGTCCCCGCTCGCTGCTGATCCTGGACGGGGACAACGGCTTGGCGGCCCGGGTGGAGGGCGCCCTGGCCGTGGCCGAAGGGGTGGGGCTGGCCCGGGATCTGGTCAACACGCCGGCCAACGCGGCCACGCCCGAGCACTTGGCACAGGTCGCCCGGGATTTGGGAACCGAATTCGGCTTCGGGGTGCAGGTCTTCGGGCCGGAAGAGATCATGGACATGGGCATGGGCTGTTTCGCCTCGGTCTTTCGCGGCAGCGCCACCCCGGCGCGGTTCATCGTCCTTGATTCGGCGCCCGGCAGTGGCGAACGACCAATGGTTTTTGTCGGCAAGGGCGTGACCTTCGACACGGGCGGGATTTCCCTGAAGCCCGCGGCCAAGATGCACGAGATGAAAGGCGACATGGCCGGGGCCGCGGCCATTCTCGGACTGTTCAGAGCTCTGGGCCGGACCGGAGGGGCTTCCCGGCGGGTCGTCGGACTGCTGCCCTGCACCGAGAACATGCCCGGAGGCCGGGCCACCAAGCCCGGCGACGTGGTCACGGCCATGAACAAAAAGACCGTGGAGATTCTGAACACCGACGCCGAAGGACGCCTCATCCTGGCCGACGCCCTGGCCTACAGCGCTCGCTTCGATCCGGCGATCCTCGTTGATCTGGCCACCCTGACCGGGGCCTGCCTGATCGCCCTGGGCACCAAGGTCGCGGCCGTGTTCGCCACCACGGCGGACCTGGACCGGCGCATCCGCGAGGGCGGCAGCCGGGTCGGCGAGCGCTACTGGCCCATGCCCTTGTGGAAGGAATACGGGGAGGCGCTCAAGAGCGAGGTGGCGGACCTGAAGAACATCGCGGTGCGCGAGGGAGGAGCCATTTTCGCGGCCATGTTTCTGAAGAATTTCGTGCCCGAAGGCGTGGACTGGGCGCATCTGGACATCGCCGGTCCGGCCTGGACCGATGAGAACGCGTCCATCTTCAGGCCCGGCGGAACAGGCTTCGGGGTGCGGACGTTGTGGGAACTGGTTGCCGCATGCGAAGGGCAGGAGGGGGAGTCGGCGCTTTAGGCGGTGGGCGCGTGGACGGGGCTGGTCGGAACCGGATGCGTCGAAACTTCCTCGCCGGCCTCGTAATGCTTCCCCGCTGCGTGCAGAGAACATCGGAATTCGCTTTGGGCGGACGAGCAGCGGGGAAACAAACGATGCCAAGCTCGGTCAGACAGTCGACGCCCCGGCTCCGACCAACCCCATCCACGCTTGGCGGCGGGGAAGGGGGTGCCGCTTGTTATGAAGGGAGAAGCCAGGAATGAGCGCAAGGCGCAGGTTGGAGACATCTTCCCCGTCCTGCGCCTTGCCGTTGAGTGCGGGCTATTGCGGGGTCTTGCTCATCTCGATGATGGCCTCCGCATAGGCCAGGCGCAGGTCGTCCAGGTATCGCGGATCGGCCGACCCCTTCCAGGTCGAGACTTCCAGGAAACGTTGGGGGATCTTCACGGCCAGGGGATCGAAGCCGCCCCGGGCCCTGGCCTGCCAGCGCAACCGCTGGATGTGCCCGGCGGTGGTGTCCAGACCATCGGCCAGATCCTGCCCGCCCAGCACCGTCAGACACTGGCGCAGGGTGGCCGGGTCGTAGACCTTGCGCGCGAAGAGGCAGGCGACCATGGAGGTCAGGACCACCCGCTCGCGTTCATCTTCCAGCAGAAAGGCCAGGGCCTTGTCCACGTCCTTGGGCGCCGTGGACTGGTCGTAGCTGTAGGCCCCGGTGTCCAGGTGGGAATGCCGCAGCCCCAGGGACTGGGCCACGTAGAAGACTTCGCCCGTGGCGTAGCCGGCCATCTCCTGGCCCAGGACACAGGCGAAATCCTCTCCCCCGTAGTGCCTGGCCGCGGCCATGGTGCCCCCGGCCAGGAGTCTCCAGAATTCGTTGACCGCTCCGGCCAGCATGTGCACGGCCTTCAGGTACCCTTGCACCTCGCCGAAACGAAGTTGGATTCCGGTCGTCTCCGTCGTGACCACCCCTTTTTCCAGGGCTTCCGTGGCCCAGGCCAGGGCCACGCCGCCGCTCATGACGTCGAGGCCCGCCTTTTCCACCTCGTCCATGACCGTAAGCACCTCCGGGGCATGGATCAGGCCGAGCATGGAGCCGGTGGCGAAGATGGGCTCGTAGTCGTAGCCCACCTGCCGGTACATGTACTGGTTGTCCTGATGGAACTTCTCGCGCACGAAGCCGATGTGGATGCAGCCCACGGGGCAGCCGGCGCAGGCGGCGTTCCTCAGCAGCGTGTCGTCGGCGAAGCGTTCGCCCGTGATGCCGGTGATGCCCGGGTCCGAGGTGGCCTGCAGGTTGCGCCAGGGCAGGGCTTTGAGTTCGTTCAGGGCCTCCAGGTTGGATGCGGTGCCCAGGTTGTGGTATTTGCGCATCATGTCCGTGTCGGTCAGCTTGCGGAAGATGTCGGCGTACAGGGCCGCGTAATCCTTGCCCGCGGGCAGATCCAGGGAGCCGTTGCCTTCGATGGCGATGGCCTTCAGGTTCTTGGCGCCCATGACCCCGCCCCCGCCAAGACGTCCGAAGTGGCGGTAGGTGTCGACGTTGATGCAGGCCATGGCCGATTTGTTCTCCCCAGCCACGCCGATGCGCATGATGGTCCGGTGGCCGGAGCCTTTGAGGATGCGGCGCAAGAGCTTACCCGTGGTCAGGGCGTCCTTGCCCCAGAGGAAGCCTGCGTCCATGAGGTCGATGGAATTGGCGCCCAGATGCAGAACCGTGGGCCGCGCGGCGCGGCCCGTGACGACCAGCGCGTCAAGGTTTGCGAAGCGCAGGGCCAGGGCCGAGCGGGCTCCGGCGTGGGATTCGGCGTACTGTCCGTGCAGGGGCGAGGTGAAGGCGCAGACGGTCTTGCTCATGAGCGGGAAGAAACCCGTCAGGGGCCCGATGGCGAAGATGAGGGGCTGCGCGGGGTCATCCCATGGCAGTTCTGGCTTGGCGAAATCCATGTGCAGCCTGGCTGCCAGGCCCGAGCCGCCCAGGCATGCGGTCACGCCGGGCACGGAGCGGATGGTCGATCGTCCGGAGGACAGATTCACTTCCAGGACTCTGAACTGTTCGCTGATCATGCTCCGACCTCCTGCATTTCCAGACAGTCGTGGGGACAGAATTCCACGCAGCTGCCGCAGTGGATGCACACATACGGGTTCATCTGGCGATCCTGGGCAATGGCGTCCACGGGACAGGCGGCCACACATTTGCCGCACTGAATGCACAGCTTCGAGTTCTGGGTGACGCCGCCGCCCTTGCGGTCCTTGAGGCTGCCCGTGGGACAGGCCGCGGCGCAGGGAGCAGGGTTGCAGGACAGGCAGACCTTGGCCACGAATCCAGTGGACAGGCCGCCGGAGGAAAGGATGCGGATGCCCGCGTTTTCCCAGGACAGGCATTTGTGCACCAGCCTGGCGCAGGCCAGGGAGCAGGAATGGCAGCCGATGCAGCGCTCCATGCGGGTCGCGACGAGTTGTTTCATGATACGTTTTCCCGGTCGGTGGTTCAAAAAAAGATAGGCTATCGGTCTTCGCGTTGGTTGTGAAGGGCCGAATGGTTTACAACCCGGCCCGAACATGAAAGCGGAAGGCAGCAGGAGGTGAACGTGGCCGAACGTGTTTTTTCCATTCTGACCAGGCCGGACACCGGCGTGGAACTCTACGAGATCATCCGGGACCATGTGCGGGATCTGCACGCCCGGGGCCTGGCCAAGGTCGTTGGCTACGACGTCATGAGCAACGGCCGGGTCATTCTTTTGAAGGTCCGGGGGGCCGAGGACGAGGTTCCGCCCACGGACGAGATTCTTGAAACGGTTCTGGACGACGCATTCGTGACCCGGCTCGAAGCCCTGGCCCAGGATCTGGTGGACGGGTTTTACGTGCCGTCTTTCGCGCACTGCGATTCGGAATTGGGGGGCGAAACTTCATGAAGGAGAAATCCATGCAGCCGCGTATCAGCATGATCACCCTGGGAGTGGCGGACCTCGAACGATCCAAGGCTTTTTATCGGGACGGGCTCGGGTTCCCGATCATGGGCGAAGACCCGAAAGTTGCGTTTTTCACCTTGAACGGCACATGGCTGGGACTTTACGGGCGGGAAGCACTGGCCGAAGATGCCATTGTGTCGCATGAAGGCGGAGGATTTCCCGGGTTTGCCTTGGCCCATAATGTTGCCAGCGAAGCCGAGGTGGACGTTGTGTTGGCTCAGGCCGTGGCTGCGGGCGCCGAGTTGGTCAAGCCGGGGCAAAAGGTTTTTTGGGGTGGGTATTCCGGATATTTTCGTGATCCTGACGGGTTTTTGTGGGAAGTCGCCTGCAACCCTTTTTTCTGGATTGGACCGCCCGACACCACCGCACCAGACCGGCCCTGATTAGGGCCGGCCGAGCTTTTTGAGCTGGATCTCCAGGCAGGAAATGGCCCCGGGAGTGACCCCGGAGATGCGTGCGGCCTGGCCCAGGGTCCTCGGCTGGATGCGGCTCAGCTTTTCAACCACCTCCCGGGACAGGCCCGGCATGCCAGTGTAGACCATGTCCGCGGGCAGAACGGTCTGCTCCATTCTTTCGGACCGGTCCACCAGCTCCTGCTGCCGGCAGAGATAGCCTTCGTACTTGGTCTGGATCTCGGCCGCTTCCAACGCCTCCCCGTCAAAACGCTCGATTTCCGGCCACAACGCCGCCAAATCCGCGATGCGCAGTTCCGGCTGCCGCAGAAGATCCTTCAAACTGACCGCTTTTTGCGGGATGGTCCCGCCCATGGCCTCCACCGTGGCCTTGGTTGCGGCATCGGGACGGACACGGATGGATTCCAGGCCAGTCAGAATTTCGTGCACGGCCTGATGTTTGGCCGTGAAGCGCCTCCAGCGCCTGTCGTCCACCAGCCCCAGCCTGCGGCCGATGGGGGTCAGGCGCTCGTCGGCGTTGTCCTCGCGCAGCAAGAGGCGATGTTCGGCCCGCGAGGTGAACATGCGATAGGGTTCCAGAGTGCCCTTGGTGACCAAGTCGTCGACCAGCACGGCGATGTAGGCCTGGCTGCGGGTCAGGATCAGCTCGGGCTCTTGGCGCAGGGCCAGGGCCGCGTTGATGGCCGCCCACAGCCCCTGTCCCGCCGCCTCCTCGTAGCCCGAGGTGCCGTTGATCTGGCCAGCCAGATACAGGCCGCGCAGGATCTTGGTCTCCAGAGTGGGCTTCAGCTGGATCGGAGGCACGAAATCGTACTCGATGGCGTAGCCCGGGCGTATGATCTGGGCTTTTTCCAGGCCCGGAATGGAGGCCACCAGGGCCTTTTGGATATCCAGGGGCAGGCTGGTGGGAATGCCGTTGGGGTAGACCTCGAAGCTGGTCAGCCCTTCGGGTTCGACGAAAATCTGGTGCCGGTCCTTGTCGGGAAAGCGGGCGATTTTGTCCTCGATGGAGGGGCAGTAGCGCGCTCCCGTGCCCGTGATGACTCCGGTGAACATGGGCGAGCGGTCAAAGCCCGAGCGGATGATCTCGTGAGTGCGCTCGTTGGTGTAGGTCACATGACAGGGCAGTTGCGGCAAGGCGATGCCGGGCGAGTCGAAGCTGAAGGGGCGGGGCGGGTTGTCTCCGGGCTGTTCCTCCATGACAGAGTAGTCCACGGAGGATTTCAGCAGCCGGGGCACGGTGCCGGTTTTGAGTCGGCCCAGTTCCAGGCCCAGTCCGCGCAGGCAGGGCGAGAGTCCCTGGCTGGCCGGGTCGCCGTAACGGCCGCCGCTGAAATGATTGAGCCCCACATGGATGAGCCCCTGCAGGAATGTGCCCGTGGTCAGCAGAACCGCCCTGCAGGCAATGGTTTCGCCCAGGGTGGTGACCACGCCCGAGATCCGGCCCTGGTCCACGGTCAGGGCCTGGGCCATTTCCTGGCGCACGAAGAGGTTCGGGCAGGTGAAGATGTCGCGCTGCACGACCTTGACGTATTCGGACCGGTCTATCTGAGCCCGGCTGGAGCGCACGGCCGGTCCTTTGCGGGTGTTCAGGATGCGGAACTGGATCCCGGCCTGATCGGCCCATTTGCCCATCATTCCGCCCAGGGCGTCGATCTCCTTGACCATGTGGCCCTTGGCCAGGCCGCCAATGGCCGGGTTGCAGGACAGATGCCCGATGCGGTCGGCATTGATGGTCAGAAGCAGGGTCTGCATGCCCATGCGCGCGGCCGCCATGGCCGCCTCGCAACCGGCGTGGCCGGCGCCGACGACGATGATGTCGAAGCGTTCGGGCACGGCGGGGATGGTCATTGTTCCGCCCCGCACGGGTCGAAGAGCATGCGGGCGAAGACGCGGGCGTCGGCGATGGTGTTTGTCAGCGACGAGTGTTCGTTGGGCTGATGGGCGGTGTTCAGCAGTGTGGACCAGCATGCCGCGGGCAGGCCACGCTTGCGGAAGGCCGCCGCCACGGTGCCGCCGCCAATGCCGATGGCACGTGCGGTCAGGCCACGCTCGGCTCTCAGGGCTTCGCTCAAACGGGTGACCACGGCACAGTCGGCCGGAGTGCCCGGAGCTGCCTGTTCACGGACCACGGCGGAGAAGGAAATGGACACGCCGCGTTCGGCCTCGACGCCGTTGCAGATGGCCCGGACTTCCCGTTCGATCAGGTCCAGGGGATAGGTCGGCAGCACCCGGCAGTCGAGGTGAAAGACGTCCTGTCCGGGAATGGTGTTGATATTGGGAACATTGGCTTCTTTCTTCGTGGGCGCGAAGGTCGAGGTCGGGGGATCGAAAAGGGCATCGCGAGCGGAAAAGATTGTGTTCAGTCTATCCAGGGCCAGGATCAGGGCCGAGGCTCCCAGCAGGGAGTTGATGCCTTCGTCAGGGGTCGAGGCATGGCATTGCCTGCCGGTCACGGTGAAGCGCAGCCAGAGCACGCTTTTCTCGGCCACTTCGATGGCGGAGCCGTCCCTGGTGCCGAAATCCGGAATGAGCACCAGGTCGTTCGGGTCAAAGATGTGCGGATGTTCGCGCAGGATGAATTCGATCCCAAAGGTGTTGCCGGTTTCCTCGTCCGCGGCCAGGAGGATGCCCAATGACAGATCGGTCTGGGCGGTGCAGGTTTCCAGGGCGCGCAGCAGCACGAGGGCGCTGACCATCCCCTGGTGGTTGTCCTCTACACCTCGGCCATGAATCAGATCTCCTTCCTGGCGCAGTTCGAAGGGGTCGCTGTTCCACAGAGACAGATCTCCGGTGGGGACCACGTCCGTGTGAGCGATGAGCCATAGGGTGCGCTGATTCACGCCTGGGCGGCGAACCACCAGGCTCGGGCGGAATCCGCAGGAAACGCGCTGGTCGGGAGCCTGGATCATCTGACAGGTCACTCCGGGAAAGCGGCCCAGATAATTCCCCAGATAGGCCACCTTGGCCGCCTCGCCGTTGCCGCCATTGGTTGGCCCGAGGGCCGGGATGGCGACCAGGGCCTTTTGCAAGGCAAGGGCTTCGTCGATGCTGCGGTCAATTTCGTTCAGCGTGGCGTAAAGCATGGAGTCCTCCTGGTGGCGAAGCAGGGGCCACTGCGGTGGAGATCAAAAATCGGAGAAAAAAAAGGCAGGAAAAATCCTGCCTTGGTGAACCGGTATGGGTCGAGAAGGGTTAGCGTCCCTTGGCGGCGCGCTTGGAAGCCTTGAGGGGGTTGACCTTGGCTTTGCCCTTGGCTGGCGCGGTCTTGGTGTGCGTCGAGAAATTACAGATTCCCAGTCGCCACTTCACGGCGGGCTGAGGATACGCGCCGCAATATTTGCCGCCGTCGAATTCCTGAATCCGCTCGCAGCCTTCACACTTTTCCACGATCTGGTTCATGAGAACACCGTTGACCTGAACACCTTCGTCGGTCTTGACGGCGTTACTGAAATCTACTGCCATGAGGCTCCTCCATATTTTTGACCTGAATGCTGCCGCGCCTTTATCCGGTGCATAGTGCGGCGTGGCGCGAGTCACCGGAAACCCGACTTTTTTTTCGAATTGGGGGGAAAAGTCAAGCTTTTATTTCTGTCACGCCCGGCAGAGAAGGTTTCTTCGGATGTCCCGTCCCGTTCCGGATTGGTCTGGCGGGACGTAAAAGCCAGAGCCCTTTTGAGGTTCTGGCTTTCCTGGAGCGGCGGCCCAGGCCGGCAAGGTCATGAAGATTACTTGCGTTCGTCCAGTTCCAGGTAGTCCACGTCGTTTCCGGTCTGGCCGGACGGGCCGGAACCGGAGGGCGGGCCGAAGTCGAGCAGGATGTCCTTTTCCTCTGTGAATGCGGGCTTTTTCGGGGCCGGACGGGGCTCCTCAGTCAAGGGGGCAAGCATTTCCTCGAGTTCGGGGATGAACAGGTCCTCGCGTTTGGGCTTGGCCGGAACCGGAGCTTTCGGGGCGGCCGGGGGTTCTGGAACCGTACTGAAATCGAGTTCCAGGACTTCTTCGGCAGGCAGGGTGTCGAGAAAAAGATCGTCGTTGGCTTTTGGAGCAGGGGTCGGTGACGAAGGCGTTTTGGCCTTGGCCGGGGCCGCAGGCTGGGGCGTGCTGAAATCGAGTTCCGGGAAATGGGATACGTCGATATCAGTATCACGCCTTGCGGCAGGACTGGGTGCCGCGGCCAAAGGCCGGGACGCGTCGGAGGAGTCGCTCAATGCGTCGAGCAACGGATCGGAATCCATGGCCTCCTGGACGGTCACGGCCGGTGCGGGGGCCGAGCGGAAGACCTGGGTCGGTTGGGCTGCCGAGGCGGGCTGGGACATGGCCTTGTCAGGCGCGATCCAGTTGACGCCGCTGGCGGTGATCCAGTTCAGGTACAGAGCCTTGCGGGTTTCTTCCCAGTCCGCGCCGCATTTCGGGCATGTGCTGACATGATCGAAAGCGTGAAATTTACATTTTTTGCAGTACATGTCGTATCCTAGATTGGCATCGGTTTGTGTTTCCTATGAGGCATCTACACCTGAATGCGTATCCAATGCAAGCTGCTTGGTCATTCCGCAAAAAAACACGATACGTTCGAAGACGAACGGATGGCGCATGGCTGCGCGCAGTTCTGCGGGTTGCGAGGGAGCGGATTCCGTCCCTCATCAACGAGAAGGAGGCGGGAGGTCTGGAACCTTCCGCCTCCGGTTGATGCGAGACGACTTGAAGCCTAATTCGATGTGATGTTTTCAGCGTTCAGTCACTCCGGCTCCCAGGCCGGAACACGCATGGAACGTGTTGCAGTGTGGCCGTAATCCACGCCTCTACAGTCTGCTTGGGTTGTCTTGGGAGTTACCTTTCTACGCGCCTTTCAACCAGAAATCGGGTTTTTGGTTTCGAAGCAACGTGCCTCATATCTTTGTTGAGGAAGTTTCCCTTAAAGTGTTGCCACCCGACACGCCTGTCACAACTGAAGGTTGTTCCTTGAGGTTTCCTTCCAACACGTTTCTGGAGCACAGATTGGGTTGTCGGTTGCCTGTGGACATCTCCATGACACGCCTGAATCACGAACCTGCAGGTTCCTGACTCAAATTAGTAGGCCCGGACAGTAAAAAGTCAAGGATTATTTGCGGCGCAGCTTGTCGGCCATGATCTTCGTCAGTGCGGCGAAAATGCCGCAGAGGATGCCCATGAAGAAGGCCTTGACCGGTTCGTAGCCGAACCAGCTGGCGATCATCCCAATGGAACCGCCGACAATGACTCCGCGCATGACGGCGTGACTCGGGGTGTTTTCCGTCGATCTGTCGTTCATCGTTTTTCCTGTGTCGTTTTTTTCGCATCCATCAGCGAGTGCAACTGGCGGAGGATGCGTTGCTTGTAGAATTGAACCAATTCTTCCCTGTTCATGATCATGTCAAGTTGCCGGGTGTGGATGAGGATGTGCCCCAGGATTTCGAGGTGGTTCTCGATGAACTGCTGGTCGCAGTCGTCCAGGCGGGCGAAGAGAGCGTCTTCGCGGACCCTGGTTCGAAAATTGAACTCGTCCAAAATTTCTCCGACGAATCTGGCTCGCCGAACCCGTCTTTGCTGGTCCGCGGCCCCTCCCTTGAACTGGAAGCGAATGTAGTTTTCCCGGGGACGCGGACCGGCCAGAGCTTCCACCGATGTGAAGTGGTATCCAAAGCGCGACTGCAGATTGCAGAAATGCCTGGAGATCATGAAGTAGTTTTTTTCGGAATAGGTGGAGGCCATGGCCGGCTCAAGGTTGTTGTTCGTTGCGGACTGAAAAAGCACCGACATGAACCCCTTGCCGTCGAGACCTGGAGGCCCTTCCCAGGGAAATGCCACGATGCCGCGCCAAATGGCCAGCATGGGGACTGAGGCGATGTTGTCCAGGGGCACGAATTTTCCGCCAACCTCTTTCGTGAAGCCGTCTTCGAGATTGATGATCCACCACTGCATGGGGGTGATGGTCTTGAGTTGCTTGCTGGACCTGGGCAAGAAATTGTGGTCACGGCCGAAGCTGAACATCTCCTGTACGGATTTTTCATGGCAGAAGCGGGTGATGTCGTGCAGGGTCCTGCAGTTGGCCGGGGTGAAGTCCAGGCCATCGGGATCCAGGAGGTTGAGGGGCGTGATGAAGCGGTTGACGCGCTGCAGGGTCTGAAAAACGGGACTTCCTTCCATCATGTTGGGTCGTTCGGGTTTGCGGTCGAGCAGCATTTCCTGCAAACCGGGGTACACCGCACAGTTGTCCGCATCGAGAGTGATCTCCTGTCCGGCGGACAGGATGCTGGTGGCGGCGGGCACGCCAAAGAGCGCGGGGACCTTGAATTCCCGCGCTACGTTGGCCAGGTGTCCGCAGACGCTGCCCTGTTCGGTGACGATGGCCTGGCAGCGGTTCAGGACCGCGGCCCATTTAGGCGCCGCCTCAACGCAGACCAGGATGGGGTTATCCGGAAGTACGAGGATGTCCACGTCCTTTTTCACGATGTGCACCACTCCATGAGCGGCTCCGGCGCTTGCGGTCTGGCCGGCCTGGATCAGCACCGGGACGTCTGGCAGCAGGCTGGAGGCAGCCTGCTGCTTGCGCACTTCCAGTGGCCGGGTCTGCAAAAGGACGAGGTTTCCTGCTGGTGTGTAGCACCATTCGATATCCTGTGGCCCGTGGTAATGGCCCTCGATGCGCGCGGCCATGGCGGCCAGTTGGAGAATTTGGCTGTCGTTCAATGTCGGTTGTTCGCAGAGGTCGGGGGCCACGGAAATGCGACAGACGCCTTCGGTTTCGGAGCAGATCAGAGATGATTCCTTGCGCGGAACGTTTCTCTCGACGATGCGCGGCGGATCCGATCTTTCGACGATGAACTGGTCCGTGGTCGCCGTGCCGTCGACAACGCCCTTGGCCACGCCCCAGGCCGAGGTGATCTGGATGCGGGTGTCGTCGGCGTCCAAGGGGTTGGCCGTGTAGACCACGCCTCCAGCCCTGGACGTGATCATGCTCAGGCAACCGACGCACATGAGCACATCGTCGTCCCTGATGCCCAGCATGTAGCGATAGGTGAGGGCATGGGCCGAATACTTGCTGGCGATGACTTCCTTGAAGCCGTCGATGAGGCTGTCGCGGTCCAGATTCAGCAATGATCTGTGCTGCCCGGCGAAAGAGGCCCCAGAGCTGTCCTCGCCCAGGGCACTGGAGCGAAGCGCGACGTGGACCATCCGTCCTTCCCGACTGCAAAGGCGATCATACGCGGAAAGAATGGCTTCTTCGATTTCCTGCGGAACCGTTGCATCCAGAATCATGCCTCGGATTTTGGCGCACATCTCCAGCAAGGCGATGGGCTGGTCCGTACCCTCGTCCTCATCCGGTTCGAGGGCCGGGGAGGAACAGGACACAAAGTGCGCGGCCATGGGGTGTCCGAGGACGAGGCAGTTGATTTCATCCCACAAGCCCGTGTGCCGCATGAAGGTCATGTAGGATTGGGCGGTGATGGCAAAGCCGTCCGGTACCGGCACCTGAAGCGAGTTTCGGAGTTCGCCGAGGTTGGCCATTTTTCCGCCAACAACCGCGACGTCTTCGGATGTGATCAGATTCAGGTCCAGAACGAGTTCTTGACATTGGCTGGTCGGCTTGAGCGCGAGTTCCTCTTGGATCTGTCCCTGGATGGTGCGCATGGAGTCGCGCAGGGCCAGGTATTTGCCAGGAGCAAGAAAAAGGAGGTTTTCGACGATATTGAAGACCTTGGTCGTTGCGCCGGTGGCCCGGGACCTGAGGAATTGCATGCCGAAATGACGGTGCCCGAGGGCCGCGCTCTCCAGTTCTGTCATGAAGTCCAGGGCCGCGTTGTTGGCGGACAGGAGCCGGCGAAAGGCCTGGTATCGGGATTTGAAGAGATCCTCCTGGCCGTCAGTGTCCTGCTGGACGGGTTCGGAGAACAGATTTCGAATTTTCTGAATCAAATTCATGCATGCTCCAAAAATAGGCCGATGCGTGGTCCGGCTATTTCGGCAGAAAGTGCTGAAATTTCGCGTCAGGATCGTCTGTGACACAGAAGCCGACGGATCCGCAATGCGCAGGCCCAAGCGCGATTGCGGACCCCGTGCGCTGCCGCCGACTGTACGTTTGCCTAATGGTATTCTCCGGCCATGAAATTATCGGCCATTTTCATTACCGCGGCCTCATTGGTCATCAGCATGTCCATCTGCCTGGTGACAATAAGCAGACGTCCGAGCTGGTCGAGACAGTGCGCAGTTTCCTCCTGCGAGTACTTCTGGAATTTGGCTTGAGTCATGTCGCCTCGCACCTCGGTCGTGAACCCGATTCGTCCGAGAATCTCGGCGATGCATCGAACCCTGCGTTCACGCCGGATCTCGTCGGCGGCTCCGCCCTTGAACTGAAAGGTGATGTAATTTTTGGTCACGGTATGATCGCAGTAGGCATCAATCACGCTGTAATGATAACCTACCCGAGAGCTGAAATTGAGGTACTTGTCGGAAACGATGGCGTAGCTCCTTTCTCCAAAGCGTTCGGCTTGAACGTTGGGCGGTTCAAGCAGGTGCTGGCTCATGACCGAGAGAAAGCCGCCCATGTCCACGGGGCGGGGGCCACGAACGTGCACTTCGGGCCGCATCATGCCGGCGAGCAGGGCATTGAGGGGAACAGATTGGATCTGATCAGGGTAGACATACGGGCCGGTGACGTTGTTCAAACCTCCGCCGAGGTCGATGAGGTGCAGATCAATGGGCAGCTTGGCCTTGAGCTTGGATGATATGGCCCCAGCGTCGGAGGCGCGGTCGCTGATACGGAACATCTCCGTATAGCAGAGTTCGTGTACGAAGCGCATGACATCGTGCAGCGTGGTGCATGATTCCGGGCGAAAAAGCGCGGATTTGGGATCAAGCAGATGCAAAGGGATGATCTGATCCGCCACCTGTCGCAATGTGGCATGCACGGGGCTGTCAGAAATTTTGAAGCATCGCGGGCGCTTGAGATCGATGAGCGCGTCAACAAGGCCGGAATAGACCCGACCTGTGATGGCGTCCACGGTCAGGGTTTGGCCGTTTTGAATGCGTGCTGTGGCATGCTTGGCATTCAAGATGGTCGGGACATTGAATTCCCGGGCCAGGGAAGCCATGTGGCCGGTGATGCTGCCAGCCTCGGTGACGATGGCCTGGGCTCTGCTCATGACCAGGACGTAATTGGGGAGGGAATGAGGTGCGATCAGGACGCCATTTTCAGGAAAATCAGCAAGCTGTTCCAGGGATGACGCCAGGACGGCCTGGCCAGATCCGACGCCGGCGCAAGCGACATCGGCGCCTTCAACGAGGAGTTCGGCTCCAGGTATTGGCTCTGCGGACAGCCCGCTATGCTGGGCAACGGCCAGGCGCATCGGCCTGCTCTGCAGCACCATGATCCGGCCATTGCTGTTCACCGCCCACTCGATGTCCTGTGGATGACGGTAATGGCTCTCCAGTCGTGCAGCTATGTCCGCCAACTCGAACACTTGCGCGATATCGAGGCACGGCTTGTTGCGCAATTCCTCGGGGACGATCTTTTCGTGTTTACCGCTGGCGTCAGAGACAAGTTGCACTCGCTTGTCGGCGACATGCTGCCGGGTCACCTTCGGGGGGGGGCCTGGTTTGATGTGCCAGGTGTCAGGTTCGATGATACCGTCCACGGCGTAGGCGCCCAAACCCCAAATAGCGTTCAGGACCATCTCGTCGGAGAGCGGATCAACGGGGTGGCGAGAGAAAATGATGCCGCTCGCAAGTGCGTCGACCATTTCGATGCAGGCCATGCCCATGGCGCACTGCTCGAAGGAGACTCCGTGGTGGATGCGGTAGGTGATGGCTCGCGGGGAAAAAAGGCTGGCCAGCACTTCGCGGAAAGCGCTTTCCAGATTCGATCTGGTCACGCCGAGGATGGTTCGATACTGCCCGGAAAAGGAAAGTATGCCATCTTCGCCGACGGCGCTGGAACGCAAGGCAACACGCACGTCCGGGCCAGGAGGAAACGTCGAGTCCCAGGTGGCGAGCAAAACGTCCATGACGTGTTCGGGAACGTTGACCTGCTCAATGGTCTGGAAGATGGCTTCGGAAACGGTGACCACGCTCGATGGGTCGTCGGCATTGGCCTCGCGCAGCAATTTGAGGATTTCGTCGCGCAGGCCATGGGTTTGAATGAACGCCTCATAGGCGGCCGTGGTGATGGCAAATCCCGCAGGCGTCGGGGCCTTTGCGTGATTGCGTATTTCTCCCAGGTTTGCGCATTTTCCGCCGACGACATCGATAAGGTTTCTATCCACGGAGGCCAGAGGAAATGTGAAATCGCGAATGGCAGATGGGGGTTTGGTGTCGAGGATGGCGGTGATGCGGGTGTTGATGTGTTCCACCATTTCGGAAAGCACCGCGTAGCGGTCTCGGGAGATGACGTTGAGGGCGGTGACCATGCGCATGGTGTGGAAAACGCACCTGGTGGCCAAGGCGCGGATTTCGCTGATGCCAAAGAGAGACGAACCTTTGAGTTTATCGTCGATTTCAGCCATCAGCACACCGAGCTCAGCGTTGGACAGGAGCAGGTCTTTGAAGTGCGTGTATTGCATACGAAAGGAGCGCAGAACAGCTTCGCTTTCGGGCCTGATCTGCCTTTTGGGTAGAATCCCTTCGAGCCAGTCCCTGAGACCCATGATTCAACCTCGTCTATTGGTGTCAGATGTTGCGTATGCGAGGACGTATCGCGACGATGGCCCCTTGCCGGTTTTGATCAGCACCCCCTTGTTGACCATATCCTGCAGGTCGTATTGCGCGGTGCGCACTGATATCTCTTCTCCTGTGATGCTCTGATAAAAAGCACGGTTCGTGCCACCGGCGGCGACTATGGCTGGCCAGGCCTTTTTCTGTCGCGGGTTCAGATCGGGAGTGCGTCGGCTGTCCTGGTCCGCTCCACGCGATCTCGGCCCTGGATGAGGCACCCTCTCCAAATTGGTCTGGCGCCGCGAATCGTCCTCTGATTCCGGGGCGTAAAGGGGGGGCTGGTGCGGAGGAAGTTGTGGTGAAACAGATGTCCCGGGCTCATTGTCGGACGTCTGATTTTTGGGCTGATCGAGGACGATGTGTTCAGCCAGCAGGATCTGCCCTTCGGCAAAAGTCATGGCGCGCGTGATGCAGTTTTTCAGTTCGCGAATGTTCCCCGGCCAGTCGTACTGCAGGAGCTTGTCCAGGGCACCACGGCTCAGATCCGGCAACTTCCGGCCGTTGCTGCGCGATTCTTCGGCCAGAAATGACTGGACGAGGGCCGGTATGTCTTCCTTGCGTTTTCGCAAAGGTGGGGTGGTGATGGTGATTACCGCAAGGCGGTAGTAAAGGTCTTCGCGAAAGGATCCGTTTTTCGCGCATTCAAGCAGATCGACGTTGGTCGCGGCAATGACTCGTGCGTCGAAGGATTGCTCCTGATCACTGCCCAGAGGGCGGATGGATCGCGCCGCCAGTGCTCGAAGCAGGGACTGTTGCACCTTGGGCGAGGCGTTGCCAATTTCGTCCAAGTGCAGGGTTCCGCCAGAGGCTGCCAGAAAGGCGCCCTTGCGATCTGTCTTGGCTTCTGAAAACGCTCCTTTTACGTGTCCAAACAGGGCATCCATGAGCAGATTCTCGTCCAGTGCACCGCAGTTGATGGATACGAATGGGCCATTGGCTCGGGTGCTGCTGCGGTGGATTGCCTCGGCTGTCAGTTCCTTGCCTGTCCCTGTCTCGCCTATGACCAGGACGTCTGCCGCTACCTGCGACGCCTTGTGGATCATGGCATTTAGCTCTCTCACGGACGGTCCCGCGCCGATGATGCGTGGGGACTGGGTTTTGTCGAGAGATGGATCAGCCTGGAGCAAGGAGTTGATCATGGATTCCAAGCAAACGGGCTGACGCTGCAATTCCTCGTAAGCCTGGTTCTGTCTGTTCTGCGTTTCGTTGCGCGCCGCATGCAGCTGGAGCAGGATGACGTTCATGGCTCGCTGAAGGTGACGCATCTCCTTGGGCAGAGGCGAGAAGTCCAGCGTGGAGGTTTCGTCGCTCAGAGCCATTATTTCTGCTGCTGCGGTGAGAGCCTTCAAGGGTTTGCTGATCCTGCGGTTGATGTAGAAAAAAGCAGCTGCGGCAAGGATGAGCGCGGCGAACCAGGATACTGACAGGGCCAGGGCGATCTCGTATCGAGAGGACTTGAGCATGAAGCTGCCGTCAATGCTGCCGAGCCCTCCAACAATGACCGGATCGCGTCCGACTTCCTCTTGAAAACGGATCGGCACGAAATAGAGGAAATGATCTCGGTCCGGGTTGGCCGGATCGCTCAGAAAATTCGAGAAGTCCGCTTCTCCGTCCCGACCAGTCTGGACCGCGGTGACCACGGCCCAGTACTTCTCGTACTGCGGGCTTGGGCGGAAGGCGCTGGCGAACCCTGGCCGACCGACATCGCCTTGCAGGCCGGTGCGTATGTCGTTGATGGACACATGGGCACGTCCGGGGCTGGTCGATCCCGTCTCGCAGATGAGCCACCCGGCCACGTCGAAGAAAAAACTCCGCACCCGCTCCTTTGCCTGGGGAAAGATGTACAGCGGAGACTGGGGAGTCGAAAAGAGCGTCATGATTCGTTGCAGTTCGAGGATATCCACGGACAATGTCAGGTAGCCCAGAAAACCCTGTTTGGCGTCCAGGATGGGCTTGCTCAGCCGGATGACGGAATACTCAATGTTTTCCACGGATCCGTTCAGGGGGACCGATGTGTAGTAGACCTGGACCGGCTGTTCGATCTGCACGTACTCCGTGATGCCTCCCTCGACTCGTTCTCTTTTGGAAAACGTTCCGAATTTGATTTCCGAAGCCTTGTCGTCCGGTACCCGCCACATCTGCTCGCCGGTATTCAGGAGCAGGAAGTTCTGTTTCGTGTCCACCGCGTGGAAGGCGACCTCGGCGTATCTGCTTCGCTTGGCCGTTGGCTTGCCCATCATGTAATGTTGTATGTATTCGGCCGAGAGGTTCGTGTGCGCGAGGTGCTCGAGATCATAACGGGCTTCGATCAGGACCTGTTGCAGTTCGTGGGCCAGGGCCAGAGCCCTGGTGTGGGCGTTTCGCGCGTAGGCCCGGCCCAGGTAATGGGTCGTGATGCGGTAGGTCGATACGGTCATGGCCAGCATGACCAGGGCGATCAGCGGGGTTCCGACCAGAAACAGGAGGCGGGTGAAGCTCCATTCCTTGAGGGGTCTCTCCAGGTTGAGAATCGGGGCCAGGATGGGCGGATAGGAATAACGCATGCGAACTCCAGGTGTCCGAGGCTTTGTGTGAATGCGAAAAGACTTGTGCAATTTTTAACACGCTCTTTCTTATTGCGCAATAATTTTATGCAATATCCTAAAATAAAAAATTAAAATTATGCATGATCGCAGTTGGCTCAGACCTTGCTGTGTTCGAGATCAATCTGCGTGATTTTGAGCTGACGTGAGATTTCAAGATCGCCCACAGGGCGAGAGCGGATGGGGCAAGGGCCGGTCACGGAAGATGGCCGGAGTGGGAAAGCAAAACAGTGGAGGATGCAATGAAAGCGAAATTGAACAGGCTATGGTGGTCCCTGATGGCAATGGTCGCGTTGTGCCCGGGCTTCGCCCTGGCGGCTGGCGGCGGAGAGGTGGCGCAGATCGTGCTGGTGGCCGACACGCGCAAGCTGACCGGCCTGATGGCCTGGTGGGCAAACTTGTACAATGAAAGTCATTTTCAATTTATGATCCTGACGATCATCATCATCCCGGTCACGGGAGTGGTATTCGGCGTGCTGGCCGACATCATCATGTCGCGCATCGGCATTGATCTGAAGTCCAAAGACCTGCCCGGCCACTAAACCGCACACACGATAAGGAGACATGAACTATGGAATGGCTCTACGTACTCATGCCCATTGCGGGCGTTAAAATCTTCTGGCCCGGCCTCGTCATCCTCGGTGTGGGCGTGGGCATCATCGGCGGTTTCTTTGGCATGGGCGGGGCCTGGATGGTCACCCCCGGCCTGAACATCCTCGGCTTTCCCATGGCCTTTGCCATTGGCACGGACATCGCGCATATGGCGGGCAAATCCCTCATTTCCACCATGCGTCACGGCAAGTTCGGCAACGTCGACTACAAACTGGGCATGATCATGCTGGTCGGCACCGTGGTCGGCTTCGAGATCGGGGCCCAGATGGTCATGTGGCTGGAGCGCATCGGCAACGTCGAGAAGGTCGTGCGTTGGATATACATGGCCCTGTTGGCCGGTATTGCCTGGATGGTCTTCCACGACGTCGGCAAGCGCAAGAAGCTGGAGCGGGCCGCGGCAGCCAAGGGCGAAGTGCTCGATGACAGCGTCCAGGGCATCGATTTTGCCTCCAAGCTGCACAAGATTCACATTCCGCCCATGGTCCACCTCAAGGAAGCCGGTATCTACTGTTCCGCTTGGCTGCCCATCATCGTCAGCTTCCTGACCGGCTGGCTGGCTGGCATCCTGGGCATCGGCGGCGGCCTGATCCGCATGCCTGCCCTGATCTACCTCATCGGCTGTCCGACCCACGTGGCCGTCGGCACCGACCTTTTTGAAGTTGCCATCTCCGGCCTGTACGGCGCTGCTACCTACACCTGGAAGGGCCGCACGGAACTCGTCGCAGCCATGATCATGCTGGTCGGCGCGGCCATGGGCGCCCAGGTTGGCGCTGTGGCAACCAAGTACATCAAGGGCTACGGCATCCGCGTCGCCTTCGGCCTGGCCGTTATCGGTTGCGCGGTCTCCATCTTCCTGAAGCTCATCAAGCCGTGGTTCCCCGCGTACGGTACCATTCTTGACAACGCTTCGACCGTATTGGTCCTGGGCCTCGTGGCTTCCATGTCCGTCTACATCTTCATGAAGATGGTGGCTGGCGCCAAGCGTGAAATCGCGATGAAGAAGAAGTAGCACTCGCGAATAATCCATAAGGAGAGAATCATGAATATGAAACACATAGTGCTTGGATTGGTCGTCGCGATGCTGTCCTTCGGGGTTCTGGGTTGCGACGAGTACGGCAAAGTCGATCAGGGGCGGGTCGTTGCCTTCGACAAGGAAAAGGATATCGTGACAGTGATCGAAGACAAGAACATGGATCAGCTGAATCCCGATTATGCGATTCTGCCGCCCCATCCCTACACCATGCCCGCGGACAAAATGGAGCGTGGCGCTGATCCCAAGGTCGGCATGCGTCTGAAGCTCGACGTCGAGAAGAAGTACATCAAGATCTTCAACACACAGACCCAGGCCATTGAAGATCTGCCTATCGAGATCGTCGATGTGCAGAAGGACATTGCCAAGGATCACCCCCTGGTCTTCGACAAGGACAAGAACGCGGCCAAGAAGTTCCCAGTTGTTGACAAGGAAAAGAAGGTCATCACCATCTATTCCGGGCGTCAGAAGATGCTGTCCACCTTCAGTGTTCCGGAGCAGTACCTCGAATTCCCCGAGAACACCTGGGACGCAGGTGACGAAGTGCGCATCTACTGGAAGGAAAAGGGCAAGGCCATCCGTTTCATGAACATCACCAAGACCGACATCTTCAAGAAATAAGCGGTTCAAACGCACGGAGCGGTCAGAATTTTCAGACCGCTCCGTGCCAAGCCTCAGAGGTCTACCATGAGCGAATACAAATTCTTTCTTCTGCACAAGGTGCTCGTTCTGTCCGTGAACGTTCTGGTCCTCGTGGCCCTGACCGTGGCCATGTACATCGCTGCCCAGACACCCGAAGAATTCACCCTGATCTTTCTCAAAGTGTTTGGCGGAGCACTTGTGCCAATTTTTGTCTTGAGTATTCTTGGAAAGCGCTGGCTACGCCGCAGCCATGACGGCATGTGTGGAGACGCAGCGTGATTCGCGCCGAGCGCATCTGGAAATTGCAACGACTGACTGGCTTCGTGGCCATGGTCCTTCTTGGTTTGGCCCTGCTATGTGTGTTTGATGGCTTGCGCGACGGCTTTCTGGGCAGTTCCGGTCAAATACGCCTCATTTCTGGCGAGCAGTACCTCTTGAGCGGTCCGCTGCCACCCAAAACAGACCGAATCGAGGATTTTATTATCGAGGGCGCGGCTGCTGACGGCTCTGTGCGGCTCGTGCCGATTGGCATCTTCACGGGCTTCATGTTCGGTGGTGGCATGTGGCGTGGACATCTGGACGTTGACACCCACGCCAAGGCGGGCAGTTATGAAATCAGAGTGCGCGACAGGTTTGGCGAGAAGCAGAATCCGGCCCTGATCTTCAATGTGCGCGTTTTCGCCGACGCCCAGGAGCGCCAAGCCTCGTCACCGTCCGTTGTCATGCGTTGGATATCTCTCGACCCGCGCATTGTGGCCGCGTGCCTTGGCGTTCTGGGGATCCTGGTGGGTTGCACAAACTTTCTGCTGGGCAGGAAGTGGCATTCTTTGCTTGTTGAGCATGGGTGCGGCGAGGTTTATCGCTTCAAGGTCGTTGACGATCGCCTGGAAGTCACAGCCGACATGGGGCACACGATGGACTTTCCTCCCGGCACAATTTTCCGCTTCACCCATCCTGTCCGAGGAGAACTCGGGCAAGGGGCGGTCATCTCTTGCGAACGAGGCAAGATCACTTTACATGTCTCTCCTGAAGTCAGTGTTAGGCCCGGCGATATCGCCTGCCCCGCGCACGTCTGATCCATGGAGGGTTCATGAGTTCTCTGGAAAACTGCAGGCTCTTGTTTGTGGATGACGAAGAGGATTTCCTGGTCGTCATGGTCAAATACATGCAACGCAAGAAACTGAACGTGGTCGCTGCCCATTCCGGGCAGGCAGGCCTGGATTGGTTCGCAAACAACGATGTCGATATCGTCGTCCTTGACGTCAAGATGCCGGATATGAACGGAGTTGAGGTTCTGCGGAGAATGCGCGAGTTGAAGGGCGAGGATTTCAGCGTGATCATTCTCTCCGGACATGCCCACACGGATATCGCAATGGAGGCCATGCGGGCCGGGGCCAATGATTTCCTTCTCAAGCCCTGCGCCGTGGACGAGCTCCTGGAGCGGATTGACCTGCTCTATGACCGTCTTCTCGAATACCGCTCGGCTTGCGCTATCGAGAAGACATGCTAGATTTTGGCCGCAGGGTGCCCCAGCGCCAAGGGTAAGGATGATTCCGGCTGGCGAGCCTGGGCTGGCCACGCCCCCGAAGGAAGAATGATGTGTTGCCAGTTCGGATTTTTCTCGCGGGGTGATGAATATGTCTCTTTTCGGGTACAAAGATCTCGGAGCGAAGATCGCCATCACGGCCTTGAGCTTTTCTCTCGTTCCGCTCCTTGCCCTGGGCGTGACCATGTACTCCATGTTCGCATCGGCCTATCATTCCAAGGTCAGGGCCAACCTGGTCACCCTGGCGGAAAACAAAAGGCAGGGTATTGACCTCTTCCTGCGCGAGCAGGTCTCGCAACTGCGCACCCTGGCCTATTCCCACTCCATCGACGATCTCTCTTCCGTCGACAAGCTCGACTCCATTCTCGCCACCATGCAGCTCAGTTCCCGGACGTTCATCGATCTGGGCCTGATCGACGACGAAGGTCGGCATGTCAGCTACTCCGGCCCCTACAACCTGTCCGAAGCCAACTACAAGAACGAGGACTGGTTCCACCAGGTCATGGTCCGCAAGATCTATGTCTCCGACGTGTTCGAGGGATTCCGTGGCTTCCCGCATATGATCATCGCCGTGAAAAAACAGGAAAAGGGGCGGGTATGGATTCTGCGGGCGACCATCGACTCCGATATTTTCGACTCCCTGGTGCGTTGGCTGCAGATTGGGGATAAAGGGGACGCCTATCTCGTCAATCGGGCCGGGGAACTGCAGACCAGACCCAGATTCGGCAACAAGAGCAAGGAGATCTACTCGGCGTTGCTCGACGCCACGTTTTCCGGGGCCAAGGCCACGGAGTTCGAGTCGGAGAACAAGAAGATTTTCGTGGGCGGGATCTGGCTGGAGCAGAAAGACTGGCTTCTGGTCATCGAGGAAGACATGCGTGGCGAGCTCCAGCCCCTTTTCGAAACCCAGGCCGCGACCTGGGCCGTGGTGGGCAGCGGCGTCGCGTTCATCATCATCGGCACGCTGCTGATCACGCGCATGATTGTCGTGCAGCAGGAGCGCAGCAATCGTGAACAGGCAAAACTGAACGAAGAGCTGATCCAGTCCAGCAAGATGGCTGCCCTCGGCAAGCTCGCGGCGGGGGTGGCCCATGAAGTCAACAACCCCCTGGCCGTGATTCGTGAAAAGGCGGGCTGGATGCGTGACTTGCTGGAGGAGGAAGACGTCAAGGCCAGCCCGAACTTTCAGGAATTCGAGGATGCCGTGAACAAGATCGAACAGCATGTGGAGCGGGCCGGCAATGTCGTGCATCGCATGCTGGGTTTTGCACGGCGCATGGAACCAGTCTGCAACGATATTTACGTCAACGATGTGCTCAAGCAGACGACCGCCTTTCTCGATAACGAGATACGGTTCAGGAACATCGAACTGATCTGGAATCTGGCCACGGACCTTCCCAGCATTCAGTCCGATGCCTCGCAGATCCAACAGGTCATCCTGAACCTTTTCAACAATGCCATCGATGCCATCGACCGCAGCGGCCACATTACCGTGTCCACCGGTTTTGAAGCGGCATCGGACATGGTCAGCATCAGCATTCGCGATGACGGTCCGGGCATGGACAAGGAAGTGCAGAAGCGGATTTTCGACCCATTCTTCACCACCAAGAAGGTTGGCGAGGGAACAGGACTGGGACTCTCCATCAGCTATTCCATTATCAGCAAGCTGGGGGGGAGTATCCGCTTTGAAAGCGAAGCTGGGCAAGGTACCGAATTTACCATCCTCTTGCCGGTGAAACATCATGACAGAAAAGAATAGCGCGCAGATCGTGTCCGTGCATGCCGGGCCAACGGTCCTTGTGGTCGATGACGAACGGGATTTCATGGAAACCCTGGTCAAGCGTCTGGAACGCAGGGGGTTCACGGTCACCGGCGTCGGGGGTGGCAAGGAAGCCCTCCATGCCTTGGGTCAACAGCATTTTGACGTGGTCATTCTGGACGTCATGATGCCGGGAATGGACGGGATCGAAACCTTGCGGGAGATCAAGCTGGGCTGGCCCAAGACGCAGGTCATCCTGCTTTCCGGGCATGGTGGCGAGGAGATGGGTATGCGCGGAATGGCCTACGGCGCCTACTCCTATCTGCTCAAGCCCGTGTCCCTGAAAATCGTGGTCGAGACCGCGTACATGGCTTTCGAGGAGAGCGGCCTCCGCTAAGGACACGAATGCGTCAGTATACCAGGCAAACCATCAAGCGCAATTTTTTTGCCGCTATGCTACTGGCGCCGTTTATTCCCGTGGTGCTGGCCCTGGGCACGGGGGTGTATCTTTTTTTGAGTTTCGTTCAGCAGGCCAGTCTTGACCGTTTGAACCTTCTGTCTTCGAATTACAGCTATGTGCTGGATCGTTACATCGAGGATTGTCTGGGCGATTTGGGGTTGGTTGCAGGGCAGCTCTCCTCTGACTCCGATTCCGAGGTCTTGCGGCGGGTACTGGAGAATCTGGCGAGGAAACGCAAGGAAATTTTTGACGTGGCCCTTGTGGATCAGGATGGTACCGTGCGCGCCTATGCAGGTCCGAGCGTCTACAAGGGGACCCACGTCCTGCCCGGACGATGGCTGGAGGAAGCACTGGAGCGCGGCAGCAGCGTCAGCGGCGTGATGGCGGGTCAGATGGGTTTGCCCCATGTCGTGCTGGCCAAGAGGCATTCTTTCGGTGACAGGAATCTCATACTGAGAGTTTCGCTGGACCCGGAAGTGTTTACGAGCATGCTCATGGATGTGCGTGCGGATGGAGTCGATGTTTTTCTCATTACCCGCAGCGGGGAAGTTATTGCCGGAAACGGCGGGCAGGTGCTGACCAGGGAGCGAGAGCTGGTCGAGCCAGTGTTTCTGGACCGGATCGGCACGACCTTCTGGGATCCACTTTCAAGCGCTGCCTACTCCAGCAGGGTCATGCGCCATGCTGGTTGGATTCTGGCCGCCCGCAAGACATCGACCGCCCTGTTCCACGTTACCGACTCCACGTTTGTGTTCCTTGCCCTTTCGGTTCTCTGTGGAGGCATCATCGTCCTGTTGTCCTCTCTCTATCTGACCGGTTATGTGGAGAAAATGCTTCTGCAGCGGGAAGAGGAACGCGAGAAGCTGCGCGAACAGCTGTACCGGGCCGGCCGCTTGGCCGAATTGGGTGAAATGGCGGCCGGTTTTGCCCACGAAATCAACAACCCCCTGCAGATCATGAAGAGCGAGCAGGCCTACATCGACATGCTGCTTCAGGATTTCATGGCTCAGCCCTCCACGGATCCCGAGTTTTTGAACGGCGTGAACGAGATCACGTCCAGCATGAATCAGATCAAGCTTCAGATCGATCGGTGCGCGCGCATCACGCATTCGATTCTGAGCTTTGGACGGGCTGGCAACTCCGAACTGCAAAACATCGACCTGGCGAAATTCATTCCCGAAGTGTTGACCATGATCCAGAAGAAGATTCAGCTCAACAACATCTCGTTGCGGCTGAACATCTCGCCGGTAAGGCTCTTTGTGCATGTCGATCCCAGCAGGCTGCAACAGGTTTTGCTGAACCTGCTCAACAACGCCATGCACGCCATTGCCGAAGTTGGTGACGGCCGGGCGGGGGAGATCGTGCTTTCGTGTTCGCCCGAAGGAACGGATCAGGTGCGCATCGCCATAACGGACAACGGGGCAGGTATCAGTCCCGAGCATCATCAATTGATTTTCACGCCTTTCTTCACCACCAAGCCGGCAGGGAGCGGGACTGGACTGGGCTTGTCCCTGTGTCACGGAATTGTGGAAAGCATGAAGGGAGTGTTGGATTTTACAAGCATCAAAGGGCAGGGTTCAACGTTCTTTCTCCTTCTGCCCAAGGTCTCGATCCCGGGGGCTTGAATACGAAGGGAGATGGCGGATTGAGAGATAGTGCAATGGCCCGGCTTTCGGGCGTATCTGGGATTGCGGCTCAGGTCGAGGTGCTCATGGATGATGCATTGCGGGTGTTGCTTGTCGATGACGAGGAGAGCTATCTGCAGACGGCGGCGAAAATATTCCGGCGCAAGGGCATTGATGTCGAGCTGTGCTCGGTTGGCCGCGACGTGGTCAATCTCCTGCGGGAGAAGACGTGTCAGGTCGTCGTTCTGGACTTGAAGATGCCCGGCATGACGGGGCAGGACGTGCTGCGCGAGATCAAGGACACCTTTCCTGCCGTGCAGGTCATCATCCTCACCGGACACGCGACATCGGACGATGCCGCGGTGTGCCTGACCAGCGGGGCCTTCGACTTCTTGATCAAACCAGTGGAAATGACCCTTCTCGTGGAGCGGGTCAAAAGCGCCCATGAAATGTGGAGACTGGCCCAGGCGCATTAAAACTTCGAGCCGGGAAAAGACCAGGGAGAGATGCCTTGAACAGACCACTCGTGGCCATTGCGGACGGCAAGTCCGTATCCGGGGGTTCCATTGCCGCGATCCTGGAGCGGCAAGGCTTCGAGGTCCGCATTCTCGAGACGGAAAGCCAGGTTTTGGAGTTGTTGCAGGCCGGGACGCCTCAAGTCGTCCTGCTCGCAGCCGACCTGCCCGAGCTGAACGGGGAGACGGCTCTCCCGCGCATTCTGGCCATGCAGCCCCGCTGCAAGATCATCGTTCTCGCCGGTCACGGGGATCTTGCCTCCGCCCGCAAGGCCCAGGCTGCGGGAGCCTTCGACTACCTGTGCACGCCGTGCGTCCCGGAAGTCCTCGTGGCGCGCGTCGTCGACGCGGTCAACGCTCCGCGATTTGAGGGCGCGCGTGAGCGAAAGGTCACCGAAGTCATGATCCCCATCGAGGATTACACCTGCATCCAAGCTTCGAGCACGGTCGGCGACGGGATCAAGCAGCTCAAGATTGCGTCGGAAAATTTCATTTCATCTGGTCTGATCATGGACTCGGGACACCGGGCGGTGCTGGTCTTCGACGGAGAAGAACTGGTGGGCGTGCTGGCCATGCGCAATCTCATCCAGGCCGTCAGGCCGGATTATCTCTCTGCCGGCCAGGATGGAGCGGCACAGTGCACAAAGTTCTCCCCCCTCTTCTGGTCCGGGCTTTTCACCATCCGCGTCCATGCCCTCGAATCCAGGTGCGTGCGCGAAATCATGAACCCTCGGCCTCCGGTCGTGGACTGCGAGGCCAGTCTGGCAGAGGTGGCGCATCTGCTGTGCGAAGAGAACCGGCGGCGGGTGGCAGTGCAGCGTGGTGGCAGGGTCATCGGGGTCGTGCGGGAGCAGGAACTCTTCCGGGAGATCTCCCGCTTGATTCTGGACCGGAAATAGCCGCTTGGCCT
Source organism: uncultured Desulfovibrionaceae bacterium (assembly GCA_964589645.1). GTDB lineage: Bacteria > Desulfobacterota > Desulfovibrionia > Desulfovibrionales > Desulfomicrobiaceae > Desulfomicrobium. The sequence continues at coordinate 49,781 of CAZPSN010000027.1, forward strand.
TTTGTCAGGCGCAGGCCGCGATGACGGCCCTCATGAAGGCCGGCAGATCGTCGGGCGTGCGGCTGGTGATCATGTTCGCGTCGACGACCGCATCATGGTCCAGCCATGTGGCACCTGCATTGATCAAGTCGTCCTTGATGGCGAAAAAAGAGGTCACGGTCCGTCCTTTCAGAATTCCCGCCGAAACGAGCATCCATCCCGCGTGGCAAATGGCCGCGACGATCTTGCCCTGCTGATCAAAGGCCCTGACCAGGCTGACCATGTTTTGATCCCTGCGCATGTGGTCCGGAGCGTATCCGCCAGGAATGATGAGGCCTGCGTACTGGGCTACGTTGATATCCGTTGGAATCTTGTCCGCCCTGGCAGGGGTGCCGTACTTGCCCGCGTATGTCTGCGCTGTTGTACTGGCAACGACGGAGACCTCTGCCCCGGCTTCCTTGAGCCGGTAATAGGGGTACCAGAACTCGTGGTCGTTGAATTGGGTGTCGACCATGATCACGAAGCGCTTGCCTGTCAGTTCCATCACATCCCCCGTAATGTTGTCTTCTGTTAACCAAGCCTGAGCGCATCTGTCAGGGCAGGATTTGGGTTTTGACGCGGTTGCGGCCCTCATGCTTGGCTTGGTAGAGAAGTCGGTCGGCCTGTTCCAGCAGGATGGCGCTGTCGCATTGCGTGACATCGACGCAGGTCACGGCGCCGATGGATACGGTCAGATGGTCGGCCACAGGCGAATCGCGGTGTTCGATGTCCAGTGTTTCGATGGCGGCGCGGATGGTTTCGGCCAGATGCTCGCAGCCATGCGCGCTCGTGTCCGGAAGCAGGATGATGAATTCTTCCCCGCCGTAGCGGGCCAGAAAGTCCGCCGGACGGCCAAGGGAGGATTGCAGTATCCTGGCCACGGCCTTGAGGCAGTCGTCGCCGGCCAAGTGGCCGTAGCAGTCATTGTAATTCTTGAAATGGTCGATGTCGATGAAGAGCAGGGACAGAGGCAACTTCGTGCGGGTGGCCAGTGTCCATTCGTGGGCATAGATTTCGTCGAATCTGCGCCGGTTGGGAATGTTGGTCAGCCCGTCCAGGGTGGACAGGTTTTCAAGCATGTCCCGGGTCTTCTTGAGTTCCAGGTGATTACGGATTCTGGCCCGGATGATCGGGGCGCTGAAGGGCTTGCGGATGTAGTCCACGGCGCCCATCTCCAAGCCCTTGGCTTCCTCGCAGGTTTCCCATTTGGCGGTTAGGAAGACAAGGGGGATGTGGCTGGTTTTTTCGTCCTTCTTGAGCAATGCGCAGACTTCAAAACCATCCAGACCGGGCATGACGATATCCATCAGGATGAGGTCCGGTTGCGGATCGTTTTTGGCCATCTCCAAGGCCTCTTCGCCGCTGGTGGCAAAGGCGAGGTTGTGCTCATCGCCAAGGACAGCCTGCAGAGCCTTGATGTTGATGGGCTCGTCGTCGACGATCAGTATGGTCTGGGTGCTTCGTACGTGGTGCAAAACTCTGGCTCCTGACGATCAAGACACGGGACGCCACAGTGAGAGCCCGCATTATTTTTGTATGTACCTTTGAGGCATCTTGCAACCACACGATTCGATTTGGTCGAATGCGGACCACGGAGCGGTGCCCCAGGGAAAGGGGGTCAGCGGACAGTGGTCTGGGTCGGATTCGCGGCTTGCAGTGGACTCTCCAGGAGTGCGCGGGCGTCGGCGATGGCGGCCTTGAACGCAGGCATTTCCTTGGCCGCGATCGGGTTTGCGGGCATCATCTTCAGTTTGAGAGGGTTGATGAGCTGTCCGTTGTGGCGCATCCGGAAGTCCAGATGGGGACCGGTGGCGTAGCCGGTGCTGCCGACGTAGCCGATGACCGCACCCTGCTTCACCTTGGAGCCTCTTTTGGTGATCTTGGCGAATTTGCTCATGTGATTGTAGATGGTGTCATATCCGTTGCTGTGCGCGACCCGGACGTAGCGGCCCTGGGAATTGTTGGAGCCTGTTTCGGCGATGACCCCGTCGGCCACGGTGCTGATAGGCGTCCCCGTGGGCGCGGCGTAGTCGATGCCCTGGTGCGGGCGTCTGTACTTGAGAATGGGATGCATGCGGCTCATGGAGTAGCCCGAGGAGATGCGGGTGAAGGGCAGGGGAGACTTGAGGAAGGCCTTGCGGAGCGGACGGCCGTTCTGGTCATAATAGGCGGTGTCGCCCCTGGAGTCCGTGAACCGGAACGCGTAGTAGGTCTGGCCCTGGTTGGTGAAGCTTGCGGCGCTCAATTCTCCGTACCCGGAGAAGGCCCCTTCCCGAAATCGTTTTTCAATAATGACCGTAAATGAATCCCCGGTGCGGAGATCCCGCATGAAATCAACGTCATAGGCGAAAATGTTGGCCAAGCGCAGTGCCAGTTCCTCGCTTTCGCCGGCCTGGGTGACCGCCCCGAAAAAGCTGCTTTCGATGACCCCGGAGACGGTTTTCTTTTCCACTTCGTAGGGAATGGCCTCACGCCGGAATTCATAGCCCGAGTCGGTCATGCTGACGACGAGGCGTTCGTTGGCGTCGATCTCGTATTCCAGGCCGATGAGGGAGTTGTCCGAGTAGATCATGGTCCAGGGCTGGCCCGCCTTGAGGCTTTGCAACGGGTAGGTGTCCTGGCTCTCGTCGCACAGGGAGTAGATTTCGGCCAGGCCAAGATGCCCTTCAAGCAGGGTGGTCGGGGTGTCGCCGCTCTTGATGGTGTCCGTCATGCGGGTGATCTCAGGCTCCCGGGGCGCATCGGTTTCGGGAAGATCCCGCATGTCCCTGGCCTGCTCCTCACCCTGTTCCGGGCCGTCCGTGGCCTCGTTGTCCTGTTCGTACTCCCCGTCCATGTCGTGCCGGGTCATGAATCCCGTCGCGGAACGATCAATGCTTGATTGGGTTTCCCTGGGGGTGACGAAACTGAAGATAACCACGCAGGCAACGACCGACAGGCCCAGGACGGCCAACAGGGGCCTCCCAAAACGAGAGGAATGGGCTTTGCGCTTCAGATAGAGGTTGGGCTGCTTGTGGAACGCGTTGCGTTTCTTTTTTGGCATGAGTCCTTGAGCGGTGTTGGGGTTCGGGCGATGCGCTCGCCGTCTTTGAGCGGCTATGCGCAGGCAATATCACGAGCATCACCAAGGTGCCGTCCTCATAGCCTCGGTCGCGTTGAAGCTCAAGCACTAGTTGTCCTGGCAGGAAGGGGCCGTCGGCGGACGCCCCGGCTCAGCTGGGCAAGGGGATGGATCAGGGTCAGGAACGCCTGTCGAAGGGCGTCACCGGGAGAAGTCCGGGCATTTCGACGCCGAGTTCGTAGCAGCCGCTGAAGCTTTGCGGGATGCCTGAGCACCAGCGCACCGTTCCCACGCGTTTTTCGACGAGGCTCAAGACACTGTCGGAGGGGTGCTCCTGCACATGGATGTTGATACGTTCGCCCAGGCGCAGGGGCGCGTCCATTTCGAGCATGAGTCCGTTGAAACTGTAGTTGAGGATCCGCGAGAAGCGGGGTTGAGCCGCGCCTGCGCAGGGAAGCACGCTGCAACGCTCAAGGCAGGCGATGCGGGGCCATTTTCTTTTTTCCACGGTGGGCTCCGGGGAACATGATCGACCCGGCGTAGTCACGCCGGATACGGAATCATACCTCTTCGGCAACGGAAAACCAAAGGAAAAATGAATCGGACAAGAAATGCTATGAGCAGGGCTGCAGTCCGTGGACGATGAAGTCGACGACGTCGTCGAACAGGGACTCGTCACCGTAGGGGGTGAGCAGCCCGTGGCGGATACCGCCAACGAGGTTGCAGAACACGACAACGGACATTTTTTTGGGATCTGCCGCGCGAATGCTGCCATCCTTCACGCCCATGGCCACGCATTCGGTCAGGATGTCATAAAGTTCCGAAAAGTTGCGGATCATGACCTCTTTGTCTTCGATGGTCTTCAAATCACTGAACGGTGAACAACGCACGAGGACCATGAAGTCTTGCCGCGGGTT
>CAZPSN010000028.1:0-26388 GCA_964589645.1 uncultured Desulfovibrionaceae bacterium
GGAGCCGCGCGAGGATCACGCCTCGTTTGACGGCGGCAAGGTAGGGGGGCTGTGTGACGCGGACCATTCCGGTGCCGGGCAATAAATGGACTACGTGACGCGGGAAACGATGCCGCGATGGAGGTTTGTGATGCTGAAACGTGTTATTGTACTTATTTGCCTGTCCCTTTTGCTGATCGCAGGCTGTTCGACCATGGGAGAAGTGACGGGCAAGACAGTCAAGGGCGTGGAGAACGCGGCGGGAGATTTCAAGCAGGGATATCGCAAAGGCAAGGCTCAATAATCAGACCTCACAAGCATGCAGCCTTTGGGGGCGTGTCCGTGTCCTTGGCGGCCTGATATTTGTCCGAAACTGATACCTGCGCGGTCGGTTCATGGACCGAGAGGGTGTCTTTGCCATTTTTGGGTCCGGTCCTGCAGGCAAAGGGTTTGCCAAACGAGAGAGAGCCGTATATTTTTTGACTCCGTTTTTGTTGCAATCATTTTCTGGAGGAAAGAATGAGCAATCCGGTGGTCCTGGTCGACACGACCAAGGGCGAATTCCTGGTCGAGTTGTTCGCGGACAAGGCGCCGCAGACCGTGGCCAATTTTCTGGGATACGTTGATGCCAATTTTTATATTGGAACCCTGTTCCACAGAGTCATCAAGGGTTTCATGATCCAGGGCGGCGGCCTTGATAACATGATGCGAGAAAAGCCGACCCGGCCGCCAGTGGTCAACGAGGCAGCAAACGGCCTCAAGAACCTGGAAGGCACCCTGGCCATGGCCCGTACGGCCGATCCGCACAGCGCCGCGGCGCAGTTTTTCATCAATACGGTCGACAATCCGGACCTGGACCATCAGGGCGAGGATGAGTTTGGCTATTGCGTTTTCGGTCAAGTCATTGACGGGATGGATGTGATCAAGAAAATTGAAAAAGTCCGGGTCAAGGCCCAGGGCGATCACGAACACGCACCCGCCGATCAGGTCTCCATCAACTCCATTACCCGTTTCGAATGACGGACGACGTTGCAACAAGGTAGTCAAACATGAGCGAAGATTTTGCCGAGCTGTTCGCATCCTACGAATCCCAGCGCAAGGCGGCACTCAAGGCAGGGGACAAGGTGTCCGGAACGGTCATCTCCATCGGGCAGAAGTCCGTTTTCGTCGACTGCGGCGCCTCTGTGGACGGCATTGTGGAGCGCGAGGAACTGCTCAACGATGCCGGGGAGGTGGGCGTAGCCGAGGGGGACACGCTGGAACTCTACGTGATCGGGGTGTCCGACGATTCCGTGCGCCTGTCCAAGGCCCTGACCGGAATCGGCGGACTGAACATGCTCGAGGACGCCTACTCCAGCCGCGTTCCCGTGGAAGGCAAGGTCAAGGAGATCGTCAAGGGCGGCTTCCATGTCGAAGTACTGAAGCGTCGGGCCTTTTGCCCGGTTTCCCAGATCGATGCCCGCTACGTGGCCAATCCCGAGGATTATGTGGGGCAGACTCTGCAGTTCCGCATCACCAAGTTGACCGAGGGCGGTCGCAACATCGTGGTTTCCCGTCGGGCCCTGCTGGAAGAGGAGCAGCGCGAGGCAAGCACGGCCTTTTTCGAGAAGATCGCGGTGGGCGACGTGGTCGAGGGCGTGGTCACCCGCCTGGCCGCCTTTGGTGCCTTTGTCGAGTTGGTGCCGGGTGTGGAGGGGCTGGTGCACATCTCCGAGATTTCCTGGGCCAGGATCCAGGATCCCAACGAGGCACTTTCCGTCGGAGATCGGGTCCGGGTCAAGTATCTGGGCACGAGCCAGGGCAAGAAGCCCGGCGAAACGCGTCTGTCCCTGTCCATCAAGCAGGCCCAGGACGACCCCTGGAAGACCGTGGCCGAACGCTTCAAGGATGGCGACAAGGTCACCGGCAAAGTGGTCAAGCTGATGGAATTTGGCGCTTTCGTGGAGATCGCTCCGGGCATCGAGGGTTTGGTGCATGTCAGCGAGATGAGCTACGCCAAACGCATCCACAAGCCCGGCGATGTGGTCCAGGTCGGCGACATGGTCCCTGCCGTGATCAAGCAGGTCGATGTGGACAAACAGCGCATTTCGCTCAGCATGCGCGACGCCGAGGGCGATCCGTGGCTGGCCGTGGCCGAGAAGTATCCTGTCGGCACCAGCGTCGAGGGTACGGTGGAGAAACGCCAGCCCTTTGGCCTGTTCATAACCCTTGAGCCCGGCGTGACGGGACTTCTGCCCCAGTCGGTCATGTCCAGGGCCGAGGGCGAGGTCAAATTCGACAAGCTCGGTATCGGCGAAACCGTGGTCGTCAGCATCGAAAACGTGAACATCCGCGAGCGTAAGATCAGCCTGGGCACCGGCAAGAAGGAAGAAGTCTCGGACTGGAAGGGGTACACGCCGCAGACCTCGGACAGCGACATGGGCTCCCTGGGCAGCGCCCTGGCCAAGGCCCTGGGCAAGAAGGGCTGATTTTTCACCGTTCACCATAAATCACCAAGGAGGCAGCTATGGCCATGGAACGATGGGAATGCCCGTGCGGCTATGTGTATGATCCGGCCGAGGGCGACGCGGACAACAACATTCCAGCCGGGACGGCCTTTGAGGACCTGCCCGAGGGTTGGGTCTGTCCCAAGTGTGGTGCTGAGAAGGAATTCTTCGACAAAATGGATTGATGCCCGCCGGAAGGCGCGTGCTTGGGGAGCTGGAAGCGATTCCGCTCCCCTTTTTTGCTTCAAGGTTGAGCAGCAGCGAGGAGTGTGTATGGAGAATGGGTTGAGCTATAAGGCCGTGAATTGCTGGGACCGTTACGACACTCCCGAGGACCGGTCAGGCATGGACGGACTGGCCCTCGAATATATTGAGTTCCTGAGCCGGTGCAAGACCGAGCGAGAAACCGTGGCCTGGGTGGTCGAGCAGGCCACGGCCGCCGGTTGCAGGGAGGATGTGCGCGGGAGCCTGGTTGTGATTCCCTTCCGGTCCAAGGCGGTGCTCCTGGCCCGCCGCGGCAGCGGTTCCCTGAGCCAGGGTTTGCGGCTCATCAGCGCCCACGTCGACACCCCCCACCTGGATCTGAAACAGCATCCGTTGCACGAGGAGTGCCGTGTCGCCTTGATGAAGACGCATTACTACGGCGGGATCAAGAAGTACCAATGGCTGGCCAGGCCCCTGGCCCTGCACGGAACCGTGGTGACCCGGGACGGTCGGGTCGTTTCGATCTGCATCGGCGAGGATGAGCACGATCCCGTCTTCACCGTTCTGGACCTGCTCCCGCATCTGGCCCGCAAACAGCGCGAGGAGACAGTGGAAAAGGCCTTCGTCGCCGAGAAGCTCAACCTCGCCTGTGGTCACGAGCCGGCCGGCAGCGAGGACAGCAGTGCGGACAAAAGTGATGACGCCCGGGTCAGGCAGCGGGTCCTCGAACTGCTGCACGAACGCTACGCCATCATCGAGGAAGATCTTTTCAGCGCTGAACTGCAGGTCGTGCCCGCGGGCCGGGCCCGCTTCGTGGGCCTGGACCGATCCCTGATCGGTGGGTACGGCCAGGATGACCGCCTGTGCGTGTTTGCTTCCGTCAAGGCGTTCCTGAATGCATCCCAAGCGGAATACACCCAGGTCCTGGTGCTGACCGACAGGGAAGAGATCGGCTGTGAAGGGGCCACGAGCGCCAAGTCCCGGTTCATGGAAAACGCCCTGGCCGACATCGTCGAAGCCTGGGAGCCACAGAGCCGCTTGCGTCACGTCCTGGCGCGCACCAGAGCCGTGTCCGCCGATGTGCACTGCCCGCTGGACCCAGACTACCAGGATGTGCACGACAAGCTGAACGCTTCCTTGCTTGGCTGTGGTCCGGTCTTCTCCAAATTTACCGGCCATGGCGGCAAGTACGGCGCCAGCGAGGCCGATTGCGAATACGTGGCCTGGTTCCGCGCCCTGCTGGCCCAACAGAACATTCCCTGGCAACTGGCCGAGATGGGCAAGGTCGACGAAGGGGGAGGCGGCACCGTAGCCCGGGACCTGGCTGTCTACGGGATGGAAGTCATTGACTTTGGCCCCGGTGTTTTGTCCATGCACAGTCCTTTCGAGATCAGTTCCAAGGCCGACCTGTACGCCACGGTCAAGGCCTACCACGCATTCTTTCGCAGCTAGGAGACGCGCATGCCTGTCATCATGGGAACGGCCGGACACATCGATCACGGCAAGACAAGCCTCATCAAGGCCCTGACCGGCATCAACTGCGACCGCCTGGCCGAAGAGCAGAAGCGGGGCATCACCATTGAGCTGGGCTTCGCCTATCTGGATCTGACTCCTCAGGTGCGACTCGGCATCATCGACGTGCCGGGCCATGAACGCTTCGTCAAGAACATGGTGGCCGGAGCCGCGGGCATTGATTTCGTGCTCCTGGTTGTCGCGGCCGACGAAGGCATCATGCCCCAGACCCGCGAGCATCTGGAAATCTGTTCGCTTCTGGGCATCCGGACCGGTTTGGTGGCCCTGACCAAGACGGACATGGTGGAGGAGGACTGGCTGGATCTGGTCCGCGACGAGGTGTCGACCTATCTGTCCGGCTCCTTCCTGGCCGAGGCGCCCATCATTCCCGTTTCCGCCCATACCGGGGCGGGTCTGGAAACCCTCAAGGCCAGCATCATCGAACTGACCACCTCCTTTGCACCGGATCGCCGTTCGGATTTGTTCCGGCTGCCCATCGACCGCGTTTTCACCATGAAGGGGCACGGCACGGTCATCACCGGCACGTCGATTTCCGGTGCCTTGCGCGTGGGAGAGGATGTGGAAATCTATCCGGCGGGCCTCAAGTCCAAGGTGCGCAGCCTGCAGGTGCACGGAGCGGCCACGGATACGGCCCGGGCCGGCGAGCGCACGGCCGTGAATCTGCACAGTCTGGACGTGGACGATCTGGAGCGCGGCGAGGTCCTGGCCCATCCCCAGACCCTGTTTCCCGCGCCGGTCTGGGACGTGGAGCTGACCTGCCTGTCCTCCTCGCCCAATCCCCTCAAGCACCGCACGGAAGTCCATTTCCATCACGGCTCGCGCGAGATCCTGGCCAAACTCTTCTTCCTGGATCGCGACAAACTGGAGCCGGGAGAGACGTCCGTGTGCCAGGTCCGTTTTCCCAAACCGCTGCCCGGCGTGTTCGGGGACCGCTGCATCGTGCGCTCGTTCTCGCCGCTCATGACCGTGGCAGGCGGGCGGATCATCAACCCCCAGGGCCGCAAGGTGAAACGTCATTCCCGCGACCTGGAGACCCTGGCGGCCCTGGGCGGCATGTCCGGCGAGGAGCTGCTCCTGGCCCAGCTGCGCCTGGCCGGGCGCGGCGGGCTGACCGTGGCGGAACTCAGGATCATGACCGACATGGAATCAAAGCTCCTGGACAAGACGTTGCAGCTTCTGGGCGGCAAGCAGCTGGCCTTCCAGTTCGACCGCGAGGACAAACGCTATGTGGGCGCGGACGTGCTGGATGTCCTGGGCCAGGAATGTCTGACCTATCTGGCCGCATATCACCGCCGCGAACCCATGCGCCAGGGCATCTCGCGGGCCGAGCTGGCCTCAAGTTTCGGCCAGGGCGTGCACCCCAAGCTGGTGCACTTCCTGGTGGAACGGCTGGTCAAGTCCGGCCAGATGGTCCTGGAGGGAGACACCCTGCGCCTGCCCGGGCATGTGGTCTCCCTGGCCTCGGACCAGTCCGGGCTGCGGACCATCATGGAGTCGACCTATGTCCAGGCCGGACTCATGCCGCCGACCACCAAGGCCTTTCTGGAGGAGAACAACCTTCCGGCCAAGGACGCGGCGCAGATGTTCCGGCTCTTGTTGGAGGAAGGCGTGCTGGTGAAGATCAGCGAGGAATTCTACTACGCGCGCACGGCCATGGATGACATCATCGGCCGCGTGCGGGGCTTCTTCGAATCCAACCAGGAAATGGGGCCGCAGGATTTCCGCGACCTGACGGACTTGACCCGCAAGTTCGCCATTCCGGTGTTAGAGTATCTGGACAAGGAAAAGATCACCATGCGTGTGGGAGACAAGCGGCAGCTCAGAAGTCGCTAGCTGGAGTTCAATGCGTGTTGCATCGGACAAATCCTCGCTTCGGCGGGGATTCGTTTTTTGGGCAAAGGAAAAGCGGAACGCTTGAGCCGTGCGTGAACGTGAAATGTGACATGAATGGGTGCAGGGGTATGCCCCTGCCCGCCGGAGGCATTCTTATCTCGGAGTCATGCCCTTCTTGGTCTTGGCCGTGGGCGGGGCCGTGGTCGGGTCTTCGGGCCAGGGGTGTTTGGGGTAGCGGCCGCGCATTTCGGCGCGGACCAGGGGATAGCCGTTTTTCCAGAAGGATTCGAGGTCACGGGTGACCTGCAAGGGCCGTCCGGCGGGCGAGAGCAGGTGCAGGACCAGGGGGTGGCGGCCGTCGGCCAGGGTCGGGGTGGTGGCGCAGCCGAACATTTCCTGCAGCTTGACGGGCAGGATTGGTCCGGAATCAGGGCTGTAGTCGATGCGCCGCGTGGCGCCCGAAGGCACGGTCATGTGTTCCGGGGCCAGCCGATCCAGTTCCGCCAGCCGGTTCCAGCCGATGAGGTTCTTGAGGGCCTGGAGTAGCGGCACCTTGGCCAGATCCGCTCGGGACCGCGCACCCTGGGCAAAGGGTTCCAGCCAGTCCTGGACGGCGCGGCGCAGCGCCTCGTCGCCCAGATCCGGCCACGCGTCCGGGTCCAGGCCGCGCAGGAAGCGGACCCGGTCCCGCAGGGCGCGGCTGTCCTGAGTCCATGGCAGCCATGACAGGTCTGGCAGCCCGGCCAGCAGGGCGCGGGTGATGACGTCCTGATCCGCGCTGAGCCCTTCTTCGCGCACGCACAAGGCGCCAAGCATACGTTTTCGCGTGGCCGTGACCCGGTCCCGGAGGGGGTCGAACCGCACTTCTTCCATGTCGCGCATTTCATCCCCAAAACACGCTTCCAGATCCTCCCGCCGCAGCGGCGCGGCCTGCCAGATGCGCGCGCCAGCCGCCTCTCCGTCCAGGTCGGCGATGGCCACAAATTCTTCACCGGCCAGGGTGTTCGGGCCGGGCCAGACGGCTTTGCGTCCGCTGGTGAGGCGGTAGGATCCGTCCTCCTGGCGGCGGGCCACGCGGTCCGGGTAGGCCAGGGCCGTCAGCAATCCGGCCGCGTCGGGCTTGCCTGGTCCGGCCGGAATGGAGGCCAGGCGCCTGATCTGGTCCATGCCCTGGCGCACCGGGTCCGGAATCTGGGCGCGGGGCGAGAGGGCGACGCGCAGGTCCGGACCCGCGCGCATGACGCGCCCGGGCTCGGCCAGCAGCGCGGCCAGATGCACGGCCGTGGGCCCCAGGCCCAGACCCGCGGCAGCAAGGACCATGTGGCCCAGCCGGGGATGCAGGGGCAGGACGGCCACGTCGCGGCCGTGGGCGGTGACGCGGCCCTGTTCGTCCACAAGGCGCAGTCGTTGCAGGAGTCGTACTGCGCTGCGGTAGTTGCCGTCGGGCGGCGGGGTCGGCCAGGTCAGGCAGGTCGGGTCCGTGACGCCCCACAGGGCCAGATCCAGGACGAGGGGGGCCAGGTCGCCCTCCAGGATTTCCGGCAGGGGGAAGGGCTTGCGGCTGATCTCGTCGGCCTGGTCCCAGATGCGGATGCACACGCCGGGCTCCGTGCGGCCGGCCCGGCCCCGACGCTGGGTCAGGGTGGCCAGGGAGGCGGGCTCGGTGACCAGGCGGGTCATGCCGCTGACCGGATCGAAGCGGGGCAGGCGGGCCAGCCCGCTGTCGATCACGATGCAAACACCTTCGATGGTCAGAGAGGTCTCGGCGATGGCCGTGGCCAGGACAACCTTGCGCGTGCCGGGCGCGGCGGGCGCGATGGCCAGGTCCTGTTCCGCGGCCGTGAGCGCCCCGAGGAGCGGGTGGATCGAGACGCCTGGTCCGGGATGGCCCAGCAGTTCATGGGTGCGGTGGATCTCGCGGGCCCCGGGCAGGAAGGCCAGAATGCTGCCTGGTTCGGTCGTCAATGCGTGGCGGATGGCCTTGGCCATGCGCTCTTCCACGAAGACGCCCTGGGGGCGCAGATAGCGGGTGTCCACGGGATGGGGCTGACCCGGGCAGGACAGCACGCGGCAGGGTGCGATGAGTCCGGCCACGGCCTCCACGTCCAAAGTGGCGGACATGACCACCAGGCGCAGGTCGGGGCGCAGGGCCCCGCGCACGTCCAGGCACAGGGCCAGCCCCAGATCCGCCTGCAGACTGCGGGCGTGGAATTCATCGAAAATGACGCAGCCGTATCCGGAAAGTTCCGGGTCGTGTTGCAGCATGCGGGTCAGGATGCCTTCGGTGACCACTTCCACGCGGGTTTGGCGGGAGACGCGCAGGTCCAGCCGTGTGCGGTAGCCGATCCGTTCCCCGGCCTCTTCGCCCAGCAGGCCGGCCATGTGCCGGGCCGCGGCCCGGGCGGCCAGCCGTCGGGGTTCGAGCATGAGGATCTTGTGCTGGCCGAGCCACGGGGCATCCATCAGGGCCAGGGGGATGCGCGTGGTCTTGCCGCTGCCCGGCGGGGCGTGGACCACGCAGGCACCCTCCACCTCCAGGGCCTCCCGCAGGTCCGGCAGGATGGTGTCAACGGGCAGGAAAGGAAGAGGCATGGCTCAGAACGCCAAACGGCATGCGGACAGGATGATGAGGGCGTAGAGGCCGGCAAACCCATCGTCGATCATGATGCCCCATCCGTGGGGCAGCCAGTTTTCGGACGCCCGCACGGGCCAGGGCTTGGCGATGTCGAAGAGACGGAACAGGGCAAAGGCCGCGATAATCCACATCGGCTCCGCGCGGGGGAGCAGAAGCAGGGCGATCCATTGCCCCCACAGTTCATCGACCACCACGCAGCCAGGATCCTTGTGGCTCAGGATGACTTCGGCCCGGCTCGCGCACCACGCGCCCAGGGGAAAGATCAGGATCAGCGCCAGCACGCGGCCCCATGGCGGCAGGGGCAGGAACAGGATGGGCGCGAGGATGGCCGCGGCCAGGGAACCCCAGGTGCCCGGAGCCGTGGCCATGCGTCCGGCCGGACCCAGGGTGGCGGCGTGCAGGGCCAGCTTGTCGCGGAGCGTGTCAGGGCAGGGCAGGGTTTTGAGCATCGGCCACTCCGATGGCGTGGATTTCAAGCAGGATGTTGAGCACCGAGCGCAGGGGCAAGCCGACCACATTGGTGTAGGAGCCCCGGACCTCGTCCACCAGAAAGGCTCCGATGCCCTGGATGCCGTAGGCTCCGGCCTTGTCCATGGGCTCGCCCGTGGCCACGTAGGCCGCGAGCATGGGCGGGGTGTTGCGGGCCATGTGCACGCGGGTGGTCACGGTCTGGCAGCGGGCGATATTGCCCCGCGCCCGCAGCACGCAGAATCCGGTCATGACCTCGTGCCAGCCGTCGGACAGGGAGGTCAGCATGGCCAGTGCCTGGGCGCGGTCCCTGGGCTTGCCCAGGATAATCTCCGTCTGCACGACGATGGTGTCGGCGCTGATGATGATTTTGTCCGGGTGTCTGGCCGCGATGTCCGCGCCCTTGATGCGGGCCATGCGGGCCGCGTAGTCGGCGGGGTTTTCGCCGGGATCGGGCTGCGGCTCGGGGAATGTGCTCGGGATGACCTCGAATCCCAGCCCCTGTCCGGCCAAAAGGGCCTGCCGCCTGGGCGAAGCCGAGGCCAGCACGAGGGGCAGGAGTGCGCGAAAGGGGCCTTGGCTCACGCGTCCTCCAGGGGGGCGGTGAGGGCGTCGCGCAGGGCTTCGTCCAGGGTGGGGTGGGCAAAGATGTGCTGGTGGGCCGTTTCTCTGGTCCAGCCGTCCCGGACCATGATTTCGGCCAGGGTGACCAGATGGGAGGCCGCGTGGCCCACGGCGGTGATGCCGTGGACCACCCCGTCGATCCAGGCGACCTTGACCAGGCCCTGGGCCTGACCGTGGGCCTGGGAAATGGGGTTGGCGCCGAGACTTACGCGGGACACGAGGACCCGGTGTCCGGCGGCCGTCAACTCGGCCGCGGTCTGGCCGGCGCGCATGACCTCGATGGAACCGTAGATGCAGCCTGGCATGGGGCCCGAAGCGTACGGAAGGCTGATTTCGCCCAGGGCGTGCAGCACGGCGTGCCGGGCCTGATGTTCGGCAGCGTGGGCCAGAAGGGTGCGGCCGTTGACGTCGCCGACAGCGTAGATGCCTGGTGCGGCGCGCAGACACTCGTCGGTGAGGATCCAGCCCGCATCGGCCGTGGCGATGCCGGCGTTTTCCAGGCCCAGACTTCCGGAGTTGGGCTTGCGGCCGACGGCGACGAGGGCCTTGTCCGTGCGGATTTCCGTGCCGTCCTCCAGTCTGGTCAGCACGGACTCGCCTTCGTTGAGCAGTCCGGCCACGCGCTTGCCCGTGACGATGTTCCATTTTTTCCGTTTGAGCATGCCGTGCAGAGTCTGGGCTATTTCCTCGTCTTCGGTCGGGGCGAGGCGCGGGGCGCCTTCAATAAGGTGAATGGACGTGCCCAGGCGGTGCCAGAAATCGGCCATTTCCAGGCCGATGGCTCCGGCGCCGATGATGGCCAGGCTCCCTGGGGCCGCGTCGAGATCCAGCAGGTCCGTGGAGTCGAGGATGCGCTCGTGATCCGGGGCAAGTTTGGGAAAGGCGGCAGGGGCCGAGCCCGTGGCGATGATGAGGGACGCGAAGGAGCACTGCTCTTCTGTCTGACCCGTGATGTGCACGGTGCGGCTGTCAGCCAGCCTCGCGTGTCCCCGCAGCAGCGTCACGCCGTGCGTGTCCAGGCAGCAGGCCATGGCCTTGTGGGTGGCGGAGACAAAGGCGGTTTTGCGCTTCCTGAGGGCGGGCAGGTCCATGTGCACGGATCCGCTGCACAAGCGCAGGCGGCTCTGGGCCTGCAGCCCGTCCAGGTGGGCCGTGGCGCCGAGATAGAGTTTGGTGGGGATGCACCCCCAGTTCAGGCATGTGCCGCCGAGGTACTGCTGCTCGATGATGGCGACTGTTTTTCCTCTTTGACTGGCGAGCAGAGCTGCGGCATAACCGCCCGGACCCGCTCCTATGACAATGATGTCAAAATGACGCATGAATTGTTCCGTATGGTCTTTGGTGAAAGGATTGCGGTTACCTAATGCAGAGGCCAGGGGAACTCAACCCTTCCGGGCGGGCGTTGTTTCGTTTTGAAATGTAAAAATAAATTTAACCTCGATCGATCTGCGCTGAGTCGCGAATCAGGATCGTGGGCGAGATGCCAGGCCATGCGTGCTTGGACATAGGGTGGAGTTGTGATGGCGGAGATTCATAAGGGTCAGGGCGCGGGCAGACGCAAGGGAGTTGCCTCGCTTTTTGACGATTACGAGATCAAGGACCTGTTCCGGAAATATGTACAGCTTCTGATCGTGGTGGAAGTGCTTATTTTCCTGGTCTGCTGGGTGTATCAGCTTGGCATTGACGAGGTGGCGGTCACGGGCAAGCCCGTGGACGTCCCCTTTCCGTGGAAAGCCTATTTTTTGGTTTCCTTTATCGCACCCGTGGCCGTGACATTTCTGGTCGGCATCGTGGTCGTGGCCTTCAATTCTTTTTTGTATGGGCAGCGCGGCGCGCCGATCTTCAAGGATATCTCGGGCGGTGCGGCGGGAGCCTTTGCCAAGGCTGCCAATTTCTGTTTTCAGCTGCCTTTTCAGCTGACTTTGTTGCTGCTCGGCGCGCTGGTCGGAGCCGTCTACAATCTGGGCGCGATTATGGAGTATCTGGCCCGTTTCGGAGAGGCAGCGGCCCGCATCGCGCTCATCGGGCTCGGCTGCGTCCTGGTGGCGGGAACCGTTTTCGGTGTCGTGCGCATGGTCCTCAACTACAAGCTGCGCAAGAAGAACATGGAATATGAATACAAGCGCGAGGTCATGGATCGGTTGGGCATCGCCATCCTCGACGAGCGGACCATGATCGACAGCCGAGGCAAGACGCTTGGTCCCAAACAGATAGAGGCGTCCGATGTCGACTCCAAGATATTGCCGGCAACTTCTCCCGAGGATGTCACGCCGGGCAATCCAGACAGAGGCTGATTGCGTTCATCCCGGTCAGGGTTTGAAATCCCTGTCGGAACTGACCCGCCCTATATCCGATTCGTCCACAGTCAAGCCCGGTTCAGCCGGGCTTTCTGTTTCTGTCGTGTCGACGTGAAGCCGCGTTCACTATCCTCGTGCAAAATAATTTTTAATATCGGCATATTGCGGCACGGCCTTGTCTGGCCGGAAGCGGCGTGGACTGATTGTGAAAAAAAGCATGAGGCCTTGACGGAAAGGGAGGAATTCTATACCTCGATGGTCGGAATAAATCATACCAGTTTGGTCTGCTTGCGCTCAATTTTTTGCTCCGCATTTGCGAGGGGATGCTGGCTGGATTTTGGTTTTTTCCGGGGCGAGGCATGGGCTGGGGGGCGACGCCTCCGGGCGTGGGGGTTTCCGGGATTTTCCGGAGTGGATTTCAACAAAGGAATTTTCACATGGAGAAGGGAAGACCAATGCTGCGATGGGTCGGAATCCTGTGCATGAGCATAGCTGTGGCTGGATTCGGTCTGAACGCTCTTGGGGGAAAGCAGGACACGATCGCTGCGAAGCAGTTGGGCGCTGATCTTGTCACCATTGACACGCTCAAGAATTTCGGTGGTCTAGAGTATCCTGCAGTCCGGTTTGAGCATGACAAGCATACCAAGGCGCTCGAAGGAAAGTGCGAATCCTGCCACACGGTGACCGAAAACAAGGTCACGGCCAAGTTCAAACGTCAGGAAGACACAAATGCCAAGGAAATCAAGGCGATTTACCATGACAACTGCATCAAGTGTCACGCGGACACGACCAAGGCCGGCAAAAAGAGCGGCCCTGGCAGCGAGCAGTGTCGGACCTGTCATGCCGGTCCGGCGGGCACGTCCCGCACATTGATCAGCTTCGACAAGTCCCTGCACTTCAGGCACTCGTCATCGAAGGCGGTTCTTCCCGCTCCCGGGCAGAAGGAGAACTGCTCCAAATGCCATGCCAAGGATAAGCCAGAAAAAAGGGACCTTTCCTTTGCCGAGAACAAGGACCAGACCCACGAGAAATGTCTGGGCTGCCACATGGAAATCGGCAAGGCCAAACAGCCGAGCGGTCCCCTGGAGTGCGCGGGCTGCCATGATGCCATGATCCGCGCCACCTTCAAGAAAGTGGCCGACATCCCAAGACTGGAAGCAGGACAGTCCGATTTCTCTTTGCTCATGGCCGCACCCAAGCCTGGTCCCGAACCCAAGCTTTTGAATGCGGTGCCCTTCAATCACAAGCTTCACGAAGAAAAAAACGATAATTGTTCCGCCTGCCATCACAACGCGTCCGCCAAGGGCGTTGTGCGGTGTTCAGAGTGTCATACATCCCTGGGCAAGGAAGAAGGCGCGTTTATCACCACCGAACAGGCCATGCACCAGGTGGCCAGCCAGGCCAGTTGCGTGGGCTGTCATGCGTCCAGGCAGTCCAAGCCCCAGTGCGCGGGCTGCCACACCCTTATGGGTCGTACCGGCCAGAAGACCGCCAGCAGCTGTGCCAAATGCCATGTGAACATCACGGCTGGCCCGGAACTGACCGAGGATAAGACCGCCAAGATCAACACGGCGGCCATGATTATGAACACGCGCACCAAGGCCGACACCACCTTCAAGATCGACGATATACCTGAGACCGTCGAGATTGGAGTTCTGGCCAGTGAATACCAGGCCAGCAAGTTCCCGCATCGCAAGATCGTGCAGAAGATCATGGACGGCATGAAGGACGACGCCATGGCCGCGTACTTCCATTCCAGCCCCAGCGCCATGTGTGCCGGTTGCCATCACAATTCTCCGGCGTCGGCCAATCCGCCCAAGTGCGTCAGCTGTCACGGCAAGGTCGCGCAGGGGCAGGAAGGCAAGCCTGATCTGAAAACAGCCTATCACCAGCAATGCATCGGTTGTCATGGCGAAATGGGCATCCAGAAGCCGGCCGCCACGGCCTGCACGGAATGTCACGCGGCAAAGCAATAACCTGCCTGGAAGGTTGCAATAACGAGGAGCTACTATGAAACGCAGAAAATTCATTGGCATGCTGGCTGGCGCGGGAGCCTGTTTGGCTGCGTCTTCCGCCTCTGCCGGTGGAACACACCATTTTACGGGATATCCGGAGAGCTTCGGGGTGCTTTTCGACGGCACCAAGTGCATCGGATGCAGAAAATGCGAGGGCGCCTGTAACAAGGTCAACGAACTGCCGAAGCAGGATCTGCCCTTCGACGATCTGACCGTTCTGGACACGACAAGACGTACTCGCCACGACACATTCACCGTGGTCAATAAATACGCGGTGGGCGAGAAGCCTGTTTACCGCAAGATTCAGTGTAATCATTGTCTGGAGCCGGCCTGCGCTTCAGCCTGTTTTGTCGGCGCCTTCAAGAAGGACAAGACCGGAGCCGTCAGCTACGACGCTTCAAAATGCGTGGGCTGCCGCTACTGCATGGTCGCCTGTCCCTTCGAAATTCCGACCTATGAATATCACGATCCCATCACTCCCCGGGTGCGGAAGTGCACTCTGTGCCAGCCGCGCATCGAGGAAGGCAAACTTCCCGGGTGCGTCGAAGCCTGTCCCAAGGGCGCGCTGGTCTTTGGTCGTCGCCAGGACCTTGTCGTCATGGCGCGGGAGCGCATTCGCAAGCATCCGGACATGTACATCGACCACATCTACGGCGAACATGAGATGGGCGGCACAAGCTGGCTGTACGTCTCCGGCGTGGACTTCGAGAAGGTCGGAATGCGCGAGGATCTGGGCATCACCCCGGCTCCGGAGTTCACTTCCGGGCCTCTTGGAGTTGTTCCCGCCATCGTTGGCCTGTGGCCGGTCTTTTTGACCGGTGCCTACGCCCTGACCAAGCGCAGGGAAAAAATCGCCGAAGAGGAACAGCATCACGCCGTGGCCGAGGCCGTGGCGGAAACGCAGGCCGAAGCGGCCAAGAAGTTGAAGGCGGCCATGGACAAGGCGGAAAAGGACAAGAAAGCCGCCATCGACAAAGAAGTGACCAAAGCGCTCAAGGAAGCGGAAGAGGCTCGCAAGAAAGCCGCAGCCGCCGACGCGGGCGAGCAATAAGGAGGAGTGTTGATGTCTCACCACACCACTTCAAACAAGACATTATGGACTCCGGCGAACATTTTGACCGCCATCATCCTGGCAGTAGGCTTGGTGCTGACCGTTAAACGCTTCACCATGGGCATCGGCTCGGTCACCAATTTATCCGATAACAACCCCTGGGGCATCTGGATCGGCTTTGACCTGCTCTGCGGCGTTGCCTTGGCCGCGGGCGGCTATACGACCTCCGCGGCTGTGTACCTCTTCGGCATGAAGAAATACCATTCGGCGGTGCGTCCGGCCATCACGACAGCCTTTCTGGGCTACGCATTTGTTGTTTTTGCCCTGCTCTACGACCTGGGCCGCTACTATCGCCTGCCCTATCCGCTGACCATCTACCCCGGCCCCACGTCTTTCCTCTTCGAGGTGGGTTTGTGCGTGGCCCTGTATCTGACCGTGCTGGCCATCGAATTTTCGCCCGCGATCTGGGAAACCCTGCGCTGGAGAAAGATTCGCCACTTGGCCCACAGCCTGACCCTGGTGCTGACCATCTTCGGCGTGGTCCTCTCGACCCTGCACCAGTCCTCCCTGGGTGGATTGTATCTCATCGCACCTTCCAAACTGCATCCGCTGTGGTACTCTCCGTATCTGGCGCTCTTCTTCTTCATCTCGAGCATTCCGGCCGGGCTTTCCATGGTCATCTTCGAGGGCGGCCTGTCCCACAAGTTCCTTCATCACAAGATGGATGAGACGCACATCGAGGAGGCCCCCGGCGTGACCCTCGGTTTCGCCAAGGCAGCGGCCGTGGTGCTCTTCGGCTATTTCAATCTGAAGTGGATCGGCGTGGCCCTGGACAACAACTGGCATCACCTCGCCACGGGCTGGGGCGCCTGGTTCCTGGTCGAGGTCATCGGCTTCGTGCTCGTGCCCTGCCTGATGTACGCCGTGGCGGCCCGCGAAAAGAACCAAAAGCTGGCGTTCTGGGCGTCCATTGTCACCGTGCTTGGCATCGTGCTGAATCGCTTGAACATCTCCCTGGTTGCCTTCAACTGGCACTTACCGGCCGAGGCCCGTTATCTTCCTTCCTGGGAAGAGATCATGATCACCGTGTTCATCGTTACCCTGGAAATTACCGTGCTGCGGATCTGCCTGAGCAAACTGCCGATCCTGCATGAACACCCCGAATTCAAGGGCGCACACTAAAGGAGGCAACAAAATGGAATTCATGACCTATCATGACTTCATGTTCTGGACCAAAGGCATGGCGTATGTCGGCATGGGCCTTGGTCTGGTGGCGTTCGTGGCCTTCTGGCTCTTCCTGACTGACAGGGATGAGGACAGGTTCGCTGACACGGAAGAAGAATAGGCCCGGTCCAATCCGGCCACTGAAGGAGTAATCTATGTATGAGATATTGACTGGTCCACTGCTCTGGATTGCCTTCGCGGTATTCTTTGTCGGCTTGACCGCCAGGGTGGTGCTGTATTTCCTCGGGCTCGACTGGAGACTGGACCGCGTGGCCTACAAGCCGCACATGGCCTACGGCCTCAAGGGTGGACTGCGATCCGTATACCGTTGGCTGCTGCCCTTTGGTACCCACAGTTGGCGGGCGAAACCCATTTTCACATTGATGTTTTTCGCTTTTCATATCGGCTTGGTCATCGTGCCGTTGTTCCTGGAAGGCCATGCGGTGATGATCAAAAGCGGGTTGGGCATCGACTGGCCGGCCATGCCCCAGATTCTGGCCGACGTGCTGGCCATTGCCGCCTTTGCCGGGGGTGTGGGTATCGCCGTGCGGCGAATGCTGTTGCCCGAAGTCCGCATCCTGACCGATATCAAGGATGTCATGTTGCTGGTTTTGGTTCTGACGCTGCTCGGCTCCGGCATCATCGCGTCCTACCATACCGAGAGCTACACGTTCTGGATCACCCTGCATGTCCTGTGCGGCGTGACCGTGCTTTTGACCGCCCCCTTCACCAAGCTGGCCCATATCGCGCTCTTTTTCTGCACGCGGATTCAGCTGGGCATGGATTTCGGCATCAAGCGCGGCGGAATGAAGTCCAATTTTGACTGGTAAGCCAAGAGGAAAATACTATGCCCGAAGGAATTCTTTGCAATAAGAAGCCCGTTGCCACCCGCGAGGACCTTGATGCGCTCCTGGCGGACAGCAATGGCAGAAAATACTACGCGGAAATGGAACAGCTGGATGTGGACGCCGAGAAACTCTGGGCCACCATCCAGAAGACCATGAAGTCACGAACCAAAACCTGGCTGGACATCTGCGCTCATTGCGGCCTGTGTGCGGACAGTTGTTTTCTGTACAGCGTCAATGGCCGAGATCCCAAGCAGGTGCCGTCCTACAAGATCCAGTCCACCCTGGGCGAGATCGTCAAGAAGCAGGGCAAGGTCAGCAACGAGTTCATGCGCATGTGCATGGACACGGCCTGGTCCAAGTGCACCTGCTGCAACCGCTGCGGCTCGTTTTGCCCCTACGGCATCGACATGGGCGTCATGTTCGGCTACCTGCGCGGCCTGCTGCATTCCCAGGGTTTCGTGCCATGGGAACTCAAAATCGGCTCGGGCATGCACCGCCTGTTCCGCGCCCAGATGAACGTTACCGTCGAGGAGTTCGTCGACACCTGCGAATGGATGGTCGACGAGGCCCTGGAAGAATGGCCCTGTCTTGAGATCCCCATCGACAAGGAAGACGCGGATATCGTTTACATGATCAATGCCCGCGAGGCCAAGCACTACCCCGAGGACATCGTCGAGGCGGCCATCCTCTTCCACATCGCCGGCGAGAACTGGACCATGCCGTCCGAGGGCTGGGAAATGACCAGCCTGTCCATGTTTGCCGGCGACTGGGAAGCCTGCAAGATGCAGGTCGAGACAGTTTATGGCGCCATGGAGCGCCTGCGGCCCAAACGCATGGTGGCCACGGAGTGCGGTCATGCCTACCGGGCCACGGTTCTCGAGGGCCCCTACTGGGCCGGACGGCCGGACGGAAAGCCTCCAGTGGAGTGCATCCATTATGTGGAGTGGGTGGCCGAGGCGTTGGAGACGGGTAAGCTCGTCATTGATCCAGCCAAGAAGATCAAGGAACCAGTCACGTTGCAGGACTCCTGCAACTATGTGCGCAACGGCGGTCTGTGGGAATGCGGGCGCATCATCATGAAGCACATCGCCGAGGACTTCCGTGAGATGTCTCCCAACAAGGAGCATAACTACTGCTGTGGCGGCGGCGGCGGATTCAACGGCATCGGGCGCTACCGCAAACAGCGCAACGTGGCCTTGAAAATGAAGCGTGAGCAGATTTTGGCCACGGGCGCCAAGTTCGTCATCGCTCCCTGTCACAACTGCTGGGACGCCATCCGAGATCTGGAAGAGGAATTCGAGATCGGTATCAAGTGGAGCTTCCTGAAGCCCCTCCTGATCAAGATGCTCAAGGTTCCGGAGCACCTCCTGCCCCAGGAAGAAGAATAAGCGGTGGGGAGGACGCCGGACATCCGGCGTTCTCCTTTTCTCACGGGATTCAGGTGTTTAGGGCGTGTTCCAGCCTGGACCTGTGGTTCGGATGATGGGCGCGATGGAGCTTTGGAGGATCGGATGCGATTGACTACGCGAAGCCGTTACGGAACTCGACTGCTGCTCGACATCGCCCGGAACCAGGATGCTGGTTGGGTCTGCACCTCGGAGATCGCCAGCCGTCAGAACATTTCACAGAAATACATCGAAAAACTGATCACGGGGCTGCGTCGTGGCGGCCTGATCATGAGCAAGCGCGGTCCCTTGGGGGGGCACAAGCTGGCCAAGTCTCCCGGAAGCATAACGGTCGGGGACATCGTCCGCCTCCTGGAGGAGAAGGACCACGAGCTTCGCGTATCAGGCATCGATCCGAAAAAGTGCGAAACGTTGGACTCGGACGAATGCGTGACCGAATCCGTTTGGGCCGAGGCCAGCAGCGTCCTCATGCGCACCCTCGACTCCTACCGACTGCAGGATCTCATGGTCCGCAAGCACGCCTGAGTTTCTGCCCTTCATTTCAGTCATCCTGCCCGCGCCGTTCCAGAATCAATTCGTTCAGACTCCGCTTGGGGACATGGTGCACACCCGCCTCGTCACGCCAATATCTGGTGGACCCGTCTTCGGGCAGATCCACAAGGCACACGTTCTCAACCGGACGTCCCAGGGCCAGAACAAGTCTGACTTCCATATCCGACGGAAGCTCGAAGTGGGAGCCCAGCCGTGCGCGATCCAGCGCACCGAGCATGCACCCGCCAAAGCCCTTTTCCACGGCGCCCAGCAGCATGGTTTGGGCCATGATGCCCAGGTCGAAGGCAACGAAGTCCCAGTCTCTGGCCGTGTTGACCAACAGGATATAGGCGGCGGGTCGCTCCGCTGGAGCCGGGCCGTCCCAGTTCGTGAGATAAGCGGCCCACTTCAGACAGTCGAAGACGGCGTCGTTGTCGGACGGGGCATTGCACAGGATGAAGCGCAGGGGCTGCTTGTTGGCGGCCGAGGGGCAGAGCCGCGCCAGAGCGACCAACTCTTCGAGTATGTGCATGGGCACGGGGGTGTTGGAATCAAACCTGCGGTAACTGCGGTTCTTGAGTACCAGATCGGGCAGCATGGGCGGCTCCCTATGTGTCGTACACGGTTTCAAAACGAGCCTTGTAGGCTTGAAAGGATCCGTTTTCAATGGCCTGGCGCGCGCCGGTGACCACCTGCAGAAAAAAGGCGAGGTTGTGGATGGTGTTCAACCGGTAGGACAGAATCTCCTGGGCCTGGTAGAGGTGGCGCAGATACGCCTTGCTGAAGTTTTGGCAGGTGTAGCAGTGGCATTCGGGGTCAAGGGGGCTGTCGTCCTCGGTGAACTCGGCCCGCTTGATGTTGACCTTGCCCCGGGAGGTGAACAGGGTACCGTTGCGGGCATTGCGGGTCGGCAGCACGCAGTCGAACATGTCGATGCCTGCGTCGATGCCGCGCACGATGTCCAGGGGCGTGCCCACGCCCATGAGGTAGCGGGGCTTGTCCGCTGGCAAAAGCGGTGCACTGTGATAGAGGATGTCCATCATCTCGGTCTTGGACTCTCCAACGCTTAAGCCCCCCAGGGCGTAACCGTCAAAGGGGATGTCTGTGAGTTGGCGGATGCTTTCTTCACGCAGATCCTTGAAGAATCCGCCCTGGCCGATGCCGAACAGGAGTTGCTCCCCGCGGCCATGGGGATAGGCCGCGCGGCAGCGGGCCGCCCAGCGCGTGGTCAGTCCCAGGGACTGCCTTGTGTATTGGTAGTCCGCGCCATAGGGCACGCATTCATCCAGGACCATCATGATGTCCGAGCCCAGGTTGTTCTGGATGGAGACAACCTTTTCCGGGGTGAAGAAATGTTTGGAACCGTCTAGGTGCGAGGAGAAGGCCACTCCGTCCTCGGACAGCTTGCGCAGGCCCGACAGGCTGAAGACCTGGAACCCGCCTGAGTCCGTCAGGATGGGGCGGTCCCAGTTCATGAAGCGGTGCAGTCCGCCGCGTCGGGCGATCATCTCATCCCCGGGACGCAGGTAGAGGTGGTAGGTGTTGCCGAGAATGATCCTCGCCCCAAGGGTTTTCAAATCCTCGGGACAGACTGCCTTGACCGTGCCCTGGGTGCCCACGGGCATGAAGATGGGCGTGGGGATGGAGCCGTGGGCCGTCTGCAGTTCACCTGCGCGGGCGCTGCCGTCGGTGGCGTGGATTTCAAAATGTCCGATATGCATGGCTTGTTTCGATGTGGGTTTCGGGTGCCGCTACAGGGACGACACCCCGTTTCGGGGGCACAAATCGGTCAGTTCACAGGCCGGGCAACGGGGTTTGCGGGCCACGCAGACCTCCCGGCCGAAAAGCACCAGATAGTGATTGACGTCGTTCCAGCTCTGGCGGGGAAAGAGCGTCATCAGGTCCTGCTCGATCTTGTCCGGAATGATTTCAGAGGTCAGGCCCAGACGGAAGGTGATGCGCTTGACGTGCGTGTCCACGGCGATGCCGGCCCGCACTCCGTAGGCGTTGCCGAGGACCACGTTGGCCGTCTTGCGGGCCACTCCGGGCAGGGTCAGCATGTCTTCCATGGTCCGGGGCACTTCTCCGCCGAAAACCGTGACGATCCGCTTCGCCGCCTCGCGTAGATTTTTGGCCTTGTTGCGGTAGAAACCGGTGGAGTGGATAACCGTTTCGACTTCGGCCTGATCCGCGCACGACATGTCATGAACGGTCTTCCATGTGGCAAGGAGAATGGGCGTGACCTGATTGACCCGAGCGTCGGTGCACTGGGCCGAAAGCATGGTCGCGACCAGCAGTTCCCAGGGGGTGCCCCACGTCAGTTCGGTCCCTGGTTCAGGATATCGTATGGCCAGCCGCTCTCTGACGAGACGTGCCCGTCGGGCGATGGGCGAAGAGGACATGGTCGGCTCCTGAAATGGTTGTGTCGGTCAAGACCCGAGCCCTGCCTGACAGTTTTTACACCTAACCTCAAGTTATTTGCCTGGAGGCAAGCATGAACACTATCCTGGTCTACATGACCGCCCCGGACGCGGACACGGCCCATCGCATCGGGCGAGCCATCGTCGAAAGGCGTTTGGCGGCCTGCGTGAACATCATTCCCGGGATGCAATCCCTTTACTGGTGGGATGGAAAGATCCAGGACGAGCATGAGGTCGTGCTTCTGGCCAAGACTACGGCAATGTCCTTTGCCGCGCTCAAGGAATGCATCGTGGACCTTCACCCCTACGAGGTCCCGTGCATCGTGTCCGTGGCCCTGCAAAACGGGCACGGGCCATTTTTGGACTGGATCCGTGCCCAGGTCTTGGACCCCGGCGCGGCGACCGAAAAGTGTTGACGGCGTGAAAAAAACGTTCATAGCAATGCGCAACGCATGATCTTGGAGGGTGTTTTTTTTCGTGAGGTTTCATATACTGACTTTTGGGTGCCAGATGAACGTGGCCGATGCGGACTGGCTGACCCAGGCTCTTGTCGCCCGTGGCTGGACTGTCGCCGCGGAAGAGGAGGCCCAGGTTTTTGTGGTGACCACATGTAGCGTGCGGGAAAAGCCGGAACAGAAAGTCTATTCCCTGCTCGGCCGGCTCAAAGGGTATGTGGACCAGAATCCTGAAGTTTTCGTGGCCGTGGGCGGTTGCGTGGCCCAGCAGATCGGCGAAGAGTTCTGGGACCGCTTCCCCTTTGTGCGTCTGGTCTTCGGGACCGACGGTACGGCCATGGTGCCCCAGGCTTTGGAGCGTTTGGCCGTTGATCCGGCCTTAAGAACCAGCCTCCTTGATTTTCTGGATCATTACCCCGAACGGGACGTGCACGACGACGTGCCTGTCCAGGCTCAGGTTTTTGTCAACATCATGCAGGGATGCGATAATTTTTGCACCTACTGCATTGTCCCGTTCACGAGAGGGCGGCAGAAATCGCGCAGTGCGGACGCCGTGGTCGCGGAATGCCTGTCCCTGGTGCGTCGTGGCGCGCGGGAGCTGACCCTCTTGGGGCAGAACGTGAACAGCTACGGCCGGGACAGTCATGGCGACGGCACGTCATTTGCCCAGTTGCTGCACAGGATCGCGGCCATTGAAGGGCTTGAGCGTCTGAAGTTCACCACCTCCCACCCCAAGGATATCGCGCCGGAGGTGGTTGATGCGTTCAGGGATCTGCCGAACTTGAGCCCGCAGTTGCATCTGCCCGTGCAGTCCGGGTCCGACGCGGTTTTGCGCGCCATGGGTAGACGATATACCCGGGAGCATTATCTGAACATCGTCGAGGCGTTGCGCCGCGCCTGTCCGCACATCGCCCTGACCACGGACGTGATCGTGGGCTTTCCGGGGGAGAGCCCGCAGGATTTCGAGGATACCATGCGGCTCATGGGCGAGGTTCGCTACGAGTCCAGTTATTCTTTCAAATATTCAGACCGGCCCGGGGTGCGGGCCGAGAAGATGGACTTCAAAGTCTCCGAGGAAGAGAAATCCCGTCGACTTGCCGCGTTGCAGGAGCTGCAGAACCGCATCACCGAGGAGGAATTGGCCCGGCAGGTGGGGGCGGAAGTCGTGGTCCTGGTCGAAGGGCAAAGCAGGATGCAGGGGGCGGACGTGACGTTTTGGAAAGGTCGGGACGCGGGCGGACGCATTGTCAATTTCGCGTCTCCCAGCCCCGCCCTGGTCGGCAAAATGGTCCCGGTCCGCATCCTGGAGGCCAAGAAACACTCGCTTGCGGGCGAGATGCGAGGTGAACCGTGGTAGACATGATCGTTTTCGGATTGGCTCTCGACGAGGATTCCCAGATGCCGATCCTCATCTTGAAGGACGCGTCGGAAGATATCATTTTTCCCATCTGGATCGGCGCCATGGAGGCCATGTCCATTTCCATGGCCTTGAACAAGGTGACCTCCCCCCGGCCCATGACCCACGACCTGATCCTGGGCATTCTGGAGAAAATGGGCGCGAAGCTGGATGCGGTGGAGATCATCTCCATTCATGAAGGCACGTACTACGCCGAACTGGTCCTGAATTCCCAGTCCGGGCCCCGACGCGTCGATTGCCGGCCCTCGGATTCCATTGCCCTGGCTTTGCGGGCCGAGGTGCCCATCCGCGTTTCCGAGGAGGTCATCGCCTTGAACAAGACTTTGCAGAAGGGAGTATTCCAGGAGGTGGTCAAGGGCGATGACAGCGAGAAGTGGACGGACATTCTGTCCAGGTACAGTCTGGACGACATCAAATACAAGATGTGACCGGTTGTGATCGACCTGCATGCCCATTCGACTTTCAGTGACGGGGAACTGATCCCGGCGGAGTTGGCGAGGCGCGCCAAGGTGGCCGGGTACCGGGCCATCGCCATCACCGACCATGCGGACGCATCGAACCTGGATCTGGTGATCCCGCGCGTGGCCCTCCTGGCCCGGGAGTACTCCATTTACATGGACATCGCCATTCTTGCCGGAGTGGAACTGACCCACGTTCCGCCGGGTCTTTTGGCCCAAGAAACACGGCGGGCGAGGGAACTGGGGGCCATGATCGTCATCGCCCACGGCGAGACAGTGATCGAGCCCGTGGAGCGGGGCACCAACTTGGCGGCCATCGAAGCGGGGGTGGATATGCTGGCCCACCCTGGGCTAATCACGGCGGAGGAAGTCAGGCTGGCGGCCGAAAAGGGCGTGCTGCTTGAAATCACGACCCGTCCGGGCCATTCCTGCGCCAACGGTCATGTCTGGAATCTGGCGCGCCAGCATGGGGCCAAGGTGGTGGTCAACAACGACGCCCACTTCCCGCGGGATATTCTTGGGGCGGATTTACGACGTAAAATAGCCTTGGGATGCGGCATGACCGATGAGGACTGCCGCTGCGCCGAAGGGCACGCCTGGGCTCTTGTATCCCGGTGCCTTTCGCTGTAGGGATGCCAAAATTTGTGGTTGTTTAATCTCGTAGTGCAAAAAGGTGATGTGTATGGATGCAGTAGTTCAGACAGGCGTTATTGATCCGATGAATGTGACGCAGCCGATCGATTCCATGCAGCAGCTCGGCGCGGCGACGCAACTGGGCGGGATGTCGCAGATGGGCTTCTGGGACATGGTTGCCAATGCGACAGTGGTAGTTCAGGGAGTCATGGGTCTGCTGGCCTTTATGTCGCTCATTAGCTGGTCGATCATTTTTTACAAGATCATCCAGATCAATTTAGGACGCACTAAGGCCCTCCGGGAACGGGCGTTGTTTCAGAACGCGACCAATCTGGCCGACGGGGTGCAAATCCTGCGTGAACAAGGGGGCAATTCCGTTCTGTATCCTATCGCCAAGAAAGGTTTGCAGGAATTCAGGCGCCTGGAGCAGTCTGTTATTCATCCCAATCTGAAGTTCCGCGTGGCTGGCGACAACCTGCGTCGCGTGCTTGAGCAGGGTGTGAGCGAAAGTCTGAGCGCCATGAACAGGGCGCTGGCCTTTTTGGCCACCTGCGCCAATGCAGCTCCGTTCATCGGCCTTTTCGGCACGGTCTGGGGCATCATGAATTCGTTCCACTCCATCGGGCAGATGAAGACGGCGGCCCTGGCCGCCGTTGCGCCGGGCATCTCCGAGGCGCTGGTGGCCACAGCCATTGGCTTGGCCGTGGCCATCCCGGCCACCATTGCCTACAACACCTTTCTGGGCATGATCAACACCGTGCAGACGGAAATGGAATGCTTTGCCAGCGAATTTTTAAATCGCGCCCAACTCGAACTGCCCTGGATGAACAAGCGGAGTGAATAGGCCATGGGCATGCAGTTAAATTCAGGAAAAGGATATCTGGCCGAGATCAATGTCACGCCTTTCGTGGACGTCATGCTTGTGCTTCTGATCATTTTCATGGTCACGGCGCCCATGCTGACCCAGGGCGTGGAAGTGGATCTGCCGGAGACCAAGGCGGTTGAGACCCTTCCCGAGGACAGCGACACCGTTGTGTTGCATGTCATGAAGGACGGCACAATCAAGCTCGACAAGTACGAGATCAAGATCGAGGATTTGGGCAACCATCTCAAACGCATGCAGATACAGCCTGGCAAGCTTCTTTATCTTCAGGCCGACAAGGCCGTCGCATATGGGGTGGTCGTCAAGGTCATGGCTGAGGTCCGGGCCGCGGGCGTCCAGAAGCTCGGCGTCGTGGCGGAACCCGAAGATGAGAAGCTGTAGGCTCAAGGCGTTTCCGTGTTCAAATCGCTTCGTCATCTGAGTTGGATTTTGTCCATTGCCCTGCATGTCTTGGTTTTGGTCGGCGGAGCCTATTTGTCCACGGGCCAGCATATCAAGCTCAACATGAACAAGCGCATGTACCATATAGATTTGGTCGGTCCTCCGAACAAAGGGAAGCCCGGGGCAAAAAGCGCTCCGCGACAAGCGGTGCAGGAGACGGCACCTCAAAAGGCCACCCCAAAGGAAGCCCCTGAGGTCAAGGCCGAGCCGGAACCAAAGAAGCCTGTGAAAAAGGCCGCTCCCCCAGAAACAGCTGTTCCCGTGGAGACGGTCAACGCCACCAAGGTGGTTGAGACAAAGCCAGAGGAAGCCAAGAAGGAAGAACAGAAAAAGGAAGCGAAGGCCGAGTCCAAGAACGCGACCATGGCGGAGAAGGCCGAGTCCAAGAACGCGACCAAGCCCGAAAAGAAACCGAGCAAGGAAGAGATCCTGGCCCAGGCCCTGGGCGAGGCCACCAAAGCCGCCAAGACGACCAAAGGCTCCCCAGGGGCGGCCAAGGGGAGTCCTGGTGGCGGTTCCAAGGACGCCTTGGCCGACGCGCTGTCCG
>CAZPSN010000028.1:26398-47232 GCA_964589645.1 uncultured Desulfovibrionaceae bacterium
TCGACAAGTACCACGCCGATCGCGGGCGGTATCCCGACGCGCTGTCCGATCTCGGGCGCGAAGTCTCTGGACGCGGGACGAGCGGGGATGGTACGGCAGAGGACGGGCCAGGGGAGGGTCTTTCTTCGGGCAGCCTTGACGAATTCTATGCCTCCCAGGTTATTGACGCTATCCGTAAGAATTGGAGGTTCCCGCGGCTCTCGAACGTTGTTCTGGCCACCACCGTCGAACTGAAAGTCAACACCACCGGCGAGATTCTTGGCGCACGAATGTTGAACGGATCCGGTCGCGGCGATTTCGACGCTTCGGTCATGCGGGCCATCGAGGACACAAAGACGTTGCCGCCAGTGCCTGAAACCCTGGACACGACGCTGGTCATCACTTTTTACAATACGGAAAATTTGTAGGAGACGGTCTTGACCAAAAAATTTGTACTGCTTCTGCTTGTTCTGTGGGTTTCGGCTTCTTCCGCCCTGGCCGCGGGCGTGCTGAACATTGACATCTACGGTCCTGGCCAGTCCCGGGTCAATCTCTTCGTGGCCGATCCCTTGTCAAAAGACGCGGTCGGACCCCTGGGCGCCATCCCGGGCAATGCCCCGATGGATCTGCAGCAGCGGATCAACGCCAATTGCGCGTTTCTGCCATTCTTCAACATGCTCTCGGCTCGGGATATCGTGGGCGGGCCCAATCCGGGCGGCTACGTCGGCCAGAGCATCGATTTCAAGAAATTCCAGCTTTCCCGCACTGACGTGCTGGTCACGGCGGCCTGGACTCCGCGTCCGGGCGGAGTTGGAGAGGTGGAGTTGCGGGCCTATGAAGTCTACACCGGCCGACTTATCGTGGGCAAGGGTTACAACGTGGCCACCAATCAGCAGATTCCCGAAGTGGCAGCCCGGTTTTGCGCCGATCTGATGGAGGCCCTTACTGGTCAGGGCGACTTCTTTCGTTCCAACATCGCGTTCGTCAAAAAGGAAGGCCAGCGCAAGCAGATTTACATGTGCACGGCCCAAGGACTGAATCTGCAGAAGATCTCCAATCTGGACGGCATTAGCGTCAGTCCGGCCTGGTCCCATGATGGACAGCGGCTGGCCTTCGTATTCCTGGACAAGCGTGCCCATAATCTTTGTATCTGGGATCGCCAGACCCGGGGCCTGCAGAAAATGCGACTTCCTGGCAACACCCTCATTGCCCCGGCCTTTACCAACTCCGGTAATCTGGCCATCAGCCTGGACATGCGCGGAAACCCCGAGATTTATGAACTCAAATCCGATTTCAGCGTGGGACGGGCTTTGGAGGAAAACTGGGGTATCGACATAGGGCCTGATTTTGACCGTTCAGGCCAGAAAATGGTCTTTGTCTCCAACCGACTGGGCAATCCCCACGTATTCCTCAAAAATCTGGCCACCGGCGAAGTGAAACGCTTGTCCATGACCGGAAAGTACAACACCGGTCCGAGCATCAGTCCTGATGGCTCGCAAGTGGTTTACGCCCAGATGATGAACGGAATACATAAACTAGTTTTGGTGGATTTGGCTACCGGGCGTGAACGTCAGTTGACATTTGGGGCGGGTAGTGATGAGGATCCCACGTGGTCTCCGGACGGGTATTTCATTGCCTTTTCGTCCAATAGATCCGGTCCCAAACAGATCTATTTGACGACGAAACACGGGGACGAACCAATTTTGATTCCAACCGGACCGGGGGAGGCGTCTTCTCCGGCCTGGGGGAAATTATAGTGGCTGAGGCGTGCTTTATTTGTTGTTAATGGAGGAAGTTATGAAGAAGTTAGGTATTTTGGGTTTTATCGTGTTGGTGTTCTGCTTGGCCATGGCTGGCGGTTGCTCCAAGAAAGTTGGTTCCACTCCTGCCGGTGCGACCGCTGCTGGTGACGCTTCCGGTGTCGGGAGCGGCCTGACCGCCGAACAGCTTGAGGCTCAGCGTCTGGCCGAGATGCAGCGCCAGGCCATTGAGAAGATCGGTGCCGACCGCATCTATTTTGCGTTCGATTCCAACGAACTGTCTCAGGAATCCCGTCAGATTCTGACGGACAAGGCCGAACTGCTGAAGGCCACCCCTGGCCTGACCCTGCTCATCGAAGGTCACTGCGACGAGCGTGGCACCAACGAATACAACCTGGCTCTTGGCGAGCGTCGCGCTCGTGCCGCGTTCGACTTCCTGGTGCTGCTGGGCGTGGATTCTTCCAAGATGTCCATCATCAGCTACGGTGAAGAGTACCCCGCAGTGCAGGGTTCCGACGAGGCCGCATGGTCCAAGAACAGACGCGACGAGTTCAAGGCCAGCGCCAACTAGTCTTGTTCGCTTTGACAAGGAGTTTTCACTCCTTTTCAGCCCCACCTCGTGTGGGGCTTTTTTTTGCCCTGTGCCTACGGCCATCCGCCCGGGTGCTGATTGATGCGATTCCGGGCTGACTCTGCGATGCTGATTCAACAACAGGAACAGGCTCGCCGCGGGGAGTTGGATTTGCCTGATTTTGCGGAGTGGGTGGGGCGAGTTCGAGGCGGCGGACGTGAGAAGCCCGTGATCACGGATCGGCGTTGCTGGACATCGTCGCCGACAATCAAGGCCTACCGGAGTAGACGGATGACTTTCACAAGTACGCCCCTGGTTTTCAATTCAGGCTGACCTTCCAGCGCGCGGCGAGAATGTCGCGTGGAAGTTCCCAAATCTGCTCATGCAGGCGAGCCATGCGTTCTCCGTCATAGAGCAGTTCTTTCTTTTCTTTTTTGGTCAGCATGTCTGGCCCCTGCTGCAGGGCCTTCTCCAGCAGGGCGTCCCTGCGCTTGGCGATTTCCGGGGCTAGACGGCGCGGTCCGCGCAACAGAACACGATGCAGGGTGTTTGTGCCCGGGTCCACCGCTGCGCGAACGAAACCTTCCTCGGGAGGGAGCTTCAGGCCCTTCGCCGTGTCGTTCGTTACCTGCAGGTAGGTCTCGATGTCTTCGTATTCCTGGGGTAGGCGGACCTCCTCCGGAGTCGTGAAGAGTCGCATCCGTCGCAACAGGCGGCCCAAATTGGCGCTGCTGGTCAACATTGACACCGGGATGGACAGCAAAAGGGAAATGACCAGGGGGGAACTCCACCAGAAGAAAACGCGGTTGATTTGGAACAAGGCCGCTCCCCACAGAAGGCCGAGCAGGGTGCCTCCGCCGTGGAAGCGCAAAGCATCCCGGAAAGAGGTTCCCTCATCGTCGCGTTGTTGGGTTCCCCAGCCAATGCCCATGCCTATCAGGGTCAGGAACACGTACTTGCTGTGAAAAAGCATGCGCACGGGGGCCAGCAACGTGGAGAGGACGACTTCAGAAAGGATGCTGCCGCACAGGGCGAAGAAACCCCCAAATTGTTTGCGCCGTCCCTTGAGGAGGGCCAGAAGCAGTGCGCAGACCTTGGGCAGGAACAACACCACGGCAGTTGCCGCCAGAAGGGTCAGGGCCGGCATGGGATCCCAGACCGGCCAGACCGGGAACAGGGACTTGTCGGGAGTGAAGTAGTCAGGCTGAACCAGGGCTTCCATCACCGCCTCGGTGGTGGCCAGTGCCAGGAACAGAAACCACAGCAGGGCCGAGCCGTAAGCCATGACTCCGTTCAGGAAAAGAGCCCGGTGGCCGGGAAAAATCCCGCGGGTGAAGACAAGCCGCAGGTGTTGCAGGTTGCCTTGGCACCAGCGCCTGTCGCGTTTGAGTTCAGTGAGAAGGTTGGGGGGAACCTCTTCGTAGCTGCCCTCCAGATCGTAGGCCAGCCAGACCGAATAGCCGGCCCGGCGCATCAGGGCCGATTCCACAAAATCATGAGACAGGATGTCGCCGCCCAGGGGCGGCTTGCCGGGCAGTCGGGACAAGGCGCAGTGCTTGATGAACGGCTTGACCCGGATGATGGCGTTGTGTCCCCAGAACTGGGCGTCGCCCAGGAACCAGTGATGCAGCCCGGCCGCGTACATGGGGCCGTAGGCCCGGTTGGCGAACTGCTGGGCTCGGGCGATGAGGGTTTCACGCCCCGTGCAGGCCGGGGCAGTCTGCAGGATACCCACGTTGCGCCGGCGCTCCATGATGCGGACCATGCGGATAAGGGTTTCCCCTGACATGACCGAGTCGGCGTCAAAGACGATCATGTAGGTGTAGTGGGCCCCATAACGACGGCAGAAGTCCGCGACATTGCCGCTTTTGCGTTTGAGATTGATGCGCCGGCGGCGGTAGAAAATGTGGCCATGAGCGGAGAGCTCGTCGCACAGGCGTTTCCAGGCCGCTTCCTCCTGCACCCAACGGTCTGGATCGTTTGAATCGCTCAGGATGTGGATGTCGAAGCGGTCAGCGATACCCAGTCTGGCCAGGGAACGCCACACGGCCTGTATTCCGGCCATGATCCGCTCGGGTTCTTCGTTGCAGACAGGAAAGAGGATGGCAGTTTTGACATGGGGACGAATAGGAGCGTCCAGTTCGCCTCGCGAGCGGGTCACGGCAAAACGGTCGTCCTTCTTGATCAGGGTCCAGAAACCGGCCAGGGCAGTCCAGAAACCGAGAGAGATCCAGATGAACAGCACGCAGTAGACAACGAGGATGGCCACCTCCAGGGCAGTACTGCCCCGATGCGGAAGTAGAGAGCCCATCACGCTGGCCGAGACCAGGGCCGGTGTCAGAACCAGAAGCAGGAGCAGGAGCCTGCGGCGAGCGGCGATCTTGCGCCATGGTTCGTTCAGGAATTCGCGTTTCATGAAGCTCCTTGGTGAAGCCGGGGGATCAGCGCGGCCAGTCAGGACAGCACGGTGCCCAGCAGGTACAGGCCGGCGAGCAACAGCGCATAAAGGAAAAAGTCGATCAAGGACGTATTGAAAATCGTGGCCATCATGGACCACAGCGGCTGCCAAGCCCGCAAAAAGACGCGCACCCAGGGCCGGCGATCCATTTCCTCCGGCTTCATGTGCACCCGCGAGACGGGCAGGGCCGGAAGTACGAAGAGCGGCTGG
This sequence comes from uncultured Desulfovibrionaceae bacterium, assembly GCA_964589645.1. Classification (GTDB taxonomy): domain Bacteria; phylum Desulfobacterota; class Desulfovibrionia; order Desulfovibrionales; family Desulfomicrobiaceae; genus Desulfomicrobium. The sequence continues at coordinate 31,377 of CAZPSN010000028.1, forward strand.
GGCTCGGTGTTCAGCAGTTCACGCAGAATTTTCATGCCCCGGGCTTCAGCCTCGGTCGCGTTAACCCCAGGGTCCTCGGCCAGCCTGCGCAAGGCCTCCAGGGTCAGTTCGTGGCGTCTCCGCTCGTGTACGGGCAGGTGGCGCAAATAGGTCGAGATTCGGCGCCCGGCGTCCTCCAGGCGCGCTTCCAGAATCGTGGCCGGTGTCTCAACGGGGGGGCGGAACATCTCCGGCAGGCCATCCTGCGGGAATGAGGGGTGTTTTGTATTGGTGTCGTGCATCAGAGTTTGATGGCGTAGCTCCAAGTTTCCGTCAGCGGTGTCACGCCATGCTGCAGGGTGGCCCGCATTTCGATCAGGGGGCGCTTGTCCGGCAGCACCATGGACAGGGCAGAGGCCGCGTCGGGCTCGATTTCGAAGACCAGCCTCCAATTGCCAGTGATTTCGTTGCGCTGCACGCGTTTTTCCAGAAGCTTGCCGCCTTCGCCGATCCAGACATTGGCGTCCAGGGCAGCGTCATCAGGCAGGTCGTCGAGCTTGCCGCCTTCGAATTCGAGGATAAACATTCGGGAAGTCCCTGTTTTTCCTTTGCCCGTGCGCGTAAAGACAACCTGTCCTTCAGGAGACGCCACGCGTTTGGGACTGCAGAAACGGATGCGGTAGTCGAAGGAAATGGGTTGGCCTGGTTCCGGGGTTGTCTCCGGACTCCAGAAGCTGACGATGTTGTCGTGAATCTCTTCGGGTGAGGGAATCTGCACCAGATGCAGGCGCCCTGGACCCCAGTTGTTTTTGGGCTCGATCCATGCGCTGGGCCTGGCTTCGTATTTGGCCTCGAGGTCCAGATAGTTGAGATAGTCCGTGTCGCGCTGCATGAGGCCCATGCCTTGGATGTTCGGGGCGCTGAAGACGTTGACGGACAGGCCCTTGGGGTTCTGGAGTGGCCGCCAGATCCATTCCTCGTTTTCGAAATGAGCCATGAGGCCGTCGGAATCGTGCACTTCAGGTCGGAAATCGTCGCTCATGCGCGGGTTGGCGTTTTCTCCGAAAATGAACATGCTGGTCAGGGGTGCAATGCCGAGCTTGGCCACGGGTTCGCGCAGGAAAAGCACGGATTCGACGTCAATGATGGTCTCGGCGCCGGGTGTGGCCTCGAAGTGGAAGGCTCCGGTGACCCGGCGGGAGTCGAGCAAGGCAAAGATGTTGACGGTCTTGTCCTTCTTGCCGGGCGTGACGATCCAGAATTCCTTGAAAAAAGGGAATTCCTCGCCCGTTGCCTCCGCCGTGTCGATGGCCAGGCCGCGCGCTGACAGCCCGTAATGCTGGCCCTTGCCCACGGCCCGAAAATAGCTTGCGCCCAGGAAGACCAGGAATTCGTCCAGATAATTCTTCTTGTTGATGGCCGTGTGGACCCTGAATCCGGCGTAGCCCATGTCTGTCGGGATTTCGCCCGCGAATTTGTTGCGACCGTAGTTGAAAGCGCTGGTGTCAAAATCCAGGCGAGTGGAGACGTTTTTATTGACCACGTTGATGGCCACGGTACGGTCGTAGAAGAGCCCGGGATGGAAGAACTGCAGTTCGAAAGGCAGCTTGTCCTCGCGCCAAAGGCTTTTTTCCGGATCAAAACGGATATCACGCCATTCGTCGTAGGAGATGGTCTTCAGAACCTGGGGGACCTGCCCTTTGTTGTCCTCGAAGGGTTTGGCCGCCAAATCCCGGGCTATGCCCACGATGTCGTGCAACCCGAAGGTCGCGTTTTCGGCCAGGACCGTCACGGTGTTGAGAAGAAGGAGAAGTCCGGCCATCAGGCCGCACAGTCCGAAACGCTTGAACATACTGACTCCCTGCAAAGAAACGTTGCCCCGCTGGATGCGGCAATTTTCGGTATTTCCCCTTGTGCTTTTCAAGGCCGCTCGTCAAGAGCGAAAGCTCGTCTGGCATGGGTTTGGACGCCTTTGAGGTCGTGCCGGATTGGTGCGTGTCTAGCACGAAAGGAGGATGCAGTGAAGGAGGTGGCGCCGGTGGAAACCGGCCTGGAAGGGTTGGGCGGATCGTGGAGTCTAGCTGTGTTGTCGGCGGTGCTCCACCCGGCCTTTGGCAATGAGTTCCTCCAGGTTGAATTTGCGCACCCTGTAGCCCATCTGGCGCGGCGTGAGGTTGAGTTCCCGGGCCGCCTTGTACTGGATCCAGGCGTTGCGTTTCAGGGCGGCCAAAACCTCCTTGCGCTCGGTCTCCTTCAGGGGTTGGCAGAGTTCGGGCATGCTGGCCGGCTCCATCGTTTCCCGCGCGTCTGGCGGACGATGGATTTCCTGGGTCAGGAAGGGGCGGATGAACTCCGCCTCCACGGGCTTGTCGTCGGTCAGGATGACCAGACGTTCGACCAGGTTCTCCAGTTCGCGCACGTTCCCGGGCCAGTCGTAGGTCATGAGCAGATTCAGGGCCGCGGGGGATAGGGTCAGACTGCGGCCGTATTCGCGCTCCATTTCCTTTTGAAAATGGTTCAGCAGCCGCGGGATGTCCTCTTTGCGTTCGCGCACGGCGGGCACGCGCACCGGGAAGACGTTCAGCCGGTAATAGAGATCTTCCCGGAACAACCCCTTGCCGACCAAGAGGTCCAAATCGCGGTTTGTCGCGCTGATGATGCGCACGTCGACCTTTTTGGTCCTGTTGCTGCCGATGCGCTCGAACTCGCGCTCCTGCAACACGCGCAACAGTTTGGACTGCAGGGCCAGGGGCAGTTCTCCGATCTCGTCCAGAAAGATGGTGCCGAGATGAGCGTCCTCGAAACGGCCCGGCTTGGCGCTGTTTGCTCCGGTGAAGGCTCCTTTCTCGTACCCGAAGAGTTCGGCCTCGAGGAGATTCTCGGGGATGGCGGCACAGTTGACCTTGATGAATGGGTGTGTCTTGCGGTCCGATAACTCGTGGATGATCCTGCCGATGAGAGTCTTGCCCGTGCCCGATTCGCCCAGAAGCAGCACCGTGGCCTTGGTGATGGCGACCTTGGCCACGTATTGCTCGACTTCGAGCATGGCATGGCTCTTGCCCACGATGTACGGGCCGTGGTTCTCCTTGGCGATCTGGTACTTGAGGGAGGTGTTTTCCTGCTTGAGAGCCGCCTCCCTGTTTTTCACTTTTTCGTTCAGGCTCAGAAATTGGGAGATGAGCGTGGCCACCACGGTCAAAAATTCCGTATCCGCGTCGAGCTGCTCCTGATTTGTGAAGATCCGGTCCGAGTTCAGGACCCCGATGGGGCTGCCGTGCAGCAGGATGGGTACGCCGACAAAGGAAATGCGTTCCTGACTGATGCGTCGCGTCCCGGTTTTGTCCAGAAAGAGCGGTTCGCGCGATATGTCCGGGACCACGTATGGCTTGGCTGTGCGGTAGATGGTCCCGGTGATGCCTTCGTCCATGCGGTAGACGCCGCGTTGTTTTTCCTGATCCGAGAGTCCGTAGGACGTGGAGATGGCCAGGCGGCCCGATTGGGGGTCGTGCAGGGTGACCGTGGCCCTTCGCATGCCCATGGTGTCGGATAAAATTTTCAGGATCGATTCCAGGGCGCTTTCCAGGTCCAGGGCCTGGTCGATGATTTTGCTGATGGCCAGCAGAACGCGCAACTCGGAGGAACAGGTGGAGGTACTCATGCCTGCGGTCAAGCAACAACGATGCCGGGACGAGGTCGCTCCGCAATCCATTGCGGCATGGCAAGGAACATGAACCCCGCCTCGCGCCCCCAAAACCTTTGGGGGCCTTGCTCCCGGTCTGTTTTTATTGTCGTCGGGCCCGAAGATTCGGCAAGGTAGGCGTAGGGGGCAGTGCTGCATTTCTCGGCGTCTTTTGCATTTTTGTTATTTTTGCCCCATTGCGTTTCGGGAGAGTCGGAGATTGTTCTACAAAATTGTTGATTTATGTTCGCGATCCAAGGCGTCATCGTCCCTGCAGCGTGCCGGGTCGATGTCTCGCAACAGGGCATTGGACGGAGATGCGCCCCTCTCGATGTGCAGCCGTTGCAGGCAGAGGGACAGGGCCGCCAGTTTCGGATGCTGTTCTGGAAAGCTCTCGCTGGCATCCAGATTGTCGAGGGCGGCAATGACATCGCTCACGGTGATGTTGGCGCTGTCCCTGGTCGGTTGGAGCAGAAGCGAATCCTCGTCGGATTGAACCCAGCAGACGAGACGTGCCCGGATGAGCAGGTCGATGATGCCCCTGGCCTGACGGCGGGAGATGTCGAATTCCCTGGCGACATCCGCTTCGCGCAGGCCGGGTTCATCCCGATGGAAGCGGTGCACAATGTCGTGACAGACGGCCAGGGCCAGGAGTCTTGTCTGGGCGGTGCTGCCCGAAAGCGGATTTCCTTCTGGTTCAAAGACGTCCGCGTGCGGAAAGGCATGGGCGATTTCCGCGCCGAAGAGAACGATGACCCAGCTGAGCTGCAGCCAGATCAGGAAGAGGGGCAGGGCCGCGAAGCTGCCGTAAATGGCGTTGTAGCCGGTCACAAAAAACTGGAATTTCACATAGCCGATCTGCAGGAGTTGATACGCCGACCCGGCCAAAAGCGCTCCCAGGACGGCCCCGCCCAGAGGCACGCGGGTGTTGGGCATGATCAGATAGATCAGGGTGAACAGAAGCCAGATCAGCCCATAGGGGGCCAGGGCCAGGCCCAGGGAGATGGCCGGGGTGAACACCTTTTCCAAACCGACCTGGGACGAAAGGGCCGAAACCTGGGAGATGATGAAAACGGTTGCACTGCCCGACATGATCAGCAGCACCGGTGCAATGATCATGATGGTCAGGTAGTCGCTCAGTTTGCGCAGCATGGGCCGGGAGGCCACGCGCCAGATCTGGTTGAAGTTGTCTTCAATCCTGCCCAAGACCTTGATCACGGACCAGAACAGCGCGACAACGCCCACGCCCGCGACCAGCCCGCCCTTGGTGTTGTCCAGCATGTTGCGGGCAAAGGTCATGACCTGTCCGACCACTTCCTGCTGGGCCGCGAAGTGTTTGAGCAACTCCTTTTCCAGGAGTTTTTCGAATCCGAAACCCTTGGCCACCCCCAGGGCCATGGCCGCCAGGGGCACCAGGGAGAGCAGGCTGTAAAAGGTCAAGGCCGAGGCTTGGGAGGAGCCCTGGCGGTGCTCGAAACCCTGCGTGGCATAGGTCAGGGTGCGGGCGATGCGGACCAACAGCCAGGGCAGAAAGGTCTCATCGCGTCGGGCGAGGAGGATGCGGCGGGTCAGCACGGCATTCAGGCGGGCAAGAAGGGATTGGGCCATGTCCGGCTCCGGTCGGGTTGCGTTTTTTCCCTTTCAGTGGCCATGTTTGCGGCGTGGTGTCAACCGCGCGGGCGGCAAACGCGATTGCCCGACGCGTTCCGACGCGAAAAGCCACGGCTCCGCGCTGGGCGGAGTCGTGGCCGGAGGGGAGGAGAGGAAAGAATCAGCCGAGAATGGCCTTCAGGTCCTCGTCGGGAGTGGTGATGGGCTTGATGTCGAAGTTTTCGACCAGCACGTTCAGCACTGTCGGAGTGATGAAGGCGGGCAGGCTGGGTCCGAGGCGGATGCCCTTGATGCCCAGGGACAGCAGGGTGAGCAGGATGGCCACGGCCTTCTGCTCGTACCAGGACAGGACCATGGAGAGGGGCAGGTCGTTCACGCCGCAGTTGAAGGCGCCGGCCAGGGCCGAGGCGATCTGGATGGCCGAGTAGGCATCGTTGCACTGACCCACATCGAGCAGGCGCGGAATGCCGCCGATATCGCCGAGCTGCTTGTCGAAGAAGCGGAACTTGCCGCAGGCCAGGGTCAGGACCACGCAGTCGGAGGGCACCTTTTCCACGAATTCGGTGTAGTAGTTGCGGCCGGGCTTGGCTCCGTCGCAGCCGGCGACCAGGAAGAAGTGCCTGATGGCGCCGCTCTTGACCGCGTCGATGACCGTGCCGGCCACGTTCAGGACCGCGTTGCGGGCGAAGCCGGTCAGCACGCTGCCCTTGTCCTCGTCCGCCGGGAAACCGGGCATCTCAAGGGACTTGGCGATGACCTGCGAGAAGTCCTTGCCCACATGGGTCACGCCGGGCCAGCCCACCAGGCCGGTGGTGAAGATGTTGCCCTTGTAGGACTCCACGGGCTTCTGGATGCAGTTGGTGGTCATGAGGATGGCGCCGGGAAATTCGGCGAATTCCTTCTGCTGGTTCTGCCAGGCCGTTCCATAGTGACCGTGGAGGTGCGGATGCTTCTTCAGTTCCGGGTAGCCGTGGCAGGGCAGCATCTCGCCGTGGGTGTAGATGTTGATGCCCTTGCCGGCGGTCTGCTCCAGCAGCATGCCCAGATCCTTCAGGTCATGGCCGGAAACCAGGATGGCCTTGCCTTTCCGGGCTCCCAGGGGAACGGACGTGGGCACGGGATGGCCGTAGTTGCCGGTGTTGCCCGCGTCGAGCAGTTCCATGGCCTTCAGGTTGGCCTGTCCGCACTCCATGCACAAACCGATCATCTCGTCCACGCCCTTGGCTTCCAGGGTCTCGGCCAGGGCGCGCTGCACGAATTCGTACACGGACTCGTCCTCGCGGCCAAGGATGGCGGCATGGTCGGCGTAGGCGGCCACGCCTTTCAGGCCATAGATGAGAATCTGCTTCAGGGAGCGCAGGTCCGGATGGGTTTCCAGGGCCTCGGCGATGCCGTGCTGCTCGCCCTGGGCCACCAGACCTTCCAGGGTCGCGGCCGGGGCGAATGTCGCGGCCGGAGTGTCGAGGGTCAGACCGGCCTTGGCCAACATGTCCTCGCGGTGGGCCAGGGTCTGGTTGATGAGCACCTGGAAGCGGGCCGGATCGAAGTCCACGTTGGTCAAGGTGGAGAAGACGCCCTCGTTGATGAAACGGTTCACGGCCGGGTCGGAGATGCCCTTGGCCCGGGCCTGGATCGTGACCTGGGACAGTCCCTGCAGCGCGTAGATGAGAAGATCCTGCAGGGCCGCGACGTCGGGCTGCTTGCCGCAGACGCCGACCTTGGTGCATCCGGTTCCTTTGGCAGTCTGTTCACACTGATTGCAAAACATGAGGTGTAGCCTCCATGGTTGGGGTGTTGTTTCCGTTGAAAAGGGGTTTAGGGGAAACGTGTACTCCCGACTTTGACGCAGGTCAAAAAACGAGGTGTTTTTTTTGCTTCTGATGCCGGGATCTTGTGAATGATTGCGTTTTCTTGACAAAGATTCCGCCCAGGCACAGACGTAAAACCATGCAGCAAGGAGGACGCGCATGGACCCGATGAATTTCAATTTCCTGTGCTCGGAACCGGCCATGCCCAACGGCCGCAGCGTCGGCATCATCGGTGCCGGCCCATCGGGTTTGGCCGCCACGGGCTACCTGTCCTGCCTGGGCTACCAGGTCGAGGTCTATGACAAGCTGCCCAAGCCCGGCGGGCTCATGCTCTTCGGCATCCCGGGCTACCGCATCCCCAAGGAGCGCATCGACCTGGGCGCGCGCAGCCTGGAACGCAAGGCCGGGGTCATCTTTCACACCCATACCAAGATCTGTTGCAGCGGCCCCCTGCACGACGAGGAAGGGGATCATTTCTGTCGTGAGATCCTGGGTTTTGGGGACATGATCAAGAAGCACGACGCCATCATGATCTGCACCGGCTCCTGGCGTTCACGCAGGCTGGGCATTCCCGGCGAGACTCTGCCCGGCGTGTTTTCGGGCCTGGAATTCCTTTTTCCCATCCGGGCCGTCAAATACTGTGCTCCCAACGTCAGGCTGCCCGACGTGGCCGGCAAGACCGTGGCCGTCATCGGGGCCGGGCACTCGGCCGTGGACGTGGCCCACAGCGCCATTCATCTGGGCGCGGCCAAGATTTACCACATCTACCGCCGCAGCCGCCGCGAAGCGCCCTGCGGGGCCTTCGAGATCGAACAGCTTGAGACCATGGGAGTGGAGTGGATGGGGCGCTGCACGCCGTTGCGCGTGCTGGGAGAGAAGAAGGTGGATGGCCTGGAGATTTCCCGTCCAGGCCCCGACGGTCCCGAGGTCTCGGTCCTGCCCGTGGATCTGGTCGTGGCCGCCATCGGCGAGACGGCCACCCCGCCGTTCGCCAAGGAACTGGGCCTGGAGAACGTGCGCAAGGGCGAGGTGCGCTGGCTGCACATGACGGCCGTCGAGAATGTCTTTGTGGCCGGAGACGCCCTGAGCGGACCGAGCAAGATCGGCAAGGCGGTCTACAGCGGGCTGCGTGCGGCCCGGTCCCTTGCCAACTGGCTGGATCTGAAGGCCCAGGACCGCCTCGACGCCTACGACTACGACGATCTGGTCACCAACGAGGTCGGATTCGGGAGGTCGGCATGAGCGGACAGAAGACCCTCTACATCGACTACAGTCTGTGCATCGGTTGCGAGACTTGCGAATACGTCTGCCGGTTCACCAACGACACCTCGCGCATCCACATGAGCCGCACCGTGGACGGCATCATGGTCCCTCTTTACTGTCGGCACTGCGACAACCCGAAATGCGCCAACGCCTGCCCGCGCAACGCCATCAAGCGGGACAAGGACGGGGCCCTCATCCTGCAATCCATGCTGTGCCGCGGCTGTCAGACCAAGAATTGCATCCTGGCCTGTCCGTACAGCGCCATGTTCGAGACCGACCGGGGAGTCATGGTCGCCAAGTGCGACATGTGCGCCCAGCGACGTCAGATTGGCATGGGGCCGGCCTGCGTGGAGATGTGCCCGTGCGCGGCCGTCATGTACGTGGACCGGGACGAGATCCCGAACCTGGAAACAGAGAAATCGCGGGAAGCCTACCAGAAGGTGGTCGATCATCTCAAACTGCCGGGCAAATAGCCGCTGGGACAGAATGCTGAACGCAGAACGCCGCCCTTGCCGAGACATCCAGCAAGGGCGGCGTTGCATTTGAGCCCCAGGAAACGGATCAGATCGCATCCAGTCCGGATTCGCCGGTGCGGATGCGGATGACCTGTTCGATGGTCGAGACAAAGATCTTGCCGTCCCCGACGTTGCCGGTGCGGGCCGCGTTCTGGATGGTCTCGATGACCTGCGGGGCCAGGTCGTCGTCCACGACCACCTCGATCTTGATTTTGGAAACGAAATCAACCTGGTATTCCGCCCCCCGGTAGACCTCCTTGTGTCCGCGCTGGCGTCCGAATCCCCGCGCCTCGGACGCGGTCATGCCCTTCACGCCGATGGCCGTGAGCGCTTCCTTGATTTCGTCGAGCTTGTAGGGCCGGGTGATGACTTCGATTTTTTTCATGGCAATCTTCCTTGCTGTCGCATTAGTTCTGGTATGCGGTTTCGGAATGCTCGGCGGTGTCCAAGCCGTCTTCCTCGTTCTTGGGCGCAAGGCGCAGGGGCGTGACGAGGTTGATCAGTTTGAGCAGGGCGTAGCTCATGACAAACGTATACGCTCCGACAGCGAAAATGCCCTGAAGTTGACTGGCGAGCAATGAGAAATTGCCATGGATCAGGCCGTCGGCCCCGGCCGGGTTGATGGCTTTGGACGCAAACACCCCGACACAGATGGTGCCGATGAGTCCCCCCACCCCGTGGATGCCCACCACATCAAGACTGTCATCATAGCCGAACCGTTTTTTTCCCAGCACTGCCGCATAGCAGGCGAGTCCACCAAGCATGCCGATGATCACGGCCGAGGACGGGGAGACATAGCCCGCGCTGGGCGTGATGGTGGCCAGTCCGGCGATGGCGCCAGAGGCCGCGCCCAGGGAAGTGGGCTTGCCGCTGAGCCGCCATTCCACGGCGCTCCAGGTGGCCATGCCGGCCATGCCCGCGATGTGCGTGGCCACGAAGGCAGTGGCCGCGATGCCGTTGGCGGCCAGGGCGCTGCCTCCGTTGAATCCGAACCAACCGAACCACAAGAGGCCCGTGCCGATGAGGGTCATGGGCAGGTTGTGGGGCAGGAACATGCGCTTGCCGTAGCCGATGCGCGGACCGATGACGAGGCATGAGACCAGGGCGGCCACGCCGCAGGTCAGGTGCACGACAAGGCCGCCCGCGAAGTCGAGCACGCCGCGCGCGGCCAACCACCCTCCGCCCCAGATCCAGTGGCAGACCGGGTTGTAGACCAGGATGGACCACAAGAGGCTGAAGAGGATGAAGGGCGCGAAGCGGACCCGCTCGGCGAAGGCTCCGGTGATCAGCGCCGGCGTGATGACCGCGAACATGCACTGGTAGATCATGAAGACCAGATGCGGGACCGTGGGGGCGTAGACCGCATGCGGCTCCACGCCCACGCCGGCCAGGCCCAGCCAGGACAGGTCGCCCACCAGGCCGGCGAAATCCGGGGCAAAGGACATGGAGTAGCCGAGATAGATCCATTCGATGGTGATGATCGAAATCATGATGAAACTCTGCATGATGGTGCCGAGCACGTTCTTGCCCCGGACCATGCCGGCATAAAAAATGGCCAGACCCGGCGTCATGAGCAGAACCAGGCCGGCGGCGGCCAGGAGGAAGGCGGTGTCTCCGGAATTGATCATGGATGGCTCCTTGAGTGGACAGAGTGGATGATCGCGGCGGCATGGCCGTAAAACACAAAAATGGACAGTTCTACAAAAATGAAAAATAAATTTCGTAAAATTTGTGCTCGTCTACAGATGTGTTACAAAAGCGTCAACGTATTTGTAATCGATTGTATAAAATGGCATTGAAATGACAATAATGAATGAAGCGACAAAAGTGTTGGCAATTGTGCGGAGCGGCCTCGTGGCGGGACGGTTTGCGCGGGGCGTACGGGTCGAAGCGGGGATCGGGTGAGGAGCGTTCAGCTCCTGGCCCGCTTTTTGGCCGACTTGACGAGCCGGCCAAAGGCCTTGTCTTTCTTTCGTTTGTCCAGCGGGGACATGCTGGCGTGCTCGGCTTCCTTTCGGAGCTTCACATAATTGGCGAAGCGTTCCTCCTGCAGGTCGCCGCGCTGGATGGCGGCCTGGACCGCGCAGCCCGGCTCGTGTCGGTGCGTGCAGTTGGTGTAACGGCAGGTCGCGGCCAGAGTGGACAGTTCCGCGAAGCCCATGTCGACTCCGAGGTTTGCACCAAGAACGCCCAGTTCGCGCATGCCGGGCGTGTCGATGAGCATGGCGCCGGATTCCAGAAGAATGAGCTGGCGGCGGGTGGTCGTGTGGGTGCCTTCGCCCGTGCCGCTGACGGCCTGGGTGGCATGGGCTTCCTGGCCCAGGAGCCGGTTGACGAGGGTCGTCTTGCCCACGCCCGAGGAGCCGAGCAAACAGCAGGTGCTGCCCGGAGCAAGGGTTTCGCGCAGCTCGTCGAACCCGGCTCCGGTCACGCTGCTCAGTCCGATCACCCTGGCCCTGGTCACGGAGTTGATGATCGAGCGCTTGTGCTCCAATTCCTCCGCGGTGATCAGGTCCGTCTTGGTCAGGAGCACCACCGGCTCCACCTGCCCGTCCGCGGCCATGATCAGGTATCGTTCCAGGCGGTTCGGGTTGAAGTCGAAATGACAGGACTGGATGATGAAGGCGGTGTCGATGTTGGCCGCGATCATCTGGTGATTTGTGCTGTCGCCCACGGCCTTGCGCCGCAAAAACGTCTTGCGCGGCAAAACCTGATGGATGATGGCCGCCCGGTCGTGGTCGTAATATTGGGCCGTGACCCAGTCCCCGACACAGGGCAGGTCCGTTGCCCGGTCAGCCTGGTACGAAAGCTTGCCGGACAGCTCTGCCGGTACCTCGCCCGATTCGTTTCCGATGCGAAACGAGCCGCGATCAACCGCGCAGACGCGGGCAAACGCGCAGCCCTCCTCGCGGGTCGGGGCCTGGGCCGCAAACCAGCCATCGAAACCAAGATCCTGTAAGGTCATGGTTGTCTCACCGATTTGGTTTCTTTTCCGCCATGAGCCCCAGGGTGGCGAAATACCGGCCCTGCTCGGCCTTTATCATGGCGATATCGCTTTTGGCGTACTCGTTGTCGCAGGCCAGCCAATCCTGCCAGGCCTGAGCGTGGCAGCGCATGGTGAACATGTCCGTGATGGTCAGGGCCGTGGTCTGCAGCCAGAGCTGCCGCCACCAGGTGGTGCTGTAGAAGTTCATGCCGTCCTGCCAGAAGGGCAGGAGCTCGTCCGGGACAGCGTTCAGATCATGCTGCAATCCCGGCACGACCACGGCCAGGAGCCCGCCGGGCTTGAGCACGGGCAGCAGGTGCGTGTTCAGGTAGGCCGAGTCCGCACCGTAATAATGATAGGAATCGATGGAGATCACGGCGTCAAATGTTTCGGGTTCAAAGGGCATGGCGTGGGCCTCGCAGTGCACGGCCGTGACGCGGTCGGCCACCTTGAAGCGTTCGAAGCGGCTCTGGTTGTCCTCGGCGTTTATCCACAGATCCGCCGCCGTGACGGTGCATCCGAAGCGCTTGGCCAGGGCCACGGAAGTCAGGCCCATGCCGCAGCCCAGATCAAGCACGTGGGCCGTGGGCGGCAGATCGAAATGCCCGGCCAGTTCGTCCAGGAGGCGCAAGGCGTTGGGGCCCATGAGGGCTTGCCGCAAAAAATCGGATGGAAAATAGGATGTCGAGTCGATCGTCATGTGTCTCTCCGTGTCTGTTTGCCGGGACCCTAGCCAAATCCGTTTTCGTTGTCTGTCTCGCGGATGGTTGGGAAACAAAAAAGCGCCACGGGACTGGCCCATGGCGCTGCGGTTACCTTGCGGAGGTCCGTGTTCCGAGAATTCTGTAGATGGTCTTGGGCGAGAGGCAGAACATGTCGGCCAGGTCCCGCACGCTCATGCCCAGGTTGTGCCGGGCATGGATTTCGCGGTTTCTGACGCTGATGTCGGTGCGTGTGCTCGTCTGTTCGCCCCAGGCTTTTCTGCGGTCATCCCGGCGCGGGATGTAGACGCACTGCCCATCGATATATCGTTGCACGGTCTCCAGAAGGTTTTTCGGCAAGACTTCCGTGGCGTTGGTGTAGCCCATGATGCTCCTCCTCGTGATGCGTCAATGAGGATGGGGCAGGGGCCACGGCCCGGTTAGACTACCGGGCGTCGCCCCTGCGGAGCGTGCCGACAAAATCCGTTGCTGCGCTGAACATCCAGTCTCCGGGGTTGAGGGTGAGTAGAAGGCCTAGCGTCCCAGGCCGGAATGCGTTTAACGCGGGGCGGGGCGGTTTGTCATCACCCGGCAGCAAGGTCCAGGAGTGAATGGACAAGAGGTAAAATAAGGTCTATTGAGTGCAAAAAAAGCCATGAAAGGATATTATTTTATCCAATGAATGTATTCGCCCTGCATACCCCCGAAGATATTGCCCGCCAACTGGCCGAACGGATCAAGGCCCTGCGGCTGCATCGCAACTGGAAACGCGCCACCCTGGCCGAGCGGTCCGGCGTGAGCGAGGCGTCCGTGAAGCGGTTCGAGCGCACCGGGCAGATTTCCCTGGAAAACCTGCTGAAACTGGTCTTCACCCTGGACCGGCTGGAGGAGCTTGCCACCCTGTTCGCGCCCGCTCCCGCCGCATCCATGCAGGAGTTGGAAGCCCTGGGGGACAACGCGCCCAGGAGAGGCCGGTTGTGAACAAACTGCGGGTTCTGTTGCAGTACACTCCCACGGACCGGCGTCTGGTGGGGCAGCTGGCCGAAAGCCAGGGCCGCATGTTCTTCGAGTACGATCCGGAGTTTCTGCGCGCGCCTCTGTGGCTTTCGCCGTTCAAGCTGCCGCCCACCTCTGGTCTGCACGAACACACGGACCGCCTCTTTGGCCCTCTTTTTGGGCTGTTTGACGATTCCCTGCCCGATGGCTGGGGGCTTCTGCTCATGGACCGTGCCTTTCGCCGGGCCGGACGCGATCCCCACGGAGTCGGTATTCTGGAGCGTCTGGCCTACCTGGGCTCCGAAACCATGGGCGCCTTGGTCTACGAACCGACCCTGCCACGCGAGGACGACCTGAGCGAGAGCTTCGATCTGGGCCGTCTGGCGCGGGAAGCGGTTCAGGTTCTGGACGGGGACGTGCACACCGCGCTGCCCCTGCTGCAACGGGCCGGAGGAAGCCCTGGTGGCGCGCGGCCCAAGGTGCTGGTCGGCGTGCAGGGAGAACGGCTGATCTCCGGGCACGGAGAATTGCCCGAGGGGTTCACCCCATGGATCATCAAATTTCCAGCCCAACAGGATGGCCGGGACGCCGGGCCCATTGAATTCGCGTATGCTCGCATGGCCGCCGCCGCAGGACTCGACATGCCGGAAACGCGTCTTTTCGAGACCGGAGAGAACCGCTTTTTCGGCGTTCGGCGTTTTGATCGTGAACATGGTCGTCGCGTGCACACGCACACCCTGGGCAACCTGATCCATTCCAATTTTCGCGTGCCCAGTTGCGATTACAGGGATTTTCTCAAGGTCGTGCGCATCCTGACCAAAAACCATCAGGAACTTTGTCAGGCTTTCCGGCTCATGGTTTTCAACGTCCTGACCCACAACCGGGACGATCACGTCAAAAACGTTTCCTTCTGTCTGGACGAGGCCGGGGACTGGCACTTGGCTCCCGCCTATGACCTGACCTTTGCCCCGGGTCCGGGCGGCGAACACTCCATGACTGTGCAAGGCCATGGTAAGGCTCCGGGGAAACGCGAGCTGTGGGCCGTGGGCCGGGGCGAGGGCCTCAAGGACAAGGACATGGCCGGAATGTACGACGAGGTGCGGGCAGCGGTGGAACAATGGCCTGTTCTGGCGGACGAAAGCGGGGTGACGGAGGAGAACGCGAACAGGCTTCAAGAAGTGTTCGCTCGCATGCTGGCGTTGTGAGGTCGGCTGTCACGATCCGGACAACTCGCACTGATTAACCCCTTTATCCGCTGAGCAGAAATCGATGGGAAAAGTTAAGTCAGCGAGAGACTTGACCCCTTTTTGACCCCATCCTCAAGACCGGCCTGGACCGTCTGCCGTTGCCGATCCACAACGCCGACCAGACCTCCATACCCCACGACAACGTCCGTGGTCCGGAATACTACCGCAAGGAGGCCTCATGCTAAGCCATCCAACCTCGCAGACTCTCAATGCCCTCGGCCTTGGCGGCATGGCCAAGGCTCTGGAGGAACAGCGGGCCATGCAGGGCATCGAAGAACTGTGCTTTGAAGAGCGCCTGGCGCTTCTCATCGACCGCGAAAAACTGCACCGCATGAACCGCCGTCTTACGACGCGTTTGAAGAAAGCAAAACTCAGGCACGCAGCCTGCTTCGAGGATATCGACCTTCACTCGCCAAGGGGGCTCGACAAATCCTTGGTCATGAGCTTGGGTTCCTGCTCTTGGATCGGCAAGGGGCACAACGTGCTCATCACCGGACCGACCGGCGTAGGGAAGAGCTTCCTGGCCTGCGCCCTGGCTCACAAGGCCTGCCTGGAAGGATTTGACGCCCTCTACATGCGACTGCCTCGACTCATGGAGGATCTACTGATCGCCAAAGCCGACGGCCGGTACGGAAAACTCATGCGTTCCTTTGCCAAAACCCCTTTGCTCGTGCTGGACGATTGGGGCTTGGCTCCGATGACCCCGGCCGCATGCAGGGAACTGCTTGAACTGCTCGAAGACCGCCACGGCAGGCACTCGACCATCGTTACCAGCCAACTTCCGGTGGCGGCCTGGCACGAATACCTCGCTGACGCGACCGTGGCAGACGCTATCCTCGACCGCCTTGTCCACAACGCCTACCAGCTCAACCTCAAAGGAGAATCCATGCGGAAGATGAAATCCATCATTGACCCCAACTGACCAGTTCCCATAGCGTTCCAAAACCAGCGTCGCTTCGCTCCGATTTCCTGGTCAATTTCAGCCGGAACGGGTGGGCAGTTTGCCGTGGAATCACTGGTCAGTTTATCCGGAATGCGCAAAGGACATGGCCGGGATGTATGACGAGGTCC
>CAZPSN010000028.1:47242-47489 GCA_964589645.1 uncultured Desulfovibrionaceae bacterium
AGGCAGCGGTGGAACAATGGGCTGTTCTGGCGGACGAAAGCGGGGTGACGGAGGAGAACGCGGACAGACTTCAAGGCGTGTTCGCTCGTATTATGGAGCTGTGAGGCCGGCTGTCACGATCTGGATCGATCTGATGAGCCTCTTTTTCCGCTGAGCGGAAATCGATGGGAAAAGTTAAGTCAACGCGAGACTTGATAGTCATCTTAAGGACACCTCCGAGATAGCGGTAGGCCATTCCAACCGCTAT
>CAZPSN010000029.1:0-22938 GCA_964589645.1 uncultured Desulfovibrionaceae bacterium
TACCCAAGCTGATCGTGGTCGGTCAATTCCACATTAAACGTCGAAGAACCAAAATATTCCGTCAGCAAGCTCAGGCCTATTTTTGCTGAGTCGGATTAATTGCAGTGAGATCATCGATAAGAACGGCAACAGGATTCCAGGAGAAAATACGTGTACATTGCGATATTGATCCTTCTCATCGTGCTCAACGGCGTGTTCGCCATGTCAGAGATAGCCCTGGTGACGGCGCGCAAAAGCCGCCTGCAGCGGCTGGCCGAGGACGGCGACAAATCAGCCGGCGTGGCCATGCGCCTTGGGGAAGATCCCACGCAATTTCTCTCCACTGTCCAGATCGGCATCACCGCCATCGGCATCATGAACGGCATCGTGGGCGAAGCCGCACTGGCCGGCCCGCTTGCCGGACTGTTCAACCAGCTTGGCCTGGACGAACACACCAGTTCCATAACAGCCACCACGGTTGTGGTCGTGGCCATCACATATGTATCCATTGTTGTCGGTGAGCTGGTGCCTAAACGAATTGGCCAGTTCCATGCGGAAAGCGTTGCAACCTTCATGGCCAAACCGATCTCGGTGCTCGCTGCCTTGTCACGTCCGTTTGTCGCGCTACTCTCCGTTTCGACTGACGCTCTCTTGCGACTCATGGGCAGGAAGGAACTGAACAATGCCAACCTCACGGAAGAAGACATCCACTCCATCCTGGCCGAAGGATCGCAGGCGGGTCTGATCGAAAAGCAGGAACACGAGATCATGCGCAACGTATTCAGGCTGGATGATCGCCAGATTGCCTCCCTGATGACGCCACGCAGTGAGATTATCTATCTCGATATCGACAAACCCCTTGAAGGCAGCCTCGAAAATCTGATGAATTCTGACCATTCGAGGTATCCGGTTTGTCATGGCGGTCTGCACAACACGATCGGGATCATCACCGCCAAAAGATTGCTCAAGCAACGCATAAAAGGGGAATCAAGCAGCATTGAAGACTATCTCCAACCCGCCATTTTCATACCTGAAACCCTTACGGGCATGAAACTACTGGAACAATTTCGCGAATCAGGCGTCCAGATGGTCTTTGTCATCGACGAATATGGAGAAATTTTGGGTCTCATTACCCTCCAAGATGTTCTGGAAGCCCTTGCGGGAGAGTTCAAGCCACGTGACCCGGAAGACGTCTGGGGCGTCCAGCGTGAAGACGGGTCCTGGCTCCTCGACGGCCTGATTCCCATTCCTGAACTCAAGGACCGCCTGCATTTGAAATCCGTGCCCGAAGAGCACAAAGGAAGATACAACACCCTGAGCGGCATGATGATGTGGCTGGTGGGCAGCGTCCCCCGCACGTGCGATGTGGCCGAATGGGAGGGGTGGAGATTCGAGGTCGTCGATCTCGACGGCAACCGGGTCGACAAGGTCCTGGCCAGCCGGCGATCCGACGAACCCGCCGATCACGTCGCGGCACGGACCATTTGAAGAGGGCTTGGACTCAAACCATCCCGCCCGGGCTCCCTCCTGTTCGAAGAAGGATATGACAGGAGCGTCGGTTTGATCTGAAATCAGAATACAGACACGCCTACAACCGGGACAAACGCTCCAGTTCCTCTTCCAGGAAGCGGCGCAACTCCACTTCACGGGCCATGGTTGCAGGTCCATCGCCCTCGGTCGCGGCTTTGAAGAATCCCGCGCACAGGGACCTGGCCTCGCGGTTCCAGGTATCGGTCAATCCGAGACGTTTCCCGTCGGCCAGGCCCGGTCCGTGATCACCCTCGCGCCAGGCGTGGGACCAGTGGATGACGTACCAGTAGTGCAGCAGAAACCGATCCAGCAGGATGAAGATCCATTGCACCGTGCCCACGGGACCGACCTTCACCTCGCGCTGGCCTATGTCCAGACCCAGCACCTTGCCGCGCACCAGGCGCTCGCCCTGGAACAGAGCGGCCAGCCCGGCTGCGGCCCCGCCCACGGTGGCGAAAAGCCCCAGACTGTGGCCCAGGGTGGCCAGATCCAGGGCCGCCACGGCCGCGACCACCAGCTTGCGCCTGCCCAGGCCGAAGACGGTCCAGGTCGTCTTGGAGAACAGGTCCTGGCGCAGCACGGACTGCGCAGGCAGGTCAAAGGAACGGCGGTCATGGCGGAAGAGCAGGCAGATCTGGTCGTGCAGTCGCTTCTCGTCCGCGCGAACGCCTTCTTCCAGCCTCCTGGCCAGCCGGGCCTCGACCGTGGACCGGTCCTCGGCCTCGTCCAGGGAGGCGGTTTCAGTCCGACTCACGGCCCGCTGCAAAAAATCGCAGACCAGGGCCGCGCATTCGACATTGCGACGCTTCCAGTCGCGGGTAAAAGCGTCCACCACCCGGCCCAGGGCCTCTTCCCAATCCTGCTCCAGGGCGCGCAGGCTTTCCAGCAGACGCAACCGTTCGGCAAAGGTCGCCCGGAGAGCGTTGAACATGCGCACCATGTTGAAATGCTTGCGTAACTCCGCCTTCCACTGCTCCAGAAACTCCTCTTCGCCGGTTTTGCAGTTGAGAATGGCCATGCGCGGACGGCCGGTCAGACGCAGAATCTCCATTTCGGCCTTGTCCACCTGCCGCAGGGGCCGGGAGGCGTCGAGGACGTAGATGATCCCGGCTCCGGCGTGGAGCGGGGCCAACAGTTCGCACTCATGGGCCAGGCCCGGATCGGTTCCGAACCGTTCCAGAAAAGCCGACACGGCCTCGCCCTCCGACAATCCGCAGGTGCGCAGCCAGCCCAGGGTCTGCACCGGATTCTGGAAACCCGGCGTGTCCACGAAGGCGATGACGTCCTCCCCGTCGACCGTCACGGGGTAGGTCCGGGCCTCCACGGTCTCGCCCGGCCGGGGGCTGATGCGGATCTGGTCGTTCTCGACCAGGGTCGCGACCACGGATGATTTCCCCTCGTTGGGATGGCCGATGACGGCAAAAACAGGCGCCTTTGTCATGGTTGCACTCCAAAAATGCTCACGCGCAGGGGGGCCAATCGCGCCAGGGCCTCGGTCCAGACCTGGACCTGGGCCTGATCCGGTGCCACGAGCCACTGCCCGCCCGCGGGCCGACCGGCCAGGGCCAGGGTCAGGCTCCGGTTGCCCTCGTGGCCAAGACGGCGCAGGGCCTGCAGATTCTCGCGGATGGGCGGCTGCCATGCCTCGACCAGGACCAGAAAACGCTCGTGCCCCCCGACCCAGACCAGATCCGCGCACCGGGCCAGGACGGCTTCGATTTGCCCTTCCTCCAGGTTCACGGGCAGGACGCGCGCCAAGGGGTGCCCGCAGACGCGTCGGGCCAGGGCGTCCAGGTCCTCCAGAGCGATCCGACCGTCCAGTTCCGGCGGCAGGAGCAGCACGCATCCCGCCTGCCCGGACCCGACCCGGGGATCGGACCCGGAAGCCAAGGCCGTGCTTGCCGCCTCGGCCCGCAGGGGCAATGGCGTGAAGACCCCGTCCCGGGCGCCGGAAGGGGCCAAGACCGGAGAGCGCATGCGGTCCGCGACCCGGGCCAGGTCGGGATGCGCGAACCCTTCCTCCAGGCGGCGCAGGCCACGATGGGCCACCCCCAGCAAAGCGAGGCGGGGCAACAGGGCATAGAACAGAAGAGACATGCACAGAAACGGCCACCAGGCGATGAGATCCGCGCTGGCCAGGGTGGCCATGCCGTCCTTCAGGACGATGCGGCTGCCCTCGATCTGGGACAGGGTCGGAACCAGACCCCACTCCGCGGGCAGCCAGGACCAGGGCAGGGCCAGGACCGAAACCAGGCCGAGCATGCCCTCGGCCCCCACCCGCAAGGTCGACTGCCAGCCAAAGGCCAAATCCGTGACCACCACGCTGGCCAGGGTGCCGGCCAGGGTGCCCAGGGCCAGGCTCAGGCCGCCCAGATGCAGGAGCCGCAGACTGTCCCAGGCCAGCATGGGCGCGGCCCAGCCCCGGCCCTGCACGAGGGTCCGCGCAAACCCGGCCTGCGCCGAAAGCCGCCCGTGGCGATGCCAGAACAATGCGATGAGGGGGCGCAGGAAAACTGGCATCACGAGCCGCTTTCCGTCCCGCACCAGGAGCAGCACGACGGCCAGAAGGCAGAGCGCGGACTGGGGCGCAACGGCCAGGAGCAGAAAGACCGAAACATTGACGGGTTCCAGGCCCGAATAGAGCAGCAGGCCGCGAGCCAGGGATATGCCGGCCAGAAGGCCGCCGAGGCCAAGAGCCCAGCGCAGGATGGCCATAAACGAGGCAAGCACGGCCGAAGGCAGGAGATGGTCCGTTTCGGCTCGACGTCGGGCCAGCCAGTGTTGGCCGAAGCGTTGGGTCGGCACGGAGCGCTCCTGGGCCTCCAGCCCAAAACGACGGTCCCGGGCCAGGGTCGCCGCCGGGTCCGCCGTGCGGTCCTGTTCCAGAAACCATTCCAGGTCGAGAAAATCGCCGAGGCGCATGCCGTGCTTCATGACCGCAAGTCCTATCAGCACCGTGCCCTGTTGGCAAAACCAGGAATCCGCCAGGCCCGGCGCCTTGTCAAAATTCGGACGGACCGCTAGCGTGCCCGCTGTTCCGGGCCTTTACCCGGCAGGGAAGGATTCTTCATGACCGATCACCAACCAGCCCGGCACACCATGTTCCGCCCGCCAGCCGAGGCCGAAAGCGTGCTCGTCCGCGTGGCCGACGGCTGTCCCCACAACGCCTGCGCCTTCTGCGCCATGTACCGGGGCGTGCCCTACCGCGCCCTCGACCCGGCCGAGCTGGTCCCCGTCATCGACGCCGCGGCCAAGGCCTGGCCGGACGCCAGACGCATCTTCCTGGCCGACGGGGACGCCCTGGCCCTGCCCCCGGCCACCCTGGACTTCGTGCTGGACAGACTGCAGCAGGCCTTTCCACGCCTGGCCCGGGTCAATTGCTACGCCTCGGGCCAGGCCCTGGCCGCCAGCAGCGACGAAAAACTGACCCGGTTGCGCGCAAAAGGGCTGCACACCCTCTACCTGGGCCTGGAAAGCGGGTCGGAAGAGGTCTTGCGAGGCATGAACAAGGGCTGCACGGCCGCATCCATGGTCGCGGGCGGCCAACGCGCAAAGCGGGCGGGACTGAGCGTGTCGGTCATGATTCTGATCGGGCTGGGCGGCCGGGACCTGTCGGAAATCCATGCCTGCCAGACCGCCCTGGCCGTCAACGCCCTGCAACCCCCTCTGCTGTCCTGCCTGCGCCTCGTGCCCGTGCCCGGCACCCCCCTGGCCCGTCGGATCGCGTCCCAAAGCTTTCGCCAACTCAGCGAGGAAGAGGCCGCGCGCGAGCTGCGGGCCATCCTGGCCGAACTTCATCTGAGCCAGACCGTCTTCCGCGCCGACCACAGCTCCAACATCCTGCCCCTGGCCGGCCGGCTGCCCCGGGACAAAACCCGCCTCCTGGACGAACTGGACGAACTGCTCGACTGCAAAGTCCTGGACCAGGATGGCCCAGGCCCCCTGCCGTGCCTGCTTTGAACCCGGCACACCATGAAGCCAACGGCCCGAGGCCATGGCATCCTGGCTCGAAACTTGCTTTTTTTCACGGATCCGGCCATGCACTAAGCCGGACGCATGACTCCCGGCGCTCAGGCAACCCCGGGACGCCCTTTAACTATCCGGAACCGTGAAGCCCGTTCCCAAGATGAAACCTTCAGGGGGATGGATGTACCGATCCGACCAGTTCTATCACGAGCGAGACAGACGATGATCGACCCTTTTGCGTTGCAAGCCTCGGATTCCCTGCTGCGACAATTTTCCCAGACCTTTCTTCATTCCGGCTCCCTGCGACCCGAAGGCGATCTGATCCTGGCCACGATCGGGCTGGTCGTCGTCATTGTGCTGTCCTACGCGCTGTGGAGACGGTGGAGAGGAGGCGACGCACGCCCACTGTCTGGATCCACGACCCTGCCCCGGGACATTTCCCGCATCCTGACCCAGGCCATGGACCTCCGTAGCCGCATCGACCTGAGTTTCCACCCCATCACCACCAGCCGTCAAACCATGTCCTGCGCCCTGTTCGACGTTTCGCCCCAGGGCGTCATCCTGGAGATGCCGCTGGGGGTGAACCCGTCCCCAGGGTGGATCGGCAAGCTCATGGTCTGTTATTTCCGCATTCCCCGGGAGAACAAGCCTCCCTACTTCTACACCTTTGTCTCGAACGTGGCCGGAATACACCAGAAAGGGGACATCCACTACCTGACCCTGGCCGTTCCGGCCAAGGTCGAACTTGGACAAAAGCGCAAGCACCTGCGCCTGGAAATCCCGTCCTCGGACATCAAGGACTTCCGTATCTGGCCCGCGGCCGAGGACGGCACCTTCCACTTCGAGTCGGACCCGAGAAAATGGCCTGAACCCCTGGCTGTCTACACCCGCGACGTTCATGACGGTCTGCGCGTGCTCGACCTCTCGGGCGGCGGCATCAAGTTGGCTTTCGACCCGCACAGCTACCTGGGGCTGGATGACTTCGTGGCCCACCACCCAATCCTGTTCATGCGGCTGGAACTCAAACCAACGGACAACTCCAGCTTTCCGCCCTACATCGTGGCCGCGAGACTGCGCACCAAGGCCCAGGACTTCGACCACGGCACGCTCATGCTCGGCTACGAGTTCGTGGAGTGCTCCAGCACCGCCAGCAACGAGACCATCGACTGGGTCAAGATCGAGCCAGAGCGCGGCATCGACGAGTTGGTGACCTGGATTTTCAAGCGCCACCTGGAGCTTTACCGGGAACGCGAAATCATTTAGTGGGCAGGCGTTTTTGAACATCAAACACCCCAGGGAGGACACCGTATTTATGGATGAGGATTCCGACAGTCGACTTTGGACCACGTTGCGACGCTTCTTTTCCCGCAGGGGTGAATGCCACCTCGAAGAAGCCATCCAGGAGGCCAAGGACGGCGGAGAGTTGCAGAACGACGAGATGTCCATGCTTCTCAATGTGCTGCAACTCGACGACAAGCAGGCATACGAAATCATGGTCCCGCGCACGGACATTGTCTGCGCGGAGATCGACGACACCATCACCGAAGTCGCCAGGAAGTTCTTTGAAAGCGGGCATTCGCGTCTGCCCATCTACAAGGAGACCAAGGACCAGATCATTGGCATCCTGCACTGCAAGGAACTCCTGCGTTTTTTCGTCGGTGACGAGGAGGCCCCCACGGACCTGGCCTCGGTTTTGCGTCCGCCCTATTTCATTCCGGAAACCAAGAACGTCAAAAACATCCTGCTCGATTTCCAGACCAACAAGCAGCACATGGCCATCGTGCTGGACGAGTACGGCGGCACGGCCGGCCTGGTCACCCTGGAGGATGTCCTGGAGGAAATCGTCGGCGACATCGAGGACGAATACGACCCCGTGCGCCCCGAAGACATCCAGCCCGTGGACGAGGGAACCTTCCTTGTCTCCGGACGGACCATCCTGGAGGATCTGAAAGATGAATGCGGCGTCCGCCTGGAATCAGAGCAGGTCGAAACCGTGGGCGGGTACATCAGCGAACAGCTCGGCCGCGTTCCCGAGACCGGCGAATCCCTGGACCTGCAGGGCTACACGTTTTTGATCAAGGAAGCCGATGTCAAACAGATCCAGTGGGTCCTCGTCTCCAAGCCCGCGTCCTGATTCCGTCCTGACCCGTCTCGGCCCCATGCTCATGGCCCTGGCCGGAGCCTGGTTCGGCTTCGCCAATCCGATCCTGCACCTGCCCCCGGCCATCCTGCTTCTGCCCGCCGCGCTGATCCTGACGGCGGGCCGGGCCACGGGTCCGGGCCAGGCCTTCAGGACGGGCATGCTGAACAGCCTGCCGGCCTACGCGGCCAGCCTGTACTGGCTGGCCGTACCGGTCCACGACTACGGGGGCCTGCCATGGATCGTGGCCCTGCCCTGCCCGGTCCTGGTCGGCGGGGTGCTGGCCGCCTACGCCGGGCTTTTCTGCCTGGGTCTGTACCTGATCCGCCTCCGGCTCTCCCACCCCCTGGCCGGCCCCCTGGCCGGGCTGCTGTGGGCCAGCCTGGAGCTGGCGCGCAATCATTTTCTGACCGGCTTCTCCTGGCTGACCCTTTCCCAGTCCCTGTCGCCCTGGCCCTGGGCTTTGGGACTGGCGGCCTGGATCGGGGCCTTCGGCCTGTCCGGAGCCCTCGTGGCCATGACCCATTTCCTGGTCCGGGGCCCAGGCTGGACGCGGCTCGCGGCCCTGCCTCTGGCCGGTCTCTGCCTGCTCCCCGGCCTTCTGCGCGGCCCCGTCACCTCCGAGTCCACGGTCTCGGTCAGCATGATCCAGGGCAACATCGACCAGGGCCTGAAATGGGACGAGGCCATGCAGGCCGCCATCCTCAAAACCTATGTCGATCTGTCCACGACAGCGGTCCGCCAGACCGGGCCGGACCTTGTGGTCTGGCCGGAGACGGCCATGCCCTTCTATTTCCAGGATCCCTCGGACCTTTCCAGAACCGTGCGACAGACCGCGCGGGACATGGGCACGCCGCTTCTGGCCGGGGCCCCGGCCTATTCCGTGCCTCCCGATCCCGGCGG
Organism: uncultured Desulfovibrionaceae bacterium; assembly: GCA_964589645.1. GTDB lineage: Bacteria > Desulfobacterota > Desulfovibrionia > Desulfovibrionales > Desulfomicrobiaceae > Desulfomicrobium. The sequence goes on from CAZPSN010000029.1 coordinate 8,519, forward strand.
ACCCGAGTACGCCCTGCACAACCGCGCCTACCTGCTGGACGGAGCAGGGCAGGCCATGGGCTGGTACGACAAGGAGCATCTCGTGCCCTTTGGCGAATACGTGCCCCTGAGCCGGTGGCTGCCCTTCATGACCAAGCTGGTGCCGGGCGAGTATGAATTCAGACCCGGAGTCACCACGACGACATTGAAGACAGGTCCGCTGTCCATGGGCCTTCTGATCTGCTACGAGGCCATCTTCCCGGAATTGGCCCAGAAGCAGGTTGCCCTGGGGGCCAACGTGCTGGTCAACATCAGCAACGACGCCTGGTTCGGCCGGACCTCGGCCCCCTGGCAGCATCTGCACCTGTCCGTCCTGCGGGCCGTGGAGCAGAACCGGACCATCATCCGCGCCACCAACACCGGGATCAGCGTCTTCATCGGACCGGACGGAAGCCTGAGCAACCCCTCGCCCCTGTTCACCCCCGGCATCGTGCACAACGACGCAGTCCCGCTCTTGACAGAGACGACCTTTTACCATGAGCATTTCCATCTCATCCACGCGGCCTTTCCCCTGCTCAGTCTGGCCCTGCTGGCCTTTCTGACGCGCAACCGCCGCGTCAAACCCTAACCGGACACATTATGCTGCAATATTCCGAACTCAAGGCCAGGGCCGCCCAACTCGACGAACGCTTCACCGATTTCTGGAGGCGGCTTTGACCTTCGCGGCCACAAGGAGCGCCTGGCGCAGATCGAGAAACAGCTGTCCGCGCCGGGCGCGTGGGACAAGCCCGACCTCCTGACCCCGGTCCTGCAGGAGAAGACCCAGCTCGCCAGCCAGGTCGAAGAATGGGAAACCCTGGCCCGGACGCGCGACAACGCCCAGGAATGGGTCGAGATGGCCGCCGAAGAGCACAGCGAGGAGATGCTCGGGGCCCTGCACGACGCCCTGGAGGAAATGGACGCCAAGCTTGAGGCAGCCCAGATGCGCACCCTCCTGAGCGATCCCGAGGACGTCAGCGAGGCCATCCTGGAAATCCATCCCGGCGCGGGCGGCACCGAGTCCCAGGACTGGGCCGAGATGCTCTTGCGCATGTACCGGCGCTTCGCCGAACGAACCGGTTTCAAGGTCGAATTGCTGGACCTGCTGCCCGGGGACGAGGCCGGGATCAAGAGCGTGACCCTGCACATCCACGGTCCCTACGCCTACGGGCAGCTCAAGGGCGAAAAGGGCACCCACCGCCTGATCCGCATCTCGCCCTTCGACTCCAGCGGTCGGCGGCACACCTCCTTCGCCTCGGTGGACGTCTATCCCGACGCGGGCCAGGACATAGAGATCGAGGTCCGCGACGAGGACCTGCGAATCGACATCTTCCGCTCCAGCGGACCCGGGGGCCAGTCCGTGAACACCACGGACTCGGCCGTGCGCATCACCCACCTGCCCACGGGCCTCGTGGCCCAATGCCAGAACGAGAAGTCCCAGCACAAGAACAAGGAAGCGGCCATGAAGGTTTTGAAAGCCCGCCTCTACGAACTGGAGTTGCAGAAGATCGCCACCGAGCGCCAGGCCGAATACGTGGCCAAGGGCGCCATCGCCTTCGGATCCCAGATCCGGACCTACACCCTGCAGCCCTACCGCCTGGTCAAGGACCACCGCACGGGCACGGAATCGAGCAACGTCGACGCCATCCTGGACGGCAACATCGACGCCTTCATCCACAACTACCTGCTCCACCTGCATGCCAAGTCCTGACCTGCCCCCGGACGAGAGGCTGCTGGACGAGCTGAAGGCCCTGGAACAGGAGCTGCGGCTGCATGCGGCGGGCAGGGATGTCTCGGCCCTGATCCGCCTGATCCAGGCCGACCCGTCCTGGTCCCAGGTGCTGCGCCGCAAACAGATGGAGCATTGGTTTGTCCTGCCCCTGAGCGGCGACACGTACCCGGCCCTGACCGAACTCAAACGCCACATCGACGAACTGACCGTGCTCCAGGGCCAGGACCCGTTGACCGGGCTGGCCAACCGGCGGGGGTTCGACCAGGCCATGGCCCTGGAGGTGGAACGCACGGCCCGCTTCAAGATCCCCCTGACCCTGTGCGTCATGGACCTCGACAATTTCAAGGCCATCAACGACACCCACGGTCACCCGTGCGGAGACACGGTCCTGCGGACCATCGCCCAGGTCCTGCTGGCGGAGACACGCATGATCGACACGGCCGCGCGCATCGGCGGCGAGGAATTCGCCATTCTGCTCCCGGGCACGGGGCTGATGCGCGCCCACAAGCTGCTGGAACGGGTCCAGGCCGTCATCCGGGCCACTCGGATCCACTGCGACCAGGCGGAGTTCCACGTGACCATGTCCATGGGCCTGGCCAGCTATCGCGGCAAGCAGGTCCCGGACGCGACCCGGTTGCTGGAAGCGGCGGACCAGGCCATGTACAGGGCCAAGCGCGCGGGCAAGGACCGCATCGAGGCCGCGCCCATCCTGGATCTGGCCCTGGACGAGGAGCAGACCCTGGTCCACCGGAACGAAAAACAATTCCTCTTTTCCTCTTTCTACGATCCGTCCCCGGAGTCGGAGCAGGACAAGGACTGACATGACCGAAGCAAACACGACTTTGAGCATCTCCGTGGCCAGCGGCAAGGGCGGCGTGGGCAAGACCAACATCGCCCTCAACCTTGGCTTTGCCCTGCGCGAACTCGGCCAGACCCTGGTCCTCCTCGACGCGGACCTCGGATTGGCCAACCTGGACGTCCTTTTGGGCCTGTCTCCGGAAAAAAATCTACAGGATCTTTTGAGCGGCGCCTCGGCCGAAAGCATTGTCGTGCCCCTGGCCAAGGAAGGTTTCGTCTTCCTGCCGTCGGCCTCGGGCGTGGCCGAGCTGGTCGAAATGGACGAGGACGTGCAGGCCATGCTTTTGGGCAAGCTCGACGCCCTGTTCAGACAGTACAATTTCCTGCTCCTGGATCTTGGCGCCGGCATCAGCCCCACGGTCCTGTCCTTTGCGGCCATGCCCCAGGAGCGCATCGTGGTCATCACCCCCGAGCCGACCTCCCTGACCGACAGCTACGCCCTGATCAAGGTGCTCTGCACCCAGTATCAGGTCCGCAACTTCCAGATCATCGTGAACATGGCCGAGTCCGACAAGGAAGCCAAGCAGGCCTTCAAGCGCCTGTCCCAGGCCTGCGAACATTTCCTGAACCTGCCCCTGAGCTTTTTGGGCACCGTCCACCGCGACCCCATGGTCACGGAATCCGTGCGTCATCAGGTGCCGTTCATGAAATTCGCTCCCACCTGCCAGGCCGCCCAGGACATCCGCGAGATCGCCGCGAAGCTCGTCGAGCGCAGGACCCGGCTCCTGGATCTCATCCGGCGCAGCCCCATCCTCAAATCCCTGATCTGAAGGAGCCGGCATGAACCCGCACCTGGCACTCACAGTTCTCATCCTCTTGCTGGCCCTGCTCCTGCCCACGCCCGGACCGGTCCGGGCCGAGACCGTCCTGCTCTTCACCGGCAACACCCACGGCGAGCACTCCCCCTGTCCGACCTGAGGCGGCCGGACCTATGGCGGGCTGGCCCGGCGGGCCGCCCTGATGCAGTCCCTGGGGGAAAAGGGAAACAGCGTGCTGGTCAACGGCGGATACGAATTCGCCGTGCCCGGCACCGAGGCCGACCGGCAACCCCAGGCAGTCGGCAACCTGAAGCGGGCTTTGGAACTGATGGCCTACGACATCTTCCTCATGAGCCCCTCCGACGCCACTGTCTTCCGGAACACCGGCACCACGGTGCCACGCTCCTGGACCCGGCCCCTGGACCGACCCGAGCTGATCGTCAAGGCGGTGCCCGATGGCAGCCTGGCCTTCGTGCTCTTTCCGGACACGGGCCAACCCGATCCGGACATGGAAAAGGAACTGACCCGCTTCACCCGCGATTTGCGGCAGTCCGGGCAGTTCAACCTGATCGTCGGCGTGAGCACCTGGGGCGCGACGCGGGAAAGCGCGTTCATCGAGCAGAGCGAACCCGTCTTCGACATCGTTTTGGGCTCCGGGGAGGGGCCGGGCTATCCGGGCCTCTATCTGCAAGGCAACCGCGTGCTCTGGCTGCGGGCCTTCACCAAGGGCAAGAGCGTGCTGAGCGTGACCATCCCCAGGCTGCCCGCACCCGGCACAAAGGCGGCGTGGGATCCGGAAGCCAGCGTCAGGACCCAGAGCCTGACCCTGGACGATGCCGTGCCCTCGGCCCCGGAAATCGAGGCCATCTTCAAGCCCTAGCCAATTTCTTGCATTTTGGCGCAATTGCTCATAATTCAGTGTCCAGAAAAGATTCTTCAAGGAACCAGCATGTCCATCCCATCCGGCCCGACCCAGGGCTTCTATAAAATGCAGGGCAGCGGCAACGACTTCATCGTCATCGACAACCGCGCCCGGACCATCTCCCCCGAGGTCATGCCCCGCTGGGCCAAGGCCCTGTGCCCCCACGCCTTCAGCATCGGCGCCGACGGCATCATCTTTCTGGAAACCGACGATTCCGGCCAGGCCGCGACCCGTTGGCACTTCTTCAACGCCGACGGCTCACGGGCCGAGATGTGCGGCAACGGCTCCCGCTGCGCCACGCTCCTGGCCCACCTGCTGGGCATGGCCCCGGCCGAGCATCTCATGCTCACCGACGCAGGCCCCGTGCACGCCCGCGTCTTTCCCGAGGCAGGGGAAGTCGAGGTGCAGCTCACCCCGGTCCGCGACCTGTCCCTGAATCTGCTCCTCGACCTGGACGGCGCGCCCTGGATGGCCCATTTCGCCAACACCGGCGTGCCCCACACGGTCCTGCTCGCAGACGACATCAAGGCCCTGGACATCAAGACTCTGGGCGCCCTGGTCCGCTACCACGGTCGTTTCGCCCCGGCCGGAACCAACGCCAACTTCATCCAGATCCTGGGCCGCGAAAGCCTTCTGCTGCGCACCTACGAGCGCGGAGTGGAAAACGAGACCTACGCCTGCGGCACGGGCGCCGCGGCCTCGGTGGCCGTGGCCCATGCCCTGGGATTGTGCGAAGCCACGGCCCGGGTGACCACCTCGGGAGGCGAGGTGCTCGAAATCCGCGTGCAGGACGCGGACATTTTTCTGCGCGGCAAGGCTTTGCTTGTCTACCGGGGCGAGTTCAACCCGGCAGCCCTGGGCCTCTAGCCCGGCGATTTTTCACCTCTAAGCCCCAACCCGGGAGGAAGCGATGCAATTCAAAGGAGCCTTTACAGCCCTGGTCACTCCGTTCGCGAACGGCCGGATTGACGAGGACGCCTACCGCAGACTGATCGAATGGCAGGTGGAAAGCGGAATCAACGGCGTCGTGCCTTGCGGCACCACCGGCGAATCCGCCACCCTGACCCATGACGAGCACAAGCAGGTCATCCGGATTTGCGTGGACCAGGTCAAGGGACGGGTGCCGGTCCTGGCCGGGGCCGGATCGAACAACACGGCCGAGGCAGTGGAGCTGACCCGTTTCGCCAAGGAAGCCGGTGCCGACGGCGCCCTGCTCATCACGCCCTACTACAACAAGCCGACCCAGGAAGGGCTGTACCAGCACTTCAAACGCATCGCCTCCGAAGTGTCCATGCCGTTCATCCTCTACAACGTGCCGGGCCGCACCAGCGTCAACATGCTCCCGGCCACCGTGGCCCGCCTGAACAAGGACATCGCGGACGTGATCGGCATCAAGGAGGCCACGGGCGACCTGAACCAGGTTTCGCAGGTTCTCGAATGCTGCGGTCCGGACTTCCAGGTCCTGTCCGGCGACGACTTCACGGTTCTGCCCCTCTTGTCCGTGGGCGGCTGCGGCGTCATCTCCGTGGTCTCGAACATCCTGCCGGACAAGATGAGCGGCATGTGCCAGGCATGGTTCGCCGGCGACCTGCCCAAGGCCCGGGAACTGCACTTCTTCCTGGCTCCCTTCTCGCGCATGATGTTTGTGGAAACCAACCCCATTCCGGCCAAGACGGCCCTGTCCATGATGGGCCGCATCAAGCTCGAACTGCGCCTGCCCCTGGTGCCCATGTGCCCGGCCAACACCGAGACCCTGCGCACCTTCCTGGCCTCCAAGGGTCTGATCTGACCCCCCGGCCAACAAACACGAAAGGCCGCTTTCCCGGTGGGGGAGGCGGCCTTTTTTCTTTGGACGACGGGTGGCTCAGGCCAGGGTGACCTGGTCCCGGCCATCGCGCTCGCGCAAGTAGACGTTGACCTGCTGGCCGTGCTCCGTGGCCACGGTCTTGCCCGTGAAGTCCGGTTGGATGGGCAGCTCGCGGTGCCCGCGGTCGACCAGAACCAGGAGCTTGACGGCCCTGGGCCGGCCAAAGTCGAGAATGGCTTCCAGGGCGCAGCGAATGGTCCGGCCGGTGAAAAGCACGTCATCGACGAGGATGACTGTTTTTCCCTCGACGGGAAAATCAATGTGCGTGGAGTTGATGTTCGGGGCGGAGTCGGCCGTGGTCCAGTCGTCGCGGTACAGGTTGATGTCCAGTTCGCCGCAGGGAAAGGAGCGTCCCGTCCTGGCCGAGAGGATGGCGCAGATCCGGCCGGCCAGATCCACGCCCCGGCGCTGGATGCCGATCAGCGCGATGGACCCATGGTCGGAAATCCGTTCCAGGATCTCGCAGCCCAGCCGCTCCAGGGAGCGCGTGATGTCGTCTCCGGTCATGATCTCTTTGGCTTCAAGCATGGGCACCTCCGCGGTTGCAACACGACGCCACATCTAAGCGGCCCAAGTTGTAATTGCAAGGGAATCGTCCTATAGGGCGGACATCGCTAACAAAGCCGCGGAGGACCCATGGGCACGAGCAACATCTTCTTTCTGGAACTCATCGAGTGGTTTGACGACAGCGGCCAGGAAGTGGCCCGCCGCTTCCCCCAGGAAGGCTCCGGCGAGATCAAGTACGGGGCCCAGATGGTCGTGCGCGAGTCCCAGGCCGGGATCTTCTTCTACAACGGCAAGGCCGTGCACGTCTTTCCTCCCGGCCGACACACCCTCAAGACCGCCAACATCCCCATCCTGAACAAGATCATGGGCATCCCCTGGGGGCTGGAAAGCCCGCTGCGGGCCGAAGCCTACATGATCAACACCAAGGTCTTCGCCAACCTCAAATGGGGCACCCGCGAGCCCGTGGCCTTCAAGGACTCGGAGCTGGGGCTCATCCGCCTGCGGGCCTACGGCATGTTCAACATCCAGGTCGTGCAGCCCCTTTTGTTCATCAACTCCCTGGTCGGGACCATGGCCTCCTTTGCCGTGGGCAGCCTGGAGGAGTACCTGGGCAAGGTCATCGTGTCCCGCTTCAACGACTATTTGGGCGAGAACATGGACACCATCCTGAACCTGCCCAGCAAGTACGAGGGCTGGTCCACGGGCCTGCGGGAACGGCTGCAAAAGGATTTCGCGCATTTCGGGCTGTCCCTGAACCAGCTCTTCATCAACTCCATCACACCTCCGCCCGAAGTCCAGAAGGCCATGGACGACAAGACCAAGCTGGGCATGTTCGACGACATGTCCAAGCTCATCCAGCTCAAGGCCGCCACGGCCATGGAAAAGGCCGCCGCCAACCCGGGCGGAGCCGGAGACGCCATGGGCATGGGCGTGGGATTCATGATGCCGGCCTTCATGGCCCAGGCCATGCAAATGTCCGGGCAAAACGCCCAGGCCGCACATGTCGTCCCGACCGCGCCGGGCCTGACGTGCCCGGACTGCAAGGAACCCATACGGGCCGAGGACCGTTTCTGCCCGGCCTGCGGACACCAGTTGCTGATCTTTGACCAGTGCAGGGGGTGTGGCAAAAACCTCGCCCCCGGAACCCAGTTCTGCCCCCGCTGCGGCCAGCGCGCGGGCACGGCCAAGGAAACGGTCAAATGCCCGGCCTGCAGCCAGGACAACCTGTCCTCCTCGACCTTCTGCAACCACTGCGGGGAGCGCATGGTCTAACGCATGAGCGCCACGCACATCACGCATCAGTGCCCGCAGTGCGGCGCGCCGGTGGAACTCCAGGAAACGGACAGGATATTCTCCTGTCCGTTCTGCCGCGTGCGCCTCTTCATCCACGCCGAGGGGCCTTTCCGCTACCGCCTCAAGCCCCGCTTCGAGCACCCGGGAACCCTGATTTACGTCCCCTACTGGCGCTTCCGGGGCAACGCCTACGTGCTGACCGAACAGGACATGCAGCACAGGATTTTGGATTCGAGCCTGCTGGCCACGGGCAACCCCGTGCTGCCGCACTCCCTGGGGCTGCGCACCCAGGCCATGGAACTAACCTTTGTCGAGCCGAACACCACCGGACTCTACCTCTCTCCGACCCTGGACAACGGGGCCTTCAAGGCCCAGTTGCTGAAATCCGTCCCCGGCCTGGAGAGCCGGACTGGCCCACGGCTCACGGCCTGCGTGGGTGACACGCTGTCCCTCATATACCAGCCCGTGTACCAGACCGACGAACTTCTGGACGCCATCACCGGCCAGGCTCTCGGACCGGCCAACATCGATGTCGCGGGTCTGGAGGAGGCGGGCAGCCATCTGCATTTCATCTCCACCCTCTGCCCGCAGTGCGGCTGGGACCTGCAGGGCGACCGCCAGAGCATGGTCCAGATCTGCCCGCACTGCGACACGGCCTGGGAGCCCGGCCCCCAAGGCCCCCGGCAGATCGTCCCCCATTTCCTGTCCACCGAAAGCCAGCCCACCATCTACCTGCCTTTCTGGAACCTGCGCTTTCGCTCCAAAGGATTTCGGCTGCAAACCTGGGCCGACCTGATCCGCCTGACCAACCTGCCCCGGGCCATCATGCCCTGGATGGAGTCCACGGCCTTCACCTTCCGCGTCCCAGCCTTCAAGATCCGACCCGAACTCTTCCTGAACCTGAGCGCGCGGATCAGTCTGGTCCAGCCCGAGGCCACGCCGGACGAGACCCTGCCGAAAGCGCCCCTGCACCCCGTGACCCTGCCCGCAAAGGAAGCGTTCCAGGCCCTGCCCGTGGCTCTGGGCCGTCTGGCCCCGGCGCGCAAGAACCTCTTTCCGAAAATCCAGGGCGGCTCCTTCGGACCCGTTGACGCGCGGATCGAATACGTGCCCTTTGTGGAAGAAACAGAGGAATACGTGCAGCCGGAAATGAATTTGGCCATCCAGAAAAACGCCCTGCACTGGTCCACGACCCTCTGACAAAGGCCGCACGCTGCGCAGCAAAAGGCCCCGGGCACGATGAACCGTTGCGGATCTCCGCACAGGGGGGAACGGACCGCGCTGCGCGCTGACAATACGTTAGGCGAAGTCCGGCAGGCGAGTATGGGATAGTGGATTGGCACCCCGAACAGGGGCTTTCGGGTGGACAGAAAAAGCCTGACGAGTCTTGCGTCGAACAGATGCAGCCTGTGAGAAGACCGTTCGGACAACGCAGGAAGTCTTCATGCAAAACGGGCATTCGTGCGCGAACACGATGAGCCGTGGGCCACTACTCCTCGGGAAAGATCGGACCGTCGGGCGCGACGCCCAATATCCTGGCGGCGAGACGCAGACGGACGCGCATCTCGTCCAGATCGTACGGACGTCCGATGCAGTCATCGGCCCCGGCCATGATGCAGCGACGCAGCCCCCCTCCCACCGCACCGCGCGGAATGGCGCCCAGGATGTGGATATCCTGCACGTCCGCAAGGCCACGGATTCTGTCAAAAAAGTCCTCGCCATCCAGAAAGTCGGCCAGCCAGTCCGCCACGACCACGGTGGGACGCGGCACGGAACGCACGGCCGCCCAGGCCGCGATCTCGTTGTCGGCCACCACGCACGGATAGCCCCAGGCGTGCAATGCCTTGACCAGCACGTTGCGAGACAAGCAGGGCTCCTCGACGACTACGACGTGCAAACCATTTTCCACTCGATTCTCCACAGTAAAGGGTTCACGGGGCTTCTGCACCCGAACCGCCTGGTCCCTCGGGCGAGTCCGGCGCCAGGTCCGGCTCGGTTTTGGACAGGGTTTCGGGGCGCTGGATGACATGTCCGAAAATATAGGTGCAGATGGGCACGCCCAGGACCAGACCCCAGATCTGGAACAGCTTGGCCCCGATGGTCAGGATGCAGAGCACAATGACCGGATTGATGCGCATGTAGGTGCCGTAGATGCGGGGGTTCAGCACATAGCCTTCCAGCAGGTGAATGACCGTGATCATGGCGATGGCCAGAAGCATGGTCATCAGTCCCGAGGCCTGCAGGGCGATGAGGCAGATGGGCACCGAACTGATGAACACGCCCAGCACCGGAATGAAACTGCACAAAAACACGATGAGCGTCAGAAAGGCCATGGTCGATCCCAGGCCCAAAAGCGACACGCCAAAGGCCGTCAGCAGGGCGTTGACCATGGCGATGACGAATTGCGCCTCCAGGGCCTTGCCCAGGACCGTGGCGAAATCGCGGATGCTGCCGGCCACCTCGCCGTAGACAAAGGAAAGCCGGGAGTGCTCCAGGGACCGCACACTGGCGGTCAGTCGGGGCAAGTCGAGGACGATGAGAAAGGAAAAAAGCAGGGCCAGAAGAAAGGCCGAGGCAATGGCCGCGATCCTTCCGCCAACGCCGCGCACCAGGTCAAGAAGCTGGTTGACCTTGGTCTGACCTTCAGGATGCTCTCCAAGTCCGAAAACCTGCGTCACAAGGGCGAGCACTCGTGACGTTTTCAAGTCCGAGGGGGAATGTTCGGTCAAGGCTCCAAGTTCAGGGATGGCCTTGGCGATCATGGGATAGCGATCGCCCAGGGCGCCCAGTTCCTGATCCAGACGCTGGGCGTACTGCGGCAACTGGGTGACGAAAAGAACGGTCTGCTCCTTGGCCCTGGGCACGAGGAACACGCCCACCGCGACCAGCACGCCGAGGAATATGGAGGCCACCAGCACGACCCGGGTCGCGCGGTGGGGGATGAGTCCCTGCAGACGGTGCACGCCACGGTTTTGCACGTACCCGAAGACGAAGGTGAGAAAAAGCAGCAGAAAAAACGAGCGCAGAATGTAGACCACGGCAAGCACTCCGCCCCAGACCAGCATCCTGGTCAGGGTCGGAAGAATTCGATCGGTCAGGCAGGTCGGATCCGGAACGCGGTCGGGGGTCATGAATCGTCCTTAACGCAGGTTTTCAAGCTCATTCTCGGAAAAAAACGATCGGCCTGGACCGCTGTCCGGAATCCCAAAAAAATGGGCCACGGACGCGCCGATATCGGCCAGACTGTCCCGAATACCCAAATTCTTGCCGCCAAGCCCAGGAGCCAGGGCCAGGATTGGCACCCGTTCGCGGGTGTGGTCCGTGCCGGTCCAGGTCGGATCGCAGCCATGGTCAGCCGTGAGGATGCACAGATCCCCGGCCCCGATCCGTTCCAGCAGCCTGGGCAGACCGGCATCGAAGGCCTCCAGGGCGCGGGCGTACCCGGACACGTCACGACGATGTCCGTAAGCGGAATCAAAATCAACGAAATTTGTCATGACCAGGGTGCCGAGTTCTGCATTTTCCCAGGCGGCCAGGGTGGCCGCCATGAGCCCCTCCTGGCCATGGGCGCGAACGGCGCGGGTCACGCCTCTGTGGGCGAAGATGTCCGCGACCTTGCCCACGCAGACCACCTCTCCCCCGGAGGCACAGAGCTGATCGAGAACGGTCGGGGCCGGAGCGGGAATGGCGAAATCGCGCCGGTTGCCGGTGCGTGCGAAGGTCGTTTTGTCCCCGCCGGCAAAGGGCCGGGCGATGACCCGCGCGATGCGGTACCTGTCGACAAGCTCCCGGGCCAAAAGACAGACCCCGTAGAGGCGCTCCAGCCCGAAGGTTGCCTCGTGGGCCGCGATCTGCAGGACCGAGTCGGCCGAGGTATAGACGATGGGCCTGCCCGTGCGCAGGTGTTCCTCGCCCAGACGGGTCAGGATGTCCGTGCCCGAGGCCTTGCAGTTGCCGAGCACGCCGGGCAGCCCGGCGCGGGCCACGAGTTCGTCCAACAGCTCGCGGGGCATGGACGCCTCGGCCGGCTCGAAATACCCCCAGTCAAAGACCACCGGGGCTCCGGTCATCTCGAAATGCCCGCTGGGCGTATCCTTTCCCCGGCTGATCTGAGTTGCACACCCGTAACGGGCCGTGGCCGAAACGGGGCCGTCCAGGCCTGGAGGCAGGAGACCCGTGGACAGGGCCGCCGCCAGACCCAGCCCCAGGGAGGACAGGACCGGAAGGCGCAACGGACCGCTCCGGCCGTCTTCGGCCTGACCCCGGGCACAGGCCCGGGCGATGTGGCCCAGGGTGTCGGCGCCCTGATCTCCGAACTCGTGTGCGTCGGGAGCGCCGCCAACGCCCAGGGAGTCGAGCACGATCAGGCAGACCCGGCGCATCCGCCCTCCCGGACCGCGACGGCCAGCACATCGTCCAGCAGGGAGCTGGCCCCGAAACGAAATGTTTGCGGCCCGATCCAGGCCGGCCCCATGATCTCCGCCGCCAGGTCCAGATAGACCTGGGCGTCGGCCATGGTGCGCAAGCCCCCGGAGGCCTTGAACCCGGCCTCCCCCCTCTCGGCTATGACGGAAAGCATGGTCCGCGCCGCCTCGGGCGTGGCGTGGACAGACGCCTTGCCGGTCGACGTCTTCAGAAAGTCGGCCCCGCAGTCCAGGGCCAGCCGGCTGGCCGCGCGGATTTGCTCCACGCCGCCAAGGATTCCGCTCTCGAGGATGACCTTGAGCCGCACGGTGCATTCCTGCCGGCAAGTGTCCAGGAATGCACGGACCTGCGCCTCCCGGCCATCCAGAAAGGCCCGGTACGGCAGAACCAGGTCGACCTCCGTCGCACCCTGCCGCATGGCCTCCCGAATCTCGCTCACGCTGGCGGCCGGGTCCAGTTCGCCGGCCGGAAAATTGGCCACCGTGGCCACCTCGACCCCGGTCAAACCCAGCCTGGTCAGCCCGGCCCGGGCCCGGGACACGTGCCGCAGCGGAACGCAGAGGGCCGCCACCGGCCCGCACACAGTCGCGGCCCGCAGGCAGAGGGCGTCGATCTCTTCCGGGGTTTCAGTCCCGGACAGGGTGGTCAGATCCAGCAGGGAGACAATCTGTCTGGCCCGTTGCAGACGTTCGTTCATGGTGCATCCTTGGTTCGCGCCGGATGGCGCATCGCGGTGGGCGGCCTCGTCGTGGGCACCCAATCATGCCAGGACCGTGGACGCAAGCCCCGCGAAAGATTTTGCCCTGGGAGCGCGCCTGGGCATGGGACTAAAGGCTCAAACGCGATCCAGGGCCTCGCAGCGCAATTGCAGCAGAATCTCGGCGCTTTTCGGGCCCTGGTCGCGATGCTTTTCGGGCAGGCGCACGGCCTTGATCAGGGCCAGTTCCCGGCGCGCCCGTTCCAGATGGTCCCCGCCGCGGTCCGCCGCCACCATTCGGAAGAACGCGTCCGCGACCCCGGCCTTGTCCAGTTCCAGCAGCAGGCGCACCCTGGTGGAGGCTTTGAGCTCGGCGTAGCGGCCCGCGGCCATGTGCCAGCGCGCGGCCAGGCGCCCGGCCGTGCGCAGACGGTTCGACAGGCGCAACCGCAGGGCCAGGGCCTCGGCCAGATCCTGCCCACGGCGCTCGTGATCCGGATGACTGGGCAGAAGTCCCATGTCCGTGGCGGTCTTGCCCAGGTCGTGGCAAAGGGCCATCCACACAACCAGGCCGTCACCCGCGCAGCCGTCCATGACCTGGGCCGTATGCTCCAGGACGCTCGCGTCGTGATAGCGCGCAGGACCGGCCGGAATGTTGTCCGCGCCGGCAAATTCCGTCAGCCACGGAGCAAGGCAGATCCCGTCCCGCAGGACCCGCAAAAAATTGCCCGGAGCCGCCGCGCAGCAGGCCTTGTTCACCTCCTGCCCGACCCGTTCGGCCGCGACAGCTCCCAGCGCTTCGCCCGGCACGGCCCGCATGGCGGCCAGCAGATCCTCGTGCACCGTGAAGTCCGGAAACGTTGCGGCAAAACGGGCCGCGCGGATGGCGCGCAAGGGATCGGCCAGGAAATTGGCCAGGGCCACGGGGCGCAATATCCCCGCCCGCAGATCGGCCAGGGCCAGGGGATGGGCCAGCAGGAGGCCGGACTGGTCCTCGGCCAGGGCGTTTATGGTCAGATCCCGCGAGGCCAGATCGTCCTGTATGCTGGCGTATTCCGAAAGCGTGTACTGGCTCGCGCCGCGCACAAAGACCGGAATGCTCTGCCCGACCCGGGTCAGCCCGGGCACCCTGGCCCGCAGCCGCGCCTCGTCCCCGCCCACGACCACGTAGTCCAGGTCCACGGGCGTGACGCCGCGCACCCTGTCCCGCACGGCCCCGCCGACGAGGTAGATGTTCATCCCTGCTCCGCCCGCGTCCGCAGCAGGCCGGCCTGCACGCAACGCAGAATCTCGAACCCGAACTCCCCGTCCAGGGCCTCGGCCACCGCGGCAAGCCGCGCGGC
>CAZPSN010000029.1:22948-43477 GCA_964589645.1 uncultured Desulfovibrionaceae bacterium
AAGGCCGCCGAGGTGCTGGCCTTCGTGCGCGAGCGCGGCGCCGCGCATCCGCGCAGAATCCAGGGTTTCCTCGATGCGCGCCAGCTGGGTCCGGGACAGGCCCGTGACCTCGCCGGCCGAGACCAGCCCCAGCCCGACGGCCTTGGTCAGATGGCCATACACGGTCGCGGCCTTGAGGCCCCTGGCCGCGGCCACCTGCTCCACGGAGCCCGTGTCCCGGAACAGGTCGAGACTGGCCTGTTCCGTGCCTGACAGCGCGGCATTGCCTGGTTTGATCTTTTCCGGGCGCGGTTGCGGCAAGGCCGGCATATCATCCGGACGGCCATGCTCGGACTCGTGCCGGCTCAACAGTTCCGCGAAACGCTCCCCGTAGGCCGCGAGCTTGGCCTGTCCCACCCCGCTGATGCCAAGCAGGTCCTCTGTCGCTCTCGGCCGGTAGCGGACCATTTCAAGCAGGGTCCGGTCCGAGAACACGGCATAGGGCGGCACGTTCTGCTCCCGGGAAATTGTGAGTCGCAAGAGGCGCAGACTCTCCCACAGCTCCCGGGCCTCCTCGGACTGGCCTGACGCGCCTGCGGGGGACACGGATTTCGCCCTGGCCATCTCGATCACCGGGCTGGGATCGCGGCGCAGGGACACCGCGACCCGACCCTTCATGACCTCCCAGCTGCGGGCGTTGAGCTTCAAGGCCCCGTAACCTTCCATGTCGACCTCGACCAGGCCGGCGGCCACCAGCTGGCGATAGACGCTCAGCCATTCGGGCCGGGACAGCTCCGTGCCGATGCCAAAGGTCGAGAGGGTGGCGTGCTCCCAGCGCTCCACGGCCCGGGTCAGCTTGCCGACCAGCACGTCGGCCAGATGGCCGGCCCCGAAGCCCTCCCGGGCGCGAAAGATCGTGGACAGGGCCTTCTGGGCCGCCACCGTGCCGTCCCAGGTCTGCACCGGAGTCAGGCAGGTGTCGCAATTGCCGCAGGGCTCGGGCAGGTCCTGGCCGAAATAGCGCAAGAGGACCTGTCGCCGACACTGCGCGGTTTCGCAGTACCCGAGCAGGGCGGTCAGCTTGTGCTGCTTGACGCGCTCGTGGCGGACCCTGTTTTCGCTGCGTTCCTGCTCGTCAAGATCCGGCGCGGATCGCGCTGGCCCCGAGTCCATGGCCACCAGGCGGCGCAGCATGGCGATGTCGCCCAGGCCATAAGTCATCCAGGCCTCGGCGGGCAGTCCGTCGCGACCGGCGCGGCCGGTTTCCTGGTGGTAGGCTTCCAGACTCGTGGGCGGATCGAGATGGATCACGAAACGCACGTTGGGCTTGTCCACACCCATGCCGAAAGCCACGGTGGCAACCATGATCACCCCGTCCTCGCGCATGAAACGCTCCTGGTTGGCTTCCCGCGTGGCTGGGTCCAACCCTGCGTGGTAGGGCAGGGCCGTGAACCCTTCCCGGCTCAGGTTGCCGGCCGTGGTTTCGACCTTCTTGCGCGACATGCGGTAGACGATGCCCGCCTCGCCGTCAGGCCGGGAGCGCAGGAAGGCCAGGAGCTGGCGATCGGGCTGGTCCTTCAGGGCCACGCGGTAGCGGATGTTCGGCCGGTCGAAACCCGAGGCGAAGATTGCCGCCGCATCCAGACGCAACTGGCGGATGATGTCGAGACGGGTCAGATCGTCGGCCGTGGCGGTCAGGGCCAGACGCGGCACGCCGGGAAACCGTTCGGCCAGCATGCCCAGACGGGTGTACTCGGGCCTGAAGTCATGGCCCCACTGGGACACGCAGTGGGCTTCGTCGATGGCGATAAGGGCCAG
Source organism: uncultured Desulfovibrionaceae bacterium (assembly GCA_964589645.1). Classification (GTDB taxonomy): domain Bacteria; phylum Desulfobacterota; class Desulfovibrionia; order Desulfovibrionales; family Desulfomicrobiaceae; genus Desulfomicrobium. Next base: position 24,746 of record CAZPSN010000029.1, read on the forward strand.
GGGAAGGCCCGCGAGCCTGTCCAGAAATCCGGACATGAACAGGCGTTCCGGAGCGACATAGAGCAGGTCCAACCCTCCGGCCCACAGCGCCGCCTCCACGTCCCGGGCCTGGGCCGGGGAAAGGGAGGAGTTGAGAAAGGCCGCGCGCACTCCGTTCTGGGTCAGCCCCTGAACCTGGTCGCGCATGAGGGCGATGAGCGGGGAAACGATGACGGCCGTGCCGGGACGGATCAGGGCCGGAATCTGGTAGCACAGGGATTTGCCGCCGCCCGTGGGCATGAGCACCACGGCGTCGCGGCCGGCCAGAACGGTGTCGATGACGGCCTGTTGGGGGCCGAGAAAGGAACCGTAGCCGAAAACCGTGCGCAGGACATCAAGGGGAGCGGGCATGGGAACCTCTGTCAAAGGGGGAACGCGCCCTGACCTACCGGAAGCGCGAAGCTCCTGTCAAAGGGCGCGGATCAGCTTGCACCGCTGCCGTTGGCATGTGCCGGGGCGCGGCGCGGCTGCTGGCGAACGCAGCAGTTGCTAAAGCGCAAATAGCCGTGCCGCGACGCCTGTCAGGCCGATTTCGCCGTGGCCAGGGCCAACCCCGCGCCGACGAAGAGGGAACCGAAAAGGCGGTTGCCCCGGCGCAAGGCCACGGGCGTGGACATGATGCCACGCACCGAAGCCGCGAGCAGGGCGTAGCCGATCATGACCAGCCAGTCCATGGCCAGCACGGTCAGCCCCAGAACCAGGTACTGAGAAGCCTGGGGAGCGCCGTGCTGCACGAACTGCGGCAAAAATGCGGCCAGGAAGACGATGGATTTGGGATTGGTCAGGTTGACCAGCAGCCCCGTGCGCACCAGCCGCCACGGGCCTGTCTCCGGAGTCGTGACACCCGGCACGGCCAGCACGGGAGTTTCGCGCCACTTCTGCACGCCAAGCCAGATCAGATACAGGGCCCCCGCAAGCTTCAGGGCCGTGAAGGCCCAGACCGAGGAGGACAAAAGCACGCCCAGGCCGGCCGCGACGACCAGGATGTGCAGGCTCAGGGCCAGCTGCAGGCCCAGGATGTTGGCCAGGGCGCGGCGCGGGCCAAGGCACAGCGAAGCGCTCATGGTCGACACGGCCCCGGCGCCGGGGGAGAGGCTGAAGACGAAACAGGCCACCACAAAGGCAAGCCAGACAGGAAGGGTCATGACACGCTCCAAAGCATTGGGATGCCCACCGGGACTGGTGGCAAACAGTCCATTAGATCCAGCCCCTGGCCGTGGCAAGCACCTTGGCGGACCCGGACCGTGACGGGTCGCGCCTCGTGATCGTTCCGCTCACGCCCTCGCAACACGACGATCACGCTTGAACATAACAACGGCATGAAGTACTCATATGGTTGGCGATCATCCATCCCAATCAGGAGGCACTCCATGCACATCATTGTCGCCCTGCTTCTCGCCGTCACGCTGCACGCAAGCCCGGTCCAGGCGGATACGTCCGTGGCCGGCTTCGTCAAGACCCTGGAAGGCAGCGGGGAGGTGTTGCGCGACAACTCGGCCCGGCCCGCGGCCATCGGAGATGTCCTGCATGTCGGCGACACGGTGACCACCGGCGAGCAGAGCACACTGGGCATCTTGCTGGAGGACGACACAGCCCTGTCCCTGGGCCCGAACAGCCGCCTGGAGCTGAACGATTTCGCCTTCGCGCCGAAGGATGAGCTGTTTTCCATCGCCATCCGCCTGCTCAAGGGCTCATTCGCCTACATGTCCGGGGTTGTCGGACGCTTGGCTCCGGACAAGGTGCGCATCGAGACGCCTGACGCCGTCATCGCCATCCACGGCACGCACTTTGTGGTCAAGGTGGAGGAAAAGCCATGAAATCCGCTCTGTTCCTGCTTTTTCTGAGCCTGACGGTCATGGGCTGCGCGGCCAAGGGCACGAGCGTGATCCTCCTGGAAAACCCCGACGGCTCGGTCGGCAAGGTGCAGGTCAAATCCCAGGGCGGAAATCAGACCCTGTCCGCCGCCAGGCAGGGCACGACGGTGCCACGGCCATCGGACCCGCCCTCGGCGCCCCGCATTGTCGCCCAGGAGGAGATCGATCGGGACTATGGACAGGCCATGAGGGCGTTGCCCGAAGCTCCGGACTATTTCCTGCTCTATTTCGATTCCGGGACCGCGAAACTGACCCAGGAATCCCTGGCCATGCCGGAGAAGATCCTGGCCTCCATCGGCCGGCGCGGCTCCCGCGACGTACGGGTCAACGGGCACACGGACCGGCAGGGCAAGAACGAGGACAACGCCCGGTTGTCCATGCAACGGGCCGAATTCGTGCGTGATTTTCTGATCACCAAGGGCGTGGAGTCATCCATCATCCAGGTCTTTGCCCACGGCGAGGGGAACCCCATCGTGCCCACGGATGATGAAATGCCTGAACCGCGCAACCGCCGGGTCGAGGTGCTGGTCCGTTGAGCACACCCGGCCCCTCCGGCCAGGGCGGGTTCAGACGCGGCACGCACCGTCGCCTGGAAATCCTGCTTCTGCTGAGCGCGGGCTGCGTGGTCACCTTGTGCACGCTGTGCGTGCTGATTCTGCGCCCCGAACTCTACGAGCACGCCGAACATAAAACCTACGACGTCCTGCTGACCGAAACCCGCAAACGTCCGCCAGGACCTGTCCCGGTCCTCGTCGCCATCGATGACAGATCCCTGGCGAAACTGGGCCAGTGGCCCTGGCCACGGCATGTCCTGGCCCGGCTGGTCGACCGCCTGCACGAGGCCGGAGCCCGGATCGTGACCCTGGATCTGATCCTTTCCACCCGGGACCAAACCTCGCCCCAGGCCGTGCTGGAAGATCTGGGCCCAAAGGCCAGCCGTGCCCTCGGCGCCCTGCCCGAGACAATCCTGGACCATGACCTGGTCCTGGCCCAAACGCTGGCTCGCGTGCCGACGATCCTGAGCTACAAGCTGCTCTTTGCCCCCCTGCCCACAGACACGACCTCCTGCCGCGTCCACCCGGTCATACCGCCCCAGCCCGTGCCACAGTCATTTGCCCTGCATTTGGCCCGGGACACCATCTGCTTCCTGCCCCTCCTGGGCCAGACGGCAGCCGGATCGGGGTTCATCAATGCCCTGCCGGATTCCGACGGCGTGCTGCGCCGCGTCCCCCTGGTCGTGCGGCACGGAACTGAACTCCTGCCCAGCCTCTCCCTGACCATGGCCTGGACCGACGGTGAGGGAGCCCTCGGCCTGGGCCAGGATCTGGATGGCGGCTTCGTGCAGCTCGGCGCGCGCCGCATGCATGCCGATGCCCAGGGCAACATGCTGCTCAGGTACCGTGGCCCGCGCGGAACCTTTCCGACCTTTTCCGTGGCCGACATCCTGGACCGCCCCTTGCCGGATCTGGAAGGTCGCGTGGCCATTGTCGGCCCCACCGCGGCAGGACTCGGCGACAACCAGATCACGCCCATGGACCGGGTCTTCCCGGGCATCGAGGTGCACGCCACGGCCCTGGATAACATACTCCAGAAGGACGCCCTGATCCGGCCGGCCTGGGCTCCGGGAGCCGAGGCCTGCCTGGTGCTGGCCGTGGGGCTCCTCTCCAGCCTGCTGCTCATGGTCGCGGGCCCCACGACCTGCATCCTCGGGCTGGTCGGCGGAACCATCGCTTTGTGGAGCGGGAGCCTGTGGCTCCTGGACAACCCCGGGTACTGGATTTCCCCCTTGTCTCCGGCCCTGCTCCTCGTCGCCAACACCATCGCGTTGAGCCTCATCAAGTACGCCCTGGAAGAACGCAAGGTACGCCTCCGCAACCAGCAGCTCCTCCAGGCCCAGGACGCGACCATTTTGAGCCTGACGGCTCTGGCCGAGACCCGGGACCCGGAAACCGGCGGACACATCAAACGCACCCGCGAATACGTCCTGGTCCTGGCCAGTCGCCTGGCAACAAAGCCAAAATTCAGCCACATCCTCGATCCCGAGACCATCAATCTCTTGCACAAGTCCGCCCCCCTGCACGACATCGGCAAGGTCGGCATAGCGGACAGCATCCTGCTCAAGCCGGACAAATTGAACGAGCAGGAATGCCTGGACATGCAGCGGCACACCACGTTGGGAGCGGACACCCTGGCCGAGGCGGAACGCCTGGCCTTTGATCGCTCGGATCACTCCTTCTTGAGGTTGGCCCGGGAAATAGCCCAGTCCCACCACGAAAAATGGGACGGCTCGGGCTATCCCCAGGGCCTGAAAGGCGAGGACATCCCTCTTGGCGGCCGGCTCATGGCCCTGGCCGACGTCTACGACGCCCTGATCAGCAAGCGTGTCTACAAGGAGGCCTTGCCCCACGAGGAAGCCGTGGAAATCATCAAGACCGGACGCGGCACGCACTTCGATCCGGACGTGGTCGACGCCTTCCTGGACTCGGAAGCAAAATTCAAGGCAATTGCCGAGAATTATTCATAATTAACCATCTGTCAGTGCTGTCCTTCCTGCAGGCGGGCACGCAGATAATCCAACGAACTGAAACACACTCCGACATGCCCATTCGAAATGCAACTTTGCTCCAAACGTGGGGGCACCATGCTTCGCGCAAAGGATGGCTGTACATCCCGCTCCTGTTCGTCATCTTCCTGGTCTCGCTTGGGCCGTGGGACGGGGCCTTTCCAGAGGTACTGAGGGCTCTGCGTCTTGCTGACACCCTCCGCACAGCTGGCCCGGACGGTCTGGCCGAGGCATTGCGCGCCGAGAATCGCAGGGAACAGGAAGAATCCATCGCCAAAGCCAGGCAGAATGTGCACAGCCTGCTCAAGCAGGACATGAAGCAATTCTGGCTGGAAGGAACTGTTGTCTCCACGCCACGCTTCATCTCCAACTGCAAAGACGTGATCACCTGCCTGCGGCAGGACGTTGCACCATGACTTCGGCACCCAGGGAAGCCGGGAGCAGGAGTGCCGAGGACTCGCTCCCGCCCCCGCCGCCTGACGAACCCGGCCGCTGACCCCGGGGTTCATCCCTTGTCCTCCCCGCCCGCCCCATGTATGTGCCCCGCAGCGGGCGCACAACATCCGCGTTCACCAACCCCAACGATTGGCCCATCATGACTCTCTACGCATTTCTCGGAGCCCTGGAACAGGGATTCCTTTACGGCATCATGGCCCTGGGGGTCTATCTGACCTTCCGCATCCTTGATTTCCCGGACCTGACCGTCGACGGCAGCCTGCCGCTTGGCGCCTCGGTCAGCGCCGTGACCATCACGGCCGGGCACAGCCCGTACCTGGCCCTGGCCCTGGCCACGCTGGCCGGATTCATGGCCGGAGCCGTGACCGCGCTCCTGAACACCAAGCTCAAAATCCTGCATCTGCTCGCCTCCATCCTGACCATGATTTCCCTCTATTCCATCAACATCCGCATCATGGGCGGCCCCAACGTGGCCCTTTTGGGCACGCCCTCCGTGCTGACAGATATGGAACGCCTGGGCCTGCCCCTATATCTGGTCACTCCAGGCTTCTTTTTCCTCGCGGCACTTCTGGTCACCGCCGCCCTGATCTGGTTTCTGCATACCGAGTACGGGCAGGCCATGCTGGCCACGGGCGACAACCGCCAGATGATCACCGCCCTGGGCGTGAACACGGACAGAGTCATCGTCATGGGCGTGGGACTCTCCAACGCGCTGGTCGCCTTCAGCGGCGCCCTCGTCGCCCAGAACCAGGGCGCGGCCGACGTGAACATGGGCGTGGGAACCATCATCGCGGGCCTGGCCTCGGTCATTCTCGGAGAAACGGTCTTCGGCACGGCGACCATCGCCCGCGCCTGCGTGGCGGTCATCGTCGGCTCCATCCTCTACCGCACGGCCATCGCCCTGGCCCTGGGCGTGAAGCTCGGGAGCTTCTCCTTCACCCCGAGCGACCTGAACCTGATCACCGCCGTTCTGGTCATCCTGGCCCTGACCTCGCCCATGCTCAAAAGGAGGTTCCACCGGTGATCCAGGTCCAGAGCATGAACAAATATTTTCACCGCGGCAGTGTGAACGAAGTGCACAGCATCAGGGATCTGAGCATAGACATCGCCCAGGGCGACTTCGTGACCATCATCGGCTCCAACGGGGCAGGCAAATCGACCTTGCTGTCCTGCCTGGCCGGCACCCACCTTCTGGACTCCGGAACCATCACCGTGGACGGGACAGACGTGACCCGCTGGCCCGAACACAAGCGCGCCCGCTTCATCGGCCGGGTCTTCCAGGACCCTTTGCTTGGCACCTGCGGCAGCGGCTCCATCGCCCAGAACCTGGCCCTGGCCCTGCGCCGGGGCCAGCGCCGGGGCTTGTCCCGGGGAGTCAAGGCCAGCGACAAGGATCTCTTCCGCGACCGGTTGCAGGTCCTGGGCCTGGGGCTCGAAAACCGCCTCCAGGACCGGGCCGGACTGCTGTCGGGCGGGCAGCGCCAGGCCCTGACCATGGTCATGGCCACCCTGGTCCGACCCCAGCTGCTGCTCCTGGACGAACACACCGCGGCCCTGGATCCCAAGACCGCAAGCCAGATTCTTGATTTGACCCGCGACATTGTCACCGAACACGGCCTGACCGCCCTCATGGTCACCCACAACATGCATCAGGCTCTGGCCCTGGGAAACCGGCTGGTCATGATGCATCGCGGCCAGATCATTCTCGACGTGCGGGATGCGCACAAGGCACGGCTGCGCGTGGAGGATCTTCTGGATCAGTTCCAGCGTCAGGCGGACGCCCAGATTTCGGACCGAATGCTGCTGGGCTGATCCGCGCCTGCATAAAAAAAGGAGGGCCAAAGCCCTCCTTCCTCCTCCCCGCCCAGGACGAGCGGTCTTGCTAAAGCTTGAACTTCTGGACCAAGCCGCTGAGCGTAGCGGACGCGCCGGAAACGGACGTCGAACTCCCCAGCACCTGCTCCGCGCTGACGGAAATTGTTTTGGCCAGTGTGCTCACGCTGCTGACATCACGGGCGACGCCCTTGATCACGGTGTCTGCCTGGCTGACATTGATGTTGATCTCCTGCACACCCGAAGAGGCCTGAACCAGATTTTCGGCAATTTCACGGGTGGTTACGGACTGCTCCTCAACGGCCGCGGCGATGTTGCTCACGATGGAGTCCACATCGTGGATCACGTCACGAATCTGCTGAATCTCCACGACCGTCATGCCCACGACGTCCTGAATCCCCTTGATCTTGGCTCGGATATCTTCCGTGGCCAGGGCCGTTTGCTGCGCAAGTTCCTTGATCTCGTTCGCCACGACGGCAAAACCCCGTCCGGCATCGCCCGCGCGGGCCGCCTCGATGGTCGCGTTGAGGGCCAGCAGGTTCGTTTGCGAAGAGATGGAGGTGATGGCCTCCGTGACCTTGTTGATCTCCCGGGCCGCCGTGCCAAGTACATTCACCCGGCGGGAGACTTCTTCCGCCGAGACCACGGCCTTGCCGGTGACGTTCTTGGCCTTGCCGGTGCTGACAGACACTTCGCTGATCGTCGCGTTCATCTCTTCGGTGCTGCTCGCCACCGTACTGATGTTGATGGAAAACTCCTCCATGGCCGAGGCCACGGTGTTCATGTTCGCACTCATCTCTTCGATGGCCGCGGCCACGCCGCTCGACTTGCCGTCCATGGTTTCGGAGGTTTCCCGCAAGCTTCCGGCCAAAGCATGCAGACCCTTTGAAGAATCGCTCATCTGCGCGGAATGCTGGGACACTTCCTTGATGATCGCATGAACCTGCGAAACGAACTTGTTGAAACATTCCGACAGATCCTGGGTTTCCGTCCCGGAAGTGTCCGTCAGCCGTTTGGTCAGGTCGCCGTCGCCATCGGCGATATCGTTGAGCATGAAAATCATTGTCTTCAGCGGCCGGGTGATGCCCCGGACAACGAACCAGGACATGCCGATCATGCCCAGCGCCAGGACGGAGGTAATGCCGAGAATGGCAAGACTTACGTGCCGCTTCGCGGCTTCGATGAGGTCAAGCGGTTTGCCCAAAAAGTACATTCCGGACACCTTGCCCTGGGGATCCTTGATGGGCCAGTAGGCCGTCTGGAAAGGCTTGCCGAAAATCGTGTTGGTGGAGATGAACATTTCGCCCTTGGCCAGCACCTTGTCCAGGATCTGGGGATTGTCCATCTTCGTGCCCACGGCGCGCTGGTTGTTGTTCATGATGGTCGTCGTCAGGCGGGTGTCCATTTCAAAAACCGTGGCTTCAAGTCCGGTGAACGCCTTGATTTTATCGACAAAATCCATTTCCGACAGGGAAATCCCCACGGTCACCGCGCCGACCACCTTGTCCGCCCTGACCACGGGGCAGCCCGCGCGCAGCGAAAACTTGACCACCGTGCCCGGCTCGATGCCCACGTTGAACTCACCGGCCAGGGCCTTGGCGACGTTGGCCTGCTTCATGACGCTGTCCCCCGCCTTGTCCGAATGAGCCCGGGCAATGACGACACCCTTGCCATCCGACACGGTAATGAAATGGGCTCCAGCATCTTTCATCGCCTTGATGATGACCGGGCGAAGCGCGACTGCGTCATTCGATGCAACGGCGTCGATAACATCCTTATTCGCAGCGATGATCGATCCAATCCTCAAGTATGTGCTCTTAAGCTCGTCAACGTGGTTCTCCACAGCCATCTGTGAAGATACGATACCCTCACGAGAAACGTCATCAAAAGCTGCATCCATGAAATATTTCGACGTCAAAAACAAACCAACACTCGTTATCAATACAGAAAATGCAGACAAGATCAAAATTTTTCCGGCAATTTTCATCTTCATGAGCGCGCTCCACGATTGCGATCAAATTAATTATTTCTCCAAAATTCTACAAAGTTAAGGGAAAAGAATCAATTCTTTTTCTATTTTCAAAGACGGAATAACATTTTTTCGTTTAATAAAAGCCCGGCTTTCCTGATCCGCAAACAGGATCTTGGAATTCCTGACTGACTCGGCCGTCCTCCATCTGGGATCTCCGAAGTGGAAAACCTTCGCCCGCCACGACGGATTGAAGCAGGATTTGTCGTTCCGCGCATCTTTTCAGCACGATCTTTGCTGTGTAGGCACCAGCAAGGAGACAACATGAAACCGAGTCCACGAATCTACCACATACCGCTCTTCGCGGCCATGGGCATGCTCCTGGCCCTGACATCGTGGATCTTCTGGTCCTGGCAGGGATACGCAGAACGCGCCAGCGAATGGCGCAGCCAGCGCGCCCAGGACACCTTCGAGACCTTGAACGCCGTGATCGCGTCCATGAGCAACGGCGAACTGACGGACTGGAAACAGGTTGAGACCGTGCTCTCCAGCATCATCCGCGGCTCGCGCACCCTCTTCGTGGTCGTCCAGGGGCGCCACGGGCGCCTGATCGAGACGGGAACACCGCCGGATTTCCTGATGACCAACAGCACCCAGGGCGAGATGACCGTGGACGACGTCCATGTCCTGTGGGCGCCTCTGCGTCCGGCCAGCATCCCGTCAAACTGGATCGAGGCCCTGAATGCCACCCACCTTGGCCTGGGCCATTGGCCTCAAGGCAACCCTGTCATGTACCTGGGCATGCGCTTTAGAGCCGAGAGCTTTTCCTCGTCGTGGCTTTGGCGGCGCCAGGGTCCCATCGTGGCCTCGGCCCTGGCCTGCATCATGGCGGTGACCGCTGTCTGGATTGCCGGCATCCGCCGCCGGCTCCTGGCCGGAGCCCTGGCCGCCGAACGGCTGCGCAGCGCGCATCTGGAAGAACTGGGGCTGGCCGCAGCCGGACTGGCCCATGAAACCAAGAACCCGCTGGGCATCATCATGGGCATGGCCCAGCAGATCGCGGCCCAGCCCGACATCTCGGCCGAAAGCCGGGCCATGCTCGAACACATCATGGACGAGGTCGACAAGGCCAGCTCGCGGCTGGGTAATTTCATGAATTTCGCCCGGCAGCGCACCCCCGACCTGACAGCCGTGCGCGTCGACCAGCTGTGCCGGGAAGTGGCGGAGGTTATGGGGCCGGACTTCGAGGCCAGCGGGGTCGAACTGAGCATTCAGGTTGCCCAGGCCGGCATCGTGGCCGACAGAGCCATGCTTCGCCAGATCCTGGTCAACCTGCTCTTGAACAGCCTGCACGCATCTCCCCCCGGCACCACGACGCGGGTCGTCCTGCGGCCCCTGGGGCGGAGACTGGCCCTCGCGGTGGAGGATCAGGGCCTGGGCATCGCGCCGGAACTCTTGCCCGACATCTTCAAGCCCTACACCTCGGGCTCGACCACCGGACACGGGCTGGGTCTAGCCATCGTCAAGCGCATGGTCGAGGCCCACGGCTGGCGGATCCAACCCACTTCAACCCCGCCCCGAGGCACGATCATGACCATCTCGGGCATCAAACACGCCAAGGAGACGGCATGAACGGGACCATCCTGGTTGTCGACGACGAGATCCGCTACCGCGAACTCTACTCCCGCGTACTGCGCGACGCGGGTTTCGCCGTGCAGGAGGCCGAGGACGCCGGGACGGCCATGCGTCTCCTGACCGCACAGCCCCCGGCCATGGTCGTCAGCGACGTGCGCATGCCCGGCGCCAGCGGCCTGGATCTTTTGCGCCAGGTCCGCGTCAATCATCCGGGGCTGCCCTTCCTGCTGGTCACGGCCTACGCCGACGTGCGCGAGGCCGTGGATGCCCTGAAACTTGGAGCCGTCGACTATCTGGCCAAGCCCGTTGATCTGGACGAACTGTTGGCCGCCGTGCGCGACACCCTGGGCGTGCGTGCGGACATTCCCTCGGACATCCCGGCCCAGGCCCTGGAAGGGGTCATCGCCGAAAGCCCGGCCATGCGCTCCGTGCTGCGCGACGCCTACCGCGTGGCCCGCAGCGACGCCACGGTTCTGCTGACCGGAGAAAGCGGCAGCGGCAAGGAGGTTCTGGCCCAGTTCATCCACCGCAACAGTGCCCGCAGGCACAAACCCATCGTAGCCGTCAACTGCGCGGCCATTGCCCCAACCCTGCTGGCCAGCGAGCTTTTCGGCCACGAAAAGGGCGCCTTCACCGGGGCCGTGACCAAACGCAAGGGATATTTCCGCGAAGCCCACGAGGGGACCCTCTTTCTGGATGAAATCGGTGACATGCCTCTGGAATTACAGCCCTCTCTTTTGCGGGCCACGGAAACGGGCCGCATCACCCCGGTGGGCTCGGATCGGGACGTCGTGGTCGACTGCCGGCTCATTGCCGCCAGCAACCGCGACCTGGAATCGGACGTGACTGTCGGGCACTTCCGCCAGGATCTGTACTACCGCCTCAATGTCATCACCCTCGAGATTCCGCCCCTGCGCGAACGGCCCGAGGACATCCCCCCCCTGGCCCGCCTCTTCCTGAACAAGGGCACAAGCGAGAGCAAACGCCTGTCCCGCGCGGCCATTCAGGCCCTGCTGGCCCACCCCTGGCCGGGCAATGTCCGCGAACTGGCCAATGCCATGTCCCATGTGCGCCTGCTGTCCCAAACCGACGTGATCCTGCCCGAACATCTGCCTCCGGCAGTGCGCAGGGCCGTGGGCAAAACCCCGCCGGAGACGTGCCTTGTGGCGAACGAGACGCGGCCGGCCGAATCCAAAACCCTGGAGCAACAGGAAATAGAAGCCGTGGCAGCGGCCCTGAAACAGACCGGGGGCAACCGCACCCATGCCGCTCAGCTTCTGGGCATCACCCGGCGCGGCCTGATCTACAAGCTCAAGCGCCTGGGGCTTGAATAGGATCTGTGTGAAAAGAATGCATAGCCGCAACCAAGTCTGCCCCCAAAGCCCCCGAGCAGGCCGCGAACAGCCGCATCCACCTCCTTGGCACGACCCTTGCCAGGAAAGGCACGAACCATCCCAGGAGGAAATATGAACATCGTTTCGAAACATACAGCCATCGTCGCCCTGGCGGCCGCTCTGGGCCTGCACGCCTTCGTCGTGCCGACCAGCGCCGCGGAGCTCATGAACAACACCGTGCTGGAGGAAGCGGATCCCGCCATTAAAAAGCCTTCGTCCAAGCAAAACGCAAGACAGCGAGATAGCGAGTCCGGCCAGCTGCAACGGCGCGAGTCCAGAGGCCGGGAACAATCCCCGGTCACCGTCAGATCCAGGGACGAACGTCGCCAGCGCGACGACGGACAGCCCCGTTTTGCCCGCCCGAGCCGGGAGCGCGGCGGAGCCCTTCAGGCCGATGCCGCGCGAAGCAATCGCGTCGGACGCTCGCGCGGAACCGAAACAGCCATGAATGCCCAGGATGGCAGCATGTCCCAGGAGGAGTTGTTGCGCCTGGAAAGACAGAAGGGAAAGGGTGACCGACGTGAGCGGCCCGCGGGAGAACACCGTGAAATCCGGCGTACCGAGGGCGAACCCCAGGGCCGGAACCGTTCCGGATCGGCCATGAACGCCCAGGAAGGCATCGTGCCGCCCAACGAAGTCTTGCAGTCGGATCCGCAGCGTCAGGACCGTTCGCGCACAGAGACCAACGGGAGCAAGAGGGATCCTTCCGGCACGAACCGCGACGGCGTCCGTTTCGGGACATCCGGAGGCGATGACAGCAAGCGAGGGGATCGGCGCGATGGCGACAATTTCCGCTTCGGAACATCCGGAAGTGACGACAGCAAGCGCGGGGAGCATCGCCCAGGCGACGGCAAGGGCCGACACGACGGCGACGGTATCCGTTTCGGGACATCCGGAGGCGATGACAGCAAGCGCGGGGAGCACCGCTCTGACGGCGGCAGGGATCGGCGCGACGGCGACGGTATCCGCTTCGGGACATCCGCAGGCGATGACAGCAAGCGCGGGGAGCACCGCTCTGACGGCGGCAGGGATCGGCGCGACGGCGACAATTTCCGCTTCGGAACGTCCCGGGGTGACGACGACAGAAGGCATGACGTACGCCGTCACAACGGCGACCACAACAGACGCCATGTCGTCAAGCACGTCATCCACCACATCCCCTCCCGCCACGCAGTCGTCCTGCACGGCCGGGATCGATACCACTACCATTCCGGCCGCTTCTACCGCCCGTGGGAGGGAGGCTTCATCCTGGTCCGTCCGCCCCTGGGGCTCATCGTGCTGAGCATCCCCTTGGGCAGCCGCATGATCTTCTCTGCGGGCATCCCCTATCACGTCTTCGGCGACGTGTACTATCGCCGGGTTCCGACGGGCTATGAAGTGGTCGAACCCATCCGCGACCGGGCCTCGAACTGGCCGGACCAGGTCACGGTGGTCACGGACCTGCTGAACGTTCGCTATGGCCCGGACGAGTCCGAAGAGGTCATCGCCCAGGTGGAACGCTACGCGGTGCTGAACGTACTGGGCTCCGCGCCCGGCTGGCTGTACGTGGAAATCGAGGACGAGGATGTCCGGGGTTGGGTCATGGAACGCTACGTCGTGGCCGGGGCAGGCCGAGGCTGATCCGACACATGACGGGCCGTCCGGACAAGGCGGCATCCGCAAAGGACAAAACCCCCGTCGAGGCCTCGGCGGGGGTTTTCTGCGCTTCAGGGGGTGAGCCTTGACACGTGTATCCCACAGGATACACTCGGGCATACGCATACGATGACGGAAATGCACAGAGACTGGATCAATGCTCTCAGGGGTTGGGCGGCAAGGGCGCGCAATCTTCAGGAGAAAAGTCATGCCGAATCCCACCAAAAGCACCGTAGAGGCAACCAAGACAGTTCCCTATGACATGGCGGAGCAGCTGCGCACACCGGAAGAAATGGCGGCCTATCTGGACGCATGGCTTACCGAAGCGCCCGATGATGTCACGGGCATCGCGCGTGCGCTGGGTGATATCGCACGAGCCAAAGGCATGACGCAGGTGGCCAAAGAAGCAGGCCTGAGCCGGGAGAGCCTCTACAAGGCACTCAGCGAAAACGGCAATCCCAGCTTCGCCACCATTCTCAAGGTAGTCAGAGCGCTCGGTGTCCGGTTGCACGCTGGCGCCGCATGAGCCTCCTTGCCGTCTCCGGCAAACTACGCGTTGTGCGCGGACGCCGATGAAGGGCGCATTGAACGCGTCAAACTCGAAAAATAAAGCGCAATTCTTCCGCTTACCCACCAGCCCAGAATTCCTGACATGGCCATAATGCAGGCAGAAGCCGCTGTCTGGGAAAAGAGCATGAACAATCGTTTTCGAAAAATCGACTGGCAATTCAAAACGAGAGCGCCAGGATCAAACTGAAACGGCTTTATCCGAAAATCTAAATGTTATAAGGTGGTTGTGGCGCGAAAGGGCGAAGAGAGCGGGTTTCAGGTCCATGGACCCGAGGCGGTCCATGTTTCAGGGGTTCCCGATTGTTCTGAGATTGAAGTCGCGATCGGTGCGAGGAATATCTCAAGCGCTCTTGTGACCTCCTGAAACGAAACAGGGACATGCTCCTGCTGCAGCCTCTTGCGGAAAGCCGCCCACTGGCTCTGTTTGACTTCTGCAAAATCTCGGCTGAACGCTTCAATATCTCCAGGCAAGACTGTGTCCCGTTGTTTGAACGTCAATCTGACGGCCTCGGCCAAATCCTTTCCGTTAAAGTCGAATTGACGCGATAGCAGCCAGATGTCGTAGAAATCCTTCATTCGGCTGTTTAGGGCGTCTAGGGACACCATGGCTTCAAGTTTTTCAGCAATGGCGCTTTCTCGGCTGTAGCAAAGAAGTCGTGGGGCTGGGAACTCGAGCATTGTGGGCATTTGCGCCATCTCGGGACCGGGATGGACGATATCGCCAAAACCGATGTCAATTTGCATGTTGATGCATGCCGTGCTCAGGCTCCCGAGAAATCGCATTCTAATTCCTTCATACTCGGCGTCCTCGGTGATGCGCTCGGTCTGGAGTGAATCAGGGTCGAACGACAGTCCATCCATGCCCGCATCCACCATCATGATATCCCGGATTTGATCGAGAACGAGCGCTTCCTTGCGGCTTGTCCTTCCAAGCATGTCGATATCCATTGTCGGCCTGAATTGTGGGGATCGCCAGACCCTGAGCATCAGCGCCCCTTTGAGGATAAAGCGGTCCGCATGGGCAGAGCGGGAAAGGCGGTACAGAAAGCGTTCCATGGCGTAGTACTGCAAAAGCTCGTTGAAAGGCCTGCCGTCATGGTGCGCACGGTTCAGGAGGCGTTGCCTGACGGATGCCGAGACGTTCTTGCCGGATGTCACAGGATTGCCTCCAGGTAGGGACGAATGACCTTCTGAACCCGGCAGATTTTCGCATAGTCGAGCAGGGCGGCGAGCTTGAACGGTTTTCGGGTTTTGTAGAGTTTCAGCGATTCCTGCACCACGTCCATGCCGATCTTGTTCCGGAATTTGAAGCAGTCGGCGATGGTTTTTTCAGGGGAGTAGATGTTGACTGGCACCCCGTCGATCCGATGCTCTTCGACGCCAGCGTTGTACGATGCATCTGAAAACCGGTGCACAAACAGCGGAGGGTGCTCCAGGCCCGGCCGTCGCGCCTGCGGCGGAATGGCCACGAAGACTCCGTGCGGGATCTGTGTGGTCATCTCGTGGAAAGCGAGGGCGGAAATCAGGCAGATGACCGCGCTCGGGACACGTAGAGCGATGGTCACCAGATCGGGGTTGCCGATGGTCGGCAGTTCCATGAGGCGGTACACCCCGCGGCTGAGTTGCTCGATCACCCCCCTGTCCCTAAGGGCGTAGAGCATGTAGCGGGAGATGCCGCGTGCAATGGCCTCGTTCATGCGTAGCTGGCCGCCATTGGCCCGGAATATGTCTTCAGGTGTCTGCTTCATGGTTATTTCCAGACAAATCGTCATACTTTGTGAATAAGTATAAACAATATGTCTTGTTGTGCTTGGAAAATCAAGGCCATTCAGGGCAATATTTGGACGTCGCACATTTCGATCGGTCACGCCTCCTGCATTGAGGCCTGGCTGAACTCTATTGTCGCATAAGGGGATGAAAGCTTGGGAAGTTTTATTCAACATCCTGGAATTTAAAATTGTCCACTCCGAATAGCGTGTCAGTTTCTCCGCCAGAGGAATGCGCACCTGCGTGCTCAGATGTTGCCAGGAGGTTGTCTGGAAACTGACGCCTTCCGGCGTTTTATCCTTGAATGCGTTCGGAAGCAGGCTGATGCCCAGGACGATTTTGTGAGGTCTGTCCGGAAATATGGCAGTCCCGTATTTGGCCAGGAATTCACTGGTCTTTGTCTTTGGCCTTGCCTTGTGCGGCCCCGGTGCCGGACAGATCGGCCGTCCCGGTCGACACAACCACACAAGGCAAAGGTTGGGCTTGCCGGTTGCTGCTCATCTTCGCTACAAGACGGAAATTTTTTGCATCAACGGCGTCAGTTCGGCTCGTTTCAGACGCAAGTCGATGCCGTGACAGGCTTGCAAGGCTCGACTGCGAGTCAAATCATTCGGAAAATGGAATTCATGATTCAAGATCTGGCCCTTGGCTTTCTGCAAATATTCAATACTTTCACCACATACCCCCATCCCGAACATGTTCGATCACACTGGAACCATCTCCGACTGGAATGAAGACAAAGGCTTCGGGTTCATTGTCCCGGCACAAGGCGGAAAGTCCATATTCTTCCACGTCAACGACTACAGCAGAACCCACAAACGTCCCGTGAACGGACTCGCGGTGCAGTTCCTCCCGTCCCGCGATACGCAGGGTCGGCCGTGCGCAGTGAGTGTCACACCAATCAGCGGCCACAAGAATAATGGCCGAGAAATCCGGCAACAGGTTGTGGCCGTGCTGCTGTGCGTCTGTCTTGGCTACGTTCTGTACTATCTGCGTACATATCGAAGCGTCCCGCCGGAACTGGGCTGGTAGTATGGCGGCGTGAACCTGCTGACCCTCTTGCTCTACGCCAAGGACAAGAGCGCAGCCGAGCGCGGGGCGTGGCGCACACAGGAAAGCACCCTGCATCTCGCTGCCCTGATCGGCGGATGGCCCGGAGCGGCCATGGCCCAGGCTTTCCTGCGCCACAAATCCCGCAAGGCATCCTTCCGCGTCGTGTTCTGGCTCACCATCCTCGCCAACTGCGGGGCGTTGTACTGGCTGTCCACGCCGGACGGCACGATCTGGTTGTACAGAATCATCCGCGTGTTCCGTTGATTCCTGATACGGGCCTGCTGGACATGGTGGAAATGCAACTCGTCGGCAGCTCAACACAAACTCCCCTCCTGCCAAGGAGGGGTGCCCCGCAGGGGCGGGGTGGCTCAAGCCTTGCGACAGGGAGCCAAGCGTCAGACACGAGTCGTCATGCAAGGAGAAGCAGAAAACATGAGTGAGAAAAATCTGGCCGCGGTGTGTGGTCTGTACTGCAAGGCGTGCTCATGGTTCATTTCCAGCAATGAAGATCCGGAAAGACTTGCCAGGCTTGCGGCTCAACGGAACTGGTCGATTGAAGAGAGCACGTGTCATGGATGCCGGTCGGAAAAGAGGCTGGCCTACTGCGAGAAATGCAAAATGTCCGCGTGCGCGGAACAACGAGGCATCGATTTTTGCAGCGAATGCGAAGAATACCCTTGCGAGGATCTGACGCGGTTTCAGTCAGCCATGCCCCACCGCATCGAGCTTTGGAACAATCTCGATCGGATCAGATCGGTTGGCTATGAACAATGGCTGCAAGAGGTCAGAGAACATTACGCATATCCGCAATGCGGCAGCCTCAACTCCGCATACGACATGCAATGCCGGAAGTGCGGCAGAGAGCCAAGCTGTACGTATGTGGCAAAGCACAGACACGAGATAGAAGAGCACCTGAAGAAGAGATGACGCATTAGGCCGGCTTTGCGCAGGGCACGCAAAAACCACGCAAGATTATGCCGCCGACATTACCCAATACAGGCATGGCCTGAAATGGGTAATATGCGCCAACACCTCAGAAATAAAACCAATTCTTCAGACCACCCGCCCAGCCGTCGTTAAGATCGACCGTCCCGTTAGGAGCAACGACACAAGACCAAGGTTGGGCTTGCCGTTTGCTACCCATCTTCGCTACAAGACGGAAAGTTTTGCATCAGCGGCGACAGTTCGGCTCATCCCGGGTGCAAATCGCGGCTGCGATAGGGCTGTAAATGACAGCCTGGAGTTATCATATTTCCGGCTAATCAGAGGTTTGCGGTGTTAACCAGTTAGAAAATTACGACCTAAAGAATGTTTCTTAGGTTTAATTTTCCAGGAGCCGTAGTTACCCAGAAACTAGATAATTACTTGTTAGGTCTCTACCGATGCCGAATGATCGACTCTCGCGCTGGAAAGAGCCAATAGAGCTTCTTACTTTCTTGTCTGGCGACGACAAGGCACAACTTGAGGCTGTTTCCAAGATACAAGTTGCTGCGCTTGCTGACAAACCCAAGGACGGCGTTGAGATTACATCTAGCGACATGATCCGGGCATGTCGCGAGCTAATATTCGATATGAGAGACGGCTTACCGATATTCCACGCCATCATGTCGAGCATCGACACTGATCGCATTGCGATTAAGGCATTTGAGGCAGCCGGTAAGCCCCGATGATGAGACCCAACCACTCGTTGCAAGGGACGCTGCGCCAAAAAGCGGCGTAGCGCCTTGAACTTAAGCCTTAGAGATTCACATGCGACTTGAGCAACTTAGAGAAAACGACATAGGCACTTTCTCTGCGTGGGTGCCTTCTCTTGGGAACGGAACTGAGGCGATGGCTCGCCTTACCTATCTGCAGTTTTCGCAGCTTGCTTTTAACTATAGCGCTCAACAAAGATCCGCCTGCAAAAAGTCTTGAAACCTAAAACACTGAATCACTGTATTGATT
>CAZPSN010000030.1:0-39323 GCA_964589645.1 uncultured Desulfovibrionaceae bacterium
TCATCATGATGGCGTTCTTCTTGACGATGCCGATGAGCATGATGATGCCCACGAACCCGTAGATGTTCAGGTCCATGCCGAAGAGTTTCAGGGTCAGCAGGGCGCCGAATCCGGCCGAGGGCAGGCCCGAGAGGATGGTCAGGGGATGGATGAAGGATTCGTAGAGGATGCCCAGGACCAGATAGATGACGAAAATGGCCAGGATCAGAAGCATACTCATGTTCTTGAATGAACTCTGAAAGGCCTGGGCCGTGCCCTGGAAGCTGGCGCTGAAGGTGTCGGGCAGGGTGCTGGCGGCCACCTGGTCCACGGCCGTGGTGGCGTCGCCCAGGGACACGCCGGGACGCAGGTTGAAGGACAGGGTCACGGACGGGAGCTGGCCGGAATGGTTGACCGACAGGGGGCCGACTCCGATGTCGGAGTCCACCAGGGTGTCCAGGGGGGCGAGGCCACCGCTCATGGTGCGCACATAAACCAGGGACAGGGCCGAGGGGTCCAGGGCGTACCTAGGGGCCAGCTCCATGATCACCGCGTAGCTGTTGGTCGGCGCATAGATGGTCGAGACCTCGCGCGAGCCGAAGGCGGACTGCAAGGCGACCTCGACCTGCCGGGGCGAAACGCCCAGACTCGCGGCCTTGTCGCGATTGATGGTCAGGCGCACTTCCGGATTCTTGAGTTGCAGATCGCTGGTCACGTCCTGCAGTTGCGGCAGGCCGCGAAGGGCGTTCTCCATGATGCCGGCGTAGCGGTAGAGTTCCGCCGTGTCGGGGTTCTGCAAGGTGTACTGGTACAGGCTCTTGGTGCTGCGCCCGCCGACATTGAGGACCGGCGGGTTGACCAGAAAGGTCTGGATGCCGGGCAGGGTGTTCATCTTGGGCCGCAGCTTGGCGATGAGCTGATCCGCGGTCTCGTTGCGCTCGGCGCGGTTCTTGAGGCGGATCATGAAACGCCCCGTGTTGCCGGCCGAGTTGGGCCCGCCGCCGCCGACCACGGACATGAAGGTCTCCACGGCCGGTTCGCTGTTGAGAACCTTGTGCAGGGCCAACTGCTGGAGGACCATGTTCTCGTAGCTGATGCCCTGCACGGCCTCTGTCACGCCGTTGATCTGGCCCGTGTCCTCGCTGGGCAGAAAGCCCTTGGGCATGTCGCGGAACAGCACCACGCTGCCGGCCAAAACCAGCAGGGAGACCAGAAAGGTCAGCACGTGATGCCGCAGGCACAGGGTCAGACTCCAGCGGTACAAGGCCAGCAGACCGTCGAAGACCTTTTCCGAAAGGCGGAAGACCAGGCCGTGGCGAATCTCCCCCGGCTCCTTCAGAAACCGGGAGCACAGCATGGGCGTGAGGCTCAGGGAGATGAAGCCGGAAATGAGGATGGCCACGGAGATGACCACGGCGAACTCCCGGAACAAACGGCCCACGATGCCGCCCATGAACAGGACCGGGATGAAGACCGCGGCCAGGGAGATGGTCATGGACAAGATGGTGAAGGCGACTTCCCTGGACCCGTCATAAGCGGCCTGCAGCACGGATTTGCCCATTTCAAGATGTCGAACGATGTTCTCGAGCATGACGATGGCGTCGTCGACCACGAAACCCACGGCCAGGGTCAGGGCCATGAGGGACAGGTTGTCCAGGGAAAATCCGCACAGGTACATGACCGCGAAGGTGCCGATGACGGACATGGGCAGGGCCAGGCTCGGAATGACGGTGGCCCGAACGTTGCGCAGAAAGATGAAGATGACGCCGATGACCAGGCCCATGGTCAAGAGCAGGGTGAATTTCACGTCCTCCACGGATTCACGGATGGACACGGAGCGGTCGTAGAGCAAGGACAGCGCGACCGATGCGGGAATCTGTTCCGTGAAGGCCGGCAGGAGCTTGCGAATTTTGTTCACCACCTCCACGGTGTTGGTGCCGGGCTGGCGCTGCACGGCCAAAACAATGGCCCGGGAATCCCCGCGCCAGCTGGCGATCTTGTCGTTTTCCACGCTGTCGAGGACCTGACCCAGGTCGCCCAGACGCACGGGCGCGCCGTTGCGCCAGGTCACGATGAGGGGCCGGAAGTCCTGGGCGTCCATCAGCTTGCCGCTGGCCTGCACGTTCATGGCCGTGTGCTGGCCATAGAGCGTGCCCGTGGGCAGGTTCACGTTGGCCCGATCGATGGCTTCGGCCACTTCGTCCAGCCCCAGGTCACGGCTGGCCAGGGCCTTGGGGTCCAGGTGCACGCGCACGGCGTATTTCTTGGCGCCATAGACCGAGACCTGGGCCACGCCGCTGATCATGGAGATGCGCGGGGCGATGATGGTGTCGGCGTATTCGTTGACCCGGGACATGGGCAGGGTCGAGGAGGCCAGGGTCAGGTAGAAGATGGGCGAGTCCGCCGGATTGACCTTCTGGAAGCTCGGAGGGCTGGGCATGTCCGAGGGCAGCTGACGCTGGACCTTGGCGATGGCCGATTGCACGTCCTGGGCCGCCGCATCGATGGAGCGCTCCAGGGCGAACTGCAGGGTGATGCGGGTGGAGCCCAGGGTATTGGAGGAGCTGATGGAGTCGATGCCGGCGATGGTCGCGAACTGCCGCTCCAGGGGCGTGGCCACGCTGGAGGCCATGGTTTCGGGGCTGGCCCCGGGCAGGCTGGCCGAGACCTGGATGGTCGGAAAATCGACATTGGGCAGGTCGCTGACCGGCAGAATGCGATAGCTCATGACCCCAAAGAGAAGGATGGCCAGCATGACCAGGGTCGTGGTCACGGGCCGGCGGATGAAGAGGGCCGCGATATTCACAGTTTGGCTCCGGGAACGGCGTCCCGAGCCTTGCCCTGGGGGGCGTCATCGGGCTTGGCGTCCTTGGCCTGCGGGTCGCGGATGGTCACGGTCGCGCCTGGGGACAGACGCAGGTGGCCGTCGAGGACGATCTTCTCGCCGCCTTCCAGGCCGGATTCCACCACCACGTGGCCGTCCTGTCTGGGGCCGGTCTTGACCAGGCGGTATTCCACGGTGCTGTCCGGCCGGATGATGTACACGAATTCGCCTTCCGCGCCGGGCGTCACGGCCTGCGCCGGCACAAGGACCACGTTGTTCCGCGTGCCCGCCATCAGGGTCACGTCCGTGAACTGGCCGGGCCAGAGCGTGCGATCGGTGTTGGGGAACTGGGCCTTGAGGGCGATGGTGCCGGTCCGGGAATCCACGCTGGAATCGATGAAGACAAGTTTGCCCGTGGCCGCCGGAGCACCGGCGGGTTTGGCCGTGACCGTCAGGGCGGCGGCCTGCTGTCCGGCCATAATGGCCCCGAGATGGCTCTCGGGCACGCTGAAACGGACATTGACCGGCGCCACCTGGGAGATGACGACCATGGGGGAGTCGGCGTTGGCCTTGACCATGTTGCCCGCGTCCATCTGCAGGGCCCCGGTGCGGCCGGTGATGGGGGAACGGATCTCGGCAAAGGACAGTTCGACCTTGGCCGCCTCCACGGCCGCCTCGGCGGAGCGGATCTCGGCCTGCAGGGCGGCCAGGGTCGTGGCCGTGGACTCCTGCTGGTCGCGGCTGACCATGCCCTGGGACAGCAGATTGTCGTAGCGGCGCTTGTCCTCCTCGGCCTTGGCCAGATGCGAGCGACTGCGCTCCAGGTTGGCCCTGGCCGAGCGCAGATCCGCCTCCAGGTCGCGGGAGTCGATGCTGAACAGCAGGTCGCCCTGGCGCACGTCCTGGCCTTCGGTGAAATGAACCGCGCGCAAGAGTCCGCTGATACGGGCCTTGATCTCCACCACGGCTCCGGCCTCCACGGCACCCACGGCCGGAATCAGGATGGGCAGGCTGCCGCGCACGGCCTCTCCCGCCAAGACCGGAGCCGGTTTGGGAGCCGGCTTCGCAGCCGGATTGTCCTGGGCGTGGGCGGCAGAGAGGGAGCAGATCAGGCAGAACGAGACAATGGCCAGCAGGGTACGGGGATATGTGCGCGGCATGGGGCCTCTGATTTGAATTTGTCTGAAATTGTTGGAGATCGCGCCCATGAATACGGCAACCTATTTTGCTCCGTCAATGGCAATCAATTCCTGTCCCCAATTCATCCGCGCGAATCGGCGTAGCCGCTGCCAATGGCCGAAAAGGGCAGGTCAAGGCCAAGCTCCGGCACCCGGCGCGCGATCCAGGCGATGAAGGTGTTGCTGTTGGGTCCCGGAAAGGCCTTGTATTCCTCCGGCCAGGGGTACTCCCGGGCCGCCTGGTCCACGGCCGCGATCAGATCGTCCACGCCGGCGCCCCGATGCTCCTTGAGCAGGCGCGGCCGGGCTCCGTACCAGAGCCGGTCCGGCACGTCCCGGGCCACGCGCACGACGGGCAGCCCCCGCGACGCCCGCCACCCGATGACCTCGTAGACGGTGTAGGCGGTCTCGCCGGTCCCTTTGACCGCGATCCAGGTATGGATGGCGAACCAGCCACGCCAACCCCAAGCGTCGGCCCCGTAGACGTGGAGAACGGCCTCGGAGGTCTGGGCGGGGTCGGGAGCGATGCCCGCGGATTCGCGACTGGCCGTGCGCCAGTCCTGATTGGAGGAACAGGCCGACAACAGGCCGGCGACCAGCATCAGCCAGACCCCGCCTCTCACGCCTCCTCTCCCACGGCCGCCTTTTCGGCCCTGTCCGCGTCGCCGAGCAGGATGCCCACCACCTCGCTGGCCACATAGAGCCCGAACATGCCCGTCAGATAGGAGATGGACCCGATGGGCGCCCGCGGCCGACCGCTGCGTCCCTCTTCCGGGGCCTCGTCGATGACGGGCTCGTTCTTGTTTTGGGCCGCCTCGGTAGAAAAGACGCAGCGCACGCCGCCCGTCACGCCCCGCCGGCGCAGGCGCTTGCGGATGATCTGGGCCAGGGGGCACATGAATGACTTGGATATGTCGGCGGCCTTGATTTTGGAAGGATCGAGCTTGGCCGCGGCGCCCATGCTGGCCACCACCGCCAGCCCCTTTTCCCGGGCCGCGACAATGAGGTTGACCTTGGAGTTGACCCCGTCGATGGCATCGACAACCACGTCGAAACGAGAG
Source organism: uncultured Desulfovibrionaceae bacterium (assembly GCA_964589645.1). GTDB lineage: Bacteria > Desulfobacterota > Desulfovibrionia > Desulfovibrionales > Desulfomicrobiaceae > Desulfomicrobium. The sequence goes on from CAZPSN010000030.1 coordinate 5,043, forward strand.
TCCAGAAGACCGGCCACGTTGTCGCCATCGACGAACTGCACGCGGGCCTCCACGTTGCAGTCCGGGTTGATGTCCAGCACCCGCGCCTTGGCCGTTTCGGCCTTGAAGCGTCCGAGAGTCGACTCCAGGGCCAGGAGCTGGCGGTTGATGTTGGAAAGGCTCACCGTGTCGTGGTCGAAGAGCACGAGGTTCCCCACTCCGGCCCGCGCCAGGGCCTCGACCACATAGGAACCCACGGCCCCCAGACCGAACACGGCCACCGTGGCCCCTTGCAGACGGGCCAAACCGTCCTCTCCGATAAGCTGCATGGTCCGGGCGAATCGCATCATGTATTGCTCACCTTCAATCTCTTAGAATTCAACACTTTTCCTCGCTTGAGGGGCTGCAGGTCATCTTGCCCGCGCCGGATCGACTGTCCGACTGAGCCAGGCATCGTTCGGCCAATTGCCGCCTGTCGACCGAAACACATATCTGAGTCCGGAGAAGCGGCGATTGGCTGTTACGAGGCCGGCGAAGAAGTTTCGATTCGGCGCGGGCAAGATGACCTGCAGCCCCCCGCGCCACCTCACCCCCCGCAACACCGGAAAAACTCCCGCGCATTGGCCGCCGTCCGCGCCGCCACTTCCTCCGGCCTCTCCCCGCGCAGTTCCGCCAGCGCTTCCACCACCAGCGGCAGATAGGCCGGCTCGTTGCGCTCGAAATCCACCCCGACCGGCGCGATGGCCGGGCTGTCCGATTCCACCAGCAGCCGCTCCGGCGAAACCCGCACGCAGGCCGTGCGTGCCTTGCGGTTGGCCGTGCGGGTGATGGAGGCGCAGATGGAGATGAAAAACCCGAGTTTCTCGAACACGGGCACCATTTCGTGGGAGCCGGCATAGGCGTGCAGCATCATACGCGGCGGACGCTTGTGCATGGCTGCGACCAGATCGGCCAATCGGCCAAAGGCCTTGCGGCAATGAATGGTCACGGGCCGATCGTAGCGCGCGGCCAGTTCCATCTGGGCCAGAAAGGCGTCCTCCTGCAGGGCATCGTCGCGCTCGGGCAGGGCATTGTCCAGGCCGATCTCGCCGATGCCCACGGGATAAAGCGCGACCAGTTCCTCCAGCCGTGCCAGCCAGTGCGGTCCGCGCTCTCCCACGTACCAGGGGTGCAGGCCCAGGGACACGCAGATGTCCGCGTGACGCTGTCCCAGGCCCAGCACGTAGCGCCAATCCCCCTCGTGGGTGCCGTTGCAGCACATCATGCGCACTCCGGCGGCCCGGGCCCTGATCAGGGCCGGTTCCAGGGCGTGGCGCAAAAAGCCGTCCTGCAGATGGCAGTGGGCATCGACCAGATCGAGGTTGCCGGACTGGTTCCAGGCGATCATGAAATGTTCCTTCTTTTGCCTTTGCCGGATGTCCGTGCTAACCGGAAGGCATCCGGGAGACGTCCCCGCATCCCGTCAGGAGCGGACATGGCCAGGCTGCACATCGTGGTTTTGACCGGCGCGGGCATCAGCGCCGAAAGCGGCATCCCCACCTTCCGGGGCTCGGGGGGCCTGTGGTTCCAGCACCGCATAGAGGATGTGGCCACGCCCGAGGCCTTTGACCGCGACCCGCGGCTGGTGCTCGAGTTCTACAACCAACGCCGGGCCCAGCTGCAACACGTACGGCCCAATCAGGCCCATACGGCCCTTGCCCGACTGGAGCAAGGGCACACGGTCAGCGTCGTGACCCAGAATGTGGACGATCTGCACGAGCGCGGCGGATCCACGCGCGTGCTGCATCTGCACGGCCAGCTCTGCCGGGCGCGCAGTTCCGTGGATCCGGACTGGACGACGGACATCGGCTATGGTTCCATCCACATGGGGCAGACCTGCCCACTCGGCAGCCAGTTGCGGCCCGACGTGGTCTGGTTCGGCGAGCCCGTGCCCATGATGGACGCGGCGCGCAGGATCGTGGCCTCGGCGGACATGCTGCTCATCATCGGCACGTCCCTGGCCGTGTATCCGGCGGCCTATCTGGCCCATGACGCCCCGGCCGGGGCGCGCATCGCGGTGGTCGACCCCGAGGCCGAGCCCGGACGGATCCCCGGAGCCGCTATTTACCGGGAAAAGGCCACGTCGCGCGTCCCGCTGTTGGTGGACGAACTGCTGCACTAAGGAGGACTGAATGGAAAACCTGCTCTATCTGCTCTTGATCGTCGGCGTCTGGGTGGTGCTGGTCAAGGTCGTGTTTCCCAAAATGGGCATCCAGGGTTGAGGCCCGGCCACAAAGAGCTGCAGTTCGCAGCCCAAGGACAAAGACAAGTTATGATTCCCGCAGTTCCGTGACGATGAGGCCGACAAACCCGCTGGCCGCGCCCCGGTACTCCCAGCCCAGGTGCGCCGCGCACTGCCGGCAAAGGGCGAAACGCCACGCATAGCCGGGAAACCATGTGAATTCGAGGGTGAATTCCCCTTCGAAGCGGCAACCCGGGGCCAGAGCGAAACAACCGACCTCGAACAAAATGCCTGCCGGGTTGAACAGGGCGTGCAGGTGCTTGCCGTTCGCCTCGACGCGATCCCGCGACCGGGTCACGGGCTGGCCGCAGGTCCGACAGAGCAGCATCCGGCGGTCCGGCTCGTCCCGTTCCGCCCGCTCCCGATCCTCCAGCAGGACGCTCTGACCGGGTATATCGCAACCACGAAACAGGATGGGGCTTGGCACGGCGAACATGCCCGCCGAGTATCCCAGTCCGCGCCCAAAGGCAAAGAGACCGACGTGAACATGCTCGCCATCCGCGCGGCCCAGGCCGGGCTCGTCATCCGCATCCGGGAATCCCTGGCGCAAAGACTCGGGGCCGAGGCCGCCGACTCGGCCCTGCTTGAAGCCATCCAGGCCGATGCCCGGGCCGCGGGCGCGGCCTTCGCCGCTCAGGCCCCCGGAGGGCCGGGCCGCGAACATTTCGCCACGATCCTGGAACGCTGGAAGGAGGACGGGGCACTCATCATCGAGGACGTCAGCCTGACCGGCACGACCCTCTCCTTTGCTGTCACACGCTGCGCCTATGCTCGCAAATACGCGGATATGGGCATAAGCCCGGCGCTAGGCACCATCCTGTCCTGCTCCCGGGACGAGCCCTTCGCCCAGGGCTACAGCCCCTGCCTTTCCATGCGACGCTCCCAGACCATCATGAACGCAGCCTCCTGCTGCCGGTTCACCTTCAGCTGGGATCAAAGCTGATTTCCATTTATATTTCAGAGTATTGTCTTTGTTCTGAACATTTCGCACAGTCCGGGGAGGACTGTGCGGATCCCTGCTTTGGCCTCGCTTCCGGCGCAGTTCAATATCTTGTCTGTCGAATTGAATGAAAACCCTTATATTTCAAAATAATATCAAGACAAAGAACATTGCGCACAGCCTTCTGCGCATCTCCGGGCCATTCAGCCCCCGTGTCGGCCAAATGTTCATAACCTGTGCGCAACTTCTGCCGCGCGCCCTGGCCTTGCAGCGGCACACGGACTCTGTGCGCAACCCTGGCCCCATGTTCACGCCCAGGTGAAAAACCTCGAAAATCACCATGAAAAACATTTTATATCAGATTGTTAAAGCAAATATGAACATAGCGACATCGTGCGCGAGGCGTTCTCCACCCGTGTCATTCCCATGTTCGTTTCGTGTTCGAAACATGTGTTCAAGTTGAACGGCATGTTCCCGCCAGAGGCGAACACACCTTTGCGACGCAAATGAACAGACGCGGATTTCGCGGCGACGGACCAGACCGACCAGGACGCCAACGCAAAAGGGCCGCCCTCCCGTCCGGGAGAGCGGCCCTTCGCGCATTCAAACAGGAACGGCTATTCCGGCTTCACGACCCGCACGACCCCGTCGCCTTCCCGAACGTGCACATCCATTTGCGGAAAGGGGATTTCCACGCCATTTTCGCGGAACTTGAGGTCGATGGCCTCCCTGAGTTCCGAGGCCGTGACCAGGGCCAAATCCAGATGACGGACCCAGAAGCGCACGATGAAATCCAGGGAGCTGGCCCCGAAAGCGTTGAACACGACCCAGGGTTCCGGGTTGTCCAGCACGGCAGGATGCTCGGTGGCCGCTTCCAGCAGCAGGCGTTTGACCAGCTGCACGTCCGAGCCATAGGCCACGCCCACCAGGACATCCCGCCGGATGCGCACGTCGTTGCGGTGGGTCCAGTTGGTGACCTGGTTGGCGATCAGGGCTGAATTCGGCACAAAGATCTTCGCATTGTCGTACGTCAGCACCTCGGTGTTGCGAATGTTCACGCTCATGACCTTGACCCAGACGTTGTTGACCTCGATCACGTCGCCGGGCTGGATGGAGCGGTCAAAGAGCAAGATCAGGCCGCTGATGAAATTGCTGATGATGGTCTGCATGCCAAAGCCGATGCCCACGGACAGGCCGCCGGCGATGAGCGCGAAATTCGCCAGGCTGATGCCGAGCAGATTCACGCTGACCAGCCCGAACAAGAGCCAGAGGCAGTAAATGCCGATGCGCTGCAGGGAGGCCGCCGCGCCGTGGTCAATGCCCCGCCAGCGCAGTTGGTCGCTCTCCATGACCGCTTTCCAGGCCGCGGCCAGGGAACGGACAACCTGGAAAACGAGGAGCACCACGCCGAGACGCAGAAAATTGAAAGAAAAATCGCCCCAGTTCAGTTCCAGGGTCGAAAGCTTTTCATACACCACGTTGGTGCCAAGATTGATACTGACCCAGGTCATGATGCCAAGCAGAACCGCGAGCCAGATGAGCAGGGTCAGAAAGGTCAGCCCCAGGTCCGCGACCAGGGCGCGCAGGCCCTTATTGTCCACCTTTTCGAATACAACCCGCGCCACGCTCGTGGCGCCGATGCCCAATTGCACAGCCAAGGCCAGGACTCCCCACAGGGTACTGGCCAGCCCGGCCAGGTTGCCCCATCCGAGCACCGCCATGGTCACCAGCACCGCCAAAACATAGGGATGCATCCTGCGGATAAGCCGTTCGTAGCGCAGCTCCGGCTGAATCATGCCAAAGAAAAGGCTGCTCAAAACCAGGATCCCGACCCAGGTCAAATGCTCCACCCACGGTGGCAGCCGCAACAGGTCAAGCACCGCCACGCTCAGGGACAAAAAGACCAGGGGCCACAGGGGCTGCAGGGATCTGTGCCGCAGCACGCCTCGCACGTTGCGGAAGACCCAGGCCAAAACCTGAACACCCAGCAACATGAACACATGGGTAAAGACCAGGAGCAGGGAGGTCTGCTTGACCTTGCCCGAAAAGAAGGCGGCCAGCAGGGACAGGGCAAGGGACAGACAGAGGATGCCAAAGGCCGATGTGAAACGTCCACCGGCATGGGCGTTCTCGAAAACTCCGGACAAAACACGGTAGGCCATGAAGCCAATGAACACGAGGGGAATCCAGAACAGAACGAAGGTCCCGCCCCAATCCCCGGCATCGCCGGCCAGGAAATACTGGCTGACGAAAAAGGACTTCAGGGTCGAAAACCATTCCATCAGTTCAGCGCCGACATCCGTGCCAGGCGCAGGCAGAAGGCGGAACTCTGCGGCGTCCAGAAATTCAGCCTTCCAGATCATGGGCAGCTGAGTCTCGAAGGTCGCAATCCATTCCGCCGTGGCGGCCTTAATTTCTCCGACCCGTCCCATGATCTTGTCCGCCTGGGTCTGGGCGTTCTTGAGTTTCTGCCCGGTGGCCGAGACATTCTGACGGATGGATTGCACGTCCTGACGCAGCGCCTTGTCCAGACCCGCCGCCCATTTCCGCTCCAAGTCCTCTCCCAGGGCCTGGACAGTGACGGCTTTCAGAGCGAGTTCCTTGGACAGGGCTTCCAGACTCTGAAACTCCTTGGACAGGCTCAGTTGAAGGTACTTGCCCTCGGCCAGGGCCACGCGCATGTCGTAGGGGTTGGTCTTGACCATGCGGGCCATGACCTCAAGCATTTGCAGCCGCTTGTTGGCCGCATCCAGGGCAGCCAGGAATCCGGCTTCACTCTGGGTGAGTTGCTCCTGCAAAATGTCGACTTCCTTTTGCACGGCAGCCACTTCCAACGTCTTGGCCTGAAAAAAAGAGGACAAGACCGAGCTTTCGGGGACGGCAGGGGTTTCGGCGGCGATTCCGTGGTTGGCGAGGAGAAACAGGCAGGTCAGCAAGCAAGCCGCAATGACTGGACGCGTCTTCATGTGTATCCTTGATAACAACCATCCGTCCTGAATGGCGTCTTTTAGCGTTTCCTTTCAGGCTTAGAGGTATCCCCAGGTCTTGAGCCTGGAGTAGGCGTGCTGCGCCATTTCCCCCTGGGTCACGACACCGAGGTAACTGCGGTAGTTCTGGGCCGCGTTCTGCTTGTCCTTCATGCCTTCGTAGGAAAAACCCTTCATGAAGACCGTGGTCGGATTGCCCGGCAGCATGCGGTCGTATGCCGTGAAGTCGGCCAGGGCCGAGGCGTAGTCCTTCTGCATGATGGACGCCACCCCGTGGATGTGCTGGGCCTGGGCCTCGGCAGGAAGAGCCCGTCTGGCCCGGTCCGCGGACTGCGCGGCCTTCTGGCCGTTTTTCTGGGCGATCTGGCACTTGGCCAGCATCAAGAGCCCGGCGTAGTCGTTGGGCGCCAGCTTGAGCCCCTCCGTATAGCGGCCCTCGGCCACGGCGTATTCCTTGGCGGCCATGGCCTTGTCGCCCTCCTGGAAAAGCTTGAACATGGGCGCGAGGCGGCGCAAAGCAGCCGTGGAATCCTGGTAGCGCTCCCTGCGCAGGGGCAGGTTCTGCCTGTCTGCGTAGCGGGAGCGGGAACGGGCCACGGCCATGTCATAGCGCTCGGCGCTCATGGGGTGCGAGGAAAACATGGCCTCGATGGCGCTGGGCTGGCGTTTGCCCATGGAGCGGAGCACGTCCATGAGCCCGACCATGCCCTGGGGCGAATAGCCGGCGCCGACCATGTAATCCATGCCCAGTTCGTCGGCCTGGCGTTCGTCCTCCCGGCTGTAGCTGGCCAGCAGCAGGCTGGCACCGATGCCGCCCACGGTCCCGGTCAGGCTGCCCAGGGTCTGGCTGGCCGCGCCCGCGATCATGGACACGCCGCCCAAGATTCCGCCGAGGATCTTGCCCTTGGACATGCGCGCGGCCGTGTGCCGGGCGTTGACGTGCCCCAGTTCATGTCCGATCAGCCCGGCCAGTTCGGCCTCGTTGTCCAGTTCGGCCAGGATGCCGCGGGTGATGGCGATGCTGCCGCCGGGAAAGGCATAGGCGTTGACGTAGGTCGCGTTCACGACGTTGAAGCGGTACGGCATGTGCGCGCGGTGCGAGACCCGGGCCAAACTGGAGCCCACGCCCGCCACATAGGCGTTCAGGGCCGCGTCCTGGGTCACGCCATAATCGGCGGAAAACTGATGGGGCGAGTTGACCTTGTCGATCTGGACTTCCTCGCCCTCGCCCATGAGCATGAGCTGGCTCTGCCCGGTCACGGGATTGGCCGCGCAGCCGGCTGCGGTGGATACCGAGACCAGGGCGGCCAGCTTCATGAAGTCGCGGCGGGTCAGGGTGCCGTGAAAGACGCGGTCTCCAAAAATCGATGCCATGATCAGTTCCTCCTTGCTTGCGTACCGGGAATGCTGCCCGTCCGGCACCGTTGGCGCGCGTCCCTCCGCAGCATGTGGAGGTCCGGCATGATACGGGCTCGCTTGGCCCAGACCTTCCTTCCCAGACAAGAATATCTGGTATTGAGGGCAATATTTGGCTACTGACAGTGATGCCAAAAGGATGCCTTTGTCGGCGAAGCCTGACGCAGCCACGGATACCGCAAAGGCTCGACATCCTGCAACCCCGCAATATTCCAGTCCTGCGGACAAGCATGAGGTGCATATGGATTGTCTGCGTATCGACGAAGGCCGCAAGCGTCGCATCAAGTGGGCATTCACGACCCGCAACGTCGATTCCGCGAATGTGAGCACCCTGCTGACCGATCCTGTCCAGCCTTCTCCCGGGGATCTCCTTCTGGCACGGGTCGACAGGATAGGCCAGCACCCGAGGCTCGAATTGACCACCAGCAGGCGGGCGGAATTGTTCGTCGGCGACGAGATCGCCGTCGTCTACGGCAACCGCTACGCACCGGACCAGTTCGAGGCAATCGTCCCGGACCGTGTCGCCCCGTGCCACCTTGTCGCCGCCGGAGGGGTGGCCGCCCGACTCCTGAGCCGGCACAGCAAGATGAAACGCCCGACCCGGATCACTCCCCTGGGCCTTCTGGGCGACTCGAACTGCAACCCCCTCAATCTTGCCTCGTTCAGGTTGCCGCAATCGGCGTCAATAAACAAAAAACCTCTCGTCGTGGTCGTGGCCGGCACCGCCATGAATTCAGGCAAGACAACGGCCTGCGCCAGTCTGGTCCAGGGATTCGCCAGAAGGGGCCTGCACGTGGCAGCGGCCAAGATCACGGGCACCGGCGCCGGCGCGGATTACCGCGCCCTTGTCGATGCAGGCGCCGATCCGGTTTTCGATTTTCTCGATGCGGGATTTGTCTCCACATACCGCATCGAACGGCATGAACTCCTCGATATCGTCATGACCATTGGCGGGCACTTGGCAGCCGCCAACCCGAAAGTCATCATCCTGGAGGTGGCCGACGGCCTTCTCCAACGCGAAACATCCCGCCTCTTTCAGATACCGGAGTTCATGAAGTGGGTCGATGGAGTGATCTTCGCCGCGAACGACGCCCTCGGCGCCCAGGCGGGGGTAGCCTGGCTCGCCGCAAGGCAACTGCCGGTCATTGCCATCACGGGCGTGTTGACGTCATCCCCGCTCGCCTCCCGCGAAGCGGCCTCGGCCACGGGATTGCCCGTCTTCAACACACTGAGCCTCGTCCGGCCGGCGGTCGCGACGCTGATCTACGACTGTCTGAAAAACCGCAGACGGGAGCGGGTGAAGTGCGCCCAGGATGAGACATGCAAGGACGTGGGGCTTCTGCCGGGTGATTCCGGCCAAACGGAGAGTTGAACACCATGAAGGCTCTGCCACCCATCCTCGACCGCGGCGGACGGCTGATATTGTCCCGCCTGGTCCTGAACGGCGTCCTGCAGGCCGCCATGGTCGTGGGAACGATGTTCCTCGTGCGTCACGCCTTCGATTCGCTCCTGATCCCGGGGAACCGGAGTGCCGGCCCGAGCTCCGGGCAGACGGGCCTGCTCGAGGTCATCGCGTTCGCGGCCGCCCTGTTCCTCTGCACTGGCCTCGCCGCCCTCCTGCGGACGATCGAGCTTGTGGACGCGGAACGCCTTGGCCAGCGCTACGTTCACCGAGTGCGGATGGTGCTCTTCAACCAGATGAGCAAATTCCCGCCGCGGGCCATCGGCAAGCGCGGCTCCGGGGCAATTCTGCTCCGCTTCGTCGGGGATCTGACGGCCTTGCGGACCTGGGTCAGCAGAGGCTTGGCCCGAATCGTGGTGGCCGTGATCGTCGTGGTCCTGGCCACGGGCTTTCTTGCGCATGTGGATGGTTCCCTGGCCATTGCGTCCCTGGCCGTCATGCTGCTCGGCCTTTCGGGCAACCTGCTGCTCGGCCCGAAGATGCAGGGCGCCATCGACGAATCCCGCATGTTGCGGGGTCGGCTGGCTCAGAACATCAACGAAAAAATTCGAGCCTTCAGCGTCATCCAAGCTTTCAACCAGACAACGCGGGAGCGCAAGAAATTCCGGCACCAGAGTTTGCTGCTGCGGCGGGCGATGGTCGCCAGGGCCCGGGTCATGGGCCTCATGCGCATCGTGACCGAAGGTTCGACGGCGGTATCCATGAGCCTGCTTCTTTCCCTGGGCGCCATCGAAGCGGCGCAGGGGATGACCAGCGCCGGCAACGTGCTCAGCGCCTTGACGATGGTGGGTTTCCTCTCCGGCGCCTTCCGGGACCTCGGCCGCGTGCACGAATTCTTCCAGAACGCGCGGGTCTCCGAACAGAAGATCCTCGAATTCCTGCAAACGCGAACCATGCGGGGCCGCGCCGCCACCCTGCCCGACCTTGTGGTCCAACAAGGCGCGGTCGCGTTCGAGAACGCAAGCCTGAAGGACGGCCTGGACAGCATCACGGCCGAGGCGCCGGGCGGGTCGCGGATCGTCCTTTGCGGCCCGAATGGGGCCGGGAAGTCGACACTCCTGCAGGCAGCCGCCCGCCTGATCGACCTGTCATCCGGCAGGATCCTGATCGACGGACAGGACATCTCCAAATGCAACCTGTCGTCGGTGCGCACCGCCATCGGCATCGTCACTCCCGACCTTCCGCTGCTGCGGGGTTCGATACGCTACAACCTGCGCTACCGGGCACCATGCGCCAGCGACGAGGAGGCCGCCTGGGCCAGGGATCTCTGCCGCCTGGAAGATTTGCTGGACATTCTCCCGGGAGGGGAAAATTTCCGTTTGCAGGAAGGCGGACAGAACCTGTCCCTCGGCCATCGCCATCGCCTGGCCCTGGCCAGGGCCATCCTCGGACGCCCGCCCTTGCTCATTCTGGACGAAATCGACGCCAACCTGGACCCGCAGGCCGAAGACGTCCTCACCAATGTCTTTGACCACTATCCCGGGACCGTCATCATGGCCACGCAATCCACGCGATGGATCGAACACGCGGACCTGTGCTGGCACCTGGAGGGCGGCAGGCTCATCGATGTCACAAAACGTACCGGGGCTGGCCGGACCAGGGCCGACGAGGCAGGATGAACCATTATGGCTCGTCGCAATCAACGAAAGGGGGACCCATGAACCAAACGATCCTTCCGGGCACGGTTGCCAGACGAACCCTGCAGGGCGATCCGCTCCTGGAGTATTTCGCGTATATCCCGCGCCAGGGACAACGGCAGGGACGCGTTTTCATCTCCGTCCACGGCATCTCCCGCAACGCGGAACAGCACCTCTTCGGCTTCGCTCCGCAGGCCGAACGGCATGGCGCCGTCATGCTGGCGCCATTCTTCCCCGAGAAGGACTTCCCGCACTACCAGCTCCTCGGAACGTCGGCCCTCAAGGCCAGGGCGGATCTTGCCTTCGACCGCGTCCTCGCGGACGCATCCTCCTGGCTCGGCATCGATCCGTTCCCGCTGCGCATCTTCGGTTTTTCGGGGGGAGGGCAGTTCTCGCACCGCTATGCCCTGTTCCACCCCGGACGCATCGCCGGCATGGTGCTCGCGGCCCCGGGATGGTATACCTTCCCCGACCCCGATCAACGCTATCCGCTGGGGCTTCGTTCGAGCGGCGACTGGCCGAAACTCAAATTCTCCCTGGCGAGATACCTGCGCATCGAAACCCTGGTGATGGTCGGAGAAGAAGACGATATCCGCCAGGACTTCCTCAACAAGTCCCGTCGCATCGACTCCGCCCAGGGCCTGACCAGGATTGAACGCGGAGAGCGCTGGGTGACCGCCATGCGGGCCATGGCCCGGGCGTTCCATGTCCCGGCCGGGATACGGTTCGAACTGGTCCCCAACGCGAACCATGCCTTCGAAAGCTACCTCGCCCACCCGCCCTTCGCCGAGAGCGTGTTCGAATTTCTGTTCGGGGGATGACCGGATCAAATGGCAAAGGCTTTGCGAGCCACGCAACATCAAACCAGGAGGAACATATGAAAACGATTCGGACTTTTTTTCTCGGAGTCGTCCTGACCGTGCTGCTTGCCGGTTGCGCCGGAGTCAAAACCGTGAAGAAGGACTTCGTCCAGCCCCCTCCCGGAACCCTGGACGCGGCGTCGGTCACGGCCCTTTTTTCCGGCAAAACCGTGGAATCTGTCCTCGATAAGACCGGACGGGTCAGCCTGACCTACTATGGCCCGACCGGAGAATTGCGGCAGTTGCAAAACGGGGAGAAGCGCAGCGGCAAATGGGAAGTGCGCGAGGATGGAAGAATCTGCCTCCATTTCGCCGGGGATGACAGACAGTGCAGGGCCATCGTCAAGGAAGGCGGCGTGTACAGGAAATACATTGTCAAGAAAGACGGCAACCATGAGCCGGTCGTCACATACAGGTCGTTCCGCGACGGAAACCTGGTCGACAACTAACTCCCATCCTGTCTTCAGTTCTGTCGCGACCGCCGTGCCGAGCTCGGCACGGCGGTCGCGACAACGCAGCATGATCCAATATCCGGCACGAGCGGAAAGCGGCCCTGTCAGGGTGAGTTATGCCGCCTCGAAAGTCAGAATTTTCAAAGACTGAATGTCGTGGCGCCCTATTCAAAAGCCACCCGGCACTTCACTCCGGCCGGCAGTTTCAGCTGCGGATTGGGCAGTTCCAGGCGCACCCCGAAGGTGCCGCTGGCCGCGTCGATGACCTTGTCCACGATCACGACCTTGGCGGCGTATTCGCCGCCGACGGGCGGATCCGGCATGACCCGGGCCGTGGCACCCTCCTTGATGGCCCCGAAATACTCAACGGAAATGACCAATTCCACGTTCAGGGGATCGATCCGCGCCACCGTCAGGAAGGGCTCCTCGCCCACGTATTCGCCCGGAGCGCCGGAACGCTTGACCACGACGCCCTTGATGGTGCTGCGGATGGTCCGCAGTTCCAGCTGTTCCCGGGCCTCGATCTGCTGCAGGCGCGCCAGCTGCACCTCTGTCTCCAGCTCGTCCTTCTCATGCACGGAAATGAGCTTCTTCTTGTGCAGTTCCGTGTTGCGCTCGGCCTTGCGCTGCCCGAAGTCCACCCGCGCCTCGGCCGTGCGCACCGCCGCGGCCTCCACTCCGGATTTGAGCTTGGCCAGCACCTGCCCGACCTCGACCCGGTCACCGCGTTCGACCAGGACCTTCTCAAGAATTCCAGGGATCTGGCTGCTGAACCCGACCACCTCCCGGGGCTCGATGAGCCCTTCGAAGACGGGCAGGGAACCAGCCTGGGCCACGGCGCAGACACACAACAGGAACGCAAGGATCAAACCTCTTTTCATGACAGACTCCTGGAAGAAATTTCAGACACAACGATTCCCCCGTCTCCCGGTGAGCAGAAGGCCTGGCGCCACGCCGTGACAACCCTCATTCAAAACGGCCGGCAAAGGACATGAGGCTGCCCTGGGCCTGATCCTTGCGGAACAGGTCCCGCCTGATCCGGGCATGGTATTTCTCCACCTTGTGCTGCATGCGCCGCAGCAGCCACCGCGTCGGTAGTTGCGGGGTGCCTGAAAGCGAAACCATGAACCGGATCAGACGGGTCACGGGGTCGCCCCATTTTCCCTCGAACAGAAAATCCTCCAGGCACAACAAGCCTTCGTACGAACCGGGATCACCCTGCCGCCCGCAGCGCCCGGCCAATTGCCGGTCGATGCGCGCCGCCTCGTGATACTCCGAGATGATGACATGCAGGCCCCCGAGTTCCCGCACCCCGCTTGCTAGCAGGATGTCCGTGCCCCGGCCCGCCATGTTGGTGGCGATGGTGATGCTGCCCGGCCGGCCCGCCTGGCTGATGACCCGGGCCTCCTCGGCGTCCTGCTTGGCGCTCAGCATCTGGAAATCCAGCCCGGCCGCGCGGACCTGCGCCGCAAGCTCCTCCGAGGCTGCCACCGTGCGCGTTCCGATCAGGATGGGACGATTCTGCCCATGCAGTTCCGTGATCCGCGCGACAATGGCGGCCCACTTCTCGTGCCGGGTGGAAAAAATACGTTCGGACAGCCGTTCCCGGATCACCGGGCGATGCGTGGGAACCCTGAGCGTGGGCAGATGATAGACCGACCACAGCTCGCCGGCCACTTCCCGGGCCGTGCCGGTCATCCCGGCCAGCCGCAGATAGCGTCGGAAAAAACGCTGGTAGCTGATCTTGGCCAGGGGCTCGCGACGCTGGGTCAGCTCGCAGCCCTCCTTGAGTTCGATCAACTGGTGCAGGCCCTGCTCCCAGGAACGGTCCGGCATGACCCGGCCGGTGAACTCGTCGATGATCTGGATCTTGCCCTCGCGCAGCAGGTACTGCTCGTCCCGCCGGAACAGGTGCAGGGCCGTCAGGGCCTGATGGACAGCACCCTCCCGCCGCACCAGCCCGTTCCACAGCGGCCCCATTTCCCGGGCCGCCGCCTCGATCCGCACGCGACCTTCCATGGTCAGTTGGATCTGGCGCCGGGCCGCATCGCACAGATACTCCGCCCCGACGGTAAAACTCCGAGCCAGATCCAGGGCCTGTTCCAGGAACGCTTTTTCCTCCTTGATCTCCCCTGGACCGGAAATGATGAGCGGGGTCCGCGCCTCGTCGATGAGCACGCTGTCCGCCTCGTCGACAATGGCGAAGTGGAGTCCGCGCATGAGGATGCGCCGGGTGCGCGACTGCCGGCCATGCAGGCATTCCGCCTGGACCCGCAATGGGTCGAGGCGATCCGCCAGGGTCAGGCGGTCGCGCAGGTAGTCGAAGACCAGTTCCTTGTTGGTGGCGTAGGTGATGTCGCGGCCGTAGGCCTGCCGCCGTTGCTCCGGAGTCTGCCCGTGCACCACGCATCCGACGCCCAGGCCCAGGGCCGCGTACAGGGGGCGCATGTTCTCGGCGTCACGGCTGGTCAGATAATCGTTGACGCTGATGACATGCACCGGGATCCCGGCCAGGGCGGCCGTGCCCGCGGCCAGGGTGGCGGTGAGGGTCTTGCCCTCTCCGGTTTCCATCTCGGCAACCATGCCCCGCAGCATGATCAAGGCTCCCCGAAGCTGGCTCTCGTAATGAAACATGCCCAGAATCCGGGAGGCGTATTCCCGGATCAGGGCAAAGCTGCTGATCCGGTGCGGGGCGATCAATCCATCCGCCAGCAGCCGCATGCGCACCTGTTGGCGTTCTTCCCTCAAGGCCCGGTCCGTGAAAGATTTGAGTCGCCGGCCGGCCCGGTCGATCGCGGCCACTTCCGGATCAAAGCGCTGATTTCGCAGAACGATTCGCGACAGGCGGCCGCGCGCGGCATGAACGATCCGGTCCAGGCGCGTGTCGATCCGGTCGGGTTGCTCCGGGCGCAGATCCCGACTGGCCGGGGGATGGTGCAGATACAGGGGCGTCGTGCTCACCACCGCTCCCTAGACCGCGAAACGGCTGAGCAGCAGCCGCCTGACCGCGCGGGACGCCCGCCAGGCCAAGGGTTCGGGGCTGTGCTCGAAACGGACAAAGACACGCTCCTCGATACTGGCGGGCACGGTTTCGGCCAGTTCGAGATCGAACTGGAACAGGCGTTCCAAAACCTGGGCCTGATCCGGTTCGCGCGGATCGAGGGCGAACAGCCCCCCTCCCTCCAGGCTGAAGGCCAGGCTCGGCAGCACCTGGCTGGCGGCGGGCACTTCCCGCACGACGCGGGCCGGGACAATGCGGCCGATATCCTCGGCCAGTCGGACCTCCACCCCACGGGTATCCGTGCGCACCCGCTCGATATCGGCCTGGGTGACCAGCACCCGGACCCGCAGCCGCGAGCGGTCGAGCACATACCCGATGGGCATGCCGCGCCGGACAAAACGCCCGGGCATGTCCCCGGCATCCTGCATGACGAAGATTCCGGCGGCCGGGCTGGTCACCACCAGCCGCTCCCGCAGTTCCCGGGCGTGCGCCAGTTCCGTTTCGATGTGGCGCAGCTCCTCCTCCATCAGGATGGCCTCGGTCCGGTCGCCCTGCAGGCTGAGCTGATGACGCGCCCGGAATTCCTCCAGGCGCTTCTCCAGGAGCCGGACCTGCGCCACCAACGACACATCCTCGCTTTTGACCAGCGGCGTGCCGATTTCGACCGTGCTGCCGCTCTCCACCAGCACCTGGGTCACAAAGCCGTGAGCCCCGGCGTGCACCCGCGACTCCTCCGCCACCCAGACCACGCCCTCGCACGTCGTGTACAGCGGCACCGGAACCGCCGCCACGGTCACGAGCAGCAGGAACAGCGGCACAAACACGGTCATGGCAATGCGCAATCGTTTCCGTTGCATGTGGACATCCTTGAAAAGAAAAACGGCCATCCGCCACAGCGGGGCCACGAGCATCATGAACACCGACCACAGGGCCAGGCCGATGCCGATGAAGAAGAATTTCCCGGCGATGAACAACACGATCCGAAACGAAATGAAGATGCGATAGACAAAGGACGCCAGGGCATACAACAGCAGCCAGCGAGCCTCCCCCGGCGTCCTGGCCGGCGATTCGGCCTGATGCACGCCAAGCAGATGACGCTGGAGGAAGTAGCCCAGGTAGCTCGCGGCGCGCTGGGCCAGGTTGGGAATTTCCAGGTAGTCCGCCAGCACGTAGTAGGCGTCGAAGCGCAGCAGGGGGTTGCCGTTGAAGAGCAGGGTCGAGACGCCGGCGACGAGCATGGCGTTGTAGGCCAGGGCCCGCACCGCGCCTGTTTCGACGCCGAGCCAGACAAAGAGCATGAGCGCGGCCACGAACAGCTCGACCATGATGCCCGCGGCGCCGACCAGCATGCGCTGACCCTTGCCGCGGAAGGCCGTGGACGCGGAGGCGTCCACATAGGGGATGGGCATGAAAACCAGGAGCATGACACCCATTTCATGCACTTCACCGCCTTCCTTCTTGACCATGAAGGCATGACCGAACTCGTGCAAAACCTTGAGCACGGGATAGATCAGGCTGACCAGGAGCAGGTTTTCCATGCTCAGGAGAGCGTCCGAAAAGTCCCCACGCAAGTCGGGCCAATGCAACACGGCCAGCACGGAGGCGGACGCCACGATCAGCGCCCAGACCAGCAGGGCCGGCCAGCCCAAAAGCGGCCGGACCCAGGGCATGGCCAGGGTCAGGAACCGGTCCGGATCAACCAGGGGGAAACGCAGGGACAAGGGCGAGGCCATATGCGTCAGCAGACGGCGTTTGCGGCCCTGCAAGCGCCGCTGCTGCAGGTCGGAAAAATCCAGGAAAGCGCTGGTCTGCAGCAGATCCGCCCGGTACAGCCGGGACAAAAGATCGATCACCTCGTCCTGCGTCGGCATATGATCCCCGAGGCGCAGGCAGGCCGCCTCCCAGATCTGGGCCAGGGTCCGCCGGCCATCCATCATGCCGACCAGTTGATAGGCTTCCGAGGAGAACCTGTGGTGCCGCCCCGTGAAACGGTCCTGGATCACATACCAGTCCTGACCGCGGTACTCGTGCTGGTCGATATGGACATGGCTGCGCAAGCGCGGCTTGAGCGGCGCGACCCGGTACCATGACGGACTCAACAGCGATTCACTCATGCCCGGTTCCCATGCCCGTGTTTATGGCAGCCACTTCCACAGAAAAAGCGCGAGCCATTCCCGCATGTCCCGGACCCAGATCGAAACCAGCCTGCGCTGGTCGATGCTGATTTTTCCCACCCCCTCCATGCCGGGCCGCAAGGCTGCGTCCGCCGTGTCCAGGGTGGCTTCGACCCGGAAATAGTTGCGGCCTTCCTCGGCCTTGGCGATGGGGGTGATCTTGCTGACCGTGAAGCGAAACTCCTGACCGGGCAGGGAAAACAGGACCAGGCCTCCCTGCTGCCCGGTCTGGACATCGGCGATCCGCCGTTCGTCGACCTTGAGGATGACCCGGTATGCGTCAAGCGGCGTCATCTCGAAGAGAACATCTCCCTGATCCACGGCACTGCCGAGGCGCTGGCTGAGGTCACCGCTGACCACGAGTCCGGCGAATGGGGCCGTCAGCCGGGTCCGTTCCAACTGGGCGCCGACAAGATCGAGTTCCGCCTGCACCTGGTCGAGCTGCGCCTTGATGATGCGGGCCTGAGCCCGGTCATGCAGGGACGACGCTTCCTGGTATTGCTGGGCCAGCTGTCTGGCTCGGCTGGTCTTGGCCAGGTGCTCCAGCCGCAGGTCGCGATCGTCGAGAGTGCACAGCACATCGCCTGCTTGCACCAAATCCCCGGCGCGCGCCTGAGCCTGATTGATGAACCCCTCGAACGGCGCCGCGATGGCCCGCCTCACAAGGCCCTCCAGGGCGATGTCCGCGCTCAGGCGGTACTCGCCCCGCGCAAAACCGCAAAAAAGCGCCACCAGCAGCAGCCCCAGAAGAATCAGCTTGCGACCATGGTGGCGCGACCCGAGAAAGCGCTGCAACTCGTCCTTGGCCGCCGACCGGGCATGGGCGAGCACGGACCTGTCGCCCAGGCGCTTGCTTTCCAGGGCCGGCCCAACGAACGCGGCCACGGCCCGAAAAAACTCAACCTCGTGTTCCGAAAAAGGGTGTTCCGCCGCGCGTTCACAGGTCATGGCACCGTAGTAACGGCCCTGGCCATACAAGGGAAAGGTCGCGACGCAGACCATGGACTGCTGCCGGGACAAGGCCTCGTGCTCGCGGCAGATCAGGGTGTCGTCCTTGGTCGGAAAGACGATCTCGCGCCGCTGGAGCAGGGCTTCATCCATGACCCGCTCCAGGGCGCGGGTCAGATTCATTTTCACGTCCACTTCGGCGCTGTGGGAAACCGCCTGCAAGGCGACGGTGCGCCCCTGCACCCAGCCCATGCTGATCCGCTCGCAGCCGGAGGCAGCCGCCAGTTCGGTCACGAAGGTCGTGGCCGCCTCGCTGAAAGAGGCCCGGTCCAGGGTCGCGGCCAGCATGTCCACGGCGGTCTTGAGCCGCCGAAGCAGGATCTGGTCTGCCTCGGCCTGCCGACGCCGCGAGAGCAGCTCGATCCAGGCCGCCCCCCATTGCAGCTGTTCCATGACCCGCCGCAATTCAGGTTCCGAAGCTGCCGTCAGTTCCAGGGCCACCACGCCGATGAGCGTGTCATCCATCAGCAGGGGGTAGGCCACGGCGTATCGACCCGGCAGATCCAGCTCCATCAGCAGCCCGCGATGCTCGTCCAGCACCCGTTCCAGCACCTCGGACAACCGGGCCGGATCCTTGCCGCTCCCGGGCCATCCCGCCACCGGCGCAAACCGCTGCTCCTCCCCGGCCATGACCAGAAGGCTCTGGATCGCCCCCGGGATCATGACACTCTGCAGGGCCAGCCAGCCTTGATAGTATTCCCTGGCGCTGGAAGCCGCGGAAAAACTGGTCCAGATGCGCACGGAATCGTCGGCAACCGGCGCCTGGGCCTGGATATTTTCAGAACTGCTCATACTGATTCATGGTAAATGATTTCCCTGACCGGGGCGGATGTCCTGGCTTGCCCCGAGCCGTTAAAGCATCCGCACGATGAAAAAACAAGACGTTCATGCCTCGCGGATACGAGAACGCCCGGCATGACGATGCGCATACCGGGCGTTCTCGCGTGATGGTTCGTTTCGGCTACTGGGGATTCTTCTCGGAAATATCCAGATTGAGCGGGCCGAAACGTTTTTCGTATTCCTGCATGGTGTTGGCCAGCAGAACGGCCAGACGTTTGGCCGCATACGGATTGAGGATCAGCCGGTCGGACAGCTCGATGGTCAGTTCTTTTTGCGAGGGATGCCAGTTCTTGTTGGTGCCGAACATGAGGGCCACCTCTTCCCGGGTGCTCGTCACGTTGCACACATTGGAATAGGTCGTGCGCATCTTCGCGCCATCCCAGCGAATCCGTGTCGGCTCGTCTTCCTGCGATTCCGGGGTGTTGTTTTCTTCCGTCATCTCGTCATTCCTCCTGTCGGGCCGCAGCCGGCCGTTGGGGCCAGCCTACCCATGTAGTGTCTTGTGTTTCTTTTCCAACGCGAATTCCCGCATATTGACGAGCCGGAAACCTTGCGTTCCGGACTCTGCCTTGTCCACATCCTGCAGCTGTCCATCCTCCCATCTCCAGCTCTTGGCCTGGGGCTTGGCAAAGCGCTGCAAATCCTCCGAGGTCAATCGCCGCCGCCCGTCACGGCGTTGTTTGGATGCCAGGCCCCATCCGGTCAGCCCGGCCACAAGTCCGGGCAAAGCGTCCAGGAACGAGGCCTCCTGGCCGGGCAGGCCGGCGCCAGTTCCATCAGGGAGCCCATCGACAGGAGCCATCGACTGCGGCCCATCGGGAACCACGGGCTGGTCGCCGACAGGGGGTTCCTGGCCGGGAGCCTGCGCATCCCCAGATGTCTTTGGAGCGACCTCGTCGGCGCCGTCCCGGGCCCAGACGGGGATCGTCTGCGCCCCGTGGTGTCCACGCCGCTTGGCGTACTGCGACTCGGACCGCCACTGTTCGATGTCCAGGAGCTCGATGTCCTGGCCCGGCAACGAGACGGCAGCTTCGTCGCCATCGCGGTCCAGACCCTCGTCCCGGCCCGCGTCCGTGGAGTACAGGTCGGCCTGGATGCGACCGATGAGGTCCAGTTCATCTTGCCCAAGGCGCACCAGAGTTTCGATCCTGCCGTTCTTGAAGGTCACCCGGGCATAGTCGCCGACCATCACATCCTCGGAGAAGTCTCCGTAAAAGAGGTCCTTTTGGGCGCCGCCGAACATGACGTCGTTGCCGGCCCCGCCGATGAGGGTATCGTCGCCTCCGATGAACCGATCCCGATCCAGGGTTTCCGCCTGATACAGGACGCCCCCCCTGAAGGTGACACGGCCCGCGTCGCCGATGAGCGCGTCGTTGCCGGCCCTGCCATCAAGCACATCGCTGCCGGCCCCGCCGATGAGCACATCGTTGCCGGCCCCGCCCCGCAAGGTGTCGTTGCCGCCCAGGCGGGGGTTGCCGGTGACGACGGTCCGGAGCCGACCCTGGTCGTTTCGGGTCAGCACGCCTTCGTCGCCGACAAAGATGAGGTCGTTCGTCCATCCCGACCCGTCCAGATTGTCCGCGCCACCCTCGCCGAAGACCAGCAGCAGGCCATCCTGGCCATCGCTTTCGTCCACTGCGGTCAACGTGTCGTCGCCCGCGCCCAGCCTGAGCACGAGCATGCTTTCCGTCGGCAGGCCGTGGAGCGTCACTTCGTCCCCGCCGCTGCCGAAGAAGAGGTTGAATCCGCCGCTGAAGTCATCGGCGGCGCCGTAGGTGATGGCCCCGGAACCGTCCTCGTCACCGGTCATGCCGGTGATGACCGACCCGGTGATGACGACGCCGGTGCGGCCCGTGGCGTTGCCGCGATCGCTGATGTTCAGGGTGCTTGTTCCGCCTCCTCCGTCAAGGACCAGGTCGCCCCGGATGCCGTCCAGGTTGCCCTGGTTCGCCGGCGCGTCGGAGGAGATGTTGAAGGTGTCGTCGCCGATCCCGCCGGTCAGGGCGGTGGTCGTGCCGGCCGCCGTGCTGCGCACGTTGATGACGTTGTCGCCGCTGCCGAAGGAGATGTTCAGGTTCTCGATCTCCTCGTAGTGGATGCTTCCCGGCATGCCGAGAACGGCGATCGCATCGCCGTCAATGGTGCAGCCTCCGGGACCGGTGTTGCCAGTGTCGTCGATGAACAGGCTGTCGCCGGTCACCCCGGGGCCGAGGGGCGCGTTGGGAGTCCCTCCGATAATCGACAGGTCGGCCGTGATGCCGGACATGGTCCCGCCTGTGTTGCCCGTGGCGCTGGCGTTGCTGCCGACGTGGATGACGTCGTCACCATCGCCCGTGCGCACCGTGGTCGCGACCGTGATGCCGGGGATGAGCACCGTGTCGCCGTCGTTCCCGCCCTCGACCAGCACGGATTGCGCGGTGATAATCCCGTGCAGGTCGATCAGGCTGCCCACGCCGGGGTCGGCGTCGCCGTGATCGCCGACGATGTGCACCGTTCCGGCGGCGATGATGCCGCTGCCGCTGTGCAGGATGACGTCGTCGCCGGAGAGGAGGGTGACGTTGCCGCCGATGCTGCGGATGGTCACGCCGTCAAGGACGGTGATGTCGTCTCCGGCTTCCGCGTGGTCCGTGGACGTGATGATGATGTCCCCGTCGTTGCTCTCGTTTGTCGCGATGACGTTGGCCTCGATGGTCACCGGGCTGCTGGCCGTGATTTGGATGCCGCCGGCCGTGGTCAGCCCGTTGGTGCCGTCGCCGGCGTTGCCCACGATCAGCGCGCCGTTGTTGTGCACCCACATGTTGCCCGCAACGGCGCCTTCCAGCCGCTGCACCTGGATGTTCAACGCGCCGTCCGACTGGCCGACGTTCTGGTCGGAGCGGAAGATGACCGCACCGGCGATCACGGCGAAATCGCCCGAGGCATTGGCGCCGAGAATGCTGCCCTGGGCCGCGAGATAGGCCTTCTTGTGCAGCGTGGTCAGCAGGATCTGATCGAGGCGCAGGTCGTCGATGACCTCGATGAGGTACACGTTTTCGGCCGAGGAGATGTTGACCAGCCCATCGGCCGTGACGGACGAATCGATGTCCAGGTCGTTGCCCGCGGCGCCGATGCCGCCAAGCAGGGTGCGCAGGGTGATGGAATTGGCGATGACGTCTGGGTTCGGGTCGTCGTTGGCGTCCAGGATGGACACGGCCGCCGTCAGGGAGGCCGTGCCGCCGGCCTGGATGCGGCCGACGTTCATGTCGCCGCTGACCTCGGTCACGAAGATGTCGCCGGCCGCGGTCATGGCGAGCACGCCCAGGCCGGGCTGCCCGGCGTCGGCCAGGGGCAGTTCGGTGTTCAGGGTGTTGCCGTCCTGGCCGATGGACCCTCCGGCGGTCAGGGTGACGGCATGGGCCCGGATGTTCCATCCGCTGTCGCTGTTGCCGTTGAAGATCGATCCCGTGGCCGAGACCACGACGACACCGTCCTGGGAATAGATCCCGTCCACGAACAGATCATGGCCCACGGCCGCGAGGTGGATGTCGCCCGTGGCCCTGGCCGTCAGGTTGCCGGCCAACAGGTCCACGGTGACGGGCTGGTCGGAGGTGCCGATGGTGTCGGCGCCTTCGAGGATGATCCCGCCGGTTGTCCCGCCGCCGGTCACCGTCGTTCCGCCGTCCACGTCGTAGATGCCCACGGCGCCCTTGATGCGGATGGTGTCGCCGCCGGAGATGCTGTCGATGTTGATATCCTGTTCGCTGCCCAGGTAGACATGGGTCCGGGCCGTGGCGGTGATGCTGCCACGGGCCGCGATGTCCACGTCGTCATGGAGCAGGACGTCGAGAGTCACGGCGTTGCTCGCGGGATCGAAGATGTTGACGATGTTGCCGTCCGCGTCGCGGGCGATCATGTCGTCGCGCTCGGCGGCGGCCAGGATGAGCCGCTCATCTTCCGTCAGGGAATCTGCGTCCATGGGCAGGGTGAACGTCGCCTGGCCGCTGATGGTTCCCATGCCGCCGTTCAGGATGGTGATGACAACGTTGTTGGCCGTGATGTTGGCTTCCTCGATCTTCGTCTCCGTGTCCGTCTTGGCCCGCAGCAGGGAGGGGTTGAACGTCGTGCCCAGCTCCGCCTCGGTCCAGTAGTGACCGGCCATGAGGGTCTCGTATTCAGCGCTGCCGACGACCACGTGGTAGGCGTAACCGGTGATGCGCGCATCGCCCAGGGCACCGTAGGTCGCGTGCAGGTCGTGGTATTCCGCGGTCCGCTTGGCCACCAGATCCGCGAGATCGTCTTCGGTCCAGCCAACGGAGCTGTAGTAGTCCAGCTCCAGATCCGACAGGCGGACCTGGAAGGCGGGATCGTAGAGCGACGGATCGGCCTGCTGCTCGCGGTAGTTCCAGTAACTGTTGTATTCGCGGGTCTTCAGGCCCTCGTAGGCGGCGATGTTTTGCGCTGCGGCCTCGCCGGCCCCCGTCGCGAGGCTCAGGCGCATGCTTTTCCACAGGGCCTCCAGTTCGGCGATGGCCCGTTCGTCCCGGGTGTCGTTGCTGTTGGCGTCGATCAGGTTGCCGTTGTCCACCTGCAGGTACACATCCCCGCGCACCGACTTCAACGTGTTCAGGCGGAGATCGCCGCCGATCTCCTGCAGGTGGATGTCGTTCATGGCCGCGATCGTCAGGCGGCCTGGTTCGGAAAGGGAGCTGTCGATGCGCAGGGCCTGGGAGGCCGTGCCGACGCCGCCGGCACGGGAGGAAAGGCTGACGGAGTTGCCGCTGATCAGCGATGACGGGCCGGCGGCGGTGATGGAATCATAGGCCCCGAGCGTCACGTCGCCGACGGGGGCGATGATCGTGCCCACGTTCAGGGCGCCGGTGAGGGCTTCGATGAAGATGCCGCCGCTGCTGGTCGCGTCCAGAACGCCGTCCGTGAGATCGACCTGCAGCGCCTTGTCGGCGGAGCCGATGCCCGTGGCCCCGGTCAGGGCGATATCGCGGCCCTGGACCCGGCCGTAATCCGTGCCGATGATCGTGCCGTCGCTGGTGATGGCCGTCGTGCCGGCAACGTTGGTCAGGGAGCCGCCCACGATGACGTCGGTGGCGGAATTGATGGTGATGGCTCCCGTGTCGTAGCCGATGAACTCGATGTCGATGGGGTAGTCGGCCTTGATGCTGTTGTTGGAGTAGGTCACCGCGCCCTGGGCGTAGACCAGGACATTGTGGTGTTCAGTAGTGGAGAAAATCCACCACCCGGTCGTCGTCGTGTAGGTGTATCCGCGAAGAAACTGCTCATCCTTGAGCGTGACGCTTATCGGGGTTTCCACCTTGGGCGTGCCGGACAACGCGGTGTTCCATTCCACAAAAGTTCCGGTACCCGTGGGCTGAGGGGTTCCGATATGTATCGTCCAGACCCTGTCTGGCTGCTGGCCCGGATCCGGGGACAGCCAGTCGATGCCCCAGAAACTCGACGTGATGTATTCCCTGTAGATCTCGCGCAGCTGTTTCTGGCCCGTGACGTAGACGTAGCGTTGCCCCACCTCGGGGGAGTAGCCGTCGGTCAGCGTTCTGCCGCTGGAATCGGAGGTCGAAAGCAGCGTTTCGCCCAGGGTCACCGTCTTGGTGATCGTTTCCCCGATCCGGGTGTAGGTGGTCACGGAGGGTTCGGCATTCGGGATGGGATCGCCGGCATTGTGGAGCACAGTCTTGGGGCCCACATTCACCTCGTACCACGTGACGTGTCCATTAAATTCCGCAGGGGTCCAATCCGCACTATCAAGCACGTAGATCACACCATTTTTTTCAAAACTCACCCGCGTGGAGTGATAGTACGTTTCCGCCGTGTCCACGATGCGGATGACGCCCTCGATGCCGTCCCCTCCGGTGTCGATGTCGTTGACCGTGATGGCGTAGCCGGTGTTGTTGGTGATGGTGACCCGGCCGAACCCGTCCACGGCCTTCAGCACGGCGTTGGAATTGGTGTTCATGATCTGACCGGTCAGCAGCATGAAGCCGCCCTCGACCACCACGGAGTCGACAACGATGGTGTCCGTCTCCCGGTCGTAGCGGACCTCGATGCCCTGTTCCTTGCCGTTGTCACTGGCCAGAACCAGGTACCGCCCGGCGTCGGCATCGGCCTTGAACTGGGCGATCTGGTCATTGAGATCGGCACCCAGGGTCACGCTGCGGTCGGCCCGGCCGCTCTGCACGATGCCGTTCAGGTTCAGATACCGCGCGGTGAGGAAGATGTTGTTGCCGGCAACCGTTGGTGTGTTCTGCTGGCCGTAGGGCTCACCAGCGGTGTTCATGAAGCCTTCGCTGGTCAGCACGAAATCGCGGCCGGCGGAGATGTCGATGGACTTGGCCGCCACGGCCGTTTCACCGGCTTTGCCCTTGATGAGGACGCTGCCTTTGGTGTTGTGGATGGTCACGCTGCCCAGGCTGTTGATGATGCTGCCCACGATCTCGATGTCCGGGGCGGTGATACCGCGGAATTCTTCCTGGGCGGGGAACGTCGGATTGAAGGTGCTCCTGATGGAAATGGCGGGTTCGGTCTGGTCCGCGTCCGTGCCGATGGTCGTGAACCGCGGCGTTTCGTGGATCTGGCCGAACGCGTACAGGAAATCATAGACGCTCTCGATGTCCGCGTTGCTCGTCACGGGCAATTCGTTGAAGTATACCATGCCCCCTTGATTGGTGGGGATGATCACGTCGCCGACCCGCAGATAGTACGGGCTGGCGTTCTCGATGACCACGCTGGTGTCGTTGTTGGCGTACAGATTCCCGCTGCCGGTCAGCGTGCCGGCCGTGACCTCGATGTTGCCGGAGCTGGCCGTGATGTCGGGCAGGACGATGTAGGTGACCAGTAATTGCTGCTTCGGCGACAGTGGGGTGTTCTCATTGAGAAGACCCGGGTCGCTGGCGTCGATCAGGCCCAGGTCCAGAGCCTGCATCTTGAGCTGGGTGATCTGGGCGTTGTAGCCCGCGATGGCCGCGGCATTGCCGTAGTGCTCGGCCTTGAGCTTCTGCAGCCGGTCGATCTCCTTGGCGATGTTCACACCCAGGTCCTCGACGCTCAGGGACACCGAGACGCCGGAGGAAATGCCGGTTCCGCTGACGGCCACGCCGCCGACCCCGGATGCCGAGACCAGCGAGTCCTGCATGGACAGGCCGATGGTCAGGCCGTCGGTGCTGATGGTCGCGATCGTGTACACGCCGTCGTTCGCGCCCGCTCCGGAGACCGTGATGGTCTGCCCTTCCAGGAAACCGTCGGTCAGCCAGCTGCCCGCCGAGCGGGTGATGAGATCCCGTCCGCCGTAGACATTGGTGAAGGTCAGCTCCGGATTGCCCTTCAGGGTGTTGGTGTGGATGGTGATGGGCCGGGGCGGATGGCTGGCGATTTCCGTCGTTCCGCCGGCGGCCAGGGTCTGGGTGGTGAGGTTGTGCGTTTTGTGCAGGAAGATGGTGGTGCCGTTCACCTCATTGATGAGATAAGCCCCGTCGTTGGCGCCGGAGTTGCTGACATGGATGACCATGCCCGCTTCAAAACCGTCTTCGGTCCAACTGCCGGAGTCGCGCTCGACGCTGTCCCTGGGGTCGGTATGCGTCAGGCTGAGATCAAGGGTGGTTCCGGTGGAAATCAAGGTCGTGGCCAGGATGGTCACGCCGAATGCATGGCTTTCATCCGCCAGGGATTCGCTCGCCGTCAGGGTGATGACCGTGCCGCTGACCCCGGCCACGGTGTAGATGCCGGTATTGTGCTGCGAACCCGAGACCGCGATGGTCTGCCCCGCGGCCACGTCGGTCCAGGCCACGCCGTCGTTGCGGGTGATGGTCCGGGTGGCGGCGTCAAAGGTCATGGTCCGGGAACCGGGCTGGACCGTCGTGTAGCCACCATAGGCCGTTATGGCCGATGCATCCACTCCGGTGGCGTTGACTGTCAGGGCCTCGTTCAGGGTGATGACGTTGTCATCGACCGACGCGATCGTGTAGGTCCCGGCATTGGCCGTGCCCGTGACGAGCAGGGTCTGGCCGGCGGCGAATCCGTCCCCCTCGAAGTCATGGCCGGAGGAGGAATGCGTGATGGTCTTGTTGCCGGCATCAATAGCCAGGGTCCCAAACTGCCCGACGGAATGCTCATTCGCGTACGCGAAGAGGATGGAAGGGTCCTCCCCGGTCGTATCCGGGGTCATACTGAAGCCAGAGTCCAGCAGGGTCAGGGTCAGGGCGGTCACCCCTGTTATCTGGTACGTGCCGTCGTTGGCGCTGTTCGACGATCCGGCAATGCGCACGTACTGGCCGAACCCGAAACCGTCGTCGATGAAACTGCCGCTGCCGGCTGGCCGGAGGATTGTTGTTGTGACGGAGAACCACTCCTCGCGTTCGATGCTCAGCAGCGGATAGACGCTGCCCTCCACCACGATGGAAGGCTCGGCCACGGCCCGGATCGTGACGCCCGACACGTTCTGCGCGCTCGCGACAAGCGTCGAGGACTCGTGCAGATACATGACCATGCCGTCGCCCGAGAATCCGGAAATCCTGTAGAAGTTGTCGTTGGTGCCGGCGCCGTCCACGAGAATCCACTGCCCGACGAGGAACCCGTCCTCGACGAAGCTTCCCACACTGCGGGTGATGGTGTTGTCCGCTGGCGCGATGGCCAGTTTCGGCGCGCCGGTCATGATGAAGTGCGAGACGGTCACGCCGGACGCGGCCAAGGTGCCGATGGCCGGTTCGTCTTCGCCACCCAATGGCGTCTTGGCGTTCAGGGTGATGGTGGTGGCCGTGACGCTTTTGATCAGATAGGCCCCGTCCAGGTCGCCGGCCCCGGAAACCCGGAGAAAGGTGCCGGCGCTGAAACCGTCGTCGAGCCAACTGCCGGTCGCGCGCACGATGCTGTCCTCGCCCACGGTCCTGGTGAAGACCAGTCCGGGCGTCCCGCTCATGGTTGGCTCAACGGTTGCGCCGAGCGTCTCGTCCACGATCAGGAACTGTTTGTTGTTCAGTCCCGCCTCGACCGTGCCGTCGATGTTGACGTTCCTGCTCAGGTTATCCTGTTCGCTGCCGCCGCTCTCCTTCAGGGACACGGAACCGCTCGAACCGGTGAAAAGCGAGATGAAGCCGTTGGCGATGTCCTCGGCCAGCCCCATGTAGGCATCCTGATAGTTCCAGGTGCCCGACACGAAGCGCGTTCCACCCTTGACCGCGAGCAGCACATCCTGGTTGCTGCCGATCCAGGCGTCCTCGGCCACATCGATCTGGCAGGCATGATTGACGACGGCGTCGGCCGTGGGGTTGGATCTGATGGGGAAGGCCGTTTTGTTCCAGAGGTCGGTGCGGGCGGCAACGGAGATGTCAGCGCGCCGGAGGTCGTCCGCAGTGCCGCCGACCGTGATCGCGATATCGCCCGTGGCCTCGATGGCGGCCCCGTCCGCGATGGTCACGATGTTCTGCGGCGAGGCGTGCGCCACGGAGATGCCCTGGGCATAGCCGGCCGCGCCATAGGTCTTGGCGTCGGCCTGGGCGTGCAGGTTCAGATCGGTCCAGTTGGACACGGCGATGGCGCCGCCGGCCTGCAGGGTGGCATCGCCGACAACGATCTCGGCCGTGTTGGTGTCGTTGTAGATACGGGATTCGGTCCTGGCCGTGGCGATGGCGCCGCCGGCGTCGATCTTGGCCTTGTCCCCGGCCGTGACGTCGTTGTGAACGGTCAGTGCGATATCGCCTCCGCCATGGCCGTCGCTGACCAGGACGCTCGCGTGGTCGCCGATCCGGACGCGGGTTTCGTTGGCGATGATGGTGGTGCTCGCCCCGGCCGGGAAGGCCCCGACTCCGCCCGAGGCGGAAATCAGGTTGTAGCCGGACAGCCAATCCTTGAGCACCGTCGTGGTGGCCTTCGCGGACATGGCCTCGGCCGTGATGGCCGCCCCGTCACCGATCCGGGCTTCGACGTCGGTGTCCGTCGTGTTGCCGATCGTCGCGCCGGGAGCGTCGACAACGCCGCCCGAAGAGCTGTCGGCGGATCCGTTGAAGAGCGTTTCATGGCCGGCGATGACGTTCAGGCTGTTCACGTTGATGCCGGTTCCGCTCCCTTTGGCTCCCACTGCGGCCAGGGTCGTATTCGTGCTGGAGGTATAGGCCTCGGATGCGGAAACCGAGACCAGGCCGCCGGATCCGGAAATGGCGGCGGCCTGGTTGTTCTCGGTGCCGCCGGCTTCGATGGTCAACACGCCGCCGGTGACGCTCACGCCCTCGGCCAAATATGAGCTGACAGTCGTGTCGCTGGAGGACGCGGCCTTGTTCCCACCGACCGCGACAATACCGAACGACTTGCCGTTGGCCGTGCTGTACTGGGCGCTGTCGAGGTTCGCCAGGATATGCGCGGATTCCGAAATTTCCAGAACGCTGTCCTTGCCGACATACGCGCTGACCTGCCCATTGCCCGTGGCCGTCGCATTCGTGGCGTTCACACCAACGAGAAGGCCGCCGCTGGAACCCGTGGCCGAGGCCGAAGCGGACTCCCCGTTGCCGGGCAGGTTCTGGCGGGCGTGGAGGTCGAGATTTTCGGCCGTGATCCGGGAGCTTTCGCCGACAAAGGCGGAGATGATCGGGGCGACCGTGGCCTCGGCCGTCGATCCGCCCACGGCCGCGCCGCCGGCGTTGACGCCCGAAGTCGCGGCCACGGCCTGTGGCGTCGCGACCGCGTCGATCGTCACGGTCCCATCGGCCTCGACCTCGGCGCCTGAGGCGAGCGCGGCCGTGACCACCGGCTTGACGGATGCGGTGGCCGTGTTCACCCCGGCCGAGACCAGACCGCCGGTGGCCGCCTTGACATTGGCGTCGGCAGAGCCGTGGGCCTTGGCCTCGATGGTCAGGTCGCCATGGGCGACGACCAGGGATGCATCAATGTGGCTGGTCACGGTTCCACCGCTGACCGCCGTGGCCACCATGGCCCCGACTCCGACGCCGCCAATGGTGACGCCGTTGCCGTCCGCTTCGGATTTGTTGTTGACCGTGGAGGAGACGAGCAGGTCGCCGCTGGTGGCCGTGACCTCGCTCCCTGCGGCAATGCCTGTGTTGACGATGGCCGCGGCCGTGGCCGTGGCCACGGCGCCGTTGCCGGCCACCAGACCGCCGCCCGAAGCCCCGGCGTAGGCCTCGGCTCCCTGATCGACGAGGCTGCCGTCGGCGGTCACGTTGTGACGCGACCGGAGTTCGATGGAAGCGGCGGTTATTTCGGCACCGCTGCCGATGAACGTGTTCAGTTCCGGCGAAAGCTCCGCGTCGGCGATGATGACGCCGACTCCGGCGATGCCCGCCGTGATTCCCTCGCCCTTGGCCTTGGCCTTGCCCCTGGAAGCCGACGTGACCGAAAGCAGACCCGTCACAGCCACGGCCGCTCCATCGTCGATGCAGGCCTTGATGACAGGCGTCGCCATGGCGTTCACGTCCGCCCCATTGCCGGCCAGCAGGCCGCCGCCGGAGGCGTTGCCATAAGCGTCGGCATTGACGTCGGCCGAGGCCGAGACTGCCAGGCTGGCCGCGGTGATGTCCGCGCCGGTATCCACGCAGGAGGAAATTTCGGAGGTGATCTCGATATCGGAAAGGGAAACTCCTATCGCCAACCCGCCCACGCTGAGGCCGAAGGCGTCGGTTTCCGCCGTGATCATGCCCCCGGCCAAGACGCTGACTGCGCCCGAGACATCGACGTCGGCCTTACCGATACGGGCGTCCACGGCCGTGTCGACGGTCACGCCGGCGGAATTCACGCTGCCCGAGAGGATGCCGCCACTCAGGCCGAAGACGTCGGAGGACACGACGACGACGGTCTGCGCGCTGATGGAGACGTTCCCGACCGTTCCGCCGATGTCGACGTGGTCGCCGATGTACGCGGAGGTCGAGCCGCCGATGGAATTGGAGACCACGGAACCGCCGGCGGCCGCCAGGCCCAGGGTCGCGCCCAGACTCAGGCCCGAGACCGCGTAATCCGAAGACGCGGTGACGAAAAGGGTGTCGGCGTCGGACACCGTAGCATTGAGGCTCGCGGAGGTGCCGTCGATGCCGGCCAGGACCGTGTTGGCGACAGTGTTGACCACCACGGCCCCGCCCACGGCAGCGTATCCGCCGGCCAGGCTGAAGGCCAGGGCGTCGATGGCGGCCGAATCCAAGGCTTCCACCCTGACGTCGCCGTCCGCCGAAACCGTGGACTCGCCCTGGATGCCGGCCTGGATCGTCGAAGTCAGCGTGTTGTGCACGGCCGAGGCGTTGGCCGCGACGCCGGCCGAGGCGCCGAAACCGGCCGCCAGGCTGGCGATGGCCGCATCGGATGCGGCAGAAATCGTCACGGCACCACCGGCCGAGGTCGCCGTGGAATCGACGATCTCAGCCGTGACGGTGCCGTGGATGCTGTTGTCGGCCACGGCCGCGCCCAGGGCTGCGCCAAGACTCCCGGCGATGCTCCCGGCAAAGGAGACGATATTGGCGTTGGCATTGACCTTATTGCCCTGGAGGGCGGCGGTCAGCGTGGAGACCATCCCCGCCGGGGCTGTTATGGCCGAATTGAAATCAGGCACCACGGCAGGAGCCGCCTCGGAAGCCGACAGCGAGATGTCGCCACCGGCGGTGACGGTCGAATCCTCCACCCTGGCCGTGACCGTGTTGCCGAGGTCGTTCAGGGTCAGGGAGGCGTTGGCCGCGCCGAGGCCGGCGCCGGCCACGCCGATGGCATAGGAACGGATGATGTCCGAGGACAACGCTTCAAGGGAGACCGCACCGGGGGTCGTCACTTCGGAACCCGATATGGTTGCGCCCACCTCGTTGGCGATGAGGTTTTTGGACACCGCTGCTCCGCCGGCCGCAAAGCCCGAGGCCGACAGCCCCATGGCCACCGAGTCGATGGTCGATGCGTCCGTGGCGAACAGGGACAGAGAACCCGCGGTCACTGTGGAGCCTCCGGCATTGTCGTTGACGATGGAGACGCTGATGGTGTTATCGATCTCGTTGATGCTCAAGGACAGCTGCGCCGCAACCAGGCCCGAACCCGCCACGCCACCGACGAAGCCCAGGATGTCGGCTTCCGAGGTCGCCACAAGGCTGGCCGCGCCGGTGCTGGTCAGGTTTGAACCCGACACTTCGGCAATGATCGAATTGGTGATGAGATTGTAACCCACCGTGCCGTTGATGGCCACGCCGCCGGAACCTGCCAGGCCGAGACCGATGGAGGTGATGGACGAGGAATCCACGGCCGCAAGGGAAGCCGTGGTGCCGGCCGTGACGGTCGAACCGTTGCGGATGGACGCGTCCACCGTGCCATCAATGACGTTGCCGAAGCCGGTGATGTTGAGGGCCACGCTGCCGCTGACGCCCACGCCGGCGGTCAGGGCGATGATGCCGGACGATTTGGATGCCTCAAGGGCCACGCTGCCCGCATCGGACGTCACGTCGGCACCGTTGATTTCCGCCCGCACCGTGCTGGTGATCACGTTGCCGGTCAGGGCTCCGCTCGCGGCCACCCCGCCACCAGCCACGCTGACATTGACGGCCAGAATGTTGGCATCCAGATCGATGGGGGCATCATGAAGGGACGAACTGAGAATCCCCTGGTACTCGTCCGGAACGATCCAGTCGGGAATGACGCTTGGCGCCTTGTCCTGGGCGGAAACGACGATGTCGCCGGTGGCCGTGACATCGGAATCCTCTATGGTCGCCAATGTACTCGACGTAATCACATTGCCCAAAACGCTGAGATTGACGGCCACGCCTCCCGCGCCGACGTTCAAGGCCAGGGAGCGGATGATGGCCGAGGACTCGGCCAGGACGTCCAGCGAGGCGGCGTTGGTGACCGTCGAGCCGCTGATGAGGGCCTCGGTGGTGTTGACGATGACGTTGGCGGAAATCGCCACGCCAACCCCGACACCGCCCGCGCCGACCCCAAAGGCCAGGGCATCGATGGTGGAGCTGTTGACCGCCTCGATAGTGGCGGCATTGCCGGACTCAAGTTCCGACCCGCCAACCACTTCGGCCGTGGTGGTGCCGGTCACGATATTGGCGGAAAAAGTGGCGTTGACCCCGACCCCGCCAGCCCCGACCGAGCCGGTGAGGGCCAGGATATCCATATCCGAAGTGGCCCCGACGTCCAGGGTCGTGCCGCTGGTCACCTCGGAGGCATCGACGCTCGCCGCGGTCGAGCTGACGATCAGGTTGCCCGCCGCCATGACGCCGACGGCCACGGCGCCACCCGCCACCCCGATCCCCAGGGCGCGGATGCTCGCCTTGTTTTCGGCGGTGATCGCCACCGCAGTGCCTGCGTCGATCACGGAACCATTTTCAACCATCGATTCGACGATGCTGGTGATCACGTTGCCGTAGCCGACCACGTTCACGGCCACGGCGCCGCCGCCCACGCCCACGTTGAACGAGGTGATGCCCGATTCGGAAGCCGCGCCCAGTTCCACCTTGCCGCTGGTCGAGGTGACGGTGGAGTTGTCGATCACAGCCTCGGTGGTGTTGACCACGACGTTGCCCACCAGGGCCACGTTCACGCCCACGGCCCCGGCGCCCACGTTGATGGTGGCCGAGAGGATGTTGGCATCGAGATCGACGGGGGAATCGTCAAGAATCGCCTGCAGATCCGCCTGGTATTCCTCCGGAACGATCCAGTCGGGAATGACGCTTGGCGCCAGATCCTGGGCGGAAATGACGATATCACCAGAGGCCGTGACATCGGAATCCTCCACGGTCGCCCGGACCTCATTGGTCAGCACATTGCCCAGCACGTTCACGTTGACGCCGACGGCGCCAGCACCCACGTTGACGGCCAGGGACCGGATGATGGCCGAGGACTCGGCCAAAACATCAAGCGAGGCGGCATTGGTCACGGTCGAGCCGCTGATGAGGGCCTCGGTGGTATTGACGATGACGTTGGCGGAAAGCGCCACGCCAACTCCGACCGCACCGGCACCGACGCCAAAGGCCAGGGTATCGATGCTGGAACTGTTGACCGCCTCGATGGTGGCGGCACCGCCGGACTCAAGTTCCGACCCGGCCACCACTTCGGCCGTGGTGCTGCCGGTCACGATATTGGCGGAGAAACTGACGTTGACTCCGACCGCGCCCGCGCCGACCGCGCCGGTGAGGGCCAGAATGTCCATATCCGAAGTGGCCCCGACATCCAGGGTCGTGCCGCTGGTCACCTCGGAGGCATCGACGCTCGCCTCGGTCGAGCTGACGATCAGGTTGCCCGCCGCCATGACGCCGACGGCCACGGCGCC
>CAZPSN010000031.1:0-36547 GCA_964589645.1 uncultured Desulfovibrionaceae bacterium
TTCTGCCCGGCGAAGACCGGCACCTCGCCCAGGGGGTCGCCCGGGCCCAGGATGTGCAGGATCTGCTCCCGGCCGTCGAAGGACATCTTGAAGACCTTCACCTGCCCGCTGGCCACGACGTAGAACCCCACGCCCTCGGTGCCCTCGTGAAAGAGCATCTCGCCCTTGTCGAAATCGCGCGGCTCGCTGATGCGTTCCAACTGCCGCAACTCCCCCTCGGCCAATCCCTTGAAAAGCATGCTCTGACCCATGGCGGTCATGAAATCCATTCGTTCCGTCCTTATCTCTTGAATACAAAAATATTGGCGGAGAAAACATCCGGATCGAAGCCGCTGCCGGCATAGTCGGAAACGTGCTCGACCAGGTGAAAGCCCCGCCTTTCATGCCCGACAACGATCTCGTCCGAGGTCAGGGGATACAGACGGACCTGGTCGTCGAAGACGCGACGGCCCTCGATGTCCAGACCGGTGCAAAAGGTCAGCCCGTCGGGCGTGATGTCCTCGTAGGCGCGGTGAAAGACCGCCCCTTCCATGGCCTTGGCCGGGAAGGTGAACGTGGACAGGCCCAGCACGTAATCCCAGTTCATGACCTGCACGATCCACAACCCTCCGGGCAAAAGCCGTTCGGCCACGTTTTCCGCGCAGCCCCAGAACCGCTCCCGGGGCAGGTGGGAGGCCGTGTTGCCGATGGAATAGATCATGTTCCAGGGCCCGCCCAGGACGGGAAACTGTGTCATGTCCAAAACGTGGAACTCCGTCTCCGCCCCCCGGGCCCGGGCCTGGGAGATCATGGCCGGATCCAGGTCCAGGCCCACGGCGCGCACCCCGTCGCGGGTGAAGGCCGCGCAATAATCGCCCGTGCCGCAGCCCAGGTCCAGGACCGGACCGCCCCGGTCCCCAAGATGGTGGGTCAGAAAGGCGTACACTCCGGGACTGAAGGGAAAAATGCGGTCGTACCAGACCGCGAACTTGGAATACATGGACATGCTGGCCTCCTGAATTGTAGGCGTGAATCCAAACATCTGCATATGTCCGACCCGCCCCGAGGTCCAGCCCGAAGGAAGAACTCCGGACCCGACCCGGAGACAGAGCCGAGCCGAACGAGGACCCGGACCCCTGAAAATAGTTGAAAATCGTCCATCTCGTGGTTGAAAATCGTCCACCTCGTGGTTGAAAATCGTCCATATTGTGGTTGAAAATCATCCATCAATGCGCTATAGCAGCCCCATGTTTCAACGCAATATATCAAGCAATATACTGGAATCCCTCACCGATACCCCAGTGATCTTCATACGGGGCGCACGACAGACCGGCAAGACAACGCTCGTGCGCGACCTCATGCCAACCCATATTTCATCCACATATGTGACCCTGGACAACGCCGCGACCCTTTCGGCCGTCCAAGCCGATCCAGCCGGGTTCATTGCCGGGGCACGCACGCCCATGGTCATCGACGAGATCCAAAAGGCGCCGGAACTCCTGCCCGCCATCAAGGAGCATGTGGACCGGGACCGCGCGCCCGGACAATTCATCCTGACCGGCTCCGCCGACATCCTGACCGGATTGCGCGTTGCCGACTCCCTGGCCGGACGCATGGAACTTTTCGATCTGTGGCCCCTGTCCCGGACGGAACTCTCGGGCACGAAGGTCAACCTGGTGGACGCCCTGTTTGCCCCCAAACTGCAGTGGCCCGCTTCGGCGGACACCGACATCATGAGCGCCGTTCTCGCGGGCGGGTATCCCGAGGTCCTGGCCAGGAACACCGACAAACGCAGACAGGCCTGGTTTTCGGCCTACGTGACGACCATCGTGGAACGGGACGTGCGCGACCTGTCGAACATCCAGGATCTGACCGCCATGCCCCGCCTCATGCAACTCCTGGCCTCCCGCACCGGGCAACTCCTGGCCTATGCCGACCTCTCGCGCGGCCTGACCATCCCCCAGACCACGCTGAAACGCTACATGGCCCTGCTTGGCGCCACGTTCCTCATCCACGAACTTCCGGCCTGGGCCGTGAACATCGGCAAGCGCGTCACCAAGGCCTCCAAGCTCATGTTCGCGGACACGGGCCTGGCCGCGCATCTGGCCGGCCTGAACGCGGACCGGCTGGCACGGGACCGTCAGGCCTTCGGGCATCTGCTCGAAAACTATGTCAGTTGCGAACTGGCCAAACACGCGACATGGTCCCGCAACAGAGTCATGCTCAGTCATTTCCGGACCCATAGCGGGCAGGAGGTCGATCTCGTTCTGGAAGACGCGGCCGGAAACGTCGTTGGCCTGGAAGTCAAAGCCTCGAGTTCCCCCTCGGCCTCGGACTTCAAGGGCCTCAAACTCCTGGCCGAGTCCTGCCCGGACAAATTCGTGCGCGGCATCGTCCTGCACCTGGGCGAGGGCAGCATCCCCTTCGCGAAAAACCTGCACGCCCTGCCCCTGGCGGGCATGTGACACGCCTCCCGACCCATAAACATCACTGCAAGGAAACCATATGACCCCGAACCAGCAGCTCCTGATCAAGAACATCCTCCAGGCCCCCATCCAGGACCACCCGGGGCAGGAAATCACCTACGCCGGGACCCTGCGTTTCACCTACGCCCAGTTCCGGGAGCGCGTGGCCAGGCTGGCCGCCATGCTGCAGGCCCAGGGCGTGAAGCCCGGGGACACCGTGGCCGTCATGGACTACGACAGCCACCGCTATCTGGAGTGCTACTTTGCCATCCCCATGATCGGCGCGGTCCTGCACACCATCAACATCCGCCTCTCGCCCGAGCAGATGGCCTACACCATCGGTCACGCCGAAGACGACGTCATCCTCGTCAACGCCGATTTCCTGCCCCTGCTGGAACAGATCAAAGGCCGCCTGGACACTGTCGAAAAGTACATCCTTGTTTCGGACACGGGCGAGACGCCGGCCACCACCCTGGACCTTGTCGGCGAGTACGAGGCCCTTCTGGCCGCGAGCCAGCCCCTGGCCGAATTCCCGGACTTCGACGAGAACACCCGGGCCACGACCTTTTACACCACGGGCACCACGGGTTTGCCCAAGGGCGTCTTCTTCAGCCACCGCCAGCTCGTGCTGCACACCCTGGCCGGTCTCGCGGCCCTGGGCTCCAACGCCACCCAGGGCCGTTTCCACCGCGAGGACGTGTACATGCCCATCACCCCCATGTTCCATGTCCATGCCTGGGGCATCCCGTACATGGCGACCATGCTCGGGGTGAAGCAGGTCTATCCGGGCAGATACATCCCCGAGGTCCTGGCCAGGCTCATAGCCACGGAAAAGGTCACCTTCAGCCACTGCGTGCCAACCATCATGCACATGCTGCTGACCGACCCCAAGTGCACCGGGTACGACCTCTCGGGCTGGAAGGTGGTCATCGGCGGGGCGGCCCTGCCCAGGGCGGTCTGCATGGCGGCCCTGGACCGGGGCATCGATGTCTTCGTCGGGTACGGCATGTCCGAGACCTGCCCCATCCTGAGCCTGAGCCATCTTTCCGACGCCGAACTAACCCTGGACCGTGAAACCCAGGCCGCCCTGCGCACGCGCACGGGCAAGGCCCTGCCCATGGTCCAGCTGCGCCTGGTGGACGACGATGGGCACGGGGTGCCCCGCGACGACAAATCGCCCGGAGCCCTGCAGGTCCGCGCCCCCTGGCTGACGCCGGCCTATCTCAAAGACACGAAAGCCACGGACAACCTGTGGACAAACGGATGGCTGAACACGGGCGACGTGGCCTGCCAGAACGACGAAGGCAGTCTGCGCATCACGGACCGCACCAAGGACGTGATCAAGGTCGGCGGGGAATGGATCAGCTCCCTGGAGCTGGAGGACATCCTGTTGCGGCACCCCGACGTGGCCGAGGCCGCCGTCATCGGCCGGCCGGATTTGCGCTGGGGCGAGACGCCCCTGGCCCTGGTCGTGGCCAAAAAAGGCGCCAATCCTCAGGAAAAGGAGCTCGCCCAGCACGTCAAGAGTTTCGTTGACACGGGCGTGCTGCCCAAGGAGGCCATCCTGCTCAAGGCCAGGCTGGTCGAATCCATCGCCAGAACCAGCGTGGGCAAAACCAACAAGGTGGCCATGCGGGAGCTGTATCTGCAGGACAGCGCGGAATAGTCGCTTCAATCCCACACAAAAGGGCCTTTCCGCAAAGACGGGGAGGCCCTTTTTCATTCCGGGATGGCTTGGCGTGCAGAATCACCGTGCAGCCCTCCGGACAGACCGAAGCGGCGTCTGTACTCACCCGGAGTCAGCCCCGTCAGCTCCCGAAAAGATTTGAAGAAGGCCGTGGCGTCGGCGTATCCCACCATGGCGGCGATTTCGCCCGCCGACTCCCCGCCCGTCTCAAGGAGCCGTTTGGCCCGCTCGATGCGCACGGCCTGCAGGTACTGGGCTGGAGTACGGCCCAACGCGCTTCGGAATCGGCGCAGCAACGTGCGTTCGGTATAGTGCACCGCTTCGGCCAATTCGCTGACCCGCACAGACCGGGCGTGGTTGTCCTCGAGCCAACGACAGGCCGCCGTCACGACTTCGTCACCAGCGGCAGGCAAGTGCAGCAGGCTCATATACGGAGTCTGGCGGACCCGTCCGGGGTCGAGGAGCAGCATTCTGGCGCAGGACAGGGCCGCCTCCGGCGAGGCGTGGCGGGCGACAAGGTGCAGAGCCAGGTCAAAGTAGGCCGTCACGCCGCCGGCGCAGATATAATCGCCCCCGTCCACAAGCATGCGCTCCGTCACCAGAGGCACGTCGGGGTAGCGGGCGGCGAAAGCCCCGGCCAGACCCCAGTGGGTGGTGGCCGGACGCCCCCGGAGAATGCCCGCCTCGGCCAGGAAGAACACCCCGGCGCAGGCCCCACAGGCCACGGCGCCCCGGGAGTAGGCCCCGCCCAGCCACGCTGCCGACTCCGGGTCAGGTGCTGTCAGACCAAACGCCGGGGGCGCATAGACAATGTCCCATGACGGCCCCTCCAACCCGCTTTCAAGAGGTGCCTCCGCCGTCACGACGGTCCCGGAAAAGCAGCGAACCGGGTCGCCGCCAGCACTCAGGACCGTCGTTTTGAACACCTCCCGCTCCACGACGATATTGGCCACGGCCAGGGTGTCGGCAAAACCGTGCACCCCAGAAGCCAGGCAGTTTTCGTATGCCAGAATACCCACACGCATGACGGCCTCCGAATGTCTGTTTTGACAAGAAATTTGTCGAACACGACTATTCCGTCAAGAGGACCACGACGCTATCCCTGGCACAGACCCGGCAGCGACCGACCACAACACCATGAGCCAAGGAGCCATCCATGAACATGTCAAAACGCCTCCTCATCGTCATCGACCTGCAAAACGACTACTTTTCCGGCGGAGCCTTCCCACTGTGGAACGCCGAGGGAAC
The DNA here is from genome assembly GCA_964589645.1 of uncultured Desulfovibrionaceae bacterium. Lineage (GTDB taxonomy): Bacteria > Desulfobacterota > Desulfovibrionia > Desulfovibrionales > Desulfomicrobiaceae > Desulfomicrobium. The sequence continues at coordinate 5,380 of CAZPSN010000031.1, forward strand.
CCTCGACGCGGTGATCACAGCCATGAAGAAAGCCTACGCAGCTGGCGTACCGGTGATCCTCGTGCAGCACGTGGCCGATGCAGCCAGCGGTATCGCGCCGTTCTTCAACGCCGGGACCCGTGGCGTGGAACTGCATCCGCAGGTCAGGGAAGTGGCAAAGGATGCAAAGATCGTGACCAAGCACTTCGCCGACAGCTTTCTGGAAACGGACCTGGAAGAGATCCTGAGTGGTTACGGCGCGGAGGAAATCCTTGTCTGCGGGATGATGACCCAGAACTGCGTGACCCACACGGCCATCTCCAAGGCTGCGGAAAAATACAGGGTCACGGTTCTGGCCGACTGTTGCACCACTGTCAGCGAGATGCTCCACCTCATCGCCCTCAACGCCCTGGCGCCCCGGGTCGGCATCGCGACGGCGGCGGAGAGGCTGTAGCCCGGCTTACGCCCAGGCCGCGACAACCACGTCCCGCAGGACCCGGAGCACCGGCTCGTCCCTGCGCGCATGGCGGCTGACGAAGGACAGCGGCAGACCCAGGGAAGCGCCTGGCCAGACCGCGAGTTGGCCCCGCTCAAGACCGGCCAGGGCCTCATCCTCGCGCATGAGCGTCACCCCTTCCCCGGCCACGACCAGGGCGCGCAGGATGTCCTCGTGATCGGCCTCGATGCGTTTCTGGGGGGACTGCCCGAGTTCGGAGAATTTCCGGTCCAGGATGTCCAGGAAAGGACAATTTTGGGCCATCCAGATCCAGGGCATGGCCGCGATCTCCGGCCATCCGGCGCTCTCCAGCCGCGCAGTCCATCCGGACGGACCTACGACGCGAAAAGGAACCTGGACCAAGATCGTCGCCAACACCCCTTCTTCAGAAATTTCGCCATATGCGTACCCGGCGTCCAGAACGCCGCGCCGCACGTCGCGAACGATGTCCCAGGACCTGGAGTTGACCAGCGACATGGTGATGCCCGGATAATCCCTGCTCATTCGCGCCGAGATCTCGCCCACACGCAGAAAGGTCGAGTCGGAATTGATGCCGAACGCGACCTGTCCGCTCAGATTTCCTTTCATACCCCTGGCCTCGCCCAGGAGCAGATCCGCGTCCTCCAGGAGACGGCGGGCGCGGCTCACCAGACGCTCGCCTTCCAAGGTCAGCACCATGCCCTTGGATGTGCGCAGGAAGAGGGGCACGCCCAGTTCCCCTTCCAGGGCCTTGATCTGACCGCTGAGGGCCGGCTGACTGACAAAAAGCCGCTCCGAGGCCCGGGTCAGATGCCCTTCCTCGGCCACGGCCACGAAGGTCCTCAATTGATGCAAATCCATAGTCTCTCCATAACGAAATCAGAACGGGGTCATAACAAAGTCCCATTGGATTGCCTGAAATGTCCGGTGCTATCTCCCCTGGCATCAACCACGGAGGAATCATGGACACTATCCGCATGGCAGCCATGCTGCGCTATCTTTTCTCACCCGAGGACAGCACCCTGACCAGGCCCGAAACAGCGAACTTCGCCGATGGGTTCCTGCCGGTGGCGAAAACCTTGCTCTGGTTCATCCTTTCGATATTGGCAAGCCTTGCCTTGACGCAATTGACCTGACACGTACCGCCCCGATCCGGCAACGGGGCCGCCCTGGCCGGAGTCATGCCGCCAGCCGCCCCTTGCTGACCGTTCAATCATGCTTAATGCATTGCCGTTGCCGGAACAGCCGAAAACAGAAACTGCTTCCTGGAGCCGTCCATGTCCCGCACCACCGTCGACCCCTTGCGCTTTTCCTCCCACCGGGGTCTGAACCGCAAACAGACCCTGCTTCTGCTCGGCTTGATGACCGGCTACGCGGGGCTCGCCAGTTGGCTGCTCTGGGGTGCCGACGGGCTGTGGCTCCTTGCTGTCTGGGGCGCGTTCCTGCTTCTCTTCTCGCCGCAGCTCTCGGCCCGCTGGGTGCTGCGGATGTACGGCGCCAGGCCCCTCCTGCCCGGCCAGGCTCCACAATACCACCAGGCCCTGGCAGTCCTTGCGCAGCGGGCTGACCTGCCCAGTCCGCCGACCCTCTGGTGGGTGCCGAGCCCCATGGTCAACGCCTTTGCCGTGGGCAGCCGCGACGCCTCGGCCATCGCCGTCACCGACGGCCTGCTGCGCACCCTCGCGCCACGAGAACTGGTGGCCGTCCTGGCCCATGAGACCGCGCACATCGCCCACGGCGACCTCTTTGTCATGAGCCTGGCCGACGTCATCTCCCGCATCACTTCAGCCTTGAGCTTCGTGGGCCTGTTGCTCATCTTCCTGGCCCTGCCCCAACTTCTGGCCGGCGGCGACGTGGACTGGTGGCCTCTGCTGCTTCTGGCCGCCGCTCCCCAGGCCAGCCTTCTGGCCCAGCTCGGCCTGTCCCGCACCCGGGAATTCGACGCGGACCTCACCGCGGCCCGGCTGACGGACGACCCCGAAGGCCTGGCCCAGGCATTGGTCAAGCTGGAACGGGTCCAGAGCGGTTTCCTGCGCCGCATCCTCTTTCCCGGCCGTGGCGTGCCCGAGCCGTCCTGGCTGCGCACCCACCCGACCACGGCCGAGCGCGTCCAGCGGCTGCTTGATCTGCGGCGCGGCACAAACGCCCCATGGTCGCGCGAATTCGTCTTCGAGCCACCCGCGTTCCCGCACATCCGTTCACGCCAACAGCCCCGCGGCGGATGGTTGGGATACTGGCACTGACCGAGACGGCCACTTTACCCCTTTATTTGTGCCCAATGCAGGCTTATGGTCTCGACAATTCACTGCAGGAGGCCTTCATGTCGCACCACGCCCACCGCTCAGGCTACGCCGAACTGACCGACCGCTTGAACCGCTTTCCCCAGGGCGCCCCGCCGGCCCGGTCCCTGCATGAGATCCTGAAAATCCTCTTCTCCGAGCGCGAGGCCGCCCTCATCGCCCAACTGCCCATCCGGCCCTTCTCGGTCGAAAAGGCGGCCGAAATCTGGAAAATGAACCTGACCCGGGCCAAAAAAATCCTGGACGACCTGGCCGATCGGGCCATGCTCGTCGATGTCGAGGACGAGGACGGTCGGATGACCTACATCCTGCCCCCGCCCATGGCCGGCTTCTTCGAGTTTTCCCTCATGCGCACGCGCGGCGACATCGACCAGAAGGCCCTGGCCGAACTGTTCTACCAGTACCTGAACGTGGAAGAGGATTTCGTCCGTCGCCTCTTCACCGACGGCCAGACCCAGCTCGGACGGGCCTTTGTGCAAGAGCCCATGCTCTCGGCCGAGAACGCCGTGCATGTGCTCGATTACGAGCGGGCCAGCGAGGTCATCCGCACGGCCTCCCACCGGGCCATCAGCATCTGCTACTGCCGCCACAAGATGGAGCACATGGGGCGGGACTGCGACGCTCCCAAGGATATCTGCATGACCTTCAACACCTCGGCCGCATCCCTGTCCCGCCACGGCCACGCCCGGCCCGTGGACACGGCCCAATGCCTGGACCTGCTCGACCAGGCCCATGCGCACGGGCTGGTCCAGTTCGGGGAGAACGTGCGCGAGCGGGTCAATTTCATCTGCAACTGCTGCGGCTGCTGCTGCGAGGCCATGATCGCGGCCCGCAAGTTCGGCAACCTCCATCCCGTGCACACCACCAACTTTTTGCCCGTGGTGGGCGAAACCCTGTGCAACGGCTGCGGCAAGTGCGTTACGGCCTGCCCCGTGGAGGCCATGGGCCTCGTGTCCGCCAACGATCCGCACCAGCCCAAGCGCAAAAAGGCCCGCGTGGATGAAAGCATCTGCCTGGGCTGCGGCGTCTGCGTGCGGGCCTGCTCGGACCAGGCCCTGTCCCTGAAGGCCAGGGAAAAGCGGGTCATCACCCCGCTCAATTCCGTGCACCGCACCGTGGTCATGGCCATCGAACGCGGCACCTTCCAGCACATGCTCTTCGACAACCGCGTGCTTTGGAACCACCGCGCCCTGGCCGCCGTGCTCGGCGTGATCCTGAAACTGCCGCCCATCAAGCAGATCATGGCCACGAACCAGGTCAAGTCCCGCTTCATGGAGTATCTGGTGCGACGTTTCCCGACCTGAGAGCATCTTCAAAGGTTACGTGCGTGCGTTCAGCACATTTCCACGGCACCACGGGCAACCGCAAGCGGGTCGACGCGGGCCGGGCAGGGACTGCCGGCTGTCTGACCGAGCCAGCCATCGTTTGCTTTCCGACCGTTCGTCGAACGAGACGCGCAGTGAATAAAAAGCTCAAGGTCGGAAAGCATTACGAGGGCGGCGAGGGAGTTCCGGCAGTTCCTGCCCGGACCGCGTCGACCCGCCGCAGGCAGGGGTATGCTTCGACCTGACACGCCGTGCACGCGCAAAGGCACAAACCACCCCGGCCCTTCGGGCCACCCCTCCTTGGCAGGAGGGGAGTTTGAGAGCCGCTCCGGATCGGTCATTTGTGTTCTTTGGAGCTGGTGTCCACTGCTCTTGTGATCTGGAAACAGGACGAGCACGCACCCGGACCCATGGCAACAGGCCGCATGAAAACGCCCCGGATCGAACCTCGATCCGGGGCGTTCTCGCGTTCTACGTGCGAAAAACCCGGGCAGGATCAATCCGTCACGGGTCCTCGCTCCAGGCGCTCCAGGATGCGCCGGCGCTGTTCCGGAGTCGCCTCGCGCAAGCGTTCCTTGAGGCGGGCCTTGCGTTCCGGACTCAGAGATTGCCAGCGCTCCTTGAGTTCCTGACGCCGCTCGGGCGGCAGATCCCTGAATTTCTTCCAGGCCGCGCGCAGGCGCTGCTTCTGCTCGGGCGGCAGGTTCTGGAAACGCTCGAAACGCTCGCGGATCCGCTCCCGCTGCCCGGGCTCCAGGGTCTTCCATTTCCTGAACCGCTCCCCGGCCACGGCCCGTTCCTCGGGCGTCATGGCCAGCCAGCGCTCCGCGCCCCGGGTCAGCCGTTCCCGCTTCTGGAGGGAAAACGAGTCCCAATTCCCGGCAAAGGGCTTGAGCACCCGCTGCTGCTCCGAGGGCAGGGAGGAAAAATCCTGGCCCGCGACCGGCAGGACCGAGCAGCAGAGCAGGAAAAACGCAAGTACCAGGGCCCGCACAGGCCGCAGACTCGGTCTACTTGGCATCACCGCCCTCCTTTCGTGTCGCATTGTCCGCCCCCATGGCCTCAAGTTCGAAAGGATCGACCCAGCCCGTGTCCCGATCCTCAAATGATCCTAGAAATTCGAGCATCTCCATCTCCGGCTCCAGCCTCTCGCGCGGCGGCTGGGCGAACGAGCGGCCCGGCATCATCAGGCACAGGCACCACAGCGCCAGAACCGGACACAACCGGCCCGTCCTCTTCCGCAAGCCATTCATAGAATTCCATATCTTCAAAAAATTCAACGGATTCCTCTGCGGTTACAAGTTCGAGATCGGCCACCAGGGCCGTGTCGGGCTCCCCGCCCGGACGCAGCGTCACGAAAAGCGCCAGCACCACGGCGGCCATGGCCGCGCCCATGGCGGTCATGGACAAAGGCCGCCACCACCGCGCCCGGCCCGCGCGCCTCTCCAGGGCCCGGTTTCTGGCCCGGGCCAGGCGGGACAGGGTCGCCCCGTCCAACTCCGTCACGGACTCGTCCAGGAGGCGTTTTGCCGCGTGCACGAATTTGTCTTCGCCCGGTCCGTTCATGGCCAGTGTTCCCCCAATTGATCCCGCAAGGCTTGCATCGCCCGGGAGTAATGCGTTTTGACCGACCCTTCGGTGCAGCCCATGGCCGTGGCCGTTTCCGCCACGCTCAACTCCTCCCAGCCGCGCAGCAGGAAGGCTTGACGTTGCCGGACCGGCAGGCCGGACAGAGCGTCCTGCAGGGCGCTCCAGGCATGCTTGACCTTGGCCGCGTGCTCGGGGCCTGGATCGCGGGTGTCCGGGGCCTGTTCGATCCCGCCGTCCCCGTCGTCCTCACCCCCGGCCCGGTCCAGCCCGAACCAGCCGCGCACCCGGTCCCGCACCGTTTGCCTGCGATGCAGGTCCAGGATGCGATTGTGCAGCATGCGGTAGAAGAGCGGTTTCCACTCGGCGCGGGGCTTGCCGGCATAACGGTCCACGAAGGAGCACATGGCATCCTGGACCAGATCGAGGGCGTCGTCCCGGTTGCGGCAGGCCATGAGTGCCATGCGGTAGGCCGGGCGTTCGACCGACTTGAAGAATGATTCCATGGATACCCGATACGCTCTGACCGTGCGTGGAAAAGGGCCGGACCAGCGTCCGGCCCCCGGCCCCTAGTTGTGACGCCGATCATAGCGGCGGTCAATGCGTTGACCGCGACGGTCCAGGCGGTTGTCGACACGGTCCCCCCGGCGATCCAGACGGTTCTCGATGCGGTCGCCCTTGCGGTCCAGACGGTTGGCGCGAATCTCGTGCCCGTTGGCCTCGGCCCGGTCCGAACGGATGTCGAGGCGGTCGTTGATGCGCTCGCCCCGCGCGTCCAGGCGGGCGTCGATGCGATCTCCGCGCAGGTCCAGCCGGTTCTCGACGCGGTCCCCGGCGTCCTGGGCCTGGGCGGTTCCAAGACAGATGCAGAAAAGAGCGAAGGCGGCAAGGATGGTCGTTTTCATGTTCAATCTCCTGTGTGGTGAAAGGTCCTTGCCTATGACAACGCACGACAGGGAGATTGGTTGACAGCAAACTTTCAAAAAACTCTGAAAGAATATCCTACTGCGGAGGACGCCGACGATCGGCCCAGTCCTGCTGCAGGGCGCGCAGCACGTCGATTCCGCCGTAGCAGGCGGCCGTGGCGTTGAACCCAGTCATGGCCTTGTCGCGCCAGAATCCGGGATTCTCCCAGTACCGAAAGGGCGGCGGGTTGCCATAGATCCGGCACGACTCCAGACTCTCGAAATCGGCATACACCGACCCGGCGAGCGGATTGACCAGCGCGTCCGCCACGTAATTCTCCAACTGCCGACCGCTGACCACGGCGTAGCGCTGATGCATGCCCAGATGCGAGCAGGAACAGGGGACATCCAACGAAATTGTCTTCGAGACACCATTGTCGCGCGTCCAGGTCACGTGCCGTTCAAGCCCCTGACACCCGTCGGCCAGATAGGCCTGCACCTGCTCGACCGTGGGCTTCCAGTGACCAAGGGCGAAGCCGAGATCGTAGTACTGCTTGATCAGTTTATCCGTCAGCGGGTTGCCGATGTCGTATCCGGCTCCGGGCATGACCTTGTGCGGGTTGAAGGCGAACCCCCACTTCTCGAGCTCCGCCCGAGGCAGCCAGACCGCCCGGAACAGCAGTTCGTCGCGTTCGGCTTTCGACACCGGCGCTCCGCTGGCGGAGCAGGCGAAAATGTCGCGGAACTGGGGATTGGCGTAAATGTCGTCCATATGCCAGCAGTACAGGGCGTCGGAAGACTTCCAGCGCCAGGCCAGACCGCCGTGGGTGATGGAATTCCACTCCCGACAGGCAAAATTATTCTGCGCCGATTCGACATGAAGCAGGGGAAGGTTCACGCTCCGGGCCAGATCCTTGAGCAGGGAGGCCGCGCCGTGGCAGCCGCCCATGGCCAGATAGCCGTAATCGGAACCCTGGCGGCTTTTCTTCTCCAGTCTGCTGGTCAGGTAGATGTACCCTTCGTAGTCGGACACGACAGGACCATGGACGGCGAAATCGTGCAGCCAGGCCGTGAGGCGAGTCAGGGTTTCGCGTTCCGTGGCGCCGATGAGGTTCGCGTCCCGGGCCAGGACATGCCCCACCCGGGGATCGCACAAGGCGCCCATGGACCGGCGGTATTCGTTCAAGAGTTGGAAATCACGCCCGGCCCTGATGCCGGACGGCAGGTCGTTGCCCTCGGGCAGGGGCTTGATCCGCGCGAAATATCGCTCCGAAGCCAGGATCTCCTGGATCTCTTCGTCGGGACGGCTGCTCAGCTTCCACGGCAGGGCGTTGGTGGCCTCCAGATGCAAGGCGTGGGCGACATGGGTCAGATAGGTCTTCAAAGCCCGCTCACGGGTGAAATAGAACTGCCGGTTGTCGTGCAGATACTGATAGGATGCAGTGTATTGTCGGCAAAAGGACAGATCCCAGCCCGGCAGGACGTTTGTTCCATTGGAGTGGAACAGACCCTGGAAATAGGTGTCCAGGAGCGCTTTCTGCGCCGTCGGCCAGTTCTCGTAGGCCGTGGTTGTGCCGTTGCCCTCCTGCCAGACGATGTTGCGGCGCAGGGCCGGACAGCGGGCAAGACGCCGCTCCAGGTCCGTGGCGCCGCTGCCCGCCGGATTCGGGGAGAGCAGGCAGATGCTCAGATCCCGGGGAGGCCGCTTCAACTGGAGCCCGCTTCTGTCGCGCGGGCTGCGGATTTCCCTTTGCCTTGGATCTGTGATCACACTTTCCGCCGCGGCCATGCCGGCCAGAAGAAGCAAAAACATCGCCAGGCCCATGATCAATCCACATCGCTGCCGCATTCAAACCTCCTTATGGCATTGATTCCAAAGAACCGCCCACTCCGTGCCCCCGCCCGTTGTCACAGCAGGCCGAGGACAAGGTAGACGCACAGCATCACGCCCATGAAGCCTACCACGCCGTTGATGCCCATGGCGGCCGTGGTGTTGTACCCCGCCGGGATGTCCATTTCATGCAGGGTGGTCAGGAATCGCCTGTGCTGGAGCACGGAATAGATTTCCACGAAGGCCCCGAGCAGGATGAACCCGATGCCGCCGACAAAGGACAGGTGGCGCTGGGCTCCGAGCACGCCCTGCACGCCCAGAAGCTGCATGTAGAGTCCGAAGCGCTCCACCACGAAACCGAAGGCCATGAGGGAGATGCCGGTCCTGTTCCAGGAAAAGAGCGTGCGTTCTGCGGCGAAGAGAACGCGGGGATCAGTCTGGCCGATCATGGGGCCTCCGTGGGCGATGCGGGCAGCTCCACCTCGCGCAGTCTGCGGGCCGCGTCTTCGGGAGCCAGGGAGTTGACGAAGAGCCCCGAGCCCAGCTCGAAGCCGGTGGGGATGCTGGTGCGCGGACAGATCTCCAGATGCCAGTGATAGCTCGCGCTCGTGTCCGTACCGTCGTCGCGCGGCGCGGAGTGCAGGAAATAGTTGTACTGCGCCCCTTCCAGCACCGCGTCCAGACGCGCCATGGTCCGCCGCAAGACCACGGCCAGATCGGCCAGATCGGCATCGTCGGCTTGGCAAAAGTCGTGGGAGTGGGCCAGGGGCAGGATGTGGACCTCCCACTCGAAACGGCTGGCGAAAGGTTTGATGGCTATGAAGCGCTCGCCGCGCTCGATCACGTACTGGCCGACATGGATCGAACGCCTGATGGCGCCGGACGCGCGGTCGTAGATGGTCGCCTCGAAGGTCAGGGCCTCGTCGACGAGGGTGCAGAAGACGCAGCGGCCGTGCTTGGCCGTGAACTCGCGGCTGCCGCGCACCTCGTCCTGGATGTTCCGGGGAACCATGGGCGTGGCGATGATCTGGCTGTGGGTGTGGGGGATGCTGCCGCCCGCGGCCGGCCCGAAGTTCTTGAAGACCAGCACCGAGCGGATGCGCGGGTCCCGCGCGAAAAGCTGGCGCATGCGCTCCCGGTACACGCCGAAGAGCAGGGTCAGGTGGGCCGCGCTCATCTCGTGCAGCCGGATGCCGTGCTCGCGGTGGTCGATGACGACCTCGTGGCGGCCGTAGCCGTCAATGGCCTGCTGCACGCCGAAGCTCAACCCGGGCCGCAATTCCTCGTCGCCCAGGACGGGATACAGGTTTTCCACGATGCGCACGGCCCAGGGACCGTCCCCGGGCACGGCCAGGATCAGGGGCGGGGTGCGCGCTTCGTTGCCGGGACAGAAGGGACACTCCGACGCCAACGCTCGGGCGTCGTGATGCGGAGGTGCCTCCTTGTGCTTGGGGCGCAGGCTGCGGGCGGTGGCGATGAGCACGGATTCGGTCGGGACGATGGGATCGACGCGGATTTCCCGGATGAAACCGGGCTCGTTCTTCTCCATGCAAATCGCCTCCCGGCGCGCGACCTACATGGCCCCGCGCCCCATGTTCACGCCCGTGGCCTCGGCCGTGCGGATGAGCTGGTGATCCACGGGCACGGTGCGGCACAGCCCGGCCAGGTCGGCAAGCGGGACGAGCACGATGTCCGGGGTCTTCAGCGCCACCATGGTCCCGAACTCGCCTCGCGCCGCAGCGTCCACGGCCGCCGCCCCGAGCCGCGTGCCCAGGACCCGGTCGAAGGCCGTGGGCGAGCCGCCGCGCTGGATATGGCCGAGCACCGTGGTGCGCACTTCCAGGGGAATGCGCTCGCGGATCTGGTTGGCCAAGTGGAAACCGATCCCGCCGAGCTGCTCCACGCCCTGCAGCCGGCCCGAGGCCACACCCTGGGTGACGAGTTGGCCGCCCTCCTCCCTGGCCCCCTCGGCGACCATGATCACGCTGAACGGACTGCCGCCCTTCAAGCGGTGCTGGATCTTGGTCACGACGTGATCGAGGTTGTAGGGGATCTCCGGGATGAGGATGATGTGCGCGCCTCCGGCCAGTCCCGCCTCCAGGGCGATCCAACCCGCATAGCGGCCCATGACTTCAAGGATCATGACCCGGTCGTGGCTGCGGCCCGTGGTGTGCAGGCGGTCCATGGCGTCGCAGGCCACCTGCACGGCGGTCTGGAACCCGAAGGTATAGTCCGTGCCGAAGAGGTCATTGTCGATGGTCTTGGGAATGCCGACCACGGGCATGCCCATGAGCTGGAACTTGTGGGCCAGCTCCAGGGTGCCCTCGCCGCCGACCACGAAGAGGCAGTCCAGGCCGAGGGTGCGGAAGGTGTCCATGGCCTGGGCCGAGAGGTCGCGGACCATGATCTGGCCCTGGTCGTCGTATTCGCGATAGGCAAAGGGGTTGCCCTTGTTGGTCGTGCCCAGGATCGTCCCGCCCAGGGTCAGGATGTCCTTGGTGTTGCCGGTGGTCAGCTTCATGGTCTGGCCGAAGATGAGCCCGTCGAAGCCGTTTTCCAGGCCCACGACCTCGGCCCCGTATTGGATGATGGCCGTGCGGGTCACGGCCCGGATCACGGCGTTGAGACCGGAGCAGTCGCCCCCGCCAGTCAAGATGCCCACACGCTTCAAGGCCATGATTCCTCCTGAAAGATGTGATGATTCCATGATTTTTGTCCCTACATCGCCGCACGCCGTGCGTCCATCCCCGAGGCCGAAACCGTGCAGCGAGGCGGGGTGACGGGAAGAAGCTGAAACTCATTTTACTCAGCCGATTGAGTAATTTTACTCAACCCATTGAGTAAAATTGATGAAATCCTATATTTTATCATAATTTCAAATAATTACGGCATAACGACAACCACTCGCTGTTGAACTGGCATGAAGCGATCAGCAACCGGAAGTGGCTGAATGCCAATGGAGTGAAGTCAAGAAGAACGTACTTGATTTTCCCGGCGGCTACTGCACTGTCATTGCGCATGATCCCGAGCTGGAAATGTTCCGGGGTGAATTCATCGATCTGAATGGGGGCGCTGACTTTTATGAGGTTACCGCAACAAGTCGCGGAAAAACCTCCGCGTCATTCCCGCGAAGGCGGGAATCCAGTGCTTTCAGTAAGTGAGAAAAGCATGGATCCCCTTTTTTCAAGGGGATGACGACTTTTTGCAGTTCCCTCTTTTATGCCCGGGACTTGGAAGGATTAAAGCGGGAAGGAGCGTTGTCGCTGCAGATCATTTTGGAGGAATGCACCGCACGCAACGTCGCGCCGAGAAAGGACAAGGAAAAGTTCGCTCTGCGTTATTGCGAGCATTGTACCCTTTACGGGTAGAGTCTTCGACGTGCGTGTCGGGCTCTCACGCGAAGCCTGACACGTGCGCGAGCAATCCAGGCTCGGTATTTCAGGAAATGGATTGCCGCACTCCTGCCTTTTCTGATGTCGTATCGACTTAGAAATGGAAGAACTCTTCACATCTGTTGTCTTGATCCAAAAATAGATTGCACCTTGCTCCAAGTGCGCAGCACAACGCTAACTCTTTCAGCTTATTTCCTGAAAAACTCCACGCCTTCCAGTCCTTCGAAATGACAGTCCTGTGTCCAGAGTGTCGCACGGTATTTCCGTGCCGAGGCAAAAATGATGCTGTCCGCCAGGGGCAGTTTGAGCTGAACACCGAAGTACGCCGCGTCGATGGCGAGATCCGCGTCGAGAGGAACAACCCGCCCCGACATCATGTGCGCGGTGGCTTCCAGTGCGACCTCCTCTCCCCGTTGGCGCAAAATGCACTTGAACACTTCCGTGATCGTTATGCTGGGTACGATCAGCTTCTCCGTATCCTCAATGACCGCGGCAAATTTCGAGGCATCGGCATCGTCGGCAAAAAAGGACAGCCAGGCCGAGGAATCGACACAATTCATACGCGATCCGCGTCCCGCTCCACCGCTGTGTCGATGCCTTTGAGAAAGCCCCGCATTTCCCGCATGGGCTTGAGAGGAATGAGTTCAATACGGTTCCGGTAGGCGATTATCTGCATCTTCTGTCCCGAAACAATGCCCAGGGCTTCCCGGATATCCCGAGGAATGACGACCTGATATTTGGGGGACACGGTGACGGAGTTCATGGAGGGCCTCCTGATCGATACACGTTGCGTACTACGATACCCATATCGATCAGCCTAGTCAAAAATGATCTGGGACCACAGAGAGAACCTTGAGTCACAAAGCAACAGCCCACAGATTACGAAAATCACCCTCGGCCCGTCTTCCGGTACAGGGTCATCCGCCCTGTCCCGGCCTTTTCCAGTAATCCTTCCTGCACCATGCGCTTGAGATCACGACTGGCCGTGGCCGTGGAGACGCCTTTGCAGGCCTGCAGATACGCCTTGCGGTCGAACCATCCGTCAAGCTCCGCCAAAACGAATTCCGCACGCTGGCTGTGATCCGCCTGCCCGGGCCGGGTCTGGGCCAGCAGATCGTCCAGGCTCTCCAAAATGCGGGCCAGCATGAATTCGATGAATGGAGTCGAGGTGCCGGCCCGATCCGAATCGGCCAGGGCCTGATAATAGGCGCCCTGATGCTTCCGGACCGCAGCCTCGACCGGCACGAACTCAAAGACCGGCGACTCCTCCATCAGGATGCGGGTCTGCCAATACCGACCCATGCGGCCATTGCCGTCATCGAAGGGATGGATGAATTCCAACTCGTAGTGGAACACGCAACTGCGGATGACCGGCAGGTCCTCGCCCCGGGCGAGATACGCGAACAGATCGCCTTGCAGCTTCGGAACCATCTTCGCGCCCGGCGCGATATGCCGGATATCCTGTCCGCGAGCGATGCCGACGTTGCCACTGCGATAGCGGCCCGGAGCATCCACCAGATTGCGCATCAGGACACCGTGCACACGCAGAAAATCCTGCTCCGAGCTAGGGGAAACATCCGACAGCATCTCGTAGGCGGCCACGGCATTGGTGACTTCCGTGATTTCCCGCGCCGGGGCGACAACCCGATGCCCATCCAGGAGCGCCGTGACCTGATCAAGGTTCAGTGTGTTGCCTTCAATGGCTAAAGAGGAATGGATAGTCTTGATGCGATTGCCACGGCGCAGCCTGGCTTGGGGCCGGGCCAGCCGCAATCCCCGGCACAATCCCAGGCGGTGCGTGATCTGCCCGTACAGAAACAGGATGGTCGACGTGATGTCGTAGGGAGGCTTCATGTCCTGATGATAGCATCATTTGATACTATCAGGCAAGTGTCACAGGACAGCCTCGCGGTCACGACCGGCTTTCCACACAGCCACGAACGATCGCGTCGGTATTGGTCCGCAGCGACCGTTACGCTTTTTCCGAACCGCTTGTTTGGCAGGGCTTCATGATGCTACGGGGAGGCTGACACGATAGGCGCGGCACCCTGGCCAGAGCCCCCCGGAGGCCGTCGGCAGGCAGACCGCGCCGATTCTTAACCTCAACGCAGGAGATCTCATGGAACTCTCGCTAAAAACCAAAATCGGCGACCTCCTCGATGCCTACCCCTTTCTGCTCGACTATCTGCTGACGCAGTCGCCAAAATTTTCCAAACTGAAAAACCCCGTGCTGCGCAAGACCGTGGCCGCCCTCGCCTCGGTGTCCAAGGCCGCGGCCCTGGGCGGACTCGATGCGGATGATTTGCTGGCCGGCATCGCCGTCGAGATCTTCAGGAAATCAAACGACTCCGTGACCCTGGTCAACAGCGGCGGGCGCGCGGAGCCGGAAAAAGGCATGTCCAGGGAGGAGCGGATCCAGGCCTTCAAGGGCATTGTCCTGCGCCTGCACGGGGGCGCGACCCTCGATAGCCTACGGCAGGAATTTCACGAATTATTGCGGGATGTCTCGCCGGCGGAAGTCGGCGCCATGGAGCAGCGCCTCGTGGCCGACGGCATTCCGGAGACGGAGATCAAGAAGCTGTGCAACCTGCACGTGGAACTGTTCACCGCCGGGTCCGCCGCTCCCGAGCTGCCGCCCCTGCCCGACGGCCACCCGATCCGCACCTTCCAGGCCGAGAACGCCCTGGCCGAGGAAAAGGGAGCGAACCTGACCATGATCCTGGGCGGGGCCCGGGACGCCCTCGGCTACTCCGGCGCGCGCGGCGCCCTCAAGCACGGCGTCGAGGACCTGTCCGCCATCATCCGGCACTACGAGCGCAAGGAGAACCAGCTCTTCCCCATCATGGAGGCCCACGGTCTGACCGCGCCGCCCCAGGTCATGTGGGAGATCCATGACGACATCCGGGCCATGTTCAAGAACGCCTTGGCCAGGCTGGAGTCGTCCGAACACGCCCCGGCCGTGGCGGCCGTGTCCGAACTGGTCCTGGCCGTGCGCGACATGGTCTTCAAGGAGGAGCGCATCCTCTTCCCCATGGTCTTCGAGACGTTCAGCGCGGAGGACTGGCACAAGGTCAGGCGGGGAGAGGCCGAGATCGGCTATGCCTGGGTGGATCCCGGGGACGCGTGGCTGCCGGCCGCCGAGGCGTCTTCGGCCGGGGGCGGGGCTTGCGGCCTGATACGGCTGGATTGCGGACAGCTCGAACCCGAGGTCATCAACGCCGTGCTCAAGCACCTGCCCGTGGACATGACCTTTGTCGGCCCGGACGACCGCGTGCGATACTTCTCGCAGACCGAGGAACGCATCTTCCCCCGCAGCGAGGGCATCATCGGCCGCGAGGTCTCCAAGTGCCATCCGCCCAAAAGCGTGCACATGGTCGAGGATATCCTGGCAAAATTCAAAAGCGGGGAGCGCGACACGGCCGAATTCTGGATCGAACTCGGCGGACGCTTCATCCACATCCGCTATTTCGCGGTCAGAAGCGAGGGGAGGTACCTGGGCTGCCTCGAAGTCAGCCAGGACGTGACCGCCATCCGCGCCCTGCAAGGCCAGCAGCGTCTGCTGGACTGGAACTGAAGGCCGGACGATCCAACCCCGCCTTCTGCCTCAACCGGACCGGGGAACGCATTCACGACGCTCCCCTTTTTTGTACCCGTGAGAGCCCTTGAAGCCACGCGGCCCGTTCAGGCCAGGGCCTGATCCAGATCGGCCAGGATGTCGTCGATGTGCTCGATGCCCACGGACAGACGGACCAGATCCGGGGTGATGCCCGCCGCGATCTGCTCCTCCTCGGACAGCTGCGAGTGCGTGGTGCTGGCCGGGTGGATGGCCAGGCTCTTGGCGTCGCCGACATTGGCCAGATGCGAGACCAGACCCAGACGGTCGATGAACGTGCGCCCGGCGTCCAGCCCGCCCTTGACCCCGAAAACGACCATGCCCCCGAACCCGCGCGGGAACATGATCCGCGCCAGCTCGTAGGACGGATCCCCGGGCAGGCCGGGATAGCGCACCCAGGACACCCGCGGGTGTCCGGACAGGAACTCGGCCACCTGCAGGGCGTTCTCGCTGTGCCGTTCCATGCGCAGGGCCAGGGTTTCCAGGCCCTGCAGGAAGACCCAGCAGTTGTCCGGCGAGAGGCAGGCCCCGAGGTTGCGCAAGGGGACGAGGCGCATGCGCAGGATGAAGGCCAGCGGATTCAGTTCGCCCAGGTCATGGGCGTAGCGCAGACCATGATAGGAAGCGTCGGGCTCATTGTAGAGGGCGAATTTGGGATCGGTCCAGTCGAAGCTTCCGCCGTCGATCACGGCTCCGCCGATGGCCGTGCCGTGCCCGCCGATCCATTTGGTCAGGGAATGAATGACGATGTCCGCTCCGTATTCCAGGGGCCGGAACAGGTAGGGCGTGACAAAGGTCGCGTCGACGACCAGGGGCAGACGGTGCGCATGGGCGATCTTTGCCAGCTGTTCGATGTTGGCCACGTCCAGGGCCGGATTGCCGATGACCTCGGTGTAGATGAGACGGGTGCGCGCGTTGATGGCCGCCTTCACCGCGCCCGCGTCATGGATGTCCACGAAGCGGGTGGTGATGCCGGCCTCGGGCAGGATGGAGGCGAACATGGTGTGCGTGCCGCCGTAGAGCGTGTTGGAAGACACGATCTCGTCGCCCTGGCGGCAGATGTTGATGACGGTGTAATGGATGGCCGCCGTGCCCGAGGCCAGGGCCAGGGCGGCCTTGCCGCCTTCAAGCTCCGCCAGGCGGGCCTCCAGGATCTCCTGGGTCGGGTTGCCCAGCCGGGTGTAGATATGCCCGAGCCGGCGCAGGGCGAACAGGTCCGCCGCGTGATCCGTGTTCTGGAACAGATAGGCCGCCGTGCGGTGCACGGGCACGGCCCGCGAGCCCGTGGCGTCGGGGCTGTAGCCTCCGTGCAGGGCCTTGGTCTCGAATCGCTGCATGTCTCCTCCTAGCCGGGCCAGACCCGGCGGGCCGCGGACTACGCGGCGGTGATCATAAAAATGCCATAGGATGCCAGAAGATTCGGCCAGAAGCGCACTTCCCGCATGCTTCCGTCCGAGGACGGGTCCACGGCCAGGGACCGGCGGATGGCAAAGGGCACGGCCCGGGCATAGGTCCGGAAATCGGCCAGGCTCAACACACGGATGTTGGGCGTGTTGTACCACTGGTACGGCAGCTCCGGCGTGACCGGCACGTGCCCGGAAAAGGCCATCTGCAGCCGGATCCGCAAGCAGCAGAAATTGGGGAAGCTGACGATGCCAAGCCGCCCCACGCGCAGCATCTCGCGGATGAGTTCGGTCGGCGCGAAGGCCTGCTGCAAGGTCTGGCTGACCACCACGTAGTCGAAGGCGTGGTCCGGAAACCCTTGCAACTCTCGATTGATGTCGCCGTGGATGACGGACAGGCCCTGGGCCACGCAGGCCACGACCTCATTTTCGTCGTGCTCGATGCCAAGGCCCCGCACGTTCTTGGCGTCGCGCAGATGGCGCAAAAGATTCCCGTTGCTGCAGCCCAGATCCAGCACCCGGCTGCCCGGCTCGATCCAGGAGGCCACGACCCCCAGGTCGAAGCGCAGCCCCTGCTCGCCGTGTTTCGTCTCAACAGCCATGCAGGCCTCCCAGAAAACCGCGGATGAGGGTTTCCAGCCGCTCGTCCGGCAGCAGGAAGGCGTCATGCCCCCAGGAGGCCGTGATCTCGCAGAAGCTCACGTCGCGGCCCAGGGTCTTCAGGACATCCACGATCTGTCGGGACTGGTAGGTCGGATAGAGCCAGTCCGAGGTGAAGGACACGAGCAGGAAGCGGGCGTTTGTTCCGGCCAGGGCCCGCCGGGCCGGGCTCGCGGGATTGGCCAGGTCCAGGTCGAAATAGTCGGCGGCCTTGGTCACATACAAAAAGGCGTTGGCGTCGAAACGCTCCACGAACTTTTTCCCTTGGTGATGCAGATAGCTCTCGACCTGAAAATCGCCCTCGAAGTTGAAGGCGAAGCTCCCACCACGCAGCTCCCGACCGAATTTGACGTGCATGGACTCGTCGGAAAGGTAGGTGATGTGGCCGATCATGCGCGCCACGGCCAGCCCCAGATCCGGCCGCACCCCGTCGTAATAATCCCCGCCCTTCCAGTTCGGATCGCTCATGATGGACTGCCGGGCCACCTCGTTGAAGGCGATGGCCTGGGGCGAGTGGCGGCTGGTGGTGGCCAGGGCCAGGATGCCGTCCATCATGTCCGGGTAGCTGGCCGCCCACTGCAGGGTCTGCATCCCGCCCAGGGACCCGCCGGTCACGGCCAGGAGGTGCTCAATGCCCAGATGGCGGACCAGTTCGCGCTGGGCGCGGACCATGTCGGCGATGGTCACGATGGGGAAATCCAGGCCCCAGTAGCGGTTCGTGGCCGGATTGACGGAGGCCGGCCCGCAGGAGCCCATGCAGCTGCCTATAATGTTGGAACAGATGACGAAGTAGCGGTCCGTGTCCACGGGCTTGCCGGGACCGACGTAGTGGTCCCACCAGCCGGGCTTGTCCTCGCCCAAGTGATGACCGGCCACGTGGGCGTCCCCGGTCAGGGCGTGGCAGACGAGGACCGCGTTGGAGCGGTCGGCGTTCAGGGTGCCGAGGGTTTCGTAGGCCAGGGACACGGGCCCCAGACGCACCCCGCTGTCCAGGAGCATGCCCCCCGGGGGGTGGGCGAAGGTGAAGGACCGGGTCTGAACCGTGCCGATGCTGTGCTGGGCCATGAAGCGCTCCGTGATGCCTGACAAGAATGCCACAGAGGTATGATTCCCTCGACCCCAGGTCAAGCCTGGTCGGACCGGCCTCGGTCGGCTGACCTTTGACGGCCCGTGTCCAGCATGGTCCTTTTGGCGCGACCGTGCTATGCAGCGTCAACAAGCCACTCATGGAGGCAACCATGCGCAGATCCGATATTCTGAACCGACTCGACCCACGGACCATCTGGGACATGATCATCATTGGCGGCGGGGCCACGGGCCTGGGCTGCGGCGTGGACGCGGCCAGCCGGGGCTACGCGACCCTGCTCCTGGAAGAGCGCGACTTCTCCCAGGGCACGTCCAGCCGTTCGACCAAGCTGGTCCACGGCGGGGTGCGTTACCTGCAACAGGGCAACGTGGCCCTGGTCATGGACGCCCTGCACGAGCGCGGCGTGCTGCTCCGCAACGCCCCGCACCTCGTCTACAACCAGGCCTTCGTGGTCCCGGACTACAAGTGGTGGGAGCGCCCGTTCTACGGAGTGGGCCTCAAGCTCTACGACATGCTCGCCGGCAAGCTCGGCTTCGGACGCTCGCGCATCCTTTCCCGGGCCCAGACCCTGAACATGATCCCCAATCTCGAACCCACGGACCTGCGCGGCGGCGTCATCTATTTCGACGGCCAGTTCGACGATTCCCGACTGGCCATCACCCTGGCCCGGACCATGGAAAGCCTCGGCGGCCTGCCGGTCAACCACATGGGCGTGACCGGATTGCTCAAGGACGCCGATGGCCAGGTCTGCGGCGTGGAGGCCACGGACGGCCTGAGCGGAGAAATCCGCCACCTGCGGGCCAGGACCGTCATCAACGCCACGGGCGTGTTCGTGGATTCCATCCTGCGCCTGGACAACGCATCGGCCAGGCCGCTCATCGCGCCGTCCCAGGGCATCCATCTGGTCCTGGACAAGTCCTTCTCCCCCGGCGACACGGCCATCATGGTCCCCCACACCGACGACGGGCGGGTCATCTTCATGGTGCCCTGGCACGGCCGGGTCCTGGTCGGCACCACGGACGTGGCCCTGGAGAACGTCAGCGCCGAACCCAAGCCCATGGACGAAGAAATCGAATTCCTGCTGGAACACGCCGGCCGCTACCTGACCCGCGACCCCAGGCGCGAGGACATCCTCTGCGTCTTCGCGGGCATCCGGCCCCTGATCCGGACCGAAGGCGAGGACAAGACCTCCTCCCTGTCCCGCGATCATCACCTGACCATTTCCCAGAGCGGACTGGTGACCATCGCGGGCGGCAAATGGACCACCTACCGCAAGATGGGCGAGGACGCCGTGACCCAGGCCGCGCGCTTCGCGGGCCTGCCCGCCCATTCCTGCAAGACCGAGAACCTGCCCCTGCACGGCTGGAAGAGCGGCATCGATCCACGCGAGCCCCTGTCCGTGTACGGCAGCGACGTGGAGGAGATCCGGGAGATGATCCGCCAGGACCCGGATCTGGGCCGGCCCCTGCACTTCAAGCTGCCCTATCTGCGGGCCGAGGTGGTCTGGGCCGTGCGCCGGGAATGGGCCCTGACCCTGTCCGACGTGCTCCGCCACCGCACCCGGGCGTTGATCCTGGACGCGGCCGTGAGCATGGACATCGCTCCGGAAGTGGCCGAGATCATGGCCCGCGAACTGGGCCGAGACAGGGATTGGGTCGAAGAGCAGGTTCGCGAATATCGGGAATTGGCCAGGGACTATCTGGCCGGCTGAAGCCCGGAGAAAGCGCGCCTTGCCAAGTCACATGGAGTGAGGCCCAAAGCGCGAGGCGCATGCCATTATCCAGGGGAGGCAGGGGGAGGAGGGATTCCCTTTGTTCGGATCACGCCACGCCTTGTGTGCCCGAGCGCGGGTCCGACTCTCCCCCTGCCAAGGGGGAGTACCCGCAGGGGGAGGGGGTATTCCCAACGCCCGCAGCCCGCGAAACGTTTACTGGAGGGAGTACGCGAATACCATCGCAAGGCCCTGCCACAACCAAAATCATCAGATCATTCAAACGAGGAACAACATGAACGCATTGCTGACAAGCCTTTTGTGCGCCCTTCTCCTTGCCGCAGCGGGCTGTTCCGGGGAACCCTCGGAGACCGACATCCGCGCGGCCCTGGACAAGGACGCGGCCAAGCACGGCCAAGCTCTGAACCAGACCGCGCAGATGTTCGGAGGGGCGGGCAAGACGCTCACGGACATGATCGGGACCATGGAAATCCATGCCGTCAAAAAGATCGGCTGCGTCGCGGCCAA
This sequence comes from uncultured Desulfovibrionaceae bacterium, assembly GCA_964589645.1. Taxonomy (GTDB): domain Bacteria; phylum Desulfobacterota; class Desulfovibrionia; order Desulfovibrionales; family Desulfomicrobiaceae; genus Desulfomicrobium. The sequence continues at coordinate 26,176 of CAZPSN010000031.1, forward strand.
GGATGCTCCGGGCTTTGTCTGCGACGTGGAAATCGACATGACCGTGCCCCTGGCCGGGCGTTCCAAGGACATGGCCTCGGCGCGATTCGTCAAATCCCCGGATGGCTGGGTCGTGGTCAAATAGACCCCGGCGCCGGGTCAAGCCGGGCCAGCACGGCCCGGCTCCGGGCCGGAAAATCGGTGATGATGCCCGTGGCTCCCTCGCGGGCCAGCCAGACAATATCCTCGGGACGGTTCACGGTGTAGACGTTGACCTTGAACCCGGCCCGGCGGAATCCGGCCACCCGACCCGGGAACAGGCCCCTGATCGACGGATGCAGGGCCGAGGCCCCGAGGTCGCGCAGCCGGGCGATGATGGACGGGGTGGACGCGGTCATGGCCTTCTCGTCCAGGAGCAGACCCAGGGGCACTTCCGGGCAGAGCAGGCGGAACGCTTCAAGGGACGCCTGCCGGAACGACGACACCAGCACCCGCCCCCCAAGCCCCGCGCCCCGGATCAGACGCACGGTTTCCCGCACCAGGGCACTGTCGTCCCCGCCGAGCATGTCCTTGATCTCCACATTGACGGCCAGCCCGACCCCTCGGGTCCAGGCCAGAGCCTCCTCCAGCGTGGGGATCGTTTCCCGGGCGAATCCGGCCAGCTCTTCCGGCCCGACCTCGCCGCCGGCCACGGTGCCGAAAGGATCGCGCCGCGCGAACCAGCTCCCGGCGTCCAGGCCGCGAAGCTGCGCCAGGGTCAGCCTCTTCACGACATGATCCCGCCGGGCGGGCATGCCCGGCCGGATCGCGATGTCCGTGACCCGGCGCAGCCCGTGGTCGTGGGTGACCACGGCCACGCCGTCGCGGCTCAGATGCACGTCCAGTTCCCAGCCATCGGCCCCCTGGGCCAGGGCGGCCCGGGCCGCGGCCATGGTGTTCTCCGGGGCGTGGGCCCTGGCCCCGCGATGGGCCCAGATCCGTGGTCTCGTCAACGCCTTCTCCATTCCCACTCCAATCGGCCCACGTTCGTGCCAAGCCGCCCTAGATGATTCCCGTAGCCAAGCCGCTTCCCAGGAGGAGCAGCATGACGCCGACCAGTACTCTGACGGTCTGGATCGTCATTTTCTTCAGCACTTTGCGGCTCACGTGCACGCCCAGGAAGGCCGAAAGGCTGGCCGCGACCACAAGACCCGCGTTGTCCGTGATCAGGTGCGATCCGGCCATGCCGGCGTAAACCCCGAGCCGGGTCACGTCCACCACGCAGGCCAGAACCACGCCCGTGGCGATGAACGCCTCCTTGCCCAGGCCAGCGCCAAGCAGGAAGGCGCTGCGAAAAGCCCCCTGGTTGCCTGAAAGCCCGCCAAAGAACCCGCTGACCATCCCGCCAAGGGGCAACCAGGACGCCGGAATGGCCTGCTTCTTTCCGCCGCGCAGTTCGAGCACGGCGAAAAAGACGATCAGCAATCCGACGAGCAGTTTGACGGGCGTTACGAACATTTCGCTTCCGGCCAGGGAGTAGGAGAAGAGCGGTTCAAGCCCCGACACCTTCACCAGCACCCAGGCCCCGGCGAAGCTGGCGACCAGGGCGGGAAGGCCAAAGCGCAGGCTCACGGCCCAGTCGGCCTGCCGCCAGAAAAGGGTCAGCTTGAAGGCGTTGTTGGCGAAATGGACCGCCGCGGTCACGGCCACGGCCGTCTCGATGGGAAAGAAGAGGGCCATGACCGGGGTCAGCACCGTACCCAGCCCAAAGCCGGAAAAGAGAGTCAGCCCGGAAACGGCCAGACTGGCCAGACAGATGACGAAATATTCCATTTTTTCCTCAGAGATGCGTTTGACTCGACATGCACTTCGCCACACCAGCTGGTGTTTGCAAAGCGCATGTCGCGTTCATGAAGATCGAGTGGACCCATGGATCGCAAAAGCAATTCCAGCAACCAGGACGATCAGGCCTGCGGCGGAGAAACCGGCGGCATGGCCGAAGCTCGTCATGACCAGACCGGCCACCAGCGGCCCGGTGGAGTGGCCCATATCCATGATGCTTCCCAGAAGCCCCATGGCCGTGCCGCGTGTTTCCGCCGGACTTGCATCGGCGATGAAGGCGGAACTGGCCGCCAGGGTGAGTGACAGCGACAACCCCAGCACCAGACTGATCGCCCCCAATGTGGCAAGCCCCTCGGCTTTGCCCATGGCAAACATGGTCGCGGCCAGGGCCAACGCCCCGAAAACGACCTGCCGCTCCCGCCCCCGACGATCCGAAAGCCTGCCGAAAACTGGCTTGCTCAGGACAACGGTCAGGACCTGTATGGCCATGAGCGCGCCAGCCCAGTGGGGTCCGAACCCCATATCCCTGACATGGCGCGGAAAAAACGCCTCGAAGGTGCCGAAGGCGAAAAGAGCACCCGCCTCCACGAGACAGCCGAGCAGCACCGGCCGGTTGCCCACGACCGCTCCAAGCAGGGCCATTGGACTTCCGGTTCCAGTGGCTCTTTCGGCAGGAACCTCTCTGGGAAGCCGAAAAACAAGGAACGCCGCGCCCACGCCAAGAATCAGGCACCCCGTGTACACCCAGATGAAGCCCTCCTTGCCGGGGAGGGTGCCGCCCAAACCGAGGAGAGCTCCGCCCGCAAGGGGCGCAAGGAACCTGCCGATCTGCGTGGCCGAGGACATGAGGCCGAGCCGCTCACCGCGACTTGTGGCGTGCATGTCCGTTACCAGGGCCATGGCCACGGGCATGAATATGCCCGTGGCCAAACCGTGGATGAAACGAACCAGGGCCAATTGCCAGACCGATGCGGCCAAAAGGTATCCGAGGGGACTCAGGGCAAAAAAAAGCCCCGACAGCCGCAGCAACCGGCCCCGGCCTATCCTGTCGGACAGCATCCCGGCCGGCAGGCTGACCAGCACGCCGGCCAGGGGGGACAAGGACGCCACCATTCCGATGGCCCCGGCATCCCCGCCCAGGGACTCGACGAAATAGGGCAGGACGGGATTCTTGGCCATGGTCGTGCCAAAGATGGCCAAGAACCCCGTCAGGCACAGCAGGCGAAACGGCGAGAAGCTCATGATTTCGATGCGATGAGCCCCTGAATCTCTTCGTGGTAGCGAAGATACCGATTCAGGGTCACCTCGTTCTTGCCGTAGCGGATGTTCGTGGTGAGGATCTCGACAAACCGCTCCTCGGCCTTGAGTGGATCGGGCTCCACACCGTCACCGATGATGTCCGCCAGACGGTCGGCATAGATGATGATGCGCTCCTCCAGCCGGTGCAGGGTGTAGTCCATGTCGGGTAAACCCAACTCCAGGGCCTCGGCGCGGGTCATCCCGCCACGGATGTGCTTTCTCATGACGCCCAGGATCTCTTCGGGCAGACCCAGCTCGGCCCCCAGGGAGGCCCCGAGTTCGCCATGCCCGATGGCATGGGTGCGGACCTTGCCCAGATCGTGGAACAGAGCGCCCCTGACGATGAGGGCAAAATCAAGGTCCGCGCCGGTGCGGTCAGCAATGTCGAGGGCACGCTCGGCCACGGCCAGGCTGTGCCCCAGATCTTCCTCGTTCATTCCGGCGACCCGCAGCAAGGCGATGTCGTCCGTGCGTATACGTGCATCCATGACGTTTCCTCTTTCTACTTTGCGATTACCGGTGTGGGTCGATCGTGGAAGATGGACTTTCCATAGACCCCGACGGGAATTCCCATGACAATGTCGGCCTTGATGTACCCCAGAAACCTGGCCGCCGCCCCGACCCGCTGCTGCACCCTGTTGTCGATATTTAGGATGCTTGCGGTCTTCGCCGCCGACGTCAGGGCGCACCCTATATCGATGATGCGCATGACGCAGTGGGGACCGCCATACCCCATTTCCTTGACCTCAATCCTGCGGCCCTGCAGGAATTCCTTGCAGGTCGCATATCCGCATGCCCCGCAATCGTACCCGGCCGCGACGGACTCGCGCAGGCCCACCAGGACAACCGCGTGACAGCGCTCGATGTTCTCCGCGTCACGCAGCCAAAAAGCCTCGTTGGTGCTGCGGGGCGCAAAAGCGCGCATCTCCTGGGCTATGCGCTGGAGCTGTTCATCCTCGCTCACAACCGCGATCTCAAGAAAATCCTTTCCGCCCGCCTTGGGCGCGGTACGCATGGAGGAGGCCATCAGGGTGGCGACCATCAGCGATGCTTCTTTCATGACGTGTGTCTCCTTCAGTGATGTTCGAAGAACCCATTCAAACTTTCAATTGTCTGATAAATACCAACTCCAGATATGTCAATTGAAATACAGGGACACGCCTGCACATCGCATCTGCCAGGCCAGTCCACCTAGAGCGCCATCCTGGCGATCCAGCCGAGCCCCGCGCACCCGGCCAGGGTCGTGCCCATGCCGAGCTTGAAACGGGTCATGGCCAGGGTCGCGGCCGCAGACAGGGCCAGGGCCAGGAAATCCAGGCTGGACAGGATGGGAACCGGCAGACGCAACCCCAGGGGGCCATGCCATGATTCCACGTGGCCGAAAATCGTGTGCAACCCGAACCACAGGAACAGATTCAAAATGACCCCGACCACCGCCGCCGTGACTCCGGCCAGGGCGGCGGAGAGGCTGCGGTTGGCCCTCACGGCCTCCATGTACGGCGCGCCGAGAAAAATCCAAAGGAAGCAGGGCGCGAAAGTCACCCAAACCGTCAAGGCCGCCCCCAGGGCCCCGGCGACAAAGGGATTCAGGGTGCCGGGACTCGCGTAGGCGGCCATGAATCCGACATATTCAAGAACCAGGATCAAGGGGCCAGGCGTGGTTTCAGCCAGGGCCAGGCCGCTGATCATATCCACGGGAGACAGCCAGCCGTAGGTCTCGACGGCCTGCTGGGTCACATAGCTCAGGACGGCGTAGGCCCCGCCAAAGGTGACCACGGCCATCTTGCTGAAAAAAACGGCCAATCGCGCGTACACGCTGTCCCAGCCAAACAGGAGACCTGTAGCCAGGACTGGCCCGAGCCAGAGCGGGATCCACGTGACCAGGACCCGAATGGAACGCGCGTTGCTTGGCCTGGTGTGTTCGGGCGCATCGTCTTCCTCGGCGCACGCGACCGTGCACTTCTGCTCCGCCGATCCGCGCGACGCGATCCACCCAATCAGCGCGGCTCCGAAAATCACCACGGGGAACGGCACGCCAAAGGCGAACAGGGCCACGAACGCGGCGACGGCCAGGGCCAGGGCGAAGCGTGATTTCAGGGTCTTGGAGCCCATGCGCAGCACGGCCCCCACGACGATGGCCAGCACCGCCGGCTTGAGACCGTAAAACAGGGCATCAACGGCCGGCACCTCGCGATAGGCGGCATACAAGGCGCTGAGCACCAGGATGACGAAGAATCCGGGCAGCACGAAAAGGCCTCCGGCCATGAGTCCGCCAACGGTGCGGTGCTTGAGCCAGCCGACGTACGTCGCCAATTGCTGAGCCTCGGGCCCTGGCAGGAAATGGCAGTAGTTGAGAGCGTGCAGGAAGCGCTCGTTGCTGATCCACTTCTTGTCCTCGACCAACGTCTTGTGCATCATGGCGATCTGCCCGGCAGGACCGCCGAAACTCAGAAGCCCGATGCGCAGCCAGGTTCGAAATGCTTCGGAAAGAGTCGGCTGGTTCATGTCTTCTCCCTTCCCGCGCGGCCGCAGGCCCGGCCAAAATGTTCGAACAGCCTGTCCAGAAGCCTGCCGCCCTGCTCCACTCGCTCTAGATCGCTGTCCGTGCACAGGCAGATCCCGTTCAAGAGGGCCGCCACGCCCGCCGATTCCGGACGCGCCGGGGCCGACTCGTCCAGATCGATGTCGTGGATGACCTGGCAAAGCACCGTCAGGGCCGGATCGGACCCGAAGCCGAAGCGTCGGACCATGACCTCGAAGGTGCATTGGCTGCCTTCATGGGTGAACTCGGCCTCGGTCATGTCGAAGCGGATATCCCCTGGCCCCTGGACCTTGGCGTCGAAGCGGAAGGCCGCGTCAACATCGATGAAGCGCCGGACGAACCAGGCCGAGGCGATGCGGTCCACATGCACGCTGGGCCGGGTGACCCAGGTTCGTCCCGTGTAGAGGGACGGGTCCAGGGCCGCGTCGTCGGGCGTGCCGTCGAGAAGGCGCATGCGCAGCCAGCGGCCGGCTCCGGCCAGGATGCCCTCCACCACTTCCCGGCCCGGGGAGCCGAAATAGTCGATGGCCCGGATGGCGTCATAGCGGGTGCGCAACTGGTTGACCCAGGTCTGCACGTCGGCGGCCGGGAGCGCCTCGGCCCCGCGCGGGTCGCCCAGCCCGGCAAAGAGCGGCTGGAATTCGGCCCCGAGACTCCGGTACTCCCCGTCGCGGGCTTCCACGAAAAGGTTGCGGATGTGCGCGTCGTCGAGACCGCCCCCGGCCACGTCGAAACGCGCTCCGCAGACATAGGCCCTCCCGCCGCCCTCCTCGATCTCCCGCGCCAGCCAGACCAGACCGTCGCGCTGCCGCTCCCCGTCAGGGAGCACGTAGACGGCGTTCTTCACGGCCACCGCACCCAGGGCCGACAGGCGACGCGACACCTTGGCCCGCAGGTAGGGCGGCTTGGGCGGAATGTTGTGAATGCACAAGAGCCAGGAACACTCGTTCGTATTCAACGCCTCACTCCTTTGCCGCGGACGCAAGCCCGCTCCAGGCCACCAGCCCGCCGTCCACGAATTTCACGTCGAAATCCCGGGCCTTGAGCGCGGCCTGCACCGAGGTGCTGACGGAACCGCCGCGCACGCAATAAATGACCACGGGCTTGTCCTGGGGCAGGTCCGCGGACCAGACTCCGACCTGTTCGGGATCCTTCCACAACGCTCCCGGGATGCCCTGAGGGGAGGCCTCCTGATCGGTTTTGCGGCGGACATCGAGCAGCGTGATCTCCGTTGCTTCCAGCAGATTCTTCAATTCCTGGGCGGTGATGGTCTCGGCCATGACGTTCTCCTTCTATTTCTGTTGCGGGTATGCGCCGGAGCCGAGGCCCCGGCACGCTGTCAACCGCCGAAGTACTTCAGACAATCAGCCATGGCCGCCTGATGGCTGGCCAACTGCTTGCCAAAGCGGCACTTCAGATCATCGACAAGGTGTTCGACGTATTCCTGCGCCGCTTCCTCCCCGTATTTTCCCCGGAACATGGCCGCGTTGACCAGCACCTTGGAAAAATCGTGACGCTCATACTTCGTTTCCGCGGCGTCGATCCACTCGTGAACCTCGCGGTATTCCTTTCCCGTGCGAGCCAGGCTCGCTGCAATGTGCACATTCAGTTCGGGCATGGCAATCTCCTTGATTCCGACCCGCCCGCGTGGGCGGACGCATGGTTGTTAGTTGTGCCTGGGGGGGGGATGACGACCAGGGGACGGAGCCCCTGATTCGCCATCGCCTCAACATGCATGACAACTGCCATATAAGAACTATTTTCAAAAATAGCAATTGACTTTTTATCATCGTGTCAAATAATTCAATTGCCACATGAAACGATTTCGTTCCCGGAAATCCGAAACGGGAACGCATGCCTTGCAACAGCCAAAGAAGGAACCCGTCATGAACCGATCACTGATACGCGCCCTGTGCTCCGTGGGATTTCTGGCCCGCTTTTCCTACGCCCTGGCCCGCAACCCGGTGCTGCCCCTTTTTGCCATGTACCTCGGCGCGGGTCCGGAAGCCATCGGCCTGGCTGTCGGCATATCAACTGTGACAGGAATCTTTTTCAAGTTGCCTGCCGGAGCCCTGTCCGACGTCATCGGACGCAGGCGGACCATGCTGGCAGGCCTGGGCTTCTTCGCCGTCATCCCCTTCGCCTATTTCTTCATCAACAGCTATACGATGCTGGTTGTCGTACGTTTTCTGCACGGCTTCGCCACGGCCGTGTACGGGCCCGTGGCCATGGCAGTGGTGGCCGACGTGGCTGGTGAACGCAAAGGCGAAATGCTTTCCTGGTTCTCCTCCGTGGCCATCATCGGCACCCTGGTCGGAGCGCCGGTGGGAGGGCTCATCGTCTCCCTCATGGGCGGCGCGTCCGGAGCCACGGACGCGACCTTTCAGGTCGTGTACGCGATCGTGGCCGTGACGGGCCTCGCTTCACTCATCCTCGGATTCAAGGTTTTGCTCAAGGACGAAACCCCTTCCGGTGTGGGCCTCGCGTCCCGTGTGGAGCAGTTCGTATCGGGAATAAGGGAAGTGGGCAGCGATCGACGCGTGGTGGCCGCTTCGGCCATGGAAGGCGTACAGAACATGACCATGGGCGCCCTGGAGGCCTTTCTGCCAGTCTACGCCGTGACCGTGGCCGGACTTTCGGCCTTCGAGGCAGGCCTGCTCTGGGCCGTGCAGGTGGTCGTGACCATGCTGGCCAAGCCGGTCATGGGCCGGGTTTCGGACCGTTACGGCAGACGCCCCCTGATCGTGGCGGGCCTGCTCTGCTGCGCCCTGCCCTTCGCCCTCATTCCGCAGCTGACCGGATTCTGGCCCCTGGTTCTGGCCTGTCTGGTCTTTGGCTTCGGCGAGGCACTGGTCACCTCGTCCTCGGCGGCCATGGTCGCGGATCTGTGCAAGGCCCGGCACTATGGCACGGCCATGGGTGTCTTTGGCACCATCTTCGATGTCGGGCACGCCTCGGGTCCCATCCTGGGCGGCCTGCTGGTCGGAGCCCTGGGCTACGGATGGGCCTTCTTCCTCATGTCCCTGGTTCTGATCGCGGTCATTCCCTGGTTCTGGACCACGGCCGGCGCAGACCATGACGTCCTGACCCGACCATAATTGCGTCAAATACCAAGCCGGCTGGCTTTACAGCCCCTGACCCATCGAATATTTCAATGCAAAACCGACCCATGGAGGGATAATGCACATACTTCTCATTCTTTCCAGCAACGACCCGGAAATCAAATGGAACGCGGTCCGCTTCGGCAACTTTTTGTTGACCGAGGGCGAGGACGTGACCATCTTTCTGAACGGCCCCTCCGTTGATCTCTACGCGGGCGATTCCCCGGCCTTCCCCATCGCAGAGCAAGCCAAGCTCTTTGCCTTGAGCGAAGGGGTCCTGGCCGCCTGAGGCAAGTGCATGGGCGTCCACGGTGTGGACGCGATACAACACGCCACGCTTTCGAACATGAAATTCCTGTACGAGCAGGTCAAACAGGCGGACAGGATTCTCAACTTCTAGGCAACTATCCAAAACTAAAGGATTAAAGTTAGGCCAACCCCATGCGGGTTGGCCTTTTTCGTGTCCCGGCCACCCGTGCGGACTGGCGTCCCGACTTGCGAGTCGTGCGGGTCAGACCGGCACGGAATTCACCTGCATGCATCCTCTGCAATGCCCATCGAAACCGCAGCCCATCGCCACCCAGGCCATGCCGACGAAATAGCAGTTGACACCTGATTAACATTTGTTAAATCTCTCACTCAGAGGAACCCATGCGATTCGACGATTTTTTCCAGCGGGTGGCCAAGGCCACGGAGATCTCAACCCAGAAAGAGCTGGCCACCATTCTGGGCATCGACCCGGCGGCCATCACCCTGGCCAAAACCCGGGGAGTGCCGAAATCATGGGCACTGACCATCGCGGACCGCTTCGGAGTCAACCTGATCTGGCTGAACACGGGCAACGGGCCGGTCTTCCGGCACGACCAGGACAAAGCGTTCTTCGTGCCCAAGGTGGCCGCCAGGGCCTGCGCCGGCGCGGGCTCCATGGAACTGGCCGCGAGCGTGATCGGCGAACTGCCCTTTGACCGCTCCTGGCTGCGCCGCAAGGGCGATCCCGACCGCATGGTCGCCATGGAGGTCGTGGGCGACAGCATGTCGCCGGAACTGGAGCCCGGAGACCACATCCTCGTCGACCAAAGCCAGAACACGCTGACGAGCAGCAGGCTCTACGTCGTCGGCCTGGCCGACAGCATTCAGATCAAGCGCGTCCAGGTCCACCCCGGCCTGATCATCCTCTTCGGCACGAACCAGCGCTATGCGCCGGTCACCCTGCAGGGCGACGAGATCGAGGCCATGGGCGTGGTGGGCCGGGTACTCTGGAGCAGCCGGAACTACGCGTAGACATTTTTTTATCCCCATGATTTACATTTGTTAATTCGGATAAAGGAGGCCTCCCATGCAGCAGCGATTCTGTGAATGCGGACATCCGGTCCTGGTGGCGTATGTGATCACGAAGAAAGGCGTGTTGCACGTTTTCAGGGTCTGCACACGGATGGGCAACATGATGCGCTGCCCCTCGTGCGGACGGCACATCGACATCAACGGCTTGAGGTAGGGTCGGCAGAAGGCGTTCACAAACGCCGACCAGACAATTCGCCCAAGGACTGGCGTAAAAACAGACGCGTCGGCACGCTGAAATCGGGTAGGAGGCGGGGTCACCCCCGCCGTCCTCCCACACCACCGTACGTAC
>CAZPSN010000032.1:0-35374 GCA_964589645.1 uncultured Desulfovibrionaceae bacterium
ATAGCGGTTGGAATGGCCTACCGCTATCTCGGAGGTGTCCTTAAGATGACTATCAGATCTTGAATCTTGAATTTTCCAAGCCCCCCTTCTCCGCCCTTCCCTCCTACTCCAGTCAAACCCTCCCGACACGCTCAACCAACCCACCGCGTTGCCGGAAGGCTGAAAAACTCTTCCAGGGGGATGCCTGGCCCGCCGACCATGAGCGTTTTTGCTTCCGGGTATGAGGCCCGGAACCGTTCAAGCCCTTTTGCATCCCCCGCCGTGCCGCTCTTCACCTCAATGGCCCAGATGTCCTTGCCCCGCTCGACGACGTAATCGACCTCGTATTTTCCGTCACGCCAGTAGGTCACCCCGTACTCCATGGAGCCGAGTCCATTGCACAGATGCGCGCCAACGGCATTTTCGACCAGACGGCCCCACCATACGGGGTCCGAGGCGGCCTGCTCGAAACTGCGCAGGCCCAGGGCGTTCACCAGGGCGTTGTTCCAGAGCACCAGTTTGGGACTGCTGCCCCGCTTGCGCTGCGTGCCCCTGGAAAAGAGTTCCAGCCCGCTGAGCAGGAAGGCCCCTTCCAGCAGACGTAGGTAGTGGGCCAAGGTGGTTGTGTTGCCGGCATCCTGAAGCTGGCCCAGCATCTTGGTGTAGGAAACGATCTGGGCCGGGAGGGTTGCGGCCAGGGCAAAGAGATGGCGCAGCAGCGCGGGTTTTCCGACCCTGGCCATCTGGTAGACGTCCCGGGCCAGAACGGTCTCGATGAGGGAATCGACGACATAGCGTTTCCACAGGCTCTCGTCGTGGGCAAAGGCCGCTGCCCCCGGATAGCCCCCAAAGAAGATCCACTGCTCCAGGGTCCAGCCGAAAGCGTCCCGGCACTCCGCGAAACTCCAGTGCGGACAGCGGTGCAACAGGAAACGTCCGGCCAGGCTTTCCGTCAGCCCGTCCTGCATGAGCAGGGCCGAGGAGCCAAGCAGCAACACGCGGATGTCCTGGGCGAAATCCCGGCTATCCCACAGCAGCTTGACGCTTTCGCTCCACCCCGAAACCTTCTGCACCTCGTCAAGCACCAGCAGCACGGGGCCATTCGAGGCTTGCATCAGGGCACGCCGCCACTGGGTCTCGAGCCATGCGCCGTCCAGAGGCGTCGGACTGTCGGCCGTGGCCACGACGGCGGGAAACCCAAGACTATCGGCCAATTGCCGGGCAATCGTGGTCTTGCCGACCTGACGCGGCCCGACCAGAACATGCATGACCGGCGATGGCGATTTCAGAATTCGTTGCAGGTCGAAAAATAGCGCTCGTTGATATGTCATAATGAGCTGATATCAAGATAAAAACTGCGAATCAATCAATTTTACTCAATGGATTGAGTAAAATTACTCAGCCCGTTGAGTAAAAATAATAAATACAGACTTTTTCTTTATTTGACAGATAGTTGCAATATGAGTCGGAATCGAAAACAGCAATAAAAGATCTCACTACAAAAAGTCGTCATCCCCTTGAAAAAGGAAATCCATGCCTTTTTAACAATCCGGAAATCAAGGTCAGATCTTGAATCTTGAATTATCCAAACCCTCTTCTCCGCCAGTTATAATCTGAATCACTCATAGAAAAGGCGGGAGCCCGGACGATCCGGACTCCCGCTTTTTTGTATCATTTTCCTGAAGGATCTCAGGACAACCGGCCCTTGAAATCCTCGTACCCGAAGCTTCTGACCACCCGCATGGAACCGTCCTCGGGTTCGAAGACCGCGATGCTTGGCAGCTGGATGCCGTTGAATGTGTTGGTCTTGACCATGGAATAGTGGGCCATGTCCGTGAAGACGAGGCGGTCTCCGGGCGTGAGCGGCTGGTCGAAGGAGTATTCCCCGGCCACGTCCCCGGCCAGGCAGGACAGGCCGCCCAGGCGGCAGGTCCAGGCCTTCTCGCCCGGCATCCCCGAGCCCACGATGTGCGGCCGGTACGGCATTTCCAGCACGTCGGGCATGTGCGCGGGCACGGACGCGTCCAGGATGGCGATGGGCATGTCGGCACGTGTCACGTCCAGGACCGTCGCGACCAGATAGCCGGTATTGAGGGCCACGGCCTCGCCCGGCTCCAGGTAGACCCGCACCTTGTGGCGCTCCCTGAACTCGCTGACGAGCCGGCACAGGAGGTCCACGTCGTAATCGGGGCGGGTGATGTGGTGCCCGCCGCCGAAGTTGACGTACTGCATGCGGGAGAAGAACTCGCCGAAACCCTGTTCGGCGGCGGCGATGGTCCGTTCCAGGCAATCCGCGTTCTGCTCGCACAGGTTGTGCCAGTGCAGGCCTGTCACCCCGTCCAGCAGGTCGGGACGGAAATCCCCCCGCCGCACGCCCAGGCGCGAGCCCGGCGAGCACGGATCGTAGATGGGCACGGCCCCCTCGGAATGCTCGGGATTGATGCGCAGGCCAAGCTCGATCTCCCGGCCGAGCCGCCCGGCCTCGCCGGCGATGAGGCCGCGAAACTTCTGCAGCTGGGCAAAGGAATTGAAGACGATGTGATCGGCCGTGGTGCACAAATCGAAGATGTCGGCCTGGGAGTACCCGGCGGCGAAGGCGTGCACCTCGCGGCCGAACTCCTCCCGGCCAAGCCTCGCCTCGTGGGGCGAGCTGGCGCAGACCCCGTCCAGGGTCTGGCGCAGGACCGGGAACAGGCTCCACATGGCAAAGCCCTTGAGCGCCAAAAGGATTTTACACCCCGTACGCTCCTTGACGGAGCCGAGCACGTCCAGATTGCGGCGAATCAGCCCCAGATCGACCACGAAACAGGGCGTGGCGACCTGATGCGGGTCGAAGCGGAACGCGCTGCGTCCGTCCATCACAGCTCGACCACGACCCAGGGCAGGCCGTGGAGGTTCAGCTTGTCCATGAACGGATCCGGGTCGAGCTGCTCCATGTTGAAGACGCCCTCGCCCCGCCATTTGCCCGTCAGCATCATCATGGCCCCGATCATGGCCGGCACGCCCGTGGTGTAGGAGATGGCCTGGGAGCCGACCTCGCGGTAGCACTCCTCGTGGCTGCAGATGTTGTAGATGTAGACCTTGCGCTCCTTGCCATCCTTCACGCCCTTCATGACGCAGCCGATGCAGGTCTTGCCCTTGGTCAGGGGACCGAGAGACCCGGGCTCGGGCAGCACGGCCTTCAAAAACTGCAGGGGCACGATTTGCTGGCCCTGGTAGGTGACCGGCTCGATGGAAGTCATGCCGATGCCTTCCAGCACTTTCAGATGATTGAGATAGTTCTGGGAGAAGGTCATCCAGAAGCGGGCGCGCTTCAAACCCCGGATGTTCTGGACCAGGGATTCGAGCTCCTCGTGGTACATGAGGTAGCAGTCCTTGGGGCCGATGCCCTCGGGGAAGTCGTAGCTCATGCGCCAGGACAGGGGATCGGTCTCGACCCACTCGCCCCGCTCCCAGTAGCGGCCGCGCTGGGTGATCTCGCGGATGTTGATCTCGGGATTGAAATTGGTGGCAAAGGGCTGGCCGTGGTCGCCGGCGTTGCAGTCGATGATGTCCAGTTCGTGGATCTCGTCGAACAGATGCTTCTGGGCGTAGGCGCAATAAACGTTGGTCACGCCGGGGTCGAAGCCCGAGCCCAGAAGCGCCATGAGTCCCTTGTCCTTGAAGCGGTCCTGGTAGGCCCACTGCCACTTGTATTCGAACTTGGCTTCGTCCAGGGGCTCGTAGTTGGCCGTGTCGAGATAGTCCACGCCGGTTTCCAGGCAGGCGTCCATGAGGGCCAGATCCTGATAGGGCAGGGCCACGTTCAGGACCAGTTTGGGCTGGAAGGATTTGATGAGCCGCACGGTCTCGGCCACGTTGTCGGCGTCGAGAGCGGCGGTCTGGATGGTGCGGCCGGTCTTTTCCTTCACCGACGCGGCAATGGCGTCGCATTTGGATTTGGTCCGGCTGGCCAGCATGATCTCGGTGAACACCTCGGACACCTGGGCGCATTTGTGGGCCACCACGTGGCCAACCCCGCCGGCGCCGACGATCAGGACTTTGGACATGGCATCCTCCTTTGATAAAGGCGAATTGTCAGACTACAAACCGGCCACCGGCCCGGTGGCGCACGCATCGGAACTATCGCAATTCCGGCCCACGTTCAAATAGGTATACCCGCGCAGGCCACGTTCGTAGGCGCGCATGATCATAAAACGCTCCTGGGGGCTGATCTTGCCTTCGCGCACGCCCTGCTCGGCCACCTTGCGGAAGTTTTCCAGGACCTGCTTGGGCTCGAACTCCACGTAGGACAACACGTCAGCCACGCTGTCGCCCTCGAGTTCGCGGATGAAATCGTAGGTTCCGTCCTCGTTGATGCGCACGCTGACCACGTTGGTGTCGCCGAAGAGGTTGTGCAGGTCGCCCAGGGTCTCCTGGTAGGCGCCGACCAGGAAGGCGCCCAGATGATAGGGCTCGCAGTGTTTGACCTCGTGCAGTTCCAGGACGCGCTTGACGCCGTGGATGTCGATGAAGCTGTCCAGCTTGCCGTCGCTGTCGCAGGTGATGTCGGCCAGGATGGCCTGTTCCGAAGGCATCTCGTCCAGCCGGTGCACGGGCATGATGGGAAAGAGATGACCGATGGCCCAGGCATCGGGCAGGGACTGGAACACGCTCATGTTGCAGTAGTAGATGCTGGCCAGGGCCAGATCCACGTCCTTCAGGGCCGAGGGCGGATTCTTCATCTCGGGCAGTTTATCGGCGATGCTGCGGATCACGGCCCAGAAAATGGTGTCGCTGATGGCCCGCTGGCGCAGGCTGCACTGGCCCAGGCGGAAGAGCTGGCGGATCTGGTCGCGGTAGTAGATGGCGTCGTTGTAGCACTCCTGCATGTTTTTGAGCGACAGGGTGTTGTAGACGTCGAGGAGGTTGTGCACGGCCTCGGGGTCGTCATCGTCGAGTGTTTTCGGCACGACGCGGTTTTCCAGGCGGCTGACGTCCAGGACATTGAAGAGCAACACGGAATAGTAGGCCACCGTGGCCCGGCCCGATTCGGTGATGATGTGCGGATGAGGCAGCTCGTGCTCGTCCACCGTGGCCATGACCGACTCCACGATGTCCGAGCAGTACTCTTCCAGGGTGTAGTTGCGGCTGCTGGCGTAGTTGGTGTGGGACCCGTCGTAATCCACGGCCAGTCCGCCGCCCAGGTCCAGGAAGCCCATGGCGCAGCCTTCCTTGGCCAGCTCGCAGTACATGCGCACGGCCTCGTGCACGGCGGTGCGGATGTCGCGGATGTTGGGGATCTGGGAGCCCAGGTGAAAATGCAGGAGCTGCACGCAGTCGAGCATGGAATGGGCACGCATGAGATCGATGACATCGACGACCTCGGACGCGGACAGCCCGAAGATGGACAAATCCCCGGCCGACTCGGCCCAGTGGCCGCCGGCCTGGGTCGAGACCTTGATGCGCACGCCGATGCGCGGCTTGATCCCCAGGGCCCTGGCCCGGTCCAGGATGAGGGGCAGTTCGCTTGGCATTTCGAGGACCAGAAAGCACAAAAAGCCCATCTTGCAGGCGTACAGGGCCAGATCGATGTAGTCCTGATCCTTGTAGCCGTTGCAGACCAGACAGGACTTGGGGTTGCGCAAGAAGGACAGGGCCGCGATCAATTCGGCCTTGCTGCCGACCTCGAACCCGTGGTTGTAGGGGTCGCCGACCTTGGCGATCTCTTCTAAAACCTGCTGCTGCTGATTGACCTTGACCGGATAGACTCCGCGAAAGTCGCCCTGGTACTGAAGTTCGCTTATGGCCCGGGCAAAGGATTCGTGCAAAACGGAAATCTGGGCGTCGAGCAGGTTCTCGATCCGCAGCAACACCGGCAGACCCAGCCCGCGTTCCTGCAGTCCGCTGATGATGGCGGGAATGGACACGCTGACGTCCTTGCCCGGAAAAGGCGTGATGGCCAGATTCCCGTCGGCCGTGACCTTGAAGTAGCCGCCGCCCCAGTTATCCACGCCGTAGAGTTCCGCGGAACGGTCCACGGTCCATTTTTCGAGAGTCCGAGATCGCATCAACATCCTCCAGCAAACCAGAATGCCGGTCCAGGGGGATTCCGGACCGGCCACCCCTCTAAACAGCGGGGGGCATGGCGTCAACACGCCGCCTGGACCGCAAACCGCCCGGCGGGAGTTTCGGGCCACGGGCCGGGCTCCAAATTGGTTTTGCCTTGCCCCGGGGTCTTGGGCTATCTGCCTTGTGCCCCATTCATCAGCAGGAGTTCGTCATGCCGTTTCTGGAAATCCTGGCCGTGGCAGTGGCCCTGGCCATGGACGCCTTTGCCGTGGCCATCGCCTCGGGCGTGTCCCTCAAGTGTGTCACGTCCCGCCAGACCTTTCGCATGTCCTGGCATTTCGGCCTGTTCCAGGCCGTGATGCCTGTTCTGGGCTGGTTCGGAGGCTTGGCCGTTCGCGACTATTTTCTGCGCTTCGGACACTGGATCGCCTTTGCCCTGCTCCTCTATATCGGAGGACACATGCTCTGGGAAGGTTTGAAGCGTGACGAGGACGATGTCTGCCAGGACCCGACCTGCGGCTCGCGGCTGATCATGCTCTCCATCGCCACCAGCATCGACGCCCTGGCCGTGGGCTTCACCCTGGCCATGCTCGGCGTGTCCATCTGGTTTCCGGCCGCGGTCATCGGCGCGGTGGCCCTGGCCTTCACGGCGGCGGGCTTGCATCTGGGCAAGGTTCTCGGCTGCCAGACCCGTCTGGGCCACTACGCCGAGGTCCTTGGCGGCGGCGTGCTCATGGCCATCGGCGCGAAAATCCTGTGGCAGGCGCTGTGAAGCGCATGGACACGAGCAGGTCTATTCCTTCGTGCAATCCACAAAATCCTTCCTGATTTTTTCGAGCTCCCGCCTGTAGCCTTCGGCGTCGCCATAATCCACGAAACGGTCGTAGCGCGAATGGACGCTCTTGGGCAGCCGGGCGTGCCGGATGGGGCACCAGTACTGCTCCGTGCGGCCCGCGATCTCGCGCAAATAGGCCATGAGTCCGTTGAAATAGCTGCAGTACAGGCAGTTGCCCTTCTCCACCCAGTTCAAATACTTGAGCTTGTGCCTATCGAACACGATGTGGTCGCCGCGCCGCACGCGCGGAATGCCGTAGATCGGAAAACAGATCAGCTGGTAAAAGAGAACGAAAAAATCCAGGACCAGGGCCGGAATCAGCGCGAACCAGATGACCGGGATGGTCAGGATCTTGAGCAGCCCGGATTCGTAGGCATAGGCCGTCCATCGGGTGGCCAGCAGTCGATGGGCGTCCTGCACCTCGCGGCTGAAGCGGACGCGCTTTTTTTCCACCGTGTAGCGGAACTGGTCCTGCTTGGCCGCCAACTCGGCCCGCAGTTCCTGTTCCAGTTCGTCGAGCCTCTCGCGGATCTCCCGCAGCGTGTCCTTCATGTGCACTCCTTTGCTTTTCACTGCTCTATACGCTGCGCTCCAGACCCACAACCCGCCTAGGCAAAAGGGAAAGGCTCGGGTATACACAGAGAAAACAAGCAACACTCACCCAGGAGTCGCGTATGCACGGCTGGACCGGACGAATCCTCGACATCGACCTGACCGCGAACACGGTCCACACCCGGGAGCTCTCCCGCGATCTGGCCCTGGCCTTTCTGGGCGGGCGCGGCCTCAACTCCAAGGTTCTGTTCGACCGCATCACTCCCGGCCTGGACCCGCTCAGCCCGGCCAACGTGTACTGCATCGCCCCCGGGCCCCTGTCCGGGACAATACTGGGCATGACCAGCCGCATGGAAGTCTCCACCCTTTCGCCCTATTCGGGCATCCTGGGCGACGGCAACGCCGGCGAGCGCTTCGCCACGGTCATGAAACGGGCCCGGGCCGATCAGATCATCGTCACCGGCCGGGCCGAGAGGCCCTGCTACCTGCTGGTCACGCCGGACAAGGCAGAACTGCTCGACGCGCGGGATCTGTGGGGCAAGGGCGCCTGGGAAACCACGGACCTGCTCCTGGCCAGGCATGGCGCCAAGGCGTCCGTGGCCTGCATCGGCCAGGGCGGGGAAAACCTGGTCCGCTTCGCCTCGACCATCGTGGACAAGTACGCCTCGGCGGCGCGGGGCAGCGGCGCGGTGCTGGGATCCAAGCTTCTGAAGGCCATCGTGGTCGCGGGCAACCACGCCGTGACCCTGGCCGACCCCGAAACATTCAGGGAACTGGCCCGCCTGGACCGGGAATTCTTCGCCAAGGACGAGTTCCAGCAGACCGTGGCCTCCCGGTACGGCTCCCACCACGGCATGGCCGACTGGCGGCCTGGATTTCGCAACTACTCGAAATATCTGGAACCGGAAGATGTGCCGCAACAGCTGCGGCCCGAAGCCTGGAAACGTTACGAGATCGGCCGCACGGGCTGCGGGAACTGCTCCGTGCGCTGCAAAAACGTGTACGAGATCCCCTCGGGCAAACGCCAAGGCGAGCGCGGCGAGGCCCTGGAATACGAATCCATCTTCTGCATGGGCACCAACTGCGGCGTGACCGATCCGGTGGCCATCATGGAGATGAGCAACCTGGGCGACATCTACGGTTTGGACGTCATCCCCCTGGGCAACACCATGGCCCTGGCCAAGGATCTGTTCGCGCGCGGCATCCTGACCCGGGAGATGACCGGCGGCCTGGATCTGTCCTGGGACAACGTTCAGGACCAGGTCGAACTGGTCCATCTCACGGCCCTGCGCGAGGGATTCGGCAACCTGCTGGCCGAAGGCATGCTGTCCATGGCCACGGTCATCGGCCCGGAGGCCCTGCAATACTGCTATCACGTCAAGGGCCTGAGCCGGGGCCCCTACCCGGCCGGACTCTTCGCCCTGGCCCACGCCACGTCCACGCGCGGGGCCGACCACCTGCGCGGACGCAGCTGGGCCTTCGGCGAGAACGACCCGGAGCTCTTTCCCAAACTGCAGGCCTCCGGCGCCATGCACGCGGACATGAACGATCCAGTGCAGGCCATCGTCCTGTCCGAGCGGGTCTGCACCCTGGCCGACACCGTGGGCCGCTGCAAGGGAGCGGTCAATTCCTGGGCCAACGCCCTGCCCCTGGCCTGGAAGGAGCCGCTGTTCGGCGGGCTGGCCAGCCTGCTGACCGCCGCCACGGGCGAAAGGTTCAGCGAGGCCAGCCTGATCGCGGCCGCGGACCGCATCTACACCCTGGAAAAGGCCTTCAACGCCCGCCAGGGCATCACCAGCCTCCACGATTCCATCCCGCTCAATCCGGACCATTTCAGCCCCGAGGACATGGAACGCGAACGCCACACGCACCGCGCCCTGCTGCGCCGCTACTACGCCGCGCACGGCCAGGACCTGGACACGGGCATCCCGACCCGCGAGCGCATGGAAGAACTGGGCCTGGCCGAGGAAGGCCGGCGCCTGCACGCGGACGGTCCCTACCCCGCATGGCACGGCCCCACGCTCCGGCCCCTGGATTCCTATCCCCATGGCGGTCAGCGGGCATAGCCAGCCTTCCGCGCCTCAAGAATTTGACAATTTTAGAAACTCTTAAACCAGCCCTTGATTTTAAAAAAATCAAGGTGCTGCGACGTCTTTTCTTCCGCATTTCCAATTATCCAACCAGACAGAATCCTCCTTGCGACAGCAAAGATTTCATTTTCGTACGATTTAACATTTTCGACAAACAGACCCCAAACAATCCAAAATCGATTTTACTGATTTTACATAAATGTTACTTTAAATTCGAAGCGATCCTTCCTACTCACAATAAAATTTGCGCCACAAAATATTTAGTCTTGAATTTCAACATACTGGGCCATTAACCCGCCCACTTGCGCCTTTCGGCACAAGCCTTGCTCAACCCAGACTGCGCACACGAATTCGGTACCGAATCTGGAATCTTTCTCAAGCCGCTTGTCGCCGCAAGGCGTTTTGGCTCGGGAACGTCAGTGTCAGAAGGAGAATGCGCGCCCATGCAGTCCGCAGGTCGGCTTGGACGCGACGAAAACAGCCCATCACCTCGCAACCGCCAAGGATACGTCATGAACTTCTACAGCCGCACCACTGCGTTCGTCATGCTTCTCGTTTTGTGCCTCGGCACACAGGTCCTGGCCGCCGACACCATCAAGGTCGGCATCCTGCACTCCCTGTCCGGAACCATGGCCATCAGCGAAACCACGCTGAAGGACACCATGCTCATGCTCATCGACGAGCAGAACAAGAAAGGCGGGTTGCTGGGCAAGAAACTCGAACCCGTGGTCGTCGACCCCGCCTCCAACTGGCCCCTGTTCGCCGAGAAGGCCCGTGAATTGCTGGAAAAACAGAAGGTCGCCGCGGTTTTCGGCTGCTGGACCTCCGTGTCCCGCAAGTCCGTGCTGCCGGTCTTCGAAGAATTGAACGGCCTGCTTTTCTACCCCGTGCAGTATGAAGGGGAGGAATCCTCCAAGAACGTGTTCTACACCGGCGCGGCTCCGAATCAGCAGGCCATTCCCGCCGTGGACTACCTGATGAAGGACCTGGGCGTGAAGCGCTGGGTCCTGGCCGGCACGGACTATGTCTACCCCCGCACCACCAACAAGATCCTGGAGGCCTACCTCAAGGACAAGGGCGTGGCCGAGACCGATATCATGATCAATTACACGCCCTTCGGTCATTCCGACTGGCAGAGCATCGTGGCCGAAATCAAGAAGTTCGGTTCCGCCGGCAAAAAGACCGCCGTGGTCTCGACCATCAACGGCGACGCCAACGTGCCCTTCTACAAGGAACTGGGCAATCAGGGCGTAGCCGCCGGCGACATCCCCGTCGTGGCCTTCTCCGTGGGCGAGGAAGAACTCTCCGGTATCGATACCAAGCCCCTGGTCGGCCACCTCGCCGCCTGGAACTACTTCATGAGCGTGGAAGACCCGACCAATGCCGCCTTCATCAAGACCTGGCACGCCTTCATCAAGAACGAAAAGCGCGTCACCAACGACCCCATGGAAGCCCACGTCATCGGTTTCAACATGTGGGTCAAGGCCGTGGAAAAGGCGAAGAGCACCGATCCGACCGCCGTGCAGAAGGCCATCATTGGCGTCAAGGTTCCGAACCTGACCGGCGGCGAGTCCGAGATGCTGGCCAACCACCACATCACCAAGCCCGTCCTGATCGGCGAGATTCAGGAAGACGGCCAGTTCGCCACGGTATGGCAGACCGAAGGCCTCGTGCCCGGCGACGCATGGTCCGACTTTTTGCCCGAATCCAAAATCATCGAAGCGGACTGGACCGACAAACTGGGTTGCGGCAACTACAACACCGTGACCAAGAAGTGCTCCGGCCAGAACTTCTAGCATCGTGCCACGGGGCGCCGCGTCCTCCCGGCGCCCCACTTCCCTGACAATCGCGATTTCACCTGCCGGAGCACCGCATGTTCCCACTTCGTTTCGCACGCGCTCTTGCAGCCGCCATGCTGATCCTGACCCTGGCCAGTCCGGCCCGGGCGGACATGACCCGCGCCCTGGACCTGCTCAAAAGCAAGTCCATGAACGACCGCGCCCAGGCCGTGGAGCTGCTCGGCCAGGACGAATCCACCGCCAGCACAAAAATCCTCAACGCCCTGCAGGACGGACAACTGTACATTCTCGTGCCCAGCAACGCCCTGGTCCGGGCCGTGCCCCAGGGCGAGGAATTCAGCGTGACCGACCTCCTGTCCGACGCGACCCAGACGAACGTGGCCAAGAGCGACCTGTCCCGCGTGGCCACCAGCAACGCCATTCGCGGCAAGCTGCAGGCCGTCCTGGCCCTGCGCGATCTGGCCAGCACCGATGTTGCACTGCGTCGTCAGGCCGCCGGTGGGCTCTTGAACCGCATGGGAGACGTGGATCTGGCCCTGCTGGAAAAACGGCTGGCCACCGAGGACGACAGCGACGTCCGCCACAGCCTGGAACTGGCCGCGGCCCTGAAGCGCCTTGTGTCCGGCACGCCCGAGGAAATAGGCGCGGCCCTGGACACCCTCGGCGGCAACCTGGACCCGTCCGTGCTCACGGCCCTGACCACGGCCCGCGAGCAGGCCTCGGATCCAGGATTGCGCACGGCCATCGAAAAAGCCATGGCCCGCATCCAGACCCGCATCAGTCTGTACGGTTTCGCCGAAACCCTCTTTTTCGGGGCCAGCCTCGGCTCGGTCCTGATCCTGGCCGCCATCGGCCTGGCCATCACCTTCGGGGTCATGGGCGTCATCAACATGGCCCACGGCGAATTGATGATGATCGGCGCCTACACCACCTACGTCACCCAGCAGCTCATGCCGGACAACATCGACCTGTCCCTGCTGGTGGCCGTGCCTGCCGCCTTTGTCATCGCGGCCCTGGTCGGCATCGTCATCGAACGCGGCATCATCCGTTTCCTGTACGGCCGACCCCTGGAAACCCTGCTGGCCACCTTCGGCGTCAGCCTCGTGTTGCAGCAGGCCGTGCGCACGATCTTCTCGCCCCTGAACCGCTCCGTTTCCACGCCGGCCTGGATGAGCGGCTCCTGGCAGATCAACCCCATTTTTTCCCTGACCTGGAACCGTCTGGCCATCATTGTCTTCTGTCTGGCGGCCTTTGCCGCCCTCTTTGCCATCCTGCGCCGCACGCGTCTGGGCCTGGAGGTCCGCGCCGTCTCCCAGAACCGGGCCATGGCCCGGGCCATGGGCACCCGCGCGGCCCTGGTCGACGCCCTGACCTTCGGCCTTGGCTCCGGCATCGCCGGCATTGCCGGCGTGGCCCTGTCCCAACTGACCAACGTCGGCCCCAACCTCGGACAGGCCTACATCATCGACTCCTTCATGGTCGTGGTCTTCGGCGGGGTCGGCAACCTGTGGGGAACCCTCGTGGCCGGACTGTCCCTGGGCGTCATCAACAAGGTCCTGGAACCCGTCAGCGGCGCTGTCCTGGCCAAGATCCTCGTGCTGGTCTTCATCATCCTCTTCATCCAGAAACGCCCCACCGGCCTCTTCCCGCAACAGGGCCGCGCCATGGAGGACTGACATGGAACGCGAACCGCTTTTTGACCGCAAGAGCCTGCTCTTCCTGGGCATCCTGGGCCTGGTCACCCTGGCCGTGTGCCTGGGCAACCTGATCCTGCCCCAGGGCAACCCCTTGCACCTGTCCGTGTACACGGTGACGCTCCTGGGCAAATACCTGACCTACGCCCTGCTGGCCGTGACCGTGGATCTGGTCTGGGGCTATCTGGGGATACTCAGCCTCGGACACGGGGCCTTCTTCGCCCTGGGCGGCTACGCCATGGGCATGCACCTCATGCGCCAGATCGGCGACAGGGGCGTGTACGGCAACCCGCTGCTCCCGGATTTCATGGTCTTTCTGAACTGGAAGGAGCTGCCCTGGTTCTGGCTCGGCTTCGACCATTTCTCCTTTGCCCTGCTCATGGTCGTGCTCGCCCCCGGCCTGCTGGCCCTCGTTTTTGGCTGGTTCGCCTT
Source organism: uncultured Desulfovibrionaceae bacterium (assembly GCA_964589645.1). Classification (GTDB taxonomy): domain Bacteria; phylum Desulfobacterota; class Desulfovibrionia; order Desulfovibrionales; family Desulfomicrobiaceae; genus Desulfomicrobium. The sequence continues at coordinate 13,433 of CAZPSN010000032.1, forward strand.
CAATTCCCGCGTCACCGGCGTGTACCTGTCCATCGTCACCCAGGCCCTGACCTACGCCCTGATGCTGGCCTTTTTCCGCAACGAGATGGGCTTTGGCGGCAACAACGGCCTGACGGACTTCAAGGAACTGCTGGGCATGTCGCTCCAGAGCGACGGCATGCGCCTGACCCTTTTCGCCCTCTCGGCCCTGGCCCTGGGGAGCGGATTCATCCTGTGCCGCTGGATCGTGACCAGCAAGCTCGGCCGGGTGTGCGTGGCCGTGCGCGACGCCGAGTCCCGCACCCGCTTCACCGGCTACCGCGTGGAGCGGGTCAAGGTCTTCGTCTTCACGGTTTCGGCCATGCTCGCGGGCATCGCCGGAGCCCTGTACGTGCCCCAGGTCGGGATCATCAACCCCGGCGAATTCGCACCCCTGGCCTCCATCGAAATGGTCATCTGGGTGGCCGTCGGCGGGCGCGGCACCCTGGTCGGAGCCGTGGTCGGGGCACTCATGGTCAACTACGCCAAAACCTGGTTCACGGCCGTGCTGCCCGAGGTCTGGCTCTTCGCCCTGGGCGCGCTCTTCGTGCTGGTGACCATGTTCCTGCCCCGGGGCGTTCTTGGGCTGACCCAAGGCATCCAGGCTTGGCGACGCAAGGAGGCCGCATGAGCATCGCCCAGGGCACCAATCTGTACGGGGCGCGCCAGATCGGCCGCATCCAGGTCCAACCGCCCGTGGCCAGCCCCAAACTCGACACGGGGCGCGGCATCATCCTGTACATGGAAGGGGTGACCAAGAGTTTCGACGGGTTCAAGGCCATCGACGACCTGAACCTGTACATCGAGGACGGCGAATTGCGCTGCATCATCGGCCCCAACGGCGCGGGCAAGTCGACCATGATGGACATCATCACCGGCAAGACCCGGCCCGACAGGGGCAGCGTCTGGTTCGGCCAGAGCCTCGACCTCCTGGACATGAGCGAGCCGGACATCGCCGGGGCGGGCATCGGCCGCAAATTCCAGAAGCCCACGGTCTTCGAGAACCACACGGTCTTCCACAACCTGGACCTGGCCATGGCCGGACCCAAGGACGTGTTCACGCTGCTCAAAGCCAGACTGGCCGGCGAACAGCGCGACCGCATCGAGGAAATCCTGGGTCTTATCGGCTTGGCGGACGAACGCTTCCGCCCGGCAGGTGTGCTCTCCCACGGTCAGAAGCAGTGGCTGGAGATCGGCATGCTGCTGATGCAGAAACCCCGGCTGCTTTTGATCGACGAGCCCGTGGCCGGCATGACCCATCAGGAGATGGACCGCACCGGCGAACTGGTCACCTCCCTGGCCGGAGAGCATTCCGTGGTCGTGGTCGAGCACGACATGGATTTCGTGCGTTCCATCGCCCGCAAGGTCACGGTCCTGCACCAGGGCCACGTTTTGGCCGAAGGGACCATGGACGACATCCAACGCGACCCCAAGGTCGTGGAAGTCTATCTCGGGGAGGCGACATGCTGAGCATCCAGGGCCTGAACCAGTTCTACGGCCAGTCCCACACCCTTTGGGACGTCGATCTCGACGTGCCCGCGGGCCAGTGCACCTGCCTCATGGGCCGCAACGGCACGGGCAAGACCACGCTCCTAAAGGCCGTCATGGGTCTCTTGCCGGTCAAATCCGGGAGCCTGCTCTTCGACGGCCAGGACATGACCCGTCTGTCCGCGGAAAAGCGCGCGCCCCTGGGCATCGGCTACGTGCCCCAGGGCCGCCAGATCTTTCCGCTTCTGACCGTGGAGGAGAACCTGCGCATCGGACTGCCGGCCCGCGCGGACAAGGCTCGCGAGATTCCGGGCTTCATCTACGAGCTGTTCCCAGCGCTCAAAGAAATGCTGCACCGCCGGGGCGGCGATTTGTCCGGCGGCCAGCAGCAACAGCTGGCCATTGGCCGCGCCCTGGTCGTGGATCCGAAACTGCTCATTCTCGACGAACCCACCGAGGGCATCCAGCCCAACGTGGTCCAGGAGATCGCCGACATCGTGAACCGCCTGTCCAGGGACATGGGCCTGACCGTGCTGCTGGTGGAACAGAAGCTGCCCTTTGCCCGGCGCATGGGCGACCGCTTCGCCATCCTGGACCGCGGCAGGCTGGTGGCCACGGGGGACATGCCCGAACTTGGCGAGGAACTCATTCGCGAGTACCTGACGGTATGATCACTGATCTTGGCCCGGAACGCTCCTGGAAGGCGGAACTCAGACTCGGCTTTGCCCGTGACGGGCAGCGCACCGTGCTGGCGGACATGGATTTTTCCGGTCCCCTGCGCGTGCAGCGGCCCTTTTATCCCGAAGGCGCACCCTGCCACTGCTACGTGCTGCACCCGCCCGGCGGGCTGGTCAGCGGCGACCGGCTGCGCATTCAGACCCGTGTCCAGCCCGGAGCGCACGCCCTTTTGACCACGCCCTCGGCCGGCAAGGTCTACGGCACGGACAGCCTGGGCGTGACCCAGGGACAGGACGTGACCCTTTGCGCCCAAGACGGGGTGATCGAATGGCTGCCCATGGAGACCATCATCTTCAACCGCGCCCACGCCCTCATGCGCCTGGACGTGGAGCTGACCGGCACGGCCACGGCCATGGGTTGGGACATCGTCTGCCTCGGACGCGAGGCCGGAAACCATCCCTTCACCACCGGACGGCTGGACCAGCGTCTGCATATCCGCCGCAACAACCGGCCCCTGCTGCTGGAAAATCTGGACCTGGCCGGAGGAAGTCCCCTGCAACACGACGCCTTCGGCCTGGGCGGACACACGGTCACCGGAACCATGTTCGCGGCCAGCGACAGTGCGGACATGCCGGGACTGGTCACGGACCTGCGCGAAAACCTGCGTCCGAACCATGGCCTGCTCGGCGTGACCTGCCGCCGTGGCGTGCTGCTGGTCCGCTATCTGGGCGAACGGGCCGAAGAGGCGCGAGGGCTGTTCGAAACCGCGTGGCGCATCATCCGTCCCAGGCTGCTGGAGCTTGAGGCCTGTGCGCCCAGGATCTGGGCGACGTAATCTGATGCGGGGCCAGCCCCGCACCCCGCCAGGGGCTCACCCCTGGACCCTCAACTTTTTGACGTTGTTGCAACACCGACGATACAGCGAGGCAAAACATGGAACTCACCCCCCGCGAAAAAGACAAACTGCTGCTCTTCACCGCGGCCCTCGTGGCCGAACGGCGTCTGGGCCGCGGATTGAGGCTCAATTATCCCGAATCCGTGGCCCTGATCAGCGCGGCCATCATGGAGGGCGCGCGCGACGGCCGCACCGTGGCCGAACTCATGAGCTACGGCCGGACGGTGCTGACCCGCGCACAGGTCATGGACGGCGTGCCGGAGATGATCCACGAGGTGCAGGTCGAGGCGACCTTTCCCGACGGCACCAAGCTGGTCACGGTCCACAACCCCATCGTCTAGGAGGCTCCATGATCCCCGGTGAATACAAGATCAAAGACGGCGAGATCGAATTGAACGTGGGCCGCGAGACCGTCACCCTGGAAGTGGCCAACACGGGCGATCGGCCCATTCAGGTCGGCTCCCACTATCATTTCTTCGAGACCAACCCGGCCCTGGAATTCGACCGTGCCAAGGCGCGCGGTTTTCGGCTCGACATCGCGGCCGGCACGGCCGTGCGTTTCGAACCCGGCCAGCGCCGCACCGTGACCCTGGTCGCCCTGGCCGGAACCCGCACCGTGTACGGCTTTCGCGGCCAGATCATGGGCAGCCTGTAGGAGGAGCAGATGGCAACAATTTCAAGACAGGCCTACGCCGACATGTTCGGACCGACCACGGGCGACCGCGTCCGGCTGGCGGACACGGAACTGTGGATCGAGGTGGAAAGGGATTTCACCGTGTACGGTGACGAGGTCAAATTCGGCGGGGGCAAGGTCATCCGCGACGGCATGGGCCAGAGCCAGATGGCTGGCCCGGACGTGGTCGATCTGGTCATCACCAACGCGCTGATCGTGGACCACTGGGGCATCGTCAAAGCCGACGTGGGCGTGCGCCAGGGGCGCATCGTCGGCATCGGCAAGGCCGGCAACCCGGACATCCAGGAAGGCGTTACCATCGTCATCGGTCCCGGCACGGAAGTCATCGCCGGCGAAGGCCACATCCTGACCGCCGGGGGTCTGGACGCACACATCCACTTCATCTGCCCGCAGCAGGTGGAGGAGGCGCTCATGTCCGGCGTGACGACCATGATCGGCGGCGGAACGGGCCCGGCCACGGGCACCAACGCCACGACCTGCTCGCCGGGACCCTGGTACATCGGCAAGATGCTGCAGGCCACGGACGCCATGCCCATGAATTTCGGATTTCTGGGCAAGGGCAACGCCAGCCTGCCGCAATCGCTGGAAGAACAGCTCCAGGCCGGGGCATGCGGACTGAAACTGCACGAGGACTGGGGCACCACCCCGGCGGCCATCGACACCTGTCTGAGCGTGGCCGACAAATACGATGTGCAGGTTGCCATCCACACCGACACCTTGAATGAATCCGGCTTCGTGGAAGACACCCTGGCCGCGTTCAAGGGCCGCTGCATCCACACCTATCACACCGAAGGCGCGGGCGGCGGCCACGCTCCGGACATCATCAAGGCCTGCGCCCTCGCGCACGTGCTGCCCTCGTCGACCAACCCGACCCGGCCCTACACGGTCAACACCGTGGACGAGCACCTGGACATGCTCATGGTCTGCCACCATCTGGACCCGAACATCCCCGAGGACGTGGCCTTCGCCGACTCTCGCATCCGCAAGGAAACCATCGCCGCCGAAGACATCCTGCACGACATGGGCGCCTTTTCCATGCTCTCCTCGGACTCCCAGGCCATGGGCCGCGTGGGCGAGGTGATATGCCGCACCTGGCAGACCGCGCACAAGATGCGGATTCAGCGCGGCCTGCTGCCAGAGGACAAACACCTTGGGTGCGACAATTTCCGGGTCAAGCGCTACATCGCCAAGTACACCATCAACCCGGCCCTGACCCACGGCATCGCCCATGAAGTTGGCTCGGTGGAAGTCGGAAAGCTGGCCGATCTGGTGCTCTGGAACCCAGCCTTTTTCGGCATCAAGCCGGCCATGATTGTAAAGGGCGGCTTCATCGCCGCGGCGCCCATGGGTGACCCCAACGCATCCATTCCCACGCCCCAGCCCGTGCACTACCGGACCATGTTCGCAGGTTTCGGCCAGGCCGCCGCGGCCGTGAGCGTGAGCTTTGTCTCCAAGGCCGCACTAAGCAACGACATCGGCACGACCCTGGGTCTCAAGCGGCGCCTGGGCGCATGCACGAACGTCCGCGAGGTGCGCAAGTCGGACATGGTCCACAACAGCGCCATCCCGAAAGTGGACGTGGACCCGCAGACCTACGAGGTCCGCGCCGACGGCGAACTGCTGACCTGCGAGCCGGCGGAGGTGCTGCCGTTGGCGCAGCGGTACATGCTGTTCTGATGTGCATTCGGGCAGGATCAGGTCCGTTCGTGGCGACGTCTTGGAAAAGGGCGACAACCACCCCGCCCCTGCGGGGCACCCCTCCTTGGCAGGAGGGGAGTTGGTCTGGGCCTGGGCCGGAAGAAGTGCTTGGACGCCAACGGGTGGCGCATTTGAGTTTGCCCAAACAGACTCTCCCCCTGCGGGGCACCCCTCCTTGGCAGGAGGGGAGTTGGTCTGGGCCTGGGCCGGAAGAAGTGCTTGGACGCCAACGGGTGGCGCATTTGAGTTTGCACAAAACAGACTCTCCCCCTGCCAAGGGGGAGTACCCCGAAGGGGGGAGGGGGTATTCTTTCCTTGCCTGAGCACATGTCATACACTGGTGTTGTAACACTTTCGTCCAAGGAGAACCCTGCCCTGATTGGTAAAAACGAGGGACCGGCAGCCCAAGCGCCGAAGGCGCGCACCTGTTCTCTTGCAGACACATGATCGACCGGCCCCAGCCCCCGTGCATTGCCGCATGGGCCGTGGGCGGGGAGAAAGCGGCGTATGCCGGGCGTTGGCACGATGTTCCGGCAGAACACCGCGCCACCGGGCAAGGCAGGCCTCGAATCGTACGCCGCCCCCGCCTGCGGGCCTGTCCGGCGGCAATGCGGGCGGACGAGAGCCCAACCCGCTCCTTTCTTTGCTTCTTTCTTTGGAGCGGCAAAGAAAGAAGCCGCCGGAGGCCTCACCGAAATCCGCTATGACAACCGAGGCCTCAAGTTCATGTCGTTTCGACATGCAAGATGGATTGCCACGCGCCCTTTGGTCGCTCGTTATGACGAATAAAACACAAGAACCGTCATCCCCTTTTTCAAGGGGATGACGGCGGATACAGAGCGCCAACCTTGAACCAAAAGCGTTACCCAGCACGCTGCACACAACTATGCTCACACTCGCAGAAAACCTCGGCCACGCCCTCACCGACGTCGCCGACACCCTGACCCTGACTCTGGAAACCCGGATCCGTGGGCGTTTCAAGGCCACCACCGATTCCGGTCGTGAGGCCGGTATCTTCCTTGAACGCGGCCGCTGCCTGCTGCACGGCGACGTGCTCCGGGCCGAGGACGGCACCCTGGTCCGCGTCCTGGCCGCCCCGGAAGGCCTGACCGAGGCCACGGCCACGGACTGGCTCCTCTTTGCCAGGGCCGTGTACCACCTGGGCAACCGCCATGCGGCCATGGAAATCGGACCGCTATGGTGCCGCTTCAAGCCCGACCACGTCCTTGACGACCTGGCCCGGCACCTGGGACTTTCCACGGCAGCCGTGACCGCGCCCTTCCAGCCCGAAACCGGAGCCTATCATGGCGGCCACGGCCATTAACGCGCACACCGGAATGCTGGGCCTTTTGTACCTGGTCAGCCCGGCCCTGCCCATCGGCGCCTTTGCCTATTCGGGCGGTCTGGCCGCGGCCATCGACCTGGACTGGGTCTGGGATGAACCGAGCCTCCACAACTGGATGCACGGGGTGCTGACCCAGGGGCTGGCCCGCCTGGATTTGCCGCTGCTCATCCGTGCGCACCAGGCGGCGGAGTCCCGCGACGCGGCCGCGTTCGCCCACTGGAACGACACGGTCCTGGCTGCGCGGGAAACAGCGGAACTGCTCGCCGAGGAACTGCACCTCGGCAAGGCCCTGTGGCGACTCCTGCGCGACCAGCGCCTCGTGCCGGACATGGCGCTCCCCAGGGAGCCCGGCTACGTGGCCATGTTCGCCCTGGCCGCTTCGATACTGAACGTGGACGCCCTGTCCGCGGCCCATGGCTTTGCCTGGGCCTGGGCCGAAAACCAGGCCGCCGTGGCCTGCAAGACCATCCCGCTTGGGCAGACGGCCGGCCAGCGCGTTCTGCTCGGCCTCATGCCCGAAATTTCTCGCGTCGCGGCAGCAGCGGCAACCGTTTCCGACGACGACATCGGCGGGTCCCTGCCGGGCCTGGCCATGGCGTCCTGCCTGCACGAAACCCAATATTCACGACTTTTCAGGAGCTGATATGAGCACACAGTGTCTTCGCGTCGGCGTTGGCGGACCCGTGGGGTCCGGCAAGACCGCCCTTTTGCGCCAACTTTGCCTGCGCCTGCGCGGCGTCTACGACATGGCCGTGGTCACCAACGACATCTATACCCGCGAGGACGCCGAGTTCCTGCTGCGCCACGCGGCCCTTGATCCGGACCGCATCATGGGCGTGGAGACGGGCGGGTGTCCGCACACGGCCATCCGCGAGGACGCGAGCCTGAACCTGGCCGCCATCGAGGACCTGCAGGACCGCCATCCCGGCCTGGAGCTGGTGCTGGTGGAGAGCGGAGGCGACAACCTCTCGGCCACGTTCAGCCCGGAACTGGCCGATCTGACCATCTACGTCATCGACGTCTGCGCCGGGGACAAGATCCCGCGCAAGGGCGGGCCAGGCATCACCAAATCGGACCTTTTGGTCATCAACAAGACCGAGCTCGCCCCCCTGGTCGGCGCGTCGCTTTCCGTCATGGACCGGGACTGCCGCAAGATGCGCGGCGAGCGCCCCTTCGTCTTCGCCAATTTCGAACGCGGCCAGGGCCTGGACGAGATCATCGCCTTCATCGTGGACAAGGGCATGCTGCCCGTGCGCCCACCTGTTCCCGAATGAACGGATGAGCCACTCTAACATGCTCTCATTCTTGCTAGTTAGCGGAGAATGATGCTAGGCGTGCCCTTGCCTGTCCTGTGCGACCGGCTTCCCGAAACCTTTTGAAGGGCTCATGCGCATCATTGTCACTCTCATCTTCCTCGCCCTGGCCACACAGGCCATGCCCGCCCGCGCCCATACCCTGGACCAGCAGACCCTTTTGGTCCTGAAAGCGGCGGCCGTGGCCACCCTCCTCGTGCTTGCCGCCCTGGCCGCGGCGGCCTGGGTGCTCGGACGGCGTTTGCGCCAGCGCATGTCCGAACTGAAGCGCACCCAAGCCCTGCTCACGGATCAGATCGACCGGTCCCGTCTGGGGCTGGAGGCCATTCAAGCCGGATTCTGGGATTATTATCCGATCGAAGACCGGGAGGAGCACAGCCCCGAATGGTACACCATGCTTGGCTACAATCCCCAGCAGGGAGCGAAGAAGCTCACGTCCTGGAGTTCCATGGTCCATCCCGAGGACCGCGACAGGGTGGTCAACATATTCCAATCCTACATCCAGGACGGGGGCACGGGCACGTACGAGGCCGAATACCGCATGCGCGCCCGGGATGGTTCCTGGCGCTGGATTCTGGGCAAGGGCCGGGCCGTGGCCTGGGACGACCAAAACCGGCCAACGCGCATCATCGGGCTCAACCTGGACATCGACCGCATGAAAATTGCCCAGGAAGAGGCGCAACGCTCCCAATTTCTGAGCAAGGCCCTGCTGGAGCAGTCGACCCAGTTCATCGGACTGCTCGACCTGAAGGGCATCCTGCTCGTGGCCAATCGCACATCCATGGAATGGGCGGAAGTCGGACCCGAAGCCGTCATTGGCCGGCCCTTCTGGGAAGGACCATGGTGGCCGGACGCGTCCAGGGCCGAATTCCTGCTTCTGCAGATCCTCGATCAGGTCCGGCAGGGCAGGACCGTGCGCCGCGAAGTCATGCACGTCGATCCCCGGGGCCGGGAGGTTCCCTTCGATTTCACGGCATCCCCGTTCCGGGACGAGAGCGGCCAGGTCGTCAATTTCATTATCGAGAGTCGCGACATCACAAACCTCAAGCAGAAGCAACTCGAAATCATGGAAAGCGAGAAGCGTTTCCGCACCATTTTCGAGAGCGCCCCGTATTCAATCACCATCACCCGTCTTTCCGACGGCAGATACATGGACGCCAACACGGTCTTCCTCGAGCGCACGGGTGTCAGCCGAGAAAAACTGCTCCAGCTCAACGTTCAGGATTTTGGCAGCTTTCCCGAGGAGCACCGGGAGGAAATCATGCTGGCCATGCGCGGCAGACAGACCGTGCACAACCGGGACACGCGACTGGTCCGCCCCGACGGGAGAATCATCCACCTCCTTTACTCAGGCGCCCCCATCACCCTTGAAGGCGAAGCCTGCATCCTGTCCATGACCGTGGACATCACCGAACTCAAAGAGGCCCAGGAAGCACTGCGGCGCTCGGAAGAAATGTTCTCGCGCCTCTTTCATCTCTCCCCGGACATCATCACCCTGGCCCGTTTCGACAACGGCCAGCTCCTGGAGGTCAACGAGGCCTTCTCGCGCACCACCGGCTACGCCCGTGACAAAATTCTGGGACGCGGCACCGTGGAGATCGGCCTTTTTGCGGTTCCGGAGAGGCGCGCGGAATTTGTCGAAATCCTCGCACGGGACGGGCAGGTTGAAAATTTCGAGTTCGACCTGCGCCACCACGACGGACATCTGTTGCGCGTTTCCGTGTCGGCCAGGGTCGTGACCGTGTCCGGAACCCCCAGCATTCTCGCGATCTCCCGTGACATGACCCACATGCTGGCCATGCAGGAAGCCATGATCCAGTCGGAAAAAATGCTCTCCCTGGGGGGCATCGCCGCCGGCATCGCCCACGAGATCAACAACCCCCTGGGCATCGTGTTGCAGGCGGCGCAAACCATCGCCCTGCGCACCAATCCCGGCTTTCCCGCGAACATGGAGGCGGGGAAGAGGATCGGGGTCCATGTCGACCAGGTCGAACGCTACCTGCGGGAGCGCAAGATCGACGTCTTCATCCGCGACATCGAAGGGGCGGCAATCCGCGCCGCCGAGATCATCCGGCACATGCTCGACTTCAGCCGAGGCAGTGAATCCAGACAATCCGCCTGCGACATCGCAGCCATCATCGACCATGCCCTGGTTCTGGCATCCAGCGACTACGACCTGAAGAAAAACTATGATTTCAGGTCGATAAAAATCGAGAAGGACATCCCCGAAGGCTTGCCGGCAGTGCACTGCACGGAAACAGAGATCGAACAGGTCCTCCTCAATCTTTTGCGCAACGCTGCCCAGGCCATGGCCAACGCCTCGCCTCCGACTCCCAGCCCGTGCATCCGCATCATGGTCCGGGCCGAGCATGAACGCCTGCTCATCGACATCGCCGACAATGGCCCAGGCATCCCCCAACAGCATCGCGGCCGAGTCTTCGAACCGTTTTTCACCACCAAGCCCACGGGCGCGGGGACAGGCTTGGGCCTGTCCGTGTCCTACTTCATCGTCACCAGGGGACACGGTGGCAAGATGCACGCAACCTGCCCGCCCGAGGGCGGCACCGTGTTCAGCATCGAACTACCCAAAATTTCCAAAATCACGAGCCAGTGTCTTACAGCCCTAGACGGCAAGTAGACTTTCAATTAATCGGAGACATTATGTCTTACAGTTTTTTTCCTTCAGGCTGGCGAGGCGCCTTATGAGGGTTCTGGTCGTTGACGACGAGATCGGACTGCGACGTTCCCTCTGCGCCTACCTGGAGGACTTCGGATATCAGGTTCTGGACGCGGCCAACGGCCAGGACGGCCTCGCAGCCATGCGCCAGGCCCTGCCGGATCTGTCCGCCGTCATTGTCGATCTGAACATGCCGGTTCTCGACGGCTATGGATTTCTGCGCCAAGCCAAAGTCGAGGCCCCGGAACTGCCCATCATCGTCCTCTCGGGGGTGGGGGTGGTCGACGACGCCCTGCAGGCCGTGCGCATGGGCGCCTGGGACTTCCTGACCAAGCCCCTGCACAACCTGAACATCCTGGAGCACACTCTGGGCAAGGTCATGGAGAAGGCCCGCCTGATCCGTGAAAACCGTGAATACCAGGCCAATCTCGAGCAACTCGTGGGGCAACGCACGGCCGAGCTGGAGCGCACCCGCCGCCAGATCATGCATCGCTTAAGCCGCGCAGCCGAATACAAGGACAACGAAACCGGCCACCACGTCATCCGGGTCGGAGAAATCGCCGCTGTCCTGGCCCAGGCCCTTGGCCTGGACGAAGCCAGCTGCGCCAACCTGCGCGACTGCGCGCCTCTGCACGATATCGGCAAGATCGGCATCCCCGACGAAGTGCTGCTGAAGCCTGGCAAGCTTGATCCCGTGGAATGGAAGATCATGCAGCAGCATTGCATGTTCGGATGCGAGATCCTGGGCCCCCTGACCAGCAAGGAGGAGGCACACAGGAGTTGCGAACTTTGGGAAACGCGGGACCCGGACGGCAACGAGCTGCTCGACCTGGCCCGCATTCTGGCCCTTTTGCACCACGAACGATGGGACGGAAGCGGCTATCCCTTCGGACTGGCCGGCGAGGCCATCCCGCTGGCGGCGCGCATCGTCGCGGTGGTCGACACCTACGACGCCCTGGCCAGCCAACGGCCCTACAAGCAGGCCTTTGACGAGGAAAAATGCCTGTCCATCATCCGCGAGGAGGCGGGCACGCATTTCGACCCCCGCGTCGTCGAGGTTTTTTTCGCGAACATCGACCGCATTCAGGCCATCCGCCAGCGCTGGCGGGATTAGAAACCCGGACGGAAAGACGGCATGCACTGCAGGCACCAGCTCAACATCTCCATGGGGATTGTCCGCCCTTTCAGCGCCAACCCCGCCGGAGGTGGGATCCACTCCATGTTCAGGTCGGCCGTGACGCCCGCCGCGCCGCGGAACCAATCATGAACTTGCACCATCTTCTGCAACGCCAACTCCAGCAAACCGGCATCGAGCCGACCTCTCTCTCCCAGGAGCTGCGCTCCTTGATCGGGCGCGTCGACGACGCCTACCGGCAGTTCGACGAGGAAACGAAACGTCTGGAACAGTCCCTCGGCAGCAGCTCGGCCGAGCTTGGACAGCGCAGCGCCTTCATGCGCGCCATGTTCCAAACCCTGCCCGATGTCTTTGTGTGGGTTTCACGCCAGGGCGAGATCCGGGAGTGCCGCGGAGGGTTGCAGAATCTGTTCGGCCTGGAACCGGACAGCTTGCTGACACGGAACGTGACGAACCTTCCGGAATTGACCGATCCCGAGGTCTTCGCTCTGGCCCTGGACGAAATGGAGCGCGTCTCCCTCTTTCAGGCCGAATACAGCCTGCGCACCGCCACCCGGACCCGGCACTACGAGGCGCGCTTCGCCGATCTCGGAAACAATCTGGTCCTCATCCTGATCCGCGAGATCTCTGACCGCATCCTCGCCGAAGAGGCCCTGCGCCGCACGCAGCAGCGCCTGGACCACATCATCGAGTTCCTGCCGGACGCCACCCTGGTCGTGGACAACGAACACAGGGTCATCGCCTGGAACAGAGCTCTTGAAATGATGACTGGCGTGCACAAGACAGAAATCCTGGGCAAAGCGGGCTACAAATACGCCATCCCGTTCTATGGCCGTCCTCGCCCCATCCTCCTCGACTACATCGGCAAGGACCCGAGTCAGGCCTATCCCATGCACGAGACCGACCAGAGCTGTTTCGACGGCATGACTTCGGAAGTCCGCGTCCCGGCCCTGTACAGGGGACAGGGCGCGTTTCTGTGGGCCAAGGCCACGCCGCTCTACGACCAGGATGGCAACGTCTCGGGAGCCATCCAGACCATTCGCGACATCACCGACAAAAAACGCGCGGAGATCACGACCAGGGTGCTCTATCTGGTGTCCACGGCCGCCAGCAGCCCCATGGCCGACGAAACCCTGTTCGCCAGGGTTTTCGAGATCCTGTCCGAACACATCCAGGCCCAGATCCTCTTCGTCACCCTGACCAGTTCCGCAGGAACCACCCTGACCTACCCCTATTTCAGCCACCAGAGCCGGGCCGGTCACGAAACCCTGCAACTTCTTTCGGCCCTGTCGGCCACGGCACGCGACGCGTCGTCCCCCAGTCTCTTGGATTCTGACGCCGGCGGCGGGCAGCATGACGATGGAACGGGACGGCCGGTGCGCTGGTTTTCCTCCCCCCTGCGTTACGGCGAGCGGGTCCTGGGCTCCGTGGTCATCCAGCTCTTCGAGGACAACCTCTATTTTTCCGACCGGGATGTCCCGGTCCTGGCCCTGGTCGCCGATCATCTGGCCCTGGCCATCGCGCGCAACGCCACGGAAAAAGCCTTGCGCGGCAGCGAGGAAAAGCACCGGTCCATCTTCGAAAACGCCACTGAAGGCATCTTCCAAATTTCCATGGATCACGACCTGCTCAGCGCCAACCCGGCCATGGCCCGCATCTTCGGTTTCGACAGCGTCCAGAGCCTGATGGCCCGGGCCCGGGGTTTCCTGCAGCACGCCATCCCCGCGGAGAGCCGGGTCCAGCTCTTGAGCCAGGTTCTGCAACTGGGCAGCGCCCACAATTTCGAGCTGGACACCGTCAGGGCCGATGGAACCAGAATCTGGATCGCCATCAACATGCGCGCGGTCAGACGGCCGGACGGCTCCATCCGGCATCTGGACGGCTCGGTGCACGACATTTCCATGCGCAAGTCCGCCGAAAGCAAACTCGCCATCCAGAAAAGCCTTTTCCAGCAACTTTTCGACAATTCACCTCAAGGCATCCTGCTCCTGGGCAAGGACGGGACGCCCATGGATATCAACCCGAGCTTCACAAACCTCTTCGGATTCACCCGCAAGGATCTGCACTCCCTCTTCGAGGTCCTGCTCCCGCCCGACAGCCTGGATGAAAGCTTCACCTTCATCTCCACGGTCCTGAGCGGCACCCCGGTCAGCGTGGAGACCCAGCGGCGGACCAAGGACGGGCTGGTCATTCCCGTGTCCATGCTCGGCTACCCCTATGTGCTGGATGGCGTCATCTCCGGAGCCTTCTTCATCTTCGGCGACATATCCGAACGCAAGAACTACGAAGCCCAGTTGACCCAGCAGGCCCTGCGCGACAATCTGACCGGACTGCCCAACCGACTCCTGTTCATGGAGCGCCTGAACCGGGCCATGGCCAGGCAAAACCGCAACCCCGACTACCGATTCGCCGTGCTCATGATCGACCTGGACAGCTTCAAGCGCGTCAACGACACTCTTGGGCACCAGGCCGGGGATCATCTGCTCCAGGAGGTCGCCACGCGTCTGATCGGATGTTTGCGCGCCATGGACACGGTGGCCCGCATGGGCGGAGACGAGTTCGCCGTGCTGCTGGAGGACTTTCAGACCAACCAGGAAGCCATCTCCATCACCCGCCGCCTGTTGCACGATGTCCGCCAGCCCCTCATGGTCCAGGATCGCGAAATCCTGGTCAGCGCATCGGTCGGCGTAGTTTTACAGACGTCGCGCTACACGTCGCCCAACGACCTGCTGCGCGATGCCGACATCAGCATGTATCGCTCCAAGGACCTGGGCAAGAACCAGTTCAAAGTATTCAGCAAAAGCATGTATGAACAGGTCGTGCAGACCGTGCAGCTGGAGAGCGACCTTCGCCGGGCGCTGATGGAGAGCGAATTCGAACTCTACTTTCAGCCTATCTATGCCGTGTCCGAACTGCGGCTGACGGGATTCGAGGCCCTGCTCCGCTGGAACCACCCCGAACGCGGGATGCTCGCCCCCGGATCATTCATCCACATCGCGGAAGAAACCGGACTGATCATCGACATCGGACGATGGGTCCTGGAACACGGATGCCAGACCCTGGCCCGTTGGAAGGAGCAATGTGCGCATTTTGACCTGAGTCTCTCCCTGAACCTTTCGCCCAAGGATCTTTTGCAACCATCCCTCGCGCCCATGCTGACCGAACTGTTGCACCAGGCCGGACTCGAATCCAGACACATCAAGCTGGAAATCACCGAGACAGCGGTCATGGAGAACCCGGAGCTGGCGACAGCCAGGCTGGACCGCCTGCAGAAGATGGGATTTCAGATCGCCATGGACGATTTCGGCACCGGATATTCCTCTCTGTCCTATCTGCAGCGCCTGCCTCTGAACATCCTCAAAATCGACCGCTCCTTTGTGCAGACCATGCTCGAGAATCCCAGCGACCTGGAGATCATCAAGGCCATCATCGGGTTGGGCAAGATCCTGGACTTGCACATCGTGGCCGAAGGCGTGGAAAAAGCCGAACAACTTCGCGCCCTGCGGCTTCTGGGGTGCGACCAGGCCCAAGGCTATTTCCTGGGCCGACCCATGCCCCGGGCCGAGGCGTTTGCCTTGCTCACGGCCAGCCTCGCGGACTCTGCCAGACAGCCGGACGCCCTTGAATGAAGCCCGACCATGTGCACCGCTCCCCCTTCCGGACCTACCGTGCCCCCCATGACCCGGATCTGGTCTCCTTCCAGATCGTCATCGAAGAGACGGATCTGTGGGTCGCCGCCCGGAAAGATCTCAGCACGGACATGGCCGGGCATGTGCGGCAGCTGCGCGGCCAGATCAAGACCTACGCGGCCATTCACCCCGAATTCTTGACCGCCCTGACCCCCCTGGATCCGGGCCCGTGCGCTCCTGAAATCATCGGCCGCATGTGCGCTGCGAGCCGTGTCGCCAACGTCGGGCCCATGGCGGCGGTGGCCGGCACCATCGCCCAGATGGTCGCTGAGAACTTCGTCTCCGAGTCCCCGGACCTGCTGGTCGAAAACGGCGGCGACACCTACCTCTGTTCCACCAAGGACCGCCATATCGGCCTTCTGGCCATCCCGGACCAGGCCATCCGGTTGTGCGTGCCCGTTCTGGCGGCCGAGTTTCCCTGCTCCTTCTGCGCATCCTCGGCCCGGATCGGCCACTCCTTGAGCTTCGGCAACGCCGATCTGGTGGTGACCCGCTCCAGAGATGCGGCCCTGGCCGACGCCTGGGCCACGGCCCTGGCCAACCTGCTCAAGAACGCCGCATGCATGGACGCGGTCCTGGACCAGGCCAAGTCCTGGGAGCACATGGGGCTGGACGGTGTTTTCGCCCAATGCGAAGGCAGGATCGGAGTATGGGGAAAGATGGAACTGGCGGCGATGTAGGGCGGGTTTTCTGGACCCCGTCGAGGCAGCTGGCATAAAAAACGCCCCGCTTCTCATCGAAGCGGGGCGAGCATTTCATCACATTTGTCTGTTCGTCTGGTCCAAATAAGTTCAGGTTTTGGATGCTTTCAATCTGATGCTTGAAACCCGGGAGCGTTTTGACGGTCACACCGTCTGGTTTGCCCGGGCTGACAGGCTTTGCCCCGCTTCATCGGGCCGCTCTCGACGCTCCCCTACCCGTTCTCGACCTCGCTTTCGTAGCCCATTGGACTTCCCCCCGTTGAGGTTCTCGCCACGTGCCTACCTACAACCATCTTTTAGTGCCGAAGCCCCCGCTTGTCCAGCTGTCGGAGCGCGATTCCCAAAGATAATCCTGTCGTCCCTGCCCACATGCGCTCCCGCGCTTTGCCTTTGCGCTGTCCTTTGCTAGACCACATGGCATGATTGAATCCAACACTCCCGGCCCACCTGCGTACGGCAGGCGTCTCGCGCGCAAGGTCATCGCGTCCGCGGTTCTGCTCTGCCTTGTCCTGGGCGGCCTGGCCCTGCTCCTGCCGCGACTGGCCCAGGAGCTGCTCGTGCCGGCCCTGGCCACGGCGCTGCACGCCCCGGAACTGTCCATCGACATCCGCCGCGCGGACGTTTCAGGATTGGACCTGGGCGAGGTTTCCCTGGCTCCGGACGGCGTCAAGGCCCAAGCCGTGCTCGTGGACTGGAGCCTGGCAGGCCTTGCGCGCGGACGGGTGGACAGGATTCGAGTTCTGGGCCTGGATGCACGAGCCGTAGCACACGACGGACGCTGGACCATCGCCGGGTTGCCCGTTTCGCCCCTTACGTCAAAGCCAGATTCCGCCCCCCTGGATCTGCCCGACATCGGCGAACTGCATGTGGACGGCCGCGTCGGTGTGGACGCAGGATCCTTTGCCGTGTCGGCCCCATTTTCCGTCACCGGCGGGCTCAAGAATGGCCAGCTGAGCCTTGACGCGCAAACAACCCTGAATGGACAGCCCCTCGCTCTCGGTCTGGCCACCGACCTCGCCGGACGCGGTTTCAGCCTGACCTGCACCATGCCTCCGGCGTCGCTGGCGGCGTTGAGCAACCTTGTTTTCGACCTGCGTGGCCTGCCCATCGGCGGCACGGTCGAATCCCTGATCCACGCATCCAAACAGCCGGGCCAGCCTCCCCGCGTCGAGGCCAATCTGAACCTGGACGCGATCCAAACCCTGCTGGGCGGCACCCTCCTGGCCCAGGATGGCCAGACGTCCGTGCGCATGGCGTGGCATGACGGGCCGCGCTTCACCGTGGACCCGCTGCGACTGGCGGCTCCCGTCCCCCTGGCCCTGACCCTGCAGGATATCACGACGGACCTGGAAGCCGGAACTCTGGGGTGCGCCTGGGACTTGGTTCCGGCCGCCGTGCCTGGATTGGACCTGACTTCCCGGCCACGCCTGGCCGGCCGCTGCGAGGCCACCCGCACTGACCGCGGCTGGAACCTGCGCGTCAGGGCCGAACTGGATCCGCTGCAGGCCAACCCAAGCGGCAATCCGGACCTCAAAATCAGCCTCGAATCCGGCACGCTCGACCTCGTCATCGCGACCAACGCCACGGCCACGCGCCTGGAAGGAGCCATGCGCATAGGCCGGCTGCGCCTGACCAGACAGAATCTGGGCCTGAACCTGGCCAGCCTGGATCTGGGCGTCAATGCCACGGCCGACCCTGCGGGGTTGGGAGGGACGCTGGACCTGGCCTGCGGTCGGCTGGACGCCAAGCGACCAGGCCTGACTCTGAGCGCGACCCGCCTTGGAGGCCAGGGTCTGTTCCGGCTGGGCGAAAACCCGGTTGTCACCGGGACCCTGCACATCGCTGCCCGCGCCACGGCCGGGGCTCTGACATCGGTCATGACCGCGCGTCTGCCCCTGGCCTGGCCCGCTCCGGCCAGCGAGGCCGGCAGCGTGCATTGCGATCTCCACCAGGACCGAACCAGACTGGCAAAATTTGCATCCCGGATCGCGCAAACCTTGCACGGCCTGGACCTTCGCGGCACCCTGCAAACCTTTCCCGTGGCGATCATTCTGCCGATCAAAGGCAGGCTCGACCTCGCCACCCCCCCAAATTCCTGGATCGAAGCCTCCGCCAACCAGACGTTCGAGCTGCCCGGCGATCTGGCCCGACTTGTCCCGGCCCTGGCCGGTCTGTCCGGAAACGGCCGCCTGAACCTCAGCGCCCGTCTGGACCTGTCCCGGGGCGTGCCGAGGCTGCCAACCAGCTTGAAGGTCGACAACCTGATCCTGACCCACGCCCAGAGCAAGACGACCCTGAGCAACGGATCCTTCGGCCTGGCCTTTGCCGATCTGCTGACTGCCCGCTCCGATCCGGACCAGCGCCTGGCCTTCGACCGGCTGCAACTTGGGTCCATCATCCTGGACAAAGGCGATATCCGCTACCAGATCGAAGCCGCCCACAGCGTGCTGGTCGAAGGATGTGCGTTCCAATGGGCTGGAGGGCGGATCGGTTCCCAGGCCTTCAGGATCAACCCGGGCATCGAGGACTACACCGTCGAATTGTACTGTGACCGGGTGGAGTTGACCAAGGCCCTGGAACAGCTCGGCATGTCCCAGGCCCAGGGCGGAGGCACGGCCAACGGCCGCATTCCGGTCCGATGGTCAGACGGCACGCTGACCTTTGACAACGGCTTTCTGTATTCCACTCCGGGAGAAAAGGGGGTACTGCGGGTCCAGGGCACCCAGATCCTCACCGCGGGCGTGCCCGCGGGCACGCCGCAACACGGACAACTTGATCTGGCCGCGGAAGCTTTGAAGGACTTTGCCTACGAATGGGCCAAGGTCCGCATGAACACCGAAGGAAATGAACTCGTCGTTTCCCTGGAACTGGATGGCAAGCCGGCCAAGCCCCTGCCCTTCACATATGATCGAAACATCGGCGGATTTGCCCGCATATCGGGCACGTCACCGGGCTCCGTCTTCCAGGGCATCCGTCTGGACGTGAATTTCCGGCTGCCTCTGGACCAGCTCTTGCAATATCGACAACTCCTGGAATTGATCACAAACGGAGGTTAACGTGCGAATCCCACTCTTGGTTCTGGCCCTCCTGCTCCTTGCGCAGGGTGCCTGCAGCACCCGCCACGAGGTGCAGGTGGCACCCGTGGAGGTCAAGCCCATCCACATCACCATCGACGTCAATGTCCGAGTCCAGAAGGATCTTGAGGATTTCTTCGGGGACATCGACAACGCCAAACCGCAACAGTAAGGACATGCATATGCGCTGGAAAATAAACGCTCTTCCTGCCCTCGCGGCGCTGCTGGTCATGCTTTTCAGCGCCCAGGGCGCTTATTGCGACGCCATCAAGGACCGGATGCTGGACCGCCTGCCGGTCATCAACGAACTCAAGGCCCAGGGTCTGGTCGGTGAAAACAACCAGGGCTTCCTGGAGTTCCGAACAGGCCAGAAGCCCCAGGCCGACGTGGTCAAGGCTGAAAACGCCGACCGCCTGGAGGTCTACAAGACCATCGCTGCCCGCCAGAACACCGCGCCCGAATTCGTGGGGCAGGCCCGCGCGGCCCAGATCGCGGGCAAGGAATCGCCGGGAGTCTGGATTCAGGGCGCCGACGGGGCCTGGAAACAGAAATAGTTCTCCCTCGAGCACCCCTGCCCGGACGCTTCTGCCGCGTCCGGGCAATCCCGTCTTTCTTCCGTGCCCCTGATCTTCTGGCCGCCGATCCCGGCCGTGCCGGCATCGCCTTGACGGCGGACGCCTCAATCAGTAGAGCCTGCCTCCAGTCTGCTTCTTTCTTCAACCCCTTGGTCCAGCAAGGATTCTTAATGAACTCCCGCACCATGCGCGCCAACGCCCTGCTCCTGCTCACCGCCCTGATCTGGGGCGCGGCCTTTGTGGCCCAGCGCGTGGGCATGGACCACATGGGTCCCCTGACCTTCAACGGCGTACGCTTCTCCCTGGGCGCCCTGGCCCTGCTGCCCCTCATCGTGTTCATGGGCAAGCGGCGGACCGCGCCCCCCGTTCCCCTGGCCACACTGATGCGGGGAGGCCTGCTCATGGGTTCCGCCCTTTTCCTGGGCGCGTGGCTGCAGCAGTTCGGACTGTGCTACACCACGGCGGGCAAGGCTGGATTCATCACCGGCCTGTACGTGGTGTTCGTGCCCCTGATCGGCATCCCCCTGGGCCACCGCTACGGCATTGGCACCTGGGCAGGAGCGGGCCTGGCCATCGCCGGCATGTACCTTTTGAGCGTGACCGAGAGCATGAGCATGGACAAAGGCGACGCCTTGGTCCTCATGTCCGCGTTCTTCTGGGGCGTGCACGTGCTCCTGATCGGCAAGCTGACCAACGGGCTTGCCGCCGTGGACGCCATCAAGCTGGCCGCGATCCAGTTCGCCGCCTGCAGTCTGATCAGCCTGACCGGAGCGGCCCTGTTCGAGGAAATCGCCCTGTCCGGTCTGCGGGACGGCCTCATCCCCATCCTCTATGGCGGACTGATGAGCGTGGGCGTGGCCTACACGCTGCAGGTCGTGGCCCAGCGCGACGCGCGCCCGGCTCCGGCGGCCATCATCCTGAGCCTGGAAGCGGTCTTCGCGGCCCTGGCTGGCTGGATGTTGCTGGGCGAAACCCTCACCATGCAGGGACTCGTCGGCTGCGCCCTGATGCTCGCCGGCATGATCTGGTCCCAGGCCAGGCCGTAAAGCATGCTGTCCTCACGCACCTTGCACATATTTTGCGCAAAGCCCCGCCGTGTAAGACCTAGACGCCAGACCTTGTCCTGTCCCGGAATACCCGACCAGAGTGCGCCAGTGCGCGGCACCAGTTGCCTTGCCTCACAAAGCCTGTCATACTTTCCCAAAACGGATGCCTCTTCGGGACAAGCGAAAACTACTCCCGGAAGACCGACACGCAGGCCAAGCCCAGTCAATATCCCGACCGACAACAGATCATGCGCATCCTCATTCTTGTCCTCCTCGTCTTCGCGGCCTGCACCACGGCCTGGCTACTCGGCCGGGCGGCCCATGGCGGGCTCGGCAATCTGCTTATCCTGGCGGTAATCGTCATCAGTTCACATTTCCTGCTTAAGCGACGATTGACCCTGCTCCTCGGAACAACCTCGCTGGTTCTAGGAGCTGTTGGATCTGTCCTGGTCTGGACCTGGGGCAGTCTGTTCGTACAGGGGGATCCGAGCTTTCACGGCATGCTCGGCACGATCCTGGCGGTCGCCTTCGTACCCATCGGGCTCGGCCTGATCCTTGTCGGCTGTCTCAAGAAGGAATGAAAGTCCCCATTGCATTGGCAGGAGAAATGAGGCGTAGCGCCCTCGCCACAGATTGAACGAACCATGACCAGAGGCCTCCCCTACGACTGTGGACGCAATACATAGCCATATCAAGGCCGACGCGCGTCCCTTCGAACCCGAAGGGATGGTTTTTGGCACGAATGCAAGCATCGTTATCGTCGACGAGTCGAACGCTGCCGATGCCCGTCCTGTCCAAAACGCCCGAAGGTCTGCCGTGCGCCGCTCCCGTCACCTCCAAGCCTTCCACGGCAAAATAATGAGGTTCTTCGACGTTTAATGTGGAATTGACCGACCACGATCAGCTTGGGTAACCC
>CAZPSN010000033.1:0-35348 GCA_964589645.1 uncultured Desulfovibrionaceae bacterium
TGTTCCAGACGATGTTCTTGCTGGCCTGGGCGATGAGGGTCTGGTCGTTCAGGTCCAGGTAGCCAGTTCCGCCGACCAGGATCTGGGGGATGTAGGCGTCATCGTCTCCGGGTTCCAATTCGGGATCGCCGTTGAAGATGATGCGGAAATCGTCAACCAGTCTGGCGTAGGCGTCACTGCTTTGGCCGACTGTCAACGTCCGCACGGAGTTGCCCAGGCCCGTATAGATGAATCCGGGGTTGGCGACGTTCCACGATCCGCGACGGATTTGGATGCCCGCGCCTTGGTCGGCATCGATGTCGATGATGCCGTTGTTGGTGATGGTGGTGGAAGGATCATAGCTTTCGACCTCATTGGCCGCCTGGATGCCGACACCGTTCCCACCCGTGGAGACCACGATGGTGCCGTCGTTTATGATGTCGCCATTCATGGTGTCCGCCTGGATACCGTACGCGACCTCGCTCGAATCGCTGTGGGCGGATACGAAGATGTCTCCGGAGTTTCGGATGCTGCCATTCATGGTATCGATGTTGATGCCATTAGCCTGGGTCGTCTCGCTGCTGGCGGAGGCGTTGATGGAGCCGAAGTTGTCGATGTCTCCGATGATATCAATGGCATATATGCCATAGGCTGCGGTGGCGTCGGCGTTGGCCACGGCGTCGATCGAACCGCGGTTGGTGATGCTGCCGTTCATGCTTTCGACGTAGATACCATAGGCATTGGCGGAGCCATCGGCCGAGGAGGCCTGGGCGGTGATGGTTCCGGTGTCCGCGTTGGTGATGTTGCCGACCATGTCATAGCCGCCGTAGATGCCAACGGCTTGCGCGCCACTCCATGTGCCGTTGGCCGAGGCCTGGGCCAGGATGCTCCCGGAGTTGGAGATGCTGCCGGTCAGGCCTTCTTCAACCTCGATGCCGTAGGCAAACGCGGGAGTGCCGGAGTCGTAACTGCCTGTGCGGTTCGCTTCGGCATAGATGGTGATGCTCCCGGTGTTGGTGATGTCGCCGGTCATGTTCACGTCGACCTCGATGCCGCGTGCGTACGAGGTCCCGTTCACGGAGTAGGCTGAAACTTCAAGCGTGTCGGTGTTGGAGATGTTGCCGGTCAGGAAGTCGTCGATTTCCATTCCATACGCTTTCGACCAGCCGTTGCTGGCCTGTGCAAATGCGGAGATGTAGTTTGTGTTGGTGATGTCGCCGGTGGCATTGTCGTCAACCGAGATGCCGCTGGCTTCAGCGTAATCTTCACCTACGGCCTGAGCCCGGATGATTCCGTTGTTCATGACGTTGCCGGAGTTGCTGATGTCGTCGCCTAGATCGTCATCGACTTCGACGCCAACGGCGGTGGCGTCGTCGGCGTAGACCACGGCGTAAATGGTTCCGCTATTGGTGATGTCGCCGGAGCTGTTGCTTGCGAAGATGCCGTAAGCTTCGGCGTAGTTGGGGTTTACTACAGTGTTAATCCTGGCGAAAACGAATCCTGAATTGTCGATTGTCCCCGTGTGGTTCGAGGCGACAATGCCGTAGGCATAGGCCGTGTCGCCGGACGCCCGGACCTCGATCGTGCCGTTATTGGAGATGTCGCCGTCAAGGTTGGCCGCTGCGATGCCAAAGGCCATGCCGAGGGTATCCGCTTCGGCCGTGACGGCGATGGTTGCGTTATTGTGGATGGGTCCCGTGCTTTGATCGACGCCGATGCCCGTGGCGTTGGCGTAATCGCCCGCAGCGGAGACTGTGATGTCGTCGTAGTTGAGGATGGTATTGCCATTGATATTCATGGCTGCAATGCCGGAGGCGATGCCCACGTGTTCAGCGCTGGCGTTGGCGTTGATCACCCCGAAGTTGAAGATGGAGCCAACCGTGTCTGCATAGATGCCGTGGGCCGTGGCGTTGTCGCCGACTGCAGACACCGTGATTTCGGCGGAAAGCGGGGAGAGTCCCTCAGCGGCAATGAGGTCGGGAGGGTACCCGTTGTAGATAATGTATGCATTGTTGGCGTTGATGCCGTAGGCCTCTGTGTTGCCATCGCCTGTGGCGGTGGAGGAAATGTCGCCAAGGTTGAGGACACCAAAGCTGTTGATGGCGGCGATTCCGGACGCGTTTGCGCTTTCCATGCCCACGGCTTCGGCTTCAATGGAGCCGATTCCCCAATGAGCAAAGTCCTGGCCAAACAATGAGCCCGCGCCAAGGCCGTTGCCGACAATGTAGGTGTAAGCGGCCCTCATGCCGACCGCCGTGGCGTGAACTCCAGAAGCGGAGGCCGAGACATCGCCGGTGTTTCCGACTATGGAGATGGAAGAACTATAGCCGTCATTATCGGCGTTGATGCCATGGGCCACGGCGTCTACATCGGAGAGGGCCACTGCTGAAATGTTTCCGGAATTGTCGAGAGAGGCAAAGCCGTTGGCGGCAATGCCGCTGGCAGATGCGTTGGTTAAGGACCTGGCGGTGGTGTTGATGGTCCCCGAGTTAGCCAGGAAAAAGGTTTCTTCAGTCCGGATGCCGTAAGCATCTGCAGTGTCGAGGCCGTAAGCGCGGGCCACGATGTCACCGGTGTTGTTGATGCTAGACGCGCCTTCGGCGTACAAGCCGCTGGCGAGGGCATTCTCCTGCGCCTCGGCATACACCGTGATAGTGCCGGTGTTGTTCACGTTGTTAAAGGCCAGCAGGCCTTGGGCGGCGGCGAACTCGCCGTGGGCCGTGGCGTTGATGGCCGCGCCATTGGTCACGTTGCCGGTGTCGAAGGCTATGAGGCCCCGGGCGTAACCTGCGGAAAGGCCATTCGCGTACGCGGATATCGTGCCGTTCACAGTCAGGGGGCCGGTGTCGGTGGCATACACGCCGATGGCCATGGCCGTGTCGGTGCCATTGGCCTCGCTGTCGGCGGTGCCGCCAAAGGTGAAGCTCGAGGTGTTATTGACCCAAACGCTGGTGGCCTCGGCATCGGCCACACCCGAGGTGTTGTTGGTGGCGGGATAATTGGGGGTGTAGCTGATGTCCTGTCCCTGCCCGTCGTAGATCAGCAGGGAGTTCGCGAAGGCCCCGGTAGCCAGGGCCAGGGGGAATAATGCGTACAGCACTATTCGAGACCATTTTCCGTGTTTCATTCCGTGACCTCTTCGTAAAAAATTCTGGTTTCAGGTTGTGTTTGACTGAAATATCTTGGCTTTCATCGCCTGTGAACACTAAAATTTTAAGACGCATATCTTTTCACGCATCTGTGCGCAATACAAATTGCTGTATCGGTCAGGATTGTCGCAAAAAATGAAATGGTCGCCCGGCAAGCAACACGGCATTGCTGAGGAAGTGAACGCAATCAGGCGAATTTTGTACTACATAATGCGTAATACGTGTCTGGCGGGTCGCGGAAAGAAGGGCAGGGGAGTCTGGTGGCCCGCGAGTCGCGGTTCGTGTGTATGACGTTGCTGCGGGTTATGGGCCATTGCGCAGAGCAATGCCCGCCAGACTCTCCAGCTCTTCGGCCAGGCCCAGGGCGCCGGTCATGGTTTCGGCCCAGCAGACCAGGCCGTGGTTGTCCATGAACACGGCCTCGAACTCCTGGCTGGCCAGTCCCACGGCTTGGCCCAGGTTCGGGGTGCCTGGCTGCATGGCGGGAACGCGGGTCAGCTTGGCGGCGAAGGCCTGTCCTTCGAAGAGCGGCAGATCGATCAGTGCCCCTGACGTGCGCAGGGACAGGGCGATGAGTTTTGGGGGGTGGGTGTGCACGACGGCGTTGGCCCGGGGCTGATTGCGATAGACAGCCAGGTGCACGGCCAGCTCGGATGAGGCCCGGGCCGTAGCCAGGGCCTGGCCCGTGGTCAGATCGACCACGGCCAGATCTTCGGGCGAGAGGTGTCCCTTGGCGCTGCCCGTGGCCGTGATGACGACCCGGTTGCCCTGGCGCATGCTCACGTTGCCGTTGAAGCCGGCGAAGAGTCCGCGCAGCCAGCCATCGCGACCGGCGTCCAGGATGGCTTGCCCTGTTTCCGGATTGACCAGGGAGGAGAACTCGGCCTGTCCCGGCTTGGAGGCGTTGTCCGGCTTGATGTCGATGACAGGTGTGCCGTCCATGACTTCCAGGGGATGAACCTGCAGGCGCAGCCCTTCGCGAGCGGTGACGCGCACCGGGTGCAGGCCGATGGGCGTGGGCCGGTCCGGAGAGCGGGTGGAAAAAACTCCGCGTTGGGGCAGGCCAGTGTTGCCGCGCGGATGGCAGCGCAGCACGGATTGGTCCCCCTGGTGCATCCAGGTCAGGATCAGCACGGCGTCTCCAACCTGTAAATCGCTGGCCGCTGCCTCGAGCTCCGGGACCAATTCGATCCAGACCGGAGGCAGGGATTCATGGCCGTATTTAGGACATTCCTCGCGAGCCTTGAGATGAGAGCGGACAATGCCAATGGTGCGCGGGTTCATGAAATGTCCTTGCCGACGGCGTGTTGCAATGATTGTCACGCGTAGACGGAGCGTCTGTGTCCGATGCGCACGACCAGCACGATCAGTGTGTCGTGTCGGACTTCAAAGACAACCCGATAGTCTCCGATCCGAATCCTGCGCAGTCCCGAGAACTCCCCCTTGAGGGCAGAGCCGGACATGGGAACCGTCCCAAGCTGGTCGATGGCCGCGATGATGCGCATCCGATCGGGTTTGGCGATCCTAGCCAACGCCTTGGCCGCGCTAGACTTAATCTGAATCGAGTAATTCACCGCGCACCTTGGACCAGTCCATTACAGGGTCGGCTGGATCGCGCAGGGCGTCGATGGCCAGGGCAATATCCTGGTAATCGGCCAGATAATATTCCAGAGCCTGCCGGACGACCTCGGCCCTGGTCCGGCGTAGCGTCGCAGCCGCTTGATCCAGGGACGCCACGAGTTCATCCGGGATGCGGGCAGTGATTTGGGTCATAAAGGCCTCGTTCTTGACATGGGTTTAATGTCGTTGACTGTCAGATATCCCGTTTCCGAGCCAGCAGTCAATTGGCTGCTTCAAATCGGTGCAGGAGGGGCATTTGGGCTCGCCACGTCTTGGCGAAAACGCACGGCATTCATGTGCGAATTTTCGCTATGTTGTGGGTATATCAGTCTTGTGCTATCAGCCTTAAAACATTTCAACGAATCTACATCACGGAGCGCGTGCATGAATCGCTTCTCCACAAGTCTTCTGGGCGAAGCCAAGACCCTGCTCCTGGCCACGGACGGCTCGGCGTATAGCGACGGAGCCGTGCAGGAGGCCATTTTTTTCGGTCAAGCCTGCCAGGCCAAGGTGGTCGTTCTCCATGTCGTCAAAATCGAGACCGAGTCCCTCAAGTCCGCCAATGCCAAGGTTACGCACAGGCAGAAGGGGCTTGCGCCGTACATGGACCGAGTGTGCAAGATGGCCAAGGACAGCGGGGTGGAATGCGAGACCGTGGTGGTGGGCTCTTCCGTCCCCGAGCACGCCATTGTCGAACAGGCCCGCATGCGCGAGGCCGACATCATCCTCATGGGCCGTCACGGCCGGGCCGGGCGCCTCTATCTCATGGTCGGCAGCATGACCTCCAAAGTCATAGGGCTCGGTTTTCCCATGGTTCTGGTGGTGCCCCGGGAGGCGCTTATCACCGGTGACCACGTGCTGGTGGCCGTGGACGGCTCCGCGGGAGGCCGTTTGGTCGTGGAGGAGGCCTTGAGTCTGGGGCGCTGCTGCGAAACCTTGCGGCGGTTGACGTTCGTGTCCGTGGCCAGGCGCGAGAACGAGCGCCCCGCGGCCCTGCGCATGGCCGAGGATATCTGCGCCCGGGGCCGGGAGCAGTGGCCGCATGTTCAGTTCGAGGCCGTGGCGGGGGTTGGGCATGCGTCGAACATCATCGTGCGGGCCGCCGAGGAGCGCAGGGTGGACATGATCATGATCGGCGGCGTGCACGCGGGGCCCCTGCCCCGGATGTTTTCCGGCCGGGTGACCAAGGAAGTGTGCGGTTGGGCGCACTGTGCGGTGCTGGTCGTCACCTCTTAGGAGGCCGCCCAATAACCGTCCTGGACTGCGTTGCTCCTCGATTTTGAAGCGCTCATGTAGACGGCTACACTTCGCGCTTCAAAATCGATTCGCGCCTTGCCAGAACGGCTATTGAACGGCCTCCTGGAAATATCAATTACAAGCTGGTGAAAGACAGCTTAATTTTTCTTCCGGTGTGGTGCTTCATTTCCATAGAGGATCAGTCATGTCGGTCAGGCTTCTGCGGTTTTTTCCATTTCTGGCGTGGTTCCCGATTTCCGCCCTGGTCGTGCGTGGCGATCTGATGGCCGGCATCACGGGCGCCCTGGTACTTGTGCCCAAGGCCATGGCTTACGCCCAGCTGTCCGGCCTGCCCCTCTATTTCGGGCTGTACACCGCGTTCTTGCCCGCCATCATCGGGGCGCTGTGGGGTTCGTCGCGGCAATTGGCCACCGGTCCCGTAGCCATCGTCTCGCTCATGACCGCGGCGGCGGTCACTCCGCTGGCTGTTACCAATACTCCGGAATATATAGGATTGGCTCTTCTCTTGACGTTCATGGTGGGGTTCATCCAGCTGCTGTTGGGCGTGGTTCGGCTCGGCAGCATCGTCAATTTTGTGTCCCATCCCGTCATCCTGGGCTTCATGAACGCGGCGGCCATCATCATCGGCCTTTCCCAGTTGGACCTGCTGCTGGGCATTCCGAAGGGTCGCAGCGACTTTTTCCTGCGCGACATATGGGAAATGCTCGTCAATCTTCCTCATGCCCATCTGCCGACCATGGGCATGGCCGTGTTCGGACTCGCGCTCATGCTGGCCATGAAAAAAATCCCGCTTCTGTCCCACTCGGGCGTGCTCGTGGCGGTGCTCATCACGACCCTGCTCAGCGCCTTGATCGGCTACGAGCAGAAAGGGAACGCGGGTCTGACGGATATCGTCAACCCGCGAGTCCGGGAACGGGTGGCCTCTTTCGAGGATGTGGAATCAAGGATTCGCGAACACAAGGCGACCCTCACGGCGCTGGCTTCGCGGGAGCGACAGGCGGTCAAGGCGAAGGAAGCCAAAGAGGCGGCTGCGGCGCGGCATGAGATGGACCTTCTGCAGATCGAGCTGCAGACCCTGGAGCAGGATCAGCGAAAATTGCTGCGAGAGGTGCGGCGCATGCGCTTCGTGCGCCCCCTGGGTGAGACCGAGGGACATCTGTACACGCTGGGCGAGGCTCCAGAGGTCGTGCCCCTTGACGAACACTTGTGGCACATCAAGCAGATCGACAACGGCGTCATGAAGCTTGTCGGAGGCGGGGACGTGGTTGGCTCGGTGCCCGCGGGCCTGCCCTCGTTCCGCCTGCCGGCGTTTCAGCTTGACGCCATGCTGCAGCTGCTGACGTCAGCCCTGATCATCGCCCTGGTGGCCTTCATGGAGTCCATCTCCATGGCCAAGGCCATGGCCAGCAAGGCCCGGCAACACGTCGACCCCAACCAGGAACTGATCGGTCAGGGCCTGGCCAACATCGGGGGCTCATTTTTCCAGGCGTATCCGGCCTGCGGTTCCTTCACCGGTTCGGCCATCAACCTGCAGGCCGGAGCCAAGACCGGTCTGGCCATGGTTTTCAATGGCACCTTCGTGGCCGTGACCCTGCTTTTCTTCACTCCCCTTCTGTACCATCTGCCCAAGGCCGTCCTGGCCACGATCATTGTCCAGGCGGTCGTGGGCCTGCTCACCCCCCACGCTTTCGTGCATACGTGGAAGGCCAACCGGGGGGACGGAATCGTGGCCGTGATCACGTTCGCCGTGACCCTGCTCGCGGCGCCGCATCTGGACAAGGGCATCATGGTCGGCGCGGCCCTGTCCATCGGTTTGTACCTGTATAGGACCATGGCCCCGCGCGTGGCGATTCTCGGGCGCTACCGAGACGGCACCCTGCGGGACGTGAGGAACCATGACGCCCTGGCCACGTCGGACCAGGTCACGGTCATGCGTTTCGATGGTTCGCTCTATTTCGCCAATGTCGCCTATTTCGAGGAGGCCGTGCTGAGGAATGTGGCCGAGCACAAGGACGCGAAGTATTTGCTCGTGGTCGGCAACGCGATCAATTTCCTGGATTCCTCGGGCGAGGAGATGCTGCAGACGCTGGTGGGTCAGTTGCGGGAGGCCGGCGTGGAACTGGTTTTCTCGGGGCTCAAGAAGCAGGTCCTGGACGTGATGCGGGCCACCGGCCTGTATGACCGCATCGGTGACAAGAACATCTTCGCCACGGAGTGCCAGGCCTTGAAGTCCATCTTCCGGCGACTCGGCTCGGAACTCGACGATGACGAGCTTTTTGCCCACGTCAAGGCCATGAGCTGCTAGCCGGCGGTCGAAAAACGGCGATCCGTCTCGGCGTTGCGAGAATTTCCCATGTTTGAACAGCCAGCGCGACGGCCTGTTTCTATTTCAATAGGCCGCCAGGCCCCGCTTCACTCCAGCTCGACAAAATCCTCGATGATGAGCTTCAGGCCAAAGCCAGGAAAGTTGACCTTGAATTTGTTCGGTTCCACGCGTTGGATCACCTTGCCGCGACCAAAGATCTTGTGGCGGCAATAGGTGCCTTGCACGGGGCTCTGTCGGCTGGGCGGAGCGGACGGTGGGGCCTGGGGGAAGTCCTCGTCCTGGCAATGCGTCGCGAACGCGCTTGCCGGCAGGGGCTCGCGCCGAGCCGGAAGCTGGACCTGCAGCCCCACGCCGCCGGTGAACTGTTCGCGGTAGCGCGACAGCAGATGGATGGGAATGTCCTGCAGAAAAGGGCTGACCCGGGCCGGAGTGGTGGCCGAAAGCTCGCGGCTGTAGAGGGTTTCGGGGGAGAACAGGGTCAGGCTGTCGCGGGCCCGGGTGCAGGCCACGTACAGAAGACGGCGTTCCTCCTCGAAATCGTCGCTGTCGCCCATGGCATGGCGGGACGGGAGTCGGTCCTCCACCAGGTCGATGACCAGCACGGCGTCCCACTCCAGGCCCTTGGCCGAATGGACCGTGGACAGGGTCACGGCCTGCCCGAGGCGCTCCTCGGCATCGGGGCTGTCCAGGCTCAGATCACCCAGAAAGGCCGGGATGTCGTCGTATCCGAGGGAGATCTGCGTCAGTTCCTCCAGTCCGGCCTCACGGCGCGGGTAGTCGTCGGGAAACTTCTCCTTCATCACGGGCAAATAGTATTCCAGCACAAAGGAGATGGCCGTGGCCGGGCGCATGGCCTGGGTGCGCAGGGTGTCGAGCACGTTCAGAAGGTTTTGCAACTCGGGGCGTTTGGCCCGCTGGGCATTGATGTAGGCTTGGTCGTTGATCATGGCCGCGTGGTGGATCTTCTGGGCGCTTTTGGGGCCGATGCCGGGCACATTGGCCAGGACGCGCTGCCAGGCCGGGAGGTCCGAGAGGTTCAGGCCCAGGCGCAGGCAGGCCAGGACATCCTTGATGTGCGCGGCCTCGGAGAATTTGATCCCGCCGTATTTGCGAAACCCCAGTCCGATTTTGTTCAGCTCCACTTCCACATGGTAGGATTGATATCCGGCCCGAAAGAGCACGGCGATCTGATCCAGCGGGTAGGTCCGGGACAGTTCCACGATCTTGGTCGTGACCAGGCGGGCCTGGCTGCGATCCGAGAAGGGCAGGATGTGCTCGGGCAGGCGTGAGTCCGTGCGCTCGGAGAAAAGGCGTTTGCAGAATTTCTCGCGGAATCCGTCCAGGATGGCGTTGGTCAGTTCCAGGATGGGCTGGGTGGAGCGGTAGTTCTGTTCCAGCTTGATGATCTTGGCTCCCGGAAAGGCCTTGGGGAAGTCCAGGATGTTCTTCACGTTGGCGCCGCGAAAGGCGTAGATGGACTGGGCGTCGTCGCCCACGGCCATGATGTTGGGGGATGCATCGCCGGGTCTGGTCAACAACCGTACCAGACGAGCCTGGACCAGGTTGGTGTCCTGGAATTCGTCGACCATGACGTGGGAGATGGATGAGGCCACGGATTCGCGCACATGCGGGTGGTCCACCAGCAAACGCTCGAGGAGGAAGAGCAGGTCGTCGTAGTCCAGGAGGCCGCATTCCTTCTTGATCCGCTCGTATTCCTCCTGCAGCCGTCCCAGGTCGTCTTCGTAGGTGCCCAGGTGGTAGGCTTCCTGGCGCAGAACCTGGGATAGGGGCAGCTCCTTGTTGCGGCTCTTGCTGTAAAGGCCAAGGATGGTCGAGCGCTTGGGAAACTTGCGGTCGCCGCGTCCGATCTGCAGCCGGTCCTTGGCCTGGGCGAGGATTTCCTCACCGTCGGAGCGGTCCATGACCGTGGCTCCGCGCGCAAAACCCAGGAGTCCTGCGTTGTGCTTGAGCAGGGAGTAGGCGAAGCCGTGGAAGGTGCCGCCGCGCACGTGCCCCAGGCCCTGATGCCCGAGCAGATCCTCGGCGCGGCGCAGCATTTCGGCCGAGGCCTTGCGCGTGAAGGTCAGGAGCAGGATTTCGGCCGGCGAGACCCCGCATTCCACCAGCCGGGCCAGGCGATAGACGATGGTGCGGGTCTTGCCCGATCCGGCCCCGGCAATGACCAGGACTGGTCCGGCGAGGGTGGTGGCCGCTTCGAACTGGGCTGGATTGAGGTCTTTTTCGTAGTCGATACGCATGGTTTCAGGCTGTTATGGTGGTGGCGGAAATGCCGAAACAGGTCAGAATCTCGCGCCCGACGTCTGTCGGCGTGCGCGGGACAAAACCGGTGGAATCGAAGAAAAAAACGTCGTCGGCCGTATGCATGCCCTGGCGTCCGAAATGACCGAACACCCCTGGCCGGCCGAATTTGCCCTTGAGATCGAAGCCGGGCTCCGGCACCAAAATCAGATCCGGGGCGAGGTGCGCGCAGGAGCCGTGATACAGGTCGGCTCCGCGGTGGACGTGTCGGACGATCTTGCGGCCTCGCCAGGTGAGGGTCGACACGAGGCGGACGAGGTCATCGGCCAGGAGTTCGGCCTCGGAAGGGGACAGCCGGCCACGGTCAAAGCGTGCCCTGGTGTGCAGGTAGATGCGCCCCGGGTCAAGGGCGAAGGCGCGCGTACCCGTCCCCATGGACGTGGCGTCCCACTCGCTTCCCGGCTCGCGGGACAGCCGCAAGAGCCCCATTTCACGCAGCCAGGCATTGAGGTCCACTTCCTGTTCCAGGGTGGTGAACCCGTGGTCGGCCATGACCATGAGGCGCTTGGGTTCGGGCAGATCGTGGTAGCGCTCCAGGAACCGTCCGACGAGGCGGTCCCAGCTGGCCATGAAGCGCAAGGCCTCGGAACGCCAGGGATGGAAGGGCTCGACCAGGGCCGGGAAAAGGAAATGGCCCAGCCGGTCGGTCTCGGTCAGCACGAAAAAAAAGAGATCCCAGGACAGGTCCGGCCACAGAAGATCGAGGGCCGCCTCCCGGCCGGCCAGGGTCTGTTGCAACTCGGAGAGGAGGAAGGCCGGGTCCGTTGCCCCGCGCACGGTATCGGCCTCGATGCGGTACCCGTGGTCGGCCAGGATGTGGCCGAGGACCGGAGGGTGGGTCGCTCCCTGCAGTGACTGGGCCGGGAATCCGGCCACGAGCATGGCCCTGGCGGCCCGCACTGGCGAAAGGTTCGGCATGTTCACGACCTTGGCGAAAAATCCGGCGGCGGCCAGCCGCTCGAAGATCGTGGCTCCGTGCACGTGCGAGAAGTCCGTGAAGGCAAGGTCATAGCTTTGCGGATCCAGTCGCGTGAAGCCGTAAATGCCGTGCTCCCCGGGCGAAGTCGCGGTGAACAGGCTGGTCCAGTTCACGGGCGAGAGCTCGGGCAGCTCGGCCTGGATGGCCGCGCAGCCAGGAAGGTCCACGATGGTTTTGAGGTTGGGCAAGAGGCCCTGGGCGCAGAGGTTTTGGGCCAGGGACCAGGGCAGGCCGTCCAGGCCAAGGAAAACCAGTCGGGGTGCGTGCATGGGGGCGGTTTAGCAGGGGGCCGGGCGGTTGGCCAGCCACGGGGGAGGGGTTGGCTGACAGAGTTTTTTGCCCAAAGTCGGCGTCGCCCTCTTGCGAACCGCGAGGCGAGGCTTAGATTGCTCCTTGTCGTCAACAACCGGCCCTGTCGTCAGCGATATGGCCGCAATCATGAAGGAGTCTTCGTATGATCAAAAGAGATAACGTGGTGACGTTCATGGGCAACCCCCTGACCCTGGTCGGGGCGGAGATCACCCCGGGCATGACCGCGCCGGACTTCGCGGTGGTCAGCAACGATCTTGGTCCGGTGAGCCTGGCCGATGTGAAGGGCAAAGTCGTGGTCATCTCGGCCGTTCCGTCCCTGGACACGCCGGTCTGCGACATGGAGACCCGTCGTTTCAACCAGGAGGCCCAGGCCCTGGGCGACAAGGTCAAAGTCCTGACCGTGAGCATGGACCTGCCCTTTGCCCAGAAGCGTTGGTGCGGCAATGCCGGGGTGCAGAACGTGCAGACCGTGTCCGACTACCAGACAGCCTCTTTCGGGCAGGCCTATGGAGTGCTCATCGACGGCCTGCGACTGCTGGCCCGGGCAGTCTTCGTCATCGACCAGGCAGGCAGGGTCGCCTATGTGCAGGTGGTGCCTGAATTGACCCACGAGCCTGATTACGCCGCCGTGCTCGACGCGGTCAAAAAGCTGCTCTGATTGCAACATCAACCAAGGACGGAGAGCCATGATCAGCCCCAAAATGGAAAAAGCCTTCAACGAGCAGATCAACGCGGAAATGTATTCCGCCTACCTGTATCTGGCCATGGTGGCCTATTTTCATGACAAGAATCTGGGCGGTTTTGCCAACTGGATGACCGTGCAGAACCAGGAAGAAACCTTTCACGCCATGAAGTTCTTCCGCTACGTGGCCGAACGCGGTGGCCGCGTGACCCTCGAAGCCATCGACAAGCCGCAGTTCGAATGGGCCAGCCCTCTGGCGGCCATGGAAGCGGCGCAAAAGCACGAAGCCTACATCACCGGGCGCATCAACGACCTGATGAACCTGGCCATCAAGGAGAAGGATCACGCTTCGGCCAACCTTCTGAACTGGTTCGTCGCCGAGCAGGTCGAGGAGGAGGACAGCGTCAACGAAGTCGTGCAGAAGCTGCGTCTTCTGGGCTCCGACGGAGGGGGCCTCTTCATGATGGACCGGGACATGGCCACGCGCGTGTTCACGCCGCCGGTGGAATAGGACCATGCCGGATACGCCGTGCGGCGCGATGAGTCCGCGCGGCGCAATTTGAAATGCATTGACAAGCGGCAAGGGGGGATCATAGACACTCGTCGATCCTTCACGCGTGCACAGCAGGGCAGGCGGGGCATCCCGACTGCCTTTTTTATGTGAATTCATGGAACGAATCTGGGAAAAAATCGCTCGGTCGAGCCGGTATGCCTATCTGCGCATCGTGCGTATCAAGGCCCCGGCCGAATCCATCGCCCTTGGCCTTGCCCTGGGTGTCTTTGCCGGCGCCCTGCCGTTTCTGTCCCTGCAGATGGCCATCGCCGCATCCCTGGCCTTTGTGCTGCGCGGTAACGTCATCGCAGCTGCCCTGGGGACATGGTGGACGAATCCATTCAACTGGGCCTTCGTTTTTCCCCTTTTGTACATGCTGGGCAAGGTCTTCGTCCCTGTCGACGTTCCCCATCTGAGCATGCACGAACTCATCAACCTGCCTTTCCTGGAACTCGTGCAACGGGGCTGGAAATGGCTGCTCATCACCACCCTTGGCGGGGTCATCGCCGGTGTTCCGCTGGCCATAGTCAGCTATTTCGCAACGTTGCGCGCGGTGCGGGTCTACCATGACCGCAGGGCTCGGCGCAGAATGGAACGCCAACGGAAGATTCCTCATGGGTGAACGATCCGTCTTTTCGACACCCAAACGATCTCTGGGTCAGAATTTTCTGTCCGATCCCAACATTTGTCGCCGCATTGTCGACTGTGTCGGTCTGAGTCCTGGCGACCCTGTCCTGGAGATCGGTCCGGGTCGAGGAGCTTTGACGCGCACCTTGGCCGCGCACAAAGGGCCGTGCATGGTTCTGGAAAAGGATCATGCCCTGGCCCACTGGCTCAAGGCCGAGTTCCCAGGCATTGCCGTGGTGCATGGCGACGGCCTGGATTTTTGTTGGGAAGCGACGGACAGGCTCCCGGGCCTGTCCCTGGTTGGCAATCTGCCCTACAATGTGGCCTCGCCCATGATCTGGGAGATGGTCTGCCGTTGCAGGGCGTTCAGGAGCATGACCTTCATGGTCCAGAAAGAGGTTGCGCAGCGTCTGGCGGCTCCTGCCGGGAGCAGGGCCTATGGCGCATTGTCAGCCTGGGTCGGCAGTTTTGTTCGCGTCGAGCTCCTGTTCACGGTGCCGCCTCACGTTTTCCGGCCGCGTCCCAAGGTTGATTCCGCCGTGGTCCGTTTTGTGCCGCGTCCAGACCCTGCCTGGGCCGCGGCCCGGGCCTTGTCTGCCTGCCTCAAGATTCTCTTCCAGCAGCGCCGCAAGCAGCTTGGGACCATTCTCAAATCCCGCTGGTCTCCATCCGTCGATGCATGGTGCAAGATAGCCGGCGTTGATCGGCGGGTCCGCCCCGAACAATTGCCTCCGGACTTGCTGCGCGCCCTTGCTCTCGCTCTTGACGAAAAAACTGATCCGAGAAGTCAAAAAAGCCTGGGAGAGTAGGTTTTACCTGTCATTTTTCGAAAATGTGCTTGACTTTGCCTTTGAAATTCTGTTTGCCTGCGCACTGAGCGTTTGCGCCGGGAAGAGAGGCTGCCTCTGCATTTGTCCCTCTGGACATGCTCCTTTCGTTCCAGTAGGTAGTGGCGCATTCGTGTCCGGATATTTCAAGTTCAGGCTGAATGTGCAACATGTTGACGGCTGCGAGCCCAGGGGGTTTCTGGAGAACCTCCCGCGACCGTTGGTGAATCACTGCAAAGGAGGAAGACTGATGACGAAAGCTGAATTGGTTGCCAAGATGGCGGAAAAGGCTGGACTGACCAAGGCGAACGCGGAGCGCGCCCTGACGGAATTCCTGAAGGCTGTTCAGGAGACCCTGATCAGCGAAAAGAAGATGACCCTTACCGGTTTTGGAACGTTCGTGGTCGAAGAGCGTCAGGCTCGCACCGGGCGCAATCCCCGCACCGGCGAAGAGTTGAAGATCCCCGCATGCAAGGTCGTCAAGTTTCGGCCCGGCAAGGAACTGAAGGACGCAATCAAGTAAGACCGCAAAGGGGGATCGTATGTTGCATGGGGAAACTGTTCAGAGCCCACTGCCCCAGGACTTGCCTTGGTGGCAGCCAGATCATGCCATTTTTTTCGGAGTTCTCTACGCGGTGCTGTTCATTATCGGGAGCGGAGTGGGCGTCGTCATCCTCAAGTCTCTGGCCGAGACCCTGAAGGAAAAGATTTGATAGCCTGACGACTACATTGTTTGAGAAGGGGCGGCCTTGCGCCCCTTTTTTTATGGCGTATTTTTCTTGCCATGCGGGTCGGGTTGGCATAGAAAGCAAAATTTCCTGCGCGAAAATGTGCGCAGGATGAGATCGAGAACGGGGGGTGATCCGTTTGCCAGGTGTTTACATGAGTGACAGTGATACGTTCGACTATTCCCTGCGGAAGTTCAAGAAGCAGGTCGAAAAAGCCGGTATTCTTTCGGAATTGAAGAAGCGTCAGCACTTTGAAAAGCCCAGCATCCAGAAGAAGAAGAAGGAAGCTGCGGCCAAGAAGAGACTGCTCAAAAAGATTCGCAAACTTCAGGTGGCGTAATGAGTCTTTCCGCGCGCATTGAAAAGGACTATGTGGCCGCTTTCAAGGCGAAAAAGACTGACGAGGTGGCTGTCTTGAGAATGCTCAAGGCAGCCGTCAAGAACAAGCAGGTCGATCTCCGCCGGGAGTTGACCGACGCAGAAATCCTCGACGTGGTGGCCAAGCAGGTCAAGCAACGCCAGGAATCCATTGACCAGTTCCGGGCCGCTGGCCGGGTCGATCTGGCTGAAATCGAGGAGCGCGAACACGTCATTCTGCGCACCTATCTTCCCACGGCTCTTTCCCCGACAGAATTGGACGAGGTCGTCGCCACGACCATTCAGGCCCTGGGCGCCTCCGGCATGAAGGACATGGGCAGGGTCATGAACGCCATACTCGGCGAGCATGCCGGCCGCGTCGACGGCAAGGAACTCAGCGCGCTGGTGCGCGCCAGGCTATCTTCGTAATCCTATGGATTCAAGAACATTGCAGCTGCTGGAATACCCCAAGGTCCTGCAGCAACTTTCGCTTTTTGCGGTCAGCGAGGCGGGCAGGGATGCCTGCCTTTCGCTTTTACCTGTCGCCGATCTCCTGCGCATCGCCGAAAAAGCGGCACTGACGCGAGAGATCATGCACTTTTGCGCGCATCGGGAACTGCGCCTGTCCACTTTTCCCGACGTGGCCGGAGTCTTTGCCTTTCTGCGCAACCCCCTGGCCGTGCTCGATCTGGATGGGCTGACCGGGGTCCGGGAGATGCTCTCGTCCGCGTCCTTCCTGCTGGAAAGCCTCGGTGCCTCCGATCCGCAGCGTTATCCTGCCCTGTCCGCGCTGGCAGGCGGCTTGACCCTGCCGCCCAGGACCTGGTCCGGGCTTTCGCGCTGTTTGTCCGCCGATGGGACCATTCGCGACGAAGCCTCGCCAGAGTTGTATTCCGTGCGTCAGGAGATCCGTCGCGTGCACCAGATGTGCACTCGCAAGGTCCAGGATTTTTTTCAGAACAAGGATCTGCAGGGCATGTTGCAGGACGAATTCCTGACCATCTCCTCGGATCGCTATGTCTTGGCTTTGAAGGCCAATTTCAAGGGTCGGCTGAAGGGCATCGTTCACGACTATTCTCAGACCGGGGAAACCTGCTACTTCGAGCCGCTTTTTCTGGTCGAACTGAACAACGACCTGCAGGAGTTCAAGCAGCAGGAGCGCGTCGAGGAGCAAAAGATCCTGCGCTTCCTGACGGGGCTCATCCGCTCGGAGCAGGATGCCGTGGCCGATACCTTCGGGAGTCTGGTCCGCGTCGACGTGCTCCTGGCGGTCTGCAAATTCGCCCGTCAGACAGACGCGCATGTCGTTGACATCGCACCGGACGCGCCCCTGAACCTGGTTCAGGCCCGCCATCCTCTGCTCGTCTTTGGACAGGCCCAGGTCGTGCCTGTGGACCTCGTCCTGCACCAGGGGCAGCAGGCCCTGATCATCACCGGCGGAAACGCGGGCGGCAAGACCGTGTGCCTCAAGACTCTGGGGCTTCTGGGCCTCATGGCCCACGCAGGCCTGCCTGTCACGGCAGCCGAAGGCAGCAGCGTGCCCCTGTGGGAACATTTCGTGGTGTCCATGGGCGACGAACAGTCCATCGAGCAGAGCCTGTCCACCTTCACGGCCCAAATCCGTCATTTCAGCGAAGTGTGGCCGCGTATCGACTCCCGGACCCTGGTCATCCTCGACGAGTTCGGGGTCGGGACGGACCCAAGCCAGGGCGCGGCGTTGGCCCAGGCCGTGGTCGATGGCCTGCTCGATCGTCGGGCCTGGGTTGCCGCGGCCACTCATTTCCCGGCTCTCAAGGCCTATGGCCTGTCCCGGGATGGGGTCCGTGCGGCCTCGGTCATTTTCTCCCCGGACACCAAAAAACCCCTCTTCAAGCTGGGCTACGACCAAGTGGGGGCCAGCCGAGCCCTGGACGTGGCTCGGGAGCAAGGACTGCCCGAGTCCATTTTGGCCCGGGCCCAGGAATATCTCTACCTGGATGCGAGCGACGCGGAAGAGGTCTTTGAGCGCCTGAACCGTCTGGCCGCAGCCAAGGAAGATGAGTTGACGGCCCTTGCGGTCCGTGCCCGCGAACTGGAGCAGAAGTTTTCGCGCAAGCTCGAAAAACTCGACCAGGAACGCGTCCGCATGCAGAACGATCTGCGCGAGGCTTCCCGGGAAATCATGCAGCAGTGGCGGGAAGGCCGCCGAGGCCGCAAGGAGGCCTTGAAGGAGTTGGCCACCCTGCGCGAGAGCGTGGGTGAGATCGCCAATCCCGAAAAGTCGGTCCATCTTTCCATCGAGGCCATTGCCCAAGGGCAGGTCCTGCTTTATCTACCCTGGGACAAAACCGGACTGGTGCAGGAAGTGGACGGAAAAAAGGGGCGAGTGCGCCTGGATCTGGGCGGAGTGTCTTTGTGGGTGGGCCTGTCCGACGTGGGGCCTGTTGAAAAGAGCCGGACAGACCCCGGCAGGGTGGTTGTCAAGAGAGCGTCCGCGCCAGCCGGGTCCTTGCGTCTGGATTTGCGCGGGATGCGCGCCGACGAAGCCGAGGCCGAGTTGTCCCGTTTTCTGGACAAGGCGCTGTTGGCCGGGCGGACCGAGGTGGACATCGTGCACGGCATGGGCACCGGCGCCATGCGGCGCATGGTGCATGAACATCTGCGGCAGTCCCGGGCCGTGGGCGGATTCAGGCTGGGCAACGCGGACGAAGGTGGCGATGGCGTGACCAAGGTGGTTTTGGCGGGGTAAATTTGTAACGGCGGAGCCGGATGAGCGCGTTCGACCAGGGACTGATTGCACAGATTAAGGCTCGATTGCGCATCGAGGACGTGATCGGCAGGCACGTCGAACTCCGCCCGGCAGGCGTCCGGCTGGTGGCTCCATGCCCTTTTCACCAGGAGACCAAGCCGTCCTTTTCGGTCAATCCCGAAGGTGGGTTTTACTATTGCTTTGGCTGTCAGGCCTCGGGCGATGTCATTGAATTCTACCGGGCCATCAATGGTCTTGAGTTCGGCGAAGCCGTGGAGGCACTGGCCCGCGAGGCGGGCTTGCAGGTGCGAAAGCGACCTGAATACCAGCCGGCGGGTGGGGTGTCGCGGGCTCAATGTCTGGACATGCACGCCCTGGCCCAGGTCTTCTACCGCAAGGTGCTGGGCGGCGCGGCCGGTCAGGCGGCGCGCGAGTACATCACCCGGCGTGGCCTGAGCGCGGAGGTCGTGGAGCGGTTTTGTCTGGGCTGGGCTCCGTCGGGGTGGAACGAACTGCGCGATCATCTGCGCGGGCATGGCTTCGCCCCCGAAGCCGCGGAGAAGGCCGGGCTGGTCAGCAAGTCGGCCAAGGGCAGCCACTACGATCGGTTCCGCGAGCGGCTCATCTTTCCGATCATGAATCTGTCCGGCCAGACTGTGGCTTTCGGCGGTCGCAGCCTGGTCGACGGGGAAGGTCCCAAGTATCTGAATTCCAGCGAAACGCCCATTTACACCAAGGGCGAACATCTCTACGGCCTGTACCAGGCGCGGCGCGCCATGTCCCACGGTCGGAGCGTGCTCTTGACCGAAGGTTACGTGGATGTCTTGAGTTTGCACCAGTTCGGGTTCGAGAACAGCTGCGGGGTGCTTGGCACGGCCCTGACTCGGGAGCAGGTGCACCGGCTTTCGGGGCTGGTGGGGCTGGTCGATCTGGTTTTCGACGGGGACAATGCCGGCCGTAAAGCCGCTCTGCGCAGCGCGGAGATGATCCTGACCCAGGGGCTGAAATGCCGGGTGCTGTGCCTGCCCGAGGGCGAGGATGTGGATTCCGTGCTGCAAAAATTCGGGGCTCAGCGGCTGCGGGATCTCATCGCGGCGTCCGTGGACGGCCTTGAGTACTGCATGCGCATGATCACCCAGACCAGATCGCCGAAAGAAGTGTTGCAATGGGCCAAGGAGTTCGTGCGGCAGTTGAAAACCCACGACCTGCACTCCTTTTACCTGCCCAGGTTGGCGGCGGGTCTGGGCCTTTCCGAGGCCGAGTGGAGGCAGGTCTTGCCTGATTCCGGAACAGGCCAGGGTCTGGGCGCGGCAAAGACGGGGCTTGAGGCATGCAAGCCGTCCCAACGAGACAAGAACCTGCTGGCCTTTGCCGTGCGTTTTCCCGAGTACCACGGGCAATTGCGGGACCTGGGTCTCGAGGCCGCGTTGGCCACGGAACGGGGAAGAATTTTCTGGAGCAAGATTTGCGGGGCTGACCCGCATGTGATCCTGGCCGGATTGGACCAGGGCGAGAAGCAGTTTTACGTGGAGTGCCAGATGCGTCTTGACGTCACGATTGATGACGGGCGGGACGAATGGGACGAGGTGCGGGAATTTTTGCGTCAGACCGGGCAGCGGCGAGAGCTGGAAAGCCTGGGAGAGAGCCTGCGCAGGGCCCGCCGGAACGGCGATTTCCAGGAGGAGTTGCGTCTCCTGGCTCTCATTCAGGCCAGAACGCAGGGTTGAGCAGGGCGGTCTGTCCGCCGCGGGGCGCTGTTTTTTACCAACTTTGGGGGAGCGGATGAGTAATATCAAGGATGTCCAGCAGATTCAGGCGCTGATTGCCGAAGGAAAGAAAAAGGGTTTTCTGACCTTTGATGAACTCAACAAGGCCCTGCCGTCCGAGGTCAACACGCCGG
Organism: uncultured Desulfovibrionaceae bacterium; assembly: GCA_964589645.1. Taxonomy (GTDB): domain Bacteria; phylum Desulfobacterota; class Desulfovibrionia; order Desulfovibrionales; family Desulfomicrobiaceae; genus Desulfomicrobium. The sequence goes on from CAZPSN010000033.1 coordinate 20,344, forward strand.
AACAGATAGACGAGATCATAGTCATTTTTGATCAGCTCGACATCGACATCGTCGACGAGAAGCTTTCCCGTGGGATCGAGATCGCCGAGGACGACGGCGAAGAACCCAAGGAAGAGGAAAAGCTCGAACTGGCCGAGGACGAGGACGGCGCCGATTATTCCTCGCGCAGCAACGATCCCGTGCGCATGTATCTGCGCGAGATGGGTGCCGTGGGTCTTCTGGACCGGGACGGCGAGGTCTACATCGCCAAGAAGATCGAGGCCGGCGAACTGGAGGTCATGTACGCTCTGGTCGAGGTGCCCGTGGCCGTGGAGGAACTCGTGCGCGTGGGCGAGGACCTCAAAAAGGGCCGCATGAAGCTCAAGGACGTGGTCAAGACCATCGAGGAAGACGACCCGTCCGAGGAGGAGATGAACCAGCGCGAGCGGGTCATCAAGCTGCTCGAAGACGTCAAGAACATCTATCGCAAGAAGAAGCCCCTTTACACTCGTCTGGACGAATGCGCGACCCTGGAGAAACGTGTCTTCGGCGTGCAGAAGAAGATCATGGACTACAAGGAGAGCGTGGTGCAGTGCCTGCGCGACATCAAGCTCGAAAAGACGCTCATCGACCGCATCATCGAGACCGTGGGCGATTATGTGCGGCAGATGCACAATTGCCGTCGCGACTTGTCGGCCTACATCCTGTCGCTCGGCAAATCCCAGGATGAGATTTTCGGCATTTTTCGCCAGCTCGACGCGCGCAGCATCAACCCCGTGGCTGCCGCCGACCAGCTCGGCATGACCATGGAGGAGCTTTTCTCCTTCAAGGAAATGGTCAATGGCAAGATCGAGATCCTCGGCAAGCTGCAGGAAAATGCCATGCACGACGTGGATCAGCTTGAAGAGATCCTCTGGCGCATCCGCAAGGGCAACACCGACGCCCTTGACGCCAAGCAGGAGCTCATCCGCGCCAACCTGCGCCTGGTCGTGTCCATCGCCAAGAAGTACACCAACCGCGGTCTGCAGTTCCTGGACCTCATCCAGGAGGGGAACATCGGGCTCATGAAGGCCGTGGACAAGTTCGAATACCAGCGTGGCTACAAGTTCTCGACCTACGCCACGTGGTGGATCCGCCAGGCCATCACCCGCGCCATAGCGGACCAGGCCCGGACCATCCGCATCCCCGTGCACATGATCGAGACCATCAACAAGCTCGTGCGCACCTCCCGTTACCTGGTCCAGGAACTGGGCCGCGATCCATCTCCGGAAGAGATCGCCGAGCGCATGGACTACCCCTTGGAGAAGGTCAAGAAGGTCCTCAAGATCGCCAAGGAGCCCATTTCCCTGGAAACGCCCATCGGCGACGAAGAGGATTCGAGCCTGGGCGACTTCATCGAGGACAAGAAGGCCGTGGCCCCGGCCGACGAGGTGGTCAACACCAAGCTGGCCGAGCAGATCGCCCAGGTCCTGTCGGATCTGACCCCGCGCGAGGAGCAGGTTTTGCGCAAGCGCTTCGGCATTGGCGAAAAGAGCGATCATACCCTCGAAGAGGTCGGCAAGCTCTTCAATGTTACTCGCGAGCGTATCCGCCAGATCGAGGCCAAGGCCTTGCGCAAGTTGCGCCACCCCGTGCGCAGCCAGCAGCTGCGTTCCTACTATGAGTCCTGATCAGAACCGGAACCGGAATTTCAAGGCAACCTCTTTGGTTGCCTTCTTTTTTCGTCAGCCGGGACCCGTTGCGGCGGCTGTCCTGGTCTGGTGCCTCCTGGTTCAGGCGGCTATCGCCGGGGACTGGCACGTGCGGGTCGAGAAGGTTCTGGACGGAGACACGGTGGTGCTTCAAGGCGGAGAGCGACTCCGTCTGCGCGGCATCGACGCGCCCGAAGTCGGGCACCACGGAGCGCCCGGCCAGTATTACGGGCGGGAAGCGGGGGCCGAGCTCTCTGCCCTGATTTCAGGGCAGACGCTTGCTCTTGACCAGGCCGATCTGGGCCGGGACCGCCATGGACGGTTGGTCGGCGTGGCGCGTCGCGGGGACGGGCGTCTGGTCAACCTGGCCATGATTGAACACGGGGCCGCTTTCGTTTATCCTCACGCCTCGGACGCGGACAGTGGGCTGGCCCGGAAGATGCTGGTAGCCCAGGTCACGGCCATGGCACGCGGCAGCGGCTTCTGGCCTGTCGTGTTGCGTTCTCCGGTCGCGCAGCGCGGGTACGTCGGCAATCGGAATTCGAAGCGCTTCCACACCGTGTCGTGTCCTCAGGGGCGGATGGTCGGGAAGGCCAACCGGGTACATTTTTCCTCCCTTCGGGAAGCCTTCGAGGCCGGGTTCGCCCCGGCCCGGGAGTGCACCCCCTGGCCCCCTGCGCGGGGCCGTTAGACCCCCTCAACTGGAGAGTTGCGTTTGAAAGTCATCATTGTCGGCGCGGGAGAAGTCGGGTTTCACATTGCCAAGCGCTTAGCTTCGGAAAACAAGGACGTCGTGGTCATTGACCGCAACCCGGCAGTGTTGCAGCGCATTCTCGACCACATGGACGTGCAGGTGCTGGAAGGGTCGGGTTGCAGCCCGCTGGTGCTGCGCGAGGCCGGGGTGGCCGGGGCGGACATGCTGCTGGCCGTTACCGACAGCGACGAGATCAATCTCATGGCCTGCACCTTCGCCAAGATGCTCGCTCCCGGGTTGACCAAGCTGGCCCGCATTCGCAACGACGAGTACACGGCCTACGGCGAGCAACTGGCCCGGGAGATCGGCATCGGGTTGCTCATCAATCCGGAAGTGGAGGTCGTGCGCACCATTGAGCACATGCTCCGCGCCCCGGGTGCCGTGGACATCAGCGATCTGGCCGGTGGGCGGATCAAGATCGCGGGCACCTGGATCACAGCGGACAATCCCCTGGCGGGTCTGCGGCTCATGGAGTTGCGCAGGAAGGCCGTGGACATGCCGCTTATCGTCGCGGCCATCATCCGCAACGACACGGTCATCGTGCCCACCGGATCCGACGAGATCCGGGAGGGGGATCTGGTTTATTTTGTGTGCGAGGACACCCAGCTCCAGTCCGTTTTTTCCTTTCTGGGCAACAGGCCTGGCAAGAAGAGCAGCGTACTCATCATCGGTGGTGGCAACATCGGTCTGCGCCTGGCCCGTGCGCTGGAAAAGAAGCCTATCCACGTCAAGCTGCTCGACAAGAACCCTGAGCGATGCGCCGAACTGGCGGGCGAACTGGACCGGACCGTGGTTCTGGTCGGCGACGGCACGGATCAGGAAGTGCTTCTGGAAGAGAATATCGGCGAGATGGATGTTGTGGTGACCATGACCGGCGTCGAGGAGAGCAACATCCTGTCTTCCCTGCTGGCCAAAAAGCTGGGCACGCCCATGGCCATCACCCGGTTGAACAAGATTGAGTACATGCCCCTGGTGCATGCCATCGGGCTCGAGCACATCGTCAGTCCGCGCCTGTCGGCGGTGAACAGCATTTTCAAGCATGTGCGAAAAGGCGGCGTGCTTTCGGCCGTGGCCATCAAGGACGGAGCAGAGGCCCTGGAGGCCCTGGTCGGTCCTGATTCGAGCCTCGTGGGCAAGGCGCTGAAAGACCTTCCCTTTCCCAAGGGCGTGCTGGTCCTGTGCATCATGCGCGGGGACAGTGTCCTCATCCCATCCGGCCTGGACATCATCAAAAGTGGGGACCGCCTCTTTATCCTGAGTCTCACGGAGTCCATCCCGGCGGTGGAGAGGATGCTGACCCGGGGCTGGGAGCAGGGCTGATGCGCTGGTCCATCGCCTGGCACGTGACGGGTCTCATCCTTTTGTGCGTCGGATTGTGCATGCTCGCGCCCCTGGCCTGCGGCTGGTACTACGACGACGCATCCGTGGTCCCGCTCTTTTTGTCCCTGTGTGTCACGGTGCTGGCCGGGGTCTTTTTGATGGTCATGTTTCGGCGCCCGGGCCCTATGGTCATCAACCACCGCGAGGGCATGGTCATCGTTTCCCTGGGTTGGATCGCGTGCGGTTTTTTCGGGGCCTTGCCCTTCGCCCTGGGAGGTTTTCCGTCCTTCACGGACGCATTCTTTGAATCCGTGTCGGGGTTCACGACAACGGGCGCGTCCATCCTGACCAACATCGAGGTCCAGCCCAAGGGACTCCTTTTGTGGCGCAGCCTGACCCACTGGCTGGGCGGGATGGGCATCATCGTCATGACCATCGCCATTCTCCCTTTTCTGGGAGTTGGCGGGATGCAGCTCTACAAGGCCGAAGTGCCGGGTCCCGTGGCCGACAAGCTGCAACCTCGCATCAAGGACACGGCCATGAGTCTGTGGAAGGTGTACGTGCTGTTCACCGTCGCGCAGGTGGTCTTGCTGATGTTTGGCGGCATGGACCTCTTCGAGAGCGTGTGTCACAGTTTCGGGACCATGGCCACGGGCGGCTTCTCGACTCGCAACGCATCGATCGCCGCATATGGCTCGGCCTACATAGACTACGTGATTTCCTTTTTCATGCTCGTCGCGGCACTCAACTTCGCCCTGCACTTCCAACTCTTCCGGGGGCGGCCCCTGGTTTTGTGGCGTGACCCGGAGTTCCGTTTCTTCATGGTATTCGTGTGCGTGTTGACCGGCGTGGTGGCCGTGTCCATCCATGGCCCGAACTACGCTTCCTGGGCCGACGCCGCGCGGCACAGCCTGTTTCAAGTGGCCTCCATCATCTCGACCACCGGATACGCCACGGCTGACTACGAATTGTGGCTACCCTTGCCGCAGGGCATCCTGCTGCTGTGTATGTTTGTGGGAGGGTGTGCCGGGTCCACCGCCGGCGGGATCAAATGCATGCGGGTCATGCTGCTCTTCAAGCACGCCTATCGTGAACTGTTCCGTCTGGTGCATCCACGGGCCGTGCTGCCGCTGAAGTTTGGCCCCAAGCTGGTCAAGGAGGAGGTGCTGACCAGCATCTGGGGTTTTTTTGTGCTCTACATCGTCCTGTTCGTGGTCTCGTCCCTGGCTCTGGCGGCCATGGACGTTGATGTGCTGACGTCGTTCGCGGCCGTGGTGGCCTGCATTGGCAATGTCGGCCCCGGCCTGGGGAACGTTGGCCCCGTGGACAATTACTCCGGGATTCCGGCCCTGGGCAAATGGGTGCTCAGTTTCTGCATGCTGCTGGGGCGGCTTGAGATCTACACGATTTTGGTTTTGTTTGTTCCTGAATTCTGGAGAAAATAGCCTGTCAAGGAAGGAGAAGGTCATGGCACAATGGGTTGAGATGGGAAAATTTCCCGCATTGGACGATGCCGCCAAAAAAGAGGCCACCCGCCTGGCTGAATACGCCATGGATGTGGCCCTGGATCCGGCCAAGGTCATCCGCTTCGAGGAAAACGAGGACGGTTTTCGCCTGCTCATCGACGAGGATCTGTACAAGTTCTACCAGGGTCTTTGATGCGCTACGCTCTGCTGCGGCGGATGCGTCGGCGTTTTGTCGCCCTGGCGTCCGAGCACGCCGTCCGTTCGGGCGACAGGGGCGGGCACATCGTGCTCAAACGCGATCACTCCCTGCGGGTGCATGCGCTGGCCGTGAAAATTGTGGCCGGCGAAGGTCTGGTTCCGGAGACGCCGTACCTGGCCGCGTCCCTGGTGCACGACATCGGCCGGTTCGAGCAATTCGAGCGTTTCGGTACCTATCGTGACGCTGCTTCCGTGGATCACGGCGATCTGGGCGCCACGGTCCTGGGGAAAAGCGATTTGCTGGAGGAACTGGACGTTTCGGAGCGCGAATGCGTCATCGAAGCCGTGCGCCTGCACAACAAGCGCGAACTTCCGGACGGGCTCGACCCGCTGGTCCGGTCTGTCTGCGATGTGGTGCGCGACGCGGACAAGCTCGACATCACGCCCCTGGTCCTGGCCCGGATGCTGCCGGGCGGTCCGCGCGACGATGTGGTCACGCTGGGGCTGGAAGATGCTCCGGGCCGCTGGAGCCAGGGGGTCTTCGAGGCGGTGTCCGCAGGGGTGAGCCCCGCTTATTCAGAGCTGCGTTTCTTGAATGATTTCAAGTTATTGTTGGCTTCTTGGGGGCCTGGCCTGATCCGCCTCGCCAGTCGCCGGATTTTTCGTCACCGGGCCTATTTGGACAGGCTTTTCTCCACCTTGCCCCAGACGTCATCTTTCAGCGCGCTGAAAATCGTCCTGGCCCATCGCCTGGAGTGCTGAACTGTCGCCACAACAGGCGGTCCAAGGTGCCCAGAATTTCTCCGTACAAACCTCCGTAGCCTGGGAATTTTCCGAACAAGGCCAGCTTGTGGCGTTGCAGGCCCGGCGAGGCGCTTGCTTCCGGCGAGGAAGGGGACGTGGCCAGGATGCGGCGCTCCATGAGCAGGTATTCGCGGGTCTGCCGGCAGAAGTCCAGGCAATGGCGCAGGCATTTTGGTCCGTGCTCGGCCCAGTAGGCCCGGGCCAGAGGTCCTGCCTGGGCGTGGCGGGCCTGCCAGGTCAAGGCCAGCAGGAAGTTGATGGGCGACCCCGGCACGCCACGCCGCCAGCCCAGGAGCCATGGGGTACGCCAGCAGAGCAGGAAATGGCTTTGTCCGAACTGTACGAGCCCGGACAGGGCTGCCTGCATGTCGGACAGCATCGGGTCCTCCCACAAGGGCGCCTCTTCTTCGAGGTTCCAGGAGGGAACGGTGGCAGCTTCCGGCACCTCCAACAACCGTGCGAGCAGAGCGTTGGCCTGGGGCGAATCCGGGGTCTCCAGATGGGCGTAGCTGAGGATGAAGGTGCCGGCGCCGTAGCGGCCCCGCACGATACATGGCTCCCCGCGCAGTCGCCCAGGATCCAGGTTGATCCCGTAGAGGGCCTCCCACTGGCGGATCTCGCCAGCGGCCACTGATGACCAGTCCAGATCCGCGGACCAGAAGTCCGGGCCCGGGCCTGCGTAGCTCGCCAGAACGTCCAGGGTTGAACTGGGGTCCGGCGCGAATTGGGACGGCCACCAGACAGGCAGATATTCCTCATGGGCCGGGCTGCCGGCGCAGACCTGGCAGCGCAGATGCCCGCTGAAATTGGGCAGGCGGTCCCGGGCCGGTTTGCGGGACCAGGAACACAGCTCCAGGAATTTGGTGCCCCGCTCCGAGGCCAGGGCCAGTCCGGCCCCCCCGCACAGCCCCACATAGTTCCCTCCACCGCGCACGAAGTCGCGGACCTCGCGCAGTCCCGTGTCCTCGAGGGCCAGGGACTTGAGCCGGGCCCATCCGCCAGGCACGAACAATGTGCCCGGGTTCAGGGTTCGCAGGGCGCCGGCGCGAATGTGTTCGGCTCGGAGCAGGGTGGTGGGGATCTTCAGGGCGTGGAGCGCGCGCAGGAGCAACAGCCCCCAGAGGTGTGATTCATCCCAGAGCAGGGCCGTGGAGCGGGTCGTGGTAGGCATGCCCGCGCCCTAGCAGGTTGCGGGGTGGGGGGCAAGTCGGGCTTGATTTTTGACATGCGCCCCAGTACTCAATTTTGTTCTCGCGGCGCCGGGCATTCCGGCGTTTTTTGACGCAATCAGCTGACCTTGGAGTTCATCATATGGCCAATGAAACCCTGTCCAAGGGGTACGAGCCCGCCGACGTGGAAGAGCGGTGGCTTGCGTACTGGCGGACACATCAGAGCTTCACCCCGGACGCGGCCAAGGCCGCCGGCCATGCAGCGGACAACTATTCCATCGTCATCCCTCCGCCCAACGTGACCGGGGCTCTGCACATGGGCCACGCCCTCAACATCACCCTGCAGGACATCATGTGCCGCTACATGCGTCAGCAGGGCAAGACCGTTTTGTGGGTCCCGGGCACGGACCATGCCGGTATCGCGACCCAGAACGTGGTCGAGCGCAAGCTGTTGGCCGAGGGTGTCCGGCGCGAGGATCTCGGCCGCGAGGCCTTTGTTCACAAGGTCTGGGAGTGGAAGGAGGACTACGGCGGGCGTATCCTGAACCAGATCCGCCGTCTGGGCGCCAGCGTGGATTGGACCCGCGAGCGCTTCACCATGGACGAGGGACTTTCCAAGGCCGTGCGCGAGGTCTTTGTCTCGCTGTACGAACAGGGGCTCGTCTACCGCGGCAAGTACATCGTCAACTGGTGCACCCGCTGTCATACCGCCCTGGCCGATGACGAGGTCGAGTACGCTCCGGCCAAGTCCACGCTCTATCACCTGCGCTATCCCCTGGAGGACGGCTCGGGTTTCGTGACCGTGGCCACGGTGCGCCCCGAGACCATGCTCGGCGACACGGCCGTGGCCGTGCATCCCGAGGACGAGCGCTACCAGTCCATGGTCGGCAAGCACGTCATCCTGCCCTTGGTGGGCCGCCGCATGCCCGTGGTGGCCGATGCCTACGTGGACCGGGAGTTTGGCACCGGGTGTCTGAAGATCACCCCGGCCCATGACATGAACGACTGGGAACTGGGCCGCAAGCACGGCCTCGATGTGGTCAGCGTCATAAACGATCAGGGCCGCATGAACGAAAACGCCCCCGAAGCCTATCGGGGCCTCACGGCCGCGGAGTGCCGCGAGCGCATCGTCGAGGCCCTGCGCGCCTGCGGGGCGCTGGTGGCCGAGGAACCCTGCGAGAACAAGGTCAACCAGTGCTACCGTTGCAAGACGGTCATCGAACCCTTTGTCTCCGAGCAGTGGTTCGTGGCGGTCAAGCCCCTGGCCGAAAAGGCCCGGGCCGCCGTGGAAGACGGCCGCACGACCATCTGGCCGGCGCAGTGGAACAAGACCTACTACAACTGGCTGGACAATATCCGCGACTGGTGCATCTCGCGCCAGCTGTGGTGGGGGCACCGCATTCCGGTCTGGACCTGCCAGGACTGCGGCGAACTCGTCGTGGCCCGTCAGGACCCCTCGGCCTGCGCGTGCGGCAGCGGCAACCTGGTCCAGGACGAGGACGTGCTGGACACGTGGTTCTCCTCGGCCCTGTGGCCCTTTTCGACCATGGGCTGGCCCGAGAAGACGCATGAGCTTGCGGCATTCTATCCTACCTCGCTCTTGGTCACGGGATTTGACATCCTCTTTTTCTGGGTCGCCCGCATGATGATGATGGGTCTGCAGTTCATGGACAACGTGCCCTTCAAGGACGTCTACATCCACGCACTGGTCCGTGACGAGCATGGCAAGAAGATGTCCAAGTCCACGGGCAACGTCATCGACCCCCTGGAGATGATCGACAAATACGGCTGCGACTCCCTGCGCTTCACCCTGACCTCGTTCGCGGCCATGGGCCGGGATATCAAACTCTCCGAGGCGCGCATCGAGGGCTACCGCCATTTCATCAACAAGATCTGGAACGCGGCCCGTTTCGCCCTCATGCACGTGGACGGCACCGAACCCGAGTTCGACCCCATGAGCCTCACGGGCCTGCATCATCAGTGGATCCTGCACCGCCTGGAGGCGCTGAAGAAGGAACACGCCACCCAGCTTGAAGGGTATCGCTTCAACGAGGCGGCCCAGGGCCTGTACGGTTTTGTCTGGCGCGAATTCTGCGACTGGTATCTGGAGCTGATCAAGCCCGAACTCTACGGAGAGGATGCCACGGCCAAGGCCCAGGCCCGGTCCTGCCTCAAACACGTGCTCTCGGAAATCATGGTCATCGCCCACCCGGTCATCCCCTTCGTGACCCAGGAAATCTGGTCCTGCATCCCCTCGCTGGACGTGGAAAGCCTGGCCCAGCGGCCCTATCCCAAAACTCGGCCCGAATGCGAGAACGAAGGGGCCGTGCGGGACATGGAGCTGGTGCAGGGCGCCATCGTGGCCGTGCGCAACATTCGCGCCGAACTGGGCGTGGCGCCGGGAGCGCAGCTTGATGTCCTGGTTCGCGCCGGCGGTGAGGACCAGCGGGTGCTGGTGGCTCACGAAACCGAGATCGCGGCCCTGGCCCGGGTCAAATCCCTGGCCGTGGCCCCGGATCTGGAGCCGCCCCGTGGCTGCGCCTCGGCCGTGGTCCGGGGTTGCGAACTCTTCGTGCCCCTGGCCGGGGTGGTGGACTTCGAGGCCGAGCTGGCCCGTCTGGACAAGGAACTGGGCAAGCTGTCCAAGGAACTCGAATTCGTGACCAAGAAGCTTGGCAACGAGGGTTTTGTCAGCAAGGCGCCCGAGGACGTCGTGGCCAAGGAAAAGGCCAAGGCCGCGGAGTTCGCCGAGAAGAAGGCCGCCTTGGAGCTGCTGCGGGCCAAGGTGCGGGATTTCGTCGGCTGACGCCCTTGATTCTTGAAAAGGCAAAGGCATGGATTCCCGCCTGCGCGGGAATGACCTTGAAGTGAATCGCCGTCTCGGCGTCATCCCTGCGCAGGCGGGGATCCATGGTATTCCGGCGCGGCTAACCCGGCCCAGAATGAGTCATCCCCGCGCAGGCGGGGATCCATGCCTTCTCCCGGCTGACCCAAAGCCTCGGGCCGAGGACGCAAGCTGTCCCGGAAAATGTAAACCAAAGGAAACATCATGGCCAAAGCATATCTCATCGGCGCGGGCCCCGGCGATCCGGGCCTGATAACGGTCAAAGGACAGCGCCTCCTGCAGGAGTGCGAGGTCATCATCTACGATTACCTCGCCAACAAGGGCTTTCTGTCCCTCTGCCGTTCCGACGCCGAAATCATCTACGTGGGCAAGAAGGGCGGCGACCACACCCTGCCCCAGGACGAGATCAACGCGCTCATCGTGGCCAAGGTCAAGGGCGGCAAGAACGTGGCGCGTCTGAAGGGCGGGGATCCGTACATTTTCGGCCGCGGCGCCGAGGAGGCCGAGGAACTGCTCGAAGCGGGCCTGGAGTTCGAGGTCGTGCCCGGGGTGACTTCGGCCGTGGCCGGCGCGGCCTACGCGGGCATCCCCCTGACCCATCGCAAGTACGCCTCGTCCGTGTCGCTCATCACGGGTCACGAGGATCCGACCAAGCCTGATTCGGCTCACAATTGGCCGGCCCTGGCCACGGCGGCCAGCACTTTGTGCTTTTACATGGGGGTGAAGAACCTGCCCTACATCACGGGCAAGCTCATGGAGAACGGCATGCGGCCTGACATGCCCGCGGCCCTCATCCGCTGGGGCACGACCACCAAGCATCAGTCCTGGATTTCCACGGTGGAAAAGATTTCGGCCCTGGCCGAACGCGAAGGGATCAAGGCGCCTTCCATGCTGGTGGTGGGCGAGGTCGTGCAACTGCACGACACCCTGAACTGGTTCGAGAAGCTGCCCCTGCACGGCAAGGGCGTGGTCGTGACCCGGGCCCGGGAGCAGGCCAGCGGCCTGAAGGACACCCTGGAGCGTCTGGGCGCGGCCTGTTACGAATTTCCGACCATCACCATCGTGCCGTTGGAAGAGTACGCGCCTGTCCGTGAGGCCCTCGACAGGCTGCCGGATTACGATTGGATCATCTTCACCTCGGTCAACGGCGTGCGCCACTTCTGGTATCAGCTCGAACTGACGGGTCGGGACGCCCGCGCACTGGGGGGGCTGCAGGTGGCGGCCATCGGCCCGGCCACGGCCGATGCGCTTCTGGAGCGCGGCATCCGGCCAGACTTCATTCCGCCCAAGTACGTGGCCGAATCCGTGGTCGAAGGGCTCCTTGAGCGGGGAGTCGCGGGGGCAAGGGTTCTCATCCCCCGCGCCCTGGTTGCCCGGGAGGTGCTGCCGGAGGAACTGGCCAAGGTCGCGGCCCGGGTCGACGTGCTGCCTGTGTACGAGACCAAGCTGACCCAGGAGGATGGGGCCGAGATCGTCGATCTTCTGGAAAAGGGTCGGCTCCATTTCCTGACCTTCTCCAGTTCTTCCACGGTGGAAAACTTCTTTGCCCTGGTGCCGGCCGACACCCTGCGTCCTTACGTGGGCAAGGGGCTGAAGATCTGCTGCATCGGTCCGGTCACGGCCAAGACCTTGGCGCAGTTCGGCTTCACCCCGGACATCATGCCCGAGGACTACACCATTCCGGCCCTGGTCGACGCGCTGGTGCAGGGATAGTCCATGACCATTGCCCTGGGCGTGCTTGTCTCCGGCTCCGGGTCCAACCTGCAGGCCATCATCGACAGGGTGCGGGAGGGGAGTCTTGATGCGGACATCCGCATCGCCATCTCCAACAATCCCGACGCCCTGGGGCTTGAGCGGGCCAGGGATGCCGGCATCCCCACGGCCTGTGTGCGCCATGCGGATTTCCCGGAACGGGAAACTTTCGACCGTGAGCTGGTCCGGTTGCTGCGGGACGCCGGCGCTCAGTGGGTGGCCCTGGCCGGGTTCATGCGCCTTTTGACCCCCGCGTTCCTGACGCCTTTCGCCGGGCGGGTGGTCAATATCCATCCAGCCCTGCTGCCGGCCTGCCCCGGCCTGCACGCCCAGCGCCAGCAGGCCGAGCACGGGGTGCGTCTGGCCGGATGCACCGTGCACTTCGTGGACGAGGAGATGGACCACGGTCCCATCATCATCCAGGCCGCGGTGCCTGCCTTTGCCGATGACGACGGCGAAAGCCTGGGCGGGCGAATCCTGCAGATGGAACACCGCATCTATCCCCAGGCCTTGCAGTGGATAGCCCAGGGCCGGGTACGGGTGGAAGGCAGGCAGGTCCGTGTCGATGGAGCCACCCGTGCGTGTTCCGGCTCGTGCTGGGCCAATCCACCTTTGGAATCCCCTTTTGATCGTTAGGGAGGACGCCATGAACGCATTTCAGCTGGTCGTGACCGAAGAGGAAAAGCGCTTCTGCAAAGACCTCGTTCGCTACGTCATCACCCATCATCTTGGTCAAGCCTCTGGTCCGAAACCAACCTTAGAGTCCCGGACCCTGGGCATGGAACTGGGGGCTTTCGTGACCCTCAAGAAACACGGGCGGCTGCGCGGGTGCATCGGCAATATCGTGGGCAACGGGCCGCTCGTGGCGACCATCGAGCGCATGGCCGGGGCCGCGGCCTTCGAGGATCCGCGCTTTCCTCCGCTCACGACGCAGGAGCTCCCCGAACTCGAGATCGAGGTTTCGATCATGGGCCCCTTGACTCCCTGTCCGGACCCACAGTTGATCGAGGTCGGCCGCCACGGTCTCTACATCCGCAAGTCCATGCATTCGGGCCTGCTTCTGCCCCAGGTGGCCACGGAGTGGGGCTGGGACAGGGATACTTTTCTGGATCAGACCTGTGTCAAGGCCGGTCTGCCCAAAGGCACCTGGCGCAAGGCCAAGACCGAGATCTGGTGGTTTGAAGCCGTCATTTTTTAAGGAGAATCGCATGCGCATCCCGACTATTATGCTTGTTTTGCTGAGTCTGTTCGTCACCGCCGCCTGGGCCGAGAACCCAAAGGTAGCCCTGACCACGAACAAGGGCGTCATCGTGCTGGAACTCGACGCCGCCAAGGCTCCGATCACGGTGCAGAATTTTCTGTCATACGTGAAGGAGGGGTACTATGCGGGCACGATTTTTCACCGCGTCATCAAGGGCTTCATGATCCAATGCGGCGGCATGGATCAATCCATGGCCCAGAAAAAAGGTCACGCTCCCATCAAGAACGAGGCCGACAACGGGCTTAAAAACGATAAATATACAGTGGCCATGGCCCGCACGGGCGAGGTCGACTCCGCCACGTCGCAGTTTTTCATCAATACGGGGGACAACGCCTTTCTGAACCACGGCGTACGGGACTTCGGGTATGCGGTCTTCGGCAAGGTCGTGGCGGGCAAACGTGTGGTGGATCTGATCGAGTCCGGGGACACCGGGTCGAAAGGCATGCACTCGGATGTGCCGCTTGACCCCGTGATCATCGAGAAGGCTGAAGTGATGGAGTGAGATCGGGTGACGAGCACAACAAAGGGGGCGATCCAAGTGGACCGCCCCTTTTTTTGCGTTTTTTTTAGCGCAGGAGGCCGGGCGGAATTGTGTCATGAATTGAAAACATGGCCAGCATGAGCAGGGTTGCCCGCAACGCCGGCAAGGCGTTGACCATGGTGCAGATGACCCGCGGCATGTCATGGCCAGGAGGAAGAGTGCCGGTGAGGCAGTCAGGCTGGCCACGCAATCCCGTGCGTGATGGATGATCTGCCGGTTGGTCAGGCGCCGGCCGATGCTGGGGCCATCCATCCTGTTGTTGCGTCACGGAGTCGGCGTGCTCGAATCGAAAAAAAGGATGCGCGCCTCTTGCCAGAGTGGTATGTGGCATTATTGGAAAAAAATAGTTTTTATTCTCGATAACTGCAATTCAGGCTGAAACTCTGTAAATATCAACATTCTTTTGGAGGCAGCTATGGTAAACATGGACTATCCGGGACCGTGCTTTTCATGTTCGGCAATTGACGGCTGTGCGACTGAAGAAGCGAAGAAATTGGCCGTGAAAGGGTACTGCAAGGGCGTGGAGCGCGAGTTGAACGCCTGGAAGGCGACTCTGTACGACGTGATGGTTGGCTTTCTGGACCTTGGCGACAAGGATCGTGGCGCCCTGGTTGACGCTGTCGCTGAAATAAAGGCCCTGGTACGCGAGATTGAAGCCAAAACGGTTCAACTCGAAGCGGAATGTCCGCTGGAAATGGCTCCGGTGGAGAAAGACCTCGGCGACAAGATGAGCAAACTTCGCGTGCACTACACCAAGGCTATGGAAGTGATCGGCGCGGGTTCGTTCGGAGGCTGATGCCACGACCTGTCGTTTGAATGAAAATGAAACGAGTGCGCCCGGGTTTCCAGCCGGGCGTTTTTTTTTTGTGCGCCACTGGGGCGGCACAAAGCGACCAGCGTTGCGATTTTCCATGAACTGGCTTGATCACGGGGTTGCAAGAGTTCAGAAAGCCTTTGCCGGGTGTCGCAGCATATGCGGTGGCGGCATCGGCACGACAGGGGGCGGCCCGGCTTACGCACTGGCCCTGGTGCCGATGGAGCCGATGGAGCCCTTGTCGCTGTTGATGCGTGGCGTGCCCAAAATGATGGCGAGGATTGTCGGATAGCGTGAACCGACATGGTTGCCGCAGAAATGAAAACGCCCGACGGGAAGCCGCCGGGCGTTTGTTGTTAGTGCGCCCGACAGGGCGCACCCACTTGGAGGTGAAAGTCCTCTACGCACCCG
>CAZPSN010000034.1:0-33554 GCA_964589645.1 uncultured Desulfovibrionaceae bacterium
GTATAAAATGTTTCAAAACTGTATATTCAATGCAACTTTTTCACGGATTTAGGCTCAAAATTAAAATGATCTTACTGCAAAAGCCGTCATCCCCTTGAAGATGGGAATCCATGCCTTTTCAGCTATCTGAAAAGAATGGATTTCACGCTTCGCTTGACATGGCCCTCCTGCCCTGAAGGGCATACGTTCGGGGGAATGACGTTCAGACGCATTTGCGAAGTTATTGCAGTAGACTCTCAAAATGCTGAGACATCTTCCCACAGATCCTTCCATTCAGGATTTTTCTCTTCTATAAGTTTGATCTTCCAAGATCTGTTCCATTTTTTGATCTGCTTTTCGCGCAAGATTGCATCATTTGGCGCATGGTGTTCTTCAAAATAAACAAGCCGGTGGACTTGATATTGTTGCGTGAAACCCTCGACAATGTTGTTTTTGTGTTGCCAGATACGCGCGATGAGATTCGATGTGACGCCTGTATAAAGCGTGCCGTTTGGTTTACTTGCGAGTATGTAAACAAAATAACTTTTTACGCTACTCATGGATAATTGTTTTGGTTCAAGCAGGTATGAAAAAAGAAAACAATGTGCGCCGGTTTCCTCGTCATCCCCGCGCAGGCGGGGATCCATGCTTTGCCTTTCGTGCCGAGGATACGGATGGATTCCCGCCTGCGCGGGAATGACACACAGGCGGCGCGGGCGTGCTGGTTCTTGTTGTCCCTGCAGTCGTTTCTGCAACGGCCATCGGGGCCAAGCCCTTTCAGCTCACGGTAGGGTGAAGTTGATCTCCACCCGTTCCAGGCTGGCGGCCTCCAGGATCACGGTCAGGGTCTGACCCATGCTGAAGGTTTTGCCCGTGCGCTGGCCCAACAGATCCTGCCGTTCGGGATCAAAGACGTAAAAATCATCCAGGGTGGCCAGCCGCACCAGTCCGTCCACGGGCATGTCCAGCAGTTCCACCCAAAATCCGAAATCCGCCACGCCGGAGATCACGCCGCGCATCTCCTCGCCGATCCTGCCTTCCAGGGCCAGAATGGCCGAACGTTTCTGGATCTCCCGCTCCGCTTCCATGGCCTTGCGTTCCAGGGCATTGATCGCGTCGCAAATGGTCTGCACATCCTCCGGGCTCATTTTTTCCGGCTCTTTGGCCAGCAATCTCTTGAGGCTGCGGTGCACCAGCAGGTCCGCGTAGCGGCGGATGGGCGAGGTGAAATGCGCGTAGGCCTCCGAGGCCAGTCCGTAATGTCCGTCGTTGTCCGGAGAATACTGGGCCTGCATCATGGTGCGCAGGATCAGACGATTGACCAAAAATTCCATGTCCGTGCCCCTGGCCGCGTGGGCGAGCTGTTGCAGGCCTTTCTGGTCCACTTCCCGGGGCAGGCGGTCGACCAGGCTGGTGTGGGCGAGGGTGCGCAGCAGGATCTCCAGCTTGCGGTCGTCCGGCCGGGGATGGATGCGGTAGGGGAAGACTCGTTGTCGGGCGCCCAGGTATTCGGCCACCCGTTCGTTGGCCGCGATCATGAACTCCTCGATGAGCCGGTGGCTGAACAGGCGGGTGCCGGCGTGCACGCTGATGACATCTTCGATCATGCGCACCTGGGCCTCGGGGATGTCGAAATCCAGGCAGCCCCGCGCCTTGCGCCGCGTCATGAAGATTTTGGCCAGGGCCTCGGCATCGCGCAGCATGGGCAAAAGCGGGGTTGTGTCCTGGTCCGGTTCCCCGTCCAGGGCCTGCTGGACCTGGTTGTAGGTCAGGCGGGCCTGGCTCATGATCACGGCGTTGTACAGCCGTGGCGTGCCGGGCTCCCCGTCCAGTGAATAGGAGGTGTCCACGACCATGGCCAGGCGCGGCACCCGCGGCCGCAGGCTGCACAATCCGTTGGACAGGGCTTCGGGGAACATGGGTTCCACGGAAAGGGGAAAATAGTAGGAATTGCCTCGGGCCCGGGCTTCCTCGTCCAGGGGCGAGCCTTCGGGCACGTAATGGGCCACGTCGGCGATGGCCACCACCAGGCGGTACCCGTTTTCCTGCCGCTCCACGTAGACCGCGTCGTCAAAGTCCTTGGCGGTCTCGCCGTCGATGGTCACCAGATCGAGTTTGCGCAAGTCGTTTCGACCGGCCCAATCCTGGGGGGTGGGCTCCTGCGGCAGGGTTTCGGCCTGTCGCAGCACGGAGGATGGGAATTCCTCGGGAATGGAGTAGCTGGTTTTGACCAGAAGTTCCTGGGTGGCCAGGTCCCGTTCACAGCCCAGGCGACGCAGGGCCGTGCAGCGCCACAAGCCTTTTTCCTGTTCCTCCACGGGGGCCACGCTCAGGATGTCCCCCTTTTCCGGGGTTTCGATCCCGCTGGTGTCGACCACGGCGTAGAACGGCATGCGCGAGTCCGTGGGGTGGCAGAAGTGGCTGTTTTCGTTGATGCGTCGGCTGACGCGCACGAGCAGTTCCTTGGCGGCCCGCTCCAATATTTCGACGATGCGGCCCTCGGGGGCGTCTTTTTTGCGCGCGGTGTCGACCACGGCCACGACCTTGTCGCCTGGCCAGGCCCCGCCGAAGTTGGACGGATGGATGAAGAGGTCCTTCTGGCGGCGGTCTTCAGGAATGAGATAGCCCACGCCGGAGCGACGCACGTCGAGGGTGCCGGTCACGCGAGGCAGGCTGTCCAAGAGCCCGTAGCTCTTGCCCAGCATGACGATTTCGCCGCTTTCGACCATTTGGGCCAAGGTTGATTTAATCGTTTTTTTCATGGACGCGTCGGCGTCGAACAGGCCGTAGATATTCTTGCTGCGCAGCGGCGCACCGGCCTCGCGCAGCAGGGAGAGCAGGCTTTTCTTGGAAAATTTATGGGTCAATCGTTTCTTCGGGGGCATGGGGTGTCCGGGGTGAGATGTGGATCCGCTCGTCGAGCCAGGCGCGGAAGGGGAGGTGGCCAGCGGCGGAAAAAGAGGTTGTCAGCTGTGGAATCCACAGCCGCTCGTCGGCGAAGGGGGCCAGTTTGACCGCGTCCTTGGGCGTGCACACGATATGGTTGCACTTGTTGCGCTCGGCGGCCTCGGTGATGGCCTGCCAGTCGGTCAGGGTGAAGGGATGGTGGTCTGGATAGACCAGGTGCCGGACCGGTTTCTCGCCCAGGTCGCTTTTGCAGGTCTGGCAGACCTTGTCCGGATTGGCGATGGCAGTGACCAGGATGAAGCGGTTGCCGTTGAGAGTCTCCAGGGCCTCGCCTGTCAGGGCGTTGGCCACCCCCCGCGCCGTGACGCGGAAAAAAAAGATGGGTTTGCCCAGGGAGGCCAGCTTGATATGGGCCACGGTCTCCAGGCAGCCGTCATCGTCGAACATGGTGTTGATGAGGAACGCGTCGGCCCGGCTCAGGGCCGAGACATCCTCCCGCCATGTTCCGGCGGGAAGAACCCGGTCCCAGTCCTCGTCCAGATCCCGGGGGCAGAGCAGACAGAGGTTCAGGTTGCGGCCCACTCGCAGATGCTGGAACCCGTCGTCGAGGATAAACAGATCGGTTTGGTTTCGCGCACCGAATTTCCCGGCCCGCACCCGCTTGGGGTCAACCAGGATTCGGGCCTGGGGATGGGTGCGCTTCAGAAGCAACGGTTCATCCCCGGCTTCGCGCGGCAGGCTCAAGAGCTGGACTTCGAAGGGCTGGTGAGGCGGCTTGCCGCCGTAACCGCGGGTCAGCACCGTGGCGGAGATGCCTTCTCCCCGCGCCCAATCCAAAAGCCAGGAAACCACCGGAGTTTTGCCTGTCCCGCCCCAGGAAATGTTGCCCACGCTGATGCAGGGCGCTGGCGGAGTCCAGGACGCAAAGCGGCCCGAAAGATAGAGGCGGGCGCGCTGGCGCATGAGCCACGCGTAGCCTTTGCTCAGGGGTTCGAGCAGCGGCGCGAAGCGGTTTTGCAGGTGGGCGATGCGTTCTGGAGTCATGTCTGGTCGTGGATGTGGAAAGGGGCGGCTAGTGCCGCCCCCGGTTGTCAGTCTCTGGAGGAGCCGAAGAACCTGAGCAGGAAGAGGAACAGGTTGATGAAATCCAGATACAGGGTCAGGGCCCCGAGGATGGTGCCACGGCGGATGGCCAGGGCGTCATCCATGGGCGCGGACTCGCCCATGACCTTGAGTTTCTGGGTGTCGTAGGCGGTCAGGGCGGTGAAGATGAGGACGCCGATGCCGCTGATGACGAAGTCCAGGGCCGAGCTGGCCATGAAGATGTTGACCACGGAGGCGATGATGATGCCAATCAGGCCCATGAACAAAAAGCTGCCCCATGCGGTCAGGTCTTTCTTGGTCGTCGCTCCGTAGACGCTCATGGCCGCGAACATGCCCGTGCAGACGATGAAGGCCTTGAAGATGGAGGCCGCCGTGTAGACCAGCAGAATGACGGACAGGGTTGCGCCGTTCAGGGCGCTGTAGAGCAGGAACAGGCCCGTGGCCATGCCGCCGGACATGCGGTGCACGGCTCCGGACAGGCCCAGGACCATGCCAAATTGGGCCAGGATAAGACCCCAGAACAGGATCGGGTTGGTGAAGATGGTCTGCGCCACGGCCGGGGTGGTGGCCACGGCGTAGGCGACCAGGGCGGTCAGGCCCAGGCCCAGGCTCATCCAGTTGTAGACCCCGCGCAGGAACAGGTTGGTCGCCTGCACGTCGGTGCGGGGTCGGGACATGGTCTGGAAGTTCATTGCTCCTCCTTTTTTACCTATCGTATTGTTTATTTTTATTCGGTTTGAAGCATGGCAGATCGCGGTCAGGGCTGTCGCAGCCACGCTCTCTTCGATCTCACGAAATTTTTCGCCGGGGCATTTTCGGAACCTGATCCACATCGGCTAAACCCAGCCGATAGTGCCAGTAGGCCCATGAACGGGGACGGAACTGCCCCGCCTCGGCCTGGGCAATGGTGTCTTTCAACGTCTCTTCGCCGACGAGGCGGACGAGGAGCTCGATGTCTTCCAATGTGCCGATGTCCATGACCTGCGCGATGATCCGTCTCGGATATTTGATAGCCTCGTCGGGAGATTTCCACCAGACGTATTTTCTGGCTAGGCCTATCAGCCCTTCGATCCTGGATTCATTCACGGTACGGCCCTTTTGGCAACTCATACGGCCGACTCACAACGTTACAACGTTTTCAGCCCTTCTGGTTTAGGTCATCTGAGAGGCAAGTCAAGGATGGGCGGAGATTGGTCTAAAATTGGGCGAAAATTGACAAATTTTGTCAGTCTAGGTGCCCGGAAATGGTCCCTGTTTTTCTAACCCAAGGGAAATAAAAGGAATGACACCCTGGCACGGATCGTGATAGATGCTTTCGCACAAGCATGGATACCATCAACTCTATTTTGGGAGGATTTATGAACCGGTTCAGAAAAAGTGAGAAGGGCTTCACCCTGGTCGAACTGTTGATCGTCGTGGCCATCATCGGCATCCTGGCCGCCATCGCCATCCCGCAGTTCACGAAGTATAAGAGGAATGCGGCAGTCAGCGCTTGTAATTCCGATCTGCGCAACTGCATGTCCGAGGCTGCGGCTCAGTGGTCCGTGAATAACACGATTGGTATTTTGTGCACAGATATCCCTGGTAACAAGCTGGCTGCAACGGTTAATGCCACGGCGAATGGAAGCGTTTCGCTTGATGGAACTCCTCCGATCGATACCAACGAAGTGTATAGTGCAATTGAAATTCAGGCGGATATTGTCAATGGATCCGCAAATTGTAGCCTGATTTAATCCGCAGAATCAGTCCATTTTTTTTGTGGGCAAACCCTCGCGGGAACTTCCAGCGAGGGTTTGTTTTTTCACGTCACCAACACTTCCAGACCCTTCAGATACGCTCCCTCCGGGAACGCCAGTTCCACCGGATGATCCGGGGCCTGGGTCAGACGACGGACGATGCGTCCGGTGCGGCCCGCGTCCAGGGCCGCGTCGGCCACGATCTTCTGGAACAGATTGTCTTCCATCAATCCCGAGCAGGAAAAGGTGAAGAGCCGCCCCTGCGGGGCGAGCAGGCGCAAGGCGCAGAGGTTGATGTCCTTGTAGCCCCGGGCCGCGCGGGGAAGGCTGGCCTTGGAGTCGACAAATTTTGGCGGGTCCAGGACGATGAGGTCGAAGGTGCGGCCCTCTTTGTGCCAGGTGCGCAGAATCTGGAAGGCGTCACCGCAGACCGTGGCCATGGCCTCGGGCGCAAATCCGTTGGCCTCGCGGTTGGCTTCGGCCAGGGCCAGGGCCGGGGCCGAGGCGTCGAGCTGGGTCACGTGCCTCGCTTTGCCCCGCAGCGCGGCCAGACCAAAGCCGCCGGTGTAGCAAAAGCAGTTCAGCACCGTTGCGTCCCGCGCCACCCGGGCCACGGCCAAGCGGCTGTCGCGCTGGTCCAGATAGAAACCGGTCTTGTGACCGCCGCGCACATCGACCCAAAAATCCACCTCGTTTTCAGAAATCAAGACCCGTTCCGGGATTGTGCCGTGCACAACCGCAACTCTTTCGCCCAGTCCTTCCTTGGCCCGCACGTCCACGTCCGAGCGTTCCAGAATCGCGTCCTCGGGCCACAGACCGCGCAACGCCTCGACGATCGTTTCGCGCCAGAATTCCGCTCCGGCGGTCAGGAGCTGGAAAACGAGTACGTTCGCGTAACGGTCCAGGATCAGACCTGGAAGGCCGTCGGACTCGGAATGGACCAGGCGCAGTGCGTTGCCAGTGGCGTCCAGCTCCGCGCGTCTGCGTGCCGAGGCTTCGATGCGGCGGTGGAAATATGCCTTGTCGACCTGTTCATCGGCCTCAAAGGTCCAGACACGGCCCTGGATCTGGGATTTGGGTGAAAACGCGGCCCGGGCCAGCCACTGGCCGCCCTGGGTCAGCACGTCGACGGTCTGCCCGGAAACGGGCCGGCCCTTGACAGCCGCCACGGCACCGGAAAAGATCCAGGGATGACGCCGGAAGAGCGATTTTTCCCGACCTGCGGCGATGATGAGTTGTGGGTCCACGATGATGTCCTCGAAGCGCGGAGCGACGCTCCGCCGGATGCGATCTGTCACGCCCAGGGCGTGCCGGGAGGGCAAAACATAGGGCAAGGCCCAGAGGCCGTCCACGGGAAAATACCTGCCTCCATCCCGGCCGTGGAGCCGCGCGAAAGCTGGTCGTTTCACCTACCCCATGGCCTGCTGGCCGTGCTGTGCGCCGTGCTTGTTCACGGTCTGGTTCTGGCAGCAGTCTGGACATGGATTGGGCTCGGTGGGGGCCTCGAAGGCCCCGTGCTCATGGCCTTGGAGCTGTCCGGAGCAGCGGACGGGCCGGACGGAGGCGGCACGGGCGCGGAAAGGCGTGACATGAGTTCATTCTCGTCCGGCGAGAGCAGCTTGCTGCCCCTGTTGACCCCGAACCTTGTGCACTCTCCCGCGCTGGTCGGTCGGAAGACAGCCCCATCATCCGCACCTTCCGTGCAGCCCGAAAAGCCAGTCTCCCCTCCGGTCCGGCCTCCCCTTGCACCCGCGCGGACCGAGCCGGTTCGGGTCAAATCAACCCAGCCCGAGCCCCGTGTAACCAAGCCCGCTGACGACACCGACGGGCCGAAGTTGGCGGCCGGAAGCACGGCTTTGTCTGGCAATGATCCGTCCCCTGGTCAGGACAATTCAGGGGAGACGGGCCGCGTCACCGGCATGGCAGAGCCTGGCGCGGGTGAGACCGGGAGCGGGCAGGGGGGGGACTCCGTCGGCCACGCTTCAGCCGGTGACGGCGCGCTTCTCGACTTCGGCGCCCCGGGTGGTCCGGAAATCGTGCGGCTGGTGCGGCCGGCGTATCCGCGCGAGGCCAGGCGGCTGGGCAAGGAAGGGCTGGTCATCCTGAAATTGTCCCTGGAGGCGAGCGGCGAGGTCGGAGCCATCGAGGTTCTGCAGTCTGCCGGCCACGGCATGGACGAGGCGGCCCGCAAGGCTGTCCAGCAGTCGCGTTTTCGCGCCGCGACCAGAGGGGGGCGGCCCGTGGGATGCCAGGCCATTCTGCCCGTGCGCTTCACGTTGCGGTGAGATTTCCGGGTGTGCACAGACTGCCGCGAGTTCTGTTTCGTGGCCAAAAAAATCGCCTCACCAGGATCTGCTGGTGAGGCGATTTCGTTTTTATTTCAAAGCAGGCCTAGAAGATCTGCGGATAGGTCTGCACGAAGGCGTCCAGGCGTTTGCGCGAGGCAGCGATGCGTTCGCGAAGGCTGGCGCGGTAGGCCTCCATGTCCGCGATGGGTTTTCTGGCCACGCCCGTGTCCATGGCGGCCTGGGCCACGGCCGCGGACTCGAACTCGATGAGGCGCAGATCCACGGGTTTGGGGATGATGTAGTCGATGCCGAACTCCAGTTTGTCCACGCCGTAGGCCTTCAAGACGTAATCCGGCACCGGCTCCTTGGCCAGTCTGGCCAGGGCCTTGGCGGCGGCCAGTTTCATCTCCTCGTTGATCTCCGTGGCCATGACGTCGAGGGCGCCGCGAAAAATGAAGGGGAAGCCCAGCACGTTGTTGATCTGGTTGGGATAGTCGGACCGGCCCGTGCCCATGATGGCGTCGGGGCGCACGGCCTTGGCCTCGGTGTAGGAGATTTCCGGCACCGGGTTGGCGCAGGCGAAGATGATCGGGTTCTTGCCCATGCTCTTGACCATGTCCGGGGTGACCACGCCGGCTGTGGACAGGCCCAGGAAGAGGTCCGCGTCGGCCATGGCTTCGGCCAGGGATGCGTAGGCCTTTTCGGTGGCGAACTCGCGTTTCTGGGCATTCAAGTCCGTGCGGCCCAGGTGGATGTGGCCGCGGGAATCGAACATGGCCACGTTCTCGAGTTTCATGCCCAATGCCACGTACAGGCGGGTGCAGGAGATGGCGGCGGCGCCAGCGCCGGATACGACCATGCGCAGATCGGATATCTGCTTGCCCGCGATCTCGGCCGCGTTGATCAGCCCGGCGGCGGAGATGATGGCCGTGCCGTGCTGGTCGTCATGAAAGACAGGGATATTCATTTCCCTTTTCAGCTTGTCCTCGATGTAGAAGCATTCCGGGGCCTTGATGTCTTCGAGGTTGATGCCGCCAAAGGTCGGTTCCATGGCCTTGACGATGTCGCACAGCTTGTCCGGATCGGTCACGTCCAGGTTGATGTCGTAGACGTCCACATCGGCGAAAATCTTGAACAAAAGCCCTTTGCCTTCCATGACCGGCTTGCCGGCGTGGGGGCCGATGTTGCCCAGTCCGAGCACGGCCGTGCCGTTTGAGACCACGGCCACCAGATTGCCCCGGCCCGTGTACTTGTAGGTGAGGTCCGGATCCTTGGCGATGGCCAGACAGGATTCGGCCACGCCCGGGCTGTAGGCCATGGTCAGGTGTTTCTGGGTCGAATAGGGTTTGACGGGCACGACCTCGACTTTGCCGGGCCGGACCTCGGAATGATAATCCAATGCTTCCTGGGGGGTGAAAAGGGCCATGGTTCCTCCAATACCGCTTTTACGGTGGTTTTTTACCAAGAATGAAGATGGATTCCCGCCTGCGCGGGAATGACGCGGTGGCACGGCGGGAGACCGACGCCAGCATCTCTTCCGATTTTTTCGCAGCGTATGCAGCAAGCGTTCGCACAGGACATGCGTGCGTGTCTCATTATGCGCCTAACACGAATAAAAATAATAAACGTCACGCCTGGATTTATGGGATGATGGTAGGGGCGAAAAATTTTTCGCCCCTACGGTGCGTCGCCCTGGAATCCACCACCTTTCATACCGTCCTGAGGCACCCTCACCGGGTCAAGGACCGAACCCCTTGCGGGGTGCGGGGCGGCGCCCCGCATCTCCCATCTCCCTATTCCAGCCCAGCCGCGGCCCGATCCGGCTGCACGTACAGTTCGCCGCCCACGGAGTCGTTGATGACCAGCAGCGGAAAATCGACCACGGTCAACTCGCGGATGGCCTCGGGGCCGAGTTCCTCGAAGGCGATGACCTTGGCCGCCGTGATGCATTTGGACAAGAGCGCTCCGGCTCCGCCCGTGGCTCCGAAATAGACGCAGGTGTGGTCCTTCAAGGCCTGACGCACGGCGTCGCTGCGGCGGCCCTTGCCGATGGAGGCCTTGCAGCCGAGGCTATGCAGGCGCGGGGCGTAGGAGTCCATGCGGTAGCTGGTGGTCGGCCCGGCCGCGCCAATGGGCCGGCCCGGAGGTGCCGGGCTGGGGCCGACGTAGTAGATGGCCGCGCCCTGGAGGTCGAAGGGCAGGGGTTCGCCCTTGTCCAGCAGATCCATGAGCCGTTTGTGGGCAGCGTCGCGGGCCGTATGGATGGTGCCGGTCAGGCGGACCACGTCACCGGCACGAAGCAATCCGACAGCCTCGTTCGTGAGCGGAGTGGTGAGTTGGTATTCAGCCATTACAGTTCCACCTCCTGATGCCTAGCGCTGTGGCACTGGATGTTCACGGCCAGGGGGAGGCTTGCGATATGACAGGGATGCATGGCGACCTTCACGTCAAGCGACGTGGTCTTGCCGCCCAGGCCCATGGGTCCGATGCCGAGCTGGTTGATGGCGTTCAGCAGTTCGGCTTCCATGGCCGCCAGCTTGGGGTCCGGATTGGTGTCGCCGAGTTTGCGCAGGAGCGCCTTCTTGGCCAGGATGGGCGCCAGCTCGAAGGTGCCGCCGATGCCCACGCCGACAATGGTCGGCGGGCAGGGGTTGGGACCGGCCTCGGCCACGCGGTTCACGACGAACTTCTTGATCCCTTCCCAGCCCTGGGCCGGAGAAAGCATGGTCACGCGGGACATGTTCTCGCTGCCCCCGCCTTTGGCCATGAAGGAGATTTTCAGGCCATCGCCCTCCACCAGATCGAAATGCACGATGGCCGGGGTGTTGTCCCGCGTGTTGGCGCGGGTCAGGGGATCGCAGGCCGACTTGCGCAGATATCCGTCCTCGTAGCCCTTGCGCACTCCTTCGTTTATGGCCGCGCGCAGGGTCATGCCGTCCACACGCAGGCCTTCGCCCACGTCCACGAAGAAGACCGCCAGACCCGTATCCTGACACAGGGGCAGCCCGGTTTCCTCGGCCAACTGGTAGTTTTCGGTCAGCTGGCGGAAGATTTCCCGGGCCGCCGGGCTGTCCTCCGTGGCCGCGCAGAGGGCGAATCGCTCGCGCACATCCCGGGGCAGGATGCGATTGGCCTGGATGCACATCCCGGCCACGGCGTCGATGATGGTTTGCGCGGCTAGCACCCGCATGGCGATTTCCGGAAGAGGTGCTTGATGGCCGTGATGCCCATCTTGCGCCGCAGGAAGCCGAGCTGGTTCTGCAGGGGCAGATGCTTGGGGCAGACGTCTTCGCAGGCGAGTAGGCCCATGCAGCCGAAGATGCCGTAATCGTTGCCGATGATGTCGAAGTATTCCGTGTCCGTGCGCTGATCGCGCGGGTCGATGACAAAGCGGGCCACGCGGTTCAGGGACGCCGCGCCCAAGAAATCGTCGCGCATGCGGGCCGTGCCGCAGGCCGCGATGCAGCAGCCGCATTCCACGCAGCGTTCCAGCTCATAGATCTGTTCGGCCACGGCGTTGTCCATGCGCTCTTCTTCCTGGGTCGGGTCGAACTGTCTGGTGGTGTGGATCCAGGACTGGGTCTTCTGGTACATGTCGCGGAACCACACGCCCGTGTCCACGGACAGATCGCCGATGAGCTTGAAGACCGGCAAGGGCAGGAGGGTGATGTGGTCCGGCAGGTCCTTGGTCTTGGTCTGGCAGGCCAGGCGCGGGCGGCCGTTGACGACCATGCCGCAGGAGCCGCAGATGCCCGCCCGGCAGCAGAAGTCGAAGATGAGACCCGGATCCTGCTCCTCGCGCAAGCGGTTCAGCACGATGAAGAGGGTCATGTTGGCCGTCTCTTCCAGCGTGAAGGTCTGCATGCGCGGCTGGGAGGCCGGGTCTGCGGGGTTGTAACGGAATATGTCGAATTTGAGTGTTCTGCCCATGACTGCCTCCTAGCGTTTGATGGTCTTGGCCGCGACCATTTCAGGATCGGCCGGGATGATCTTGCCGCCGCCGTAGCCGCGATCGCCCGGAGGGATTTCAAAATATGGGGTGGCGTCCTCGTACTTGAGCACGGGCAAATCCGCACCCTCGGGCCAGTAGGCCAGCGTGCGGTTCAGCCAGTTCTTGTCGTCGCGGGCCGGGTAGTCCTCGCGGTTGTGGCTGCCGCGACTCTCCTTGCGGGCCAGGGCGGCCGTGGCGATGCCCAGGGCCAGACGGACCTGCCCTTGCAGCTTCAGGGCCGCGGCCACTTCATGGTTGGCACCCAGGCCGCTCGACACCAGACCGATTTTGCCGGAGCGCTCATGAATGTCCTGCAGGGTGGCGATGCAGGTTTGCAGGTCCTTTTCGTTGCGGAAGACGAAACAGCCGGTCATCAGCGCCTCCTGCATTTCGGAGCGGACCTTGTAGACATTCTCCGTGCCCAGGCGGCCGGCGATGAGGTCGCTTATGCGCTGCTGCTGACGGCGCACTTCGGCGTTCACGATGGCCGTGGAGTAGGTGGTTTCCGCGCCCTGCAGGTACTGAACGATGTGACGGCCGATGATGCCGCCCGCGACCACGGTCTCGGCCAGGGAGTTGCCGCCCAGGCGGTTGAAGCCGTGCATGTCCCAGCAGGCCGATTCGCCGGCGGAATAGAGGCCCTTCAGGCCATAGGCCGCGCCGGTCTTGTCCGTGCGGATGCCGGACATGGTGTAGTGCTGGGTAGGCCGCACGGGGATGAGCTGGGTGCGGGCGTCCACGCCGAGGAAGTTTTTGCAGATTTCGTCCACCTCGCGCAGCTTGGTGGAGATGTGCTTGTCGCCCAGGTGGCGGATGTCGAGCCAGAGGTGCTCGCCGTAGGCGGACTGCACCCCGTGGCCGGCGCGCATGTGCTCGGTCATGCGCCGGGCGACCACGTCGCGGGAGGCCAGCTCGGCCTTTTCCGGCTCGTAGATGTGCATGAAGCGCTCTTCGTGCACATCCAGCAGCGTGCCGCCGTCGCCGCGACAGCCTTCGGTGACCAGGATGTCCGTGGGCAGGATGCCCGTGGGATGGAACTGGATGGACTCGGGGTTGCCGATGGGCACCACGCCCGTTTCCTGGGCGATGGCGTTGCCCGCGCCGTCGCAGATGACCGCGTTGGTCGTGGCCGTGTACAGGCGGCCGTAGCCCCCGGTGCAGATGGCCGTGGCCTTGGCCAGATAGACTTCGAGGGTGCCCGTGCGCAGGCAGCGGACCACCGCGCCCATGCATTTTTCGCCGTCATGGATGAGGGAGATGGCTTCCTTGCGGTCCAGCACGGTGATGCCCAGTTCCGCGCACTTGTTGTCCATGGTGCACATGACCGCGTGTCCCGTGCCGTCGGAGGTGTAGCAGGTGCGCCATTTGGCCGTGCCACCAAAGGAACGGGCCGTGATGAGCCCTTCCTTTTCCGGTTTCTCGTATTTCTCGAACTTCTCGCCGCCCTTGAAATACGTGGACTTGCCCGGAACCACGCGGTTCCACGGCACGCCCCAGTGGGCCAGCCGACGCATCTCGATGGGCGCGGTGTCCGCGAACATGCGGGCCACTTCCTGGTCGCAGCCCCAGTCCGAGCCTTTGACCGTGTCCATGAAATGCACGTCCGGGCCGTCGCCCTCGCCCATGGCGCAGTTGCCGATGGCGGCCTGCATGCCGCCCTGGGCCGCGGAGGAATGGGAACGCCGGGCCGGCACGATGGACAGGCAGACGACATCGAATCCGGCCAGGGCCGATTCCACGGCCACGCGCTCGCCGGCCAGCCCGGCGCCGATGACCAACAGATCAGAAGTATGGGTGTACATGTGGGCTCCCGGAATTTAGACGGTCATGGTGGCGTAGCGGGCCAGGGCGATGAGGGCGATGGCCAGGACACAGCCGAAGGCGATGGTCAGGATCTTCACGGCCTTGGGCCGGGTGGCGTCGGTGATGAAGCCCCACTTCACGCCGATGCGGTACACGCCGATGAAGACATGCAGCTGCACCAGGGGTACGAGAAAGAGGTAGAACAGCGTCCAGCCGCCGCTCTGCACCCGGGCCGTGGACGTGGCGGCCAGGATGGCCGCGTCATTGATGTTGGTCCACATGTGGATGGCGCCGAGAACCAGGATGATCATGGCGCTGCCGGCCTGCACGAGCCACAGCCAGGTGTCGCGGTGGTTCAGGAGGCGCGCGTCGCGCCAGATGGCCTCCTGGCCCTCGAAGCGGAAGGGGATCTTGCGCGCCGCGACCACGAAATGGGTGAAAAAAAGGATAGGCACGAAAAAATGGGCCAGGGTGTCGAGGTGCAGGGCTTCCAGGGCTCCGGCCACGCCGTCCAGGGCTCCGGCGCCAAAGATGATGGATGCGGTCAAGAGGGTGTGAAAGGCCATGAACAGGACTAGACCGGCGCCAGAGAGCATCTGGATCCAGTCCAGGTAGGCGTCCCGTCGTCCTGGCCGCGCGACATGCATGGTGGCGTCAGCGGACATATTTCCTCCGATTTGTGGAACCGGCGTCCCCGGCCCCAGGGTTGATAGGCGCAGTGGATCGGAAAATGCGTTGTCCCGAAGCAGGCGTCCGCTTCGCGTACATGGCGATTATCCCAGGGCCATTGATCGGTCAATCACCTGGGAGCCCTTGGCAGACACGAGATGAATTCTTAGATGGGAGATGGCTCTCTTTCTGCAACCCTGTGCGGAGTCACTCATGAACTCTTCCCTGCGCTCCGAGCATTTGACCGTGGGCGGCATGCACTGCGCGGCCTGTTCCACCCGCATCGAAAAAGTCGTCGGGGCCATGCCGGGCGTGGACAGCGTGAGCGTGAACCTGGCCACGGGCGGCATGGACCTGCGTTTCGACCCGGCCCGGCTGTCCCTGGAGCAGGCCATGGCAACGGTCCGCGACCTTGGTTTCATTCCGGAACTGCCCAGCAAGGACACGGTGCTGGACCTGCGCATCGGCGGCATGCACTGCGCGGCCTGCTCCAGCCGCATCGAGCGCGTCACGGGCCGTTTGCCGGGCGTGCGCGAGGCCAGCGTCAACCTGGGCGCGGAGACCGGCCGGTTCGTCTTTGACCCGGCCCGGGTCAGTCAGCGCACTCTGCGCCAGGCCATCCACGACGCGGGTTTCACCACCAGCCTGCCGGAAAAGATCCGCGGCGCGGACGAGGAGTTGCGCATTCAGGCCCGCCTGCAGGAGAAGAAGGCCATCGTGGTCCGGGCCATGGTCTTTTCCCTGCCGCTTCTGGTCGTGTCCATGGGCCACATGTGGGGCCTGCCCCTGCCCGGCTGGCTCGACCCCATGCAGGCTCCCGGGATGTTCGCCCTGGTCCAGCTGCTCTTGACCCTGCCCGTGGTCTGGAGCGGGCGGCATTTCTACACCCAGGGTTTCCCGGCCCTGGCGCGGCGGGCTCCGAACATGGACTCCCTGGTGGCCGTGGGCACGGGCGCGGCCCTGGCCTATTCCCTGTGGAACACGGTGGAGATCTGGCTCGGCCTGGACGCCCACCAGCGGGCCATGGACCTGTACTACGAATCGGCGGCCGTGCTCATCGCCATGATAACGCTGGGCAAATATTTCGAGGCCCGCTCCGTGTCCCGGACCACGGGCGCGGTGCGCGCGCTCATGCGTCTGGCCCCGGACACGGCCACCCTGGTGGAAGGAGGGGTCGAGCGGGCCGTGCCGGTGGAGGAGATCGAGCCCGGGGATCTGCTGCGCATCCGCCCCGGGGAGCGTCTGCCCGTGGACGGCGAGGTGGTAGAGGGCGAGAGCCACGTGGACGAGTCCATGCTCACGGGCGAACCCCTGCCCGTGAAACGCGGTCTTGGCGACACCCTCATCGGCGGGACCCTCAACACCACCGGGGCCGTGATCATGCGCGCCGCCCGCGTCGGCGAGGACACGGTCCTGGCCCGCATCGTGAGTCTGGTCCGCCAGGCCCAGGGCTCCAAGGCGCCCATCGCCAGCCTGGCCGATACGGTCAGCTTCTATTTCGTGCCCGTGGTCATGGCCCTGGCCGTGGCCACGGGCCTGGGCTGGTATCTGCTCGGCGGCGAATCCTTTGTCTTTGCCCTGCGCTCGACCATCGCCGTGCTGGTCATCGCCTGCCCCTGCGCCATGGGCTTGGCCACGCCCACCTCCATCATGGTCGGCACGGGTCGGGGCGCGCAACTGGGCGTTTTGATCAAGTCCGGCCGCGCCCTGCAGCGCGCCGGAGAACTGACCACCCTGGTCTTCGACAAGACCGGCACCCTGACCGTGGGCAAGCCCGCTTTGACCGGCGTGTGGGTGGATGCCGCGTCCGCTCTGGATCGGGCGGAACTTCTGCGCCTGGCCGGGGCCGTCGAAATCCAGTCCGAACATCCCCTGGCCAGGGCCGTGGTCGCGGCGGCGGCGACGCCCCTGCCTACAGCCACGGATTTTCAGGCCCGTCCCGGCCAGGGCATCACCGCCAAGGTGGGGGAGCGTCATGTGGCCATAGGCAATGCGCGCCTGCTGCACGCGTTGGGTCTTGATGTCGAGGTGGTCCGTCAGGAACGCGAGGGCATGGAGGCCGATGGGGCCACCGTGGTGCATGTCGCCGTGGACGGTCGCCTAGCGGGGCTTCTGGCCGTGAGCGACCAGATCCGGCCCGAGGCGGCCAGGACAGTGGCGGCCTTGAAACACCTGGGTCTGGATCTCGTGCTCCTGACCGGGGACACGGAGCGCGCGGCCCGGGCCGTGGCGGCCCAGGTCGGTATAAGCCGGGTCGTGGCCGGGGTGCTGCCCGAGCGCAAGGCCGAGGAAATCGAGCGTCTGCAGAAGCAGGGGCAGGTGGTGGGCATGGTCGGCGACGGGATCAACGACGCTCCGGCCCTGGCCCGGGCCGATCTGGGCGTGGCCATGGGCGGCGGCATGGATGTGGCCCTGGAGTCGGGCGACGTGGTGCTCATGCGCGAGGACCTGACCGGCCTGCTCACGGCCCTGGCCCTGAGCAGGGCCGTGTTGCGCAACATCCGCCAGAATCTGTTCTGGGCCTTTGCCTTCAACATCATCGGCATTCCCGTGGCCATGGGGGTCCTGCACCTCTTCGGCGGCCCGGTCATGAGCCCCATGCTGGCCGGCACGGCCATGGCCATGAGTTCCGTGGCCGTGGTCAGCAACGCCTTGCGGTTGCGTTTTTTCGGGGTTTCAGCCAATTCATGAACCATGCTGACACCATGCGGAGGCACGATGCAGATCACGCGCAAGACCAACCCCGCGACCCAGGTGCTCGAAGCCACGGCGCGGCTGATCATTTCCGAAATTCCGGCCCATGCGGAGAAGGTCATCCCCGCCCTGCTGGCCGAGGCCGAGGCCAGGGGCATGACGATCAGCGGGCCCTGTCTTTTCATCTACGAAGGGTGTGACGGTTCTCCGGACCGGGAGTTCACCCTGCGGATCGCCTTTCCCGTGGACATCTGTCTGGGTCAGGGCGCTTTCGACTGCCTGGAGATTCCGGCTCACGAATGCCTGAGCACCCAGTACAAGGGCGCGATGCACGGGATCGGTCCGGCCTGGAGCCGCTTCACCCCGGCGGCCAGGGAACTGGGTCTGGCCCTGCAGCCGGTCGGTCGCGAGGTCTACCTGCACTGGATCGACCAGGACAACGCAGGCAACCTGGTCGAGCTGCAGATCCCGTTGGCCCCATGAGTGCCGATGCGTCCATCCGCGACGCAGATCTGCCCATCGACGCGCATGGGCGCGTCTACCATCTCCAGATCAAGCCGGAGCAGCTCGCGTCCGACATTCTGTTGGTCGGCGACCCGGGTCGGGCCGAGGTGATCGGCTCGACCTTCCTGCGCGACCTCGAAGTCGAGCACGAGCATCGCGGCCTGGTCACGATCACTGGAACCTCGGGGATCACCGGCGGCCGGGCCACGATTATCTCGCCCCTCAGGACAACGGTGACAACCTCGGGGATGGGCACGCCATCTCTTGAGATCGTGGTCAACGAACTGCTTGCCCTGCATGAAATCGACTTCGCCACCCGTCGGCCCAAAAACAATTTTTCCCGCCTGCATGTCATCCGGGTCGGCACCTCCGGGGCGCTCCAGGCCTCCACCCGGCTGGGCGCGCCCATCGTCACCACCTACGCCATCGGCATGGACAACACGGGCCTCTTTTACGAAGCGCCCTGGCCCGACGAAACCTGCCAGCGCCTCGAACAGGAACTGACACCCGTGGTGCGTGCGGCCATGCGCCCGGATTCCCGCTTCCTGGGGCAGATCCGGCCGTATGTGACGCGGGCCGAGCCGGCCATGGTCCAGGCTTTGCTCGCGGCGGCCAGCTGCCTTGGAGTTTCGGTCAAACGTGGACTGACCGTCTCCAACAGCGGATTCTTCGCACCCCAGGGCCGGGACGTGGGACGGCTTGGGCCCAGCGTCCCGGAGCTGGACCGCGTCCTGGCCGAATTCGATCCCCACGTGGAGGGCCAGCGCGTCGAAAACATGGAAATGGAGGCGAGTTTCCTGCTCCATTTTCTGGGTGGTCTGGGGCATTGGGCTGGGGTCATCTGCCCGGCCATCGCCAACCGGCGGCTGAACACCTTCGACCACCAGTACCAGACGGCCATGGAGGACGCCACGCGAGTGGCGCTGTTGGCCCTGGCCCTGGTCAGAAGTCGTCATCCCAACGCCAGGCTGGGCTGAGGTCAGGGTTGCACCATGCAAAAGGCCGCCCCCGTCAGGGAGCGGCCTAGGGAATCGGCCTCGGCGTCGCGGTTTATTCCATTGATCGAAACACAACCACCCCGCACTTCGGGCACCCCTCCTTGGCAGGAGGGGAGTTTTTTGGGCCACATCGCGAGCAATCCATGCCTTTCACGACTCCTGTTTTGATTAGGAACTCGAATTACAGGCAGGAATCGACCGGGGTATAGGGCAGGCCAAAGGCTTCGGCCACGCCCTTGAAGGTGATCGCGTCGCCAACCATGTTCACGCCTTTTTTCAGGCCTTCGTTGTCCAGACAGGCCTGCTTCCAGCCCTTGTCCGCGATCTGCAGGGCATAGGGCAGGGTGGCGTTGGTCAGGGCCATGGTCGAGGTGATGGGCACGGCGCCGGGCATGTTGGCCACGCAGTAGTGGATGATGCCATCGACCTCGTAGATGGGATCGGCATGGGTGGTGGGTTTGGAGGTCTCGAAGCAGCCGCCCTGATCGATGGCCACGTCCACGAGCACGCAGCCGGGCTTCATATCCTTGAACATCTCGCGGGTGATGAGCTTGGGCGCCTTGGCTCCGACCACGAGCACGGCGCCGATGATGGCGTCGGCCTCGCGGGCCAGTTCGCGGATCTTGGCCGGGGAACTCATGAGCGGGGTGCAGTTCTTGGGCATGATTTCGGACAGGTAGCGCAGGCGCTCCAGGTTCGTGTCCAGGATGTAGACGCGGGCGCCCAGGCCCGCGGCCATCATGGCCGCGTTGGTGCCGACGATGCCGCCGCCGATGACCAGGACGTTGGCCGGGGCCACGCCGGTCACGCCGCCCAAAAGGATGCCGCGTCCGCCATGGACCCGTTCGTTGTATTTGGCGGCCTCCTGGGCGGCCATGCGGCCGGCGACCTCGCTCATGGGGGTCAACAGCGGCAGGCCGCCGCTTTTGCCTTCGACGGTTTCATAGGCGATGGCGATGGAGCCGGTCTGCATGAATCCTCGCGTCAGCTTCTCGTCCGCCGCGAAGTGGAAATAGGTGAAGACGATCTGTCCGGGACGGACAAGCGGGTACTCCGCAGGCTGGGGTTCCTTGACGTGCATGACCATGTCGGCCTGGGCATAGATCTCGGCCGGGTTGGACAGAATGGTCGCGCCGGCGTCCCTGTAATCGGCGTCGGAAAATCCGCTCCCTACGCCGGCAACGGTTTCCACCAGCACCGTGTGTCCGTGCTGCCTCATGACTTCCACGCCAGCCGGCGTCATGCAGACCCGGTTTTCCTGTGCCTTGATTTCCTTGAGAACGCCGACGATCATGTTCGTACTCCTGTACGGAATTTGAAGTGTGCGGTGAGAAGACGTGTTGCCCTTGGCAAGAACCTTACCACAATGCACGGCCAGATTCATGAGCGCTCAGGTTTCCGGCAAGTGGCTCCAGGCTTGGTTTGGAGGCGGATTCGCATCCACCCGGTCGGCGGAGGCTCCAGCGGGCACGCCGCAAGTTGGAAGCAATTAGTTCCAATTATTTATTTTATTATTTTAATTCATACAATTACTTCGTTGGAATATTATGGATTAGAAATATTCCATAAGCCGATTATGTTTCCATTTCCGGCCGCGTCGGCGACGCTGCCCGGGCCGCGATCCGTATGTGCGGCCCGGGTGCGAAGACTTCTGCCAATGGCTTGAAATCGCACGTGTATTTTCATTCCAGGCCCATTGTGTTTTTTTGTGGGCCTGTTACATCCTGCCCCATCCATTCCTTCATCCCGACTCCGGACAAGGCAGAACGCATGCGCTTTTATCTTTCGACCATCATCTTGCTTTCCCTCAGCAACGTCTTCATGACCTTCGCCTGGTACGGCCACCTGCGCAACCTGTCCCAGACCCCGTGGGTGGTCGCGGCCTTTGCCAGTTGGGGCATCGCCCTGCTGGAATATCTGCTGCAGGTCCCGGCCAACCGCATCGGCCACCAGGTCATGAACGTGGGCCAGCTCAAGATCCTGCAGGAGTGCATCGCGCTCTCGGTCTTCATCCCCTTCTCCATCCTGTACATGAAGGAAAAGCCCAGCATGGACTATGTCTGGGCCGGGCTGTGCATCCTGGGGGCGGCTTTTTTCATGTTCCGCAAAAAGATGTTCGGCGCCTGACGCCACATCGGGAGCACTTATGCTGGAATTGATCGCCCTGGTCAGCGGAGCCCTGGTCATGGTCCTGGAAATGGTCGGCGCCCGGGTCATGGCCCCGCATCTGGGCACCTCGGTCATTGTCTGGACCAGCCTCATCGGTGTGGTCCTGGCTTGCCTGGCCTTTGGGGCGTGGCTCGGCGGGCGGCTGGCCGACCGCACTGTTTCCCGCGCCACCCTGGCCAGGATTCTGGCCTGGGCCGGATGCGGGTCCGTTCTGACGGGCCTGTGTCATTCAATCGTGGCCGGGAGCGTGGCCGGTGCCGTGGCTAATCTGCATCTGGCCGCCGTGGTCTGCGCCATCCTGCTCCTGGCCCTGCCGGCCACGTTCTTTGGCATGGTCACCCCTTACGTCATCCGTCTGCGCATGGCGGATCTCGCCACCTCGGGCCGGACCGTGGGCAATCTGTACGCCCTGTCCACCCTGGGCAGCATCGGCGGAACGTTTCTGGGCGGGTTCGTGCTCATCTCCTGGTTCGACTGCACCCACATCCTGCTCGGCACGGGCGCGGGCATGCTGCTGCTGTCCCTGGCGGCCTGCCCACGTCCCGCACGGACCCGTCTGGCCCTGTTCGCCTTGACCGTACTGGCAGGGTGGGCGGCCGAATCCTACGCGCAGTTCCAGTTGGCGGCCGGCGGCATGCGCACGGTGGAGACGCCCTACAACCACATCCGCATCATGCGCGGCCAGGATCACGCCGGACGCGAGCTCTTGTGCCTGGCCACGGACCCCGGCCGCTTTCAATCGGCCATGTATGTGGACGACCCGGCTGGGCTGGCCCTGCCCTATACCCGCTTCTTCGCCCTCGGAACGGCCATGCTCCCCCAGGCCCGGAACGTGCTCATGCTCGGCGGCGGAGCCTGCTCCGTGCCGCGCTGGCTGCTGGCGGGAGGGGGCAATCTGGACCCCGCAACGCTGGCGGTGGACGTGGTCGAGCTGGACCCGGACATGACCCGCGTGGCCCGGGAGCATTTCAACCTGCCCGAGGACTCGCGCCTGCGCGTCATCCACGAGGACGCCCGGACCTTCTGCAACCGCAACACCAATCAGTACGACCTGGTCTTCGTCGATGTGTTCGGGTCCTGCTACACCGTGCCTTTTCACGCCGGCACCGTGGAGGCGGTGGGAGCCATGCGCCGGGCCGTGAAGGACGATGGCGTCCTGGTCATGAACGTCATCGCGTCCCTGGAGGGCGAGGCCGGAAAGCTTTTCCAGGCCATCCATGCCGGCTTGGCCCGGCATTTCGCCGAGATCCATGTCTTTGCCGTGACTGACCCGGCCAATGCGACCGTGGTCCAGAACCTCATGCTCGTGGCCCTACCCGCGTCCAGGCCGGATCTGGCGGGGATTCTTGCCGCAAGTGCCACGGATTCGGCCCTGGCGCCCTTGCTGGCGGCCCGGGTCACCGCTCCCGTGGTGTCCGTCCCGCCGTTGCGCGATGATTTCGCTCCAGTGGAACGCTATTCCCGGGCTCTTTTGACCCGCTGATTTCGACCCCGCCCCTTCCCATTCCAGACATGTGCATTATTGAGTAAATTAGTCCGATTTGCACAACGACATGTGCAGATTTGTGCAGATCGTTATCGCAACTGCCTAAAAAAATGGGCGTCGCTCCTTGGTACGGCCTGTGCTCCACGGCTTTGTTGTGCTGCACATCCTGACTCATTTTTTGGAGGTTTCATGAAATCTGTTCGTGTTTTTCTGCTGGCCGCCCTTGTCTTGGCCGCCGCGGCCGTGACCGCAGGTCCGGCTCAGGCCTTTTTCGGCTTTCTGTCCCAGTACGAGGAGGTCAAGGCGGAAAACGGCCTCGTGACCATCCCGCTGGCCCAGGTCTCGGACGGCAAGGCCCATCATTTCCGTTTCGAGGATCAGGGCGTCGAGCTCAAATTCTTCGTGGTCAAAAGTTCCGACAACGTGATCCGCGCCGCCTTTGACGCCTGCGATGTCTGTTTCCACGCAAAGAAGGGATATTCCCAGGACAAGGAGTTCATGGTCTGCAACAACTGCGGCATGCGCTTTCATTCCTCGCGCATCAACGAGGTCGAGGGCGGGTGCAACCCGTCTCCGTTGGCCAGGACGGTCGAGGGTGACTCCATCGTCATCACCACCGCCGATCTCATCAGCGGGAAGAAGTACTTCTGATGAACATCCTGACCATCCCCTTGCGGACCATGCGCCAGAAATGGGTCAAGACCCTGCTTGTCCTGCTGGTCTTCACCCTGAGCGTGGTGGCCATCGTCTCCCTCAACTACGTGTCGAAGGTGGTGGGCGAGTCCCTGGAAAAGAAGCTGACCGCCTTCGGCGCCAACATCCTGGTCATGCCCAAGAGCGAGAAGCTGACCGTAAGCTACGGAGGCTTCTCCCTCGGCGACATGGTCATGGGCGTGACGGATCTGCGTGAAAGCGAGGTGGAGGAGAAGATCCTCTCCATCGGCTACCGCGACCGCATCAGCGTCATCGCGCCAAAGCTGGTGGCCATGGCCAAGGTTCGAGACGTGACCGTGGGCGTGGTCGGGGTGCGTTTCGACCGGGAAAAGGTGCTCAAGGGGTACTGGGCCGTGCAGGGTGGTTTTCCGACCACGGAGGACGGGATCCTCGCCGGTTCCAAGGCCGCCGGAAAGCTCGGGCTCGCGGTCGGCGACAGGGTCGACCTGGGCGGGCAAAGCGCCGTGGTGGCCGGCGTGATCGAGCCCACGGGCAGTGACGACGATTCCGTG
Organism: uncultured Desulfovibrionaceae bacterium; assembly: GCA_964589645.1. Lineage (GTDB taxonomy): Bacteria > Desulfobacterota > Desulfovibrionia > Desulfovibrionales > Desulfomicrobiaceae > Desulfomicrobium. The sequence continues at coordinate 23,555 of CAZPSN010000034.1, forward strand.
CTCTTCGCGGACATGCGGTTTGCCCAGGCCGTCTTTGGCCAGGCCGACCATGTCAGTTTCGTGGAAGTGGCGGCCCTGTGCGCGGGCTGCCCCATCGAGGACATCGTCGCGCAGCTGACGGAGAAGCTCCCGGACACCGAGATCCAGGCCATGCAGTCCATCGTCAAGCAGCGCATGTACTCGGTCCATTTCGTGGAGCATCTCATTTTGACCGTGAGTCTGATCATCCTGTTCATAGCCTGCTGCATGGTCGGCGCGACCATGCTCTCCTCGGTCAACGAACGGATCCGGGAGATCGGGCTGCTGCGCTCCCTGGGCTTCTCGCGGCGGGGGGTGTTCGGGATCTTCTGTTTCGAGGCCGTGTTCATCGGCATGACGGCCGGAGTCCTGGGCTATGTCGGCGGCTTCGCCGTGAGCCTCAAGGTCCTGGCCCTGCTGGACATGGCCGACGAGGCTCAATTGGCCATGCATGCCGGCCACCTGGGCCTGACCTGTCTGCTCATTGTCGGCGTATCCATTCTGGCCGCCTTTTTCCCGTCCTGGAAGGCCGCCTCCATCGAGCCGTCCACGGCACTCATCTCCCTGTGAGGAACCATGCTTGAAGCCAGAGACATATCCAAGACCTTCCATTCCGAGGGCGTCCGGACCAGGGCGCTGGAGGGCGTCAGCCTGACCGTGACCCCCGGCGAGTTCGTCAGCATCGTCGGCCGATCAGGATCGGGCAAGACGACCTTATTGAATGTCCTGTCCACCCTGCTGGCCGCCGACGGGGGACAGATCCTGTACGAGGGCGAGGACGTGACCACGTTTTCCTCCGAACGTCTGAACGTTTTGCGCAACCGCGATTTTGCCGTGGTCTTCCAGTTCCACTACCTGCTGCCGTACCTGACGGCGCGCGAGAACGTGCTGCTTCCCTTCATGAACGGTCTTGGGGCCGTGGGAAGAGCCGAGCGGGACCGGGCCGAGGACTGCCTGCGCCGGGTCGGTTTGGAGGGCAAGGGCGGCAAGCTGCCCGGACACCTGTCCGGCGGCGAGCAGCAGCGCGTGGCCATTGCCCGCGCCCTGGTCAAGCAGTCGCGCATCCTTTTCGCCGACGAGCCCACGGGCAATCTGGACAGGGGCACGGGAGAGGCCATCATGGAGTTGCTGGCGGGTCTGAAGCGCGACGGGCTGGCCATTGTCATGGTCACCCACGACGAGTCCTACGCGCGTCGGGCGGATCGGGTCGTGCGCATGGCCGACGGCATGGTCGTGGGCTAGGAGGCTGCCCCAAATCTTCTTCTGGCGTTGTTGCTTCGAAAAGTTCAATACCCACAGGGCACACGACCCTCGTGTAGGTCGAACTACACGTCGGCCTTGAACTTCTCTCGCGCCCAGCCAGAAGAATTTTTGGACAGCCTCGCTAAGATTTTTTTACCAGTTCACCGGATTCGCGGGTGAGTAGTTCGGGCGGGCCGCATTCTTTTTGGAGCGCGGCCCGTGCCGGTTTACCAGGCGCCCTGTTTCCAGATCTCGGACAGGGGCTTGCGGGGCGAGGGGCTTTCCCAGTCGACATAGGGTTTGTCCAGGTTTTCCCGCAGATCGAGGATGCCGATGGTGAATCCGGCCACGACCTCGAACTCGTTCCTGTCGATGCCGAAGGCCTCGTAAATGGCCTCCTTTTTGATTCCGGACATGCCGTGGGTGTAGAGGCCGAGCTTCCTGGCCTGCATGGTCAGGGACATCCAGGCCGAACCGCAATCGTACACCGCCGTGGGGTTGGGCTTGCCGTTGTGGGCGAAGGCCTTCTTGGCGACCATGAAGCCGATGACCGAGGCGTTCTTGGCCCATTTCTGGTTGGCCTCGACCAGCAGTCCCAGAAAGGTCTCGAAGGACTCCTGCGTGGAGGTCAGGATGCGCCAGGGCTGTTCGTTGTAGGCCGAGGGCGCCCAGCGGGCCGCGTCGAGGATGGCGGTCAGATCCTCTGCCGGAAGAGGGGTCTTGACGAAGGAGCGCGGCGACCAGCGAGCGGTGAAGGCCGGGTCCACGTCGGGGGCGGGGTCGCGTTTGCTGAAATCCGGGGAATAGGGGCTCGGGTATTTCATGTTCGTCTCCGGGGCAAAGGTGAGGGGATGTCTTTTGCCATAACCTTTGCCCGTAGAGTGTCAACGTTGGGAAATGATCCGCCGGGGTTTTGCAGGGCGCGGGCGAACTGGGTCCGGAACTGTCCGGCCCCGCCATTGGCCGGGTGGCGCAGGGCCGGGGCCGTGATGCCCATGGCCAGCAGCAGGGCGGCCGATTTCTGGCCCACGGCCAGGATGCGCGCCTGCGGGACGCAGTGCAGCAGGGCCTGCAGCACGGGGCGCCCGCACAGGACTTCCTCGTCCGTGGGCGTGCGGTTGGAGAGCATGCCCTTGTCCGGCTTGTAGGGGTGCCAGGGAAAGGCGTTCCACAGAATGACGGAGCGGGGATCGACGCCCAGCGTGCGCAGGGCCCCCCAGACAATGGTGCAGGTCGGCTCGGTGAAACCGTCGGGCTTGACCCGGTCCGAGCTGGTGCGGCGCGGGGGCAGGGTGCGCAGGACCATGCCAGGCGACAGGCCCTTGCCTTCCAGATGACCCAGGAGCAGCCGTTCCGAGGTCATGGCCATGCCCGTGAAATGCCCGCCCTGATATCCCAGGGCCTCGGCCAGAAGGATGTATTTCGCTTCCCTGCGCTCGGCCAGGTAGGCTTCGAGCTGGGCGCGGCGGATGGCCGGGGCGCGGGAGGAGGCGTCGTGGTCCGGGTCGCGGTGGTGCCAGGGGTTGAAGACCGGCCCGGCTGGACTTTTCTTGAGGAGATTGAGAAATGTCTGCATGCTTCGGGGCTACATGCTCGACGGCCCCTGGGCAAGAGGCCTCTATCCAGACACCCAGGCAGGAACTGTCATGCTCAAAACAGAAACAACGGGACTGATCGTCGTGGACGTCCAGGGCAGGCTCGCCCGCATCGTGCAGGACAGCGACACCGTGATCGGAAATATTGGTCTGCTGATTCAGGGGGTCCGTATTCTGGAACTGCCCGTCATCTGGCTGGAGCAGAACCCTGACAAACTGGGGCCGACCGTCGAGGAGCTACAGCCATTGTTGCGGCCCGGGCGTCCCATCCCCAAAATGACCTTTGACGGCTGCGGCGCTCCAGACTGCGTCCGGGCCATCCAGGAATCCGCGCGCACGCAGTGGCTTCTGTGCGGCATCGAAACGCATATCTGCGTGTACCAGACGGCCATGAGCCTGCTTGGATTGGGCCACGAGGTCGAACTGGTCCGTGACTGCGTCTCGTCGCGGGCGCAAACCAACACGGATCTCGCCGTGGCCAAAATGGCAGGCAAAGGCGTTGGGATGACGAGCTTGGAGATGTGCCTGTACGAATTGTTGGGGGATTGCAGGGCGCCGGAATTCAAGGAACTGCTCCGTCTCGTGAGATAATCCCTACATGGCCGCGTGGCTCAAGCGCCTGGGCGGAGGGCTGCTGGTCGGGCTTGGCGCCCGGCTGGTCTTCTCGGACTGACCTTGACGTTGGCCGCCGAGGAGTTACGTCCACAACCTGTCGCATCACTTTTTTCCGGAGATTCCCCATGGCCGTCCCTTTTGCTTCGCGGTTCAAGATCGGCCTGGCCCTGGGCAGCGGCTCGTCCCGGGGCTGGGCGCATTTCGGCGTCATCGAGGCCCTGGCCGAACACGGCATCACTCCGGACATCATCTGCGGCACGTCCGTGGGCGCCCTGGTCGGGGCCGCCCACGTGGCCGGCAACGGGCGCAAGTTCCGGGACTGGGTCACCTCCCTGACGCGCCTGGAGATCGCCGGTTTCTTCGAGATCAACACGTCCTTTTCCGGCTTCGTCAACACCAAGCGCCTGCGCGGCTTTCTGGATGCGCACGTGGCCCCGGAATCGGCCCTGATCGAAAATTTTCCCTGTGCGTTCGGCAGCGTGGCCACGGACCTGCAGTCCGGCCGCGAGGTCTGGTTCACCAAGGGGTCCATCCTTGAAGCGGTCTGGGCATCCATCTCCCTGCCCGGGCTTTTTCCGGCCATCCGGCATGAGAATCGCTGGCTGGTGGACGGCGGGCTGGTCAATCCCGTGCCCGTGACCGTGTGCCGCGCCCTGGGCGCGGACGTGGTCATCGCCGTGAACCTGAACGGCGACATCGTGGGCAAGCATTTCGTCCAGCCGGACACGGCACCCCGCAAGCAGGGCATGACCGACACCCTGGCCAGCCTGGTCCGGGAATACGCGTCCCCCTTCTTCCCCTTTGCCGTGGAAGAGGACGAGCCGCCGAGCCTGTTCGACGCCATCGCCGGCTCCGTGAACATCGCCCAGGAGCGCATCACCCGCAGCCGGCTGGCCGGCGATCCTCCGGACATCATTCTTTCGCCCAAACTCTCGCACATCGGGCTGCTTGAATTCCACCGCGCGGCCGAGGCCATCGAGGAAGGCCGCATGTGCGTGCAGCGCATGCTGCCGGAAATCCGGCACGTCGTGGGCACGTTCTAGTCACCCCCAGCACACGGAGCAGGTATGCGCATTCTGCGATACGTCCTTTTCCTTCTGTTCGTGGCCGTTCAGGTCCAGGCCGCCCAGATCCGCGTTTCGGACACGGACTACCGGGACTATCGCGCCCTGCGCCTGGACACGGGCCTCTCGGTCCTGCTGGTGCACGACGAGCGCGCGGCCAAGGCGGCCGCGGCCCTGGCCCTGCCCGTGGGCAGCCTGGACGACCCGGACTCCCAGCCGGGTCTGGCCCATTACCTGGAGCACATGCTCTTTCTGGGCTCCGAGGCCTATCCCCGCGCCGAGGACTACCAGTCCTTCATCACCAGGAACGGCGGGCAGACCAACGCGGCCACGGGCTACACCTCCACCGTGTACATGATGGAAGTCGATCCACCGGCCTTTGCCGAAGGTCTGCGCCGCATGGCCGACACCCTGGCCAGGCCCCGCCTCGATCCCGGGTACGCGGACAAGGAGCGAAGCGCAGTCAACGCGGAGATGGAGTCCAAGAAGCATTCCGATGGCCGCCGTCTGGCCATGCTGACCCTGTCCACCCTGAACCCGGCCCATCCGGCCACGCGCTTCACGGGCGGCAACCTCGCCACCCTGTCCGACAAGCCGGGCAGCCGCCTGCACGACGAACTCGTCCGTTTTCACCAGACCTGGTACAGCGCCAACCTGATGCAGGGCGTGCTCTATGGTCCGCAATCCCTGGACGAGCTGGAGGCCCTGGCCCGGCGCGAGCTGGCCGTCATCCCCGACCGGGGGGCCAGGGTCGTGACGCCGCGGGTTCCGCCGGTCACGGACCAGGAGCGGGGCGTGATCCACGGGGTGCGGCCCGTGCGCGAGGCCCGCAGCCTGAGCCTGGAGTTTGTCCTGCCCAAGGAGCTGGACGACCCGGCGGCCAAGCCCCTGCAAGTGGTTTCCTCCGTCCTGGGCACGGAAACCAGCCATTCCCTCGTGCAGGTGTTGCGGGACAAGGGCTGGGCCCTGGGCCTGTCCGTGGGCGGCGACGCCACGAGCCTGCGCAACGGCGTGACCCTGTCCCTGTTCGTGCAGCTGACGCAGGCCGGCGACCGCGACCGGGAGCAGGTGCTGGCCACGATCTTCGCCTACTGCGACCTGCTGCGCCGGCAGGGCGTGGGTCAGGGGTATTTCGACCAGCTGCGGGCCATGCTGGACATGCAGTTCCGTTTCGCGCCCATCAGCAGCGGCTTCGACTACGTGGCCGGGGCGGCGGAACAGATGCTGCGCCACCCCGTGGAGGACGTGAACTTCGCGGACTACCGCCTGGACGTGTTCGACCGGCAGGCCGTGAACCAGGTGCTGGCGGCCCTGGTGCCGGCCAATGCGCGGATTTTTCATGTGGGCCCGGACCAGCCCGTGGACCGGGAGGCGTTCTTCTACCAGACGCCCTACAGCGTGCGGCCCATCGGCGCCCTGGATCTGGAGCGGTGGGCTGCGTACCGGGCCGCAGACGAGGTGCGCCTGCCGGATTTGAATCCCTTCGTGCCCGACAACTTCGCCCTGGCGCCACCGGAAAACGCGGGTCAGCCGCGCCTTCTCGTGAACAGGCCGCAGCTGCATGTCTGGCACGCCCAGTCCACGGTGCGACGGGAGCCCAAGGCCATTCTCATGGTTCGGCTGCAGTCCGCTCACCTGGCCTCCACCCTGGAGCAGACGGCCATGCAGGGCATTTTGCTCGAACTCTGGGACCAGACCCAGGCCGGGCTGCGCTACCAGGCCCAGGAGGCGGGCCTGACGCTGCACGTCAGCGGCGACGAGGGGCTGGTGCTGCGCGTCGAGGGATTCAGCCAGCGTCAATCCGTCCTGCTGGCCCGGGTCATGGAATTCCTGGACCAGCCCGTGGAGGGGGCCGCTTTCGAGCAGGCCAAGGCCGAACAGACACGCAATCTGGCCAATCTGAAAAAACAGGGGCTGTTCGGGCAGGCCATGGGCGTCATGCAGGATCTGGTCAAGGTGCCGTCCTGGGATGACGAGGCCGTGGAGGCCGCGACCCGCCGGGTGAGCGTGGAGGATTTCAGCGGGTACCTGCGGGAGATGCGCCGGGATCTGCGCTGCACGGTTTTCGGCTTCGGCAATGTCGCGGCCCACGACCTGCGGGCCGTGGCCGAAACTCTGGCCGCGTACGCGGGGCCCGAGGCCAAAACGCCGCCCGAAGCCCGCCGCATCCTGCCCCGGCAGGGCGTGACCGCCGACTATCGCAAGATCAGCGTGCTGGAGGACAGCGCCCTGGCGGAATTGTTCCTGGATCCCGAAACCGGGCCGCAGGCCAAGGCCCGCATGCTGCTGCTGGAGGGCCTGCTTTCCACCCGTTTCTACAGCCGGCTGCGCACCGAGGAACAGCTCGGATACGTGGCCACGACCTTCCCGCTCATGTTCGCCCACGGCGCGGGCATCGGTTTCGGCGTGCAGAGCCCGGTGCAGGGCACCAGGGGGCTGGCCGATCGGTTCGCATCCTTCTATTTCCACGCCCTGACGCAGTTGCGGCAGGTGGACGTGACGGAATTCGAGAGTGTGCGGCAAGGCGTGCTGGCCTCCCTGACCAAGACCCCGGACACCCTGGACGAGGAATTTGGCTGGCTGGAAACGGATCTGCGCCTGGGCAACGACCGCTTCGACGGCCGCGCCGCACTGGTCCGGGCCGTCGAAAAGGCCAGTCTGGCCGAGGCGGTGCGCCTCTACGAGACCCTGATCCTGGGACCGGGCGGCACCCGGGTGTTGATCCAGGTCCAGGGCACGCGCTTCAAGGATCTGGGCTGGGCCGAAAAACCCGGCGCCGCGCAGATCGCCGAGCCCGAGGCGTTTCACAAGCTCATGGGAGAGCAACGGTACCGGGGGTTGTAGGCTGTCTGGACCGGGCGCCGGTCAACGCATGCGCCCGGTCGCCGGGCTTATTGCGGGCCAGTCTGTGGCTTCATGGTTTTCGGGGCCGTGATCGGGGTTATCGTCTCGGGGACCTCAAGGGGTTTGATCGTACCCTTGGCCGGGCCTGCCGTGGATGGCGACGATTTCGGCCCGAGCATGGCACCGGGCCGCCTGAATTCGCTGGGCGCGAACGTCCGTTCCGCCAGGGTGACCGTTCCCTGCATGATCCGAAGATGCATGGCCGTCGCGTAGGACAGGTGTTGTGGCAGCGGGAGCTGCACTTCAAGCCGCCCTCCGGGGTCGAGGTTGAACCGCTGGCTGCTGCTTTGCGGGACCGGTCCTTGCGAAACATCAAAAAAGGCGCGGACTTCCAGGTAATTCATCCTGACGGCTCGGTCGTTAGTCACCAGGGCGTGAATCCGGTCTCCCTGGTTTGAAAAGACGAAGCGGACATTTTCAAATCCGACGTCTCCCTGCTGGGCCAAGGCAATGGCGCCAAGGGTCAAGGTCATCATCACCACTCCAAGAGACACGATTTTTTTCATGACAGACCTCCGGTATTGCTTGTTGGCTGGCGCGCGAAGGATTTGCCCGCGCCGGTGCTGACTGTTTTCAATGTGCGTGTACATCGTTTCCCCTCCGCTGATCCAGATAGTACATCACCGGCACGACCATGCGCGAGAAGAGCGTGGCCGCCACTTCTCCGGCCAGAAGCGAGATGGCCAGGCCCTGGAAGATGGGATCGAAGAGGATGACGAAGGCCCCGGCCACCACGGACAGGGCCGTCAGCACCATGGGCCTGAAGCGCACGGCCCCGGCTTCGACCACGGCGTTTTCCAGGGTCTCGCCCTGCTGCCTGCGCATGGTGATGAAATCGACCAGGATGATGGAGTTGCGGACCACGATGCCGGCTCCGGCGATGAAGCCGATCATGGACGTGGCCGTGAAGAAGGCGCCGGAGATGGCGTGGGCCGGGATGATGCCGATGAGCGAGAGCGGAATGGGGATCATGATGGCCAGCGGCGTGGTGTAGGAGCCGAACCAGCCCACCACCAGGATGGCGATGAGGACCAGGACCACGGCAAAGGCCACGCCCATGTCGCGGAAGACCTCGTAGGTGATCTGCCATTCCCCGTCCCACTTCATGGCGATGTCGTGGGTCGTATCCGGACCCGAGGTGTAGAGTCGGGTCAGGGGTCTGGTGTCCCCGGCCTGCCACGCGCCCTGGCCGGATTTGCCCAGGTCGTCCAGGGCCTCGTCGATGCGGGCCATGCCGTAGACCGGGCTTTCCTCCTTTCCGGCCATGTCCGCCGTGACGTAGACCACGGGCAGCATGTTCTTGTGGTAGATGAATCCAGGAGTGGTCTCCTGCGTCAGGCTCGCGATTTGGCCGAGGGAGACCATACGGCCGTTTTCCCCCCGAACAGGCAGGGTTTCAAGATTCGCTGGGTGGGACCTTTTGGAGATGGGCAGGCGGACCAGGATGGGCACGTCCTCCCTGGCGCGCGGATCGTGCAGGATGCCGGCCTGCATGCCTTTCAACGACGCAGCCAGCACCTGTCTGGCCCGGTCCGGACTGACGCCGTTGTGCAGGGCCTTGGGCGTGTTCACGCGCACCCGGGTCTCGGGACGCGGGTCGTTCACGAACCAATCCACATCAACCACGTTTGGCGTCTGGTTGAAGACATCCTTGACCTGTTGGGCCACGGCCAGCCGGGACGCATGCGTCGGTCCGTAAATCTCGGCCACCAGGGTCTGCAGCACGGGCGGCCCCGGCGGCACTTCCACCACCTTGATCCGTGCTCCGTGCTCCCTGGCCACGGGATCGATGGTCGTGCGCACCCGGCCCGCGATCTCGTGGCTGGAGGCGTCGCGGTCCCCCCGGTTGACCAGGTTGACCTGGATCTGGGCCACATGTGGCCCTTTGCGCAGATAATAGTGGCGGACCAGGCCGTTGAAGGAAAAGGGAGCGGCCGTGCCCACATAAAGCTGCACGTCGGTCACTTCGGGCTCGTTCAGGATGGAGCGCGACAGGGCTTCGGCGGCGGCGGCCGTTGTCTCCAGGCCTGTGCCGTCGGGCATGTCGATGACGACTTCGAACTCGCTCTTGTTGTCAAAGGGCAGCATCTTCACGAGCACGGCCTTGAGCGGAAAGAGGCTCACGGCCAGAACCAGCAGGCCGACCATTCCGGCCAAAAACAGGATGCGAAAGCGGGGCCTTTCGATCAGATGGCGCATGAGCCAGATGTAGCCGCGGGTGAGGATGTCGTCGTGGGATTCGGGCTCGTGACTGTCGGCCGGGCGCAGGACGCGCTTGGCCAGCCAGGGCGTGATGACGAAGGCCACGGCCATGGACAGCAGCATGGCCATGCTCGCGCCCACGGGCATGGGCCGCATGTACGGTCCCATGAGCCCGCCGACAAAGGCCATGGGCATGATGGCCGCGATGACCGTGAAGGTGGCCAGGACCAGGGGCGCGCGGACTTCGCTGACGGCCTCGATGATGACCTGGGAAAAGGGACGCCCCGCCGATCCGGGCAGGCGCACGTGACGGACGATGTTCTCCACGTCCACGATGGGGTCGTCCACCAGGATGCCGAT
>CAZPSN010000035.1:0-28941 GCA_964589645.1 uncultured Desulfovibrionaceae bacterium
TCTGTCTGGACCAACGAGGCCATGGCCTGACATGGCCCCTGACGCCGGACGCCCCCTCCATCCACTTCGAACCGATTTCGAGCCCCTGCATGCCTGAACCAGTTCTGCCTCCCGAGTTGTTCTTTCTTGCGGCCCTCTTTCTGGGGCTGTGCCTGGGCAGCTTCTACAACGTCTGCGTGCATCGGTATCTGGTCGGCCAGTCCGTGATACGTCCCGGATCTCATTGTCCGGCCTGCGGTCACGTGCTTTCCTGGTGGGAGAACATTCCGCTGTTGTCCTACGTCCTGCTGGGGGCCAAGTGCCGCCGCTGCAAGGGCGCAATCCACTGGCGCTACCCCGCTGTGGAGCTGTTGTCCGGAATCCTTGCCCTGCTTTTCGCCATGAAATTCGGCTTTACGTTGCAGTGGGCGACCTACATGGTTTTTTTGGGCATTTTTCTGGTGGCCAGCTTCATTGACCTGGACTCTTTCATCCTGCCCGATGTCCTGACCTGGCCCGCGGCCGCGCTGGCCTTGGCCACGCCGTTGTTTCTGCCCGTGGACTGGCTCGAAACACTGCTCGGCAGCCTTTTTGGCGCGGGCGCCTTTCTTCTTCTGCAACAGATCTATCTGCGATGGCGGGGCGTGGACGGCCTGGGCACCGGCGACGTGAAACTCATGCTCAGCCTGGGCGCCCTGGTCGGGTTGTCCCTGCTGCCCCTCATGGTCCTCCTTTCCGCCCTCTTTGCCCTCGCGGTTTCCGTGGTCTGGCTGCGCCGACCTGCGGGACAAGGCATGCAAACCGCGGTTCCGTTCGGTCCCTTTTTGTGCCTGGGCGCTGTTTCGACCCTCTTGTGGGGCGATCGGCTGCTGCGCTGGATCATGGCCGTCTGACCCGCGTATCGAAAACTCCTGTTTCAGCAGGCATGAGCCCCGTCAGGAAACATGCAGGTGTTGCACGACTTGCCCTGCAGTGTGGGCGCTGGTCGGGGCATCTGCGCAGTGACCGACGCATGTTGGTTGACCAATCAATGTATGTGGCCGCCGGAGTGTATCCCGCCACTGTATTCATGCGGCATCCCACGCGGTATTCATCTTGACCTAATCGATCCGTTAGATTAGCCAAGCCGTTTGTTAAATGACCGATTTCTAGATCAGTTCATGTCCCTGTTCTTGCCCGTGGAAGCAGTCAACCGGCTTTGCCGGTCGATTTTTATAGAGGTGTTGATGGTGACTGGATACTCTTGCAAGGAGGTTGTTTGTCCATGCTCGTCCCGCAAATGTTAGGGATCAGCATCGTTCTGCCGTTTATCGCGGCGGCGTTGTGTCTGATCAATGTTCCCCCCCTGAGGTCCGCGCTGGTCATCGGAACCGGTGTGGTCGTCTCGCTGGCATCGTTGTTTCTGGTGCAAGCCGGGACATTTTCACTGTCTCCGGAAAGTTTTTTCGGAATCAACCCCGACGGCCTGATCGCGCTGCTTGATTTCGCGCTCCTGTTCGTCATTCTGGGCATCAGCTACCGCATGAAAAGCAAGCTTGTCGCGGTGCTGACCCTGCTCCAGATCGTGCCCCTGGCCTTTCTCGAACTGTTCATGAACCCGGGCGAGAACATGGGCCCCGCCCTGTATGGAGACCAGTTCTCCATGATCATGTGCATGGTCATCTCCATCATCGGGTCGCTCATCTGCGTGTACGGCCTGGCCTACATGAAGGAGCACGAGCATCACCTGCACCTGACCACGTCCAAGCAGGGCCGCTTCTTTTTCTTCATGGTTCTTTTCCTGGGCGCCATGAACGGGCTGGTTTTCGCCAACAACCTGCTTTGGCTCTATTTCTTCTGGGAAGTGACCACCTTTTGCTCTTTCATGCTCATCAAGCACGACGACACTGAGATCGCGGTCAAGAACGCCACCCGCGCCTTGTGGATGAACATGCTGGGCGGCGTGGCCTTTGTCTTCGCCCTGGTCATCTTCCGCTCCCAGGGCCTGCCCCTGTCCCTGCAGGAGATCATCACCACCGAGTCGGCGTCCAAGCTGATTCTGCTGCCCATCGGCCTTCTGTGCTTCGCCGGCTTCACCAAGGCGGCCCAGGTCCCCTTCCAGAGTTGGCTGTGCGGGGCCATGGTCGCTCCCACGCCCATTTCCGCGCTGTTGCATTCCAGCACCATGGTCAAGGCGGGCGTGTACCTGGTCATCCGCTTGGCTCCGGCCTTTGCCGGAACGATCTTCAGCAACTACGTGGCCCTGTTCGGCGCGTTCACGTTCCTGGCCTCGGCCGTTCTGGCCCTGTCCCAGAGCAACGGAAAGAAGATCCTGGCCTACTCGACGATCAGCAATCTGGGCATGATCGTGGCCTGCGCGGGCATCAACACGCCGGCGGCCATGGCCGCTGCGGTGCTCTTGATCGTCTTTCACGCCATCTCCAAGGCTCTCATGTTCCTGTGCGTGGGCACCATCGAGCAGAAGATCGGCAGCCGCGACATCGAAGACATGCGCGGTCTGATCGAGGTCATGCCCAAGACGGCCCTGGTCGCCGCCATCGGCATCGTGACCATGTTCCTGCCCCCCTTCGGCGCTCTTTTGTCCAAGTGGATGGCCGTTGAAGCCTCGGCCCAGCTGCCCCTGGTCGTGCTCATGCTGGCCGTTGGTTCTGCCCTGACCATGGTCTTCTGGGGCCGCTGGCTGGGCCTGCTCATGACCTCCGTTGTCCCGGACAAGGCGCGGCAGAACGAGGAACAGTCCTCCCTGATCCGCTTTCCCCTGGTCTTTCTGGCGGTCTGCTCCGTGGTCATCAGCTTCGCCGCGCCGCTTCTGTACAGTTCCATGGTCCTGCCGGTTCTGGAACGCTTCTACTCCACTGACCTCTATGTCGCGGCCCACGGCGTGATTTCCAACAACATCGGCATGTTCGCCCTGTATCCGGTCTTCGTGGTCATGACTCTGGGCGTCATCTACGCGGTGCGCGCCTCCTCGACCAAGCGCATCTTCAAGCGCGGCGCCTACGTCGTTCCCTATGTCTGCGGCCTGCAGGATCCTTCCGACAGCCGTCGGCAGGGTTTCAAGGGGCCCCTGGGAATCTGGTCCGAGTTCAAGACCACCAACTACTACATGGAAAATCTCATTGGCGAAACACGGATCTCCGCGTGGATCAATCTGGTCGCCATCGGCATTCTGATCATTTTGCTGGCGGGGGTGTTCTAACATGGAAATCAAGACAATCGCCTATGTCTGTCTGGCCATTATCCTGAGTCCCATCGCCGGCGGCCTGCTGGCCGGCATCGACCGCCGGCTGACCGCCTGGTTCCAGGGCCGCTTCGGGCCGCCAATCCTGCAGCCCTTCTACGACGTCATCAAGCTGCTGGGCAAAGACCGTCAAGTGGTCAACTACTGGCAGATCTTCTGCGTGCACATGTACCTGATATCCTCGGTGCTCTGCGTGGCCCTGTTCGCCATGCAGGCCGATCTACTCATGATCTTCTTCGTCATGACCATCGGAGCCGTGTTCATGGTCGTGGGCGCCCTGGCCGTGCCCTCGCCGTACTCCCAGCTCGGCGCACAGCGCGAACTGATCCAGATGCTGACCTATGAGCCGCTCTTGGTCATCGTCTTTGTCGGCATCTATTTCGTGACCGGCAGTTTCAAGATCGACACGATCCTGTCCTACGACCGTCCGATCTTTCTGATCCTGCCCCTTTTGTATCTGGTGCTGACCTTTGCCCTGACTATCAAATTGCGCAAGTCGCCGTTTGATATCTCGTCCAGCCACCACGCTCATCAGGAGCTGGTGCGCGGCGTTCTGACCGAATACTCCGGCCCCTATCTGGCCATTCTGGAAATCGCTCACTGGTATGACATCGTGCTCATCCTGGCCATCTGCAGCCTGTTCTGGAGCACGAGTTGGATCGGCATCGTGATCCTTCTGGCCGTGACGTACATGGCCGAGATCGTCATCGACAACGTCACACCCAGAATGACCTGGAAGTGGATGCTGACCTATGTGTGGGCGGTGGGCATCAGCCTGTCCTTCTTCAACATGGCGCTCTTGTACGCCAAGTCATTCTAAGCACAAACGGAGTTCAGATATGGGCTTTTTTCAAGAACTGCTGCACAAATCCCGGATGAAGTCCCCGTGGCTCGTCCATTTCGATTGTGGAAGCTGCAACGGATGCGACATTGAAATCCTGGCCTGCCTCACCCCGGTCTATGACGTCGAACGCTTTGGCGTGCTGAATATTGGCAACCCCAAGCATGCCGACGTGCTCGTCGTCTCTGGCACGGTCAATCCCAGAAACGCCAAGGCCCTGAAAAACATCTACGACCAGATGCCCGAACCCAAGGCCGTCATTGCCGTCGGCGCTTGCGGCACCTCGGGCGGCGTGTTCCGCGACGCCTACAATGTGCTGGGTGGCGTGGACAAGGTCATTCCCGTGGACGTGTATGTTCCGGGCTGTCCCTCCAAGCCCGAAGCCATCATCGACGGTGTCGTGCTGGCTCTGGAAAAATTGAAGACACGTGCACCAAGCAAGGACACCGAGCCTCTGGTGGCCGACCTCAAGAAGGCCCGGGAGTTCTACGAAAATCGTGAAGACCGTCAGGTAACGGGGTGAGATATGGCATTTGAAACGAAAAATCTGGCAAAAAATCAACTCGTAAGCGAAGTGCTGTCCCTCAAGAACAGCGGCTACCGCTTGGTGACCATGACCTGCGTGGATCTGGGCGAAAGCCTCGACCTGATCTACCATTTTGACCGCGAACTGCAGCTCGTGCACCTGCGCATCACTCTGCTCAAAGGAGACGTGGCCCCGAGCATTTCCGGCATCTTCTTCGCCGCACTGGTCATCGAGAACGAGACCAAGGATCACTTTGGTGTCAATTTTGACGGCCTGGTGCTTGACTTCGGCGGGAATCTCTATCTGGAGGAAGAGGTCAAGAAATACCCCTTCTGCAAGGTTACCGTCGGCAAGACCGAAAACCCCGGGGAGGAAGCATAATCATGGCGACCATTGTACCATTCGGCCCCCAGCATCCGGTTCTGCCCGAACCGCTGCACTTAAAGCTCGTCCTTGAGGACGAGATCGTCAAGGAAGCCTTGCCGACTCTGGGCTACGTGCACCGTGGCCTGGAAACCCTCGCCTCCATTCGCGACATGGACCAGATGGTCCAGATCGTTGAGCGGGTCTGCGGCATCTGTAGCTGCATCCACGCCCATACCTACTGTATGTGCATCGAAGGCCTGATGGGCATCGAAGTGCCCGCCCGTGCCGACTACCTGCGCATCATCTGGTCCGAGCTGCACCGCATGCACTCCCATCTGCTTTGGCTCGGCCTTCTGGCCGACGCCTTCGGCATGGAGAGCCTGTTCATGCACGCCTGGCGCATCCGCGAGCGGGTCATGGATGTGGCCGAGGCTACGGCCGGCAACCGGGTCATCATATCGGTGAACAAGATCGGCGGCGTTCGCCGGGATATGAGCCCGGACCAGCTGCGTTGGATCATCCAGGTCATTGACGAACTGGAGCAGGAGCTGGACAAGATCAAGCCCGTGCTGACAGAGGATTACACCGTCAAGAAGCGTACCGTGGGCAAGGGCGTGTTGACCTATCAGCAGGCCTATGAACTTGGCGCCGCCGGCCCGCAGCTGCGTGGATCCGGTGTGGCCCAGGACATGCGCATGCTTGGATACAGCGCCTACAAATACATCGACTTCGCTCCGGTGGTCGAAAAGGATGGAGACAGCTGGGCGCGGACCATGGTCCGTTTCCGCGAACTGTATCAGTCCATCGATATCGTCCGCCAGCTCATTGCCAAAATCCCGGACGGCGAGATCGCCACCAAAGTCAAGGGCAAGCCCGTGGGCGAAATTGTGTGCCGTTCCGAGCAGCCGCGCGGCGAGCTCATGTACTATGTCAAGGCAACCGGGGACAAATACCTCGACCGCGTGCGCATCCGCACCCCCACGTTCGCCAACGTCCCGCCACTGCTGGCCATGCTGCCAGGGTGCGAGATGGCCGATGTGCCGGTCATTGCCCTGTCCATCGACCCCTGCATCAGCTGCACTGAGCGCTAAGGAGACGATCATGTTCGATATGACAGCAACCGTGATCAAAAACTTCCTGACCAAGACGCACACGCGCCTGTACCCGTTCGAAGTCCGGGAAGTGTTCGAGAACGTTCGCGGTAACCTCGATATCAAGATTGAGGAATGCATCCTGTGCGGCATGTGCCAGAAGAAGTGTCCGTCGCAGTGCATCACCGTGGACAAGGAAGCCAAGACCTGGGACGTTGACCCGTACGCCTGCGTCTACTGCGGCATCTGCGTGGAGCAATGCCCCACCAACTGTCTGTTCATGGATAAGGATTACCGCAAGCCGGCCAAGGTCAAGGTCATGAACCACCATCTGCAGCTCAAGGGGCCGGAAAAGAAAAAGAAAGCCAAGGTAGAATGATCCCTGGCGTCTTCGTTTGAATCAAGGCCGTTTCCGCGAGGGAGCGGCCTTATTTCATGGCAGGTAGGCCTTGGCGAGGAGGTAAAGGTCGTTGAAGGGAACCCCGGATTTGATGGCGGACATCATCTGCATGGACAGATCCATCTTCATTTCCAGGGTTTCGAGGATTTCCTTCTTGACCAGATTGAGTCGGAATTTCACGAAGTCGGAATCGAAGCCGTCGCGGACGAGCGCCAGCCCATCCTTGAAGTACCGGGAGGTCATGTACTCCTGGTATGCGAGGAGGGATTCGATGCCGTTGCGTCTGGCCAGCATGCAGTAGAAGATAAGGTTGATGATCAGGGCCTCGATCTTGAGGGCATGGTCGATGTTCAGGAACTTGGCCTTGTTCAGTTCGGCATTGTCCAGGTTCTTGAGCATGACCTGGGCGACCTCGAAGACCTGTTTTTCGAAGATGGGCGCGATGTGGAATTTGGACAGGAAGCGGACCATGACCTTTTGCGGATTTTCCTTGGACGCGATGCCCAAAAGGCCGATGGCCATGAGCACGTATTTGCGGTGCAGCTCGGAGATGATGTTCTTTTTGCGCACGATGGCCAGTTCTTCGCAACGCGCGGGCGGAAATGAGGACGCGGCCAGTTCGAGCAGAAAGCGGACGTGGGGTTCGCGGGTATGACTGGCTTCCTCGGTCAGAAAGCTGTCATTTTTTTTCTTGGCGTCGAGGGTTTTCTTCACGGACAGCCAGTAGGCGGCCACCCCTTCCAGAGGCATCTCCATGAGGTCGAGTTCCCGGGGCGTCGTCGTCTGGCGGGCGCTGGCTCCCAGCAGAAGCTGCGCGACCTGGTCGTTGATGTTGCCCGGCTCGTTCATGGCCCTAGTCGAAGCAGAATTCCAGGGTGAAGTTTCCGGCTTCACAGGTGAAGGGGATGGCCATGGCCATGCTTGAGGTCATGTGCGCGATGGTGTGGTTGTCGCCCATGATGACCGAAGGGGTCGATCCCTGCAGCTTCAGCCCCATGTCCGCCAGCCCGACCCTGGCGTGTCCGGAGATCATGTTGGTGATCTCGCCCACGGCGTCCTGGACATCCTGCATGATGTCCTCGATGGCGTCCCCGAGCATCTGCTTGACGATGTGCACCGCGGTCTTGCGGTCAAAGGATATGGAGAAGGTGCCGCTTTTGTCCCCGGTCACGCCGATGACGGCGGAAACGTCGCCGCGGGCCATTTTATCTTTCTTGACATAGGGCGTGCCGGCCGAGACCTCGAGGGCCGCCATGGCGGCAAGCACGTCCTTGGTGGCTTTTATGAATGGCTTGGCCAATGCTGGATCCATGGAATTCTCCTTGTGCGAGGCGGAAATGGGCCGCGAGTCGCAGCGTATTAGTTCATAAAGAGAAGTCGCCTTCGCGGTCAACACCCAGGCGATGACAGACATGATATTTCTGCAAGGCTGGCCAGGGACTTGTCAGGTTCGCTTTTCCGAGGCAGGTTCCGCTCAACAAAAGAGGCAGGCGTGGAGTCAAGCATGGAGCAACGGGTCAGGGAGCATTTGTGCCGGGTTTACGGACTGGGCATGGATGATGTGCGCGAATTGTACGAAATTGGCTGCCAGACGGTGCTGGAAACGCTGGCGCGACTGGAAAAGGCCCAGGCCTGCGCGGACATGCACGAACTGGGGGAAGCCAGTCACATGTTGAAAGGGACCCTTTTCAACATGGGGCTGACCGAGCTGGGCGAACTGGCCAGGAACCTCGAACTGGCCGCCAAGGGCGCGCGTCGGGACGAGGCGGCGGTGGTCCTGACCCGGCTTGGCCAAGCGCTTGCTCCGTTTGCCTCCCGGTCCTGACATATTTCCTTCAGTCGTGCAGAACCAGTCGATCTATTCCTACCGAAAAATAAAGGACAGGGGCGCGAAGTATGCCCTCCGGTTACGTCCGTTGCAATCGGAACGCGTCTGCGGGCGGCCATAGGGAGCGGGAAACTCAGCGCATGGACAGGGGACGTTCCAAGTGCCCTTCGTCAAGGAGGCGGTCGTTGGCGAAGATCTCGGCAGTGGGGCCGTCCGCAAGGACCTGACCCCGGTGGAGGACAATGGTGCGCTCGCAGAGGTCCATGACCATATCCAGGTCGTGGGTGGCGATGATCTTGGTGTGCTTGAATCCGGCGAGCAGGGTGATGAGTTGGCGCCGGGCGCGTGGGTCCAGGTTGGAAGTGGGTTCGTCCAGGACCAGGATGTTCGGACTCATGGACAAAACCGTGGCGATGGCCACGGCGCGCTTCTCACCCCCGGAAAGTCGATAGGGGGGGCGTTTGGCCAAGTGCTCCGCGCCCACGGTGGCCAGGGCCGCGCGGACCCTGGCGTCAACCTCGTCCAGGGGCAATCCGAGATTGAGGGGGCCAAAGGCCACATCATCGTAGACCGTCGGCATGAAGAGCTGGTCGTCGGGGTCCTGGAAGACCATGCCCACGGTGCGACGGACATCGGCCAGGGTTTTGTCCGTCAATGGAAAATCGCCGATGCGGACCAGACCTTGTTTCGGAACCAGGCAGCCGTTCAGATGCAGAAGCAATGTCGATTTGCCAGCGCCGTTGGCGCCGACGATGGCCACGGACTCGCCGTGATGAATGCGGAAGGACAGGCCGGACAAGGCCTCGAGCCCATCCGGGTAGGTGAAGCGCAGATTCTGGACCTCGACGATGTGGTGGCTCATTGGAATACCTGCACAAGCATCTTCTCGAGTTCATGGGGTAGGTTGAAGGCTCTGGCCAAGGCAAAGAAACCCAGCCAGCCGACCACGAAGAGCACATCGGCACGGCTTGGATGCAGCCGCCGGTTCAGGCGGACTTCGCCGTCAAATCCCCGGCACAGCATGGCGCGATGGATGCGCCCGGCCCGGTCCATGGTGCGCAGCAGCAGCTGGCCAAGCATGAATCCGTAGATGGTGATGCCTGTGCCGCGTTTGCCACAGGAGCGCAGGTCCCGAGCCCGACTCATGCGCAGCCCTTCTTCCGTGAGCACGAAGATGTAGCGGTAGAGGAAAAGCAGCTGGGTGGCGAAGATGCGTGGTGTGCCCAGGCGGGTCAGGGCCATGCACACCTGGGCAAAACCGGTGGTGGCGACAAGGATGAGGGCGGCCGAAACGCTCAGGGTGAAGCGCAAAAGGATGGCCACGAAGGAGATCCAGCCTCCGCTCAAGTTCAGGCCGGCAATATGCATCAGCACGGTGTGGTCCAGCAATGGGTTGAAAATGCCGACCATCACGGCAAAGGGTGAGGCGATGAGCAGCTTGCGCAGCAGATAGGGACCGGGAATGTTGCCCTGGATGGCCAGGGCCAGGGGAAAGATAAGCAGGGGCAGCAGGGCGGCCACGTCGTAGCGCCCAAAGGACACCACCGCCAGGATGAAGCCCAGGGTCGTGATCAGCTTGGCACGAGGATCCAGCCTGTGCAGGGGCGTGTCGCCGGCCGCGAGGCGGTCCAGGGTACCGATTTCGAAAAGACTGGTATCGATTTTGGGCATTGTGGCTCGAAAAAAACGGGCAGGAAATGATCCCGCCCGTTGACTGCTCGAACAGGTGGAGGGCTCCTCTTACGCCCGGTGCTGGCGCTTTTTCAAGAACAATCCGATGGCTCCGGCCAGAAGCATGGTGATGGTGCCGCCGAGAATGCCGGACACGCTGGTTCCCGGGTCCACGGCCGGCCACGCGGCCTGGGCCTCGGTGTCGGCGGGCTGATCTTCGGCCGTGCTCTTGAACGCGTAGTCGGGCAGAAACGCGGTTTTCCCCTGGATTTCGGCCAGCAGAGCGTGCACACCGTGTTCCGGCGTTTCCAGTTCCTCCTTGCCCGAAACCTTGGCCATGGACCATTCCAGCCCGTCTGGATGGGCCGACGCGAACCAGGACAAGGTGCCACCCGTGACCAGGGCCACCAGGGCCAAGCCGGTGAGCACACCCTTCAGGGCAAAGTCCCCGCGTGTGGGTAGGCCCTGAGCAGCGGCCAGCACTTCCGGACGGGCCTTCCAGACAAAGATAACCACTGCGGCTGTGACCATGCCTTCGACCAGACCGATTGCCAAATGGATGGGCTGCATGAGCATGACGAATGTTTCAAAGGGCAGTTCGGAGATGCCCGAGGCCACGGTTTCCAGAACCACGCTGAAGGCACCGAGCTGCAGACCAACGATGGACGCCAGTATGGCGCCGACCACGATCCGCCCCTGGGAAGGGTTTCGGCCAACTATGGGGGTGTAGAGAAGCGGGAAGGCCACGAAGCATGGCCAAAAGCCGAGATTGAAGATGTTGCAGCCCAGAGCCAGAATGCCACCGTCGGCGAAAAAGAGGGATTGGACCGTGAGGACCGAGGCGATGGTCAGGAAGGCTGCATGGGGGCCAAGCAGAATGGCCAGAATCGCACCGCCCCCGAGGTGACCGCTGGATCCCGTGGCCGGAATGGTGAAGTTAATCATCTGCGCCGCGAAGATGAAGGCCCCTAGCACGCCCATGAGCGGTATACGCGGCCCTTCCAGGTTGGCGCCGACCTTGCGCGAACAGAAAACGATGAGGCCAGCCGTGGCCGCCCACATGATACCGCCGACTTGTGGAGAAATGAGCGCATCCGCCATGTGCATCGCAGTACCCTCCTGGCAAAATGACAGACTGTGTTACAAATTTAAAAAACAGGTACGTTTTTTTTGTTCTTTTTTTAAGTCGTGTCAATATGAAAAGTCGGGAAATTGAGAGAAGTGGCATCGGAAGCAGGGGTTTATTGGATACCGAATTTGGGGGTGAGGCACCTTGCATAGGTTGATTCGTGTGAAAGTATAGCAATACCGGTGTGTTGCGCGCTTTGCGACAAGCGGAGCACATGCCTCGGTGGACCCTGTCGCGTGGCTGCGCGGGCCCTCATTCGGGTTTGCTTCCCCTCCTTGGCCGTGAAGGAGTGCTCGGCTTTGAGGCTTTGTTTTTAGCAGGGGCATCTTGGCCTTGTCGTCTTGGACCAGAGGCCGAAGCGCCTCGGGATGGGGGAGCGCTCCTTGTTTGTGACCCGGAGTGGGGGCCGGTGGGTGCGGCTTTGTCCGTGGATGCGTCGGACGGTTTCCCATTGGAGCTCTCAGGCCCTGTCCCTGCGGCGGGACGGCCGGTCTTCCTTTTGTCCGGTCCAAAACGGCGCGGGGCCGGGCAGAGGGCCTGCGTGCTATCTCCCGAAGCCGGGAGCAGGCTGCCGCGCACGAGCTGCACCTGCTCCATGACAATGCCGAGTTCGTCCGCATAGCGCTTGGCCAACCGGCTCTCGGCCGGGGTCATGAAGGACAGGACCAGGCCCGGTGCTCCAGCCCGGCCTGTGCGGCCGGCACGATGCAGGTAGTCGCGGCTCTGGCTCGGCACATCGATGTTGACGACCAGTTCCACGCCGGTCACGTCCAATCCACGGGCCGCGATATCCGAGGCGATGAGCACATTCGCCTGGCCTTTGCGGAAATTGTCCAGGGCGGCCTGGCGGTCGAATTTGTCCCGGGCTCCGTGCAGGTCGGCCACGGCCAGTTGGTGATAATCCAGCCGTTCTGCCATGCGCGAGGCCGAGGCTCCCCGGTGCACGAAGACAAGGGCCCGCTTGGGCGTCAGACCGCGCAGGGTCTTGCGCAGCCAGTCGATCTTGTCTCGTTCCTCGCAGAGCAGAAAGCAGTGGCGGATGGCCGGGCTGATTCCGTCCTGTGCGCGCACGAATTCCAGTTTCGGAGCCAAGCCACGGGCAATGCGGGTCGTGGCCGGCCCTTCGGTGGCGGAAACAAACACAAAACGTGTGGCCGAACCCAGCTCTGCGGTGATCGTGCGGACATGTTCCAGGCCTTCTTCGATGAGCAGGCGGTCGGCTTCGTCAAAGACCATCCAGGCCACATGGCCAAGCTTGAGCTTGCCCAGCTCCAACAGGTGGACCATGCGTCCGGCCGATCCGACGACCACGTGCGGCTTCTTCTTCAGGCCCTCGATCTGTCGGCTGGACGCCGCGCCGCCAATGAGCGGCAGCAGCCGGATGGGCAGCCCGGCGGCCCGGACCAGTTCCGTGGCCACGCGGTGGATCTGCATGGCCAGTTCGTGGGTGGGGGCGAGGATGACAGCCTGCACCTGTATGCTCTGCGCATCGATGTCCGCCAGAATGGGCAGCAGATAGGCCAGGGTCTTGCCCGAACCTGTGCGCGAAACAATCATGGCCGATTTTCCGGCCATGAGTACGGGCATGGCCGCCGTCTGCACGGGCAAGGGGGCGCTTATGGCACGTTCGGCCAAAGCCTGGGTCAGGGCCGAGGGTAGGTCAAAGGATTCAAAGGACATACATTTCCTTGTCCGGCCCAGGAGCCGGTTATGAGGGGGGCGGGTCTAGCCGGAGCCGGGTGTGGGCGCCGCGTCAGACGTCCACTGGGCGAATTGGTTTCGTCCGGCCTTCTTGGCCAGATACAGGGCCTGATCGGCCCGTTTCAGGAGCTGATCCATGTCGTTGTCGCCGTCCTCCGGGCTGGGGACCATGGTCACGGTTCCCAGGCTGATGGTCACGTAAGGCCCGGTCTCCGAAGCGCCGTGTTCCATGCGCAGGTCGAGCACGGCCTGACGCAGGGTCTCGGCGATGTGCCGGGCACCATTTTCGTCGGTGTCAGGAAGGATGACGACAAATTCTTCTCCGCCGTAGCGCGCGGCCAAGTCTGCAGGCCGCTGCATCTGGCCCTGGAGCACGGCGGCCACGGCAATGAGGCATTGGTCGCCAAGCTGGTGCCCGTGGGTGTCGTTGTAGTTCTTGAAATGGTCCACATCGGCCAGAATGGCAGAAATAGGCGCCTGATCGCGCGCGGCCCGTCGCCATTCCTGCTTCAGGAATTCGTCGAACATGCGTCGATTTGCGATTCCGGTCATTGGGTCGCGCATGGACAACGCGGTCAGCTTGTCATTGGCGTGTTTGAGTTCCCGGGTTCGCTCGTGAACGGTCTGGACCAGGGCGTCGAAGCTGTTGGCCAGGACGCCGATTTCGTCGCGGCGGTTCAGGGACAAGCGCATGGAAAAATCCCTTTCCCGGTTGATTCGTGCAGCCTGGCTGGTCAGCTGCTGCAGCGGACGCACGACCACGACCTGCAGGAGAATGTTGATTATGACCAGCATCAGGATTCCGGTGGCGATCACGAGCAGTATGGCGTACCGGATGCTGGCGATGCCCTTTTGCGTGATCTCACGCGGGAAGAGGTACTGCACGCCAAAGAAGGCGCCTTTATCGGGATCGGGGTACGCAGCGCATGTCTCGATGAAGGTTCCTACGGGTCGAATGAAATATGTCAGATTGCCGCTCGTGAAGGGGGTGCTCAGGTCGCACATGATGCTGTCTTCGATGAAGGGATACACAACTTCGAAGTTGATGCGGGTCTGATCCTTGATGGCGGTATGCATTTTTCCGCTCAGGAAACGTCCCATGATGAGAAATCCGGCTACCGGTCCGCTTCCATCCGAGTGCAGGATCTCCCGGGTGGCGAAGAGCAGCGGTCCGTGCTCTGATCCGAGAATGCCGGTTTTTCCCTTCCCGCCGCCCTCGGAGGGTCCCACGGCCAGGGTCGGATGATCGAGGTCGATTTTGCCTCCGGCTAGTAATTCAAGGGACTCCTTTTCTCCGCCGGGCATGTCGCGCACGCGGCTCCACACGATCGTGCCGTTCGTGGAACACAGGACGAGGACGTTCAGGGAAATATTTTCCAGGGACTGTTCGTCCAGATTGTTCTCGATATAGGCCGGGGTGCCCGTGGTCATGAAATCGTGGGTTTCGTCCCAGATCGCCCAGTCGCGGCTCAATCGTTCCAGGTGGACGGTTTCGCGGTCGATGGCCTGGAAGATGCGCTGCAGGTTCTCACCCGCCTCTTGGCGTTCGAGATCCAGAAAGCTTGGGTAGATGACGAAACGCTGGACAGCAAAATCGGCCACGCCCAGGGCGGCGAAGAGGCAGAAGACGATGGCGAATATCTTGGCGCGAATGGACATGAGGACTCCTTGAACCGGGGCGTCAAGCGCTGTAAGACAATGCTATCCGAGTTCGGGGAGTGGGACAAGCCGCAACTCGGCAGGGCTTGCAATGCGCCCAGGTCAAGGCGTAAGGCCAAGGTCCCGGTCGCCACGTCCGGGGTTTTTTTTGGGAGACCGCATGCTCGAACTTGTCACCGTCGCCACAGTCACAATCCTGGCCGTCATCAGTCCGGGCGCGGACTTCGCCCTGGTCACCCGCAACAGCATGAATCGTTCGCGTCGGGCCGGAATGCTGACCGCGGCGGGCATAAGTCTGGGCGTGCTGGTGCACGTGGGCTACAGCCTGCTGGGCGTCGGGCTGCTCATCGCCCAGTCCGAGATGGTGTTTGGCCTTCTCAAGTACCTGGGCGCGGCCTATCTCGTGTTTCTGGGGATGGGCATGGTGCGGTCCAGCCCGATCAATCCCGCGGAACCTCCCTCCTCCTCAGTTTCGGACCTCGGCGCCTTCGGGGCGGGGTTTCTGACCAACGCGACCAATCCCAAAACAACCCTTTTTGTTGTCAGCCTTTTTGCCCAGGTCATCAGCCCCCGTACGTCCCTGACCGTCCAGCTCGGGTACGGGGCCTTCATGTCTCTGGCGCACCTGGTCTGGTTTGCCCTGGTTGCCGCTCTTTTCGCCTCGGCCCCTGCCCAGCGCATTGTGGCCACAGCCCGTCACCACGTGGAGCGCGGCATCGGCTTCGTGCTGATCTGTCTGGGATTGACCCTGGCTCTGGCGTCGATCCGCCAGGGCTGAACACCAAGGAGGTTTTTTCATGGCTGCGGAAACAAAGCCCATTGTCGCGTTCGAGGAATCCCTGGGCCTGCTCGACGTCCGTCTGGGTCGGGTGGTCGAGGCCGAAGTCTGCCTGCTGACGCCCAAGCCCACCTACAGGATGCTCATCGATTTCGGGAAATATGGCCGGCGCAGGAGCTATGGCCGCTTCACCATCCATCCCCTGGACGAGGTGATCGGCCGACTTGTTCTGGGGGTGCTTAATTTTCCGCCCAGACCCATGGGCGAGGTGGTGTCCGAGGTGCTTGTCCTGGGCGTTCAGTACCCGGGTCGGGACAGCGGCGAGGCGACCTTTGTCTCGCCGGGTGTGAACGCCAAGATCGGCAGCAAACTATTCTAGGATGGTCATGAAACCTTATCTCTACGCACTGGGCGCGATCCTGTGCTGGGCCAGCCTGCCGGCGGCCACGGGCAGCGGCCTGGACGGGCTCTCCGTCCCGGAACTGCTTTTTTTCAGCTTTGTCCCGGCGTCCCTCTACCTCTGTTCCCAGGAAATGATCCTGTCCCGGCGTCCTGTCATCCCCTGGCCAGACGTGCGCCTGTCCTTTTTGGGCATCCTGGGCATCTTCGGCTATCACGCGATCTATTATCTGGCCCTGGACCACGCTCCCCTGATCGAAGGCGCCATCCTGACCACGACGTGGTCGTTCTGGATCGTGGTCTTCTCCTCCGTGTTGAGCAAGAAGCGCCTCTCCCCGCCTGTCCTGGCCGTGGCTCTGGTGGGACTGTTGGGCGCAGGGCTGGTCGTTACGGGCGGAAAAAGCCTGCATTTCGATGCCAGCTACCTGCCGGGCTATCTCCTGGCCCTGTCCTGCGGATTGATCTGGAGTGGTTTTTCCGTGACCCTGTCGTGGCTCAAGCCCACCCGGGACTACATGCCCGCCTTCACGGTCCTGGCCGCCCTTTGTTCGACTCTGATCTACGCCGCAGGCGGCCCCCAGGGGTTGCCGCCGGTCCGCGCCCTGCTGTCGGCCCTGTACCTGGGGCTGGTGCCCCTGGGTCTGTCCTTCACCTTTTGGAACCGGGCCGTGACCACGGGCAACATGACGCTCATTGGCTACCTGTCCTACCTGACCCCGCCCCTGGCCGTGCTGCTGGCCGCCTTGGCGCGTGGCGCCACAGTGACCGCCCACGCCGTGATCGGCATGGTCGTCATCCTGGCGGCGGCCTTCGTGGGCCGACGGTTGGGGTGACGGCGGCTGGCTGCTTCCGGCCCAATCTTGGCCGGGCATCGGTTCAAAATGTGTGGCGGGTTTAGGCGCGGGCGTGAAGGCGCCGCAGTCCAGCCACGGTCATACAGGCCTCGTGCGGCGCGGGGCCGGAAATGATTCGCATGGGCTGATCCCTTTCCCCGAGATGATCCAGGACCGTCAAGGCGCCGCTGAAATCGTCCGTTTCCGTATACATGCTCTGCGTGACCATAACAGGTACGCCGACGGCTCGCGCCGCCGACACTCCGATAGCTGAATCCTCCAGAGCCAGACATGCCGAGGCGGGCAGCCCCAGACGTTCCAGGGCCAGCCGGTAGATGTCTGGAGCCGGTTTTTTTTTCTGAACCGAATCCCCCGCGAGCACCGCGTCCCAACGCCGGAGTACGCCCTTGAACATCGTGTCCAGCAGAGTTTGCACATTGGACCGGCTGGTGGTGGTGACAATAGCCTGTAGCAAGCCGTGATCCTGGGCCTCGCGCAGCAGGCGGATCACGCCGGGGCGCGGCCTTACCCCGGTATCAGCGAGAAGAGCCTGAAAACGCTTTGTTTTCAGGCGATGCAGGTCCGCGACCGCAACATGGACGTCTCTCTCTTTTCGCCACTCCAGATAGGCCTGAATCCGTTCCTGACCGCCGGCGACGCCGAGCAGTCGGTGGTATTCCTCCCGGCTCCAGTGCCAGCCAAACCCCGCCTCGGCAAAGGTGTCATTGAAGGCTTGACGATGCAATTCTTCGCTTTCCACCAGCGTTCCGTCCAGATCCCATAAAAGAGCCCGCAAGGCCATCATTCCTCCGTGGTGCTCACCGGCCTTGCGGGCGGAGCTGTTTATTTTCCAAGTCGTTCGCGCCAACCCGGATAGAAGCGGTCGGCGTCATGGGCAAAGGATTCGAAAGCTCTGGCCAGGGCTTGATGGTTCCGGGCGTACTCGACCAGATTCACTCCCGCCCTCCAGGCATCGTGGGCCTGACGCAGTGAAAGGGCGCCGGCCGTGGGACCGTCCAGGTGCCCGAAGGCTCCCCCGCCCGAGGTCTGGCACACGTTGGCGTGTCCGAGGTTGTCGAAGAAACCAGGCAGGCGCAGTGCGTTCATGCCGCCGGAGATCATCGGTGTGGTGGCCTTCATGCCGTGCCATGACTGCCTGAAATACGGACCGTCGGCCTCGTCTCGCTCCAGCATGTAGGCGATGTTCGTATCCTCCCTGCCCCCTTCCATTTTGCCAAAACCCATGGTCCCGGGGTGGATGCCCGAAGCACCCTGCAAGCGTGACATTTTACCGAGAACAAAGGCCGTGTAGCCGCGCTTGGACTGGGGTGAGGTCACGGCTCCGTGTCCAGCCCGGTGATAGTGCAGGAACTGGCCTGGGAAATTGCGTCGGACTGTTGTCACAGCCGCAGGTCCGGCTACATACCCGTCAACGAGGAAGGCCACGTGTGAAGCGTTTTCTTTGAACGTCTCCAGAATGAAGTGCCCGCGGGCGATGATCTCTGCGGGGTCGTCGGCCGTGATGTTGGCCGAGAATATCTTGGCCTGGCCCGTGGTGTCTTGAGCCCGGCGCATGGCGTCGGCCACCAGGGTGATGGTGTCCTTAAGGGGGGCGAAGATCTGGTTGCCCTGGGGCTCGTCGTTCTTGACGAAATCCCCGCCAAGCCAGAAATCGTGGCAGGCCTCGGCGAAGGGTCGGGGCCGCAGTCCGAGCTTGGGTTTGATGATGGTGCCCACGATCATTCCGCCATCAACCAATGGACGATCGAGAATTCTCCAGAAATCGACAATGTTCATAGCCGGGCCATCAAACAGGCGCAGATAGTCTTTGGGCGCGTAGAAGTCATGCATTTTTGCGTATTCAACATCACCCATGCCCTGGTTGTTGCCGATGCACAGTGTCAAAAAGGAGGCCAGCATGGCTCGCCCGTCGATGATATTGCGATCGAAGAGAGCCAGAGGATAGGCAATTTTCATCAACGCCTCTCCCTCGGTCATGGGCTCGACTGCGTAGACGAGAGCGTCGACGCCCTTTGTGAAATCATCTGTGGTGCAGACCTCCACATTGGTGCCGGTCGAGGATTCTGCCGCGAAGTGGGCAGCAACTTCCAGCGCGCCATATCCGGGTTTGGGCTTCATGACATATGCGCACAGGACATGCTGTCCTTTGGCGATAAGATCTTTCTCCTGAAGGGAAAGGTCCACGTATCGGTTGGTTTGATCAAGCTGAGTCATGAGCGGTCTCCTTTTTTTGGTCTGAAGTTGTGTTGTTGAGTCATGAGCGGTCTCCTTTTTTTGGTCTGAAGTTGTGTTGTCGCGCCGGAGTCGACGTGGCGGATTAACCCTGTCCAGCCACGGATTTGGCGCTCAGCAGATGGTAGCAGGTCAGAAGCTGTGAAATGGCCAGAGGATAGCTGATCTTGCGTTCCGCGCCCTCGGTGTAGTGCCCCACGCTGCTGGTTGGCAGGGGCGAGACACCCTGGAGGTGGTCCATGAGAATATCCATCAGTGTTTCTGCGGTCACTGGCTGGATGTTTCCGGTGATGTGCAGGATGTCCACGGGCAAGCCCTCGTCTCGACCCAGGGCGATGGTCAGACACTGCCGTTTGCGGTCCGGGCGCTGGTCGATGAATTCGCTGAAGTCCGGGTGTTTGATGGTCGGACGCAGGATGAGCTTGGTGTTCAAATACGTTCCCGTCTCTTCCTTGAGGCCCTCGGGACGGTAGAAATTGACCACGATGTCTGCGAACTTGCGTTGCGGGCGGATGCAGGTTGCCGAGACGCTCTCGCGGCGCTTGAGGGAGGCCCGCACCTCGTCCACGGCATAGCCGCGCTTGTTCGTGTCCCGCTTGATTTTCCAGTCCACGCGCAGATCTTCCTGGGGATCGAGGTAGATTTTGACGTCGAAATTGTCGCGCATCCGCTTGGTGGCGAAACCCAGCAGCCCCTCGATGATGACGAATTCCTTGGGTTGAACATAAACCGGTGGATCGAAGTCGCCTGTCGAGTGGTTGTAGACCGGCTTCAAAATTGGTTCACCCCGGCGCAGGCGCTCGAAATGCCCTTCCATGATGTCGATGTGGTTGCATGCTGGGTCCAGGGCACAGATGTTTTTTTCTTTGCGCTGGACCCGGTTGTATTTATGGTAGTCGTCCGAGCAGATGTTGGTCACCCGCTCCGCGCCCAGGATCTGTTCAATGCCCGACGACATGGTTGTCTTTCCGGTGGCGCTGTCGCCGACGATGCCAAGAATGATGGGGCGTTGCACGTTCATGGTGGTCTCCTTGCGATGTTGGGCGTCAGGCAGCGTTCGTGTCGTAGTCGACAATGCTGAAGCGACGCAGTTTTTCCAGGGAATGCTGGGACCGGATGTGGCGGATGGTTCCAGTCTTGCCACGCATGACCAGGGAGCTGGTCACGGCTCCGCCGTGGCTTTTGAATTCGACCCCAGATAAAAAGGCCCCGCTGGAAACGCCGGTGGCGGCAAAAAAGATATCGTCGCTGGCGACCAAATCTTGTGTCCGGAGGACGCGGGACGTGTTTATGCCCGCTCGCTGCAGCGCCTCTTTTTCGGCTTCGGACTGGGGATCCAGCATGCCCTGGATTTCGGCTCCGAGGATGCGTACGGCCGCTGCGGCCAGGACTCCCTCCGGTGTGCCACCGGTGCCCATGAGCACGTCCACCTCGGTTTCGGACGAGGCGGCCATAATGGCTCCAGCTACGTCTCCGTCGGTATGCAGCTGGATGCGCGCTCCGGCTCGTCGGATATCCCTGATGAGCTGGGTATGGCGGGTTTTTTCCAGCACGAAGACGACGATATCCTTGATGTTTTTGCCAAGGGCACGAGCTACCACTGCCAGCGTATCGGCCACAGGAGCTTGGATATCGACCAGACCGCACGCCTGGGCCGGCACCACGAGCTTGTTCATGTAGAATCCAGGTTTGGGATCGTAAAACGTGCCCTTGGGGGCCAGGGCAACCACGGAAATGGCGTTCGGGCGTCCCAGGGCCAGGAGGTTGGTGCCTTCGAGCGGATCCACGGCCACATCCATGGCCGGTCCCCGTCCTGAACCGACCCGTTCGCCGTTGAAGAGCATGGGTGCCTCGTCCTTCTCACCCTCGCCGATGACAACCTGGCCGTTTATGTCCAGGGCGGAAAACGTGAGGCGCATGGCTTCCACGGCCGCCGCGTCGCCGTCTTCCTTGCGTCCCAATCCGAGCCAGCGGGCCGAGGCGATGGCAGCGGCCTCCGTGACCCGGACAAGGTCCAGGGCCAGATTGCGGTCGGGTTCTTGCTTGGCGGTCGTGTACATGGTGTTTTCCCCTTGGGTTGCGTGTCCTGCCGCGGCGTTTTCGCAGCCTTGCCGCGGCATGTGCAGGCAGAATTCCAAAAAGCATGCCCGTGGGCGGCTCGTGGGACTGGGAAATATTTATGTTTCAAATCGGGGAGTTGCTTGGCGAGGGCGAGATCTGCGGAGGGCTCCGACTTGCCAGAGGTGGCACAGGCGTGCGTGGCTTCTGGCACAGCGTGCCAAGGCTGGCACAGAGTGGATGACCTCTACAGGCCGTATTTGCGCATCTTGCGATAAAAGGTCCGGCGGGGGACGCCGGAGAGACGGCAGGCCTCGCTGACGTTGCCTTGGGCGTTCTTGAGGTAGCGTTCCAGTTCCTTGCGCTCGAAATTGGCCATGATGCGGCTTTTGGACGACGAGAAGCCTGAGAGGCAGTCGTCCTCGTGACAGGAGATGGCAGGGTTCGAAAGATCCGCCGCCAGGAGCATGTTGATCTGCTGGGGCAGGTCCACGGGCTGGATGACACCATCCTGACACAGGATCACGGCCCGTTCCATGACGTTGGACAGCTCGCGCACGTTTCCGGGCCAAGCGTAGCGGACGAGGCAGGCCATAGCCGCGTCGCCGATACCTTCCATCTTTTTGTTCAGTTTGGCCTCCGCCTTGGTCAGAAAATGGTAGGCCAGATAGGGGATGTCCATCCGCCGTTCACTCAAGGGGCAGAGACGGATGGTGAAGGTGTTGAAACGATAGTAGAGATCGCGGCGGAAACTGTTTTCCGCCGTGGCCTGCTCCATGTCACGGTTGGTCGCGGCGATGACCCGGACGCGGACGACCTTGGTTTTGGTTGAACCCACGCGACGGACCTCTCCCGTTTGCAGGAAGCGCAGCAGCTTGGATTGCAACTCCAAGGGCATATCACCAATCTCATCCAGGAAGAGCGTGCCATTGTCGGCTTCTTCCAGCAGGCCCTTGCGGTCCTCATCCGCGCCGGTGAAGGCGCCTTTGCGGTAGCCGAACAACTCGCTTTCCATGAGTGTTCCGGTCAGGGCCGTGCAGTTGACGGCGATGAAGGGCTTGTCCTTGATCAGACTGTGATGGTGGATGGCGCGGGCTACCAGATCCTTGCCCGTGCCGGTTTCGCCCAACAGCAGAACCGGCGTGGGCGTCGGGGCGACTTTGCGCACCAGCTGCTTGACCTCCTCGATCTGTTCGGACTTGCCGACCAGATCTTCGGCTGTATGCAGCCATTTTCCGTAGGTGTGCTTCACGGTCTGATACGTGTCCCGGTAGACGATAGACTTTTTGAAGGCCCCGGCCAGCCGCCGCAGCAGACGCAGTCCGTGGCCATGGAGTACGGGCATTGATTCCGGCAGGCCGCTTCTGTCCAGCATGGACATGGCCCGGGCGTCGAAGACAGCCAGGGCGTGCAGGCTGGACAGTTCCGCACAGTCCTGCTGGCAGGCATAAACGGGCAGCTTTAGACGCCTGGCCAGGGCCAGTCCCTGGGAATCTGGCCAGGAATCGAGGATTCCGGCCACCTCCACGGAGGGCAGGGCCCGCAGGGCCTCCAGGAACAGTCCCAGCTTGCTGGCCCGGCCCACCACCAGGATGCGGATTGTACGTGTGTGCGTCATGGTACTCTCATCGCGGCTTCATGGCGGCTCCGCATCCAATTTCCCGTGAATGGCCCTGACCGGCTGACGAACGGCCGTCAGCGCCCGGGGACAGCCTGCCGCAAGGTTGGCCAGGCCAACGGTCCGGCAGCCGTCAACACGGCGCTTGTGACCGTTGGTCGACCGTGACGGCACGAGTGGGCGCGGGTCGTCGCGTTCGCCTCTACGGAAGGGACCTGCCCACCATCCTGGTCAGACGCACCAATTGGTTGGTGAAGCTGGACTCGTTGTCGTACCAGACAATGACCTTGGCCAGATTGTTTTCCAGGACCGTCGTGCACAGACCATCGATCACGCCGCCATGGGTCGAGCCCAGATAGTCGACGGAAACGAGGGGCTCCTCGGTGTAGCCCATGTTTTCGTTGGCCGCGCCGCATAGGACGTCGTTGATCCGGCGGGCCGTGACCGGTTCGACCAGTTCGCAGGTCAAATCTACCAGGGAAACATTCGCCGTGGGGACGCGTACGGCCATCCCGTCCAGCTTTCCGGCCAGTTCCGGGATGACCAGGGCCACGGCTCGGGCCGCGCCTGTTGTGGTGGGAATCATGGACATGCAGGCCGCGCGAGCCCGGCGCGGGTCCTTGTGCGAGCCGTCGAGGATGCGCTGGCTCATGGTGTAGGAATGTATCGTTGTCATCAGGCCGCGCTTGATGCCAAAGGAATCGTTGAGGACCTTGGCCACGGGCGCCAAGCAGTTCGTGGTGCAGGACGCGGCGGACACGATTTGGTGCTGGGATGGATCGTAGCCGGAGTCGTTGACGCCCATGACGATGGTCGCGTCCGCGTCCTTGCCCGGCGCGCTGATGATAACCTTGCGGGCACCGCAGGCCAGATGTCTGGCGGCTTGGGTGCGATCAGTGAATTTGCCCGTGCTTTCGATTACGACCGGGATGCCCATATCCCCCCAGCGCCATGCGTCCGGGGCGTCGCGGGTTATGGCGATATGTCGGCCATTGACGATCAGGCCCTGATCGTCGAAGTCGACGCTGCCCCGGAAGGTATGGTGGACCGAGTCGTATTTGAGCAGACGGGCCAGTTCCCGGTTGTCGGCCCGGGCATTGATGGCCGCGATCTCCAGGTTCGTGTCGCTGGCCAGCAACCGGGTCATGTATCTGCCAATCCTGCCGAATCCGTTGATGCCGATTTTCATGGTCGGGTCCTCGTGTCAGAAGTGAAAGGATGGAACAACAGCTTAACGCGGTCTGCGGACGTGACGTTATCAACAGGCCTTCACGTTGTGGTGAGACGGCCGGCGGCATAGCTCTCGGCCATGGCCTCAAGGCTCACGGGCTTGATCGTGTGGGCCCATCCCGCCGAACCGAAGGCCATGAAACGGTCGCGGCACACCTCTTTCATGGCCGTGATGGCCGAGAGCAGGAACTGACGCGGATCGAAGTTCGCGGGATTTCGGGCTAAGTGGTGGCGTACGGCTCCGGTCGCCGCCAAGCGGAGATCGGTGTCTATGTTGACCTTGCGTACGCCGTGGCGGATGCCTTCCTGGATTTCGCGAATGGGCACGCCATAGGTTTCAGGCAGGCGTCCCCCATTCTCGTTGATCACGCTGAGCCACTCCTGTGGCACCGACGAGGAGCCGTGCATGACCAGATGGGTGTATGGCAATCTGGCGTGGATGGCCTTTATGCGGTCGATGGCCAGCACCGACTCGGTTGGTGGGCGGGAAAATTTGTAGGCTCCGTGGCTGGTGCCGATGGCGATAGCCAAGGCGTCGACCCCTGTTTGCATGACAAAATCCGCGGCCTGATCCGGATCGGTCAGCATCTGGGCGCGGGTCAAACGTCCCTCGGCGCCGACTCCATCCTCCTTGCCGGCCTCACCGGTTTCCAGGGAGCCGAGCACGCCCAGTTCTCCTTCCACGGACACTCCGCAGGCGTGGGCCATGTCCACGACCTGCCGGGTCACCCGTACGTTGTAGGCATAGTCCGAGGGCGTCTTGGCGTCGCCCAGAAGCGAACCATCCATCATGACTGAGCTGAATCCGACCTGGATGGAGCGCGCGCAAACCTCGGGGGTGGCGCCGTGGTCCTGGTGCAGGCAGAGGGGGATGTGGGGCCATTCTTCCAGAGCCGCGGCCACGAGATGACGCAGGAAATGCGAACCTGCGTATTTTCTGGCTCCAGCCGAACCCTGCAGAATAACCGGGCTTTCTGTCTCATGGGCGGCCTCCATGATGGCCCGGATCTGTTCCATGTTATTGACGTTGAAGGCAGGCACGCAATAGCGGTTCCGGGCCGCGTGATCCAAAAGTTGTCGCAGGCTTATCAAGGACATGGGTTTCTCCCTGGATGAGAGTCTGTTCGTTGGGTGACGCCCGCAGTGCGGGCTATTCGATCTCTGCCTCAGCGGCCCCTGGGCACGAGCATTTGCGCCAGCCGCTTCCTGATCGTGTCCTGTCGGGCCAGAAGTTCCAGCACATTGGCGGCCAGGATCTGGGGTGTGAAGCCGAAATGCCGCCACAAGGCGTCACCAGGCCCTGATTCTCCAAAGCCATTCATGCCGCAAACCAGTCCATCCCGTCCGACAATTCGCCACCAGCAGTCCGGGCTGCCCGCCTCGATGGCCACGCGCAGGCTGACTTCGGGCAGCACGGATTCGCGGTACAGGGCGTCCTGCTGTTCGAACAGGCCCAGACAGGGCATGGACACGACCCGCACTGTGCGTCCGCCGGATTCCAGCAGATCGGCTGTGTCCATGGCCAATTGCACTTCCGAGCCCGTGGCGATGAGCACTACCTCCGGTCTTTCGGCGCTGCCGCGCAAAACGTAGCCGCCGCGTTCTATTTCAAAGACCTGTCGAAGGCTCCGTGGCTGGGCGTTGAGGGCTTGCCGCGAGAGGATCAGACTGGTCGGGCCATCCTCGCGACAGAGGGCCGCCTTCCAAGCCACCGCGGTTTCCGTCGCATCGCAGGGCCTCCACACGGCCATGCCCGGAATCAGCCGCAGGCTGGCGACATGCTCCACGGGCTGGTGGGTCGGGCCGTCTTCGCCCACGCCGATGGAATCGTGGGTCAGGACGTGGATGACGCGCAGTTCCATGAGAGCGGCCATACGCATGGCGTTGCGGGCGTAGTCGGAAAAAACCAGGAAGGTGCCGCCAAATGGGATGAACCCGCCGTGCAGGGCCACTCCGTTCATGATTGCGGCCATGCCGAACTCCCTGACTCCGTACGAAAGGTAATTGCCGGCCGGGAAGTTCTTGATCAGCCGCGTGCATCCGTTCCAGTTGGTCAGGTTGGAACTGGTCAGGTCGGCCGATCCTCCGAACATGGCGCTGATCATGGGCGCGAAGACATTCAGGGCATTTTGCGAGGCCTTGCGTGTCGCAATGTTCTTGGCATCTTCCTGCTGCGCCGCGATGTACGCGTCGGCCTGCGTCTCGAAGGAACGCGGCAGTCTGCCAAGCATCCTGCGCCGGAATTCTGTGGCCAGTTCCGGATATTCCAGTCCATATGCGGTGAAGGTCTTTTCCCAGGCCTGCTGCAGCTCTATGCCCCGCGACCTTGCGTCCCAGGCCTGGCGTATGGCTTCCGGGATGACAAAGGGTTCGTGGGGCCAATCCAGCCGATCCCGGGCACAGTCGATCTCCTGGCAACCCAGGGGGGCTCCATGGCAGTCGTGGCTGCCGCAGACATTGGGTGCGCCGAAGCCGATGACCGTGCGGCAACACAACAGGCTCGGGCGATCCGTCACGTCCCGGGCGTCGCGCAGGGCCTTGGCCACGCTCTCGGCGTCGTGACCGTCAACCGCCCTGACCACATGCCAGCCGTAGGCCTCGAAACGGCGAGGCACATCCTCGCTGAACCAGTCGCCGACAGGTCCGTCGATGGAAATGCCGTTGTCGTCCCACAGCACGGTCAGCTTGCCCAGGCCAAGGCTTCCGGCCAGGGCGCAGGCTTCGTGGCTGACGCCTTCCATGAGGCATCCATCGCCGCAGAAGACGTAGGTGTGGTGGTTGACGATGGTGTACTTTGGACGGTTGAACTGGGCGGCAAGCATCTGTTCAGCCATGGCCATGCCCACGGCATTGGCCAAGCCCTGGCCCAAGGGGCCGGTGGTGGTTTCTACACCCGGGGTCCGGCCGCGTTCGGGGTGGCCTGGCGTCCTGGAATGCAGCTGTCGGAAATCCTGCAGGTCTTCCATGTTCAGGTCGTAGCCGCTCAGATGCAGGCAGGCGTAGAGCAGCATGGAGGCATGGCCGTTGGAGAGCACCACACGGTCCCGGTCCCACCACGTGGGGTCGGCCGGGTTGTGCTTGAGGAAATCGTTCCAGAGCACTTCGGCCATGTCGGCCATGCCCAGGGGGGCGCCGGGATGACCGGAATTGGCTTTTTCCACGGCGTCCATACTCAGGGCGCGGATGGCATTGGCGAAGATTCGGTTACTCATGACTTACCCTCCACGATGTATCCGAAACGTGCCGGAAAAGATGTCAGGCCGAGGCCCATGTATCCAGCCAATTCCGTGGCCGGAAAGCGGGAGACGTTTGTTTCGGCGTGCAACGAGCACAGGGCGTTCCTGACAATGATGCGCATGATGCCTGCCGACCACAGTTCATGGTTTTTTTCCGTGCTGTTGAAATGATACATGACGCATCCTCCATTCAAAGAAACAGGTGGTAGAGCTTTGCATAACGTGCGCACATTGCCTTCGCCTTTCGAGGGGTCACTCCTACGTCACGTAGTCGGCAATACAAGTGCAGCGGATTGAGAAAATGGCGCAGACAATCTTTCATGAGTTTCCTCCTTGGCCTATGTCTGGCCAAACAAGAAACGTACCGCTCGCCTTGGGAGGCGATGGTCAGGGATGTCTTCGTGATTTCGGATTGTTAGAAGCGAGGAACACGCAAAGGGGCGGAAGGTCTGTGCCGGTGGTGGCCCAGCAGACTGGCACAGCAGGCTTGGTTGGGCCGCGGGTGGCACACCTGTGAGCGTGCTCTCAATCGGAATGGAAGCCGCTCAGGCGTTCACGGATTCGAGAAAGACGTTAGCGGTTGAAAAAAGCCAAGTAGCCGAGGAGATCGTCCAGTTCGTTCGAGGGCAAGGCCGAGCCAATGAGTACTCCGGAAATCCATCCAGCGTTATGGGGGCGGCGGGAAGCACTGCGTATCAGGCTGCCAATGGCTTTAGGCGTGCGCAGAGAGAGCAGGCGCTCGGACATTTTGAGTCCGTTTCCGATTTCCAACCACAGTCGTCCCGGGTAGGTTTCCATGGCCTCCGCGCTGGTGTCGCCGGACCGGCACGCATCAAGGATGGTTCTGGCGGCCAAACGGGCCGAGACCAGGGCGTTGGCGACGCCTTCGGTGCTGCAGGGCGTGGCCAATCCAGCCGCGTCGCCGACCAGAAGGAATCCCGGGCCATGGATTTCGCGCAGGACATTGCCCACGGGCAGGATGCGGACCTGCGGTTTGCCCAGGGGTTCGGCGAAGGCAAAGCGTTCCTGGAAGAGGGGGGTCTTCAACGCCAAGTGCAGGATGTTCTCGAGGCGGACGGGGTTTCTCTTCCAGGCGTCCAGCGGGATGGCCATGCCGATATTGGCCAAACTGGTCCGTGTCGGATGCACCCACAGATAGCCGGGCAGAATCTCATTCAGGAAATGGACCTCCATACGGTCGCGCAGCCCGATGACTTGATTGTAGTAGATCTGGGCGGCCACGATCCGGTCTTGGGGGTGACGGGGTACTTTCATGTGGCGGGCTACCAGGGAATTCGCTCCATCGGCGCCGACCAGCAGGCGCGCCGTGAAGGTGTACATGCGTCCGCCGCCACGGTTCACGGTGACTTCCCATCCGTTGTCAGGCGTCCTGCGTATGTTCACGGCCCGGGACCAGTTCATGGTTGTGACGTTTTCAATTTCGCCTGCGGCCTGGAAAAGCATCTCGTCGAAAAGGATGCGGCGGCAGATCATGCTCGTGGCTCGGGCCTGGCTGTCGATTTTCAGGATCGGCACGGTGACTGCCGCTTGGTCGGGACCATGGAATGTGATCTCGCGGACATGAATGTGGTCCAGACCCAGGAGGCGCTCTTCCAGGCCCAATTCACGAACGCTGGCGATGACTGAGGCGGAGAGAGAGTCGCTACAGATCTTGTCGCGGGGAAAGGCCTTGGCGTCCAGGAGCAGTGCCCGCAGTCCGGCTCTGCCGGCGTGGATTGCGGTGGCGCTTCCGGCCGGTCCGGCTCCGATGATGATGACGTCGAAATCGGGCATTATCTCCCACCGTGAAAAAAGTGACGGGTTTCAATCAACATCAATATCCATGCCGACCTGTCTGAAACGGACGATTATAAGCTACGGCATGCGGGAATGGTTTGTCCAGCCAGTCGGTTCCGGGGCATTTATGGTATTAGTGGGATGGTGCGTTGTCAGGACCGGGGGATTGTGGTCCTGGAGGGGTTTTGGATAGTCTGGCGGGAATAAAAAAGGCTTGGATGTATCCATCCAAGCCTTTGATTTCTTTGGTAGCGGGGGCAGGATTTGAACCTACGGCCTTCGGGTTATGAGCCCGACGAGCTACCAG
>CAZPSN010000036.1:0-26300 GCA_964589645.1 uncultured Desulfovibrionaceae bacterium
AGAGGAGATCGTCTCTATCGACTCACTCACTCACCGTCAAGCGCTTTCTTCAATCCAACTTCGAAAATCTTTTTCATCAGTCTGGCCGGGGCTTTCGACCCGCCGGCGCCACCTCTCGGCAGCGCAGAAGGAGCCTTCTATGTGGGCGCACCAGGGAAGTCAACAAAAACTTGAGAATAAAAATAAATTACATGATTCCGCATAATTGAAGCCTAAAATTCAAGATGGCGCGGCGTGCGCGGAAAGGGGATGACGTCACGGATATTGGATATGCCCGTGACCAGCATGAGCAGTCGTTCGAAGCCCATGCCAAACCCGGCATGAGGAACTGAACCGAACCGTCGCAAATCAAGATACCACCAATACTCTTCCTTGGACAAACCAAGCCCCTCGATACGGGCTTCCAGCACGTCCAGCCGTTCCTCCCTGGCGCTGCCGCCAATGAGTTCTCCGATCCTCGGCACGAGCACGTCCATGGCTCCCACAGTCCTGCCGTCATCATTCATCCTCATATAGAACGCTTTGATTTCCTTGGGGTAGTCATACACAATGACCGGCCGTCCGAAGTGTTCCTCGGTCAGATATCGTTCGTGCTCGGTCTGCAGGTCTGCCCCGAAATCTACGGGAAACTCGAAATTCCTGGACGAGCCCTTCAGGATGGTCACGGCCTCGTTGTAGGGAAGACGCACAAAGGGGTTCTGCAGAATCGTGTCCAGGGTGGCAAAAAGCGTCTTGTCCACGAAACTGCCAAACAGTTCCAGATCATCATGGCAGGTGTCCAAGAGATAGGTGATCAGCCATTTGATGCAGTCCTCGGCCAGATCCATATTGTCGGCAAGACTCGCAAAAGCCATCTCCGGCTCGATCATCCAGAATTCCGCGGCATGCTTGGGCGTGTTGGAGTTCTCCGCCCGAAAGGTTGGGCCAAATGTATAGACACGGCCCAAGGCGCAGGCCAGATTCTCGGCGGCCAGCTGCCCCGAAACGGTCAAGGACGCCTCCTTGCCAAAAAAATCCTGCTCAAAATCCGCCTTGCCATTTTTCTTGGGCACGTTGGACAGATCAAGCGTGGTGATCTGAAACATTTCCCCGGCCCCTTCGCAGTCCGAACCAGTGATGATCGGGGCATGAACATGAAAAAAACCGCGTTCATGAAAGAAACGGTGCACCCCAAAGGCCAACTCGGCCCGGATTCGATTCAATGCCCCGAATTTGTTGGTGCGGGGACGCAGATGGGCGATGGTGCGCAGATATTCATCCGTATGGCGCTTCTTCTGCAACGGATAGCTCGCGTCGGCCTGACCCAGGATTGCCAGACTTCGGACCTTGAGTTCCCATTTCTGCCCCTGACCCGGCGACTCCACCAGAGATCCGTCCAGGGCAACGGCGGCCCCTGTATTGACCCGGTCCAGCAGATCGAACCCGGCAGCCTCGGGCGTGACAATGGCCTGCAGGTTCTTCAGACAGGAACCGTCATTGATCTCCAAAAAAACAAACTCTTTGCTTTCGCGCTTGGTGCGCACCCAGCCCATGACAACCAGGGAAGCCATCGCCGCTTCAGACAACAAGATATCGGACACTCTCAAGTTTTTCATTTCATCCTCTCGTGTGCGTCAGCTAAAGCATGTCCACGGGATCAAGATCCACGCTCATGCGTACGTTTTTGGTTTTGGCCAAAGCCCGGCGCATCTCCGCGCATATACCCCGGATGGCCGGCCAGTTGTGGGCCTTGAGCAGGCATTGAAACCGTTTGCGGCCTCGCAGCACCGACAACGGCGCCGGAGCCGGCCCGAGCACCCTGACCCCGGCGCCCTGCC
The DNA here is from genome assembly GCA_964589645.1 of uncultured Desulfovibrionaceae bacterium. Taxonomy (GTDB): domain Bacteria; phylum Desulfobacterota; class Desulfovibrionia; order Desulfovibrionales; family Desulfomicrobiaceae; genus Desulfomicrobium. Next base: position 1,818 of record CAZPSN010000036.1, read on the forward strand.
CCAGGCTTCGGATCTGATCGCCGAAGGCTGTCAGGAGTTCGCCTTCCGGCTGATCCACGGGCAGAGATATGCGCACCAGGGCCAACTTGATAAATGGCGGGTAGCTCATGGCTTGGCGCAAGGCGATCTCTTTGGCGAAAAAACCCTCGAAATCGTTGGCACGCACGTATTGCCAGCAATAGTGCCCCGGATTGCGGGTCTGAATCAGCACCCGCCCGGGCTTGTCCCCGCGTCCCGCCCGCCCGGCAACCTGCACAAGCAGCTGAAACGACCGTTCCGTAGCCCTGTAATCCGGAAGATTCAAGCCCAGATCACCGTCCACGACCACGACCAGCGTCACCCCGGGAAAATGGTGTCCCTTGCTGAGCATCTGGGTGCCGACCAGCACCTGGGCTTCCCGCCGGGCAAAGGCAGCCAGGGTGTCCTGCATGGCCCCGGCACGGCGGGACGTGTCCCGGTCCAAACGCAGCACCTTCGTGTCCGTGGGCAATTCGGTGCGCAGGAACTCCTCCAGGCGCTCGGTCCCGGAGCCCAGGGGCAGAAACTCGGAATTCTTGCACGTGGGGCAGGACAGGGGGAAGGCCAGGGAATACCCGCAATAGTGGCACAGCAGGAGTCCGCGCCGTTTGTGCAGGGTCAGGGAAACTTGGCAATGCGGACATTTGACAGGCTCGGAACAGGATTCGCAATACAGAACCGGGGCATACCCGCGCCTGTTGTGCAGGATGATGACCTGCTCATCGGCCTGAATGGCTTCCGACAAGGCCCCATGCACGGAAGCGGCGAAAGGGCCATTTTGCGGCGGTTCGCGGCGCAGATCGACCAGAGCGATCTCCGGCAGCCTGGCTTCGCCGATCCGACCGGGCAGACGTTCCAAGGCAATGCCCCCGGACTGGGCAGCATGAAAAACCTTGACGTCGGGGGTGGCCGATCCCATGAGCAGCAGCCCTCCACTGCGGGAAATGCGGCCGAAGGCCAGCTCCCTGGCCTGGTAGACCAGCCCCTCATCCTGCTTGAAGGAAGCGTCGTGTTCCTCGTCCAGAATGACCAAGCCCGGCTCCAGAGGCAAAAACAGGCTGGAACGTGTGCCGACCACGATGCAGGGCTCTTCGCGTCCGGCCAACTCCAGAAAGAGACGCTGGCGCTGGGCCGGACTCAAATACCCATGGAACAGGTGCACATCGGCCCCTGACAGGGCCGCGCGCGCGTCGGCATACAGCTTCAGGGCGATGGCCACTTCCGGCGCCAGCAGCAGGACGTGACGGCCCATACCCAGGACTCGATCGGCCAGGTCCAGATATACCGCGGTCTTCCCGCTTCCAGTCACGCCAAACAGCAGCGCGGACTGTGGTTCGGGATGCAGAAAAAGTTGCCAGAACGTGTCCGCACAGCGCTGCTGGTCGACTGTCAACCGAAAGTCTGCCCCAGGCGGCAGGTCTGAATCTTTGGCCGGAAACTGGGACTCGACCTCGCTGATCAGGCCCTTGCGCAGCAACCCTGCCAAAGGCTGGGACAAACTCTTGCCGAAACAATCGGCCAGGACCTTGGATGACGTGACCCCATGCACATCGAGATGACGCAAAATCTCAAGCTGGGCAGTGGCTCCGGGACGCACCGGCCATGGCGCATCCTTGGTCAGGGAAAAAAAGCGCTCGTGCCTGCGCTGCGCGATGACGGGGGAGAATTCCCCGGACAGCCAGGCCCGGGCCAGCCCGGGCAGGTACGCGCCCGAGGCCAGGTTTTGGAGACACACGGCATGGCCGGCGCTGTGCCGGAACACCGGAAGATCGCGCAGGCCCGCCGGGAGAACCCGCGACAGGATCCGGCCCGGGGCATCCATCTGGCGGACGGAAAGATCACGAATGAAATCAAGATAGGATGTACTGAAAAAGGAGCCCCGGTCCACAGGCCAGAGCAGTTCCTTGCACGCACAGCCCTGGGGTTCGGAGGTACCGAGTTCCGTCAGGATGCCCACCCTAAAAGAATGCCCGAGGGGTACCACCACCCGCGCCCCAGCATGCCACAACTGCCTGGGCAGGGTTTCGGGCAGGGCATAGGTCAGGACGGAAAAGGGCGCGGAAAGCAGAAGTACCGAGCAGAATTCGCGCATGGGCTCCAGGGAAAAAAAGGGAACGGGCGAACCCGTTCCCTGAACGATGCGGGTTGCAATCCTAGCGGGACGGCGGAATCAGTTCTCGCAGACGGGCGATGAGATCATAGCGCAAGTCCTCGTCCTGCAAGGCGAAATAGATATTTGCCGTCAGATAGTCGACCCAGTCGCCGACATCGAAACGCTGGCCGCGCAGTTTCACGGCCAAAAGGCGGTTCTCGCGCGCCATGGACTGCAGGGCGTCGGTGAGCTGGATTTCGCCGGTCTGGTCGGGCTTGACGCCTTCGAGGTGCTTGAAAATTTCCGGGGTCAGCACATAGCGGCCCACCAGGGCCAGCCTCGACGGGGCGCTGGCCATGTCCGGCTTTTCCTTTACGCCGCGGATGCGATACAAACCAGGAGCGAATTCCTCGGCATCAATGATCCCGTACTTGCTGACCTTGTCGCGGGGCACTTCCATGACGCCGACCACGGGCATGCGTTCGTTCTTCCACACTTCGAGGAGTTGGTTGATGCCGGGATCGCGGTTGAACATGAGGTCATCGCCGACCATGACCGCGAAGGGCTCGTCCTTGACCACCTCCCGGGCACAGAGCACGGCGTGCCCCAACCCGAGCTGCTCCTTCTGGCGCACGACGATGATGTTGGCCAACTGGGCCACCTTGCGCACCTCGTCCAGCAGGCCGTGCTGCCCTTTGCGCTCCAAAAGCTGCTCCAGGGCCAAATTGTAGTCGAAGTGGTCCTCGATGATGCGCTTGTTCTGGTTGTTCACGAAAACCACATCCGACAGCCCGGAAGCAATGGCTTCTTCCACGATATATTGGATGGAGGGTTTGCGGAAAACCGGAAGAATTTCTTTGGGCACATTCTTGGTTGCCGGAAGTGATCTGGTTCCCCAACCCGCTACCGGAATGACAACTTTACGTACCTGCATGGGTCGCTCCTTTTGTTCCAGAGAAAGGAGCGGACTGTCCCGCTCCCCTCGAAATATGAGTTCAAACTAGGCCCGATTCCACAGCCTGAGTCAGGTCGGCGCAGATGGATTCAACCAGGGACTGGTCCTGTGCCTCGACCATGATCCTGGCCAGGGCCTCAGTGCCGGAGTAGCGCAAAAGTACGCGCCCGATCCTGCCCAGTTTCTCCTCGGCGCTTCTGAGCGCGGTTTGGATGGACGGCACGTCTTCGAAAGGCACCTTGTTCCGGACCTGCACATTGACCAGCTTTTGCGGAAAAAGCGTCAACAACCCCGCGATCTCTGAAATGCTCCGCTGGCGGCCGACCATGATGCTCAAAAGCTGCAGGGCGGCCAGGGTGCCGTCCCCCGTGGTCGAATGCTCCATGAAAACCAGATGTCCGGACTGTTCTCCACCCAGAAGGTATCCGCCCTTGCGCATTTCTTCCACAACGTACCGGTCCCCGACCCTGGTCCGCAACAGCTGGCCCCGGCGCTCGGTCATGAAGACTTCCAGCGCCATGTTGCTCATGACCGTGGAGACAAGGGTGTTGCCCTTGAGGGTCCCCCGGGTCATCATTTCGTCAGCGCACACGGCCATGATCTGATCGCCGTCTAGTACCTGGCCGTATTCATCGACCACGATCAGGCGGTCGGCATCTCCATCCAGAGCCAGGCCAATGTCCGCCCTGTGCTCCCGAACCTTGGCCGCGAGGATTTCAGGATGCAGGGAGCCGCAGTCCTTGTTGATGTTCAACCCGTCGGGCTCGACGCCCATCTTGATGACGCGGGCACCGAGTTCTTCAAAGATAAGCGGAGCCACGCGGTAGGCTGCGCCATGCGCGCAATCGAGGACAATGGTGACCCCGTCCAGGGTCATGCCCGACGGAAAGGAGTGCTTGAGATCGACAATGTAGCGACCGGGGCTGTCCTCGATCTTCCTGGCCCGCCCGACATGGTCATGGGTCGGATAGTTCCAGGCGAAATCGGGGTTGGTGACCATCTTGGCGATTTCGTCCTCGACTGCGTCGGCCAGTTTGAAGCCATCCTTGTCGAAAAACTTGATGCCGTTGTCCATGTACGGATTGTGGGACGCGGAAATGACCACACCCAGATCGGCGCGCATGCTGCGGGTCAGAAAGCTGATGGCCGGAGTCGGCAGCGGGCCGACCATAAAGACATCCATGCCCGCGGCGCAAAAACCCGAGGTCAGGGCGGACTCGAAGACATAACCTGAAAGGCGGGTATCCTTGCCGATGACCACTCGGTGCCGCTTGTTGCCGTTGCGGAAGTACTGGCCCGCGGCAAGGCCGAGCCGCAGCACGACCTCGGGCTGCATGGGGTGCGTGTTGACCCGCCCCCGGATTCCGTCCGTGCCGAAAAGTCTTCCCATTCGCCCTCCGATTACGGGGTCAATCCGTCATTGCGGTGCACAACAATCTCGATCTCCTCAGGCTTGGCTTCGATGATCTTCACGCCCGCGGGAAAACGCGGAACCGGGCGGATCACGCTCTGCCCAATGGCCGGATTGGAACCGGGATCGACCATGAGATGGAGCGTGTCGCGCCAATCCTTGTCCTTCAAGAGCCGCACCGGCATCTCCAGTCGCACGCGCACGAATTTGGGCTCGAAAAAATAGGTGAAGGAATTGTACTCCACAGGTTCCAGGCTCATCTTGACCCACATTTCCTGGGTGATCAGCCCAAATGCAATCTCGTAACTGACCGAGGAGACCGGGGTGCGCACGTCCTTGGGCATCAGGAGCCTGGCACGCCCCGAAGCCATGAGGTTGCCGTCGGAAGGGATCTGGACTGGCACAGTGGATATGCTTTCCACTCCGTCCATGGCGCTGGCGAAACCGGTCACGGTGACCTGTTCGGGAAAAATCGTTGCGTTCTTGAACTGCACGTCTTCCCCAGGCAGACCCTTCCAGTCAAGGCGCACAGGCACACTTTTAGAGACCATCACATCGGCCACCAGTTCCAGCCGGGTCGGACTGATCTCCACCACCTCAACAGCCGAGGTGATGGCCATGCTTTCGGGAACAAGGGGAATGACGTTGCTTCCGACCTGGATCTTGCCCAGGTCGAGCTTGTACGCCAACCGGCTGGCGTTCAGGGAGCGGACCTGATTGCTCGTGCCCCGGATGCGAACCTGCAGTTTGCTGACCAAACCCGAGGTGATCTCCATCTGCTGGGGCAGATTGACGAACTCAAGAGGCACCTCAAGCCATGTCTCGACCTTTTCCTGGCCAGAGACCACGTACCAGCAGATAAGTGCCAGGAGCAGGGCCAGAACCCGGTATTGCCAGTTGTTCTTCATCACTTCCTCAAGGCGGCAGCCAAGACTTTTTTCAGGCGGGCCTCGTTCAGACTGCTCGTGATCCGCCCTCCTACCGCCAGGGAAATGCTGCCGCGTTCCTCGGAGACGATAAGGGCCACGGCATCGGTTTCCTCCGTCACGCCGATGGCGGCGCGGTGCCGGGTACCCATCGCCGACTCGTGCTTGAGGCCCGTGGCCAGCGGCAGGATGCATGCCGCGGCCTCGATCTGGTTGTCGCGAATAATGACCGCTCCGTCATGCAAGGGGGTGTCCGGATGAAAAATGGTCAAGAGCAAATCCTTGCTGAAGGCGGCGTGCAGTTCGATGCCGCCAGAAACGACATCGCCCAGGGGGATGTTGCGCTCGATGATGATGAGCGCTCCGGTCTTGCTCTTGGCCATATGCACCAGGGCCAGAATCAGGTCATCGAGGAGCGCGGACTGCACGGAATCCTTCTTGAAAATTGTGGTCGCGCCCATGACCGCCAGGGCCTTCCGGATATCTCGACGAAACAGAATGATGACGACCAGGAAAATGGAGCCCAAGAAATTTCCGAGCAGCCAATTGAGGGTGTACAGGCCGAACTGCCCGGCAGCGAAATAGGCGATGACAGTGAGCAGGAGCCCATAGATGACCGAAACGGCACGGGTACCCTTGATCAGCAGGATGATCCGGAAAAAAATATATCCCACGAGCAGGACATCGAGAATATCCCGCCAGGTGATTTGCAAGTTGCCCAGAGTAAAACTCAGCACTGCTTCTCTCCCGCTGCTCCCTCGCCCAGGATATGGGCGACCGTGAGTGCGTCCCGGGTCTCGCGCACTTCATGCACGCGATGGATGCGCACGCCTTTGCCGAAAAGGGCCACCGTGGCGGCCAGGGTCGCCGCGTTGCGCTCCCGGCCGTCCCGGCCCAAGAGCCCCTTCCACAGGGACTTGTTGGACAAGCCCATGAATACGGGACGGCCAAATTCGAAAAACCGGTCAATATGCTTCAAGATCTCCAGATTGTGATGAAGCATCTTGCCGAACCCGATTCCGGGATCCAGGACAACAGAGGATTCGGGCACTCCAATCCGGATCAACTCCTCCAGACGCTGGGAAAAAAACCTTCGGATCTCCTCGACCACGTCGCCGTACCGGGGATCCGCCTGCATGGTCCCGGGATCTCCCTGTCTATGCATGAGCACATAGCCGGGCCTGTACTCGCCGACCACATCTCGCAGTTCCGGATCGACCCCCATGGCCGAGACGTCGTTGACAATGAGCGCCCCGGCCTCCAGACACCTGCGAGCCACAGCTGCCTTGGTCGTGTCCACGGAAATGACCGCGTTCGGCCGGATGCGAAGTATCCCGCTAACCACGGGCAGCACCCTTGCCAGTTCCTGGTCGGTGGGAACGGATTCAGCGAAGGGACGCGTACTCTCGCCGCCAATGTCCAGGATATCCGCGCCCTGGTCAAGCAGGCCCAGCCCCTTGGCCACGGCTTTTTCGACCTGATCCGTCTGGCCGCCGTCATAAAAGGAATCCGGAGTGACGTTTAAGATCCCGACGACAAAAAAGGGGGCCGGACCAAGGATCCTCCCCCCGCGCAGGTTCCAGGAAACATGATCGGAACGCTCCTGGACCATGTCCTAGTGCCTGACCTTGTCGCCGCTGTCTTCCTCATCCAAAACAAACCGGTCCTCATCGCCTGGGCCCGCGGTTTCAACCGGTGTTGCCGCCGGCTCGACCTTGGATCCGTTGGGCTGGACCGGAGGCAAAATCTCCCCGCCGATGATCCGGTTCACCTCTTCGCCGGTCAAGGTTTCACGATCGATGAGCGCCAGGGAAAGGGTGTGCAGAAGTTCGAGGTTGTCCTGCAAAATGGTCTTGGCCCGACTGTAGGCATCGCCCAGGATGCGCTTGACCTCCAGGTCGATGAGTTTGGCCGTCTCGTCGCTGTAGTCCTTGATATGGGCCATGTCGCGCCCCAGGAACACCTCGTCGTCCTTCTTGCCCAGGGCCATGGGGCCGAACTCCTCGCTCATGCCCCATTCGCAGACCATGCGCTTGGCCATGGCCGTGGCCCGCTCGATGTCGTTGCCCGCACCCGTGGTGATGGAATTGAAAACGATCTCCTCGGCCGCCCGGCCACCAAAAAGCACGGCCAAATTATTCTGCAAATAGGTTTTGGAGTAGGTGTGGCGGTCGTCCACGGGCAGTTGCATGGTCACGCCCAGGGCCCGGCCGCGGGGAATGATGGACACCTTGTGAATGGGGTCCGTGCCGGGCAGGAACTGGGCCACAAGGGTGTGCCCCGCCTCATGGTAGGCCGTGGTCTTCTTCTCCTCGTCGCTCAGGATCATGGAGCGCCTCTCCTTGCCCATCATGACCTTGTCCTTGGCCTCCTCGAAATCGTGCATGGTGACCTTGTCCTGGCTCAGCTTGGCCGCATGCAGGGCCGCCTCGTTGACCAGATTCTCCAGATCGGCCCCGGAAAAGCCCGGAGTTCCGCGGGCCAGCACATCCAGATCGACCTCCGAGGACAGGGGCGTCTTGCGGGTGTGGACCTCGAGAATGCGCTTGCGGCCCCTCAGATCCGGATTGGGAACCACAACCTGACGGTCGAAGCGCCCGGGCCGCAGCAAGGCCGGATCAAGAACGTCGGGCCTGTTGGTGGCGGCAATGAGAATGACCCCTTCGTTGGACTCGAAGCCATCCATCTCCACGAGCATGGCGTTCAGGGTCTGCTCGCGCTCGTCATGCCCGCCGCCCAGACCCGCGCCACGCTGACGGCCCACTGCGTCGATCTCGTCAATGAAGATGAGACAGGGCGCGTTCTTCTTGCCCTGGATGAACAGATCGCGCACGCGGGCCGCGCCGACGCCAACAAACATCTCGACAAAATCCGAACCGGAGATGGAAAAAAAAGGTACGCCAGCCTCGCCGGCAACGGCCCGGGCCAGAAGCGTCTTGCCGGTGCCCGGACCGCCGACCAGCAGCACGCCCTTGGGGATGCGTCCACCCAGACGCGTGAACTTCTTGGGATTGCTCAAAAAATCGACAATCTCCTGCAATTCCTCCTTGGCCTCGTCCACACCGGCCACATCGGCAAAGGTGACCTTGGTCTCCTCCTGGGTGACCAGTTTGGCGCGCGAACGACCAAAGGACATGGCCTTCCCCCCCCCTCCCTGCATCTGACGCATGAAGAAGATCCAGACGCCAATGAGAAGCAGCATCGGGAACCAGGAAATGAGCACGGTCATGTACCATGGCGCCTCATCCTGGGGCTCCGCCTTGACCTGCACCTTGCTCTTGACCAGGGTGTCGACCAGGGTCGGATCATCGGGAGCGTATGTGGTGAAGCGCTGGTCGTTGACCAGAACCCCGGCAATACGGGAACCTTGAATCTTCACACTGACGACTTCGCCCTGACGGACCTTGGTTAGAAAATCCGAATAGTTGAGATCGTTGGACGTGGCCGGGGGCTGATTGAACAGGTTGAACATGACAATCATGACCATGCAGATGGCAGCCCAAAGAACCATATTCTTGGAAAAGCTGTTCAAAAGAAGAAACCTCCATGAGTCGAACCGGCGTTTGTTCCGGCGACTGTCAATGTGTCGCTCAGTGCGGTAGCCTAGCGAAAGAGAATTCAATTGTTAAGGTCAGTTTTAAGAATGACAAGAAAATTTTAGGCAAGGTCGAAATATTATTTCACCCGACACGGAAAAACTTGATCATTGGTTGCCGCGTTGATAGATACGTGCCTCCCATGCGGAGGCGTTTTCTAGCCGGTGCTAGGCCCGGTCTTCAAAACCGGTGGAAGGTCGAGAGGTCTTCGGTAGGTTCGACTCCTATACGCTTCCGCCATTTTCTTCACGCTTTCCTGCCATGCGGCTCCGGATTTCCCCGGCAGTTCAGTTAAAATCCTCTGGCAAAACGGCCCAGGCCGCACTCTTGCCGACCTCAAGACTGCCGTACTGTGCGGCAATGCCCAGGGCCTTGGCCGGGTTGACCGTGACCAGGGCGAGCAGCCCGGCAACGTCCGTCAGGCCCGGAAGCAGTCGGCGCATTGCACGCAATTCCGCCCACAAATCCATGTCAGCGTTGGAGGCCAGGGAGTCCGTGCCCAGACACAAGGGAACGCCGGCCTCGCGCAGCCCGGCCGCCGGCGGCTGTCCCACGCCGACCCACTCGTTGCTGCGCGGGCACAGGCAAACAGTGGCTCCGCTTGCCGCAAGAAGCTCCATGTCCCCCTGGCCGACCTGCACGCAATGCACGGCCAGGGTTCCCTGGTCCAGGAGCCCCAGACCGTGGGCAAAGGCCACGGCGCTCATACCCGGCACGACGAACCCTTTGGGCAGGATGCGCCTGGACCGCACGAACTCGGCGAATTCGCCCCGACCGGTCATGAACAATTCATTCTCGCCAGGCGATTCGGCCAAGTGCAGGGAAAACGGTCGCCCGCGCTCCCGGCACCAGCTTTTGATCAACCATGCGTAGTCCGACGCGGTTGAGTACAGGGCGTGCACGGCCGAACTCCACGGTTCGGACAATGGCCGCGGGATAAAATTTCGTGCGCGATGGGATCCGGAAAACTCCTGGAACAGATATCCGCCCAGACCCTGCGCATCGAGCGCCTGGCGGATGCGGCCCCCGTCGCGTCCAACCACGTCGGCCACAAAACAGGTTCCGGTTCTGACCGCTACACGGATTGCCGCATCCAGGGGCGCCTGCTCTGCCGCTTCCTGCAGCAGGGCGAACAAACGGTCGGCCCAGGACGCAAAGCCCAGTCCGGCGGGAATCCGGCCGGCCAGACGGGACAGCCCCAGATGGGCATGGGCGTTGATCAGCCCGGGCAGGATGGTCACGGCCCCAAGATCGCACAGCGCCCCATGTCCCTGCAACCGTCTCCAGGGGCCTAGTGCCTCGATGCACCCGTCGCGGGCCAGCAGCCCTCCGTCATGTATCTCGGGGCTCGCCGGATCCATGGTCAGAATCCGTTTCGCTCGAAACAAGACAGCGCTCAATGCCTGCTCCACAAAAAAAGGCGGCCGGAGCCGCCTGTGACTGTGCTTTCGCACTTGCTCATTTGTAGATCTTGTCGGCGGCCTTGCGCACTTCTTCAGGCACGCTGACGCCCATTTTAGCCGCTGCCTTGAGATTCAAATGCAGAACCAGTTCCTTTTGCGTCTCCACCGGAGTTTCAGCCGGACTGGCACTGTCGATCAGCAGACGTTTGGCCATGAGGCCGGTCTGATAGCCATGCTGGTAATAATCAAAGGCCAGCGCCGCCACGGTACCGCGCTGCACGGAATTCACGTCGGCGGAGAAAAGAGGCATCTTCTCTTCCTCACAGACCTTGATCACGGACTCAAGGGCCGCCACCACGGTGTTGTCCGTCGGCAGATACACCGCATCGACCTTGCCCACGAGGGATTTGGCCGCCTGGTAGACGTCGCTGGTCTTGGCCACGGTGGCCTCCACGACCTCGAAGCCGACCTTGGCGCCCTCTGCCTGGACCATGGCCACGGTGGTTTTGGAATTGGCCTCGCCAGCGTTATAGATCATGCCGAGTTTCTTCAACTTCGGATAGAACTGTCGCAGCATGGCCATGTGCTTGTCCACGGGCAGCATGTCCGAGACGCCGGTGATGTTGCCGCCGGGCTTTTCGAGATTGTCGACCAGGCCCGCGCCAACGGGGTCTGTGATGGCCGTGAACAGAAGCGGAGTCTTGGCCAGGGCTGGTGACTTCTTGATCGCCAGGGCACAGGCCTGGGCCGACGGGGTGGCGATGGCCAGGACCAGATCCGGATTCTCGCCGGCGATCTGGGCCGCGATCTGATTGGCCGTGGCCATGTTGGCCTGGGCGTTGTGCACCGCGTAGGTAGCCTCGACACCCTGGGCTTTCTGGCTGTCCTGAAAACCCTTGAGAACCGCGTCCAGGGAGGGATGCTCCACGAACTGGTTCACGGAAACGGAGAATATCTTGGCCTGGCCCGGACAGGCCAGAGCCAGGACAAGGAACATCGTCATAATACATTTCTTCATGAATTGTGATCCTTTGCTTAGCTGATCCGGAACATCTGCACGAGCCCCTTGAGCTGCTCGGACAGGGCCCGCAACTCTTCGGCGTGTGCACGCACTGTATCGCCGTTACTGCTCATGTTCACGGCCGAGGAATTTACCTCGCTGATCTGGCTGGTGATTTCGTTGGCCACGGTTGTGGTCTGGCTGACGTTGTGGTTGACCTCGTCAAGCCCCTGAGAGGCTTGACCGATGTTCTGGGCAATGTCGCGGGTGGTCACGGACTGTTCTTCCACGGCCGCGGCAATGGTCGTCACGATGGAATCAATGTCGGCGATGACCCGGGTGATCTCGTTGATGCGAGCCACGGTCTGATCCGTCGCGCCCTGAATCCCGCTGATCTTGCTGCGGATTTCGTCCGTGGCGGCAGCCGTCTGGTTGGCCAGTTCCTTGATTTCGTTGGCCACGACGGCAAAACCGCGACCAGCGTCACCGGCCCGGGCCGCCTCGATGGTGGCGTTCAGGGCCAAAAGGTTGGTCTGGGACGAAATGGCCGTGATGGTCTGGGTCACGGAATGGATCTCGTGGGCCACCTTGCCGAGATGATCCACGTCCGCCGAGGTGGCATGGGCCACGTTCACGGCCACGGCGGTGATCTCCTTGGCCCGGCTTGTATTTCTGGATATCTCATCGATAGTCGCGCTCATCTCCTCGGACGCGGCGGCCACGGTGGAGATGTTGACCGAAGCCTGTTCCGTGGCAGCGGCCACAGAACGCATGTTCTGGCTCATTTCCTCCGATGCCGTGGCCACGGCATCGGAACGGTTTTGGTTGTCCTTGGCCAATCCCGCCACGGTGTCGGAAACCGTGGTCAAATGCCCCGAAGCCTCGGACAGCGTATCCACTCCGCCGATAATTTCCTGCATCATGGTGCGCATGTTTTCCGTCATGGCGTTCACGCTGCCAGCCAGCTGCCCGATCTGATCCTGGCTCTTGGATTGAACCTGGACGGTCAAATCGCCCTTGCTGATCTTGGCCGTGGCATCTGCCACGGCCTGCAGCGGAACGGCCACCGCGCGGCGCATGAAAAAGGACAGGCTGACCAGCAGGACGATCATGCCCATGGCCATGATCCCCCCGCCTTTCATCTGACCCTGGATCAGGCCATCCATCTGGCGGGTGATATCCTGCTGCATGACCATGACCCCCAGCACGGGCTGGTCCGAACCATGGCAGTGGTGGCAGGCTGGTTCGTTGGGAATGGACTTGACCTCCAGAAAAGAGGGCACGCCATTCACCTCGGTAATGGCCTGGCTGATGCCGTCCTGCTTGAGGCGCTCCTGGACCAGGGCCGGCAGGGCCGGACTTTTCAAGGCCTCAAGAAGCTCTTTGCGTAAATCCACACCCACTGTTGAATAGGTGATGTTGCCCTTGAAATTGGACAGATGGACCTTGATGTCCTGATAACGGGCACCAACCTCCCCGAACTTTTGCGTCGTGGCCTCGTTGTCGCCGATGGCCATGGGTTCGCGGATGGCCATGAACAGCATTTCCGCAGTACGTTCAGCATTGATTTCGACTTCATGCAGGGTGCTTGCGCGTTGCATCATGAAGGTCATGCCAAAGAGAACTCCAAAAATGACGACCAGTATCAAGAACGTGATGCCCAGGATCTTGGCGCCAAGAGATTTCCGAAAGATGTCCACAACCGCCTCCTAGTGCGCCCCGCCATAGAGAAGCGGCTTGAAGTTGAAGGATTTGACTCGTTCTGCGTTGTGGCATGTTTCGCAATCGGATATGGTCAATTTCCCCTTGATGAGCTCTATGTCGCCGCCGCTCTCCACATGCTCGGAGCCCGGCCCGTGACAGACTTCGCAACCTGCGTCGGCCAGGTGCGGAGTCTTTTCATAGCTGACGAATCCGCCGGGCTTTCCATAACCTGTGGCATGACAGCCATAGCACTGCGCAAGTTCGGCTTCGGACAAATCCGAGGCCATGACCTTCACCGATCTGTCCGAGTGCGCTTTCTTGGCGTACTTTGTGAAATTGGAGTGCTGTTCCTCGTGGCATTCCTTGCATGCGGCGGTGCCCACATACGTGCTCTCGGCCAGTGCGATGCATGGCCATACGAGGCAAGACAGGACAACCATACCCAAAATCTTGAGACTGACGCGACCGACCATAGTCCTCTCCTTGCATAAAAAGTCGCCGACTTCCCACCACCACTTATCAATGCGAGCCCACGGCTCCTCAAACAACGAATTTCAAAATCGTTACTGTCATACGGCCGTAACGTCAATGAAAGATGGGATAAAAAGAGGGGGGACGTAGGCTAGCGCCCCCCGCACAGCCACTTCTTGAGGTTGTCTGACTGGATCTCCACGGAATCCGGACCAGTCCCCCCAGGCACCTTCCGTCTGGCCACAGCCACCCTGTAGTCCAGCACAGAAAAGACATCGGCCTCGATCAGATCCGAAAACCCACGCAACTCCTCCAGGGTCAGATCCTCCAGTCCCCGGCCCGTCCGCTCGGCCAGGGCCACGGCCGCTCCGGTGACATGGTGGGCCTGGCGAAAGGGCATACCCTTGGCCGCCAGATAGTCGGCCAGTTCCGTGGCGTTCAGAAAACCCGCCTTCAAGGCCTCGGCCATGGCGGCAGGCTGGAACTCCAGCTCCGCAAGCATGCCGGCCATGATGGCCAGGGAAGGGGACACCGTGTCGTGGGTGTCGAGGAACGGCTCCTTGTCCTCCTGCATGTCCCGGTTGTAGGCCAGGGGCAGGCCTTTCATCAGGGTCAGGAGCGCGACCAGATCGCCGTAGACCCGGCCTGTCTTGCCGCGCATGAGCTCGGCCACATCCGGATTCTTCTTCTGGGGCATGATGGAGGAACCCGTGGAATAGGCGTCGGGCAGGCGCACGAAGCCGAAGCGTGGATTGGCCCAGATGATGATCTCCTCGCACAGCCGGGACAGGTGCATCATGACCAAGCTTCCGCAGAACACGGCCTCCAGCACGAAATCCCGATCCGAGACCGCGTCCATGCTGTTGGCGAAAGTCGCCTCCAGGCCCAGGCTCGTGGCCACCTGCTCCGGAGCCAGGGCATGGGTGGTCCCGGCCAGGGCCGCCGCGCCCAGGGGCGAAACACGGACCCGCCGCAAGGCGTCGCGGACCCGGTCGTGATCGCGGCGAAACATCTGGGCGTAGGCCAACAGATGGTGCGCCAGGCTGACGGGCTGGGCCGGCTGAAAATGCGTGCACCCGGGCAGCAGCACCTCCCGATTCTCATCGGCGCGCTGCACCAGTACGTTCACCAGAGTGCCGAGTCCGTCGGACCACTCCTCCAGACTCGCGGCCACGAACAACCGGAAATCGAGCGCCACCTGGTCGTTGCGGGACCGACCCGTGTGCAGCTTCTGACCCGGCGCGCCGACCAGCTCGGTCAGCCGGTGCTCGATGTTCATGTGCACGTCTTCGAGACTCTCGCGCCAGACAAAGATCCCGCTCTCAATCTCGCCCTGGATCTGCTCCAGCCCGGCCACGATGGCGTCCCGATCGGCATCGGAAATGATGCCCTGCCGGGCCAGCATGGCCGCGTGGGCCTTGGAGCCCGCGATATCCTGGGCACAAAGGCGGGAATCAAAACCCACCGAGCAGGTGTAGCGCTCGACCAGGGGGGCGGTGTCGCCGGAGAACCGGCCGCCCCACAACTTTTTTTCCTTGGTCGCGGTCATGGTCTAGCCCTTTATCCTGTTCAGGAAGGGCTGACGGGCCTGCAGACGCAAGCCGTGCAGCTTGATGAACCCGGCAGCGTCGGCCTGGTTGTAGACCTCGTCCTTCTCGAAAGTCGCCAGCTCAGGATTATAGAGCGAATACGGCGACTTGCGGCCGAGCGGATACACCCCGCCCTTGTAGAGCTTGAGCCGCACCGTGCCGGTGACGGTTTCCTGGGCCTTGTCCATGAAGGCCTGCAGGGCCTCGCGCTCCGGCGCGAACCAGTAGCCATTGTAAACCATCTCGGCGTAGCGCGGGATCAGCGTGTCGCGCAGGTGCAGGAGCTCGCGGTCCATGCACACTCCCTCCAGATCGCGATGCGCGCGCTGCAGGATGGCGCCGCCGGGCGTCTCGTACACGCCACGGGACTTCATGCCCACGAAGCGGTTCTCGACCATGTCCAGCCGGCCGATGCCGTGCCTGCCGCCCAGTTCGTTCAAGGCGGCAAGCATCTTCGCCGGGGACAGAGCCTGGCCGTTCAAGGACACCGGGTTGCCCTTCTCGAAATCGAGGGTGATGACCTCGGCCTTGTCGGGCGCCTGCTCGGGATCGACGCTCATCTGATAGGTCCCCGGCCCGGGTTCGGACCACGGGTCTTCCAGTTCGCCGCCCTCAAAACTCAGATGCAAAAGGTTGCGGTCGCAGGAATAGGGTTTTTCCTTGGTCACGGGCACGGAAATGCCGTTCTCCTCGCAAAAGGCGATGAGCTGGGTGCGGGAATTCAGATCCCATTCCCGCCAGGGCGCGATGGTTTTCAGGTGCGGGGCCAAGGCCAGGGTGGAGAGTTCGAAGCGGACCTGGTCGTTGCCCTTGCCCGTGGCGCCATGGGCCACGGCCTGGGCCCCCTCGGCCAAAGCGATCTCGACCATCTTCTTGGCGATGAGCGGCCGGGCGATGGACGTCCCGAGCAGATACCCGCCCTCGTACACCGCGTTGGCCCGAAACATGGGAAACACATAGTCGGCCACGAACTCTTCCTGCAGATCGACCACAAAGGCCTTGCTCGCGCCGGTCTTGAGAGCCTTTTCCTCCAACCCGTCCAATTCCTCGCCCTGACCCAGGTCGGCGGTCATGGTGATGACCTCGCACTCGTAGGTCTTGCGGATCCATTTCAGGATGGCCGAGGTGTCCAGGCCGCCGGAATAGGCCAGCACGACTTTTTCTATCTTGCGCATGTCATTTCTCCGATATGATGGGCGGGCTGGCCGCCTAGCTGTAAATCCATTCCAGAATCGCCTTCTGCATGTGCAGACGGTTTTCGGCCTGGTCAAAAACAATGGAGCGCGGCCCTTCGAAAACCTCCGCGCTGATCTCCTCGCCGCGATGGGCCGGCAGACAGTGCAGAACCTTGGCGCACGGATCGGCCAGGGCCAGCAGTTCCTCGTTGACCTGGTACTCGGCAAAGGCCTTTTCGCGCCGCTTCTGCTCCGCCTCCTGTCCCATGGAGGCCCACACGTCGGTGTTGACGAAATGCGCGCCGGACACGGCCGCCTTGGGATCGTCGGTGACATAGACCTTGGCGCCCATCTTCAGGGCGCGTTCGAGCACGGCGGTCTTGGGCATGTACCCTCCCGGGCAGGCCAAGTTCAGCTGGAAGCCGAAATAGATACTGGCGTTGATCCAGGAATGGGCCATGTTGTTTCCGTCGCCGACCCAGGCGATAACCAGATCCCGCAGGTTCGCCGCCGACTCGTGGATTGTCAGCATGTCGCTCATGACCTGACAGGGGTGGTAGAGATCCGTCAAAGCGTTGACCACCGGAATGTTCCCGTAACGGGCCAGTTCCTCGACGTTCTTCTGGGCAAAGGTGCGCACGACCATGCCCTGCACGTAGCGCGACAGGACTCGGGCCGTGTCCTCCAGAGGTTCGCTGCGACCAAGCTGGGAGTCGGCCGGGGTCATGAAGACCGTGTCGCCGCCCAGATGGCGGATGCCGACCTCGAAAGACACGCGGGTCCGGGTCGAGGATTTCTCGAAGATGAGAGCCAGGGTCTTGCCGGACAAAAGATTGGAACGGAAGTCCGTGGCCTTCATTTCCTTGGCGCGCAGCACCAGGTCCATGGCCTCGGTGGCCTTCAAATCCAATATGGACAGAAAGTGTTTCATGAGTTCACCCAAACATCTTTAAAGATGCGGCTTGTTGTTGGGGCGCGGGAACGAAAGAGATGATTTCTACAGAGCTTGTCCCCGGTTTGTAAAGCGCCCCCTCGGGGGGCCGGACCGGCGAGAAAAGGCCGACGCGCGGACGCCGGCCGGAAGGAAGTCGAATGGGGGAGCTATTCGCCCAGGTGGCGGGTGAAACCCTGGGCCATGCTGGCCGCAAGGGCGCGCATGACCGCGTAGGTCGGATGCTCGGGCAGCCGGCGCCTGTCGCGGATCACGGCGAAATCCCTGTCCGGCGCGGACTCCATGGCTGCGGCCTGGGCCGCGGACCAGATCAGGGTGCCATCGGCGACCCAGTGGATTTCCACGGTGACGCCGATGGAGGTCCGGCCGGTCCCGCCACCCTCGAAAAACTGGGACACGTTGCCGGTGATCAGAATATTGGCGCCCTTGGCCCGGGCCTGGGACAGGGCCTCGGCCAATCCCGGCCAGGGTCTGGACGAATCATATTCCAAGACCTCGCAGACCTTCTGTTCGAGCCACGCCAGTCGAAATATGTCGGCCATCTCCCGGCCCACATCCCGACGCACGGCAATGTCCTGACGCATGGCGAAGGGCAGGAGCAAGGCCCGCAGCGGCTCGTCGGACATGGACGCGGGCGTGACCGCCTCGGCCAGCTCGCTCAACGCCACCGGGGCATCGTCGTAGCGGCGGATCTCGGAAAGGCTCACGTCGTAACGATCGGCGGAGCAGCCAAACAACAGCAAAACAAGAATGCACGGGGTCCACAATTTCATGACAGCATCTCCTTGGCAGGCGGTACCAAGCAAGATAGGTACCAAGGCCGTACCAATTCTGGAGGAATCTTCGTGACCGCCACCCTGCGCTACCGTCTCGCCCATCAGGACAGTCTGCTGGGCGTGGCCTATTTCACGCCGGCCCCATGCCCGGACATGCCCCTGGAAGCCTGCCTGGACCATGTCCGTCGCCTGCCGCGCGACGAATTCATGCGTGCCCATGTCCGTCCCACGCTGGCCGCCCTGGGCCAGGACGACCTGCTGAACCTGGCCCGTGACAGACACCCCGCGATCCGCAGCCTGGTCCTTGAGACCGTGCTGCTGACCCCGGCCCTGGCCGGGTTGTGGCCCGACCTTGACGCGCAGGCCGCAAGTCTGGCCGAGGCGAGCCCGCAACCATTCCTGGCCAGCCTGCTCTTGCCGGACCACGACATGCACGAGCGGGCCAGCCAGGCCCTGGCGGCCAACATCTTCGAACACGCCCCCCTGCCGACCGATCTGGAAGCCCTGGGAATCCGCGCGGATCCGGACGCACCCCGAACCGACCCGGCCGGCATCGCCGCCGGCCTGCCCGCCCTGCCCGCCTGTCCGCGTCGCCCCACTGGCCAGACCCGCCTCCTGGCCATGGAACGACTCTTCGGACTGGGCATTCTGGACGGCCCGGAAATGCGCCATCACGCCTCCCTGGCCCCCTGGGGACTGCTGCGGCGCTGGCGGCTGGACCGGACCGTGCGCTGCGGCGCGTTCGACTATCGGCTGGAAGGGCTGATGACCAGCTACGGCCGCGGGCTCGTTCTGGAGGACGCCCAAGCCTCCCTGGCCATGGAAATAGTGGAACGCTACAGCTCCTTCGCCGACATCCGCGACAACCGGGTGTCCGGCAGCCAGGAAGGCGGAGAGATTCTGGCTGCCAGATGGAGCGAGGTGCGGGACCAGGCCCTGGACCCGAACCGCATGCGTCTGGAAACCCCCTACCGGGATCAGCCCCTGCACTGGATCGAGGCCCTGGACGTCTGGGACCGGAGCGTGCTCGTGCCCCTGCAGGCCGTCTACCTCTTCACCAACCTTGACGAAATCCGCCTCTTCACCGCTCTGGGCTCCACGGGCCTGGCCGCGGGCAACACCCCGGAAGAGGCCAAGGTCAGCGGCCTGCTGGAGGTCATCGAACGCGACAGCGAAGCGGCGAGCGTCTTCGACCCCGGCCGCTGCTTCCGGGTGACCAGCGGCGATCCGGCCCTGCGGGAACTGCTGGCCCGCTATCAGGAGCAGGGCATCGACCCGGTGTTTCAGGACCTGACCACGGAACTGGGCGTGCCGTGCTACAAATGCTTCGCGCATCTGACGGAGGGCGGGCTGGTCAAGGCCACCGGGGCGTCCCTGTCAGGACCGCGCGCTCTTGTCTCGGCCCTGACCGAAACGCCCTTTCCCTTCCCGGACGGTCCGGCCTCGGCCCCGGGCCCCGGCAACCTACCCGTGCGGACCATGGAGGATCTGCCCGACCATGCCACGGGCTCGGCCGCCGGAGACCTGGCCCTGCTGGAAGCCATCCTGGAAGAACGCGGTCTGGCCCCGCTCTACGTCAACCTGACCAAGCGGGAACTGGGCCTGCCCGTCTACCGGGCCATTGTGCCGGGTCTTGAGATCGTCTCGGATTTCGACCGGTTCACGCGGGTGAGCCCCAGACTGTGGCGACAGGCGCTCAAAGCGACGGGAAGAGACGGCGGGCGGAAGCCTGTGGATCAAGACTGACCGTGGTCACGGCCAACTCGGTCAGGCCTTCCATTTCCGGTCCGTGATCGTGGCCCAGGAGATGCAGCAGGCCGTGGGCCAGAAGGCGCACGGTGTATTCGTGGATGTCCTGGTTGTAGAGAAACGCTTCCCGGGCCAGGGTTTCGGCGGACAGGACCAGGTCGCCAAGGCCCGCGCCGTCCTCGGCGGGAAAACTCAGCACGTTGGTCGGCCCCAGGCAGCCCGTGAATGCCATGTTCAGATCGGCCATTTCCCTGTCATCGACAATGCGCAGGGACACCTCCCAGTCCAGAAGGCCAAAAACCCCGGCCAACCCCTCGAAAATATGCATCAAATCCGGCCCCGAGAGCGGCAGACGCGGGTCGACGGGCACGGTTAGGTCCAGATGCAGCATCAGCTCTTGCCCTCGCGGGCCAGGGCGGCCTGGCGGTGCCGGTCATAGGCGCTGACGATGCGGCCAACCAGCGGATGGCGGATGACGTCGGCCTCGGTGAAGTGGATCATGGCCACCCCCTTGACGCCCTGCAGCACCTCGACGGCCTGCACCAGGCCCGACCCGACATGCGCGGGCAAGTCGATCTGGGTCACGTCGCCCGTGACCACAGCCCGCGAACCGTAGCCCAGACGGGTCAGAAACATCTTCATCTGTTCGGGAGAGGTGTTCTGGGCCTCGTCGAGGATGACGAAGGCGTTGTTCAGGGTCCGACCACGCATGAAGGCCAGGGGCGCGATTTCGATGGATCCGGTTACGATCATTTCCTGGACCTTGGCGTAATCGAGCATGTCGTTCAGGGCGTCGTAAAGGGGCCGCAGATAGGGGTTGACCTTCTCGACCAGATCCCCGGGCAGAAAGCCCAGCTTCTCCCCCGCTTCCACGGCGGGCCGGGTCAGAACCAGGCGCTTGACCTTTTTTTGCAGGAAGAGCGACACGCCCACGGCCACTGCCAGATAGGTCTTGCCCGTCCCGGCCGGGCCGATGCCCAGGGTCAGGTCCTCTTCGCGCAGGGCCTGCAGGTATTCGCGCTGGGTCACGGTCTTGGGGCAGACCGTCTTGCGCGAGGACACGGCGAAAAGGGCGTCCTGATAATAGCGCTTGAGGGGCGTGGCCGGATCGCGCAGCATGATGCGCAGGCTCTGCTCGATGTCACGGTCGAAGAGCTGGTGGCCACCGCGGACCAGATCATAGATCTGCACGAAATAGCGACCCACCAGGGCGACCATGTCGGCGTCCTCGGCGGACAGGGACAACTGGTTGCCCCGGCTCTCGACGCGCACCCCGGTCAGGCCGGAGACGGTGTCCAGATGGGCGTTGCCCGGGCCGAAGACCTCGCGGGCGAAATCGGTGTTTTCAAAGGTCAGGTCCTGGAATTCCATGCGTTTTCATGCTCCGATGGTTTGCGTTGCCTCTTGTATCCGCCCCAGTGTCCATTTGCAAATCACCCTGGACTTCCGTAAGGGGTTGCTGCCGCCCTGATCCGGATTTTTGCCCCGCATCCACCCCCGACCCCAGGGCGTTACAGAATATGAACGACGATACTCGAACCAAATCAGGCAATCTCCCGGCCGTGCGGCCGGAAACGCAACTTGCTTTCCAGGAAGCAAAAAGCATGGTGAGGAAAGCCTTCGTGACCGCGATCAAAACCAATCTCGCCTTCCTGGCCTGCTCGGGCATGTACGCCTATCGTTCCGGACAGCGCTTCTGGGAACAGAAGGGCAGCTTCTGGTGGGCCCGCAGCCGCGCCTTTTCCAAGACCGCCGTCCTGGCTCTGCAGGAGGACGCCTTCGGCTCGGACATCAGCATCACCACCCTGGATCTGGACCGCGTGCTGGAAGGGCAACCGACCTTGTCCATCCCGGCCACCCCCGAGGAAGTGGACGAGCTGATCCACAAGAAATGATCAGGCAGACTGCTGAATAATTCAAAATTCGCAGGCCGTTCAAAAATAGTGAGATGCAAGGAAGCGAAAAAAGTCAGGGCGCGCGGTGTAGTGGGCATACATTAGCGGTCTGAATTTTTTCGCTGACGCAGCAGATCGCCGTTTTGGGGCGGCCTGCTAGCCGCCGATGGCCGTCATGGCCCGATCGCAGACCTGGTTGCGCTGGCGCTCCCGCAGCAAACGATAGCCCATGGGCTTCTCCTTGTTGGCGCGCGCGAAAAGAGCGAGCAGATCCTGGGTCGAGTGCCGGGGATTGCGCAAAATGGAGCGGACGTCGTATTCGTGGTCGGAAAACAGGCAGGTTCGCAGCCTTCCGTCGGAGGTGACCCGAAAGCGGTTGCAGCTCTCGCAGAAATGGTGGCTGACCGCCGAAATGACCCCGATCCGTCCCGACCCCTTGCCGATCTCGAACATGCGGGCCGGTCCACTGTGGGGCGAGGACGCCTGCACCTCGTGCAGGGGCACCAGCTCTTCCACCGCGGCGATGATGTCCTTGGCTGGCCAGTAGTTGTCCTGGTTCCACCGGGATTGATATCCGATGGGCATGAATTCGATGAAGCGCACGTCCACTCCGTGGGTGCGTGCGAATTCAACGAATCCGGGTAGTTCGTTGTCGTTGATTCCCTTCAGGGCCACCACATTGACCTTGACCCGCACGCCGGCCCGCAGACAGGCGTCGATGCTGGCGCGGACCAGACCGTACGCGTCCACGCCGGTGATTTCCTCGAATTTCTTGCGTTCCAGGGTGTCCAGGGAGATGTTCAGACAGGATATGCCCGCCGCGCGTACTTCGCCCATGCGATCGGCCAGCAGGGTTCCGTTGGTGGTGATGCGCAGGTCCAGATCCGGATGCTTGGCATGCAAGCGTCCGACAAAGGGGATGAAGCCCTTGCGCGCAAAAGGTTCACCGCCCGTGAGCCGCACCTTTTCCACTCCCGCGATGCGGGCCACGTCGACCAGCTCGAACATTTCCTCGTAGGACAGAATCTCTTCGTGCGCCAGGAAGGACCCCAAATCCTGAGGCCGGCAATACAGGCAGCGGAGGTTGCAACGGTCGGTGATGCTCAAACGCAGATAGCTCACCTTGCGGCCGTGGGAATCGATCAGCATGGGGTCCACCTCGCAACGGAATATGGCCGCAAGACGTATGTCTTCACGAACTGAATGTAAAGTCAGCCCTCCTGGGCCAGGCGCAGCCGTTCTTCAAGGCCTGGATCCACGGCCGGCCGCACCGTGCGCAGTACCTTCTCCACGTTGACCAGCCCCATGGGCGCGCCCTTGATGAGGCGCACATCCTTGACCAGACAGACCAGCACGTCGCCGCGGTCGGCCATCTTCAGGTGGCTGGAGAGGGCCGCCAGGCAGGCCGCTTCCTGGATGGTGCCTTCCGGCACGTCCTGGGCGGCGAAGTCGCGCTTGATGATCACATGGGCGCCGGGTCCGCCCTGGGCATGCAGCCAGTAGTCGAACGGGCTGGCGGCCTTGGTCAGCAGTTGGTGATTGGCCTGGGCGCTCCGGCCGCGCAGCAGGAGAAATCCATCGGAGGAGCGAAAGACCGCGACCTTGAGCCGGGCGTATCTGCTCGGCAGCACAACCCCTGTCTGGACAGCGGGTGATGCGTTTCGAGCGGGCGCGGACCGGACCGCGCCCCGCCGGACCGCCTCCAGCTCCCGCCGCAGTGCCCGCGTCCGGGCCTCGACAATGCCCAAACCGCGCTCGCCCTTGGACGCGCGCGAAAAAAACCGTTCCATGTTCTCGCGCACCGTCAGTTCCGGATCCAGGCTCAACTCCAAGTCTTCTCCCGTCAGCCCGGGAACGCGCACCCGCTCCAGTCGCGCAGTCTTGTCCAGAGCGTGCAGATGAGCCTGCAGCAACATGCCGTCCCCGCGCTTTTCGACCATGCCGCGCAGCCGGACCCCGTCCTCTTCCAGACGGCCCAGGGCGCGTTCGATGCGGCGCAGCTCGCGTGTCACGGCCGCATCCGTGCCGGACTGCTCCCGCGCTTTTTGCGCCAGGGTCCGGCCGTGAGCTCTTTGCGCCGCCTCCAGGGCGCTCGCGCAGTCGCCGCCCCCTTCGAGGGGCCACAGTCGGACCTGCGCCTGTCCCCGATGGTCCAGGCCGTGATAAAAGACATGGACATCGCCGGCCGCGAGTTTCTGGAGCAGGGCTTGGGCCTCGACGGGCGGGAGCGAACGCAGATGGTGCCGCAGGGGAGGAGTCAGATGGGGATGATCGCGCCACAGGCCGTCATCCTCCACGATTTGCCGCAAATCCGGCCAAACGGGCCTGGCACCGAACTCCGGCGGCAGGGCGTCGACAAGACGGGGATCGCCGGCCAGATCGAGCAGGACAAAACGGCCTTCGCCCGGCGACAACTCCAGGGCCAAGCGGCGCCGGGGCCAGTCCGAAACCAGATCGAAAATGCGTCGGCCCTTCAGACGTTTTCTGAGCCACATGGCCCGGCCGTCTGGATGCGTGGGATTCTCGGGCTTGTGCGCCAGAAGACACAGGAAAGGGGTGGGCCTGCCCACACAGAGCACGAGGTGCCCGACCCGGCCCAGGCTCATGGTCCAGGTCGCGGGCAGGGGTGTGAAAACCTTCTCGATGCGCATGCCGACGATACGCTGGGCCAGTTCATGGGCCACGAAACGAAACACGCTGGCATCCATGGGCGCTCCAATCGGGTAGGAGGCGGGGTCACCCCCGCCGTCCTCCCACACCACCGTACGTAC
>CAZPSN010000037.1:0-350 GCA_964589645.1 uncultured Desulfovibrionaceae bacterium
GACTACACCTCCTATGGCGGATGGCTGGCCCTCAAGTACGCCTTCTAGGCGACAAACCAAAACACCTACAGCAAAAGGCCCCGGAGAAATCCGGGGCCTTTTCACGTCTCCGGGGCCTCTATGCTGTTTCTTCTGCGCATCATGTTCTGCGGCAGGATCGCGGCACAAGAGGCAACCTTCAACGGGCCGGCGTGTTCCGGGCAAGGGCTGTCGGTTGTCTGACTGAGCAGGGCGTCGTTTGCTTCCCGGCCGCTTACCAAGCAAAATGCGTCGAGTGTAAAGAACTCAAGGCCGGGAAGCTCTACGAAGCCCGCGAAGGAGTTCCGGCAGTCCTTGCCCGGAACACGCCG
>CAZPSN010000037.1:360-17928 GCA_964589645.1 uncultured Desulfovibrionaceae bacterium
CCCTGCCGCCCGTCGGCAACATTTCCTCTTGCCAGCCGAATAAAAGTCGCCTATCTGCTCCAGGCATTTCCTCGGAGGATTTCCTTCCTTTCCACTCGACCCGTCCCACTGCATGTGCTTTTCGGATTCGGTTCCATCAGTTTTTGAAATGCGCTTTCCCGTTCTGGTCAGTCGGTCTCATGGTGCAGGCCCAGATCCAGAATCCGGGCACTTTTGACCGCGAGGCGTACGCCCGCAAGGTATCACCATGACTACTTTTACCGATTTGGGCCTGTCCGAGGCCACCATCCAGGCTCTCTCCCGCAAAGGCTTCGAGGAGCCGACCCCAATCCAGGCCAAGACCATTCCGGCCGTGCTGACCGGCACGCAGGACATCGTGGCCCAGGCCCAGACAGGCACGGGCAAGACCGCCGCCTTTGGCCTGCCCCTGCTGGAACTTCTCGATCCGAACCTGCGCAGCGTACAATCCCTGATTCTGACGCCGACTCGCGAACTGGCCATCCAGGTGGCCGAGGAGATCAACTCCCTGCGCGGCGGCCGCCCCGTGGGCATCGCGCCCATCTATGGCGGCCAGTCCATGGAGATCCAGCTGCGCACCTTGAAGAAAGGCGTGTCCGTGGTTGTCGGCACTCCGGGCCGGGTGCTTGATCACCTGCGCCGCGGCACTCTGGACCTGTCCGGGGTCAAGTTCCTGATCCTGGACGAGGCCGACGAGATGCTCAACATGGGGTTTCTGGACGACGTGCGCGAGATCATGGAGCAGACCAACGCAGAGAAGCGCACCATGCTCTTTTCCGCGACCATGCCGCCGGAAATCCTGCGCATCGCCAAGAAGTACATGGGCGACTACGAAGTCATCCGCGCCGTGTCCGATCAGCTGACCGCCACCCAGACAGACCAGATCTATTTCGAGGTATCGATCAGCGACAAATTCGAAGCCTTGTGCCGGATCATCGACATGGAGGCGGACTTCTACGGCCTGGTTTTCGCCCGGACCAAGATCGACGCCGACGCCGTGGCCCAGCGGCTCATGGAGCGCGGCTATGACGCCGACGCCCTGCACGGGGACATTTCCCAGAGCCTGCGCGAAAAGATCCTGGGCAAGTTCAAGAAGCGGCTCATCACCATCCTGGTGGCCACGGACGTGGCCGCGCGCGGCATCGACGTGCACGACCTGACCCACGTCATCAATTTCGACCTGCCCCACGACCCGGAATCCTATGTGCACCGCGTCGGCCGCACGGGCCGGGCCGGCAAGGAAGGCATCGCCATCACCTTCATCACGCCCTCGGAATACCGTCGGCTGCAGTTCATCAGCAAGCACGCCCGCACGGACATCCGCAAGGCGCGCCTGCCCAAGGTCTCCGATGTCATCAGCATGAAGAAGGGCCGCATCCGCGCCGAACTGCAGGACATCATGTCCACGGAACCGGAACTGGAGTTTCTGGGCATGGCCCAGGAGCTGCTCGAACAGAGCAAGCCCCGCGAAACCCTGGCCGCCCTGCTGCAGTTCATGTTCCAGGAAGAGCTGGATGCGTCCAATTACAAGGAAATCGGCGACGCCTTCGTGGTCGACAAGAAGGGCAAGACCCGCCTCTTCGTCTCCCAGGGCCGCAAGGACGGCATGACGCCCAAGCGCCTGCTGACCTTCCTCGGAGACAAATGCAACATCCCGCCCAAAAAGATCTGGGACATCCAGATCATGGACACCTTTGCCTTCGTCTCTCTGCCCTTCCAGGAAGCGGAGACGGTGCTTGGCATGTTCAACAAGGCCAAGGGCAGCGAACTGGGCTTCACCAAGGCCAAGGGCCGGCCAAGCGCCCCGCCTCTCCGCAAATAAAATCACCTTCCCGCCATATCCAGGCCGCGCGACATTGCGCGGCCTTTTTTCTTGCTCGCGTCAGCCAGCACACACAAAAAAAACCGCACCCCCCGAGGATGGGAAGTGCGGCCTCATGTCATCCGACAGCTCTTTTTAAGCCACGACGGCGTACGCTTTGGGTGCCGCGCCGCAGATGGGACACTTGTCCGTGGGCTGGCCTTCATGAATGTGGCCGCACACGCTGCAGACATAATAGTCCACGCTGGCAAGCTTCTCCATTTCCCGGGCCGCCTTGGCGTACAGGTTGGCGTGACACTCCTCGGCCTGGTTGGCGAAGCCGAAATACCGTTCCGCCGCGCGTTCGCCTTCGGCCTTGGCGTCGGCGATCATGGCCGGATACATGGATTTGAATTCGTGGGTCTCTCCGGCCACGGCCTCCTTCAGGTTGTCGGCCGTGGTGCCTATACCCTTCAGCAGACGCAAATGGGCATGGGCGTGGATTGTTTCCGCTTCCGCGGCGGCACGAAAGAGCTTGGCAACCTGGGGCAGCCCGTCCTCGTCGGCCTTTTTGGCGAAGGCCAGATACTTGCGGTTGGCCTGGGATTCCCCGGCAAAGGCTTCCTTCAGATTGTCGGTGGTTTTGCTCATCGGTATACTCCTCTGAAAAGTTTATTTATCAGGAATTGTTCTCAACAAATACAAAGAAGCAGTTCGTCTGGCAAGCGTAAAGTTCAACGCCAGTCCATCATATGATGAGCCCCTGCATCATCCGCCAGCCAATAACCCGATGTGCGCCTCGGCCAGACCCAGGATACGCCGGAGGCTCTCGGCCGAACCGTCATGATTGGAGACATGGGCCGCGCCATAACCGCTCAGGGGGCGCAACGACGGCGCGCCCTGTTGCCAGGCCAGGGCCTGCCGCACCGGATCCGCGGCCGTGGCCAGGGTGCGCATGAAGCGCAGACCTTCCGCGATCATGACCCGGACCAAGTCAGGGTGGCCGGCCTGCAGCTCCGTGGCCGCGCGCCGACAATCCGCCAGCGGCCCGGCGCCGAAGGCGTGTTTCCAGAACGCCTGCCAGTACGCGCCCAGGGCCTGTCCGGCCTTGGGCCTGACCGACAGGCCTTGCAAGGCATACAGCCCCATCTCCCGGCCGGACTGATGGATTTCAAGCCCCGGGAGCCGCAAGCCGCAAAGCTGGTCCACAGAGCCGCACAGCATGGTTTCCAAGACGCGGACCACCCGGGGGGCGGTGAAGGCGTCGTGACAGCGCGGCCGGTCGAAGCGGCAACGCCAGCAGCCCACGCAGTCGCGGGAACTGCGCAGCACGACATGACCCGGCTGATACGGCCCGGTCTCCCAGGCATGGACCGGGCCCATGGACAGGTTCAAGACCCGAAGTCCCGACCACGCCGCCAGATGCATGGGCCCCGTGTCGGGCGTGATCATGGCGGCGAGATTCTGGCCGAACATGGCGAAGCGGTCCAGGCCCAGGGAGCCGCAGGCGCTGACCACGGGCCTGCGGGCCAGACGGCGCACCTCCCGGCACAACTCCACCTCCCCCGGCCCGCCAAGCAGGACCGGAATCCAGGCCCTCCGCTCCAGCTCACGGACCAGCTCGGACCAGAAGCGGGCCGAGGGACGCTTGTCCGGCTCGCTGGCGCCCAGAAACAACCCGACCTGGCGGATGTCGTCGGGCATGCGTCGCGGTGCGGGCCACGCCGTGGCGGCCAAGGTTTCAGTCGGAATCACGTCCAGGGCGTTCAGGTCGGCCCAATGAAAACGGTTGTGACGATTGTTGTGGGTCAGGGAGGTCCGGTATTCCTGCCAGGCTCCGGCGATGCGCCGCACCCCGTCCCGGACATATCCTCCGACCAAAGCCTCGCTTTGAAGCCGCCCGGCCAGCTCCATGCTCTCGGGCCTGTGGCTCAGATTGACGACGAGATGAAATTTCTGCCGCGCGACCACCCCGTGCTGCCCGTACCCAAGATAGCGCACCTGGGGGCTCAGCCGGGACAGGGGCCCGGCGAACTGCGGCTCGGCCATGACCCAGACGGGATGGCCGGGGAAGGTGCGCGAGAGCCAGAGAAAAAGGGGAAAGGACAGGATCAGATCCCCCATGCGCTGCATCTGGATGACCAGAATGGGCGTCATGGCCTAGCCGTAGGTCCGGCGCATGGCTCCGACCAGGGACTCAAGGCGCAGGTCGTAGGTGTGTTCGGCCAGGATGCGCCGCCGGGCGGCCGCGACGATCCGCTGCCGGTCCTTGTCACGGGACAGGTAATGACGGATCAGCTCCGGGATTTCGTCCGGTTCGGAGTAGCAGGCGATCTCCCGGCCCGGCTCGAAAAGGTCTTCCATCTGCCGGCGATGGTCCGTGAGCAGGAACCCGCCGCAGACAGGCACGTCAAAGACCCGCTGATTGACCGCGCCCTTCATCTGTTGGCTCGTGCAGTTGAAGTTGATGCGCGTGGCCGGGTAGAACGCAGGCAGCTGGTCGTAATAGTTGAGTTCCGGATGATAGTCCCAGCCCGCAGCAGGCAGGAGTTCATGCCAGCCAGGATCTCCGGCCAGCAGGGGCTTGAAGGGCAGCAGTCGCTCCACCCGCTGCAGACGGTACAGCAGGGTCGCCTGCCAGGTGACCAGCGTTTCATAGGCCAGGCGCATGTCCATGTCCGCCAAAGCCTGGAAGGCAGCAGCCTCCAGGGGGTGCTGCTCGTCCAGGAAGCGGGCCACGGACAGGGTTCCGCTGTGCATGAACTCCCGGGCCAGCCCGTCCAGGTTGTCGAGAAGCACCTGCGGAAAGCTGTAGCGTGCGAGCTTGGCGCGGACCTTGTGGACCATGGAATTGCCGACAAAGGCCACGTCGCGGTGGGGCTTGACCCCGGGGGCGAGGACGAAGCGGTGGGGGTCCGTGGCCAGGGGCAGGTAGTGGACCCGTGAAAAGCCCTGGGCTTGCAGGGACTCGATGTTGTCGGCGTCCCAGGTGAAGAGCGTGACCCACTCCGAGGACAGATTCTCGTAGACGTAGAGGATGAGGTGGGGATTGTCGACGAACCAGGAGGCCAGCGGCAGCTCCAGCCGGGCCAGCAGATCCGTCAGAATGCCCTCCTTGTCCACCCCGAGATGGTTGATGGTCAGCACGAAGTCGGGCCGGAAACGGAGGATTTCCGAAAGGATGCGCTCCACGAACTCCTGACTGCCGACCTCCTGGCTGGGCAGTTCCACATAGCAGGTAGCGTAGCCCAGGCGGGCGCAAGCGGACTCCAGTTCGCCCATGAGGAAATAGGAACTGGTCAGGAGCAGGACGCGCGGCACCGGGGACCGGAACTTCGGATAGCGCGCCTGGTTCCAGAAATCGACCTTGCGCGAAATCTCCAGTCGCTCGGCCAGAACCCGGTACAATTCCGGCCGCAGGCGGGCGTAGAACGGATCGATTATGGGCGCGAAGGGCCGCCCGGCGTGACGCAGCTGCCAGCGGGTCAACGTTGCCAAGGCGGTGTCAGCATCCTCGCTGTCCAGCCAGCAGACCCGGGGATCGTCCTGCCACGTCCCCCGCACTCCGGTCAGATCCAGAATGGCCGTCTCGGCATCGACCACGGCCACGGGCCCGCCGGTCCGCTCCAGCACGTCGGCCAGGCCCACTCCCAGGCCCGCGCCCAAAAAGACAGGCAAAACGCTCGTGCCCTCGATCCGTGCCGCACGTCCCAGTTCGGCCTCCCTGCCCCGACGGCCGCCCAGATGCTGGGTGCGGTCATCACGCAGGATGCGCACGTCCGTGATCCGGCCTTCGACGCGGACAGGCTCGACGGTGTAGCTGGCGCTGGCCATGAATCAGGCCCCGCGCGGGGCCGCAGCCGGAGTCGGAGGGGCCGGGGTTAAAAGAAATCGAGGCATGGCGTGTCCTGTCAAAATGTGAACGTTCGGCATTCGTTCTAGCAACATGCCTGCCAAGGAAAGGCTACAGGTCGTCGCTGTCCAGCAGAATGGTGACCGGACCCCAGTTGACCAGGGAGACATCCATGTCCGCACCGAAGGTGCCCTCGGCCACGTCAGGCCACTGACGGCGCAGGTCGGACACGAAGGCCGCGTAGAGCGCGCGGGCGGCCCCGGGCTCCACGGCCTTGGAAAAGGACGGGCGGCGGCCTTTTCTGACGTCGGCGTACAGGGTGAACTGGGAGACTACCAGGATGCCCCCGCCGTGATCGGCCAGGGACGCGTTGATGGGACCGTCCGCATCAGGGAACAGCCGCAGGTCAAGGAGCTTGCGCAGAAATTTCCTCCAGACCGGCCCCTCCTCCATGCCCAAAGCGTCGCTGCCGCCAAAGGCGACCAGGACCACGAGCCCCGGTCCGATCCGCCCCGTGACCCGCCCATCCACTGCGACGCTGGCCCCGCGCACCCGCTGCAGCACGGCCCGCATCAGTCTTGCGCTTCGCTGTAATAGGCTCGGGAACTCGCCTTCTCCGAAACCATGACCTGCTCCAGGCGCACGGGGTAGGCGGCCAGCAGGTCCCGCAGGCGACGGTAGACGTGCCGCGCCAGCAGTTCCGAGGACGGATTCTGGTCCGCGAAGGCGGGCAGCTCGTTCAAGTGCCGGTGGTCCAACTCGTCGGTCACGACCTTGAGGACGCGTTTGAGTTCCTTGAAATCCATGAGGATGCCGAGCTTGGGATCGAGCCGGTCGCCCGTCACGTCCACTTCCACCTCGAAATTGTGGCCGTGCATGTTCTCGCACTTGCCCTCGTAATGCCGCAGCTGGTGCGACGAACTGAAATCGCCGCAAACCCGCAACCGCCAGTGTCCCTTGCCCATGGGCCGACCTCCCCTGCTCAACTGTTGCGCCATTGTTCAAATTCCCGCCAGAACTCCGGACACGGGGCGACCATGTGGTCCGGCCCGAACTGCATGCGGCAGACATATCCCTCCCGCACCAGATCGATCAGCACCGGGGCCTGCCCGGGATAGCGGCGCAGGATGGCCTGCAGGCCGTCCCAGTCCGGACTCGCGCCATTGGCCCGCACCAGCAGCACTACGGGCTCGGAGCCCGACCCGACCACCTCGGACAAAAGCTTGAATGATTCGGCCAGGAGCTTGGGCTTCTTGGGCCCCTCGTCCCCGTTGTCCTCGGCCAGGGCGTCCCGCTTGGCCACGGTCCCGGTCAAGAGCAGCGGCTCCTCGCAGGCCAGCAGATCGCGGTACGCGGCATAGGGTTCCGTGAAAACAATGGCCTCGCCCGAACCGCTCAAATCCTCGATGGCGCAAAAGGCCATGCGGTCGCCCTTCTTGGTCGTGATGGTCTTGGTCGCCGTGACCAGCACCGGAACCTGCACGGGGGTCTTCTCGGGCAGGTCCGCGCACTGGGCCAGGCCAACATATCCCAGACGCCGGATCTCCTGCCGGAAGGGCTGCAGGGGATGGCCGATGAGGAAAAACCCGAAGGCCTCCTTCTCCATGCGGCATTTCTCGTCGTCCCCGTATTCCGGAAGGTTCGCGTCCTCGCCTTCGATGCCGAGCCCCGTCAGATGGCAGGCGTTCTCCTCCACCAGACCCAGGAGGGAAAGCTGCCCCGTTGTGCTGCGCTTGGCCCGCTTCTGGGCCAGGGCCTGGACCTTGTCCAACCCCTGCAGCAAGGACCGCCGCGAACACCCGAAGCGGTCCATGGCTCCGGACTTGATGAGTGATTCCAAGACCTTTTTGTTGACCTTGCGCAAATTCACGCGCTGGCAGAAGTCGAGCAGGCTGGTGAAATCCCCGCCCTTTTCCCGTTCCTCGACAATGGACTCCACCGCGCCGTCCCCCACCCCTTTGATCCCGGACAAGCCGTAGCGCACGGACTGCCCCTCCACGGTGAACTCGTTGCGGCTCTTGTTCACGTCCGGCGGCAGAACCTCGATGCCCATGTCCCGGCAGGCGCTGACATGGGCCAGAATCTTGTCGGAGTTGGACACTTCCGAGGTGATGATGGCGGCCATGAACTCGGCCGGATAGTGGGCCTTCACGTAGGCCGTCTGGTAGGAGATGACGGCGTAGGCCGCGCTGTGCGACTTGTTGAACCCGTAGCCCGCGAACTTTTCCATGAGGTCGAAGATGTACTCGGCCGCCTCCTGGGAAATGTTGTTCTCCCTGGCCCCGTCCAGGAAGCGCACGCGCTGCTTGGCCATCTCCGCCGGATCCTTCTTGCCCATGGCCCGGCGGAGGTTGTCGCCCTCGCCCAGGGAATAGCGGGCCAGATCCGAGGCGATCTGCATGACCTGTTCCTGGTACAGGATGACCCCGTAGGTGTCCTCCAGGATGGGATGGAGCACCGGGGCCAGCTCCGGAAACTCGTACTCGACTTTTTTCAGCCCATGCTTGCGGGCGACGAAGTCGTCGACCATGCCCGATTCCAGGGGACCCGGCCGGTACAGGGCCAGAAGGGCGATGATGTCCTCGAAGCAGGACGGCTTGAGCCCCTTCAGAACCCGGCGCATGCCGTCGGATTCCAGCTGGAAGACCCCGTCGGTCTCGCCCCGGCAGAGCAACTCGAAGGTCTGGGGATCGTCCAGGGGCAATTTTTCCAGAATCGGCACGGGCTTGCCGTTTTGGAGCACGAGCTTCAGGGCGTCGTCGATGACGGTCAGGGTCTTCAGTCCCAGAAAGTCGAACTTGATGAGGCCGATGAGCTCGACCTTCTTCATGTCCAGCTGGGTCACGATCTCCCCGTTCTTGCCCTTGTGCAGGGGCAGGTACTCGACCATGGGCTTCTGGGAGATGACGATGCCGGCGGCGTGGATGGAGGAATGGCGGGCCAGGCCTTCCAGGCGGCGGGCCACGTCGTAGAGCTTCTGGAAACGCGGGTCCGAGTCGAGCAGGGGCCGCAAATCGGGCTCCTCGTCCAGGGCCCGGGCCAGGGTCATCTTCAGGTCGTCGGGGATGAGCTTGGCGATGCGGTCCGCGTCCTTGAGGCTCACGTCCAGGGCCCGGGCCACGTCGCGGATGGCGCCCTTGGCCTTCATGGTCCCGAAGGCCACGATCTGGGCCACATGGTCGGCCCCGTACTTCTCGGAAACGTAACGGATGACCTCGTCGCGCCGATTGTAGCAGAAATCCACGTCGATATCCGGCAGGGACGCGCGCTCCACGTTCAGAAAGCGTTCGAAAAACAGGGCGTAGCGGATGGGGTCCAGGTCCGTGATCCTGAGGGCGTAGGACACCAGGGACCCGGCGGCGGATCCGCGGCCCGGGCCCACGGGAATGTTCTGGGACTTGGCCCAGTTGATGAAGTCCTGAACGATCAGGAAGTAGGCCGGAAACCCCTTCTCGATGATGACGTTCAGCTCGAACTCAAGGCGCTCCCGGTACAGGACCTCGTCCACCTCGTAGGGCAGGGCTTTGATGCGCTCGACCAGCCCTTCCTCGGCCAGCCGGCGGAACTCCCCGTCCAGGGTCGCGCCCGCGGGCACGTCGTAGACCGGAAAGAAATGCTGCTTGAGCTTGAGCTCCACCTCGCACAGGTCCGCGATGCGTCCTGCGTTCTCGATGGCTTCCGGACAGTGGGCAAAGGCCGCCTCCATCTCTTCCGGGGGCTTGTAGTAGAACTCGTTGGTCTCGAACTTGAGGCGCTGCTTTTCCGAGGCGATCTTGCCCGTGCCCACGCACAAAAGGATGTCGTGGGCCTCGTAGTCGTCCTTGCCCAGATAATGGCAGTCGTTGGTGGCCACCAGGGGAAGGCCCGTCTGCCTGGCCAACTCCATGAGCCGGTCGTTGACGACCTCCTGTTCCTTCAGGCCGTTGGACTGCAGTTCCAGGTAGAAGCGCTCCGGAAAGATGTCCATGTACTCGCGGGCCACGAGCAGGGCCTTGTCCATGGTCCCGTGGCGCAGGGCATAGGGCACCTCTCCCTGCAGGCAGGCCGAGAGACAGATGAGACCCTCGCAGTGCTGGCGCAAAAGCTTCTTGTCCACCCGCGGCTTGTAGTAGAACCCGCGCAGGAATCCGGCGGAAACGATCTTGACCAGGTTGTGGTAGCCCTGAAGATTCTGGGCCAACAAGATGAGGTGAAAGCGCTTCTTGTTCTCCCGGTCGGTCATGTCGTCGGCGATGTAGACCTCGCTGCCGATGATGGGCTTAATGCCGTTCTTCTTGGCTTCCAGGTAGAAGGGAACGGAACCGAAGAGATTGCCGTGATCGGTGACGGCGGCGGCCGAGAACCCGTAATCCACGGCCCGCGCGCAGAGATCCTTCAAGCGGATGGCTCCGTCCAGCAGGCTGTATTCGGAATGGCAATGCAGATGGGTGAAACCGCTCATGACGCTCTCGGGAAAAACGGGATTTCGGAACCGGGGAAATGAAGCCTAGAAAAGGTTGGCGGTATTCGCAAGACAAAGAAAACGGTGACCGTGCACCAATTTCCCTTCAAGAACATGGCATCGATTGACGGCCAAATCCAAACCTAATCGTATTTAGTACCAGCATGTTATAGAATGCCACTAACCAGATCCCCAAAATTCCGAGCAATCACATACCGGACCGCGCCGGTGTCAGTACGCAGCGCTCCGAAATGGGCCTTGCCGCACTCAATCTTGGCGCCCTCCTGGCCGCGTAAATCTCCGGTGAACAGCTCCGCTTTGGTCTCAACGACAAAATACAACCGCTCTTCGCCGTCCTGCTCCACCAATACGGCCCAATCCGGGTTATATGTTCCAAGCGGAGTCGGCACCACGAACCAACCCGGCAATTTGGCGTAAACTCGAACAGCACTGTTCATTTCCAGTTGAGAGGCAAATTTGCGCTCCACATCGGAATCATAGACCACATGCTCGAACACGGACTTCCTCGTATCGAGGAGCATGTTCTTGAGATACCCGGTCAGTTCTTCCTGCTCGAAAAGTTCCTGCGCATAGTAGTGCCCGTCGCCGATCCGCTGATATTTGATGCCATCCACAACAGCCAGTCGCTTGCAGCGGTTGATCGTGTCGGCAGCCAGAGCGATAAACGCCTGAGGGTTACGTTTGAATTCATCCAGACGCGTGCTCTCCTGGAGTATCCGACACAGAGACCGGCGAGTCAGACTGGTTCTGTCCTGAAGTTCGGTCAACAGGTCCGGCAATTCGATATCGCGCTCATACAAGGCAACGGAAGCACCGCCCTCTTTTTCCGTCGCTTCGACCCCAGCCTTGCCAATAGCAATATCCGCTTTGCGCCACTCAAGGCGGGGTTTGGTTATCATTGGAGCATTGAGCAGGGCTCGAGAACAAGCTGTAATCAATTCCTCATTGTCGAAGTGCAGTCGATATGTCGTCTTATGTTTGATGCGATCCCACAACTCCTTGAACTCAGGACTCTGCAAAACGGCCTGCCGCGTGCTCACTGTCCTACGATCATCGGCATCCTTGATCTCCAATCGCCCGCTGACCTTACGCAGCACTTCTTCGATTTGCGTCCGCTGCCCTTCAAAATGCTCAGGGATGGAAAGCGTTCCGTCCTTCAAAACGCGGCGCAGCGTATCCTGGATTTTGCCTTTGGCATCCACATAGCCAACAGCGCGAAAATGATCGCGCAGCACCTTGGATGCGTCCAGGCCAAGCACTGAAACCACGCCATCCTCGCCCTGTACTCCCACCGAGGCAAACGCGTGCTCCTCCAAAAAACCAAAACGAATCCCGGTATCGACTTCGATCTCTTTTTGTAGATTTTCCGCAAATTGCTCAAAGCGCTCCAAGGCCACCACGGTCAGCGTATTCACGTCAAAACCGCGCACCCGCTCCCCATTCTGATTGACGCACAGACGCAATCCGCGCCCGATACTCTGTCGCCGCTCCCGCTCCGTCTGAATATCCCGCAAGCTGCATATCTGGAAAACATTGGGATTATCCCAACCTTCGCGCAGCGCGGAATGCGAAAAGATGAATTTGAGCGGAGTATCAAAACCCAGCAGCTTTTCCTTCTCGCGCATGATCAGGCTGTACGTTGAATCGTCGGCCTTGGTGTTGCCCGAGGTGTCCTTGAAAACCTCGACGGATTTACTGCCGACTTTCTTCTTGTCGATGGAGAAATACCCGCCATGCACCTCATGGGCCGCCCTGGATAGATCCACTTCCTTGAACAACGTCAAATAATCTGGATGCTTGGCCAGCCGTGTGTATTCCTCTTCAAAAATGCGCGCGTACTCTCCGGGAAGCGGATTCCCGTCGGCATCATATTGGCGGTACTTGCTAACCGAATCGATGAAAAACAGGGACAGCACCTTGATTCCCAAGGGCCGTAGCCGTTTTTCCTTGTCCAGATGCTCGCGAATGGTGCGCCGGATCATCTCGCGCTGCACGGCCATGGGCTCCACATCGCCGTAGGTCTGATCCAGGCGCAGATACAAATCCTCACCCGGCACACGCAGCTCCACGTATTCGTTGCCACGCGCAACCCGGATCTCACCCACCCGGCAGTCATGATACACCGGCCGGCCCGTCACCTGCTCCAGATCATCACCATCCTGAACCACCACTTCTCGCCGACGCACCCCCGTGCCAGCCGCAACATCAAGTTCCACCTTGGCGCTGATCGTTCCCTTTTTGTTGCTGACCGCAAGAAGACGGACATAGGGTTTGTTATGTGCGTCCAACACAGAGGCAGACGCCACCTCGATCTGCTTGACCAGCCTCTTCTCGTAAGCGTCAACCGCGTTCAGACGGTACACCATGTGGTGCTTGTCCACGTGCGTGGCGGAATAGCGCAAGGTGCACAACGGGTGCATTTTACTCAGCGCAGCCCGTCCTTTGCCATCAAGGCCACCGTCCACGCTCTGCGGCTCATCGACAATGACAATGGGCCGCATATTACGGATCAAATCGATGGGGCGCTCGCCGCCAGTCTTCTCGCTGGCCCGATACATAACGTTCTTGGATTTCTCCCGCCTCCGCGTGTCATCCGTTTCTTCTTCCAGGGCTTCGGTCTCGTCGCCGAACTTGTTGATAGCGCCCACCGTGACAACCATGATCTGGATATGCGCACTGGTCGCAAAATTTCGCACCTGTCCAAGCTTCGCGGAATCGTAGACAAAATATTCCATCGGCACACCGGCATACAGACCCCGGAAGTGTTCCTCGGTCATCTGAAGGGTTTTATAGACGCCTTCCTTTATGGCTACCGACGGCACGACAATGACAAACTTGGAGAATCCGAAGCGTTTGTTCAGTTCGAAAACCGTCCGCAGGTAGACATACGTCTTGCCGGTGCCGGTCTCCATTTCGACCGTGAAATCCCCGGAATCCAGGGAAGCGGAAGGACGCAGGCCGTTCTGAATCTGAACCTGGTGCAGATTTCCAAGAATCTCATCATCCAGCAGAGTCAAACGATTGCCGACGCCGACAGCGCTTTGCGCCAAGGGCAGATGCCCCTTACCAAGCGTGACCGTGAATTCGGTCTGGCATGTTTCCTGACCCTGAAACAAGGCGCACACGGCTTCGATGGCGGCGTGTTGGTAATCGAGATCGGGTTCGAAATGAAACTTCATAGCAAGCACTTATCTCATTATTTCACAGCATTAAAAAACTTCTTAGCTAAATTTCTTAGCTAAGCTTTGCTAAATAAACAGACGGTTAGCTCAACAAACCCATTTTTGCTCTCATCCCAATGGTGCAATCGCGTGAAGAATTTTGAGCTTCAACTCTTCGTCATCGGATGTTTGGGCTAGATGCGCGATAATAATCTCAAGCAATAGCTCTTTGCTGATATTCCCGGCTGCCACATGATAGCTCACATTTTCCATCTCTCGGATGAACGATCCAGAACAATAGAGATAGCCATTGTGAAGCAGCATCAAGGCAGAAGCGGTTATGGCCAGACGTTTATTGCCATCGGAAAAACAATGAAACTTGCATACACAATAAAACAGATGCGCCAGTTTTTCTTCAAAAGTCGGATAGTAATCGTCATTCTGAATATTCTGCAAAACACTTTCCAGCCGCCCAGAATCCAGAATGCTAATCAGCCCGCCACCGCTCAAATCAACAGTTTTTGCATGAACTTCCTTGATCATTTCAATCGTCGGATACGTAATAGTCATGTCTAACGGTCCTTGAGGCGCTTCAAAACATCCTTGGCATCTTCCAGGCGCTCCGCCAATTCTTTGCTTTTTTCGCCAAGGAAGCGTTCAAAATCTTCCCGCTGCAACGGATTCACATATTCCTTGAGCTGGAGATGCAAGGCATCCCGAAACGCCAGATCCCTACTGGCCATCTTCATACGAGCTTTCTCAATCAAGGGTTTCCAATGAGCTTGCGCTTCGAACTTCCTGAACAGAACATCAACTTCCAGAGCAGACAACTGGCGCCCTAAAGACTGCGCCTCTTGGGTCATAACATCCGCGAAGCCGCATTCATAAGCGGCAATCACGTCCAGTACTTCCGCATATAACGTCGAGCGGACGCATTCTTTGCTCTGTAATTTGAGAATTGCCCGGTATTCTTTGGCCTTTTCACGAAAAATACTCAGATAGATCTTGTCGGTGTAGACTGCGTACTTGAAATTTCCCATGGCGACATGATCGCGCAACGCATCAGTAAACTGCTTGCGATAATTTTCTTCTTCAAAGGCAGAATGAAGAAAATCCTCGTCACGTTGGTTGATGTACTTGGTGCCACCGCCACTGCGCAGGTTAATCGTGTCAATCACGATATCAAGGATAGCCTGCCGAAGAAGACGGGCACGATCACTCTCTGAAAGCAGCATGGCCAGATTCAGAAACGATCTAAAATCGAAGACCCCAAGAACCGTCGTTTTGGTAACGAAATCAATTTCGTCACCAAACTGTTCCTTAAGAGATTGCTTCAATTCTTTCAGCCTATTACCCTTCAAAACCGCATAGCCGTTGTGGCGTAATTCTTCCCCGAATTGTTCGATGTAATTATCAATGGTCCGAGGCGTAACCTCAAAAAAATCAGCAACCTGCTCCTTCAAAAGCACGAACTTCCCTTCGAAAGGAATGCCCCGAATCCCTGCCGCTTTTTCAATCTCGGCCAAGGCGTATGGATTGTTCAGGATGTTCTGCCGATCTATGGCAGAAGTCGTCAGGTCTTTGGCCATATTCCGCTCCTACAGGCTCCGCACGTTTGTCAGGCCGTTCTGGTGCAGAATGGCGGTCAGGTTGGTTTTGGCCACGTCGTCGGCAAAGCCGTTATCGCGAAAGACCACGGTCGATTCGCCAGCCGGAGCCAGCGCCTTGTGCCAGGCCACGATGCCAAGGCCCAATGCTTCCACATCATCCCGGCTGATATTGGTGTTCAAGCAGGCCAAGAGCACGCCGCCGCCAATGGCGTGCACATCTTTGCCCGCAAACACCCGCTTTTCCATGGGCACGCACAGATCAAGCCCGAGTTTGAGCAAAACTTCGTAGAGGATGTCCGCCTCGGTTCGGCCGGGCAGAATATGTTCGATGTGATCCATCAAGGATTGGGAGAGATTGTCGCGGTCCGGATTCCAGGCGCGGATATTGGAGGAATCCAGCTTGAAGACCCGAAAACCCGTATCGCCAGCAAACATGGGGTTCTGTTCTCGGATTTTCTTGCCTGCGCGGCGGAGGCGTTCTTTGGTTAGCTCCGCCAGCGAACGAGTTTTGCCTATTTTATCACAATAATATGCTGCCTCTTTTTGTTCTTCAACACTTGCAAGCAATGGTTCTGGAAGTTGAACTAAAATATACTTCCGCTGGCCATTATCGATTGCATTTTGAAGCATAACCGAATGACCGACAGTGCCCGATCCAGCGAAAAAATCTAAAACAATTGCTCCAGGGTTCGAAGACATCCTCACAAAATATTGCAACAATTCTATTGGCTTAGGATACCCGCCAAAAAATGCTCCTATTTCATGAAGTTGAGCGGCGCCTTTCTGAGTCCCTCCAAAACCATTCAATACAGAGATAACATGACTTTGACAGTCTGATCGACGCTTAATAATCTCAATTGCTCCTGATTTTGCAATTAGAAATGACGTTTCTTGCCCCTTATTATCAGTAATTACATTGAAACCATTATTGATAAATTCCAGCAATAGTTCTTTAGAACTCCATCCACTTTCAACTATTGTAGGCTGTATAAGCTTCCCATCTCCGACAATTGCATCTTTATGATATATTGGCCATCGATCTCTTCTCGCTGACACACATCCTGAAATAAAATCAGCTGGAAATCCTGTGGGCAGCATGACCTTGCTAACAGGATTTTTAGGACCATTCTTAACTATTGTATTTCGAATCTCTGGATTGAAAAGTTTACTATTTGCTGGCGTATTTGGATCCACGACAGGTGGATGGGGAAAATTCATAACTGATTTGGCAAAAAGAACTATGTACTCATGACAAATTTTAATCTTTGCTTGATTATCAAAATTTCCATCAGTCTTCCAACTAAATTGCGCTAAGAAGTTCTCTTCACCAAAAATTTCATCAAGCACCGCTCTCAATCTTGGAGATTCTCTGTCGTCTATTGAGCAAAAAAATATCCCATCTTCACGTAATAAATTTCTTGCAAGCATTATTCTTGGATAAATCATATTCATCCAGTCTGTATGAAATCGCCCACTGGCTTCAGTATTAGAGGTAGTCTTCTTGCCACCAGCTATTTGTTTTGTGACCTCAAGATAATTCTTAATATTATCCTGGAAGTTATCTGAATATACAAAATCTTTCCCTGTATTATATGGAGGGTCTATATATATAATGTTTACTTTCCCCGCATAACTCTTCTGCAAGAGCTTCAGCACTTCCAGGTTATCGCCTTCAATCATCAGATTCTGCGTTGTGTCCCAATCCACACTCTCTTCCGGACAAGGCCGCAAGGTGCCCATGGACGGTGTCAACGCCAGCTGGCGTGCGGCCCGCTTGCCGTGCCAGTTCAACCCGTATTTCTCCTCCCGCTCTTCCACGGTCCCGCCCAAAAGTTGCTTGAGCACCTCGAAATCAATCTTCCCTTCAACAAAGGCCTCGGGAAACAACGATTGGAGTTGAGCGATATTCTCGGAAACAATGTCCGCCGACTTGGCGAGCTGATCTTCAGGTTTGATCTTGTCCATACTATCCCTTTAGAGTGGTCTGTCTCGAAGTAGTAATCACGAAAGGCATGGATTGCTTCGTCGCAGACTCCTCGCAATGACGTCTTTTGGTACTGTCATTGCGAGCGACCAACGGGAGCGCGGCAATCCATATATTACTCCACAAAAAACGCAGACTTTAATATGAAAGCAACACGCGCAGTTCTTCACATCGAGCCTGCGTGCGTTTGAGTTCCACATTGATATCCACCAGCCGGGCGATCTGCTTTTCCTTGGCGGCAACAGACCTCAGCCTGGCCACCTCAGCTCCCAACCGTTCATATTCCAGCATCACCTGTCGCCGCGCCACGGTTGCGTCCCGTGACTGCGACAGAACGAAGTTCCCTGTTATATCCGCAGCGCGGCAGGCAACCAGCACATTCATCCAGCCCTGATACAGGTCAAACAAATGTGTTCGCGGTTGATTGGCGAGACCCAGGGCTTGCCCACGCTCGTCATCAATCACATCAGAGCCGGACCACGCGGCCTCGACGATATCACCATCCAGGACCACGGCATCATGCGCATTCTGCGACCATCGCTTGTGCGCCAGAGAAAGCGAAACATGAGAAGTATCTTCCAGGAGCAAAACAACAGGATAGGGTATGGCCCGATGCAGCAGGTTCAGAAGCCGGGCTACCTTGGATTGCGGCTTGAGCGTGACCCGCACCACCGCTATT
>CAZPSN010000037.1:17938-21491 GCA_964589645.1 uncultured Desulfovibrionaceae bacterium
ATCC
Organism: uncultured Desulfovibrionaceae bacterium; assembly: GCA_964589645.1. Lineage (GTDB taxonomy): Bacteria > Desulfobacterota > Desulfovibrionia > Desulfovibrionales > Desulfomicrobiaceae > Desulfomicrobium. The sequence continues at coordinate 17,943 of CAZPSN010000037.1, forward strand.
CGAAATGCCGACACACCACACGTCGTGGGTTTGAGCGCGGCGACCCAAATCGCTTCCTGAATACCTTCGGTCAAAATCCGCTTGTCTGCGGACGTAGGCGCACCGTTCTCCAAAAAGAGCTTTTTGGGGATACGCTGCCCAACCAACGCATCCGCTGGCAGGTTCAGAGTCCCCAGCACCGCATCAATCATGTGTCATTGCCCGGCAGAATCACCAGGAAGGCGAGCACTTCGAAATCGTTCATCCCCGCAAACTCTCCACGACTGGCATGGGTCCCTCCCGGAGAAAACAAACTGGCCACAGCCCGCTCCTCGTTTTTACCAACAACCGAGGCCACGGCCTTGCTGAGCAGCTTTTGGGCGTAGCGCATGTCCTGACCGTTTTTGGTCATACGGTCAAAACTCGCACATGCTCCAGCATCCGGCAAATCGCGCCCAAGCGTGACCCGTTTCAAACGATCCAACACCAGTTTGGCCTGCACATGCGGCACATGCACAACACCATCTTCACCAACATGAACCAAATAATGCGGGGCAAGCGGATACCCTGTTTCACGCGCCTGTTTGGCATCTTCCCGTTCACAGCGCAGACAGAAAATAATTCCGGGCGGGATATCGATTTCCGGGCTGGAAGTCACGGACCACGAGCCCATCGGCACGTCTTCGATGACTCCCGGATGCGCCTTCAGGTATTGCGCAAGATCAATCTTGAAATCCGTCAGGGTCAAGTCAGTGATGGACACTCCGGTGGAGAGGTCTTCCAAATCAATTACCGCCTCCTGCAATTTCAATAGCTGCTTGCGGCGATATTCCAGATCGTTCATCTGGTCGCCGGAATTCTGCTCGATCAGATTTTCCTCGCCCGTGGCGGACACATCCAGGAGCACCATGCGCCCGCTGACCCGTTGCTCCAGGTTGATGTATTCTTCCAGCTCCATGTTTGGCCAGAAATTGACAAGCTGGATGCAGGCATTCCGGGACCCGATCCGGTCGATACGCCCAAAACGCTGAATAATGCGCACCGGGTTCCAATGGATGTCGTAGTTGATCAGCCAGTCGCAATCCTGAAGATTCTGCCCTTCGGAAATACAATCCGTGGCTATGAGCAGGTCAAGCTCTGGTTCTTGAGCCAAATCAGCAGGGCGTTCTTTGGAGCACGGTGAAAACGCGGTCAGGATCGACCCCAAATCGCGTCGGATACTTGGAACCGTGACCTGATTACGCCCGGAGCCTGTCACGAGCGCCGTTTCAATGCCAAACTGCCGAGCCCAAGGGGCAAGATGATCGTAAAGGTAGCGGGCGGTGTCGGCAAAAGCCGTGAACACAATGACCTTGCGGTTTCCAAGGTTGATCGGGTTGGTGCATTTGTGCTCGATGACTTGTTGCAATGCCTGCAATTTGGCGTCACGCGCCGCGCTAACCTGTTCTGCGGCGGACAGCAACGTGGCCAAACGATTACGGTCCTCGATCAGGTCCTGTTTCCAGCGTATGCAGTCGACGTCCGCCAGCAGGACTTTGACCTTGCGCCCGACAAGCAAACTTTCAAAGGCGGAATCCTCGATATCCACATCCGAAATATCCAACTCCTCAATATCGATAACCTGATTTTCGATCCGGGCCAAAGTGGCCTCAACGTCCTCCAATTGACGCCGCAAGGTCAGGGCAAAGGAACTGACGGCGCTCTCCATGCGTTTGAGGACATTGACCCGCAACAAATGGATAAGGCTTTCTTCACGGTCAACCTGCCTGAAAAAACCTTTGCCACCGTGAATCTCGGTTCCATATTTCGCGTCATAGGCATCTTGCTTGTGAGGAAGGACGTAGCGCAAAGGCGCATAGGCCGCGAGATTCAGTCGCCGAATCTCCAGGTTGATTTCGCGTATGGAGCGGAATCCACCGGAAAGATCCACATCCGGCTTGATGTTGATGGGCTTCAGACGTTCCGGAAACTTTCCGGTCTCGGAAGTACCATAATACTTTTCGATATGTCGGCGTGATCTGGCAATGGTCAATAAATCCAGTAGGGTGAAATAGTCAAAGCCCAGCATTTCCACCAGCCGGGCTGGGGTTTTGTCCCCCTCATCGAGGTCAAGCCAGCGGTTGAACTGTTTTTGTGCCAGCCGCGTGGTGCTGTCGATGCTGGTGATACCGTGCTCCAACAAGGCCTGATCATCACCCTCCGTGGCAAAGGCAATCTGATTACGCAGATCAGCCAGACGGTTATTCACAGGCGTGGCGGAGAGCATGAGCACCCGTGTCTTCACGCCTTCCCTGATGATCCGACGCATGAGGCGATCGTAGCGTGTCTCACTACCTGCGCGGGGTGTTTTTTTGTTCCGAAAATTGTGGGATTCATCGATGACAATCAAATCGTAATTGCCCCAATTGACGTGAGAGAGGTCAATATCGCCGGAATGACCAGCATCACGGGACAGATCCGTATGGTTGAGAACGTCGTAATTGAACCGGTCACGCGCCAAAATATTCCGACGGTCGTTGGAACGATACAAGGTCCAGTTATCCCTCAGACGTTTGGGACACAGTACCAATACCCGATCGTTGCGAAGTTCGTGATATTTGATGATCGCCAAGGCTTCGAAGGTTTTTCCAAGGCCGACACTATCGGCAATGATGCAGCCACCAAAGCGATTCAGCTTATCGATTGCTCCGATCACGCCATCGCGCTGAAACCTGTAGAGTTTCTGCCACACCAAGGTGCCCTTGATGCCCGTTGCGGCGTTAACGACACGATCCTCGTCCAATTCATCCCCTCGCGCGGCAAAGAGATGATGCAACATCTGGACATAGATCTGGTATGGAGGCTTCTCCTCGGCGATTGCGCGCAGTTGGGCAAGGAGTCTGCTTGTCGAAATAGGAGTCGGAGCCAAACCGGCCCATTGGGCCTCAAACCACTGGCTCAAAAGAATGGCCTCTTCATGTGTTTCCGAAGCCTGAATGAGCGCAAGAGGATTGCCAGGGGTTACCCCAAGGCCGTCCGTACTAAAAGTTAACGAGCCCAGAATGGCCTGACGGGGAACACCCTCAGCATCTCGCACCACGGTGATGCCCTGCGGGATCGAGCCGTGCGCACAGCAAAGATCCACCTTGTCGGCAAGCCAACGATAGAGGCGCTGTGCCAGCCATCGCGTTTGTAGAATGTTTCTGGCTGGCCGATCCGAAGAGCTTCCTAAAAGGGAAAAATCAGCATCCTGCGATGGCAATAATAGACGAAATCGATTGAGCAAAAGCAAATCGACTTGAAGTTCAGCAAATGCAAAAATTGAAAAATTAGCCGAAGCAAAATCCATCTTTCCATTGGAAACAATGCAAGAACGGATTAAATCAACGACTCTTTCTTTTCCAATATTGTTAATTATTTTCACGAAATTAAACCACTAAATTTGTTATAAATATAAACATGTATACATATAATTAATGACTAAAATCTTAATAAAAAAGAATACTGAAAAATATACAGTGCAAAATTAGAATTCTCAACCTAAATCCGTGAAAAAGTTGCATTGAATATACAGTTTTGAAACATTTTATA
>CAZPSN010000038.1:0-20978 GCA_964589645.1 uncultured Desulfovibrionaceae bacterium
TATGGTTGAAATTTCGAGCCAACAACGTTGGCAACACTTATTCACGGATTCAGGTCTCAATAACAAAAAAAAAGGGACTTCGGCCTTCCACCAAAATCCCTTCCTCACTTGTTACCGAGGCATTGGTCAACTGAAGACTATAGCGACTTGCCGACCATCCGCGTCAGGCGCAGGAGCTGATTGGTGAAGCCCGCCTCGTTGTCGTACCAGACGATGATCTTGACCATGGTCCCGTTCATGACCGTGGTGCACAGGCCGTCGACCACGCCGCCGTAGATGCTGCCGATGTAGTCCATGGAGACAAGGGGCACCTCGGTGTAGCCCATGGCTCCGCCCTCTGGTCCGCTGGCCGCGGCCTTCAGGGCCGCATTGACCTCGGCCACCGTGGTGGGCTTCTCCACCTCCACGACCAGGTCCACCAGGGACACGTTGGGCGTGGGCACGCGCACGGCCATGCCGTCGAGTTTGCCGGCCAGGGCCGGAATGACCATGCTCACGGCCTTGGCCGCGCCCGTGGTCGTGGGCAGCATGTTCATGGCCCCGGCACGGCCGCGGCGGATGTCCTTGTGCGTGCCGTCGAGCATGCGCTGGCTCATGGTGTAGGAATGGATGGTGGTCATGAGACCATGCCTGATGCCGTAGTTTTCGTTTAAGACCTTGGCCGCCGGGGCCAGGCAGTTGGTCGTGCAGGAGGCGTTGGAAATGATATGGTGCGTGGCCGGATCATAGAGGCCGTCGTTCACGCCCATGACCACGGTCAGGTCCGCATTTTTGGCAGGGGCGGAGATGATCACTTTTTTGGCCCCGGCCGCCAGATGCTTCTCGCAGTTTTCACGGTCATTAAACTTTCCCGTGGACTCGACAACAATGTCGACACCCTTCCAGTCCCAGGCCTCGGGCGCGTTGCGCGTCACGACCACCTGCTTGCCGTTGACCAGAAAGCCCTGCTCGTTGGGCACGACCTCGCCGGCAAAAGTGCCGTGCACCGAGTCGTAGGTGAGCAGGTAGGCCAGGGACGCGTTGTCGCCACGGGCATTGACGCAGACCAGTTCGATGTCGTCGTTTCCGGGCAGGATGCGGGCCAGGTAGCGGCCGATGCGACCGAACCCGTTGAGCGCGATTTTGACAGCCATGTTCGTTCCCTCTCTACATTTTATTGGAAGATCCAAGGACGTTTTTGATTTTGTGCGCGACCATGTCGCGCACGGCGTTCCTGGCCACCTGCAGATACTGGCGCGGATCGAAGTGGGACGGATTCTCGACCAGATATTTGCGGATGGTGGCCGTCATGGCCAGACGGATGTCCGTGTCGATGTTGATCTTGCACACGGCCGAGGCCGCGGCCTTGCGCAGCAGGTTTTCCGGCACGCCTTTGGCGCCGCCGATCTGGGCCCCGTACTCGTTGGCCATGGCCACGAATTCCTGGGGCACGGAGGACGCCCCGTGCAGCACGATGGGGTAGCCGGGCAAGAGGGCCTTGATCTTCTCCAGCCGGTCGAAATCGAGCTTGGCTTCCCCGGCGAACTTGTAGGCCCCGTGGCTGGTGCCGATGGCTATGGCCAGGGAATCGCAGCCCGAACGGCCCACGAATTCGGCGGCCTGATCCGGGTTGGTGTACACGCTGTGTTCCACGTCCACGTCGTCCTCCACCCCGGCCAGCTGGCCAAGCTCCGCCTCGACCCACACGCCGCGGTCATGGGCGTAGGCCACGACCTGCTTGGTCAGGGCGATATTCTCCTCGAAGGGCAGGTGGGAACCGTCGATCATGACCGAGGTGAACCCTCCGTCGATGACCTCCTTGCAGATCTCGAAATTCTGGCCGTGGTCCAAATGCAGGCAGACCGGCAGATCGTTCTCGGCCATGGCCGCTTCCATGAGCTTCATGATGTAGGTCTGGCCCGCGTAGCGCCTCGCTCCGGCGGAAACCTGCAGGATGAGGGGCGACTTCTCGGCGTTGCCGGCCTCCATGATGCCCTGGATGATCTCCATGTTGTTCACGTTGAAGCCGCCGACGGCGAACCCTTCGGCGTAGGCCTTGGCAAACATTTCCTTGGGGGTGGTCAAAGGCATGGTCGACTCCTGGGAAGAGGTTAGGCCAACTGTCGCCGCAGAATTTCCAGATACGCGGCGTGAGTGAGATCAAATACAAGCGGGGTGACGGTAATGTGTCCGCGGCTCAAGAGGGCCCGGTCCGTGTCGGGAGCCACGTTTTCCGGGGGGATGGCGCCCTGCAGCCAGTAGTACGGGTTGCCCCGGGGGTCCTTGCGTTCGTCGTACCAGTCCCGGTAGGTGGCGCTGGTCTGGGGACAGACCTTGAGCTCCCGTGCCCCGGACAGCGGACCGGCCGGAAAATTCAGATTCAACACGGACGCCTTGGGATACCCGGACCAGAACTCGTGGTCAAGAAAACGGGCCGCGAACTCGGCCTGTTCGTCCAGATCCACGGGATGGTAGTCGTCCACGGACACGGCCATGGCCGGAACACCGGCCAGGGCCCCTTCCGTGGCCGCCGAGACCGTGCCGGAATAGAGCACGTCCACGCCGACGTTGGCTCCGGCGTTGATTCCGGACACGATCATGTCCGGCCTTGTGTCCAGCAGATGGCTTAAGGCCAGCTTGACGCAGTCCGCGGGGGTCCCGGAAATGCCGAGCCCGGAAAATCCGGGCTCGTCGACCCTCTTGACGCGCAAGGGGGAGAAAAGGGTCACCGAATGTCCCACCGCGCTCTGTTCGGTCATGGGCGCGGCGACATGCACCCGGTGACCGGCGCGGATGAGGGCGCCATACAGCGCCCTCAGGCCTATTGCTCTGATTCCATCGTCATTTGTGAGGAGAATGTCCATTGCTCGGGTGCGTCCGGATAGCGTTTTTTCGCCGAGGTGTAGCCCAGGGTCAGGGCCTTCACGTTCAAGTCGAGGATCTTGGCCGGAAACACTCCGGCCAGGGCCTTTTTGACATTGGTGAAGTTCATGAACGGCAAAAAATGGCTCAAGGCGCCCAGGCAGATGACGTTCATGGCCTGGGGCACGCCGATCTTCTCCCGGGCCATCTTGGTGAAGGGCAGGCCCCAGAAGATGTTGGACGGGGTCTGCGGCACCAGGGTGGTGTCGACCAGGAGAAAGCCGCTCGACTTCAAGTTTCGAAAATACAGGTTGCAGGCTTCTTGGCTCAAAGCGACGAGCATGTCCAGACTGACGGGCTTGGGATAGCTGATGGGGTGCGAGCTGATGACCAGGTCGGCCCGGCTTGACCCGCCGCGGGCCTCGGGGCCGTAGCTCTGGGTCTGGGTTGCGTAAAAGCCGTGGTCCAGGGCCAAAACCTGGCCCATGATCTTGCCCAGGGTCAGGATGCCCTGCCCGCCGGTCCCGGACAGACGGATCTCGAATCGGTTCAGTTCGTGTTTTGACATGCGGTCTGCTCCTGGAGTTTGTTGCGCATTTCCTCGTAGCGCACTTCAAGGCCGGGGCGCATCTCATCCCGGAACACGCCGGTGGGCGTGAACTTACTCTGCTCTTCGGCCTTCAGGACGCGGTACTGTTCGAGCTTGACGGTGTTCTTCTTGTACCACTGGTACATGTCGACCACGGTCTTGAACTTGTTTTTGCGGCCGAACTGCGTGTGGCAGGGTGTGAGGATCTCCACCAGGTTGAAGCCCGGCTTGACCATGGCGTCGGAGATGAGCGTGTCGAGCATGGTCGCGTGCAGGACCGTGCCACGGGCCACATAGCTCGCGCCGCTGGCCATGGCCATCTCGACGATGTCGAAGGACCGCTCAAGCTGGCCAAAGGGGGAGGTGGCCGAAAGCGTGCCCTCGGGGCTGGTCGGCGAGAACTGCCCCCCGGTCATGCCGTAGATGTTGTTGTTCAGGACCAGGACCGTCAGGCCGATGTTGCGCCGGGCCGCGTGGATGAGATGGTTGCCGCCGATGGACATGGCGTCGCCGTCGCCCATGACCACGATGACCTTCAAGTTCGGGTTGGCCATCTTGATGCCCGTGGCAAAGGTCAGGGCCCGGCCGTGGGTGGTGTGCACCGTGTTGAAGTCCACGTAGACGGCCATGCGCCCGGAGCAGCCGATGCCGGCCACGAGCACGACCTCGTCCTTGGAGTAGCCCAGGCCGTGCACGCTGCGGATGAGGGAGCCGAGCACGATGCCGTGTCCGCAGCCCGCGCAGTAGACATGGGGGAACTTCTTGTTATGCCGCAGATAGTCGTGAATGAGTTCGGTAACCTGTGCCATGGTCATGCCTGCATGATGTTTTTGAAGATTTCCAGGGGAGTGATGATCTGGCCGTCGATGCGGTTGTTGGTCAAAATCTTGGTCAGTCCGTTGTTGACCCGCTTCACCTCGCGCGACATCTGGCCCATGTTCATCTCCGGCACGATGAGCGCCTTGCACTGCCGGGCCAGGGCCTGCACCGCTGTCTTGGGGAAGGGAAAGAGGGTCTTGAGTTTCAGAAGCCCGGCCTTGACGCCCTTTTCCCGGGCCATGTGCACGGCCAGTTCGGCCGAACGGGCCACGCACCCGTAGGCGATAACCACCACGTCGGCGTCGGCGCAGAACATTTCGTCCAAGAGCTGGATGTCATAGAAGAACTGGTCGATCTTGCGGAACTGCCGCAGCATGAGGGCCTTGACCTCGTCGGGCTTGGACGTCGGAAACCCGTTCTGGTCGTGGGTCAGGCCCGTGACATGAAAGCGGTAGCCCGAGCCGAGCGGCGGCAGAGGCGGGACGCCGCGCATGGTCTCCTCGTAGGAGACATACCATTCCGGCGGCATGGACGGAGTGACCCGGGACAGGATCTCCAGCTCATCAGGATGGGGAATGCTGATCTTTTCACGGGTATGGGCCGTGATCTCGTCCAGGAGCAGGATGACCGGGGTGCGGTATTTTTCGGCGTAATTGAAGGCCACCACAGTCATTTCCAGGCATTCCTGGACGTTGCAGGCCGAGAGCACGATGATGGGATGGTCGCCGTGACAGCCCCAGCGAGCCTGTTGCACATCACCCTGGGCCGGGCTGGTGGGCAGACCGGTGCTGGGCCCGCCGCGCATGACATTGACGATGACCGTGGGCACTTCGGTCATGCACGCGTAGCCGATATTCTCCTGCATGAGGGAAAAGCCGGGGCCGGAGGTGGCGGTCATGGCCTTGCGGCCGGCCAGGGACGCGCCGATGATGGCGCCCATGCTGGCGATCTCGTCCTCCATCTGGATGAACACGCCATCCTTGACCCGGGGCAGCCGCGCGGACATGACCTCGGCGATTTCCGTGGACGGGGTGATGGGGTACCCCGCATAGAAGTCGCACCCCGCCAGCAAGGCCCCTTCGACCACGGCCTCGTTGCCCAGGGCGAACATTTCGGTCCTTTTACGCTTTTTTATTGCCATGATCGTGTTCCCCGTTTGGTGTTGCAACATTCTCCTCGGGACTCGGATCGCCCGGCCGCGGCGAGGCGGCCATGGTCTGGCGAGGATCGAACGAGGCGTCCAACTTGCGACGGCTTGTCACCTTGGACGTGACTGAAATGGCGAAATCCGGGCAATGCAGTTCGCAGAACCCGCAGCTGACGCAATCCTCTTCGCGTACGACATGGGCCTTGCCGTCGGTGCCGAGTTCCATGACCTTGGCCGGGCAGAAGGCGGCGCAGATCCCGCAGCCCTTGCACCAATCCGGATAGATCGTGACCTTTGATTGACCTTTCTTTTTGGACATACGCTTCACTTGCACGTTGAGGTTTTGGTTACGGGTCCAATGAAGACACGCCGCTGGCGCCTGAAACCAAGGCGGACAATCCCGAGCGCTGTCCTTGCCAAGGCCGAAAACTTGCCTGTAAGGACTTTTTTGACTCGCGGAAATCCTCGCGTCCACAAACACGGGGATCTGCACGCATAACAAATAAAGATTCACAAAAGCACAGTCATTTTCCCATATTCATACAGGATTTGCAACTTAATGACGAATAAAAAAATATTCATCCGCGAATTGTCCGAAGGACAAACTATTTCGGACATTTTCGCCCTGGCCCAGGCCCAGCGCAAGGAAACCAAGAACGGACAGCCCTACTGGGACCTGACCCTGACTGACCGCACGGGCAGCATGGCCGCCCGGATCTGGTCTCCAGGCGAGGCCCGGCACAAAGAGCCCAAACCCGAACAGTTCGTGGTCGTGACGGGTCTGGTCGTTTCCTTCAAGGACAAACTGCAGGTCAACGTAACGGACCTGGTCCTGATCGATCCGGCCGAAACCGGCCTGGCCATGTCCGACTTTCTGCCCTCGTCCGTCCTTCCCCCGGAAGAACTGCTGTCCACGATGGAGGCACTGCTCGCCGCCGAACTGTCCTTCAAACCCTGGCGGACTCTGTGCACCGCCATACTGACCGATGGACGCATCCGCGCGGCTCTGTTGAGCGCGCCGGGAGCCAAAACCATCCACCACGCCTACGTCGGCGGACTCCTGGAACACACCCTGGGCGTCATGCGCATCTGCAGGGCCCTCGCGGACCTCTACCCCGGAGTGGACAGGGAGGTCCTGCTGGTGGCCGCCCTCTGTCACGACCTGGGCAAGGCCTTTGAACTGTCCCACGGCATCAGCCGCGAGTACACCGACGCCGGGCGCCTGCTGGGCCACATCCAGATGGGCCTGGAGGCCCTGGAGCCCCTTTTGCGCAAGGCCAAGGACCTGCCCGAGGAACTGGCCATGCACCTGAAGCACCTGATCGTCTCCCATCACGGGGAGCAGCAGTTCGGTTCGCCCTGCGTGCCCCAGACCGTGGAGGCCTTCATCCTGCACCACGCCGACAACCTGGACGCCAAGATCAACACCGTGCGGGGCGCCCTGACCCTTTCGGACGGCCAGGAAATGGCGGGCTGGAGCGACTACCACCGCACCCTTGGCCGCTATCTCTACCAACCCAGACGAACTCCGGCCGCGTCTGCGGCAAAAAAGCCGCATCCGCCGTGCGCAAAAAAGAAAGAAACCAAATCCGACGACTTTCCCCTGAACCGGTTCATGGGGCCGGACAGACCGGCCCCCGTCGAGGAGGACGCATGTTCCTGACCTTTGAAGGCATGGAAGGCTGCGGCAAGTCCACGCAGTGCAAAAAAATCATAGAACATTTTGTGCGCCAGGGCCACGACGTCCTGCACACCCTGGAACCTGGGGGCAGCCGCCTGGGCAAGGAACTGCGGCGCATCCTCCTCGATCCCAAGAACAGCGACCTGGCTTCCGCCAGCGAGCTCTTCCTTTACCTGGCCGACCGGGCCCAGCACGTGGCCTCGGTCATCCGGCCGGCCATGGAGGACGGGCGGACCGTGATCTGCGACCGCTTCGCCGATTCCACCGTGGTCTACCAGGGCTACGGCCGGGGCCTGGACCCGAGTCTTTTGCGGCAGTTGAACGACGTGGCCGTGCAGGGCCTGTGGCCCGACGTGACCATCCTCCTGGACGTGGACCCGGAAATCGGCCTGCGGCGCGCCCTGACCCGCAACATGCAGGACAACAAGGCCCATATCGAGGGCCGCTTCGAGGCTGAAAGCATGGAATTCCATACCCGCATCCGCGAAGGCTACCTGACCTGGGCGGCCCTGAACCGGGGGCGCTTTCTGGTCGTGGACGCGGGCCGGGACCCGGAAGCGGTCTTCACCGCCATCCTGCGCGGCCTGGAGGAGAAGGGCCTGGGATAGCGCCGTTGTCGGCGGGCCTGCCCGCCTGCAGAGGCCGATCCGTTTCAGCCGAGCGCATCCGAGCCATCCGTGACCTCCTCGCAGCCTCTGGCGCGGCCCTCGCGCCAGGGGAACACACCACCGCGGTCCACCAACCAGCCCGCGCCCGGCCCCGGAATCCAAACAGCTATCCCTCTCCATGCGGCTTGGCCATCTTGAACGGCCAAACCAGATCGTCAAAACTCTCTCCGTCCAGATACCCCAAGGCCAGGCAGGCCTCCCTCAGGGTTGTGCCCTCGACATGGGCCTTGTGCGCCACGTGGGCGGCCTTGTCGTAGCCCATGACCGGCGAGAGGGCCGTGACCAGCATGAGCGACTGCTCCACGTGCCGGGCCATGACGCGTTCATCGGGTGCGAGGCCGTTGAGGGCGTGCTCGGTGAAGGACCGACACGTGTCGGTCAGCAGTCGCATGGCCGTCAGCAGGTCGAAGATCATGACCGGCTTGAAGACGTTCAGTTCGAAATTGCCCTGGGAACCGGCGAACCCAATGGCCGCGTCCAGGCCCATGACCTGCACCGCGACCATGGTCATGGCCTCGCACTGGGTCGGGTTGACCTTGCCGGGCATGATGGACGACCCGGGCTCGTTGGCCGGCAGGACCAGTTCGCCCAGGCCGGCCCGGGGTCCCGAGGCCAGCCAGCGGATGTCGTTGGCGATCTTCATCAGCGACCCGGCCAGGGTGCGCAAACCTCCCGAAGCCATGCTCATGGCGTCGTGTGCCGAGAGGGCGGCAAAGTAATTGGGTGCCGGCTCGAAGGGCAGGCCCGTCAGGTCCGCGATCTCCTGCGTGGCGAGCCAGGCAAAGTCCGCGGGCGCGCCCAGGCCCGTGCCCACGGCCGTCCCTCCGAGCGCCAGGCGGAGCAGATGAGGCAGATTGGCCCGGAGCCGCTCCAGATTGTCCGCCAGCAAGGCGGCATACCCTGAAAACTCCTGCCCCAGGGTCATGGGCACCGCATCCTGCAGGTGGGTGCGGCCGATCTTGACAATGCCATCCCACGCCACGGCCTTGCGGGCCAGTTCGTCGCGCATGGCCGTGACGGCCGGGACCAGTTCGCCCGCGAGCAGGAGAGAGGCGGCGATGTGCATGGCCGCCGGGAAAGCGTCGTTGGAGGACTGGGACATGTTGACGTGATCGTTGGGATGCACGGGCTGTTTGCTGCCCAGGACCCCGCCCAGAATCTCGATGGCCCGGTTGGCGACCACCTCGTTGACGTTCATGTTGGTCTGGGTGCCGCTGCCCGTCTGCCAGACGCGCAGGGGGAAATGCTCGTCCAGTTTGCCGTCAGCCACCTCCCGGGCCGCAACCATGATCGGCTCGGCCAACCCCGGCGCAAGACGTCCGAGTTGGCGGTTGACCCTGGCGGCAGCCAGCTTGATGAGTCCCAGGGCATGGATCACTTCCAGGGGCATCTGCTCCCGGCCGATGTGAAAACAGGTCAGGGACCGCTGGGTCTGGGCCCCCCAGTAGCGGTCGGCCGGGACCTCGACGGCCCCCATGCTGTCGGTTTCGATACGCGTCTCGGCCATGGCCTCCTCCGTGCTTGAAGTCCTCAGATTTTCTTGATCACGTTTTCAAGGGGCTTCTTGTTCGGCCCCTGGGTCCGACGCAGGGGATGGCCCACGGGAATGACGGCCATGAACTCGCCCTGCGGCTCCTGCAGGAACTCCAGAATCCGATCCTTGACGAGATAGAGAATGCCAAGCCACACGGCCCCCAGGCCAAGGGATGTGGCGGCCAGCAGCAGATTCTCCACGGCCGCGGCCGAACTCTGGATCTCCATGGTGCGGAAGAAATCAAAGGCCTGATCCTTGTCCACCTGGAAGAGTTCCGTGCCGTGGCTGATCAGATCCCCGGTGTTGATGACGGCCACGGTGACCGGAGCCGAGGCGATGCTGCGCGCGGCCATGCGCAACAGCGACGAGGCCGGTTTCTGGAATGTCTTGGACAGGCCGGAGACGAGTTCGGCCAGTTCCGTTCTGACCTCGCCTTCCAGGATGACGAATTTCCAGGATTGGCGATTATGGGCCGAAGGAGCCTGATTGGCCGCGTCCAGAAGGGCCAGGAGCGCGGCCTCGGGCACGGGCGCGGGAGAAAACTGCCGGATGCTGTGCCGGGCATGGATGGTGGACAGGGTCTCATTGAGTGGAACGTTCATGATTTTCCTCGCGAGGCTGTGTTGGTTGACTTTGAGATGCCCCCGGAGCAGAAACGGTTGCCGGGCGCCCTGCCTCTGTGCGATTCCCTAGCTCCAACATGGCACGCAAGACAACCACTTCACTGGCTCGCCGTTTCCGGCCGCGCCCCCCCGCCGCGAATCGGGACACAAACGTTGCCAGGCTGGCACGCCGGATCCTGCGCGGTGTTGGCTGGTCGCTGCTCGGACTTGTCCTGAGCATCGCCCTGTTGCGCTTCGTGCCACCTCCGACCACGAGCTTCATGCTCATCCGCCATGTGGAACGCATTTTCGAAGCCCCCCCCGGCCCGGACCTTCGCTACGAGTGGACACCGATGGAAAAGATCTCCCGGCACATGGCCCTGGCCGCTGTCGCGGCCGAGGACCAGAATTTCCCGCGTCATTTCGGCTTCGACATTGGTGCCATCGAGCGGGCTCTGGAGCACAACAGCAAACGCCGCACCGTGCGAGGCGCGAGCACCATTTCCCAGCAGGTGGCCAAGAACCTCTTTCTGTGGTCGGGGCGAAGCTATGTGCGCAAGGGTCTTGAGGCGGGTTTGACAATACTGATCGAGTCCATGTGGTCCAAGAAACGGATCCTGGAAGTCTATCTGAACATCGCCGAGTTCGGGAACGGCACCTACGGAGTGGGCGCGGCGGCCAGGCGTTACTTTGGCACGACGCCGGACAAGCTGACCCGGCACGAGGCCGCGGTGCTGGCGTCCGTGCTGCCAAGCCCCCGCAGGCTCCTGGCCCAACACCCATCGCCCTATCTGTTGCAGCGCGCCAACCGCATTCAGGCCCAGATGCGGCAGTTGGGGACGGACTACCTGCATGATCTCTAGATTCCCGGGAGCACGGCCCGGACAAGCATCGCAACGAACGGAACACGCATGAACCCTGGGATCCTCGCGGCCATAGGAGCCTATGTCAGCTGGGGGCTCTTGCCCATCTACTGGAAGCTCCTAGGGCATGTACCCACGCCCCAACTCTTGTGCCACCGCATCGTGTGGTCCTTCGCAGCCCTGATGCTCTTCCTGGCCGCGAACCGACGCTTCAAGGCCCTGGGCCGTTCCCTGGGACCAGGGATCTGGGGCAGCTACGCCATGGCCAGCCTGCTCATCGGCGTGAACTGGTTCATCTATGTCTGGAGCGTGAACGCGGGCTTCATGGTCGAGGCCAGCCTGGGCTATTTCATCAACCCCCTGCTTTCCGTGGGGCTCGGAGTTGTCTTCCTGCGCGAGAGGCTGCGCCTTCTGCAATGGCTCCCCCTGGGCCTGGCCGCCACCGGGGTGGCCTACTTGACCGTGCACTACGGCCGGCCGCCCTGGATCGCCTTGTCCCTGGCCGTAAGCTTCAGCCTCTACGGTCTGGTCAAGAAAAAAGCGCCCCTGGGCGCCTTCGAGGGGCTGACCCTGGAAACCGGGCTGCTGCTCCTGCCGGCCCTGGGCTTCCTCGTCTTCAGCGAACAGGCCGGGAACGCCGCATTCCTGCACGCAGGAACGCGCTCGGACCTTCTGCTCATGGGTGCGGGCATTGTGACCACGGCGCCCCTGGTCATGTTCGCGGCCGCGGCCCACCGCATCCCCCTGACCATGATCGGATTCCTCCAGTACATCGCGCCTACCATTCAGTTTCTGCTCGGCGTCTTCATCTACCACGAGCCCTTTTCCCACACCCAGATGGTCGGCTTCAGCCTTGTCTGGGCCGCTGTCCTGCTCTTTCTGATGGAGCGATTGCACGCGGCACGCGGCCTGTCCAAACCCGCCTGAGCCGGACACGAAAAAGGCCGACCATCTTTGCGATGCGGCGGCCTGCGTGCTGAAACGGTTGGCTCATGTCGCGATTACTTCGTGCGCCGCTCCTGCAGCACCCAGAGACCGGCGTATTTCAAAAACGTGTAGTACGCGGAAAGCACGCTCAAGAGAAACCCCTGCCGGCCATCCAGAAAGCCTGCCTGGATGAAATACATGCGCACGAACCGCAGCATGGACCGCGCAGCGGCCGAAAAAAGCGACGTCTTCCTGCCTTTGGCAGCGTTCACGCTCGCCCACTCATGGGCGTATGTGGACGACTTGAAGACATATTGCTTCAGATCGGCGTAGGGATAGTGCAGCAGGTCTCCACCCAGCCGGACCACGTCCATGTCGGCCGTGATGCGGACCTCTTCATGGAGCCGGGCATCGTCGTAGCCGGTCAATTGCGTGGGATACAGGCGCACGACCGGCTTGGGGTACCAGCCGCAGTGCCTGATGAAACGGCCGAAAAACCAGTTCAGCCGGGGCATGGAATAGACCTGCCGGTCCGTGCCCTTGCGGACGACGCGCAGGATCTCCGCCCGCAAAAGGTCCGTGACGCGTTCGTCGGCGTCGATCCACAGGCACCAGGCGGCGGTGACGTGCTCCTGGGCCAACTGCCGCTGTCGGCCGAAACCGGGCCACTGGCTGTTGGTGAAAAACCGGGCGCCGAAACTCTCCGCGATCTCCCTCGTCCGGTCCGAACTGCCTGAATCAAGAATGACGATTTCGTCGACCCAGCCGCGCAGAGTGGACAGGCAGTCATGAAGGTGTTGCTCCTCGTTCTTGGTGATCAAGACCGCGGCAAGCGTTGTCGCATTGGAATTCATGTGCCTGCTCCTTGATTTCCGGGATCTTGCGCCAAACCCGCCGTCCATCCCGGCGTGGACGGCGAGGCCATAACTCCGTATAGCATCCCCATCCAACAGACGGCCAAGGGCTATCCCAAACGCCCCCCGCATAGCAAGGAGGATCCATGTCGAAGTCCATCACCCTCTATGCCTTGAGCACCTGCATCCACTGCAAGAAGACCAAGGAATACCTCGACGACTGCGGCGCCAAGTACGACTGCATCTTCGTCGACAAGCTCGAAGGCGAAGAGCGCAAACAGATCATCGATGCCATCAAAAAGGTCAACCCGAGCCTGTCCTTTCCGACGCTGCTGGTCGACGAGGAAGCCATTGTCGGATTCAAGCAGGACCGGATCAAAGAGGCGCTGGCACGATGATGACTCCCGAGGAACTGTACGAAAAACTGCGCCCGTTGCAGGAAGCCAAGGGCTATTTCTTCAACAAGGACAGGGGCTTCAGCCTTGACCTCATGGAGAGTCTGCTCGTCAACCGTGACCGCTATGGCTACATGGCCTGCCCGTGCCGCCTGGCCTCGGGCAAGCGCGACCTGGACAAGGACATTTTCTGCCCCTGCGAATACCGAGAGCCCGACGTGGCCGAGTTCGGCAGTTGCTACTGCGGACTTTATGTTTCCGAGGATTGGAACGAGGAGCGCATCCCGCACGAAACCGTCCCGGAACGCCGCGACCCGGAAAAACTCCTGGCCGGCCTTCTCTTCGAGGAATGATTGACACGGACGCCGCGCCCCCGATATGGCGCGGCGCCCCGGAGCGTGCCATGCGCGAACAGGTCGAAAAAGCCCTTGACGCCGTGCGCCCCATCCTGCAGGCCGACGGCGGATATGTGGAGCTGGTGAACATCCTGCCCAGCGGGATCGTGCAGGTCCGCCTGAGCGGCGCCTGCAAGGGCTGCCCCATGGCCCAGATGACGCTCAAGAGCAGCATCGAACGCACCGTGAAGAAGATGGTTCCCGGCATCAAGGCCGTCGAGGCCGTCTAGCCTTTTTTCAAGCCACCAAAGCGGCGTCGCCGCTTCTTTTTTTTGGAGCGAACATGACCCAGATCGTGACCCGATTCCCTCCCAGTCCGACCGGCTATCTGCACATCGGCGGAGCCCGCACGGCCCTCTTCAACTATCTCTACGCCCGCCAGAACAACGGAAAGTTCGTGCTGCGCATCGAGGACACGGACCAGGCCCGCTCCACGAGCGAGATGACCGACGCCATCATCGACGCCATGCACTGGCTCGGACTGGACTTTGACGAAGGCCCCTATTTCCAGAGCGAGCGCGGCGACATCTACAACGGCTACGTGGACAAACTCCTTGAAACGGGCGGGGCCTACTACTGTTCCTGCACGCCCGAGGAAGTCGAGGACATGCGCGAGACGGCCCGCGCGGCCGGGCTCAAGCCCAAGTACAACGGCAAGTGCCGCGAGCTGGGCCTGGGACCAGGGCCAGGACGGGTGGTCCGTTTCAAGACTCCCCTGGCCGGCAAGGTGGTCTTTGACGACATCATCAAGGGCCCCATTGCCTGGGACGTGCAGGAGATGGACGACTTCGTCATCCGCCGCGCCGACGGCTCGGCCATCTACCAGATGGCCGTGGTCATCGATGACGCCCTCATGGACGTGACCCACGTCATCCGCGGCGACGACCACCAGAACAACACGCCCAAGCAGATCCTCATCTACGAGGCCTTGGGCTTCCCCCTGCCCAAGTTCGGCCATGTGCCCATGATCCTTGGCCCCGACAAGAAGAAGATGAGCAAGCGCCACGGTGCGACCTCGGTCATGATGTACAAGAATCTGGGCTACCTGCCCGAGGCCATGCTCAGCTATCTGGTGCGCCTGGGCTGGTCCCACGGCGACGACGAACTCTTCACCATGGACGAGCTGCTCCAGAAATTCTCCCTCGCCGGCCTGGGCAAGTCCGCCTCGGTCTTCGACATGGACAAGCTGAACTGGACCAACAGCCATTTCATCAAGACCGGCGACGTACCGCGTCTGGCCGGCATCCTGGACGAGCTCATCCGCGCGACCACGGACTTCACGCCGGAGCGGCCCTACCTGGAGGCCATCGTGCCCCTGTTCCAGCCCCGGGCCAAGACCATGAAGGAAATGGCCGAGCAGGCCGCCTTCTTCCTGCACGACGAGGCGACCCTGACCTACGATCAGGTTGCCGTGGACAAATTCCTGACGCCGGACATCCGCGCGCATCTGGCAATTATGGCCAGCCGCATGGAAAGCCTGCCCGCCTTCGACCACAAAAGTCTGGAGGACCTGGCAGCGGCCTACCTGGAAGAGACGGGCCTCAAGTTCAAGGCCCTGGCCCAGCCCATCCGCGTGGCCATCACCGGTGCGACCACCAGCCCCGGACTGTTCGAGACCATGGAAGTCCTGGGCCGGGAACGCACCCTGGCCCGCTTCCGCAAGGCCCTGACACTCTAAACAAACGGCCCGGACAACCGGGCCTTTTTATTTCCATGTACGCATACCAGAAGGACGACCTGCATACGGCCCAGGTGGCCGACGGACTGGAGGAACTGCTCCGGGACGAACTCACGGAACTCGGCGCGACACGGTGCGAGACGGGCTTTCGTTTCGTGCGTTTCGCGGCCGGCCACGAAGCCCTGTACCGCATCGTGTACCGCTCGCGGCTGGCCACGCGGATCCTGACCCCGCTCCTGCACTGCCCCTGCCCCACGGACCAGGCCCTGTACCGGGCCGGCCGGGACATCCGCTGGTCGGATTTCCTGGGGCCGGACCAGACCTTCGCCATCACCGCCAACGTGTCCGAGAGCGCCATCGGCCATTCCCAGTACGCGGCCCTGAAACTCAAGGACGCCGTGGCCGACTGGTTCCGCGACCACGGCGGAAGACGGCCAAGCGTGGACCCGCGCGACCCGGACCTGTGGCTCAACCTGCACATCCGCCACGACCAGGCGACCATCAGCCTGGACGCCTCCGGCGGATCCATGCACCGGCGCGGCTACCGGATCGTGGGCGTGGACGCGCCCATGAACGAGACCGTGGCCGCGGCCGTGATCCGCATGAGCGGATGGAACGGAGACACGCCGCTGGTCGATCCCCTGTGCGGCTCCGGCACCATCCTGTGCGAAGCCTTCATGCTTGGCGCGGACATCCCGGCCGGATTTCTGCGGAAAAAATTCGGGTTCACGCATCTGCCTGATTTCAAGTCCGAACTCTGGGACGAGGAGAGCGACCGGCCCCTGGGCCTGGACCGGAGCCTGAGCCTGCGCGGTGGTGACATCGATGCCAAGGCCGTGGAAGCGTCTCGTGCCAACCTGGACCGCCTGCCCGGCGGAGACGCGGTAGGCGTCGAGCGCCAAGACTTTTTCGCGCGCACGGATCTGGCCGGGGGCACCATTGTCTGCAACCCGCCCTACGGCATCCGGCTGGGCAAAAACGAGGACTTGAGCCTCTGGTTCAAGCGCTTCGGAGACCACTTGAAGCGCCACTGCCAGGGCGCCACGGCCTTCGTTTATTTCGGGGACCGGCAGTGGCTCAAGCACGTGGGCCTGCGCCCCGACTGGAAAAAACCCCTCAAGAACGGCGGCCTGGACGGCAGGCTGGCCAAATTCTCCCTGTACTGACATTATTTCTACTGCGAACCCACACCGGCCAACCACATTTTGTGTGCCGAAAAGGTGACGTAGCGTAGTCCATGCCGCGCAACCTCCAAGTAAGGGTGGTGCGCTGTATTTGACTCTCCCCCTGCCAAGGGGAAGTACCCCGCAAGGAGGAGGGGGTATTCGAACTGGATTCAAACCTCGGACATGGCACCGCATCGTTGCGGATAACAATCGCAAACCGGCGAGCGGAAATTCAGGCCGGCAGAAATTGTTAGACACAGGTTTGACTTGCAATATCGTCTTCAACCGCGCTATCTCACCTTGGAAAGTTTTATAGAAAAATCAATATACAACAATGTGTTTCACCATCTTCCCGCTTCACTGAACTCCGCTGATCTCACCGGTGAACTTAACGTTAGCTTTTGAATCAAAATTATTTCATCATGAACAGATTTCTTGTAGAAAACCAAACTGCTCTTGATACACATACAGGCTTGATGTGGACAATAAATGCCTCTCTGTTTGATTTTTCCATGACTTGGACAGAAGCATTGCAAGCAGTCAAAGAGCTTAACAACTCAAAAATGTATGGATATGCCGATTGGAAAATTCCAAATCGAAGAGAATTGTTCAGCCTATTGAGCCATAAAATAATTAATCCCTGTTTACCAACAGGACATCCTTTTTTAAATGTATTTACTAGTTACTATTGGACTTCAACAACATGTATACGGATACCAAAACAGGCATGGTATATTCATTTGGGAGGCGCCAGAGTATTTAAAGGAGTTAAAAATGAATCACATATGGTATGGCCAGTAAGAGTCTGCGCCAACCAGAATAAAACCAGATTACTCGAGACAGGCCAAATAACATGTTTTGATACAAGTGGAACTCTTATTTCTTGTCTAGACACTGGCCAAGATGGCGAAAAACAAACCGCAGCTGTATCCAATAAAGATCGTTTTATTATGAATAACGACATTGTCTATGACCATGTTACAAGATTATCATGGCTGAG
The DNA here is from genome assembly GCA_964589645.1 of uncultured Desulfovibrionaceae bacterium. Classification (GTDB taxonomy): domain Bacteria; phylum Desulfobacterota; class Desulfovibrionia; order Desulfovibrionales; family Desulfomicrobiaceae; genus Desulfomicrobium. The sequence goes on from CAZPSN010000038.1 coordinate 17,160, forward strand.
AAATGCAAATATTTATAATGGAATGTTAGACTGGAACTCTGCTTTTGAATTCATTTCGATTATGAACGCTGAAATGAAGCATGGTTATAATGACTGGAGAATTCCAAATATTATTGAACTTGAAGGCTTGATAGACCTAAGCCAAAACTCACCTGCATTATCAAGCAATCACTCATTTGTTAATGTACAAGACTTTTACTGGTCTTCAACTACAAGCGCCTACGAGCCAAAGTATGCATGGGCACTATATATGCAAGACGGAGCAATTGGAGTGGGGTACAAAACATTATCAGAATTTTATCTTTGGCCAGTTCGAGGAGAACAATGTTTTATTCAATAAAAATAGTTAAAAAAATCGATCGAGATTGACGTGTCAAGCACGCCGTTCAATTCCATGTAAGCTTATAAATTTTTATGACAGTTACCTTAGCAGGGCTTGCCTTATTCAAAAGTACGCAAAATCATCCGAGAAAACGGAATAATTCAAGATCCATGATCTGATTCCTGATTTCCTCATCGGCCTCAAACCCGACTGGAAAAAGCCACTCAGAAACGGCGGCCTGGACGGCCGACTGGCCAAATTCTCCCTGTACTGGCCGGACGCATCGCCGATGATGGGGCGCCTCGCAAAGCCCCCTCCGGTTCATTCCACAGACATGGCACTCTACAGGTTACCCAGCGGGCTGAGCACCATCACGCCGGAATGATTCAACGCATAAGCTACGGGGTGACCCCGGATTATCACAAACTCAACCCGACCCATGCATTGCCGGGGGCACGCCTTCGCGAATCTGGCGGGAGAACTCCGGACTGTCACCGATACTTCGGGCGCGGGCATTGATGTGACCAAGACGGCGCAGCTCGGGCAGCGACCAGAACGTGTTGAACATGCCGCGCTCGTAGGCCATCTCATCAATGTGTCCGTTGGCGAGCATGCGCCAGTCCCAACGGGCGTCATTCGTGTACGGCCGGGCCAGGGCGCGGATACTGGTTGTGCAGTTACTGAGCAGGGCGTTGTACCACTCGGCATGGGCTGCCAGATCGTTGACGCGCCGCACGTAGCTCAAAAACACGGACCGCGCCACCTGCGGATTGAAGGTCAGCCGGTACAGGAACACATCCTCGTTGCGAAAATTGGTCCGCAGCCGGACCAGATCGCGCTCGTCCCCGACCACGCAAATCAGTTCATACTGCCGGAAGAACCCGGCCAGTGACGAATAGCTCTCTTCCGCAGTCTTGCGGGCCTCGATGGAAAAACAGACCGGCTCCCCGTCCCCGAAATCGAAGCTAAGCATGGTGTGGGCAATAAACGGCGAGCCCCAGTAGACCTGAAACAGATCCACCCCGCGCAAATCGGACAAACGCACCTGCTTGTCGTAGTACCTGACCGTGTAGTCGAGTTCGGAACGGTACTCGCAGTTGCGTATATTATGAATCGTGACAGTGTCACCATTAATAGTGGCATTGGCCACCGCAGCCACATCGGGCTGCCACGGACGTTCATGAGACGGCTCAAGAAGAATCCACCAGCCAAGAATACCTGCAAAAAGAACAATGTTGACAATGTATCCCCATGATCTGCCCCAAAAAAGCAACCCGTACCCGCCGCACACTCCCGCAACGGCCACCCATAACACCCAAATCGACAGATCACTGTAATACAACGCCAACACACACCAAATCATCAGAACTGTCATCAACAACAATCCTAAACTTTTTTTGACAACCGAAACAGCCATATCATACACTCCGATGCGTAAGCAAAGGGGTCGGATCTTCTTTTGACGAGCCTGCGCAATGGTACTTGTGGTCAGGGCGGAAAACTCGCCATATCCTCGCCTCCATCTTCAAATCTGCATGACCAGCGGTGTGTACTTGGCAAGCACCTCGTCACCGCTAATCAGCCGCATGGGTTCGGCCATGGCCTGGGCCACCAGCATGTGATCGAAAGGGTCATTGTGATATCTGGGCAGTGTCGCCAGCATTTCCGCGTGCGAACCGAGAAGCGGCAACTCAAGAAACCCACTTTCCTGCGCTGCCGCGCGCAGTTCAGGCAAGCTGGCATCGAGTTTGCCGACGCGCGTTTTGATGGCGATTTCCCACCATGAGACGGTGCTCACAAAAACTTCGCTCGCGTCCGCCAGGAGCAGCTCCCGCACGGGCCCGATACGCGGCCCATTGGTCAGCGCCCACAGCAGCGCATTGGTATCCAGCAGCAGCCTCATTTGGCCTCCCCCTCGAAAGCGGCGAGAATTTCCGGCGGCAGCGGGGCGTCAAAGTCATCGGGAACAATCAGCTTGCCTTCCAGGAGACCAAGGCGTTTCTTTGGTTTGGCGCTGGCAACTGAAACAAGTATGGCCTCCGCCCGGCCATAGCTGCCGATGAAAATGGTTTCCCCGCCGGCGGCACGCTTGACCAATTGCGAAAGGGTACTCTTTGCCTGATGCATAGGCACGATGGCAGTGGGCATGACTACCTCCATAATGTCTTGTATTCTTTCAGGGCAACTTAGCTAAGACTTAGCCCGATGTCAAAAGGATAGCTCGTCACGCCTGGGTCATCCCTCAAGGCAAGAAAACCGCGAGCATGAAGATCGCCATCGTCGGGTCAGTGAAATTTGGGAAGCGCTTTGACGCTCACAAGGCGGGGGTACGCGAGCCAAAACATCACACCGTTGAAGGCATTGAATATTGGTACTGAACACGCCCCGCTCATGCCCACGGATCACGGGTTTCTCGCTTCCTATGTTGACAGAACCCGACCATTGATTCACCTTGCAGGCAATTTCCGATTGTTTCCCCGCCCGTCCTCTCGGACCCTGACGCGGCCAATCGAGAACACCTTCCATTTCCATAAAAGGAGGCTTGTATGATCTTCGTGCTCCCGGATCTTCCCTATGCCAAGGATGCCCTAAGCCCGTGCATCAGCGCCAAGACCTTTGATTTCCACCATGGCAAGCACCATCAGCTCTACATCGACAACACCAACAAGCTGATCGCTGGAACCGAGCTGTACGGCAAGACCCTGCGCGAAATCGTCCTGGCCACGGCCGGCGATCCGGCCCGGGTCGGCATTTTCAACAACTCGGCCCAGGTCTGGAACCATTCCTTCTTCTGGCGCTGCATGCGGGCCGGCGGTGGCGGAGCGCCCACCGGAGCCGTGGCCGAGGCCATCAACCAGACTTTCGGAAACTACGAGAATTTCGCCAAGGCCTTCAAAGAGGCGGGCATGACCCAGTTTGGCAGCGGATGGGCCTGGCTGGTGGAAAAGGACGGCAAGCTCGAAATCATGAAAACCGCCAACGCGGACACGCCCATGGCCCATGGCGCCAAGGCACTGCTCACGGCCGACGTCTGGGAGCACGCCTACTATCTCGACTACCAGAACCGCCGGGCGGACTTTTTGCAGGACTTCCTGGACAAGCTGATCAACTGGGATTTCGTCAACCAGCAGTTGCGCAAATAACGGACAATCCAACAAAAAAGGCGATCCGGAGATCGCCTTTTTTGTTGGGAAAACTGGACCGCTTAGTTCGCGACAGGCTTGGTCACGGCACCGGAGCGGATGCACTGGGTGCACACACGCATGCGCTTCACCTCGCCGGACTGCATCTGCGCGCGTACGGACTGCAGGTTTGGCATGAAACGCCGCTTGGTCTTGTTGTTGGCGTGGCTGACATTGTTGCCAACCTGGGGGCCTTTCCCGCAAACATCACAAACCTTTGACATATCGTCCTCCTAAGAAGTTCTTGAATATCTTAAGCTGTCATGGCCTGGCAGCTCCGCAACCATCCGGCCGGCCATGATCATGATTCGCCGC
>CAZPSN010000039.1:0-15700 GCA_964589645.1 uncultured Desulfovibrionaceae bacterium
GTACGTACGGTGGTGTGGGAGGACGGCGGGGGTGACCCCGCCTCCTACCCGATTCTGCTGGTCAGGCCGTATTTCTTCAGGCGGTACTGCAGGGTGCGGCGGCTGATCCCCAAGGCCTGGGACGTGCGTTCCCGGTGTCCGCCGAAGCGGCGCAGGGTTTCCTCCAGGGCGTGGCGTTCGGCAGCTTCCAGTGGATTGTCCGGCAGGGGGGCAATGGTCTGAGGGGAACTCTCGCGGGCCGGGGACAGCAGGTGGTCCGGCAGGTCGCGCAGGTCCAGAAGGTCGCCCCGACAAAGGATCAGGGATCGTTCCAGCACGTTCTCCAGTTCGCGCACGTTGCCCCGCCATTCGTGACGGGCCAGGGCGGCCAGGAATTCGCGGCTGACGGTGCGGATGGGGCGGTTGTTCTTGCGCCCGAGCTTGGCCAGCAGGAAGTCGACCAGGACCGGGATGTCCTCGACGCGTTCGCGCAGGGGAGGGATGCGGATTTCCAGGACATTGAGGCGGTAGTAGAGGTCCTCGCGGAATTTGCCCTCGGCGATCATGCGCGGCAGGTCGCGGTTGGTGGCGGCGATGAAGCGCACGTCCACATTGACCGGCGTGATGCCGCCCAGGGGCTCGACGATGCGCTCCTGCAGGGCGCGCAGGATCTTGGCCTGCAGGGTCAGAGGCAGCTCGCCGATTTCGTCCAGAAAGAGGGTGCCGCCGCCAGCCAGCTGGAAGCGGCCGGGCTTGTCCTGGGCCGCGCCGGTGAAGGCGCCCCGCACATAGCCGAACAGTTCGCTTTCCAGCAGGTTTTCGGGCAGGGCCGCGCAGTTTACCTTGATCAGCGGGCCGCTGGTGCGCAGGCTGTGCTCGTGCAAAAGCTGTGCGACCAGCTCCTTCCCCGTGCCCGATTCGCCAAGGACGAGCACGTTGGCTTCGCTGGGTCCGACCTGCTCGATGAGTTCCACGACCGTGCGCATGGCCGGGCTGTCCCCGATGATCCGGGTCTCGCGCAGCTGGACGATCTGCTTTTTCAGGTCACGGTTCTCGCGGGTCAGGCGGGCGTGTTCCGCCGCCTTCTGGACCACGGCCAGCAGTTCGTCGTTGTCCGTGGGCTTGGTCAAATAGTCCCAGGCACCCTGTTTCATGGCTTCCACCGCGCTGCCCACGTTGCCGAAGGCGGTGAGCATGATCACGGGCGGAAACGTTCCCCCCTCGCGCAGGCGATGCAGCACGTCGAGGCCGCTCATGCCGGGCATGCGCATGTCCAGCAGCACGACATCCACGGGTTTGGCGCGCAGGGTGGCCAGGCCCGAAGCGCCGTTGTCGGCTTCGAGCACCTTGAATCCCGCATCGCCCAGAACGACACGGACCATGAGACGGTGGGCGGGTTCGTCATCGATGACGAGCACCGTGTATGGGGTGTTCATGCGGAATCCTCCGAGACGCCGTGGGTTTGCGGAAAGAAGAGGGACACCGTGGTGCCCGCCGCGGGCAGGGTTTTGATGTCGATGCTGCCGCCATGCTCCTGCATGATGGTGTGCACGATGGCCAGACCCAGGCCCGTGCCGTGGTCGCGGGTGGTGAAGAAGGGCTCCAGGGCGTGTTCGCGCTCCTCCGGGGTCATGCCCCGGCCGTTGTCGCGGACCCGCAGCCAGGTGCCGGTCGGAGTCTGTTCGCTGCAAAGCTCGATCAGGCCCCCTGTCTCGGGCAGGGCTTCCACGCTGTTGACGACCAGGTTGATGAGGGCCTGCTTGAGGGCGTCCCGGTCGGCCATGGCGAATTCGGCTTCCGCGCAGATTTCCAGGCACGCGTTCTTGGCCTTGATGTCCATGGCGGACAGGGTCAGCACTTCCTGGAAGATCTCCGGCAGGGACACCCGGGTAAAGTCAAGCTGCCTGGGCCGGGCCAGAAAGAGCAGATCCGTGACGACCCGGTTCAGCCGGTCGGCCTCCTGCACCATGGTCCGGGCATACAGTTCTTCGGGCTCCTGGCCGGCAAGCTTCTTGGAAAAGAACTGGGCGAAGCCGCGCAGGGCCGACAGGGGGTTGCGGATCTCGTGGGCCACTCCCGCGGCCATGCGGCCGATGGCCGCCAGCTTTTCGTTGCGGTGCAGTTCCCGCTCCAATCCGGCCAGTTCGGTGCGGTCGCGGACCAGGACGAGGCTTTGTCCGGAGCCGTCCTTGAGGGGCAGTCGAAGGATTTCCAGGTGTTTGCCCTGGCTTTCCAGGGTCGTCCATTCCTGGCCCCGGGGACGATCCTCGTCGAGTCCCAGGGTTGAAAAAAGCTGGTCCAGGGATTGCCCCACGGGATTCATGCCATCCATGAGATGCTGGGCCGCAGGGTTCGCGGCCATGACCGTGCCGTCGGCGGACAGGGTCAGGAGGCCGTCGGGCATGTTGTCGAGGAGGCGGGCGTTGAAGGACTCCAGGCGCTGCAGGCGCTCCCCCTGCTCCTTGCGGCGCAAAACGCCCAGCAGCAGGATCCAGAAGACGATGGTCACGGCCAGGATGTACCCAGTCTGCAGGATGGCCGTGCGCCGGTATTTGCCAAAAGCGAGCAGGTGCTGGGTCATGTCCACGCCGATGAGGAGCAGCGGGGGCTGCTTGTCCGGCGGGCAGTGGCCGTCGGGACAGGTCATGTCCATGGCCAGGTGACTGACCCGGCCCAGGACCATGATGGGCTGGCCCTCGAAATCCATTTCTCCGCTCCATTCCCCGGCGTTGCCCATGTTTTCCCAGGCGATGGTCGGGAGCTGTTCCTGGATGGATTTGGGGTCGCTGTGGGTGGAGAAAAGGATATGGCCGCGCGGGTTGTAGAGGCCGATGAAGCGGGCGTCGGTGCGCCGGATGTATTCCTGGAGAAGATCCTTGGCCACGGCGCGTTGGAGATGGAGCATGACGTTGGCGTGTTCCGCGGTGGTGGGCAGGCGCAGCTCCCGCCGCAGGTTGATCTCGATGCCGGCGGCAATGGAGCGGGCCGTGACCAGGGCGTGCTCGCGAAAGGATTCCTGCTGTTGGCGCAGGTTGCGCCAGGTCGAAAAGCTGAGCGAGAGGCCGAGCACGAACACGGCCAGGGTGGCGACCATGAGGGTGCGGTTGATCCGGTCGGAGATGACGATTTCCATGTCCTGGCTCTACTCGCCCAAAAGGCAAAGGCCGCAGGGGGTGCGGCCTTTGCCAGGTACGGGGGGAGGAAACGGTTACATGGTTTTGGCGGGGGGGCAGCAGGGGGCGGACCCGGCGCTGGGAGCGCCGCTGGAGGGTGGTCCGCACTGCGCCCTGGCACCGCAGCCTCTGCCGGAGTCGAGGGGCACGGGCTTGCCGGCGATTTCGGACAATTCCACGCGGTAGTCGGCGTTGAGCTTGTCCTTTTTCCCCTGCAACTCGCTGACCTCGGCCACGGCCTTGTCAATGGCGGCCCTGTCCGCAGGCACGGCGGCGAAAAGGGACTCCATGGCCTGGTGCCTGGCCTTCAGCTCCTTGTGGAGGGCAAAGAGCTGCTCGTGATGCGTGTCCGTCAGCTTCTGGACTTTTTCCTGCTGCTCGGGAGTCAGGCCGGACATGAAGTCCTGGTAGTGTCCCTGTCCCGGACAGCCGCCCTGGAATGCCTGGACCCCGGATGCGAGGGCGAGGACCATGGCAAGGGCGATAATGAGGTTTTTGCGGTACATGAATGCTCCTGTTCAACACGAGGGGGGGTTGTTGTCGTGCCTGCGTCCCCTTTAGCACGTGATGTGCCACGCATGTGATGCATTTAATATCGGCATGTTACGCTGGCGTGGGCGTGGCGGAACAGGCGTGCTTGTGTTGTATTTTGCACAAAGTGCAGATGTGTGCAAGGGGTGGGCGCGCGGCTTGTCTTTGCCCGGGAAAGGATTACCATTTACCCATTCGTCATCGTCAACAGCCTGCAAGAGGCGCAAGGAGGCTCATATGTGCAAAGGTTGCGGATGTCAGCGCGGCGCGGCCACGTCGAAAGTGGTCAAGCACGATCATGAACACACCCACGGGGATCAGACCCACTCGCATCCCCACGATCATGAACACGAACATACCCACGATGGGCAGGCCGTCCCGACCCACGAGGATCACAAGCATTAGGCTTCACGAATTATCAGTTTGCCCGCCTCCGCGGGCACTTTCATTTCAGACAAGGAGGAATGCGTGGGCACGACGGGAATGATTGTCCTGGGACACGGCAGTCGCCGTCCGGAGGTCGGCGAAGCGTTCACGGCCATGGTCGCCCGGGTGGCCAGCCAAGTTCCAGGGACGCTGGTTCTGCCCGCCTTTTTCTCCCTGGGAGAGCCGACCCTGGCCGACCAGGTTTGCGCCCTGGCCGGGCAGGGGTGTGATCGCATCGTCATCATGCAGTATTTTCTCTACAACGGGGTGCACATCGAGCAGGACATTCCGGCCATGGTCGCGGATCTGGCCAGGGAACATCCGGGCCTGCGTTTTGTCGTCCAGCCGACCCTGGAGGGCGATCCGGCCATGGAGCGCCTGGTGGCCGAGCGCCTGCTGGCCGATGCCTCGGAGGGTGTCATCAAACCTCAATGAGGCCGTCGCCGATTCGCAACACGGGCGACATAGGGTGCTTCAACGGCGAAAAGTCCACGTCCGGGCTGTCCGGGCGGGATTCCGCCACACCTGAAGGAGAACCCCATGCCGCACATCGGCAGCACGCATCAGGGCATCGAACGGGAGTTGCGCGAGAAGTACCGCAGGATCGAGGAGGAAAACACCGCGTTGCGCGAAGTCATGGGCCAGAACCGCGCCCTGGAACCCGACCTGGCCGATCAGGCCTGTTCGGCGGCCTCCCAGGACTGGAACATGATCCGCTACAACCGCAACATCGCGCTCTTGAAGGACATCGCGGTCGCCTTGAAGGCCATCGACAACGATTCCTACGGCATCTGCGAACTGTGCGGGGACAGCATCGCCGACCGCAGATTGCTGGCCATTCCGAGCGCGTTGTTCTGCATCGAGTGTCAGGAGATGATCGACAGGCATCCCGGCGAATTCGGGCGCACCGGACTTGGGGGCGGAGTTCTGGTCGCTGTCTGAGACAGGTCGCCGGGTTCCTTCAACGCACCGCACCGGGGCGGGCAGCCCCTAAGGATTGCGCCAGTCCATGCAGAAGAACTATGTGCTCGACACCAATGTGCTCATTGAAAATCCCTACTGCATCCGCGCTCTCAGAAACGGCCAGGAAAACCGCATCATCTTGCCGTACACGGTCCTGCGCGAACTGGACAAGCTCAAGCGCGAGCCGCGCGTTTCCCACATCGTGGCCCAGGCCATCGCGGCCCTGCAGGACGATCCGGCCATCGAATTCCTGCCGCCGCGCATGGTCCCGGACTCCGAAAGCGCCAGCGGCGACGACCTGATTCTCGACGAACTCAAGGCCAGCAGTCTGGTCGATCCCATCCTGGTCACCAACGACCGCATCTTCCAGCTCAAGGCGCGCATTCACGCCATCGCCTGCGAGAGCTATCGCGACTCCAACCCTTTCCGCTCCGAATCCCAGTCCTACACGGGGTTCGTGCGCGAGGGGGAGGAGCCCGTGCCCAACAGCTTTTCCTGGGTCAACGGGCAACCCCTCATGCATTCGGCCGCGGGCCCGCGTTTCATCGACTACCAGCACAGCGTCTGGAACGTGCGGCCGCGCAACGTGTACCAGAACCTGGCCCTGGAACTCATGCTCGACCAGGCCGTGCACCTGGTCACGGTCCAGTCCGAGGCCGGTTACGGCAAGACCTTCCTGGCCCTGGCCGCGGCCCTGTATCTGGCCCTGGAGGAAAAGGACAACCCGTACCGCAAGATCTACCTGGTCAAGCCGGTCATCGAGATCGGGGCCAAGCTCGGCTATCTGCCCGGGGATCTGGAAGAGAAGATGGCGCCCTATGTGCGCTACGTCGGGGACCTGCTCATGAAGCTGCACGACCTGCGTCCGGCCAACCGCATCTTCGCCGACAGCGAGGGCGGCAACTTCCGCTTCAATCCCAAGCGCTTCGAAATCCTGCCCATCGCCTTCATCCGGGGCATGAACCTGGAGAACGCGGTGGTCATCATCGACGAGATGCAGAACCTGTCCCGGGCCGAAACCAGGGCCCTGTTGACGCGCATGGGCGAGAACGTGAAATGCATCTGCCTGGGCGACACCCGCCAGGTGGACAATCCATACCTGAACGAATCCAACAACGGTCTCAACTGGACGGTCAAGATGCTCAAAGGTCTGCCGGGTTACGGGCACATCGTGCTCAAGGGCGAGCGTTCGCGCGGCCCCATCACGGACATGGTCATCAAGACCGGGCTCTGATTTCCTCTGGCTCCACCATGCGATAGACCCGCTCAGTAACCGCCGCCGGTAACTGGGCGGGTTTACTTTTCTGGGCATTGTTCGCGGCGGGCGAACTTTTCAGAACAGGGATGTCAGTGCCGTGTGATTTTAAATTGCCGTGTCACGCGATAAGTACCGCCAGAACTTCAAGGGGGGCTTGACTGACTAGAGAATGATATATCAAGTGATGCGTCGGGCGTTATAAATGGTGCTGCCAGCACACCAGATAGATTCATAAAGGAGTAGTCCATTGAGCGCGCAATCCAATATGTCGAGGCTGGTCCGTGAGCTTCGGGAACTCACCGGTCTGACTCAGGAAAAGTTCGCGGCCAAGCTCGGAGTGACCTTCCCCACAATCAACCGCTGGGAGAATGACCGCGCCAAGCCGTCGCCGCTGGCGTTGGAGAAGATCGAGAGCCTGATGCGCAGCCTGGGGGATAGGGGCGAAGCCCTGCATAAAGCGTATTTTAGAAAGGAAGCCTAAGCATGGCCCAGCTTGAACATATCGAAGCCATTGAAAAGCGGCTCTGGAGCGCGGCCGACACCCTGCGAGCCAACTCCAACTACGCCAGCAACGAGTATTTCCTGCCGGTCATGGGTCTGGTTTTTCTGCGCCATGCCTACAGCCGGTATCTCGGCGTCAAGGATGCCATCGAAGCGGGCCTGCCGACCCGTGGAGACAAGGCCCGGCCCCTGGCCAAAGAGGGTTTCTCGCAGAAGAACGTCATCTTTCTGCAGCCAAGGCCCGATAAGTTGATACTGAATATGTTCCGAATTTATGTGGAACCATTTCTTGGCCAGATCCGAATGTTGCAGACAATGAATCAACAACTCTCCAAAGCCCGCGACCTCCTCCTGCCCAAACTGATGAACGGGGCGGTGGCGGTGGTATGAAACTGAAAGAGATAACAATCGAAAACTTTCGAGGTATTCGTACACTGCATCTACCCCTTGATGGCTTGACGGTACTCATTGGTGAAAACAACACAGGCAAGTCAACGGTGTTGGAGGCTATCCGACTCGTTCTGGCGCGCGGTTTCGGCGTCCGGCGAGATGGCAGGTTCACTGAATACGATTTTCATCTGAAGGACGCGGGCGCAACACCCCAAACGGCCGACCCGATTTTGATCACCCTGCATTTCGCCGAGGTGCAGGAAAACGAATGGCCCGACACAGTTGTCCAGCAGATGAGCGAAGTGATCCAGTTGGACACGGACGGCCTGAATCATATCTGGTTGCAGGCGAAAGGGAGCTACCAGTCTGAATCAGGTTCTTTTGAAACCAAATGGGCCTTTCTGAATAACAGCGGCGTGGAACTGAATCTCAAGAACGCGACGCCGCTCAATCTGATTTCACGGTTTGTGCCGCTCTTTTTCCTCTCTGCGTTGCGCGACGCCTCCCAGGAATTCGGGCAGCGCGGCCAGTTCTGGAGCGGATTTCTGAAATCAATTCAGCTTCCCGACGACCAACGGGAAAAGATCGAGGAAATGCTTCGGGAGGTTAATACCTCGGTCATTGGCGCGAACGCTGGGTTGACCGAGGTCATTAAAAAAATTGCCGACACCGGGCGACTCGTCCCGCTGGATGCCGCCGATCCTGTTGCGCTGGAAGCTATCCCGACCCGAGTCTTCGACATGGTCGGTAAAATTCAGGTGCATCTGAAGTCGAGCCAAGGTGCAAAACTTCCCCTGCACCGTCACGGCGAAGGAACTCAGAGCCTTGCCGTGCTGATGCTCTTTCAGGCCTTCGCCGCCGCCAACCTGACCGAAGCCTATGCTCCGGAATCCATACCGATTCTGGCGCTGGAAGAACCTGAGGCGCATCTTCATCCATCGGCGATCCGTTCTCTTGGGTCTTTTCTGGAAACGATGACCGGACAGATTCTTGTTTCGAGCCATTCCGGTGATCTGGTCTCGCGCGTTCCTGTCACGGCGCTGCGCCGGTTATATAAGCGCAATGGGGAAACAATAGTTGGCCGGATCGAAAGCGACGTATTTTCGGATCGGGAGCTACAGGCCATTGACTACAGCATACGTCTCGCCAGGGGGCATTATCTGTTTTCCCGCTGCTGGTTGTTGGTGGAAGGCAAATCTGATTATCACCTCATGCCGCTGCTTTTCGAGGTAATGGGGCATTCCCAAGATCAAGTCAGCTTTTCCGTGCTAGAATTCAGCGAAGCTTTTGAAAAAGGCGAATCATTCATAAAGCTTGCAAAAGCCCTTGGCATCCAGTGGTTTATGATGGCCGACGGTGACAAAGAGGGGCGCGGGTACGTTAAACGTGCAAAAAAGTATCTCGAGAACGGCGAGTCTATTGCTGATCGCACGGCGACATTAGCCTATGTCGATATCGAGCATGAGTTCTGGCACAACGGATATTCGGATTTCATGTTGAACATGGTTATTCCGCAAACCAGAAACCAGATTGATACACAATCAGCTGGTGATGATACCAAGAAAACGAAGGGGTTCGTTGATGCTGCCATCAATCAGGCAGGCGGAAAACCGGCTTTCGCCCAGGCGGTGGCAGCTGAAGTCCACCGGCGCGGCGCAACAGCTATTCCGCAGACAGTTCAGGACATCATCGCCCGTGTTGTCCAATTGGCTGGAGGTTGAAAAACATGATCGATTTATCATCACTGAACGAAAACCAGCGTGAGGCGGTGCTGTGGGACAAGGGACCTCTTCTCGTTTTGGCCGGTCCCGGCTCAGGCAAAACAAGGGTGCTGACCTGCCGGATCGCCCGGATTTTGGAACAATCCGCTGGGCAGCATTTCCGGATCCTGGCGTTGACCTTCACCAACAAGGCCGCCGCCGAGATGCGCGGCAGGGTAGAGGAACTGGTTCCCGGCGAACTTGGCCGGGTCCGGCTCACCACCTTTCATTCCTACGCCGCCGAGCTTCTCCAGCAGCATGGCAACCATCTCAGCTTCCGCCCGGATTTCCAGATTCTCTCGAACGATGCCGACCGGGAAGCCCTGTTGGACGATGTTCTCGGCAGGATTCACAAGGATTTGGGGTTTTCCTTGCCCAGCCATTTCAAGGCCGCCCAGCTCCTCTCGGCTGTTACCCGGCTTCTCGAACAATGCGTTCCTGCGGATCGGGCGGAAGTTCTGCTCCAGCAAGCGAATGTGGAGAATGCCATGCCGCTGGCTCGCGTCTACGCTGCCTACCGGGATGAACTGCGCAAAACAAACTCCCTCGATTTCCCAAGCCTGATCGCGGAGTCACTTGATCTTCTGACCCAATACCCCTTCCTGGTTAAGCATATCCGCAAGGTTTACAAGCATATTTTTCTCGATGAGTTCCAGGACACTAACCACACCCAGTACCGGATTCTATCGCTTATCGCCCAGCCAGATCCAACCACGCTCTTTGTCGTGGCCGATGACGATCAGATCATCTACCAGTGGAACGGCGCGAGTCCTAAAAGAATTCAGGCGTTGCGGGACGATTTCGGAGTCTCCGAGTTGCAGCTCCCGGAAAACTACCGCTGCCCGCCGTTGGTTATCGAACTGGCCAACGCGCTTATTGAAAAGAACCTGAACCGTTCTGCCGGGAAAAAACCGTTGAAGGCGGTCAAACAGGGTGAAAGCGGAGATGTAGTGCGAGTGTTCAATTTCAACACCGTTGATGAGGAAGCAGGGTGGATCGCGCAAGATATATCGCAAAGGAATTCTGATGAGCGGGAAAACTGCGCCGTTCTCGCCCGGACCAAAAAGCTTCTGGATTTGGCTGGACGAAAACTTGAAGAGGCCGGTGTTCCGGTCTATTACGCTGCTCGCAAGGATGAATTCAAAAGCGCGCCCTTGAGGATGCTGCATGCCATTCTTCGCCTAGTGAACTCAAGGGAAGACAAACAATCGCTCGCACGGCTTTCCAAGGCGTTTTACGAACTCGAAGGCATTAGCATCGAACTGGCCCCCGTATTCTCCCGCGCATCCGCCGATGGCAAGGACTTGCTACGTTCCTGGCTTGACGAGGTTGCGCGCCGTGATGCCCTTGAGGAGCGGACACGGCAGTTACTTGTGACAGACATCAAGCCGCTTTTGAACTCGTTGAATTACCGTGACTTCGCGGACAAGCTCTTGAAATGGGCGGAAGCCGGCCAACAAACATCTCGGCCGGATGAAAATTCCTTCAATGAATTTGAGGAGGAACGCGAGGTCTGGAAACTATTGCTGGCCGAAATAACCAAGAAATTCGAAGGCGAGGACGTGAGCCTGCATCAGCTGCTTCATGAACTCGACCTCACATCCAAAACACCGCCCAAACCGGCGGAAGCGGTTCCTTGCTTCACCATTCATGCTTCTAAAGGGATGGAGTTCGGGCACGTTTATCTTATGGGGCTGGTAGAGGATCAGCTCCCCAGTTGGGCTGCCGTGAAGAAGGGCGACAACTCCCTTGAGATGCAGGAAGAGCGGCGGAACTGTTTTGTTGCCATCACGCGCGCCCAGGAAACCTTGATCATGACTTTTTCATCGCAGGTTTTTGGATGGTCCAAGCAGCCTTCCAGGTTCCTGGCTGAAATGGGAATCGAGCTATAGATGAACAAAAAAGACATCCACAACCTCCTTGCCTTCGGCGAAGGCGTCACCACCGGGTTCAAGCGCTCCGGTACCTCGAATTTCGGGCGGGAGGTATGCGCCTTTGCCAATGTCACCGGCGGGGTGATACTTCCCAAACTGATGAACGGGGAGGTGGCGGTATGATCTCCGTCGGAACTGAGTGCTATAGCCATGGAGCCTCGCCGAGCACCGGAATGGGTCGATCGTGGAGCGCGGAGGAACTGGGTGCGGCGATCAATGGCCAAGTTTCGGTGTTGGTCTTCGATGATCCGGGCAAGGCTGACCTTCAAGAATTGTTGGCCGGTGTCGCGGAAACCTCTTTCGAGCAGGAGCAGCTCGCCCAAGCTTTGGCCGCTCCCGACTATGTCGAGGACTGGCGGGTTGGCGAGGCCATTGCCGAAGCCTATCTGAGCGAACATAGGACTTGTCTGTTTCCATGGCCGGACGGCCGGGACGAGCGCAAGAGCGGTTCGTGTCTGCCAGGGGCCGATCTGGTGGGTGTTCAACTGGATGAACAGGGCGACCGCTTTGTTTTCGGAGAGGTCAAGACGTCCGGAGAAGCCAAGTACCCGCCCGGTGCTGTTTATGGGCGGACTGGCCTGAAGCAGCAGTTGGAAGACTTGCGGGACAAGGTGGGTATTCGTAACGACCTGTTCAAATATCTGGGTCATCGCGCCAATAATGCAGCTTGGCGGGATCGTTTCAAGGCCGCCAGCAAGCGTTATCTCAATAATACCTCGGATGTTCAGCTTTTCGGCGTGCTGGTGCGCGATGTCGAGCCGAACGTGGACGACGTGCGCGTGCGGGTTGAGAAGCTTGGCAATGGCTGCCCGGCAGGCACACAGATCGAGCTGCTGGCCCTGTATTTGCCAATCGACGCAATCGGCACCCTGGCGGCACAGGTCTTAGCAGGGCAGGCGGGAGGTGGCGCATGACCATTACCGCTGCAGCACTTCAAAATCTTCAGTCCCATTGGGCGCTCAACGCGATCCCCGAAGCTGATCGTATTCGTGCGGCCGAAGTGGTCAATGAGCGGCTGGTTCGGCAGGCGGTTGGTCGTCAGATCTCTTTTGCCTTTGCCGAAGATGAAGCCGACGATGGGATGTTGGACCGCGTCGCTCTGGCGTATGAAATGGCCGCAATCGAGGGCTTGGACGCCCTAAGTCGCCCCGATGGCGGCGACAAAGGTCTGCGGGGGCAAACTGCGGCTGCCTCGCATCATGCCTTCGATATTCGCCGCCTTGCTCCCATTCCGGAAAACACGGAAGAGCGCATCTCCCATGTGCTGCAACTGGCTGCCCTTGCCTATTGCGGTGACCGGTGGTCGGACCTGCGGCGCTGGTTCACGGAAAACAAAGCCGCGATTGCGGTGCCGACGGTGGCGAATGCGCCGTGGGACAGACGACTACTCTACCGTTTGTTCGAGTGCTGGGTGCGTCTGTTCCGCAAGGATGGTTGGGATGACCTTGACCGCATCCGTGAAATCATTGCCGGACTGCGGGAAGATCAGAGGACGCATGAAAAGGCACGTCTGAGCAATGGATCTGCGGTGGAAGACAGGGCCATCGCACTGCGGCTGATCGCCCTTTACCATTGGGCGAAGGCAACGGAAATCCTTGCTGAATACATGCTGCAAGGTCAATCCCGTACCGTCTTCGGCGATCTCGACAAGCATTTTGAATCGGGCATCAAGGCCGCAACCGCATCGGGCGATGCCCGGCATGAAATGATTCTGCGCTGGCTTCACGCCGCTGGCCGGATCATGGTCACCAACTCCCTCTGGTGGGGTACGCGAACCGTCAACTCCCGCGTGTCGGCCTTCGTCAAGGCGCTGACCAAACGTGAACACCAGGCGATGTTCGAACTCCTGCCGCCACAACGGGCCGCCCTGCTTGAACAGGGTCTTCTTGATCAGGCCAAGACAGCGATCGTGATCGACATGCCTACTTCTGGCGGCAAGACGTTGCTGGCGCAGTTCCGGATTCTTCAGGCGCTCAACCAGTTTGACGCTGACGGCGGCTGGGTCGCCTATGTCGCGCCGACCAGAGCGCTGACCGCTCAGATTACCCGACGGCTGCGCCGTGACTTCGAGCCGATTGGACTGCGGGTTGAGCAACTCAGCGGGGCTATTGAGGTCGATGCTTTCGAAGAGGAACTTCTTGCCGATCAGGAAAAACCTTTTGATGTGCTGGTTGCGACACCAGAAAAGCTTTCACTGGTCATCCGCAACAAGGGTGTGCCGCGCCCACTTGCGCTTGTGGTGATGGATGAGGCGCACAATCTCGAAACGGTAGCCAGGGGGCTTCGGATCGAATTTCTTCTCGCCACCATCAAGCGTGATTGCCCTCAAGCTAATTTTTTGCTGTTGATGCCGTACGTCGAGAGCAGTGATACCGTGGCACGTTGGCTTGCACAAGATATCAATGCCGGGAAGGCCATCAGTTTCAGCGCTACCGCCTGGAAACCGAACGAACGGATTGTCGGGCTCTACCGTGCGGTCGCGGATGATAGTGAACGTGCCGGGTGGCGGCTGGAATATGAAACTCTGACCGTCACAGAAAGAGCCATGAAGTTGCGCGGCACGCATCGTGCGGGCGATTGCAGGCCGATCGCGGTGGCGAAGAGCAAGGTGTTGGCCAGCGGGCAGCAAACAGGATTCGGGTTGCAGACGGCTGCCATGGCCTCCGTCATGTCTGCCCGGGGCACCAGTATTGCCGTCGCCAACAACATTAACACGGTCTGGAACATGGCCCGCCATGCGGCTGGCAGTGTTTCGAAGTTCGATGTCATTCCCGACGACGTGCGACTGGTCCAGGATTTTCTCAAGACCGAAGTCAGCCAGGGCTTCGAGTTGATAGCAATGCTCGATCATGGGGTCGGCGTCCACCATGCGGGTTTGTCGGATGAAATCCGGACGCTTATGGAGTGGCTCGCGGAGTCCGGCCATCTGCGCGTTTTGTGCGCCACATCGACCATCGCCCAGGGTATCAATTTTCCGGTATCGTCAATCTTCCTAGCCTCCCGCTTTGTCCCGCAGGGACGGCAGTCGGTCGAAATGTCTCCCCGGGAATTCTGGAACCTCGCTGGCCGAGCCGGACGAATCGGGCATGACAGCGTTGGTGTTGTCGGCCTTGCGGAGGGTAAGGATCGAGACGCGATAATCGATTTTGTTCGCCGCAATACCGGCGCTCTCGCCTCCCGTTTGGTTGCACTCCTTGATGATCTGGCCGCCCAAGGCCAGCTCAACAATCTCGATGCCGTTCTTTGGCAGGATCAGTGGGAAGATTTCCGCTGCTATGTCGCCCATCTCTGGGCGGAAAAGAAGAATCTCGACGCGGTGCTGGCTGAATCCGAACAACTTCTTCGGCAGACCTATGGCTACACGACTCTGCGCAATGACCCCGCCCAACGGGACAAGGCCGATGCCTTGCTGAATGCCACGAAAAACTATGCCCGCAAGCTGGCTGATATGCCGGGGACGGCGGAACTGGCTGACCTGACCGGCTTTTCGCCTGAAGGGGTGCAAAAGGCGATGAGCGGCATGCGGAATCTCGAAGAGCAAATGAGGCCCGATGACTGGGCACCGGAAAGTTTGTTTGGAGATGCAGGCCGCATGGCAGATCTGTTCGGGGTCATGCTCAAGGTCCCCCAACTGAAACAGCAGCTTGAAGAAATCGGTGGTGATGGATTCGACCACGCCCATTTATCCAACATCACCCGCGACTGGGTGAATGGCGTTCGGCTGGAAGAAATAGCGAAAACCTATTTTGCACAAAATAACGAGCGCTCGGAAACCGAGGCGTTTACCGACGCCTGCAAGGCGATCTATCGCGCCATTGTCAACAACGGCACCTGGGGAGTGTCGGCTTTGAGCCGTGTATCGGGGATGGATTTTGAAGGGATGACCGAGGCTGAGCGCCGCCGAATTAACGCTCTGCCAGCCATGATTTATCACGGCGTCCGTACGGAAGGTGCGGTGTTGATGCGGATGAACTCCGCTCCTCGAAGTGTGGCAGAAAAGCTTGGCTTGCTCTATTGCGATGCCTTTGACGGTGACGACGGACGATATTCTGTCGGGAAAGCCCGTATTTTCCTGAAAAACATGTCCCCCAGAGATTGGAGCCTCGCAAGGCCGGAACAGGCCCCCTTAAGTGGCGCCGGTTACAAGAAAGTATGGGAGATACTTGCCGGGGAGGGTTCTTAAGGTGGCAGCCGTTGTCAACACGGGCGGCATGGTTTTATCCGGTCACGGTGACTCGATGCCTGACCTTTCGCGCATGGAACCAGCGGTATGAATACTTCGGAAATTCTCATTTACCAGGCCGCCGACGGCAAAATCAAAATTGATGTCCGGCTGGAGGACGAGACGGTCTGGCTGACTCAAGACCACATGGCTGGGCTGTTCGGCAAAGCCAAGTCAACCATCAATGAGCACATCAAAAACATTTTCGCCGAAGGAGAGCTGGTTGAAGCGGATGTGATGAAGAAATTCGGAATTTCCGAATTTCAGCAAAAAGCTCCCAATTATTACAACTTGGACGTGATCATCTCCGTCGGTTACCGGGTCAAGTCTCACCAGGGAACCCAGTTTCGCATCTGGGCCACACAGCGGCTGAAGGAATATATCGTCAAGGGTTTCGCCCTGAACGATGAGCGCTTCAAAACGGGCAACTCGATGGCCTATTTCACGGAACTGCAGGAACGCATCCGTGAA
The DNA here is from genome assembly GCA_964589645.1 of uncultured Desulfovibrionaceae bacterium. Lineage (GTDB taxonomy): Bacteria > Desulfobacterota > Desulfovibrionia > Desulfovibrionales > Desulfomicrobiaceae > Desulfomicrobium. The sequence continues at coordinate 15,609 of CAZPSN010000039.1, forward strand.
ATCCGCCTTTCCGAGCGCTTCTTCTATCAGAAAATCAAGCCTAAATCCGTGAAAAAGTTGCATTGAATATACAGTTTTGAAACATTTTATAC
>CAZPSN010000040.1:0-14702 GCA_964589645.1 uncultured Desulfovibrionaceae bacterium
TACGTACGGTGGTGTGGGAGGACGGCGGGGGTGACCCCGCCTCCTACCCGATTCCGAAAAAGCGGGCGATGAGTTCGTTCATGTGTTCATGGTCGAAGGGTTTGGACAGATAGGCGTCCATGCCCTGGGCCAGGAAACGTTCCTCGTCCCCGGCCATGGCATGGGCCGTCAGGGCGATGACGGGCACGTGGGCGTAGTGCAGAAATCTGGGGTCCTGGCGGATGATCCGGGTGGCCTCGATGCCATCCATTTCCGGCATCTGGATGTCCATGAGCACCAGTTCGATCCCCGGAGCTTCGAGGCAATCCAGGGCATCGCGTCCGTTGCGGGCCACGACCAGGCTGTGCCCCATCTTTTCCAGCATGCGTTTGGCCATGGTCATGTTGACCACGTCGTCCTCGACCAGCAGGATGTGGATGGGCCGCGTGATTATTTTGATCCGCTTGTCGGTTTCGGGCAGCGGACAGACCAGGGTGGGGGCGGGCTGCAGGGGAAGGACGAAATGGATGACGGTGCCTTCGTTTATGGCGCTGTCCACGGAGATGTTGCCGTGCATGAGGGAGACCAGCCGCCTGACGATGGGCAACCCCAAACCTGTGCCCTGGTAGCGCCGGGAATACGTGCCGTCGACCTGGGTGAAGGATTCGAAGACGTAGTTCAGCTTGTCCGCCGGGATGCCGATTCCCTGGTCAGCGACACTGAACAGCACGCGGGTCCGGCCCCGGGTCTGGCCCACGGGCCAGGCCAACAGGGTCACACGGCCCTGGTCCGTGAACTTGATGGCGTTGCCGATGAGATTGAAAAGAATCTGGCGCAGCCGTCCCTCGTCACCGACAAAGCGTCCCAGGCAGGGATGGGCGTCGAGGTCCAGGGAAACGCCCTTGCCCGTGGCCAGGGCCCTGAAAAAGTTGACGGCCTGGAGCAGCAGACTGTCCAGATCGAATTCCCGTTCCAGCAGCTCCATCTTGCCCGCGTCGACCTTGGTGAAATCCAGGACGTCATTCAAGACTTGCAAGAGGTTGTGCGAGGACGCAAGGGCCGTGCGCAGGTATTCTTCCAGTTCCGGCGGGAGATCCGTGCTCAGGGCCAGTTGCAGCATGCCCGTGATCCCGTTCAGGGGGGTGCGCACCTCGTGGCTGATGTTGGCCAGAAATTCGCTCTTGGCCAGGTTGGCCGATTCGGCCTCCTCCTTGGCCCGGGTCAGGGCCCGTTCGAACTGTTTGCGCGTGCTGACGTCCTTCATGGTGCCCAGCAGGCAGGGCTGGTCCGAAATCGCGTCGCGGACCAGGGTCGAGTTCAGGGAGACCCAGATCTTTGTGCCGTCCTCGCGGCGGACCTGGGTCTCGAAACCCATGACCCTCTTGTATTCGAGCAGCAGATCGATGTGGCGCTTCCGGTCGGCCGGGTCGTCGTACAGGTCCCGGGCGATGTTCTGAACGCGGGCCATCAGATCTTTCGGGTCGCGGTAGCGCAGGATCCGCGCCATGGCCGGGTTGGCGTTGAGGAAGGCCCCTTCGATGGTGGTCTGGTAGATGCCTTCGAGGGCGTTGTCGAAGATGGAGCGGTACCTGGCCTCGCTCTGGCGCAGGGCCGTTTCCAGAGTCTTGGCCTGGGTCACGTCCTGAAAGGTTCCGGAAATGATGCGGATGCGGCCGTCCTCACCGGCCTCGAATTTGGCGCGGATGCGGGCCAGACGGGTGGATTTGCCGCGCGGGGTGTAGCGCAGGTCAGTGCGCAGTTCGCGACCGGTGGCGAAGCAGGCGCGGACGAGGCGCAGGATTCGGGTCCGGCCGCGCGTGTCCAGAAGTTCCAGAAAGAGGTCCAGGGAAGGAGTGGTTGTTTCCGGATCGAAGCCGAGCAGACGAAACTGCTCCGCGGACCAGAAGGTCGCGCCGGTCAGCAGATCGTGCTCGAAGGATCCGATGCGTGCATGGTGCTGGGCGCGGTTCAGGTGCTCGATCTGGCGCAGCAGGGAGATGCGCGGCTCGGCCATCAGCCCCCCGAGCGCTTGGCGTTGATGCCCAGGTCGGCCAACAGGGCCACCAGGGCATCGCGGTGTTCGCCCTGGAATTCCAGAACCGATGCGCGCAGGGTTCCGCCGCAGCCCAACCGTTTCTTGCAGATCGAGAGCAACTCCCGCAGCCGTGTTTCGTCCAGGCCCAGTCCGGTCACCACGGTCACGCCCGCGCCCTTGCGGCCCTTGGTCTCGCGGCCGACCCGCACCGGCCCCTGGGACTGGGGCGATCCGGCTGGACGCCGCCCGCAGGCGCAGGGATTCTTGCCGCACTGGCGGCAAAGGGATTTTTCCGTGGAATAAACGGTTTTAAACAAGGCGTCGGACATGTTGTTCTCGTGTTCCGCACAGATCTGGATGTCGCTGCAGGCGGCGTCATACAGTGCGACAAAATTGCAATGTTGACAAGGGTGGTGTCAGTCACGGGCGGCTTGGTCCGCCCTGCGGGCCATGGCCAGCAGGGCGGTCATCTCGCGCATGTACAGCAGGATCTTGTCCCGGGTCAGGGGGCTGGTCAGGGCTTTCAGGCCCCGCGCGTATTCGTGGTGGGCCATGAAGCACCAGGACAGCCCGCGCAGAACGATGACCTGCTCCATGATCCGGCACAACAGGGACAGCTCGTCCATGGACGGCGCATCGTCACGCCCCAAGCGGTAGACGCGCAAAAAGGCCTGTTTGCGCGCGGGGGAAAAGAGCGTGTCCGTTCGCCACAGGGTCGTGGTCGGGGCCAGGAAATGGGCCAGATCCTGGTAGCGGCTGGAGACGACGGCTTTTTCCCAGTCCACGAGGTAGGCCGTCCGGGGAGTGATGAGGAAGTTGCCGGAATTGACTTCGGTGTTGACCACGCAGAGGCGGTCGGCCCGGAAGGCGGAGCGGTAGCGCTGGCCAAGGTCGAGGATGCGTTCGTGTTCGGCGCGCAGGAGGTCCCTTTCCCGGGTCAGGTCATGGTCCGGATACCGTTCGAGAAGCGCCAGGCTCTCGGCGGCGATGGACGCCACGGGGTCGTCCTGGACCAGCAGCTCCGGGCACGGGGGCAGGGCGTGGATGCGGGCGAAGATGCCGGCAGCCCGCCTCCAGTCCCGTTCGTAGTCCAGGGCCTCTCCGGGCAGCCACTGCATGAGCATGGCGCCTCCACCCAAGGCCTCGCGGTCCGGATGCACGCGAAAGGGCAGCGGAGTCACTCCCGACGGGGACACACAGCCGAGCACCCTGTATTCGTAGCTGATCTGGTCAGCCAGGCCGAGCTGGCTGCCGTGGTTGACGCGCAGGACCAGGCGGGTATCGCCGACGCGGACCAGAAAATTCTGGTTGTATTCTCCGGCGGCCAGAAAGCTCACTTCCGGGTTGCCCGGGACCCAGCCCCGTTTGATCAGAAAAACCCGGATCAGGCTTTCCATGCCGGCTCCGGGTTTTTCGGCACGTCTTCAAGCAGTCCGTGGGCCAGGACATACGCCATGGTCTGGGACCATCGCCCCGTGTTGCGCGTGATGAACGCCTGCAAATCGTCCCAGGTGTCCACGTCGGGCCAGGGGGGCAGCAGGGCCGGGGTCAGGTTCAGGCCCTGACAGTTGGCCAGGGTCTGCTCCAGGACCTGGCCGCCGCCCCAGGTCACGTTCCGGAAAATGTTTCTGGGCAGTGGGTGGCGCGCGCCCAGCAGACAGAACCCGCCGTCGGGTGCCGGGCCGAGGCACAGGGTGCTGCTGGCCAGAGCCGCGCAGGCATTGCCGATGTGTCCAGCCGGGAGGTCGGGCAGGTCCGAGCCGATGAGCACGGCTTTGTCCGGGTCCGTCGCCAGTGCCTCTTCCAGGGCCCGCAGCATGCGCTCGCCCAGGTCCGCTCCGCGCTGGAGACGGTAGTCCGGGCCGGGTCCGAAGAGGGCCTGGTATTCGTCCAGGTTGCGGTCTGGCGCGCAGCACAGGGTCACGGCCATGCCCAGAGTGGAAAGCATGGCCAGTTCGTCGCGCACGAAAGCGGTCTGCAGCCCGGCGGCATGCAGCGGGCCGACGCGTTTGGCCAGCCTGGTCTTGACCAGCCCGGGAACGGGAAATTTGGTGAAGAGGACGACGCGCACGTCAGTCCCCGTGCCGGCGGTACAGCCGGACCAGATATGCGGGCGGAAGGCCGCAGTGATACAAGAGGCGCAGACAGAGGTTGCGCAGGGTGCAGCGCACAAGGCCCTCGCGCAACTGGCGGCGGGCCGAGGTGCGCACGGGTTCGTCCAGAATGCGGATCCGCTGGCCAGCCCGGCGCAGCCGGGTCATGAGGTCGATGTCCTCCATGATCGGGATGGAGGCAAATCCGTGCAGGGTTTCAAAGATCGTCCGACGCAGAAAGACGGCCTGATCTCCGTAGGGCGCGCGGGTCAGGCCTGAACGCAGGTTGGCCGCGGCCGCGAGAAAAGACAGGCCTGGTCCGCCCTGCACATAGCCCAGGCGGAAGGCGCCTCCGGCCAGGGTCGGATCGGCCAGGGTCTGGCGCACGAGATGGAAGGCGTTCTGGGGCAGGACGGTGTCGGCGTGAAGGAAGACAAGAATGTCACCGCTGGCCACGCGGGCTCCGGCGTTCTGCTGGATTCCCCGGCCCGGAGGGGAGGACAGCCGGATCACGCGCGGGTCGTGAATGCGGGCCAGGGTGTCGGTTTCGGGAGCGCCGTCCACGACGATGAGTTCCGTGTCGTCCAGGTCCGGGCGGGCCAGAAGATCGTCCAGCAGAAGGGCGATGCCCGCCTCCCGGAAGACCGGAATGACGACGGAGATCCTCATTCCATCACGATGGCCTGGCCCAGGCTGCGGCACAGACACAGCCGCGCGGAGCGGACCAGGACCAGCAGCGGTCCGCGCGCATTGGATATCATCTCGATCTCGGTGCCCGGGGTGATGCCCATGGCCGTGAGCCTGCTCAGATGACAGCCCTCGGACCGGTTCAGGCAGCGGACCACGCCTTTTTCCCCGTCCCGGAGATCGCACAGGGTGCGCACCGGGTTTTTCGTGTCCTTGATCTTGCAGAAGAACATCACCACCCCAGGCCCGTACCGAGCTGGTACGCGGCGACCGCCAGGACAAAGGCGAAACCCGTGTTGAAGGCCACGCTGAAGGCCGCCCAGCCCCAGGAGGCCTCGCGGGCAATGGCGACCAGGGTCACGAAGCAGGGTGAATACAAAAGGACGAAGAGCATCAGGCTGACGGCCGCGCTGGGGCTCCAGCCCGGAGCCGTGGCGATGCGGGCGGCAAAGCCCTGGTCCTCGGCGTCGCCCATGGCGTGGGCCGTGGCCAGGGTCGAGACGATGACCTCCTTGGCCGCGATTCCGCCCAAGAGGGCGATGTTCGTCCGCCAATCAAAGCCGGCCCAGGCTGTCACGGGTTCGATGCTGCGGCCCAGGCGGCCGGCCAGGGAGTGGGTCAGGGCCAGCTCCCTGAGACGCAGTTCGGCCCGGGCCAGGTCCTTTTCCAAAGACTCTCGGGTTTCCCCGGGCGCTGCGGAGGGCAGGCGCTGCGACAGTGCTGCGATCTCGGCCTGGACGGGCGCCGCCAGCTCCCCGGGCGGAGTTGGGAAGGTCATCATGGCCCAGATCAGGATGGAGATGGCCAGGATCACGGTGCCGGCCTTCTTGATGTACTGCCAGCCGCGCTCCCAGGTGTGCAGGATCAGCCCCAGGGCCGTGGGCAGGCGGTAGGGCGGCAGTTCCATGACAAAGGGGGTCGAGGGGCCGCGGATGACCGAGGAGCGCAAAATTTTGGCCACGACCAGGGCCGCGGCCCAGCCGGCCAGGGTGATCAGGAACATGACCCGGGCGCCGTGGCGCGGAAAGAAGGCCGCCGCGAGCAGGATGAAGACCGGGACCTTGGCTCCGCAGACCATGAACGGCGCTGTCAGCAGGGTGGCCAGCTTTTCCTTGGGGCTGCGCAGGGTGCGCGCGGCCATGACCCCGGGCACGGCGCAGCCGCCGGGAATGCCGCCGGAGATGATGAACGGCACCACGGAGCTGCCGTGCAGGCCGAAGGTGCGGAAGACGCGGTCCAGCATGTAGGCCATGCGCGCCATGTAGCCCGAGTCTTCCAGGAAGGTGATGCCCATGAACATGATCAGGATCAGGGGCACGAAGCCCAACACCCCACCCACGCCGGCGATGATGCCGTCCACGATGAGGGAGCGGCTCAGGCCCTCGGGAAGCTGCCCGGCCAGATCCGCGAGCCAGGCGAAAACCGCTTCCACCCAGCCCATGGGCACCTGCCCGAGGGTAAAGGTCAGGCTGAACATGCCGTACAGAATGGTCAGCATGATGACGGGTCCGGCCACCCGGTGGGTCAGCACGGTGTCGATCTTGTCCGAGAGGTCGGCCCGGCCGCGCAGGTCGGGCAGCACGGTCAGCACGCCCTGACGCAGGATGGAGGAAATGTATCCGTAGCGGTAGTCTGCGATGAGAAACTCAGGCTGGGTCTTGAGGGTTTTTTCGCAGTGCCTGGTGACCTCGTCGGCCATGGTGGTCAGCCGGGCGTGCAGTTCCGGGGCAATTTCGAAAAGTTGGCGCACGATGGGATCGTTTTCCAGGAATTTGAGGGCCAGCCAGCGCGGGGGGTAGGTCGGGGTCAGAACGTCCTGCTCCGTGATGAGCTCTGTCATTTCCGTCAGGACCGGGTCCAGGTCCGGGCCATAGGAGATGGAAAGAGGAGCCCAGGATCTCTGTCGGTGATCCAGGGACGCCTGCAGGGCCTGGTGCACGCCCTGGCCAGTGCGGGCCACGGTGCGGACCACGGGCAGCTGCATGAGCTCGGCCAGACGTCTGTCGTCCACGCGCAGACCCTTGGCTTCCAGGGCATCGACCATGTTCAGGGCCAGGGTCACGGGAATGCCCAGTTCCAGGAACTGCACCGTGAGATAGAGGTTGCGCTCCAGACTGGTGGCGTCGAGGACGTTGATCACGCCATGAGGGCGTTCGTGGATCAAAAAATCCCGGGCGACCAACTCTTCCTGGGAGTAGGCGGTCAGGGAATAGGTTCCGGGCAGGTCCACGACGCGGACCGTGCCCGCGGGCAGATCGACATACCCTTCCTTCTTTTCCACCGTGATGCCGGGATAGTTTCCGACATGCTGGCGCGAACCGGTCAGGGCGTTGAAGAGGGTGGTCTTGCCCGCGTTGGGATTGCCCGCCAGGGCGATGATCACGGATTCAGTCAAGGTCGTCATCCGGCAGTTCGACGGTGATATGGTCCGCTTCGCTGTTGCGCAGGGTCAGGGTGAAGCCCTTGAGGCGCAGGGCCACGGGATCCTTGAGGGGCGCGCGGCCGACCACGGTGATTTCCGTGCCGGGCACGAGACCCATGTCCCGGATGCGGCGGCCCAGTTCCCCCTGGGCGCCGATGGTTTTGATGAGGCCGGTCTGATCCACGCGCATGGTGCGCAAGTTCACGATGGTGGGCACAACTACTCCATGAAGATGTCTTGTCGAAAGGCAGCGGCCGATGGTGCGAACAACGTATTCAAGGCGTCTAATTTGTCAAGCCGCTGAACAAACCTGGGCGGCCCGAATATGGAAGGCAATATCATGGATTTGAAGGAAAAGTTTGTCTCGCGCAGCCGGTCTGGCGCAACGGATGGTTCATGGGTTTTAGACGCGTATCCCGACTCAGAGGTGCCGGGGGCATTTGCCGTCCTGGCGTTCGAGGCAGGCGCGGATGCATTCCGCGCAATCGGTGCAGCAGCACTGCTCGTTGCAGGTCCGGGTGAAGGCCTCCAGCCAGTCCTTGCCCGTGCGCGGGCAGGTCATGATGAAGCGGGCGAATCGGGTCAGGGTGTCCAGACTTTCGTCGTCGATATGGTGCTCGAGCTTGCACGCCGTGTCCTCGGCCACTTCCGGGCGAATGCGCAGGAAGGTCGTCAGGAAGTCGAAGAGCACCTTGTGGCGGTGCACGATGCGGGTCGCGGTGCGGAAGCCCTCGGGAGTAAGCGTCACCGAACTGTAGGGCTGGTAATTGATGAGGCCCCGCTGGGACAGTTTCTGCAGGGCGTTGGTCACGGAGGCCCGCTGCACACCCATGGCATCGGCGATATCCTTGGCCCTGGCCTCGGAATGCTGGGACTCCAGGGAGAAGATGACTTCGAGATAATCTTCCAGGTTGGAGGACATGGGGTCCATAATAGGCGTCCTTTGGTGTTGAAGTGTTAGACATGCCTACTCAGATCCAGACCCAGTGGCAAGGGGAAGAAGGGCAAGGCCCTTTTCAGTTGTCCTGAAACAACGTAGACGCTGCAGACATGGCACGGCCTTAAGCGGGAGGAAGAATCATCATGTCGACAGAACCGCTCCTGAATCTTGAAGAAACCCTGGAACGTATGTCCGGAGACCGGGAACTGCTGGCCAGCCTGTTCCAGCTTTTTGGCGATGACGTGCCCAAAAAGATGGGAACCATCGATGCCAGCATCCAGGAAGGGGATATGTACCAGATCGAACGCACGGCGCACTCGCTGAAAGGGGCCTCGGCCACGGTTGGGGCCGTGCGCCTTTGCCAGGTCGCGGCGCGTGTGGAACAGGCGGCAAAGGGCGGTCGAAGCGGGGAGATGGCTCTGTTGCGTCAGGAACTGGACCAGGTCTGGAGGCAGACCCTGGCGGCCATACACGAGTTCGGCGGAGCCGGGTCGTGACAGACGCCATGCGTTGATACGGATGGAAGGGGCCCGGCGTGGGCCCCTTTGCTTTTAATCGGTCAGACTACCGGAAATTCACTGCCCTGTGTTCCACAGAAACATGCCGTCCTCGTAAACGACCTTTGCGGTGCCATCGCGCAGCACCGCGGTCACGGTTTTGGGCTCGGTGTTGACCAGGTCCCAATGCAGGGCCGAATCGTTGAAGCCCAGCTCCTTCTTGCGTTCTTCGTTCAGCTCCGCCGGGTCACCGGCATAGGTGTCCGCGTAGGACGCCCCCACGGCCACATGGCAGTTGCCGTGTTCGCCGCCGTAATTCTCGTCGAAGAGGGTATGGGCCATGAAGGCGTTGATGCGCGAGAAGCGCTTGTCCGTGAGGGAGAATTCACCCAGCTGGCAGGCGCCGGGATCCATTTCCAACTGGGAGCGCACGAAATCCCCGCCCTGCTCGGCCCCGACCACCCTGGCCTTGCCCGCGCTGAAGGCAAGGGTCACGCCGCTGACCAGGTTGCCGCTGCGGTAGGAGGGCTGGTCCGCGTGGTAGGTGCCCTCGGTCAGGCGGTGATCCGGGGACATGAACAGCTCGAAGCTCGGAATGTTGTGTCCGGACACGCCGATCCAACGCCGTTTTTCCCCGGGAAAGACGCGCAGGTCCGTGGAGGGGGACTGCACATGGTAGTATTCCACGTCCATGGCGTTGAGCCAGCCTTTGACCCCTTCGGCCTGGGCGAAGATTGCCTCCCAGGCCGCGACGGGGTTTTCTTCGTCCAGGTAGGAGGCGCGGGCGATCTGGGCCGTGTAGTCGGCCAGGCTCATGTTCGCGTTTTCGGCCAGGGCCTGTGTGGGCATGAGGCACAGGGTCCAGCCGAATTCCCGGATGGCTTCGCGCGAGTCGAGGATGTCGCGCAGATATTTGCGGGCCAGGGAAAAGGTGGCGATCTTGGCCGGGGGGATGTCCTTCAAATGGGTGATGGAGTCGGGGGCCAGCAGGGAAACGAGGCCGCCGAGGCGTTCGTACAACTCGCGGTCGCCCGGGACGACGAAGGAGAGCTGGGTCTGGCCGGCCAGGGAAAAGTAGCCTTTTTCCAAGGCGCTGGGCGGATTCATGCGCAGCACGGGATTGAGACCCTGCTCCAGAACCAACGCCTGGACCTTCTCGGCCAGGGGCAGGGCCACCAGGTCGGCGCGGATGAGCACGATGTCGCCAGGAGCAAAGGGGGTGACGCGGGCCTTCTGCATGCCCCAGAACAGGACCTTGGCGTATTTTTCAAGCTGGATTTCAGTCAGCATGGGAGTCTCCGTGAACCTGGGCCGTGCAGCCCAGAAGAGTGGTCAGTCGTTTGAGTTCGGACAGGTTGAAAACGAACGAGTCCATGGGCTCAAGGCCGTTTTGGGCGCGCCATTCTTGGTGCAGAAGGTGATAGCTTTCATCCGTGGCGCAAAGCGGATCAAGGCCGAGGGTCAGGGCGAGGCTGCCGATGGATTGCGGGTTGGCCTCGATTTCCAGGAAATGGCCAAAGGGCAGAATGTCCAGGCAGACCAGCCCGTCCGGGAACGCCCACTCGGTCCTGAATTTTTCATAGCGCAACCGGGGTGTATAGCCCAGACCGAGCAAAATCGCCTCCATGGCCCGGGGGGCGTTCACCGTGCATTGGTGTTCGACGCGGCTCTTGACCCCGGCGGTCTGCAAGGCGTCGGTGGGCGCCTTGAAGGTCAGGGTCGAGGTCAGGGCCTGGCGCAGGCGCAGCAGGCGTCCGGACCCGGCCAGTTCCCCCTCGCGGTCGTAGACGGTGTTGGACTCGAAATGCCACGGCGTGCGCAGGGGGGCCAGGTCTCGCAGGCGTGCCTCCATCTCCAGGCAGTCGCGCAGCCTGAATTTGGCCTCGTGTTCGATGCTCATGAGCTCACCAGAAAATCCACAAAATCACGGGCGCCAGAGCCAGCCGGTACCAGGCGAAGGGGCGCAGGGTCAGGCGGCCGAGCAGGGAGATGAAACCCTTGACCGCGATCCAGGCGGCGACAAAGGACACGGCGAAGCCCACGGCCAGGACCAGGAAATCGTCGCCGGAGAAGACCCCCCGCATGGAGAACATCTCGTAGCCCGTGGCCGCGCACATGATGGGCACGGCCGCGACAAAGGAGTATTCGGCCGCCGTGCGGCGGTCGGCGCCCAAAATCATGCCGCCCATGATGGTCGCGGCCGAGCGCGAGAAGCCCGGCCACAGGGACAGGCACTGGAAGCAGCCGATGCCCAGGGCCAGGGCCGGGGTGATGGCATCCAGGTCGCGGACCCGGCGCGTGGCGGGCATGCGTTCCACCGCCAGGATGGCCAGGGCTCCGGCGGCCAGGGCAAAGGCCACGGTCACGGGGTTGAAGAGGTGCTTCTTGATGGCCGAGTGGGCCACGAGGCCGAGCAGGGTCGCGGGGAGGGAGGTCAGGGCCAGCAGGCCCAGGCCGCGCAGGCCCCCGAAGGCACGGCCGGTCGGACGGACCAGGCCCAGAAAGGTCGGCCAGTAAAGGAGGATCACGGCCAGGATGGCCCCCAACTGGATGACGACTTCGAAGGCTTCGGCCTTGGTTCCGGTGAAGCCGAGCAGATGACCGCTGATGATCAGGTGTCCGGTGGAGGAGATGGGCAAGAATTCCGTCAGGCCTTCGACGATGCCCAACAGGACGGCGTTCAGGTAGGAGGTCATGAAGATCCGGGGCTAGAAGTGAAAAAGCCGTCCTATCCGTGGCCGGAAACATGGTCAATAGCGCCTTGCCCGCGGCCTGGCCCTGGGGTAGTGCTGCCATTTTCGGGCAACGCGGAGGCAAGGATGCGCTCACTCAGGTTCTACAAGGCCAGTCCCGGCGGCAATGCGACCATTCTCGTGCTCGATCCCGTTCCGGTTCAGGAGCGCGCCCAGGTGGCACGGATGCTCATGTCCGAGGGACATCTCCAGGCCGAGCAGGTCGGATATCTGGATCTTGGGGCCATTCCGGTGCGGTTGGACATGATGGGCGGAGAGTTTTGCGGCAACGCCTGCCGGGCCGCGGCCGCGGTCATGGCCCGCGAGGGCGTGGGGCTTGTTTGCCAGGGGGACGTCCTGTTCGGGGAGCTTGCCGTGTCGGGAGCCGGCCGCCTTGTGGGGGTCCGGGTCGTGCCCGCAACGGGCGAATGCTGGGTGGACATGCCCCTGTGGGACCAGGAAAAGGGGGCGGGCATGACGGAATGCGCTTTGGGCATTGGCTGCGTGCCGTTGCCCGGCATCACCCATCTTTGTCTGGACGAAAGCCTGCATCCCTTTCCGCAAGACTTCGCGGCCGCGGCCGCGGGTCTGCGCAGGCGTTTTGGCCTTGACGCCTGCGCCGTGGGCTGCGTCTGGTACCAGGCCGTGCCGGCCTGCGCCATCAAGCCCGTGGTCTGGGTCCGGTCCACGAACACGACGCACTTCGAGACCGGATGCGGGTCCGGCAGCCTGGCCCTGGCACTCTGGCTGGGCCGTGGGCAAAATTTTCCCCTGGAACTGGACGTGCGCCAGCCCAGCGGGTGCGGCATCGGGGTGTGCGTCACTGCCGGCGCGGGGGGGGCCAAGGCCTGGATTCATGGCCCGGTGGCCCTGGTGGCCAAGGGCGAGGCCTTTCTTACCGCTTCATCTGGATGGCCGTCTGCACCACCTGATCGCCCGTGGTGATGGACTTGCTGTTGGCGTCGAAGCCCTTTTGGATGATGATCATGTTCACGAATTCCGAAGCCAGATCGACGTTGGAGTTCTCAAGGGAGTTGGACGCGATGGTGCCCAGGCGGCCTTCTGAGGGCCAGCCCAGCGTCACGGCGCCGGAGTCCTTGCTGGCGGAGTAGAGGTTGCCGCCCTCGCGGAACAGTCCCTGGGGGTTGATGAAATCGGCCAGGGGGATTTTGTACAGGGCCTGGCTTTGTCCGTTGGAATAATTGCCCATCAGGTTGCCGGCGGTGTCCACGGACACGGATTGCAGATAACCTTGTGCGTACCCGTTCTGGGCCTTGAAGATGGTGCTGGATCCGGAATTGTAATTGGTCAGGGCCAGGGCCAGGGGGGTGGGGTCGAGCATGGACGGCAAGGCGTTGAATGTCGTGTCCAGGTCGGCCATGGAGGTTACGCCCGTAGACAGGTTCCAGCCGTTGGTCGTGCTCAGGCCCATGTCCAGGGAGCTGACGATGGGGTCCACGCCGGTCAGGGTCGCGGTCAGGACGGGGTAGCCGGATTCGGACAGGGGCACGGGAATCCAGGTGTTTTTGTCGTCGGACGTGCCCGAGAAGGCCGTCATGTTCTGGAGTTCTCCGCTCGGCGCGAAGGTCAGGGTGCCGGCCATGAGCACGCCCTTCTTGCTGCTCAGGGCCGAGGCGTCCTGGTCTGTCGGGACGGCGATCAGATACTCCCAGATCCGGTTGCCGCTGGTATTGTCGGTCATTTCGGTCACGGGGTCGAAATATGCCGTGACCACATGGCTCTGACCCAGCTGGTCGTAGATCTTGATGGAGGACGAATAGGCATAGGCCGCGTTGCCCAGGGGCTCGGCCAGGGTGGCGTCCCAGCTGTCGAACAGGGCGGTGAAGGGGCTTGCGCTGTTGGTGGTGCTGTCCGTGGAGTCCGAGTCCAGATTGATCATCATGCGGATTTCCGTGGTCGCTTCGGGCAGGGACACGATGCTCCCGTCCGCCTGGGTCACCAGTTGTATGTCCTGCAGGGGGGCGGCGCTGGCCGCGGGAATGACCGGATCGGTGCCCAGGACGGATTGGACGGGCAGGCTGTAGCCCTGCAGGATGTTGCCCTGGGGGTCGCGCAGGTATCCCTCCTTGTCGAAGCGGAAGTTGCCGGCCCGGGTGTAGTAGGTGGCGTCGGACGTGTCCGGGGAAACGATGAAGAAGCCGGTCCCGCTGATGGCGATGTCCGTCGAGGCGGTGGTGGTTTCGAAGGCGCCCACGGACATGTCGCGGTAGATGGAACTGACGCCCACGCCCTGGCCGATCTGATTGCCAACGCTTCCTCCGGTCATCTGCTCGCTGAGCAGGGTGTTGAAGAGCATGCGCGACGACTTGAAGGCCACGGTGTTCATGTTGGCGATATTGTCGGAGATGACCGACATGCTCTCCTGATGGGCGATGACTCCGGTGGTGCCAATATACAGAGATGAGGAGATACTCATGAACGCCTCCACGGCTGAAACGATTGTACGGCGCGGCAGAATTTTCCCGCTCATGCGCATCATTGCAGGAAGGGTTCCACTTTTTTTCCTTTTCGCGCTGTTGCTGTGGGGCACTGCCTGGGCCCAGCCCCTGCCGCCCCTGGCCGCGTCCGGGCATCCGGGTTGGAAGGAGAAGGTCTTCGCGGGCCGCACGGTGTACACGCCCCTGCCCGCCGAGGGCCTGCTGCTGGCCGAAAGTCAGAACGCGGCCTCGGGACTTTTTCTGGAACGCAGGATCGACCTGCGGGCCACCCCGTGGCTGAACTGGTCCTGGAAGGTCGCGGGCACGTTTCCCGGAGTGAACGAGCGGCAGAAATCCGGCGACGACTATGCGGCGCGGGTCTATGTGGTGGTCAAGGGCGGTCTGGCCTTCTGGAAGACCCGGGCCCTGTCCTATGTCTGGGCCAGCGGGGAGCCCCAGGGCAGCATGTGGTCCAGTGCCTTCACGGCCAACGCGGTCATGATCGCCGTGCGCAGCGGGTCGGACCAGGCCGGGCAGCTGGTCGAGGAGAAACGCGATGTTCGCGCGGACTGGAAGCGGGCCTTTGGGGACGACATTGATTCCATCGACGCAGTGGCCATCATGACCGATACGGACAACGCGGGTCAGAAGGCCCGGGCCTGGTATGGCCAACCCTGGTTCTCGGCCGAATAATTCGTTCAGGGAGCGGCCGCTCCGGGAAAGGCTGGGTGTTCGGCAGCCTCGCTGACTGTTGAAAAACTCAAAATTCGCAGGCCGTTCAAAAATGGTGAGATGCAAGGAAGTGGAAAAAGCCAGGACGCGCAGTGTACGTGTGCCCTTCAGGGTATTGCGCATACATAAGCGGTCTGGATTTTTTCG
>CAZPSN010000041.1:0-12837 GCA_964589645.1 uncultured Desulfovibrionaceae bacterium
TTTCTAGCCCAGGGGAACACTGTCTCTTGACCTCGGTCCTTAAGATGGGTGACCCTGGTTTTCCTGGTTTTCCGTGCGCGGATTTGCAGGAATGTAGGGGCGAAAAATTTTTCGCCCCTACGGGAATGGGGATCATCGCCAATTTGTGGTCATGGGCGATGCATCGTTGGGGTTGGTTCAGGAGAACATACCCGACGTGCTGGAAATGCTGTATCGGCCAATGGTCAAGACCAACACCTGGCATCCCGCTGCCGAGCATCGCGGTCTTTGAACCTGAGGACGGTTTCATGCGGGTGGTCAGAAGTTTCGGGTACGAGGAGTTGGGACGGTTGCCCTGAAGACGGAGCGCGGTGAGGAGTAATTCAGGCTGATATCCTGCTCGTGACTACAGCTCCTCAATTCTAAATTCGCTATAGCCTTCGTAGAAATAACTCACATCGATACCCTTCATAAACAGCGCGCGGTCATCAATTTGATCGGTCAGCGCTTGTTGCAGCAAGGTCTTGATTTCAAGGTCTTTCACGGGGCTGCGCTGCATGGCGGAGAGATATTCATCTTTGTCGACCAGGTTCCAGTCCACCACCTGTTTGATTTGGGCTTTGAGCAAGAGGTCAAGCCAGATGCGCGTGGCGCGACCATTCCCTTCGCGGAAAGGATGGGCAATATTCATCTCCACATACTTTTCGATAATTTGATCAAAGGTATCGTGCGGCATCTTGTCGATATATTTCAGCGATTGCTCCAGGTACATGAGCGGCGCGAAGCGGAAATCCCCTTTGGCGATATTCACGTCGCGGATTTTCCCGGCAAAAGCATACATATCTTCAAACAAATAGGCGTGGATGAACGCAAGTCCGGCGAAAGTGCCGATTTCTGCTTTGTGAATATCACCCGCATCAAAAAGCTGCCTGGCTTTTTGCTTGCTGATTTTTTCTTCGGCTTTGGCAAGCTCAATCTGGTCGGTGATGTGGAGTTTGTTTTCCAGGATCATTCGGCATTTCCTTCTCGTGCAGCACCCACAATATCGTCATAACCGCCTTACTCAAAAACCTAATTTTGCCCAGGGCGTCAGTGAGATTCTTCCGAAATCGGCGTTGTGTCCGCTACCCGCGTCATCGTTCGGTCACGAACCTTTTGTTGGCTCCAGGCCACAGTCGCGCAAAGGATATCTTTGATATCGCCTGGATGCAATGATTTGAAATGTCATAGTTTTGTCCGGCGCGACAGGAAGACAATCACCTCGACCCGCGGGCATAATGCCCTGTGGGTGCATCACGACACAACGGGACATCCCGTAGGGGCAGACCTGCGTGTCTGCCCATGTTCCATGCGGCCGTCCGCGTGGATTTGCAGGCATGTAGGGGCGAAAAATTTTTCGCCCCTACGGGAATGGGATCATCGGCAATTTGTGGTCATGGGCTGTGTGATCGTTGGGGTTGGTTCATGTGCCTGCCTATTCTGTGGCAGTTTGTCATACCGATCAGTCATTCACGTCTTTTTGCCGCGGCCTTGTACACCGCATGCCTCTCCCGCTTGCCCACCGCGATGACGATGATGACAACTTCCTGGTCCCGCACTTCGTAGACCAGCCGGTACCCGGCGCTGCGCAGTTTGATCTTATAGCAGTTCGGCATGCCGCTCAGGCGCGCACTGTCCACTTTGGGATTGTCCCGGCGTTCGCGCAGTTTTTTGGCGAACTGTTCGCGGATGGTCGGATCAAGCCGGTCCCATTCCTTTTTGGCTTCCTCTTTGAACCGCAGACTATAGCTCATCCCAGCCCACCGCTATTTCCGGCTGACTCTGGCGAGCCTTGACCAGGGCTGCCAGTTCCACGTCTTCCAGCTGTTCCATGAGCCGCTCGTAAGCGGCAGCCGGCACGCAGTAGAAGACCGGTTCGTTGTGGTTGAGAATGGCCACGGGAAAGCCCTCGCCCGAGGCAACGGTGGCCATGGGATTTTTCTTCAGTTCCGACACGCTGGCAGCGACATCGGCAAGGATCTGGCTAGGCATGGTCGCTCCTTATTTCGTATTATTTATAGGTCGAAAAATAGTCCTATTATTGGATTGCGTCAACTCTTGTCCGGCATTTTGTCCTTAACAATCCGGGGTTCTTGCATTGTTGCTGGCGAACAGGTTTTGAATGGTTTGACACAGGGTAGGTGCGAAAAATTTTTCGCACCTACATTAAATGTGGATCATGGGTGCCGTGCGGTGGATCGTCGGGGGCGGGCCGTTTTTTAACGCCAACGGCCTCTGCGCACACCATTTTTTGTTCGACGCTGGGCCGCGGCTTTTGTACGCAGTTGCTGGGTGCCGGTTGTCGGCACGTTGGATTACCCCAGAGGCAGTTGCGTGTCCCCGATCAGCATCCACGCAGGAGTTGAGACGATGCCTTCTTCTGAAGCGCCGGAATTGCATGCCGCCACGATCCGAGTAGAGTCCAGGCCCGATCCGTGGCGATGGCTGGTCATCATCGGAGCCCCGCTGGTGTACTTGGCGTGCAGCCTGCCCTACACGGGGCCGGCCTATCTGACGGATGAAATCGGGTACCTCTCCAACGCGATTTTTCTGTCCGGATATCTGGTGGACGGCGCGAGCAGCTACCACGCCGGCTACTCCTTCCTGCTGGCCCCGCTGTTCGCCGTGCTGGACGACACGGCCTCCATCTGGCGAGGCGCGATGCTGCTCAATGCCGTGCTCTGGGCCGTATCGTTCCATCTTCTCGATCGGATCCTGACCCGCTGGGCGCCGGACGCCTCGCCACGGGAGCGGCTTCTGATCCTGCTTGCCGTGGCCCTGTACCCGTCGTGGGTGACCATGGCCGGATACGTCTTTCCCACGTCCGCCTTCGTGCCCTGCTTCCTGGCCGCAATTCTGGCCCTGTCCGGCATGAGGGACGGCCGCATCCGGGAGATACTTCCGTTCACGCTCTGGCTTGGCCTGTTGTACTGGATCCATCCCACCGGTCTGGCCGTGGCGGCGGCCAGCGTCCTCGTCCTCGGGGCCTGGGCCTTCCGGCGCAAAGTCAGGGGGGCTTTTCTTGTCCACGCCCTGGGCGTCGCGGCATTGATCCTTGCCTACGCCAAGGGTATCCATCCGTGGCTGGCCCGGTCCATGACCCCCGAAGGATTCCAGCCTTTTTTCCATTATCCGGACGCGGCCGTGGCGTTCGCCGGAGCCGGGACGCCGGGATTCTGGATGGATGTCGCGGTCAAGTTTCTGGGCCAGCTTTCGTATATGATTGTCGGCAGTTTCGGCTTGGCCGCATATGGATTTCTGGAGTTTGTGTCGCGCGCACGGCGCTGGATGACGACGGGAACGCGCGATTGGACCGCGATCGGGGGCGCATTCATGGTGCTCTCTCTGTTCGGGGTGATTGGCTTAAGCGACCTCTCCCTCGGGCCGCCCGATAACATCGCGCACTGGATTTACGGGCGCTATCTGGACGCAGTGGCGCCCCTCTTCATCGCCGTGGGGGTCTGGAAATTCCTGCATACGCCGCTGCGCGCCAGGATCGTGACGTCTTTTCGGCTGTGCGTTTTTTTGGGGGCTGTCGCGGCATGTCTGGGTTATTGGTATGTCCCCATGAACTGGAACAACCTTCTCATGACGCCGGCGTTTTGGCCGCAATACGTGGCGCCCAAGCTGCACGTCGCCCTGTGGCTCGGCCTTGGCGCCATCGGCGTGCTGTTCATGTCCGTCTCGGGGCGGTACGGTCTGATCTCGCTCATGCTGGCCTTGTTCCTTCTCGGCGCCTCCCGTCAGGCCGAGTGGCACTCCGACATGCTGAAGGTATACAGCAGGCCGTCCTCCCTGGTGGAGGTGATCCGGAAGAACTACGCCCCGGGCACATGCATCGGCCTTGACGCGCCGATCGAAAATGATCCGGATTGGGATTATCGGCAGCGCTTCTCCCTGTACCGCTTCTATCTCTACGACTACGCCTACCGGCGCATGACGCGCGAGGACTGGCTCGCGGGGTGCGATGGACCCTATTTGACCTATCATCCCGAGCGGTTCACGGATGACGGGTGCCCGGTGGTTCTGGTCCGGGAAAACGCATCCGGCTTGTTTCTCGTTATGCGGGATTGTGATGGCGACGGGCGATCCCCCCTGGTCGATCCTGTCCCCCGGGGTGTCGCGGCCTCCACGCAGATGGATGCGGCAAGTTTGATCAGCGGCTGTTTTTCCATGGATGCCACGGATCTTGCCGTGGGCTCGGAGGTGGGAAAACTTCGCGACGGACGCCTCGTGTGCGATGGCCGGGCAGGGTTTCTGGTCTATCGCGGGTATGGGCGGCTTGACCGCGGATCGTACATGCTGCGGGTGCGGGGCTCGTTCTCGGGAGCTCGGGAGTCGGTCCTTGATGTGGTCAGCAAGTTCGGCAAGGTCATGCATTTCAAACAGCCCCTGGACGCGTCCGTTCGCGATGCGCGAGAACTCGCATTCAGGCTCGACCTGACCGAGGAGATCCGCGACATCGAAGTGCGCATCAAGGTCGGGGCCGCCGACGACATCGCCGTGGACGGGTATTCGATCGAACTGAACCGGCATTGACATGGGGTCGAAGGACCAAGGTGAAAGCATGAAACTCATCATCCAGATTCCCTGCTTCAACGAAGCGGACACCCTGCCCGTCACCCTGGTCGCCTTGCCCCGGCACGTGCAGGGCTTCGACACGGTGGAGTGGATGGTCATCGACGACGGCAGCACCGACGATACCGCGCGGATCGCCAGGGAACACGGCGTCGACCACATCATCACGCATACCAGCAATCAAGGTCTGGCCCGTGCGTTCATGACCGGGCTCGATGCCTGTTTGCGCCGCGGGGCCGATGTCATCGTGAACACGGACGCGGACAACCAGTATGACGCGCGGGACATCCCCCTGCTCGTGGCGGATATCTTGGACGGACGTGCCGATGTCGTCATCGGAGCGCGTCCCATCTCAGCTATGAATCATTTTTCGCCAGCCAAGAAGATGCTTCAGAAATTGGGGAGTTGGATTGTTCGCATGGCCAGCAGGACAACTGTTCCCGACGCGCCGAGTGGATTTCGGGCCTTGTCGAGAGCCGCCGCCATGCGGGTGAACGTTTTCAACGAGTATACATACACCCTGGAAACCATCATTCAGGCTGGACAGAACAACATGTCCGTCATGTCCGTGCCGGTGCGTGTGAACCCGGTATTGCGACCCTCACGGCTCATGAAAAGCATTTATTCGTATATAAAATGTTCAATCGTGACGATTATCCGTATTTTTGTGATCTATCGTCCCTTTCGATTCTTCGGAACGTTGGGATTTTTCTTGTTCCTGCTCGGATTCATGGTCGGTCTGCGTTTTCTTTGGTTCTATTTCACGGGCCATGGTGGCGGACACATGCAATCGCTGATCTTTGCAAATATATTGATCGGCATGGGCTTTCAGTCGTTTCTTGTCGCATTCATCGCGGACTCGCAGTGTGCGAACAGGAAATTGATGGAGGAAGTGCTCATCAAGTTGAAAGCAGCGGAGTATGATCGATCAGAGCATGTTTCGAAATAAACGACATGTGCCCTCGCATCGGACCGGCACGAGCAGTTCCTGCACCATTTGAACATTCCGGAAGAAGAGATCGCGGCCATCCGTCTGATTCAGAAGGCCCGTCTGATCAGGACTTGCCCCGGATTTCGGCGGCCCGCTCCACAAACAGGATGCGGTGGAGTTCCAGGTGCGCGAAATAGTCGTGGATCAGGGCTTCCAGGGTGATGTCCTTGTCCTCGCGTCGCCAGACATGGTTCAGGCAGGCCGGGTTGACGGTCTGTATCAGGTGCAACAGCAGCAGGTTGTAGGTTTTCCAGAGCGTGACCAGGGTCGCGTGGTCGAAGTCGGCGATGGCCGTCACGGCCCGCCACTGCTCGGCGTCATACGCGGGGAAGGCCAGCACCGCTTCGAGTTGCAGGCGCACGAAGCGCTGGTGGTTGTTGGAGGCCGAATCGACGAGGTGGGCGATCATCTCCTTCAGGGTCCACTTGTCGGCGGCCAGGCGGATGTCGGCCAGATCGGCATTGGCGGCCATGATCGTCTCGAAGGAATCGACCTGGGAGCTGTAGGCGGCGCAGTCGATGCTCATGAATCCTCCAGGGGCAAAGAGGGCGTGGTTGTTGGGACCGCTCGGTACATGGCCCAGGGCGGGTCGGCAGTCAAACCGGAAACGTGGCCTTGACACCCCTTGGCCCGCTGCGCGACGTAAGGCCCGCCCGCGAGGCAGGAGGGATGATGCTGGTTGTCGATCTGGGGCTGGTCAGCCACGCCGAGGCGCAGGCCACGCAGTTGGAGCGTCTGGCCCTGGTGGCCGCCGGAGCCGAGGACACCCTCTACCTGCTGGAGCATCCCAGGGTCGTGACCCTGGGCAAAAACGGTGGGCG
Organism: uncultured Desulfovibrionaceae bacterium; assembly: GCA_964589645.1. Lineage (GTDB taxonomy): Bacteria > Desulfobacterota > Desulfovibrionia > Desulfovibrionales > Desulfomicrobiaceae > Desulfomicrobium. Next base: position 6,409 of record CAZPSN010000041.1, read on the forward strand.
CGAAAATTTGCTGGTCGGCGAAGCGGTTCTGGCCGCAGAAGGCATCGAGTTGGTCCAGGCCACGCGGGGCGGGGACATCACATGCCACTATCCCGGGCAGTTGGTGGCCTATCCGGTGTTTCGCATCGCGGGCCGGGAAGGCGGCTTGCGCAGGTTCTTTTTCGATCTGGAAGAGGTCGTCATCCGCACGGTGGGGTGTTTCGGGTTGAAAGCGGGCCGCATGGCAGGCCGTCCCGGGGTGTGGATCGGGCCGCGCAAGATCGCCTCCATCGGCATCGGCATGCGGCGCTGGACCTCCTATCACGGCCTGTCCCTGAACGTGATCCGCGACCTGTCCCTGTTCCGGCGCATCACCCTCTGCGGGCTGCCCGATGCCGAGGCCACCTCGCTGCATCGCGAACTCAACGACGATTCCATTTCCATGCAGGAGATCAAACATGTCTGCGCCCGAGAATTCCAGGCCATCTTTGCGCATTCCGCCCTGGCTGCGAACCAAGCTGCCCTCTAGCCCAGTCTTTGCCGGGACTGACCGGCTGGTGGCAGACCTGGGTCTGCACACGGTTTGCCGGGGCGCCAAGTGCCCGAACATGTTCGAATGCTATTCCCAGGGCACGGCCACATTCTTGATCCTGGGCCATGTCTGCACGCGCAACTGCGTGTTCTGCAATATCGCCCCAGGCCCCACCTCTCCGCCGGACGCGGACGAACCGCACCGCGTGGCCGAGGCCGCCCTTTCTTTGGGCCTTAAGCATGTGGTCATCACCTCCGTGACCCGCGACGATCTGCCCGACGGCGGAGCAGGCCATTTCGCCGCCACCATCCGCTGCGTGCGGGACGTCTGCCAGGAGCTGGCCCCGTCCATCGAAGTTCTTATCCCCGATTTCAAGGGCTCGTTGCCTGCCCTGCAAACCGTGCTCGCGGCAGCGCCGGACATCGTCAATCACAACGTCGAAACCCCGCCGGCTCACTACTCCCGCATCCGGCCCCAGGCCGATTACAGGCAGAGTCTGGAACTCCTGCGGCGAGTGCGCGGAGCTGGTGGCGTGCCCAAGAGCGGGCTCATGGTCGGTCTGGGCGAAACGGATGACGAGGTGCGCGGGGTGCTGGCAGACCTGTCCGGGGCAGGATGCCGCATCGCCACCGTGGGCCAGTACATGCGCCCCAGCCGCAACCATCCCGAGGTCCAGCGTTACGTCCATCCGGACGTGTTCGAGCAGTACGCGCTCTGGGGACGTGAGGCGGGAATCGAATACGTGTTCAGCGCGCCCCTGGTGCGCAGCAGCTACAACGCCGGACACGTCTTCGCGCAGCTCGCCAGTTCGAAAACCGTTTAAGGGGCGGACGTGATGTTCCGGGCCATGTCACGCGGCCCATGGCGCCACGTCCGCATCCATTCCAAACTCATCCAGCCGGCATGACGGAAGAACAAAGGTCCTAGGCGTGCATCGAAGGAAAACATCATGAAAATGAATCGTCGATCGTTTTTTGCCACGGGCGCTGTCCTGGCCGCGGGCGGCCTGGCGCCGCGTCCGGCCGAGGCCAGGCCCGAGGAATTGGCCACCCTGCTTGATCTGTCCAAATGCATCGGTTGCGGGGCCTGCGTGCAGGCCTGCCGGGAAGTCAATGGCCACAAGTTCCCCCAACCCCGGAAGCCCTTTCCCCCGATGTACCCGGCCAAGGTCAAGGTCGCGGACTGGTCGGACAAGCAGGATGTGGACGACCGGCTCACGCCGTACAATTGGCTTTTCATCCAGACCGCGTCCGGCCAGTACAACGGCCGGCCGTTTGAGCTGAACATTCCGCGCCGCTGTCTGCACTGCCAGACCCCGCCCTGCGCCAATCTCTGCCCGTGGGGCGCGGCGTCCAAGGATAGCCGGGGCATCGTGCGCATCAACGACGAGATCTGCCTGGGCGGAGCCAAGTGCAAGGATGTCTGCCCCTGGCACATTCCGGAGCGGCAGACCGGAGTGGGGCTGTATCTGAAGCTGGCTCCGAGCCTGGCCGGCAACGGGGTCATGTACAAATGCGACCGCTGTCATGACCGGGTCGCCAGCGGCGGGACTCCGGCCTGCATCGAGGTCTGCCCCGAAGGCGTGCAGACCATCGGACCGCGCCAGGACATCCTGGCCCAGGCCAAGGCCCTGGCCGATCAAACCGGCGGCTTCATCTACGGGGACACGGAAAACGGCGGCACCAACACGTTTTATGTTTCGCCCGTGCCGTTTGAAGTGCTTGGCGCCGCCATCGAGAAAGGGCCAGGCAAACCGCATCTGGACCGGGTGGCCAATCCCTTCACCCAGGAAGAAATCCTGGCCAGGGTGGTGTACGCCGCGCCGCTGGTCGGCGCCGTGGCCGGAGTGCTGCAGCTGGTGCGCGGAGCGACACGGGAGGACGGCCGTGAATAATCGGATCATGTCTGCTCTTTTCCGTCTGCTGGTGGGGGCCCTGCTGTTCACCGGTTTTGCCCAGATGCCCATTTTCGCCCGCTATTATCTGGCCGAAGTGCCGGGTTTTGCCTGGACCGCGGATTATTATCTCAATCATGTGCTGCATTATGCCCTGGCGGCGGCGCTGCTTGTGCTGCTCGGATGGCGATTCTCAAGGGCCGTGGCCCGCGGGCTCTGGAGTCAGCGGGAGATCCTGCTCGGTCTGTGCTGGACCGGGGTCGTGCTCACGGGCCTTGTGCGCGTCATGAAGAACCAGCCCGGAACCTTTTTTTCACCGGATCTGGTCATGTGGGTGGACTGGGGACACCTGGGGTTTGTGGTCCTGCTCGGGATGGCAAGTCTTGCGGGTTCCTGGTCGGACAAGCGTCGTAAACAGTAAGAAGAGGAAAGGGCGAGCGCTCATTCCCCTGGGCCGGTTGCGCAATCGTCTGCACGATCTGCCCCAGGACAGGGACACGGCGATCGTGCCCTTTTGCGAGGCGTCCATGCGCGGCTAAGAAACGCAACGGGTGCTGGAGGCGGCCGGATATTTAAGTGTAGCGTTCATGGGTCTCGTCCCATGCAGATGCGTCTTTTGCCTCTCGCTTGCCTGAATATCAGGTTGAATCCAGGTGGTTGTCGGTCAACAAGTTCTCCATGATGCGGATCAGATCCGCCAAATTCACGGGTTTGGCCACATAGTCGTTCATGCCCGCAGCCAGGAAGGCCTCCCTATCGCCGGCCATGGAATACGCGGTCAGGGCTATGATGGGGATGTCCTTTTTCCTGTCGGGAAGTGAGGACTGGCGTATGGCTCGTGTCGCTTCCACCCCGTCCATGTCCGGCATCTGCACATCCATCAAGATCAGATCAAAATCCTCGCTTTGGTGCAGGTCCACGGCTTCCTGCCCATTGTGGGCAGTGGTCACGTGGTGTCCGGCCTTTTCCAGCAGTTTTTGGATCGAGAACCGCGTCACCTCGTCGTCTTCGGCCAGGAGCACCCGCCGGGGCTGGGAGGATGCAGGGTGCTGCCGCGCTGGTGCCGTGTCTGCGTGCAGCGTGGCCTGACGCTTAAACGTGAGGCAGAAATAAACGCTCGTGCCCACCCCGAGTACGCTTTCAACGGCCATGTTGCCGCCCATCAGGTGCACCAGATGCTTGCTGATGGTCAGGCCCAGCCCCGCACCCTGGTGGTTTTTTGTAAACCCTTGACTGACCTGGGTGAACGGCTGGAACAGGCGGGCCAGATCCTCGTCCGCGATGCCGCATCCGGTGTCCGAGACTGAAAAAATGACGCGTGTTTCCCTGTTGCGACGAGGTCGCGAGGGGTAAACCTCCATCGTAACATGGCCGCTTTGCGTGAATTTGAAAGCGTTGCCAAGCAGGTTCGTGAGCACTTGCTGCAAGCGGATGGAGTCGCCGACGACAGTTTGCGGCAGGGTGGCGTCGATATGGTGCTCCAGAGCCACGCCGGATTGCAGGGCTATGGGCCGGAACAGGTCGAGGGTCTGCCCCAGGGCCTCCTGCAGGTTGAAGGGCTCTGTTCGGATCTGCATCTTGCCGGCCTCCACGCGCGAGAGATCGAGAATGTCCGAGAGCAGGCGGGTCAGGCGCATGGTGGATTGGATCGCCAAGAGGCAGAATTCGTGCTGTTCCCTGTTCAGACCTGATGTTTCCAGAAGCTGGAGCATGCCCGTGATTCCGTTCAGGGGGGTGCGGATCTCATGGCTCATGTTGGCCAGGAATTCTGATTTGGTCAGGCTGGCCTTCTCGGCGGCTTCCTTGGCCGCGCGCAGTTCGATTTCCATGCGCTTGCGATCCGTGATCTCGGAACTTAGGGTGGCCACGCCCAGAAGCAGCGTGTGCTGGCGGTCATAGACCGGGAATTTTTTTGTCAGAAAAGTGCGGGACGTTCCGTCTTTTCCGGTCATGCGTTCCTCGGTGGAAAAGATCTGTCCGGGTGGCAGGGCCAGGGCCTTGCGATCATTCTCCATGTACTCCGCGATGTGCTCTTCGGACGTCAGGCCTCGGAACAGGTCCGCATCGGTTTTGCCCGCGACGTCTTCCGTGTTTTTGAAACCGGTCAGGCGCAGATAGGCCTGATTGACGGCGAGATAGCGCAGGTCCGTGTCTTTCATGACCGCGATGCTGTCGGAATTTTCCAGGATTTGTGTCAGTTGATGCCAGGATGTCTCGGCTTGTTTGCGCGCGTGGATGTCCACATGGGTTCCGACCATGCGTGTGGGGTGCCCGTGGGCGTCGCGTTCCATGACCTTGCCCCGGCCGAGCACCCACCACCAGTTTCCGTCCTTGGTTTTGAGACGAAACTCCACCGTGAAGGGCTCGCCACGTTCGATGTGGTCCGCCACGGTCTGCTTGATTTTGTGTCGGTCATCGGGATGTAGCAGGGCTTCCCATGTGGCGAAGCTGGGCTCCAGTTCAGCGGGCGAGTATCCGAGCATAGTGGCGTATCGCGGGCTGAAATACACGTCATTTGTTTCCAGGTTCCAGTCCCACAATCCATCGCTGGTGGCGTCCAGGGCCAGGGCTAGGCGATCCTCGCTCTGGCGCAAGCGTTCCTCGGCCAGCTTGCTCTCGGTGATGTCGCGGAATTCCGTGACCCGCACGGGTTTGCCCTGGTAGGGGATGTTTCGCGCTTCCAGCCGTACGGGATAGACGTCCTGGTTCTTGCGCAGCCCGTACACATCGTATGGCTTCTCATATCCGGAGCGGAGATTGCTTCGCACGGTTTCCCGCGACTGTTCCGCGATGAGCAGCAGTCCATCCATGCCTATCAGTTCCTCGTAGGAGTAGCCGGTGATGGTGGAGAGCCCCAGGTTGCAGTCCAGGATGATGCCCTGGTCGTGGATGACGATGCCGCCGAAGGAGGCGTTGTGCAGGGTCTTGAAGCGCTGTTCGCTTTCCTCGAGCAGCGTTTTGGCCCGTGTCCTTTCGGCCATGTCCCGGGACAGGGATTGAGCCATGCTGTTGAAGGCCTCTGACAAAGTGGTGATTTCTGAAATATCGGAGTTCGGCGCAACACGGGCGGAATAATCACCCTGGCCAAGGCGCCCGGACGCCTTGGCCAGCTCTTCCAGCTTGTGGCCCAGCTTGCTTCCGCCAAAAAACCAGCCGCTGATCAAGGTCAGGGCGATGGCAATCAGAAAAATGCCCAAATCGCGCTGCATTTCAGTCCGGGCTTGTGTCTGGAGCGTGGCCGTGGGCGTGCCCACGAACATGTACATGTATGGGGGAGTGGCATCATCAAGGCGCAGTTGGCGGAACGCAATAATGCGCTCGATGCCGTCAGAGCCCGTATCGGTTTGGAGTCCCTCCACTCGTATTGACTTGGCGGCGGCAAACATGGGCGCGCGGATGGGTTGGCCGATGGCTCCCTTGCTTGATTCCGGATACCGGAAAAGCCGGATGCCTTTGTGATCGCAAGCTCCCACAAAGGAACCTTCCGGGAAGTGCATCTGTTTGAACTGGTTCCCATAGGTGCTGAGTTCCATGCCTGCCAGCAAAACTCCCAGGATGTTTCCGGTGTCATCAAGCACAGGAGCCGCGAAGGGCAGCAGGGGCACGGGAAGCAGGCGACCCAGCATATACTCGCCGACCGCGAATTTTTTGGTGGCCACGGCGTCCTGGAAGTGTTTGCCCTGGGCTAGGTTTGTGGATTGCGTCCTGGTGGTGGCCACGACATCGCCTGTCGGGGTGGTCAGGGTGATGGCGCCCAAATGCGGGTTGGCCGTGAGCAGACGGGTAAAGATCTGCGCACAGGCCTGGGCGTCGGCGGTCCGGACTTCGGGCAACGTCGCGATGCTCTCCAGCAATAACCGGGTCGAAAGGGTCGTCCGTTCCTGGGTTTCCGCCATGAGCACGGTAAAACGCAGCAGTTCTGTCTCGGCTTTGGCGATGGTTTCGTCATACCGGTGCAGTCCGTAAAAAGGGTTCTTCGACGTTTAATGTGGAATTGACCGACCACGATCAGCTTGGGTAACCC
>CAZPSN010000042.1:0-11747 GCA_964589645.1 uncultured Desulfovibrionaceae bacterium
AATCAATACAGTGATTCAGTGTTTTAGGTTTCAAGACTTTTTGCAGGCGGATCTTATTAGAGTTCGACCTGGGTTCCCAACTCCACCACTCGTTCGGGGGGGATATTGAAGAACGAGGTGGCGTTCCATGCGTTGCGCGACATGAAGGCGAAAAGCACCTTCCTCCATGGGGCCATGGGCGCGTCGCCGGAGGTCAGGAGTGTCTCGCGGCCCAGAAAGAACGAGGCGGAGTACACATCCACGGGCAGGCCTTTTTCTGTGGCCAATTCCAGAACCTTTGGCACATGCGGCGACTCCATGTAGCCATAACGGGCAACAATCCTGTGAAATCCTTGGCCCAAATTCTCAATTTCCACCCGGTCTTTTGGGGCTACGAACGGAGATCCTGCGGGCAAGATGGAAAGGAGCACGATGCGCTCATGCAGGGCTTCATTGTGCTTGAAGTGATGCAGCAACGTATTTGGCACGCCCTCATGCGAAATGGACATGAACACGGCGGTGCCGGAGGTGCGATGTGGTTTATACTCGGCGATATCGCGTAAAAAGATGGGCACGGGTATGCGCATATGGCCATAATATCTGGCCAGAATAGCTCGCCCATCGCGCCACGTGACCATCAGCAGCAGAATGGAGAGCGCCAGGCTCAATGTGAACCACCCCCCGTCCACGATCTTTAAAAGATTCGCGCTGAGAAATGCGACGTCAAAAAACAGAAATAGGAGCAACAGTGGCAGCGCCTTCCAGATCGACCATTTCCAGTTGATGCGCGTCACTTCAAAATAGAGAATGGAGGTGATCGCCATGGTGGCGGTGACGGCGATGCCATACGCGGCCGCGAGCCTGCTGGATTCTTGAAACGCCAACACCAAGCCAATGCAGGCCAGCATGAGCATCCAGTTGATCGTGGGCAGGTAGATCTGGCCGATGGCGTGACTTGATGTGTGCACGATATGCATGCGCGGCGTGAAGCCAAGCTGCATGGCCTGCTGCGTGAGAGAATAGACGCCGGAGATCATGGCTTGAGAGGCTATGATGGTGGCCGCCGTGGACAGGGCCACCATCGGGTACAGCATGTTCTTGGGGACCAGCGAGTAGAAGGGGGTGAAAGCCATTTCAGGGTGATCCAAAAGGAGCGCCCCCTGCCCGAAATAGTTGAGCAGAAGTCCCGGCAGGGCCACGCAGTACCAAGAAATCCGGATGGGAAGGCGACCGAAATGCCCCATGTCGGCGTAGAGAGCCTCACCTCCCGTGATGCACAGGACCACCGATCCGAGCACCACGATGCCATGCAGGTGGTTGACGGAGAAAAACCGCACGGCCCAAACAGGGTTGAGCGCGGCGAGGATCATGGGTTCGGCGGCTATTTCCAAAAGGCCAAGGCCCCCGATCACCAGAAACCACAGAACCATCACCGGGCCGAACACCTTGCCGATGGCCGCCGTGCCGTGCTTCTGGAACATGAAGAGTCCAAACAGCACCACGCAGGTCATGGGTGCGACATAGTTTTTGGCAGCAACGGTCGCCATCTCCAGTCCCTCAATGGCGGAGAGGACCGAGATGGCCGGGGTGATCACGCCGTCGCCGTAAAGAAGGGCCGCTCCGAAAGCGGCCATGAGCAGCGTGATGTGCCAGTACTTACCCCCGCTTGCAGGGTTTTGGCGCAGCATTGCCAGTAAAGCGAAGATGCCGCCTTCTCCCTTGTTGTCGGCACGCAGGATGAAAGTCACGTACTTGAGGCTGACCACGATCATGAGTGACCAGAACACCATGGACAGCACTCCCAGAACATTTGTCTGCGTGACGTCTACAGCATGTATGCCGTGGAAACACTCCTTGATGGTGTAAAGTGGGCTTGTGCCGATGTCGCCATAGACTATGCCCAAAGCCGCAAGGGCAAGGGAAGCGGTTTGGTGTTTTGTACAGATGGGGCCTGCATTCTGATGAACAGGCGAAGGCGAGCGCTTTTCTAAGGCACTGCGGCGCATAAAAGAGACCTCCTAACAGCGGCCAGGCATTTGGGGATGGGAAGGCCCCACGCCAGACGGAGGTCTCCCTTCGACGTTTACGAGGTTAGCTGACGGGCTCGGGCCGAAAGGTGCCCTACGCGTGTGCGATTCGCCCCAATGAAATGGGTCCCCCGCTTCCGCCCTCGGCGGAACTCAACGATTCGGCGCGGATTTATGTCCAATGGTTATTGAAGTCAATGAGATCCGTTGGGTGCGTCTTCGACGTGCATGCGCGCCATCGCTTCGAGTCGCTTCACGTAACTCCTTCGCCCGCGTGCGTTCAGCGCATGGCGAGGGAGCCGCGGGGGCGTTCGAGGTCCGAATTCCTTTCCCCGTTCTGGCGCGCATCGTGGGATCGGTCAGCGTATGGCAATTTTCCCAGGTCTTGAAATATCCTTGAATGAGCGCCGGAAGCATAAAGGGCACATGCGCTTTGGCCGTGCGGGTGTTCATATCCGATTTTCAGAATTTCAATATTTGCGGTCTGTCTGGAAAATCAGATATAATATTGAACGCTTGATCATTCCGTTAAAAAGCGCTGTTTGTTTTTAGAGTTGATATGCGTTTGTGGCTGTTTGACTCGGTGTAGAGTTATGCACTGTTTGTAATTCAATGCATATATCATATGTAAATAATCGCATGAATCAAACTGATAAACATTTTTTTGCATTGAAGTTGTATTGAAATTGGTTGTGTAACCAGTTTGGTATTACGGGTTTTGTTTTCGTTTGCGAAAAAAATCGATAATTTATTCATTACTCCTTGCGGAAAATCACGTCGCAGCGTACTCGTGCACAAACAAATTTAACCGTATGGAGGGTATTTGGAATGTTGAAATCGAAGACCATTCTTGCCTTGGCGGTTGCCGCGGTTCTGTTCTGCGCCGTGTCTGCTTTTGCTGCTCCCATCGTCATCAAGTATTCTCACGTTGTTGCCGAGGACACCCCCAAGGGCATCCAGGCCAACAAGTTCCGGGATCTGGTGGCCGAGCGGCTGGGTGACAAGGTCGTGGTCGAGGTCTATCCCAACTCCCAGCTCTTCGGCGACGGCAAGGAACTCGAAGCCCTGCTGCTTGGCGACGTGCACCTCCTGGCTCCGGCCCTGTCCAAGTTCCAGAAATACACTCCGCTGCTGCAGATCTATGACCTGCCCTTCCTGTTCAAGGACATGGCGGCCATCGACAAATTCCAGCAGGGTCCCAACGGTCAGGCGCTGCTGACCTCCATGAAGGACAAGGGCATTATCGGTCTGGCCTATCTGCATAATGGCATGAAGCAGATTTCCGCCAACGATCCCATTCATGGCCCGGCCGACGCCAAGAACAAGAAATTCCGCATCATGACCTCTGACGTTCTGGCCGCCCAGTTCGAAGCCGTGGGCGCCATGCCGCTGAAGAAGCCCTTTGCCGAGGTCTTCACCCTCTTGCAGACCAAGGCCATCGACGGACAGGAAAATTCCTGGTCCAACATCTATTCCCAGAAGTTCTATGAGGTTCAGCCCTACATCACCGAGACCAACCACGGCATTCTCGACTATCTTGTGGTCAGTTCCACGGAATTCTGGGAAGGCCTGCCTGCCGACATCCGTCCGGTCATCGAGGAATGCCTGAAGGAATCCATTACCATCGGCAACGAAGCCGCCGCCAAAAAGGATCTGGAAGACAAGCAGAAGATCATTGATTCCAAGCGTACCGAGATCATCACCCTGACCGACGCGGAACGCGCCGCCTGGGTCGAGGCCATGAAACCCGTGTGGAAGCAGTTCGAGGAAGCCGTGGGCAAGGAAAACCTCGAAGCCGCCATCGCGTCCAACAACTAGTTTCTGTTCAGCATGAATACCTTTATCAACAAGCTGGAGGAGGGAGTCATCTCCCTCCTCCTGGCTTCCATGACACTCTTGGTCTTCGTGGAAGTGGTCTTCCGCTTCGGATTCAACGTGGGCATCCACTGGTCCCAGGAAATGACCCTGCTTCTCTCGGGCTGGCTGGTCATGTTCGGCGTGTCCTACGGCATCAAGGTCGGGTCGCACATCGGCGTGGACGCCCTGGTCAAGCTATTCCCCAGCAACGTGCGCAGGGTCGTGGGCATTTTCGCCATCCTGCTGTGCCTGGTCTACTGCGGCCTTTTTCTGGTCGGGAGTTGGACCTATCTGGGCAAGCTCAAGAGCATCGGCATCCAGTTGGAGGACATTCCCGTTCCCAAATGGATAGCCAACAGCATCCTTTTCGGCGGCATGGTCATGATGGTCGTGCGACTTCTGGACCTTCTCTGGGCCGTCATCCAGGGTCGGGCCGAAGGCTTCAAACTGCTCGATGAGGCCAAGGAAAGCATGTACCTGGCCCAAAAAGAGGGCACGTCCCTGGATGGAGACGACGAATGACCACAGCCGCGCTGTTCACCCTGCTCTTCCTGTTCATCGCCACGGGCATGCCCATCGCCGTCGCCCTGGGCCTGTCGAGCATCACGACCATCCTGTTCTTTTCCCACGACTCGCTGGCGTCCATCGCCCTGAAGCTGTTCGAGTCGGTGTCCGAACACTACACCCTGCTGGCCATCCCGTTCTTCATCCTGTCCTCGCAGTTCCTGTCCACGGGCGGCGTGGCCAAGCGGCTCATCAACTTCGCCCTGGACTGCATCGGGCACGTCAAGGGCGGGCTGGCCATGGCTTCTGTTTTGGCCTGCATGCTCTTTGCCGCGGTTTCCGGATCGTCTCCGGCCACGGTGGCGGCCATCGGCAGCATCGTCATCGGCGGCATGGTCCGTTCGGGTTACCCGGAGGCCTTTGCCGCCGGCGTCATCTGCAATGCGGGGACGCTCGGCATCCTCATTCCGCCGTCCATCGTCATGCTCGTCTATGCGGCGGCGACCCAGGAATCGGCGGCCCGGCTGTTCATGGCCGGTTTCATCCCTGGCCTTTCCTTGGGGTTGTTGCTGATGCTCGCCATCTATATCGTGGCCCGCATCAAGAACTATCCTGCCCTGGCCTGGCCTGGATTCCGGCAGGTATTGCGGTCCGGATTCACGGCCATGGGCGGGCTCATGCTCGTCATCATCGTGCTCGGGTCGATCTACGGAGGCATCTGCAGCCCCACGGAGGCGGCGGCGGTCTCGGCCGTATACGCCTTTTGGATCGCAGTCTTCGTCTACCGCGACATGGGGCCCCTGAAAGAGGTTCCCCTGCGCAAGGTGGACGAGCCACTCGGAGCGGCCCTGGTCCGCGGATTGTGGCAGACCTTCGCGGCCATCCCACGGTCCGTGGTGCATCCGGAAGTGCGGCACGTGGTGCTGGACGCGGCCAAGGTCAGCATCATGCTGCTCTTCATCATCGGCAACGCCATGCTCTTCGCCCATGTCCTGACCACGGAACGCATTCCGCACATGATCGCCGAAACCATTGTCGGATGGGGCTTGCCGGCCTGGGGTTTCCTCATCGTCGTCAACATCCTCTTGCTCATCGCCGGCAATTTCATGGAGCCCTCGGCCATCACCATGATCATGATTCCGATCCTCTTTCCCATCGCGGTGAAGCTCGGCATCGATCCCATCCATCTGGGTATCATCGTGGTGGTCAACATGGAGATCGGCATGATCACCCCTCCCGTGGGCCTGAACCTCTTTGTCACTGCCGGCATCACCAAGCGCGATTTGACCTGGGTCGTGCGCGCGGCTTTCCCCTGGCTGACCATTCTGCTCGGGTTTTTGGTCCTCATCACCTACGTCCCGCAGATATCCCTTTGGCTGCCGGAGTTCATCGACAAGCTCAAAGGCTACTGACAGATCGCGGTTCGAGACGTTTCGGGACCGGGCCTCGCAAGGGGTCCGGTTTTTTTGTGGCGCGTGGCCCTGGCTATGCGGTCGATTTCCGGCAGGCGGGGCAGATGCCCTCCAGGCGGATGTCCACGTGGTGGATGTCCAGGGCCAGGCTGTCCAGGGCCTGGTGGTCCAGGTCCAGAAGATGGGATTCCAGGCATAGGAAGCGGTCGCAGCGGGCGCAGTGGAAGTGGGGGTGTGCGTCATCCGGTTCCGTGCGCAGGCAGAAGCGCTGGGATTTCTCGCCCAGGCCCAGGCGGTTCAAGATCAGGTGTTCGACCAGCAGATCGAGGATGCGGTACACGGTGACACGGTTGATGTCCCGGTCGGACCTGACTGTTTCGAGAATTTCCAGGGCGCTGGACGGATGCGGCGTGTTGGCCACGGCCAAGAGGATGCGCAGACGGTGCTCCGTGGGGTCGAGCCCGGTTTTTTGCAGGCGGTGCAAGGCCTCTTTGCGGGAAAGGCGGGCCTTCATGTCCGTCCTCGCAAGAGGCGGCATCCCCAGCCCAGCAGATAGCCCACGGTGGCCAGGGCGATGATGGACGCGCCCGAGGTCAGGTCGAAATGCCAGGACAGGGCCAGTCCGCCCAGGCAGAAGACAAGGCTCGCCAGGGTGGCCAGGACCATCATCCGGCCAAGGGCGTTGGTGAAGAGTTCGGCCAGCATGGGCGGGATGGTCAAGAGGGCGATGACCAGGATGAGGCCGGCCACCTGGATGACCATGACCACGGTCACGGCCGTGAGGATCTGCATCAATGTGTAGAGCAGGCGCACGGGCACGCCCGTGGAGCGCGCGAACTCGGGATCAAAGGACAGGGACAAAAAGTCCTTGAACCAGAAAAGGATCACGGTCAGGATGATCAGGTCAAGGCCCAGCATGAGCCAGAGGTCGTGCGTGGGCACGGCCAGGAGGCTGCCGAAGAGGTAGCTCATGAGATCCACGTTGTAGCCGGGCGTGAGGTCCATGAGGATGATGCCAAAAGCCATGCCCGCTGCCCACATGATGCCGATGATGCCGTCGGAGCGGTCGATGCGGCTGAAAGAGACCAGGGCCATGGTCAGGGCGGCCAGGACCGTGAAGGCCAGGGTGCAGGGCAAGACCGGGACGCCCAGGAAAAAGGCCAGACCCACGCCTCCGTAGGCGGCGTGAGCCACTCCGCCAGCCATGAAGACTTGCCGGTTGACGACCACCAGACTGCCGATGATGCCGCAGGCGAGGCTCGTCAACAACCCTGCCAGAAGCGCGTTCTGCATGAAGTCCAGGGCCAGGATGTTCATGGCAGCCTCCCGGCTTCGGGGGCGCCAAGGATCGACGACACTCCCCGGATGTACTCGTCCAGGGGGCAGGACGCGTCGTGGGTGCCGTAGATGAGTTCGAGCATGGCTGGGGTCAGGTCGCGGCCGGGGCTCTGGATCAGGGTGCGGTTCACGGCGGCCACGCTGCCGATGCGCGACGAGGCGGAGATGAGGTCGTGGCTGACCATGACGATGGTGATGGAGCGGCTGAGCGCCGCCAGCAGGTCGAAGAGGCAGACCTTGCCCTGGGGGTCGATGTTGGAGGTTGGCTCGTCAAAGAGCAGCAGGGCCGGTTCCGAGACCAGGGCCCGGGCCACCAGGACTCGCTGCTTCTGGCCGCCGGACAGGGCGTCGAAGCGGCGGTGGGCCAGGTCGGCCATGTCGACCATGCGCAGGGTTTCCAGGGCCTTCTGTTTCTCACCCCGTGCGTATCCCGGCCAGCGCCGCAGGGAGAACAGGCTCGCGGGGCGGCGCAGTCCCAGCAGGACCACGTCCTGGACCGTGACCGGAAAACTCGGCTGCACCTTGGCGTGCTGCGGCACGTAGCCCACGGCCGGCCGCACGGCCAGGGGGTCGGCCCCGAGGACGTGGATCTGGCCCGTGCGCGGCGGCAAGAGGCCCAGGATCAGCTTGATCAGCGTGGTCTTTCCGCCGCCGTTGGGGCCGATGATGGCCATGAAATCCCCGGTATTGACGGTCAGGTTCACGTTCGTGAGGACGTCGGGGCCGTCATAGGCGAAAGACACGTCCCTGAGTTCGATGACGATGTGGTCCCCGGCGCTTCGGGGCCGGAACCGCGGCCCCGGGATGGCGTGACCGTGACCGGAGCAGGTGGGGCAGGATTCATGGGCGGACATGGGACCTCGTGGTGTTCGCTGCGCCTCGGCAAAGGTCCGGGCCGCACAGGGCCATGCCGACGAAGATGGAAAGGGACAGTTTTTTCATGTTGCACCTTTGATTTGATCTTGATGCCTACGCAACTTTGTTGCACGAAGTCAAGCCGCGTGCAAAGTGGCTGCGCGTCGTGGCCCTTGTCTATCCACTTTTCAGGCCGTAGGAAGATGCTGCCGGTGCCTGGGACCGGATCTTTCGACAACGGGAGGTTTCATGCGTGATATCAGCCTTGATTTCAGTGTTGACGAGACCCGCTGCGTGCAGTGCGGGGAATGCGCGGCCGACTGCCCCCTGAGCGTCATCGACATGCACCAGGGCCTGCCCCAGATCGCCCCCCATCGCGCAGTCCACTGCATCGGGTGTCTGCACTGTCTGGCCGTCTGCCCCACGGCGGCCCTGTCCATCCTGGGCAAGAACCCTGACCACAGCGCACCTGTTTTGCCCGCCGATGCCGATGGCCTGGAAAATCTGATCAAGAGCCGCAGATCCGTGCGCCGCTATCAGCCCCGGGCCGTGGATCAGGCCACCCTGGACCGGCTCATGGACGTGGTCGCCCATGCGCCCACGGGCAAGAACGAGCGCCAGGTCCGTTTCACCCTGGTCGATGATCCCCGGGTCATGGAAGAGATCCGCGTCAAGACCTATGCGGGCATCCGTCAGGCCGCCGTACACGACAGCCTGCCCGACGGACTGGAGTTCTTCGCCCGGTTCATGGAGCCCTTTGAGCAGGGCCGCGACATCATCTATCGCGGTGCTCCGCACATGCTCATTGCCTCGGCGCCCAAAACCAGCCCCTCGCCCGAGGCCGATCCATTCATCGCCCTGTCCTATTTTGAACTCATGGCCCAGGGCCTGGGCCTGGGCACGGTCTGGTGCGGGTTCGCGCGCTGGGCCCTGCAGAGCGTGGTGCCCGAGCTGGGGCGGGCCCTGGGCATTCCGGCGGATCATCGCTCCATGTATGTCATGATGTTCGGGTATCCGGCCGTGCACTACGCCCGCACCGTGCAGCGAGATGTCCTGGACACGCACCGGGTGGCGCTGGCCGATCTGGAGGCCGTGTGAGGCAAAACATCCTGGCCGTTCTGGCCGAGCGGGTGGTGGTCGTTGACGGGGCCATGGGTTCGCTGTTGTTCGAGCGCGGCGTGGACGGCGCCTCCTGCTACGACGCCCTGAACCTGACCGATCCGGCCCTGATCCGCTCCATCCATCAGGCCTACATCGCGGCCGGGGCCGAGGTCATCGAGACGAACACCTTCGGTGCCAACCGCATCAAGCTGTCCCGTTTCGAGCAGGCCGCCGACATGCGTGAGATCAACCTGCGCGGCGCGGAACTGGCCCGGAGCTGCGCCGGGCCCGAGCGCTGGGTGGCCGGGGCCATGGGGCCCCTGGGCCGGATGGCCGGCGAGGAGCTTCAGGACGGTTTGGTGGAGGAGATTTACGCCGAACAGGCCCAGGCTCTGGTCGAGGGCGGGGTGGATTTCCTGATGCTCGAAACCTTTGCCAGTCTGGGCACGCTCCTGGCCGCCCTGCGCGGGGTTAAAGCCGCCGTTTCGCTGCCCGTGGCCGCGCAGATGGTCTTCACCCAGCGCGGCCGGACCCATTCGGGCCGCACGGCCCTGGAGTGCTTCGAGACCCTGGTCCGGGCCGGGGCCGACATGGTCGGCCTGAACTGCGGCATCGGTCCCAAGAACGCCCTCGATGTGGTCCGGGACCTGCCGACCCTGAGCGTGCCGCTCACGGTCCTGCCCAATGCCGGCTTTCCCGAGGCCTTCGGGGACCGGCTCGTCTACGCCTCATCGCCGGAATACTTCGCCCGCCAGACAGCGGCCTGCGTGGCTTACGGGGCGCGTCTGGTGGGCGGGTGCTGCGGCACGGGGCCGAGCCATATCGCGGCCCTGGTCCGCGAACTGGGTCAGGGTTCGCCACGGATCAGCGCGCGGCCCATGGCGGTTCCCGAGGAGCAGGCCGGGCAGGCCCCGCCGACCCGCCTGTCCCGCCGCCTGGCCGAGGGCAAGGTCGTGCTGGTCGAGCTGGACCCGCCCAAGCATCTCGATGTCGAGCCCGTGCTGCAGGCCGCCCAGGCCCTGGTCGAGGGAGGGGTCGACGCCATCACCATCGCCGAGAACCCCCTGGCCGTGCCCAGACTGTCGAACATCGTGCTGGCGAACATGGTCCGGGCCAGGACCGGGACCGAGGTGGTGGTGCATCTGACTGGCCGGGACCGCAACCTGGTCGGCATGCAGTCGACCATCATGGGCCTGGCCGCGTCGGGCCTGCACAACGTCCTGGCCGTGACCGGCGATCCGCCTTCGGCCGGCAGCGCGGAGCGGGTCTCGGGCGTCTACGATCTGCGCTCCATGGAACTCCTGGCCCTCTTGGCCGGGTTCAACCAGGGCCGCAACCATTACGGCGACCCCATGCGCCTGCCCGTCAACTTCTGCATCGGCGGGGCCTTCAACCCCAACACCCGCAACATGGCCCTGCAGGTCGGCCGCATGGAAAAGAAGATCCAGGCCGGGGCCACCTATTTCCTGACCCAGCCCGTGTATTCGCGCCAGCGCGTGGACGAGATCCTGGCCGCCACCCGGCACGTTGCCGCGCCCATCGTGCTCGGCATCATGCCGCTGGCCAGCCACCGCAACGCGGAATTTCTGCACAACGAGTTTCCGGGCATCGAGATTCCGATGGAAGCGCGCGAGCGCATGGCCCGGGCCGGGGATGCCGGGCAGCGGGAGGGCATCGAGATCGCCTGGGAACTGCTGGAATACGCCTGGACGCATTTCGCCGGGGTCTACATCATCCCCCCGTTCAACAGGCATCAGATGGCGCTGGAGCTGATGCGGCGGCTGGGAATGTAAAGACGCATCCCGCCGTACGGGACGGTCGCTGCTCGCCGACTTGGGAGGTGCATCCTTGAAAAAGCGGTTCGCGGCAGGGAGGCCACTCGTGATTGGCAGGATACGGAGCCGGGGAAGGGGGTTAATACCCGGCTTCTTTCTGGTGTTTGACGGCCAGGATGCAGACGGAATCTTCGATGGTTTCGTAGAAGAGGACGTATCCCGCGGCTCCGAAGGGGACGAGTAGTTCACGGTGCTCCGGTTCCATGTCCTCCGCCGGGCGTCCGGCCTGTGGGAACTGGCGCAGCACGTTTGCCCCCTTGCGGATGGCATCCAGGGCCTTGGCAGCGGCATGCGCATCCTTTTCGGCAAGAAATTGGTGGATTTTGCCGAGTCCGTGGATGGCTCCCGCTGTCCAGATCAGACGTGGCATGCGGGTATTTCCGCCTGTTTGCCTTCCAGGAGCTGATCGATCCAGGCATCAACTTCTTCGCCTGTGACGTGCTGTCCGGTCAGCACATACTCCTCGTGGGCCTTGATGCATTCCTGGCGGATGGCTTCCCGCTTTTCCTCGCGGGAGACATAGGTTTCCAGGGCCTGAAGCATGATTTCATGAACGGAACGGCTGCGAATGAATGCCAGATTTTGCATGCGGGCATGCAATTCCTGAGGGAGCTTGATGCTCGTGGGCTTGATCGATGCTCGTGAAGGCATGATATCCTCCCGGGTAGTGCTAGGTAGTAATTGTGTGTTCTCCGCAGGCGGAAGATTTGTCAAGGGAGCCTGGCGGTGCCGTCAGCAAGGATAGTCGGGCAGAGGCGGAGAAGCGCAGGAATAATTCAAGACTTTGGTTCTTCGACGTTTAATGTGGAATTCATGAGGCCACCAAGACCTGAATCGGA
>CAZPSN010000043.1:0-8789 GCA_964589645.1 uncultured Desulfovibrionaceae bacterium
TACCCAAGCTGATCGTGGTCGGTCAATTCCACATTAAACGTCGAAGAACCAAAATTTAAGAACACCATATGTCGGTGAATCAATTTCGATATGAGTTTGAAGCACAAAATCTGAATCAAGATAAACATCATACTCATCAATTTTTACGACTTCTGAAGGTTTAACCGCTTCATACATGTATGAATATTCGGAACTACCCACAGTAACAATCAAATCGTCACAAGTTTGAAAACCAGCAGTCTTCGCTCGAACGAAATCAATGGTCTCATTGCTGTCATTCACAAAATACAACTCATCATCAGAGACTGCTACCCAAAATTCAGGGATTCGGTCATCAATCTTGTTCGATAACGGATATCCAAAGCGCCCGATACGTTTGTAATACGGGACCCAGACAAATTTATTCTCAAATCTTTTGTGCTCAAGGCGCGGAGTCATGAAATTTCCTTGCTTATGAAATACAAATTGCCATCCCGATAACAGGTAAAAACAACCACTTCTCCAACACCCTCTTGCCCGTTGCGACCTCGACAGCGCTGGCATAGGCGTCCAACTGGCCGGAGTACGCTCCTGCGATCTCCTGCAGACGGCTCGCCGTCCCCATTGAAGACTTGTGGTCAATGACGATGAAGCCCTCCGGTGTTTCGACCAGAAGATCGATCCACCCCTGCAGGATCTGCCCTTCACCATATCCGCATGAGACCGGCGTCTCGGCTCGCACTATCCCCAGCGGCCAACGCGAGTGCACCCAGGCGTGCAGCGCGGCAGTCTGCGCTTTGACCTCGCACGCGGACAGAGCGTCGCCAACGCCAAATCCATCCAGAATCCCTTGAATCTCCTCTTCTTCGAGCGGTGCGGAGACATCCGTGAAACTCGCGGCCAGACAGGCGTGAATGGCATCACCGGCCACGTTCCAATCCAGTTGGCCGGGCTTGACGCGCATGGGGGAACCCACATCTTCCTGACAGGCAACACTTGATTCACGGCCCTCAACGCTGGAAGGCGACACGAAAAGAGAGGGATACGCATTGCGTTCTGCGGCCGTCCTGAACCAGTAGAATGCCTTGGCGTCAGCGTCAGCCTGCGTGGACTCCACCTCGGAAGTCAGAACCCGAACCTCGGAGGGGATCGTCTCCCCACCGGGCAGAATGAGCGGAGCCTCAGGCGTACCAGCTGGGATCAGCCAGTCCGCGCCCAGTGTCTTCACCCAAGGGTTATCTGACCGGTGGCTGGGATTGTGCGCCAGGACAAGCATGTCCCTGGCCCTGGTCATCCCGACATAAAGCAGGCGTTTGCCCTCTTCGACGGCAAGCGCCAGGCTCTCCTTGAATTCATCCGAGTCCTCGATGGTTTCGAGGACATCGATGCCCGTTGCCTGCTTGCCAAACGGCCAGGGCCAATAATGGATGTCACGCCCCGCGAGAGGAGCTTCGGCCTGAAAGCCGCCTGCGGAAAACGCGGAGATCGACCACACGCCACTGCGGACGTTCTTTTCCAATTCGGTCATGATGACCACCGGCCACTCCAGCCCTTTGGCCTTGTGGCAGGTCATGACCGTCACCGCGTCAAGAGCCGGGGTGGCCAGGGCGTCCGCTTCCGCGTCGGCCACTTCCCGCACCCAGACAAGGAAGCCGGCGATGGTGACCGTCTCGCGCAATGAATGGCACACCAGTTGATACTGCTCGGCGAAACTGACCAACGCTTCGAGATTGGCCAGACGGAGCCTGGCCATCTCTGCGCTGCCGCACCACTGCATGACCAGCGCCGGAAGATCGCACTCCGCGACCAGCAAGCGCAACGTTTCGTGCGGGGTGAGCACCTCGAGCCGCGATCGCAATTCCGCGATCCTGGACAAGAGGGAATGCGCCCCTGGGCCTGACTCGAGCCAGGATTTGGGCTCCTGGTCATGCTCAAGATATTGAAGACGATCCGTCAGCCATGCCTCGGGCTCCATACAATTGGCGAGGGAGAGAATTTCGGCGGTCGCAAGGGTATCGCTTCTGTCGCTGATGCGGCGCAGACACGCCAGCGCCAGGGCCGCCTCTGGTGTCTTCAAGAGCCCCGCGCTGGCTGTCGCCACCGGGATGCCGGCACCGCGCAAACTCCCGGCCACCGCATCCACGCCGTCATTGGAGCGGGTCAGGATGGCGATATCCCCGTAACGAACGGGGCGGACATTTCCAGAGTCTCCATCAGGGATCAGCAGGCCGGAAGCGACAAGCTCCCGCACGCCGCCGGCCAGGGCCTGAAATCGTTCGGCCACGTTGCCCCCTTCCAGAATCCAGTGGGCAAAGGCGGGACTATCGCAGACCTCTTTCCGCTGCGGCGCGAGAACCACTTCCTCCTCACGCAAGGTTCCCGCAAAGGCGTCTTTGAAGATTGCGTTGGCCAGCCGCACCAGAGGAGGACGCGAGCGCCAGGATTTTTCGAGGATCGTCACGTCACCGCCGATCTCCGGAAAGACCGCGAGCAGACGCTGCATGAGTTCCGGCGAGCTGCCTCGAAACCCGTAAATGGCCTGCTTGATATCCCCGACGAAGTAGCTCTGCCCGGCGAACTTCGAGAGCTTCAGAAACAGCGCCAGCTGCATGGGGCTCGTGTCCTGGAATTCGTCCACCAGGAGCAGGTCGAGTTCGTCGGACAAGACGGCCGCGACGTCTGGATTGTCCAGCATCTCCAGAAACAGGGCCTCCTGGTCCGTGAAATCAACGACGCCAAGCTCCTTTTTCCGGGCCTGATAACGCTGAATGATGTTCGAACACGTCCCGAAAAGATCCTCGACGTAATCGCGGATGTCCGCATGGAGCTGCGGATGAACGGTGCACATGCCCGCGAGCTTGGCGGCCTCCTCCATTGCCAGGGTCATGGCCTTTTTCCCGGGCTCGCATTTCGAGAGCTTGATCCACTGTGACCAGGGAGCTCGCGAATCGCGCAGCTCACGTCGGAAATTGAGCACGAGCTGGTGATATTCCTTGGTCTTCTTGACGACTTTGTCCTTGTCGAGGTGCGGTTTCAGATCCTGCAGAACGGTCTCGACGCAGGCCATGAGTTGCGCGGACAAATCCTCGGCATAGGGTTTGCCGAACTTCTCCAGAAGCGACTGGGAGTTTCGCGTCGCCATGGCGGGCAGCATGGCGGGATCGATCCGGTTGGCCCGGACCTCCATGACCAGCTTGCGCAGATCGGCCTTCCAATCCTCGATGCCGAGCCGCCACGACAACGCCATCATGACATCGATCGTTTCACTCGGCAGCACTTCGTCGATGGTCTTCTGCATCAGGATTTTTGCCTGATCCTCGTCGATGACCTGCAAGGACGGGGCGAGTCCGTTTTCAAAGGCGAACCGTTCCAGGAGCTCCCCGCAGACACTGTTGACCGTCCCGATGCGGGCCTGGCCCATGGCGTTGGCCAGATCGAAAAGCCCGTGCCCCAGAAGATGCTGCCTGACGCGCTCCCGCAGTTCCGTCGCGGCCTTGACCGTGAAGGTCGTGGCGATGACGCCGCCCGGCTTGACGCGGCCGTTCTGCAACTCGTCGCCGAGGATGTTGGTCAGGGTATACGTCTTGCCGCTGCCTGCCCCAGCGCTGATGAATCGAAGCGTGCTCACCGTCCTTCCTCCCATCCCGCCAGGGCCAGATAGTCGTTGTATTTCTGATTGAGAATTTCCAGCGAGATGCCGCCCTCTGGAACAGCCGCAACCTCCTTGTCATCGACAGCCACCTCGATGAGGCCCTGGGCGAGAAGGTCACGGCGCCATTTCCAGGTCACCAGGAAGCGGCTCCAGAGCTCTGGCGCGCCCTCGCCCATGACTTCGTCATCCTTGATGATGCGCTGCGCGTTGGGGAAAAAGTCCTGATCCGGGGCGATGAGCTTGCCCTGGCTGATGATGAAGTAGCTCAAGTCCGGCCAGGCCCCGCACCGCTGCCTGACCAGCTCTCCGTAGAGTGTCAGCTGCAGATGCCGATTCTTGGCCAGCTTGTCCGGATACTTCTTTCCGCCGGCCCATTTCATGTCGATAATGGCCCGCCGCCCGTCCGCGCGGGTCACCAGCAGGTCGGCGAAGCCCGTCAATTGGCCGCCCGTGAACACGCCGGCGAGCTTTACCTCAGGCTCCACCTTGACCACATGCGCTGAACGCAGCTGATTCTGCAGCGTTCGCATGGCCCGGAGCAAGCCCGCCCGAAAAGCACTCAACTCCGACTTGCGGCCCGGCATGAGGAGAATCGCGCCCTCGGTCTCTACGAGATGGTCAAAGGCGGAAGAGAACCAGGACTGCAATGCCCCGTCATCGAAGAGCAGCGCCTCCGGCTGCCGGTAATAGCGATCCACCAACGTATGGGACAGGTTGCCGAACAGCAGGAACGTGTCACCTGCGGCCGCGATTTTGCCGGGCTCGAGCTTGGCCTGGTAGCGCAGCACCCACTGATACGGATTGAAAAGGAACATCTCCAGGCTGGAGAAGGACTCCTCTTTACGCAGCTGCAATTTGGTTTCATCAGGCATCCGCCACCAGCGTTTCTTTGCGGGCAGCGCTTTCATCTCGATTTGGCGGCATTCACGACCGGGGCTTCGAAAAACATCTTCCAAATTCGCGACACGCGGCTTGTGTCCATCCTCGAAGAGCGACTCGACCATGAGCCAGAGGGGATGCGCTTCCAGCCCTGCTGGCGGCAGCACGAGGACGACCTGCTCTCGAGCGGCCAGTATGGGCTTCTGCCAGTTCAGGGCCTCCCTGCGCAGCTCCTCCGTTATCCCAGGCAAACGGACGCCCGCGGCATGCAAAATGGCGAGTTCGGAAGACGACCAGGGGTAGGGCCGTGGCAGCGCCGGGGCCTGCAACTGCCACCACACCACTCGTTGGGCAGGATCCACGGCGGCCCCGGGACTTGAGACCTTCCGGCACGACCCGGCCTCGGTAAAGCTCAATGGGTTTCCCGCGCCCTTGGAGGTGCATTGATCCACGACCCCCTGGAGTCTGTTGACCCCGATGCGGGTCTCGCCCTGTTCAATCAGGGCGAGCAGGGCCTTGTAGCACGCAGCAGACTGGGCATGTCCGCCTTGGAAGACAGCCCGCCGCACCGGGTCCGGATCTCCAAGGCGCATTCGAAAATGATCGGCCACAGCGGCAACTCGGTCGGCGACATACGCCAAGGGAGCAGCCTCGTTGAGCGGATAGCGTTCATGCTCCAGCCAAAAACGGATCTTTTCGACCGCACCGTCCCAGTCAAGTCCCCTTTCCTCCCACCGCGTCCGCAGCTTGCCCAAGGCCTCCCGCCAGGGCTCCCCCCCGATACCCGGATACGAGGCTACGGTCTCCGCGAGCCGCGTGCTGATCTCGCGCGGAATGGGACAAAGGGGATGCGACAGGAACTTGATCAGAGCGTGGATATCGACCGGGGCCCAGAGCTGTGCAAGGACGAGGGGTAGAAACTGAAGCGGTGGGCGGAAGGCGCTCAATTCCTGAAAGTTCGGACGCGGCAGATCGCACACCGGAAACGTGTCCACGAGGGTTCCGGCCTGCGGAACGACCATCAGCGTGTCCTTCGGCGTCCCGCCCAGCAGCGCTCCAACCCAGTACCCGGCGCACACGGACGTCTCGCCTCTCACGACGGCAAGGCTCCCGTCATCAACCCAACGGAGCTTGACCAGGGCATCACCCTGCGCCTGCGCGGCAAAGGCGGATTGAAGGCGGCCAAGCAGAGAATCGCCAGGCGCCAAAGGCCTCGGCGAACGTATGCTGCATGGCAACTCGCCCAGGACCTGCTGCCAGGCCCAGGGGAACCATTCCAACGGCTCGCAAAGCTCCACTGCGGAGATTCGCGGCCTGCGTTTCTTCATTCGTTCAGCGACGCGCACCAATCGCTGGCCTTCGGACATTGGGACACGCTGTAACGTCTCGGCCTCCAGATCCTGCATGTCCGCGAGTCGATCCGGGCACCCTTTGGGAAACGAGCCCAGCCAGCCATGAAGATGCCACTGGTCCCGCCAGCCCAAAAGCGTTCGTGCGGTCTCCAAGTCGTCGACCGCGAATGTCTTGTGATAAAAGCGGCCGGGATGGTCGGACCGTTTGAGGCATTCTCGATACGCCATGACGCGTTCGATGGCCGGCACCTCTCGATGAGGCAGGCCGAGTTGCGTTTCCAGGATGCCCAGCAGCCCAAGAGGCCCGGTGGTCTTGGCATCAAGTTCGTCGACTCTGAGCGTCCCATGTTCTCCATCCAGATCCCGGCCGAAACGAATACGCATTATGTTGCCCTCAGTACGAATCTCAATTACGATTATTCTCAAACATATTCGAAGAATTTCAGCATGTTTCCCATATGACATGCAAGCGTGCTGTTTCTTAGCGCAAGATCACCGTGCAGGCTACCCATGATCATGGACATCATCCCGTACGGACGGGACAACCTTGAAAAACGGATACGGCCAGCCTCCACCGTACAGCGAACCCGAACCCTCCGAGATCCACATGCCCAACGATTCCCAGAAGCTCCAGCAATTGCAGCGCGTCTTGCTCCTGTACCAACTCGTCAAGACAAAGCCCGAGATGTCCTCCAAAGCGCTTCAGGAGGAGTTGGGCATCGGCAAGTCGACCTACAACCGCGACCGGGACTTCATGAAGAAGCTGGGGGTCTACTTCGAGTATGACAAGGCAAAAAAACGACAGGATCTCACGAAGGATGCATTCCTGCCAATTCCCGACTTGAGCCTCGATGAACGCCTGGCCATCATCCTGGCCCTGAGCCAGTTGGGAGAATTGCAGGAGTCCTTCCTGGCCAAGCACGCCAGGGCAGCTGCGGCGAAACTTCTGGCCGGGCAGGAGAAGGCATTTTGTGACATCTGCAAGGCGCTTCTGGAACAGAATCTCGCACATGGGGGGCATTCACGGCAGGAACGGATCGTCGACGACCTGCTCAAGGCCACCATCAACCGCAGACGCATCCGCATCAGCTACTGCAAGCCGGGCCAACCGATCGAGAACTATGAGGTCGAGCCCTACCAAGTATTTGTGGTGGATGGCTTCCTGTACCTGGATGGCTACTGCGTCGAACGCAAGGAGATACGCTGTTTCAAGGTGTGTCGGATACGCGGCGTGCGTGAACTCGGCCTGACCTTTTCGAGCCTGCGCGGCTACGATTTCGCCCGCCGCCGGACGAACGTCTTCGGAATCTATGCCTCGGACCTGGAACCGGAACATGTCAAAGTCTGGTTCGCAGCCGAAATCGCGCCGTTCATCCGCGAAGAATCCCGCCATGCATCGCAGAAGCTCACCGAAAACAGTGACGGGAGCCTCTTCTTTGAAGTCGATGTGGCGGAACCAGAAGAGGTCTTGTGGTGGGCGCTGCGCTGGGGAGGGAATTTTGAGATCATCGAACCGCAGTGGCTCCGGGACGAAGCCATCAAGACTATCCGTAGCATGGCGAAACGTTACAAAAACGAATAATTATCTTAGATAAATTTCAACAACTTTCACATACACAGGAATATACATTGGAAAAATTCGACAAAGGAAAAATAGGTCTCGCAGGCGAAATGAGAGTCACGTCAGAACTTCTCAAAAAAGGATATGATGCGAGCATTACTTTCGGAAACTCAAAGGCCACCGATATTGTTGTCTTTGGAAATAAAAATAATTTTTTGAGGGTTGAAGTTAAAACAAGCAAGAACCAAAGAAATTTTGTAACTGGATACTACCCCAAGTATACAGACGAAAGCAAATTGAGCCCTGATGTATGGGTATTCTACCTACCGAGCAAAGACGCGGAATCTGATGGAGACCGCTTCTTTATTTTAACTCATAAAGAAGTTGGGAAACTTCAATTGATAGTCAACAAGGGCCACAAGACCGAAAAAGGCCAAGGCTGTGACAATATACCTCTTAGGCTTTTGATAGAACATGCAGATAGCTTTGAAGATCGTTGGGGACTATTTCAAGAACTCATTTTGCTAAATTCTCAAAGTTAGTGCCATTTAATAGCATCAACTACTGCAAGCATGGCAACCTGCCGAGGATTATGCGATCGAACCCTATCAGGCGTTGTACTGGATGAATCCTGTACTAGATGCTACTGCGTCGAGCGCAAAAGAATACGATGCTTCACGGCGTGCCGGATACGCGGCGTACGAGAACTCACCCTGACATTCTCCAAACTGCACAGATACAACTTCGCCCGTCGTCGGACCAACGTCTTCGGGATCTATGCCTCTGACTTGGAACCCGAACACGTTAAAGTTTAGTTCGCGGCAGAAATTGCGCCCTTCATCCGTGAAGAATCCCGCCCGTGTCGCAGAAAATCACCGATAACCGAGACAGAAGCCTGTTTTTCGAGGTCGATGTTGCGGAACCGGAAGAGGTTCTACGGTGGTCTTTGCGTTGAGGAGAAAGTTTCGAAATTGTTGATCCTAGATGGCTGAGAGAAGACGTGAGGAGGATCATTCTAAAAATGGCGCAACGCTACAATATGATTTGAAATATTAACGGAAAGCGGTCAACGGAGCAACACAGCGGAGAAGGAGTCCCCTGCACCTCCGGTAAGCGCCCGCCTAACCGCTGGCCTAAATATCTAAATGGGTTCGGACAGGAGTTTCGAAGGTTTCTGGTCAATAAAGCCGATTATTCAAAGCAATACAGCATATTAGCTCTTGATTTTTTGTAAGACCCCACGTGTCACTTCGTAGCCGAATGCGGCCAGGATTCTTGCCTGTTCCGGCGATGGCTCCTCGATCATACGCCAGGCCTTTTCCTTTTCCCCATTCCAGCACAGGCAAGAATGCAGATTGCGCATCAG
>CAZPSN010000044.1:0-8550 GCA_964589645.1 uncultured Desulfovibrionaceae bacterium
CCCCCCCCGTCACCCGGGCCGGATCTCGGGGCTGGTCCGCCACGCCGGCAAGGCGGCCCCGCCGGCCCGGGTCAAGCTGAGCGTGACCAAGGGCGTGCTCTCGAACATTCTCGGCACGTCCCAGGAAACCCTGTCCCGGGTGCTGGGCAAGCTCAGTCAGGAAGGACTCATCGAAGTGCAGGGCAAGGAGATCAGCATTCTGGACATGGCGCGGCTGAAAGAGTTGGCGGGCGGGGAAATTCGCATGTAGAGCCAGATGGCCGGCCGTCGCGGCACGCGTGCCGGGTTGGTGTGTTGGCGTGGCGCATTGAAGAGAGGAGACATCCATGATCACGGATTTTTTCATGACCTTGCATCCGGTCATGCAAGCCTTGCTGGCGACGCTGTTCACCTGGGGCGTCACGGCGGCAGGCGCCGGGGTGGTTTTTGTCACGCGCACCATCAACATGAAACTCATGGACTGCATGCTCGGTTTTGCCGCCGGGGTCATGATCGCGGCCAGTTTCTGGTCCCTCCTCGCCCCTGGTATCGAGATGGCCGGGGAACTGGGGCAGATCGCCTGGCTGACCGCCGCCATCGGTTTTTTGTGCGGCGGCGTGTTCATGCGCCTCATCGACGTCTTTCTGCCGCACCTGCACCCGGGCATGGCCACCAGTTCGGCCGAGGGCGTGAAAACGTCATGGCAGCGCAGCACGCTTTTGGTGTTGGCCATCACCCTGCACAACATTCCCGAAGGATTGGCCGTGGGCGTGGCCTTTGGTGCCGTGGCCGCGGACCTGCCTTCGGCGACCATGGGCGGGGCCATTGCCCTGGCCCTGGGCATCGGCATTCAGAATTTCCCCGAAGGCGCGGCCGTGTCCATGCCCCTTGCGCGCGAGGGCCTGAGCAGGTGGAAGAGCTTCGCCCTGGGCCAGGCCTCGGGCATGGTCGAGCCCGTGGCCGGGGTGCTGGGCGCGCTCTTCGTCATGAAGATGCAGAACATCCTGCCGTACGCCCTGTGCTTTGCCGCCGGCGCCATGATCTTCGTCGTCGTCGAGGAGCTGATTCCCGAATCCCAGCGCAAACCCGAGAACATCGATGCGGTGACCATGGCCACCTTGGTGGGATTCACCGTGATGATGATTCTCGACGTGGCGTTGGGCTGAACCTGCAACCTGCCCGGGAGCGTCCATGCGTGTCCACTTCATCCAGCATGTCCCCTTTGAAGGCCTGGGCTCCATCGCCGCTTGGCTGGCTGGCGCCGGCCATGCCGTGACCGGCACCCAGTGCGGGGAGGCCATGGTCCTGCCGGATCTGGACGCAGTGGACATGCTCATCCTCATGGGCGGCCCCATGAGCGTGCACGACGAACATCTTTTTTCCTGGCTGCGCGGGGAAAAACAGTTCGTGCGCGACTGCATCCAGGCGGGCAAGGCCGTGCTGGGCATCTGCCTGGGCGCGCAGCTCATCGCCGAGGTTCTGGGCGGGCGGGTGCATCCCAACGCGGACAAGGAGATCGGCTGGTTCCCGGTGCGGGGCAGCGCCTCGCGCGACGAGAAATGTTTCCCATTCGGGGATTCAGAAATGGTCTTCCACTGGCACGGCGAAACCTTCACCCTGCCGCACGGGGCCACGCTCCTGGCCACGAGCGACGCCTGCGTCCATCAGGCCTTTCAGTACGGGGAGCGCGTCATCGCCTTGCAGTTCCATCTGGAGGCCACGCCCGAGAGCGTCGCCGGGATGATAGAGCACTGCGGCCACGAGATCGTGCCCGCCTCCTACGTGCAGACGGCGGCACAGATGACGGAGCAAACGAGGCTGCACGCCGGCCGGGCCAACCGGCTCATGGCAGAGCTGCTGACCTACCTGACCCGGCCATGAACCTGCATGGGGAAAGGGCCATCCGTCCCGCAACGGAGGCCGACGCCCCGGTCCTGGCCAGCCTCGTCAGCCAGGCGAACCAGGACGTGGCCCGCCGATTCGGCCTCACGCCGCAGACCTGCCCCAAGCATCCCTCCCAGTGCGAACCCTCCTGGATCGTGGACGATCTGCGGCGCGGGGTGCGCTACTTCCTGCGCGAAACCGAGGCCGGTCCCGTGGGCTGCGTGGCCTACGAGGCCCCGCGCCCGGGCCGGGCCTACCTGAACCGTTTGTCCGTGCTGCCAGCCCACCAGCGCCAGGGGCACGGCGCGGCGCTGGTGCGGCACGTGCAGAACCTGGCGCGCCAGGAAGGCGCGACAGTGCTCAGCATCGGCGTCATCGACGGCCACACGACCCTGCGGGTCTGGTACGGGCACTTCGGGTTCGTGGACGGGGAGGTCAAACACTTCGACCATTTGCCGTTCGCGGTGCGCTACATGACCTGCGACCTGGGCGGCAACCGCGACAAGGGGTGAGCTGCGGCCGGTGTCCGCGCCAGGGAGTGGGGCGGGCCATGTGTGCTGGAAATGTCACAATGCGAGGCTTGAGGTTTGCCGAAAAAAGGGGGTACATGGGAGGCGTTTCGGACCGCTTCAGCGCAACCCATTACCCTGGTACATGCCAAGGAGCAGCATCATGGAAAATCAAACCGGAAACGTATCCATGCCGCGCATCGGCGACCTGGCCCCCGCGTTCAAAGCAGTCACCACGCAGGGCGAAATCTCGTTCCCTGGGGACTATATTGGCAGTTGGGTTATTTTGTTCAGTCATCCCGCTGACTTCACGCCTGTCTGTACCTCCGAGTTCATGACCTTCGCCTCGATGGAAGGCAAATTTTCCCAAGCGGGGTGCAAGCTCGTGGGCCTGTCCGTGGACGGCCTGTACAGCCACATCGCGTGGCTGCGTTCGGTCAAGGAGAAGATCGAGTACAAGGGCATGAAGAACGTGGAGGTGAAGTTCCCGCTCATCGAGGACATCACCATGGAGGTGGCGCACAAGTACGGCATGATCCAGCCGGGAGAAAGCTCCACCAAGGCCGTGCGGGCCGTGTTTTTCATTGATCCGAGCGGGGTCATCCGCGCCATCATCTACTACCCCTTGAGCCTGGGTCGCAATTTCGACGAATTGTACCGCGTGCTGATCGGGCTCAAGACGGCGGATGCCTTCAGCGTGGCCACGCCGGCCGACTGGCGCCCGGGCGACGAGGTCATCGTGCCGCCGGCGGGTTCGTGCGGCGTCGCCAAGGACCGCATGGAAGGCAAGGAGGAAATGACCTGCCACGATTGGTATTTCTGCACCAAGAAGATCGACAAGGAAAAGGTTTTGGCCGCTGTGCTCAAGAAATAAAGCCGGGTCCGGCCAAGGGTCGGGATATGGGGTCGATCATGAAACAAGGAGCGGAGCTGCCCGTTTTTTGTTAGTGTGCGGGATCTTCAGCGAAAAGAAAGACCATGACACATGTGGGTCGTACCACCAATCCACAACTCCCGAAGGAATCGGTCATGGTCAGGAAGAATTCAATCGTCACGGCGTTTGAACAAAAAGGTCTTCTTGGCGGCGCCCGGAATGATTTGAAGAAATCCTGTGACTCGGGCGCTCAGCAAACACGGGCAGCCGGGAGCCCCCTCTTGGCCGGGGTCCGGCGCCAGTTGGCGTCAACTGGGAACTTTTGATGACCTTGTGGCCGCAGGTGGCACAGGCAATGTCACGAACACGGTGGTTCCGGCATCATCGGACGTTTCCATGGAAATGGACCCGCCCATGGTCAGAACCATGAGGCGGGCCGAATACGTTCCCAGGCCCGTGCCATGAGTTTTGCCGCTGGTCGCATACTTCTCGAAGAAACGGGAGCGGATCTCCACGGGCACTGCTCCGGCATTGTGGACGGCCACGCTGCCCGGTCCGTCCTGGCCCAGCTCGATGGTGACCAGACCACCCCGGGGCGACGCCTCGATGCTGTTCAAGACAATGTTGGAAAACAGGGAATAGCAGAGCACGGATTCAGCCAGGACTTCATGGGAGTCCCCTGGACTGATCGGGGTCGCGTTCTTGGAGACGGTCACGCGCACGCCTTTGGAGCGAATCCTTTCGGACAGGTCGGACAAAATGTCGTGGAACGTGACGACAAGATTCACGCCTTGCGGGGCAAAGTCGTAGACCCCCTGTTCCATCTTGTAGAGATTCAGGGACAAGCGGATCATGCCCAGCATCCGTTTGCCGGCCGAACGGATCATGCCGATCATCTCCTTCTGCTCCCGGGTCAGGTTGTCATCGAGCAGTAGAACTTCCGGCAGGGCGACGATGGGGTTCAGGGGAGAGATGAGGTCGTGCCGGAGGATGCGCTCCACGTCCTCTCGGATCTGTTCCGTCTCCTTGCGCTGCGTGATGTCGCGCAGGGAAAAAAGTTTGGCCTCGGTGCCGGACCAGTTCACGGGAGTGGTGAGGACTTCCACATAGATTTTGCCGGATGGAGCATTGAGGCACAGTTCGCCTTCCTGATGCAGGTCCAGGGGAAATACCTGGCCTTCGGCCAGCTCGTTGGACAGGCCGAAAATTGCGTTGGCCGCCGGGTTGAGGAAGAGAACGCGATTTTCGGAGCCGAGCACCAGTTGGGCGTCAGGGTTGCTGTTGATGAGGTCGCGGATTCTTTTTTCCTGGGTCTGCAGGAGTTTGTTGGCCACGGCCAGTTCTCGCTGCTTGTTGGCCAATTCGTTGTTGAGCAGCATGTAGTCTTCGAGCAGGGCCGTGCCCGCGTCCGACGTGTCCTTGCTGCGCATACTGTCCTGCTGCGCGCTGCGCAATTGACGAGCCTGTTCGTTGATCATTTTCATGAACTCTTCGTGTACCTTGAACAGATGCGCGGCCGACTGCACGGCGATGACGAAAACCTGCGAATGCTTGCACAGTCCAAAGAGAGCAAAGGACAACTCGCCATCGCCATGTCGAAAGGTCATGTCCTGGTTCAAGGAGTGCCCGTCCGCGATCGTCTCGCGGATGAAGCGCTGGTAGCGGGGGAGGGACGAGGGCGCAAGAAAGGCCTCGGCCTGAGGCAAGGGCTGGTTCGGGGCGAAAAAACCCTTGATGTCGCAGAGCAGATCCTCGGGATTTCCTGTCACGTCGCAGACAAAGGCGACGGTATGGTCGTGGTCAGTTGTTCTGAGCATGGCTGGTGACCAGTTTGAAACCTTCGCGTACCGCGGCCCGGGCGTCGGCCGCCGTGGCATCTGCACCGACGGTTCCGGCGAGACCGGGGTTGATGATGAAGGGCAGGCCACCGACCATGATCCGGGGTGGATGCGGCAGATTCATGGTCCTCAAGGAGTCAATGAGATCCCGGATCCGCGACACGCCAAAGGGCATGGTTGCGGAGAGGCAGACCAGATCCGGCAGGCGCGACCTGACAACGCCCAGAAAACTGTTGTCCGGAGTGATGGCTCCCATGAAATAGGTGTCCCAACCTTCGAACTCGAAAAAATCACAGACCATGCGCATGCCCAGTTCGTGCAGTTCACTGCCCAGGCAGCATCCGATCATGGAGCGCCCCATGCGTTCTTGGATCAGCGCCCGGGGAAAGAGCTGGGCCATGAGCACCTGGGTGGCGGCCGTGACATAATGCTCTGCCGCCACGTCAATGGCGTTGGTCTGCCAGAGGCGGCCCACCTCGTACATGGCCGACTGAAGCACGTCGATGTAGACGGCGTCGAGGGGCATCCCGGCCTCAATTTCGTTCAGAACCGCATCAAAGGCTTCGCGACGGCGGATGTCGAGGAGCAGTTCGAGATAGCGGGCGGCCAGACGTGCGGAGCGTTGGGACTCGGTTTCAGCGTTCATGGCCGCCTCCCAAGGGGCTCATGGTTTCGAAGAACGACGGTTCTGTATCGCTCAGAACAGTGAAGTCCGGGACATGCCTCAGGAGCCAGTCGTGGATGGGCGTGATTTCGGCCGCGTCATTGGTGTCGAGATGGCGGAGTACGGTCGCCTTGGACTCGGGCAGCATGGCCCGCCAGTAGTCGGGGGAAAAGCCGTGGGCGCGATACGTGCGGAAGACCCAGATGACAATCTCCACGAAGGACACGGGATCATAGAGGGCGGCCAGGGAGGCGATATAGCTGAAATGGTTGACGTGATTGTTTTCCATGAGCGGACGGTTGCCGGGTCCGATCAGGTCGGACAGGTCCGACCGCTGGGCCAGTGCAAAACTCAATTCGGCAGCGCAGACATTGGCAGCCTCGGCCAGGGCCCGGGCCGCCCGTGGGGAGGGCAGAATCAGAAGGCCGGCCGATTCGATCAGATCATGTTTGTTCATGGGCTCTCCCCGGGCTTGATGGCTGCCCTGCTTCCGCGCATGGGCCAGACTATTCGGATAAGGGAGCTTAGCCCAGCTATGGGCAAAACGTCTACTGCCACGGAGATGGAACATCGGCCTCGCTTGGGGGCGTTGATGGCCCCTGCTTCAAGCAACAAGCAATAGGGGCAACAAGCAATAGGGTCAAGTCTCGCTTTGACCTTTCTTTCATCCCTTTGCACATAAAAGCCAAGGAGGCTTGACCGCTTTGTATGGTGTTTCTATACCAAAACTATATGAAGTATGAACTTGATCCAGGCAAGAGCGTCAGCAACCACGCCAATCACGGCGTTGATTTCGTCGAAGTTCAGGCGTTGTGGGATGACGAGGACCTGCTTGTCCTGCCGCTGCGTTTCGAAGACGAACAGCGCATGGCCTTCATCGGTCGCTTGGGTGGAAAACACTGGATCGCCATTGCCACCTGCCGTGGGGCGGTGGTGCGAATTATCTCCGTGCGCAGGTCACGGGCCAACGAGGTGATGTGGTATGAAAGCGAAGGAATTTGACGAGCATTTCGATAATGGCGGCGACATGGAGCCCTTTGTGGAACTGGACAAAGCGTCCCGGCCCAACAAGCTCAAGCGCGTCAATGTCGATTTCCCGCTGTGGATGGTCGAAGCCCTGGACCGGGAAGCCAAGCACCTTGGCGTGACCCGTCAGGCCCTGGTGAAGGTCTGGCTGGCAAACTGCCTGGCCAGGGAGTCCCGTGGCCCCGTGTCGTAAAGAGAACTGTTGTGCCCCGTTTCCTGGAATGCGGCAACGCTTTTCGTATGGATTGTCATGATGGTGACCAGTCTTGGGCAGGCTTGATGCGCCCAATGCGGGTGCGAGGGAGATTTTGTCTCCTGCGCATTTGTAGGGTTACTCGGTATATTTCCGATCATCCTCCACAAAGTATCAAAGATGCCAGATCTCGGCCCACAATGCTGGCCCACAATAAATACGATCTGCTTATTTACAAATAACTGTCGACACGTATAGTCAATTTACTCTGCACTTTTGCGGAACAGATCGGTCAAATCATCCGTATATTCCCCCATCAACAGTCTCTTTTTTGGCAACCAATGGGCTCTAAAGTAACGCCCGAAACTTGCAATCGCACCACCTTTTTGCGTGAGTTTTACGCATCCATTTTCGATTACAATGGTTCCTGATTCGAGCTGTTCCGTGAGTCGCACATCAACTAGACGGTGCTCCTTGACATATTCCTTGGTGAACACTTCTTCAAAGTGCTCCTGACGGATTTCGCCACCGCGCTGCTGAAGCTTTTCCAGAATATAAAACGACAAAGAGCGGTCGATCACCGTAGGCATCGAAATGGCCAGTGAATAGCCCGTGAGCAACCAGATCACAACCAACAGGGTCTTTTCAAAGCCAGTAAAAAGCGCAAAGTAACGAACACCGAGAAGAATCAGCGCTGCAAGTGCGGTCGCAATGAAAGCATCGGCAATGGCCGCATAGAAAACCACATCGACCCGCACATAACGCACGTGCATCCAGTAAACGCCGAGCAACAGGACGAGGAACAGCAGACTGGCCAGGCCGGCCTTAAGAACTTTCATGATTTGAACACCAGAAATTTGTTACCCAAATAGTTACGTGAGACCTGCAGGACAGTGGCCAGTAGGAAGCCCTCACGGTAATCGAGCCCGAAATATTCGTTCCGTGTCAGCAGCACAGAAGTGGCTCGCGCCATATAATTACAGCCCCTAATTATCCCGATGCTTGTATATAGATAAAATCTTCTCTCCATCGACTGTAATTTCAGAGAACTTATTAAAATTATCGACATACGCGCCGTCGGTCTTATCCGTCATTAAGCGATAATTATTTATTATGTAAAGAGGGTTATTATTGTCTCGAGACAAAATCAACCTTGCACGATCCTCAGCCTCAAGCAGTAAGAATGCCCTATCCAATGGAGTAAAACTGTCAGACCAGACATTTATATGGGAAGAACCATCCGCATCTAAGATCATTTGCAATGCTTGAAAGTTTGACAATCCCCAATAATCCACATCAAAATTAGTAATCCAATTTTTACCAGCCATTGCATTGAAATACGTATTCTGGTGTGGATGCCAGGTATAAATCCAATGAATATTTAGCGCGATAATGGCAAAAATGGCCGTCCGAAAAATACGGTAATTTTAGACGGCAGCATCCAAGAAATGAGCTTATGGAAGCCTAGCGTGGCAAGAAGAATAAAAGAAGGGTAAACAAAATAGAGCTGGCGCCATCCATCATATAATGGTTCTTCGACGTTTAATGTGGAATTCATGAGGCCACCAAGACCTGAATCGGAG
>CAZPSN010000045.1:0-7661 GCA_964589645.1 uncultured Desulfovibrionaceae bacterium
CCCCCCACAACGTGGGCTGGGACTTCACCGCGGAGGAACTCCAGGGCGCAAAGGTCTAAACAGGAATTCCGTCATCGGTTCAAAACGACGAATCCCCGTCCGGGCGTGCCCGGACGGGGATTCGTTTTTACGCGCTGCGCGGCAAATCCAACTCCCCTGCTTTTCGCCTTCCGGCAAAGGGATCAGGACTGCTCCTTCATACTCTTCAAGGTTTTGGCGTAGGCCGTGAACACGTCTTCCCTGGCCAGCATCCCGAGCACCTTGGTTGGGTCCTGGCCGTCCACCACCGGCAACTGAGCCAGGTCCGACTCCACGAATTTGAGCAAAGCGGTATACAGATCCTCGTCCGGGCGCAGCACCATGGCCTTACGGGCCACATCCCCGGCCACCAGCAGCTCGCACAATGTATCCTCGAACAGGACTTTGCGCAGATCCTGGACGGCCAGAATGCCCGTTATCCTGTCTCCTGCTCCCCGCACCGGAAAGCAAAGCTCGTTGGAGTTGACGATGATGTCCATCAAGGCGCCGAAATGCGTGCCCTCCTCCACGATGGTCACCCGGTTCGGCTTGAAATGCGCATCGACCTGCTCGCGCTCCAGAATATTTATTGTCGCGTCGCCCACATGGGCCGGTGACTCAAACTTGTTGTCGACCTGATTCTCGTAGAGCGACACATTTCTGCCCAACACCAGCGCAATGGCCGTGGCCAGCATGAGCGGTGCCAGCAGGCCATATCCCTGCGTCAGTTCGCAGACCATGACCAGCGGCCCGATGGGCGCGTTGGCCACTCCTGAAAAAAAGGCCGCCATGCCCACCAACACGTACGCGCCAGGCTCGGTCACCACCGAAGGAAAAAACCGCTGCCCCAGACTGCCGACCACGCCGCCGCTCATCCCGCCGACGAAAAGGGCCGGGGCGAACATGCCCCCGCTCATGCCCGAACCAAGTACCACGGACGTGGCCAGCGTCTTGCCGATGACCATCCCGGCCATCATGGTCACGGACAATTTACCGAGCATGGCCAGCTCCAGCCAGCCCTGACCGCCTCCAAGCAGTTCCGGAAACCCGTACCCGATGGCGGCCATGCCGAGCCCTCCCAGGGTCACCGCCGGCACAAAGCCGAACCGGTCTGTCAGGGGCCAGAAGATCCTGAATTTGATCAGGCGGAACGTGCGGACGTAAAACCAGCCCGTGGCGGCGCAAACCAATCCCAGAAGCGCGTACATCGGCAGTTCGCGCATATCGGAGAACTCGAACTTGGGAATGCCGAAAATCGGTTCGGACCCGAAAACCAGGGTGAAAAGCGAATAGGAGACCACGGAAGAGATGATGGACGGAAGCAGCGCCTCGGCCTCGAAATCCTCGCGGTAGATGACCTCCACGGCGGTGAGCGCGCCGCCCAACGGGGCCCGGAAAATGGCGCCGAGCCCGCCGGCCGCCCCGGCCAGGAGCAGGATGCGCCGTTCCTTGGCCGTGAGCCGCAGTTTACCGGCCAGCCACGAACCGCAACCCGCGCCAAGCAGGGAAATGGGGCCCTCGCGTCCGGCGCTGCCGCCGGCGGCTATGGTCAGTATGGAGGTGCTGACCTTCATGACCGGAACCGACGGAGCGATATGCCCTTCCTGGGTATGGAAGGCCTTGATCATGGTGTCGGTTCCATCCGTGCCCCCATACCGGGTCTGGGGCACGAAACGGCGCAGGAGATACCCGGTCAAAAGACCGATGATCCCCAGAAAGACAAAAAGGAGCCAGGGTCGGAAAGGGCCGGGAAGACCCGAAAACAACTCCTCTCCCGCCGGAGCGGGCAGGGAAAACCCGGCCAGACGCCCGAGCAGGACATGACTCAGGGCTTCTATGCCGACGTAGAAAAGGATGGCTCCAAGTCCGGTCATGGCGCCGACCACGGCCCCGAGGGCCAGCCATTTGAAACTCAGGACAGAATGGTAGCTGTGAGCCAGCTCCATGGGAATTTTGAACAGTGACTTGAGAAATGCGCGCATGAACCGACCTTCAGACCAGTCGGGCTTCGGGCAGACCCAGAATGGTCCGGCCCAGCGCGATATCCTTGCCGATCTGAGCCTTGAGCTCGTCGAGGCTCGAAAACTTGCGCTCGCCGCGCAAGCGCTGCACGAAATGGACTTTCAGGACCTTGTCGTACAGGTCGGCCTTCAGATCCAGAATATGGACTTCCACCGAAAGCACATCGTTGCCGAAGGTCGGATTGTAGCCGATGTTGGCCACGGCCTGGTGAGCACGGCCGTCCACTTCGGCCCAGCAGCAGTAGACCCCTGTCTTGGGGAAAAGCTCGTCGTTGAGGTGGACGTTGGCCGTGGGAAAACCCAGCAGCCGTCCACCTCGGTCCTGACCGTGGATGACGGTCCCGGACACGCGGTAGAAGCGGCCCAGCAGGGCGCGCGCCCCCCAGACATCGCCGGCCTCGACCAGATCGCGGATGCGCGTGGAACTGACAATGGCCTGATCGATCATGACCGGCTCCATCTGCTCCACGGCAAAGCCCCACTCCCGGCCCAACTCGCTCAAAAGGGCATAGTTGCCGCGGCGGCCCTTGCCGAAGGCGTAGTCGTAGCCGATGACCAGTTCCTTGACCTTGAGGCCGTCGACCAGGATGCGGCGCACGAAATCCTCGGGACTCATGCTGGCCAGAGCCTGGTTGAATTCGAGGCACAAAAGGTGATCGATGCCCAGGGCGCGGATCAGTTCGGCGCGCTGCGCATAGAGGGTGATGAATGGAGGGGTCTTCTTGCCCGTGAAGAAACGCAGCGGATGCGGTTCGAAGGTGATGACCACGGACGGCAGGCCAAGGCCGGCGGCCCGGTCCCGCACCCTGGCAATGAGGCGCTGGTGCCCGATGTGGACTCCGTCGAAATTGCCGATGGTGACGCAGGAACCGTTCTCCAGACCTTCGATCTGGTCCGGCCAAGTGACGCAATGCATGAATGATCTTCCTCCAAAAATCGGACTGGGCCTTGCGTCTATACCAAAAGCACCCGGGCTTCAACACGGACCGGGGCGGGGGATAATCGGCCAAGTCAAACCCATCAAACTGAAATATAAAATTAATTTTTTTTAGAAAAAAAAACCGGGACAAAATGCTTGCCAAACCAGGGCCTCTCACATAAACACGCTTCTCACGTCACGCCGAAGTGGTGGAATTGGTAGACACGCTAGGTTCAGGGTCTAGTCGGGGTTCCCCGGTGGAGGTTCGAGTCCTCTCTTCGGCACCAAAAGATCAAAGGGATTGCAGTTCGCTGCAATCCCTTTTTTCTTTTCCGCGGCCGGTTTTCGCATCTCAGGCATCGAAGGCTTTGCTCAAGAGTGGCGTTTTTTCAGCAACTCTCAGTACTCGCGCACTTTACCCCGCCGCGACCTCCGATTGTCCAAGCCAATAGCAGGCCAGGGGCGCGGGAATCTTGAGGACGCTCACTGCATTGTCCTGGCCAAGAGACACTATCCCGAAATCCGTCCCGTCACGGGTGATGGCGTACCCCCGCTTCACGCCACGCTGCTCGCAAAACTGGGTGGCAAGTTCAGCGTCCATATTCGAAAGGGCTTCGACGATGGGAGGGTGTTCGGGGAGGGGTATGGATTATCCGGGTCGATTGAGCGTTGGCGGGATGAAACCTTCCTCGGACAGGGCGCGGATGATGCCTCGCAAGAGAAAACTGTTGCTGAAGCCCAGGGTGTATTGCCGTGCGCCTTCCTTGATCGGCAGCAGCATTTTGCGCTCAACCAGCCTTCTGATCTGGTAGGTGCGTTGTGCCGAAGTCATGTCCGGCATGGCAGGGCTCAGGTCTGAAGACTTGGCGGTGCCCGTTTGTGCTCCAATCTGCAGAACACGGGCTTCGGTCAGAGTGATCAGTTCGCGTTCACGGGCAAAGGTAATGGCGGGCAGCAGTATATTACCGGCCAGATAGGTAAAATCCGTGAGCCTATCCACTTTGCGCAATTCATCTAGAATGCCTTCCAACACGTAGATGCACCATGCTTCCAGACCGGCCGGAGTCCCGGCGTCGGCTTGTTCCAGCATGGCGTAATAGCGGTCGCGGTCATTGCAAAACACTGCTGTCGGGTTCAGTACACGCCCTCCGGCCTGGACGTTGAAGCCGTATTTGATCAGCAGCGAGTATGTCAGCAGGCGCACCACACGTCCGTTGCCGTTGCCAAAGGGATGTATCCAGCCGAAACGATGATGGGCCAGCGCCACCTTGATCAGATCGTACTTGGGTGGATGGTTCTCGTTGAGGAAGGCCACCAGTTCCTGCATGTACTGCGGCACCAACAGGGATTCCGGCGGCAGATGGTCCGACTGTGCGATTTTGACCTGTTGGCGTCGGTATGCGCCAGGCGTGGCGTCGCCTTCGCGTTCCAAACTGCCGACCGTGATGGCATGCAGCTCGCGGATGAAATGTTCCGTCAGCAGATGCCCCTGCTGGACGCTTTCTTCGATATAGGCCATGGCGGCCTCGATGTTGGCCATTTCCCGCAGCTGGTCGGAGGGATGCCCTCGGAAACCTTCCAGCTTGCTTTCCACGTAATCGGCCAGGGTGGTGTGATTGCCCTCGATCCGGGCCGAACCCAGACTTTCGAGCATGTGGAAGATATGCTTGAGCTGAAAGAAGACCGGAACGGGCGTGGTGCCGGCCAAGCGAAGACGGCGCAGGTGTTCCAGCTCCGTCAGCACGTCCACCAGGGGCGAGTCAAAGGCCGGGTTGAGCAGGCTCAAATCATAATGGCGAAATGTGGTCATGTTGAAGTGCTCACGCTGCTATCTTGAATTGTGTGCTTCTTCTGTAAAGAAAACAAATTGTTAACTCAAGTATTAGATTTAAACATCTTGAACGATGAATTCCGGCATGTTGAATCCATGTCGAAAAACACTGACAACCCGCATCGGCAATACTTCCTAAATAAGTAATTTAGGGAAAGTATACTTATCCTAACTAGCGAATTTAAGGATTATTCTTCAAACTTGGGGATCGTGAACGCGACCGGTGCGCACGTCAGGCAGAGGAAAAAGAGTCTCTCGCCCCAACGAACACGCCAGGATTCGGACGGTGCCCACGACATCTCCAAAGGCACGCCCGACAAGTCAGACCAATTTGTCCGGATGTTGTTTCACAGCGGGAATTACGAAACCGACTTCAAGGCCGGCCTGGCCATCTTCACGGCATTCTGAGGCTCACAGGGTCACGCCGAGTTCCTCTGGAGCGGACACGCTCGGGCCCCCCTCCTCGCCCTCGCCGATCCGGAAACGCTCCTTGATGCGGGTCAAGGAGACAAGCTGCCCTTCCCGCGCCGAAGGAGTCAGGAAGGATTTCAGTTTGACCTCCAGCACCCGGGGGTTGAGTTCGCTCTGGATGGCGCGGATGCCCTCGATGATGATCTTCTGCAGCAACAGTTCATGGTCCGTGACCTCGCGGATGCGTGCGGCCAGGGGCAGAAGGACGAAATTGGCCAGAATGACCCCGTAAAGGGTCGAGGTCAGGGCGACGGGGATGGTGGCCAGAACCACGGCCGTGTCGTGCACGCCGGACAGCATGCCGACCAGGCCGATGACACTGCCAGCCAGGCCTACGGCCGGACAAATCTCGGCCATGACCCGGAGCACCCGTTCCGACTCATCCCGGCGCTGCTTGAAGAAATACATCTCCGTGTGCAGGATGTCCGCGGTCTGCTCCCTGGAGTAGTTGTCCACCACGAATCCCAAGGCCCGACGCAAGAACATGATGGAGGATTCCCGTTCATCCTCGACCAGGGTGTGCAGCCCACGGATCCGGCTTTTGACCGACAGGTCGACCAGGATCTCGACGATTTCTGACGGGTCCTTCATCCGCGAGCGAAAAGAATTGCGCAAGACATGCACGACATAGACCAGGCGCTGGATGCGAAAGCTTGCGATGGCCGCGCCGAGACTGCCGCCGAGCACCACGAAAAACCCGGCCAGATTGAAAAAACGGGATACGTCACCGCTGCCGATGAAGCCGGCCGCGAAGATCATGGCGCAAAGCACCAGGCCAACCAGCGATTTGCGGTCCATCAGTTGCCTCCTTCTTTCGAAACGGCGATCCAGCTTCTGAACCCGTCCGCGGCGGGCACGGCCGACCCGGGC
Organism: uncultured Desulfovibrionaceae bacterium; assembly: GCA_964589645.1. GTDB lineage: Bacteria > Desulfobacterota > Desulfovibrionia > Desulfovibrionales > Desulfomicrobiaceae > Desulfomicrobium. The sequence continues at coordinate 6,131 of CAZPSN010000045.1, forward strand.
AAAGGCTCTGTCGGAGACTCGGCGCAAAGCACCAACTCCACCCGGCCTCCGCGGCTCTGACTGTCCATCCCCGCACCGGGCCGCTGATCCCCGTAGCCGACCACAAACATGCGCGCGGCAGGCAGACCGGCCTCCCGCATCAGCACGCCGGCCACACCCGTGGCCCGGGCCACGGAGAGCTCCCACGGCCCGGCTTGCCCGTACAGGGGCTCTCCGGGAGCCACATGGCCGACCACGGCCAGGACCTGGGGGGCGCTTTGCAGAATATCCGCCAGAGACAGCAGCGCGGCACCCACGTCAGGACGCAGGGCCAAGCCACCGGCCGCAAACAGACCGTCTCCGGCCAGGATGAGGTGCACGGTTTTTCCCGGGACGATGTGAACGGAGACAATCCCGCCCAACCCGGCCTGCTCGATGCGGTCGCGCAACCGGTCGTGGATGCGTTCGAGGATGGAACCGGGCGTGGCCACGGGAGACATGGACGCAGCGACGCCTGTCATGGAGAAGGGCGGCAGATCCTGAACCGCCTTGACCTGAATAGTCGGCACCGCAAAAATGTAGAGGGCCGCGAACATGATGAACATGGTCATCATCAGATCCGACCAGCACATGACCCAGGCAGATGTGGTCGGCTTTTGCTCCCGGCTGAAGATGTCAAAGTGTTGACTGGAGTACTCGTGGACAATGCAATGCTCTCCGCCACCGGCCGCCCTCCCCCGCAGGGTATCTAACGCAGAGCCCCGGGGCCTTTCTCCGTGCTCCGAAAGAGGCAGCCGCGTCGAAATGTCGCGCATGATCTCAGGTGTTGGTGCTCGCATACAGACCTCCGCGAACTGCAGAGCCAAATCCATGCCAACGCCAGGCACCCGTCTCGCCCAGAACCTGCCTTGCGTGAACCAGGCAAAGACGGTAAAAACCAACAAATCCCAACCCCAACCAGGAGGAACCATGGCCATTGTCATTGATTACGACGAGTGCATCGGCTGCGAAACCTGTGTCGAACTGTGTCCAGAGGTCTTTGCCATGGTCGATGGCGAGGAAAAGGCCATGGTCAAAGCCCCGGATTCCACGGCGGACTGTGCCCAGGACGCCATTGACGGATGCCCGGTGTCAGCCATCAGCACGGAATAGGCACGCTTTCACTTTTCCCGAAGGCTGCGCGGTACCCGTTCCAAGGACGTCGCGCCCTTGAAGGGCGGGAAATTTCAAGACCGGCCGGGGCATGGCTCCGACCGGTACTTGTTTTTTCCGACGGCCTGCGGCACGAACGGCAGCATTCCTGACCAACCAAGAACGCGAATCAACATGAACGCACACGAATTCATCGGACAGTTCGACGAACGCGGGGCCTCCCGTTTTCTGACCCTGCTGCTCCTGGGAGATCTCGTTTTTGTCATCCTGCACGTCATCAACGAGCACACGCTGCAAACGTCCCTGATCGACATCACGGCGGATCGAAAACTTCCCGAAATATACCAACCTAAATCCGTGAAAAAGTTGCATTGAATATACAGTTTTGAAACATTTTATA
>CAZPSN010000046.1:0-6845 GCA_964589645.1 uncultured Desulfovibrionaceae bacterium
CGGGGGCAGGATTTGAACCTACGGCCTTCGGGTTATGAGCCCGACGAGCTACCAGACTGCTCCACCCCGCGTCATGTGAGAAGAGCTTTCTATGCAGGTTTACAACCCTTGTCAAATGCTATAGTCCTTTTTTTCTTATGCATGACACAATTAATAAAATTTCGTTAATCATTCCAGTATATAACGAAGAAGAAAACCTACGGGATCTGCACGCCGAGATCGTGCGCGGATTGGTTGGCCTGGCGTGGGATTGGGAGATGCTCCTGGTCGATGATGGCAGCCGGGACCAGAGTCTGTCCGTGATCCGCGAGCTGGCCCAGGCCGATCCGCGGGTCCGCTACCTGTCCTTTGCTCGCAATTGCGGGCAGTCCGCAGCCTTCGCGGCCGGGTTCCAACATGCGGGTGGCGACGTGGTGGTCACCCTTGACGCGGACCTGCAGAATGATCCGGCCGACATCCCGGCAATGCTGCAGGTCTACGCCCAGGGCGTGGACATGGTCATTGGTTGGCGGGTCAAGCGTCAGGACTCCCTGGCCAAGCGCTATGCCTCCCGCTTCGCCAACTGGGTGCGCAACAGGATCAGCCGGGAAACGGTCCGCGACACGGGCTGCTCGCTAAAGGTCATGCGCACGGAGATGGTCAGGAAGATTCCCATGTTCACGGGCATGCACCGTTTTCTGCCGACCCTCATGAAGCTTGAGGGGGCGACCGTGGCGGAGGTGCGGGTCAATCACCGTCCGCGCGGCAAGGGCGTCTCCAAGTATGGGATCTGGGACCGGGCCTGGGCCTCGGCCTACGACCTCTTGGCCGTGCGTTGGATGCAGAAGAGGCATATCGGTTACGAAGTATCGGAAACAAACATGAAATGACGCCGCGCATCAGGCTTCACTCCAGACACTTTCGCCTGTTCGGGCGGGGAGTATGGGGCGGAGGCGGATCGCTGGATCGGGCAGGATATGGAATTTTCGTCGCAATGGTGGCTGCTGGCCATCGGCTTCACGGGCCAAGCTTTTTTCTTCATGCGATTTTTCTGGCAGTGGATCGTCTCGGAAAAGGAAAAGCGTAGCGTCATTCCGGTTAGCTTCTGGTATTTCAGCTTGTTGGGCAGTTTTTTTCTGCTCATTTACGCAATCCTGCGCCGTGATATCGTCTTCATTGTCGGACAATCCACGGGGTCGATCATCTATGTCCGCAATCTGTACCTCATCCACCGCGAGCGCATTCGGCTCCAGAGCGCTGGATAGAGGGGAAGCAACAGGCCGGCCACGGCCAGTCCGGTGGCCCATCCGGCCAAAACATCCATGGGGTAGTGCTTGCCCAGGTAGATACGCGAATACCCGATCGCAAGGGGGATGATCCACAGGGACTTCTTGCGGAAAGCTGCAAAAAGCACGAGGGTCGCGGCGGCCGCGTTGGCCGCGTGGGCCGAAGGGAATGACGATCCCGTGAGTCTGGTCGCCACAAAACCCTGCGGTCGTGTGACCCAGGATCCTGATTCGGGAAAACGGGTTCCGGCCAGGCCGTGATAAGGACGTATCCGGCCGACGCTGTCCTTGATGGCCGAACAGACCAGGTCCGAGGCAGCCACGGACAGGGCCAGCCCGAGGATCACGGTCGCTGTCACGCGGCCATGCCGCAGGCCGATGGCGGCCAGGACCAGGGCCACGAGCCACAGCAGGGCCGAGCTGGAAAAAAGGGGCATGAGCAGATCGAAGAGAGGATTGCTCCAGCCCTGGTTGATCCAGCCAAACAGTGCCAGTTCCCAGTCGGGGCTATGAAAATACATGGGCGCCTCCTTGATTCGTCCAGTTTGGAACATGCAGACCGAATTGTCCAGTTGGCGCCGCGACGAGACTTCTTGACGCGTCGCGCGATTGCGGCTACTTTCCCAGTTTACTTTTTTCGAAGGAGATCACGAAATGAGCAAGAGAACATATCAGCCGAGCAACACCAAGCGGAAGAGAAGCCACGGCTTTCTGGTGCGCTCCCGGACCAAGAACGGACAGGCCGTGCTGCGTCGCAGAAGAGCAAAGGGAAGAAAAAGATTAGCCGTCTAACGTTTCCCCCCTCGTTCCGCCTGAAAAGACGGCCCCAGTTTTGCGACTGTTACGACCGGGGTCGTCGTTTTTTTTCAAAGAGTTTCACTCTCTTTGTGAGTGAGCGGGAAGATACCGGCAGTTCCTGGCGTCTGGGGCTGACGGTGAGCAGGAAAATTGGAAAGTCCGTGCGCCGCAACCGGATGAGGCGTCTGGTCCGGGAGTTTTTTCGGACCCACCAGCACGAATTCACTCTGCGAGCGGACATTGTCGTCGTGCCCAAGCGTGGCATCTGCGTGGATACCATGGATTTTGCGCAGGTGGCCGCGGAACTTGGCCCATTGATGCAAAAAATCGTGTCCCGGGCCAAAGCCGTCTAGGCTGACCGGAGTGTGCATGCGCCGTGTTTTCGTCTCCATCCTTGCTCTGTATCAGTATCTGATCTCTCCGCTCTATTCTCCCTGTTGCCGCTTCACTCCTTCGTGTTCCGAATATGCCCGGCAGGCCGTCATGTCGCATGGAATTTTTCGGGGGATGGGCTTTGCCCTCTGGCGTCTGTTGCGTTGTCATCCCCTGTGTGCCGGTGGTTATGATCCGGTTCCCTCCCCTAACTTGAGAAAGCGAGATTGAAATCAATGGATAGCAACAAGCGAGTCATCCTTGCCGTGTCCTTGTCCCTGATGGTGCTTCTGGGCTGGAACTACTTCTTTCCACCCATTACTCCCCTTGAAACCGAGACTTCGAACATGTCCGCGCCGAATCAGACCGTGGCGCCCGCTCCCGAAGCCGTGGGGCAGCCTCAGCCCGCGGCGCCTGCCGCGTCTGCCGCGCATTTCGCTCCTGCCCTTGGCGCCAAGCTGAACATCGACACCCCGCTTTATCATGCCGTGCTGAACACGGCTGGCGGCGTGCTGGAAAGCTTCGTGCTCAAGGCTTACAGGGAAACCATTGATCCAACCTCGCCCAATGTCGATCTGGTCACCCCGCAGTCCGTGCTCAAGGCGCCCATGGGACTCATCTGGAATACCCAGCCAACCTGGGTCCAGGGGCAGTGGACGGTCCAGGGCGGCGATTTGAACCTGGTCGACGGCCAGGCGGGCAGCGTCCAGCTGACCGGTATGGTCGGCGGCGTACAGGTTGACCGGGTTTTGACCTTCGTCGGAGGCACTTACGAGGTCAAGGAAGAGGTCAAGATCACCAACACCACGCCGGCCCAGATTCAGGGCAATCTGGCCTTTTCCGTGGCCAGCGCGCCGCTGACGGCCGAGAGCGACAAGTATAACCAGACCAAGGTCGCCTACATGGCAGCCAACTCCCTGACCGTGGAGGACAGCCACAAGGATCTGCAGGCGGGCGTCGAGTCCGAAGCCCCGGCCCAATGGGGCGGGGTCGAGAGCAACTATTTCCTGTTGGCCCTGGCTCCGACCACTTCGGACATGGTCGTGCGCGCCAAGCTGGAGGACAATGTCTTCCGTCTGACCATGGCAGACCAGATGCTCCTTGACCCGGGCGTCACCCAGTTGCGCACTGCGTCCTACTACCTCGGCCCCAAGACCGAGAAGGATCTGGCCCCCCTGCCCAAGAATTTGAAGGCCAGCATCAACTACGGCTTTTTCGACATCATCGCCAAGCCGCTCAACCAGTTCCTGCACTTCCTCCACGGCTATGTCGGCAACTACGGCGTGGCCATCATCATCCTGACCATCATCATCAAGGCCCTGTTCTGGCCCTTGTCGCACAAGAGCTACAAGTCCATGGAGCAGATGAAGAAGCTGCAGCCCATGATGGCCAAGATCCGCGAGAAGTACGCCGATGATCGCGAGAAGATGAACTCGGAGATCATGCAGCTCTACAAGACCTACAAGGTCAACCCGGCTGGCGGCTGCGTGCCCATGCTGCTGCAGATTCCCGTCTTTTTCGCCTTGTATCAGGCCTTGCTGGGCGCCATCGAACTGCGTCACGCGCCGTTCGTCACCCATCTGCCTTTCACCGACATGATCTGGTTGGCCGATCTTTCGGCCATGGATCCCTACTATATCACGCCGTTGGTCATGGGCGCGACCATGTTTTTGCAGCAGCGCCTGTCTCCGCCCATGGGCGACCCCATGCAGGCCAAGATCATGATGTTCATGCCCGTGATTTTCACTTTCCTGTTCCTGAACTTCCCTTCCGGTCTGGTGGTCTACTGGCTGGTCAACAACGTGTTGTCCATTGCCCAGCAGTGGATGATGATCAGAAAGTCGAAGTAGCTGTCTGTCCGGACGCGCCCTGGCGTGTCCGGACCTGGCTTTGATCCGCCGGGAACGAAAAGGAGAGACGGGATGAACACGTTGAAGGAATTCCAGGCCAAGACCGTTGACCAGGCCATTGAGGATGCGTGCCGCTTTTTTGCTGTTGAGCGGAACGCGTTGGAAATAGACATTGTCAGCGGCGGTTCATCGGGGATTTTCGGTTTGGGGGCCAAGAAGGCTGTCATCCGGGCCGCGCGGCGTCGGCCTGTCTCGGGCCTGGAGAATGTCGCCGCCATGCCGGCGGTGGAGCCCAAGGTCCCGAGCCAGGGCTTTGCAGTGGAGACGTCTTCGGACGCCCCCCAGGTTCCGGGTCACGGCCTGCCCGACGGTTCGGACGCGGAAGTGATTGGCGGAGATGACGCCACAGAGGATTTTGACGACGAGGAAGAGGGGGCTCCCATAGAGTCCCTCACCGCCGAGGAGCTGGTCCGGCTGGAAGCAGACATTCGCGCGATCATGACTGCCCTTTTACGGCCCATTGCCGAAGGTCTGACTCTGACCATAGATGTGTCGGCCAGTCCGGTCACGGTGCACATCGAGGACGGGGACAACTCCGGGCTCATCATTGGCCGCGACGGCCAGACCATCACCGCGCTGCAATATCTGGCCAACCGCATTGTCTCCAAATCCTGGCCCCGGAGTCCCCGCATCCAGCTCGATGCCGGTGACTATCGCCAGAAGCAGGAGGAGCAGCTCTTGAGCGTGGCCCAGTTCCTTTCGGAAAAGGCCAAGAAGTCCGGTCGGGTGCAAAGCACCAGGCCCCTGAGCTCCTTTCATCGGAGGGTCGTGCACATGGCCCTGCAAGACGATCGCGGCGTGCAGACCAGAAGCAAGGGCGAGGGGCACATGAAGCGGGTTCTCATCTTGCCGGTCAAGCGGGGCAAGACCTCGGGCCGCCCACCGCGGCGTCAGGACAGTCCCCAGGCGCGTCAATCCTGAACTTTCAAGGCGGGCCTTCCCGCCTTTTTTCATGCCATGAGCAAAGAAACCATTGTCGCCATCGCCACTCCGCCCGGCCAGGGCGCCGTCGGCATTGTCCGTCTCAGCGGTCCGTCAGCCGGCGATATCGGCCGGTGCCTCTTTCATTCGCCGCATCCCGGTTTTTCCGGTTTCAAGCCCTACCATTTGCATCACGGCCAGTTGCGCGAGCTTGGCGGGGGTTTTCTGGACGAGGTTCTGGTGGCCTGGATGCCCGGCCCCCGGTCTTTCACCGGCGAGGACGTGCTGGAGTTGCACTGCCATGGAAGCGTCTCGGTTCTGCGGGCCGTGGTCAAGGAATGCCTGACCCTTGGGGCGAGACTGGCCGAACCGGGTGAGTTTTCCAAACAGGCCTTTTTGAACGGCCGCATGGACCTGACCCAGGCCGAGGCCATCATGGAACTGGTGGCCGCGCCCACGGAAGTGGCCGTGGGTCTGGCCGGGACCAAGCTCGCAGGACTCCTGGCGCGTCGTGTCGGCGAGTTGCGCCAGGATCTGGAGGGCGTGCGCGTACAGCTTTGCGTGGCCGTGGATTTTCCCGAGGAAGAGGTTGAATGCCTGCCCCCGGCAGCCCTTGCCCGACGGATCGCCGAGATACGCGCGGCAGTGGCCGGGCTGGCCGCCAATTACGAGCGGGGGCGCTGTTGGCGCGAGGGCGCGCTGGTGGTTCTGGCGGGTCAGGTCAACGCGGGCAAGTCGAGTCTCATGAACGCGATTCTCGGCATCAACCGGGCCATCGTGACCGATATCCCGGGCACGACCCGGGACTACCTGGAGGAATCCGTGCAACTGGACGGGCTGCCCGTGCGTCTGGTGGACACGGCCGGCCTGCGGTCTGCGGCCGGGAGCGTCGAGATGCTGGGCATCGAGCGTGGCCTGGAGTTCATGGACAGGGCCGATCTGGTGCTTCTGGTCATTGACGCCGATCTTGGTCCCGGCGCCGAGGATCTGGAATTGGCGGGTCGTGTCGCCAACCTCCTTGTCGTGGCCAACAAGATGGATCTGCTGCCGGGGGAGCCGTTCTGGTTCGTCGACACGCCCTGGGCGGGCCGGAAAATCTGTCCGCTTTCGGCCAAGGGCGGGCAGGGCGTGCCGGAACTGCTGGCGGCCGTGCGCGGCGCCGTGGTCGGCAAGGACGCGCCCGCGCCCGGGACCCTGGTGCCCAACCTGCGCCAGCAGCAGGCCTTGATTCGGGCCGGCGAGGAGTTGGGGCTCATGCTCGAAGACATAACCGTCGGCCAGCCCTACGACATCCTGTCCGTGCGGCTGGACACGGCCTGCGCCGTCCTGGGCGAGATCACGGGTGAGATTACTTCCGAGGACGTGCTGAACGCCGTGTTCGAGGGCTTTTGCATCGGAAAGTGAAGATGGTGAGGGGTTCTTGTCTACCCTGAAGGGATCATGCATGCGTAACCGCAAGTGGCCGGCGTGGTCCGAGCAAGACCCGCCGGAACTCCATCGCGGATTCAGCTATTTGTTGCACTCAAACCTGAATCCGTGAATAAGTGTTGCCAACGTTGTTGGCTCGAAATTTCAACCA
>CAZPSN010000047.1:0-5879 GCA_964589645.1 uncultured Desulfovibrionaceae bacterium
TTTCTAGCCCAGGGGAACACTGTCTCTTGACCTCGGTCCTTAAGATGGGTGACCCCCATGCCTTACTGGTGGAGGCCTTCCACGAGAACGTGCGTGTGGCCTCGCATCCAAGGAACCGCGTTCCGCACAGGCATACGACGCTGCCAGCGCACATGCCTTTGGCGCACCAGGAGGCGGCGAACTGCTCGGGCGGCAGGATCAGGGCCTGGGCCAAAAGCATCGGACCATCTGCCTTGGCCGTGGTCAATGCCATCATCGAGGCCCGCCCGCACCCTGAACAGGGATACCGCAGCAGCCTCGGCCTGCTCAGACTGGAGAAGGCGTACGGTCGGGCACGTCTGGAACAGGCCTGTCAGAGGGCTCTACACTTCGGGCTGCTGACCAGGAGACACGTCATGCACATCCTGGAGAACAAGCAGGATCTGATCTCGATAGCCAAGGAAGATGAAGCCTTCGGCAGCCATGCAAACGTCCGCGGCGCGGACTTCTACCACTAATCCAAGGAGTACGGAGATGCTGATCAATCAGGCCATGGAAAAGCTGGCCCAGATGAAGCTTGAGGGCTTTCTGGACGGGCTGCGGGAACAGATGGGCTCGCCGGCATTCGGCGACATGTCCTTTGAGGACAGGCTAGGCCTGCTCGTGGACCGGGAATTTACAATGCGAGAGAATCGACGGCTGACCCGCCGCCTCCAGGAGACTCGTCTTAAAACCAGGGCTGACGTGGAGGACGTAGACTTCCGGGCCAAGAGGGGACTCGACAAGAGGGTCTATCTCGAACTCGCCGGTTGCTCCTGGATCTTTCGTCACCACAACCTGATCATCACTGGGCCAACGGGAGTCGGAAAGAGCTATCTCGCCTGCGCCCTGGGACGAAAGGCTTGCCGCGAGGGCTACCGGACCATCTACTACCGTTTCTCCGACTTCATCAGGGAACTAACCATCTCTGTCGTGGATGGTTCGTATCCGAAACTTGCCGCAAAGCTCGCTAAGAGGGACCTGCTCATCATCGACGACTGGCTCAGGGATCCCGTGTCGGCGGATCAGGCCCGACAGATCATCGACATCCTCGATGACCGTTTCAGGAACAAATCGACCTTGCTGACCAGCCAGGCACCGGTACCATCCTGGCATGAGCGGTTCAAGGACCCAACCCTGGCGGACGCCATCCTGGACCGTCTCATCCACGACGCCCACCGCCTGGAACTCAAGGGGGATTCCATGCGAAAGAACACCTCCCCCTTGACGGAAAACGGCCACTAAAGACACAGGAAGAAATCCAGCGTCGCTTCGCTCCGAGAGGTGGCCGTTTTCCCCCGTACTACCTAGCCGTTTTCAGTGAAATCCCACAATTGGGGTAATCATTTCTGGGCGCGTGGTTACTGTGTTGATACCGTCGGTTTAGATGCTGATAAAATTCGGAACTATGTAAAATATCAAGAAGAACAAGAACGCAAGCTTGAGCGTTAAGGTCGCGAAGGGGACAACGGGAACCTTGCCTCCTTTGGGGGCAAGGCAGTTACACCCCTTCTAGGGGTTATCCCAATTCCTGGCCCTTTGGGTCAGGATTCTTTAATTCAATATATTGTCATATTTTCAAGATCGACTAAATAGTCCCTGAGACGGGCGGCTTTCCAGGGCCGCGGCCGCGTGTTTGTTACTTTCGTCCGCCGCCACCGCCGTTACCACCGTTTCCGCCACTGCCTCCGCCGTTACCACTGCCGCTGTTGGAATCGGCCCCGCGTGCGCCGCCCTGGGCGCTGTTCTTGCCCTGCCCGGAATTGGCCTGAGCGTCACCGAGTCCCAATTTCTGGGCCGCGTCCCGCATGCTTGTTTGTCCCGCGACGACCTGCATGGCGACGTGATCGATGCGCTCCGGGGGAACGCCTTTGTCCCGGGCGGCCCTGGCCATGCGCGCCAAGCCCAAACCTGACTGTTGGAAATATCCCGCCGCCAATCCGGCGTTCAGCAGCTCTTCGATCTCCTTGGGGGCCAGCCCCGCGTTGCGCAGGGCGGCCTTTGCCTCCAGTGCGTTCAGGATCTGCTCGGCCGGTGGAGCCCCCTTTGCGTTCAGACGCTGCGCGAGTTCCTCGGGGTCTATGCCCATGGCCGCCAGTTCGTTCATGCGCTCCATGAGACGTTCCCGGTGGCGCGCCGCGTCCGGCGGCAAGCGGTCCAGCATCGCGTCGAAGTTTTCGAAACGGGCGGTCATGGTCTGAAGGGCCGCGACAATGCGGGCTGGAGGAACGCGTTTGCCCAGGCCTTCCTCGACCTTCTGAACGAGAGGCCCAAGAGGATAGTTGCGTCGCGCAGCCTGGGACAAGGCGTCGAGCATAGGTTGAATCTCCCGTGTGTCCAGCTGGTGGGTATAGGCCAGGGCCAGGACATGATCCGACATGTGGGGCGGCAGGCCGTCCTCGCTGGCGTACGTCGTTACGGGCGCGTCCAAGGCCAGGGCTAGAGCTAAGACCAGCGTCACGCGGGCCAGAAACACGAAGAAAGCGTGGGTATTACGACTGATTTGGTAGTGCATGTTCATCGACCATGATGATGGAGTTGATGTTTCCAAAGCCATCGTCCTTGTGCAGCAGGGCTGCGGGATCGGGGACGATGCGTGTCCTGTCCAGATTGAATGCATATTCATGGTGTCCGCGCGGGAGTGGGATGGAAATGGTCCATGTCCCGTCACGTCCGTTTGGGGTCATCCGATATCCCTGGGATTTCCAATTGTTGAAGGACCCGATCAGTTCCACGTCCTCGGCTCCGTCCACTCGAATGGAAAATTCCACGCGAACGGTTTGCTCCGTCGATGGCTCGATTTCGGCGACCCGAGTGGCTCGGAAATCGGCCTCGCGGTCGCGAGGGGACATGCTGGCCGTAAAGACACCGAGGATGGCCATTACGGCCAGGGCGGAAGCCGGCCACAGCGGCGTGATACGCAGCGGCTGCGGGGTCAGCAGCCAGAGCATGGCGCGCCGCCACAGGGGCTGGCGCGCCGCGATTCGGGCCATGATCCGCGCGCTGAGGTCACGCGGAGGGGTGCGGTATGCCAGCCCGGCGATCATGTCCGCGATTTTTTGGTCTTCGGGGGAGAGGCCGTGAGGGGTACTCATGATTCATACTCCGTGCGCAGGGTCGCGCGCATCAGTTCCAGGCCGCGATGGATCTTCATTTTCGCGTTGCTGAGTCCGATGTCCAGGGCGTGGGCAATTTCCTGGTAGGAGAACCCCTCCCGGAAACGCATGATCAGGGCTTCCCGCGTGTCGTGGGGCAGAGCGTCCAGCGCCTGTTCCAAGAGCACTCGGTCTGCGGCTTGGTCGTGAGGGCAGCTGGGGTCTGGAACATCCGCAGTCTCGCCGGACAGCAATTCCAGACTCTGGGTCAACTGCCGTTCTTGGACGTGCTTGCGCAAATGGTCCCGCGCCACGTTCATGCCCAGGGTGTACAGCCAGGGAAAGAACGCCTTGTCCGTGTCGAATCCGTCAAGTTTTTCGAAGGCGCGCACGAAGGTCTCCTGGGAAAGATCAAACGCCTGGTCCTCGGATCGGGTCATGCGGAACATCAGGTTGTAAATGGGTCCCTGGTGGCGGGTCACCAAGCGCGCATAGAGCTGTGTATCGCCCCGCCGGACCTGATCGATGATGCGCCGCTCATCGTCCATCTGCGTCATGTTTGTTTCGCCCATATACACCATATACGCGCGGGCGGCCGGATTGGTCACACGCTGTTCATGGCACCACGAGAACGGAGTTGATGTTCCCGAATTCGTCGTCCTCGTGCAGCTGGGCGAGCGGATCGGGCCGCACGACGCCGTCCACGACCAGGGCGTAGACGAACCGCCCCGGAGGTAAGGCCATGTGCAGTTCCCAGCGGCCGTTTTCGCGGACCATGCAATCCCGCGCCATAGCCCAGTCGTTCAGCGCGCTGCTGACGCAGACCGTAGTGGCGGGGCCGGTGTACGTCAGGAGAATTTTTTTCCCCAGTGGCGTCGATGCCATATGGACGCAACAGGTTGTGTTCAGCGCGAAAAAACATATCAGCAGCGTGAGGTAAGGAAATCTGACGATTCGAATCATTTTTCGATATCCGGTGTGACGTTTCGGCAAACGTTTTCGTAGACGGTTTAGAGCCGCATACGTCAGACTCTCCTTCGCCACAAGACGCGCATGATGGCGCTGCGCGGGGGAGACGCAGATGATCTGGAAGGACGCGGCGTAAGTCGGGACGGAGCTATATGTTGTCCGTTCCATAACCATCTATCCTTGGGAGTTTCTCATGAAAAAGGCAGCAGGAATCGTTACTCTGTGCGCGGTGTTCACGATGGCAGTGGCAGCAATACCCCTGACCAGCATGGCGGCGTCATCGTGGGGTGACAAAGGCGCGGTCGTGTCCGCATCGGATGTGTTTCCGCATGGCTCCTTGGATCTGTTCGGAAAGGGCAAGGGGCATGGGCATGGTCCCGGCGACGGAACCGGCACCGGAACCGGCCCGGCCGATGGCACGGGATATGGTCCGGGATGCTGCACTCCGTGATCGTCCCTCTTTCGCCGGCCATCGCACCGCGAGCGCCCAGTCACGCTGCACGACACCCCCTTGGATTTCCGAGGGGGTGTCGTGTTTTGGAGATCAGTCAGAAGATGCGGGTAGCGGGCGTGGCGGAGTATTGCAGTACGGTCAAGAAGTTGCACCGGTATGAGGGCGGAAGTGAACGTGGGTCTGCATGTGGTGTTTTGTTCCCGTTTTGGGAACTTTTCTTTGACACCTGCACACAGAAATAGTTTGGCACCCATGCTGAGTACGATAAAATTTTAGCAAAGGAGGCGGATTATGATGATCCATGTCATTATAATCGGTTTCCTCCGAAGCTCTGCCGTGGCCTGGTAAATGGATCACGGATACTTCCCAGGTTCCTTGACCATCCCGGCCCTGACCGGGTTCACGACAATGTATCGGCACAGTTCGAGAAGATAGGTTTCGCGGTCAACGACAATGGATTTGAACCACCCCTGCAGTACATGACTAACCAGGCCATGCCGACGGTTGAATGCCTACGTGAAGAAGCTGTTGAACTGGCGCATCGTCCGTCCGAGGACTGAGAGAAAGGTGCTCCTGTCGATGTCATCCAGGAAAATGGAAGCCTGGGCGTTGCCCCGGGATGTCACATGGTAGATGGCTCCCGGAAATTCTATGCGGAGTGGTCGGGCCATGGAGAGAGGATACACAGGATAAAATCAAGAACTCGGCGTAAACTGGGGGTCAAGTCTCGCGTTGACTTATATTGCGTACCTTTTCAGCACTGTTGACAATACTTTTAACAGCACCTAAAAAAGTACTCAGCAAAGGAGGTCTTAATGTCCGTGATCACAGCAAATGAAATCAAACGCAGGGGCGTGGCATGTATCGCTGAAAGTTTGGCTCATGCCCCGGAGGTGGCCATCTCCGTGCGTGGCAAGAACGCCTATGTCGTCATGAGCGTGGAGCAGTATAACCACCTGCGCGAGTGCGAACTTGAAGCAGCCCTGCTCGAAACACGACGGGACATGGCCCAAGGCGCGATAGCTCATCGGTCCGTCGCCGAGCACATCGAAAGCCTGGATCATGAATAACTTCACGATCATCTTCACCGAAAGCTACGTCCGGCGGGCCAGAAAATTCTTCAAGGCGCATCCGGAACTCCTCGGCCAGTACGAAAAATGCCTGCTCCTCATGGAGGCAAATCCCTTCCACCCATCCCTGCGCATTCATCCACTGCAAGGCCGGCTGACCGGACTTCACTCCATTTCCATCACCATGAGCTACAGATTGACCATTGAATTTCTGATCAAAGATCTCACCGCAAATAATCCGACTCAGCAAAAACCGTCCTGAGGTTGCTGCCG
>CAZPSN010000048.1:0-4259 GCA_964589645.1 uncultured Desulfovibrionaceae bacterium
GCGACTATCTGGGCGGCACGGTGCAGGTCATTCCGCACATCACCGACGAGATCAAATCATCCATCCTGTCCCTGGCCAGCGACGACCTGGACGTCTCCCTGGTCGAAATCGGCGGCACCGTCGGCGACATCGAGGGCCTGCCCTTCCTGGAGGCCATCCGGCAACTGCGGGCCGATCTGGGCAAGGACAACGTCCTCTACATCCACCTGACCCTGGTGCCCTACCTCAAGACCGCCGGCGAAGTGAAGACCAAGCCGACGCAGCACTCGGTCAAGGAACTGCGCAGCCTGGGCATCCAGCCGGACATCATCCTCTGCCGGTCTGAAGTGGATCTGGGCGAGGACATCAAGCGCAAGATTTCCCTGTTCTGCAACGTGGACAGGGATGCGGTCTTCACGGCCATCGACGTGAACCATATCTACGAGCTGCCCCTGACCCTCTACCACGAAGGCGTGGACCAGAAAATCGCCATCCTCTTGCGCCTGGCCGCCAAGAACCCGGACCTGCAGCAGTGGAAGGACCTGGTCCACAACCTGCACCACCCCAAGACCCACGTGACCATCGCCATTGTCGGCAAATACGTGGACCTCAAAGAGGCCTACAAGAGCCTGCACGAGGCCCTGACCCACGGCGGCGTGGCCAACGCGGCGCGCATCAACTTTCTCTACGTCAATTCCGAGGAGATCACCGCGGACAACGTGGAAGAGCGACTGGCCCGGGCCGACGGCATCCTCGTGCCCGGAGGCTTCGGCATCCGCGGCGTGGAGGGCAAGATCGCGGCCATCACCCACGCCCGGGAAAACAAGATCCCGTTTTTCGGCATCTGTCTGGGCATGCAGTGCGCGGTCATCGAATACGCCAGGAACGTCATGGGCCTGACCAGGGCCAACTCCGAGGAGTTCGACCTGACCACCCCCGACCCGGTCATCTATCTCATGAAAGAATGGTTCGACTTCCGTCGCAAATGCGTGCAGCGCCGCGACATGACGAGCGAAAAGGGCGGCACCATGCGCCTGGGAGCCTACCCCTGCGTCATCGAGAAGGACACCCAGGCCTTCGCGGCCTACGGCCAGACCGAGGTGTCCGAACGCCACCGCCACCGCTACGAGTTCAACAGCGCCTACCAGAAGCGCTTCGATGAGGCCGGCCTGACCGTCAGCGGCCTGTCCCCGGACAAGAGCCTCGTCGAGATCGTGGAAATCAAGGACCACCCGTGGTTTCTGGGCTGCCAGTTCCACCCTGAATTCACCTCCAAGCCCATGCAGCCCCACCCGCTCTTCCGCGAGTTCATCCGCGCGGCCGTGGCCAACAAGAAACCCGAGTAGCCCATGTCCGACTGCGCAGCCCTGGTCAACAACCGCCCGTTCCTCATCGCCGGCCCCTGCGTGCTGGAGAGCCTGGACCTGGGCCTGACCGTGGCCCTGGAGCTGAAGGCCATCGCCCACGACCTTGGCCTGCCGCTGATCTTCAAAAGCTCCTACGACAAGGCCAACCGCACGGCCGGGACAAGTTTCCGCGGTCCGGGCCTGGACCTGGGCCTGGACTGGCTGGCCCAGATCAAGAGCCGCAGCGGCCTGCCCGTGATCACGGACATCCACGAACCCCGGCAGGCCTCCCTGGTCGCCGAGGTGGCCGACGTGCTGCAGATCCCGGCCTTTCTCTGCCGTCAGACCGACCTGCTCCTGGCCGCGGCCCGCACCGGACGGATCGTGAACATCAAGAAGGGCCAGTTCATGGCGCCCTGGGACATGCGCGGGCCGGTGGAAAAGATCCGCGCGGAGGGATTTGACCGCATCTGGTTGACGGAACGCGGGTCCATGTTCGGCTACAACAATCTGGTCGTCGATTTCCGCTCCCTCTTGATCATGAAGGACCTTGGCTGCCCCGTGGTCTTTGACGCCACCCATTCGGTGCAGTTGCCCGGCGGACAGGGCGCGTCCTCGGGCGGGCAGCGCGAGTTCGTGCCGGCCCTGGCGCGGGCCGCCGTGGCCTGCGGCTGTCAGGGGCTGTTCATGGAAATCCACCCCGACCCCGACCACGCCCTCTGCGACGGCCCCAATTCCTGGCCCCTGGACAAGGCTCGCGCCCTGTTGACCGAACTGGCGGCCATCTGGAGCATCCCCCGTGAATGCTGAAGCCGCTGCCCGGAACGTGCGCCTCATGGTTCTGGACGTGGACGGCGTCCTGACTGACGGAGGCCTCTATTACGACGAATCCGGCTGCGTCATGAAACGCTTCAACGTTCAGGACGGCCTGGGCATCAAGATGGGCCCGCAGGCAGGCATCGAATTCGCGGTCATCACCGGCTTGGAGTCACCGGCCGTGCGACGCCGGATCACGGAACTGGGCATCGCGCACTATTATTCCGGGCACCACCGCAAGGCTCCGATCCTGCGCGAGATCGCTGAGAAAACCGGCATCCCCTTCGCTCACATGGCCTATGTCGGAGACGACTGGGTCGACGCCGCGCCCATGACCATGGTCGGCTTTCCCATCGCCGTACCCAATGCCCGGCCGGAAATCCTCAAACTCGCCTTCTGGACCACCCGGGCCATGGGTGGCCACGGCGCGGTGCGCGAGGCTCTGGATTTCGTCCTGCGCGCCCAGGGCAAGCTCGACGCCTTGTGGCAGGATTGGGCCACGGCATGAAAAAGGCCGCGCTGGCCATCCTGGCCCTCGTGGTCCTGGCCGGGGTTGCGGCACTCGGAAAATACGTGCTCTGGCCCGAACGACTGGACAACGTGTCCATCCGGGATCTGGACGTGGACCTGAGCCTCAAGGGCGTGAACCTGAGCCAGGGCAAGGATGGACGCAAACTCTGGAACCTGAACGCCACTGGCGCTAGCTATGCCGAAAGCGGGGACCAGCTGACCCTGACCTCCCCGGGCATCGTCTACTGGGGCAAGGATGGGGACGAACCCGTGCAGGTCACGGCCCCGCACGGACAGGTCTGGCAGAAAGAAGACCGGGCCAGGATGTGGGGTGGAGTCAACGCCACCCGGGGATCCTCCCGCATGCATTCCGAAGCTCTGGACTATGCGGGTCGCGAACACACCCTGACCCTGACCGGAGGGGTCGACCTCGACGGAGATCGCATGCGGGGCCACGCCGATCGTCTGACTTATTTTCTGGACAGCGGAGATTTCCTGGCCCAAGGCCATGTCCAGGTCATCATGAACTGACAAGCAGGTAGCCATGCGCCCATATCTTCTGACTCTGCTTCTCCTCTGGGCCACCCCGCTGTGGGCCGCCCAGTCCGTGCCGGTAAAAATCACCTCCGACTCCATGCAGTACACCCAGAAGGAGGATCAGGTCGTCTTTTCCGGCGCCGTGCACGTGATCCGCCAGGACATCGAGTTGTGGTCCGAAACCCTGACGGTGCACCTGGACAGGAAACAGAAGTCCGGCAAAAGCGAACAGGCCCTTGACGAGCAGGGCTCCATCAAGAAGATCGTGGCCCTGGGCAACGTGCGCATCAAGGCCGACAAGGGCCGGTCGGGCACCTGTGGTAGGGCGGTCTACGACGCGGCCCAGGACCTTTTGACCCTGGAGAACAATCCCGTGCTCATGGACGGTCCGAACAAGATCCAGGGCGATGTCATCAAGCTCTACATCAAGGAAAACCGCAGCGAAGTGGTCGGCGGAAAACAACGCGTCGAGGCCATATTCAACACTCCGGCCGAGGCTCCGGGGCTCTCGCAGTGACCACTCTCATCGGCCGGAACCTGGCCAAGCGTTACGGCGCGCGTGACGTGGTGCACGACATCGACCTCGACGTGGGCCAGGGCGAGGTGGTCGGCGTGCTTGGCCCCAACGGGGCGGGCAAGACGACCACCATCAAGATGCTCACCGGGCAACTGACGCCGACCGCGGGCTCGGCAAGGGTGGCGGGCTACGACATCGTCACCGAGTGCCACAAGATCAAGCCGCTCATCGGCGTCGTCTTCGAGGAGCAGAACATCTACGAGCGCCTTTCGGGGAGGGAGAACCTGGCCTTCTACGCCAGGCTATATGGAGTTGAAGCCAGCAGGGCGGACGAGCTGCTGGAGATGGTAGGGCTGGCCAAGCGGGCCAAGGACGCCATCAAGACATACTCCAACGGCATGAAGCAGCGGCTGATGATCGCCCGTGCCCTGCTCAACGAGCCGCGGATCCTCTTCCTCGACGAACCGACGAAAGGATTGGACCCCGCTTCGGCGCAAGACATTCGTGGGATGATCACGGAGAGAGTCGCAAGGGGCATGACCGTCTTCCTGACA
>CAZPSN010000049.1:0-2460 GCA_964589645.1 uncultured Desulfovibrionaceae bacterium
TCAAATCACTGAACGGTGAACAACGCACGAGGACCATGAAGTCTTGCCGCGGGTTGCGGGCAAAGTCGAAATAGGTCTTGGCGAACACGCGGACAGCCTCCAATCCGTTGGGAGCGCCCTGCAGATTGGTTCGGATGGTGAGGACCAGTTCACGGACGACGTCCAGGCCGGCCGTCAGGAACAGTTTTTCCTTGTTCCCGAAATGATGGGTCAGCAGACCAAGGGCCACGCCAGCGCGTTCCGAGATTTTTTTGAAAGTGGTCTCTGAATAGCCGTGCTCGCTGAAAAGTTCTTTCGCTGCCTGAAGCAGCAGTTCTTTTTTTGTGGGTCCCGTGGCCATGGATATCCTTGTGAGGCAGCTGTGCAAACGTGACGAACGTTCCGTCCTGGGAAAGATTTTGGAAAAATATCCTCTCATGCGCCGACCGGGTCGGCACCAGTCATGGCTTCCAGCTCCTTGAATTGAATACCCAATCAATACGCGGGCAGCCGTCTCTTGTCAACGCGATCCCCATGGACGGCAAATTGACAAAGGCGGGTCGTATCTTGAATAAGAAGCGTCCGCTGACGCGAAGGAGTTGACGATGAACGCTCTGAAATATTGGTCCGGCTACCTGTTGTCCACGATACGTGGCTGGATTCATGCCCTGCGTCCGAGGCGACGATCCCTTGTCCGGACCGACCGCGTGCGCAACAGTCCTCTGTATGACGATGTGTGCTCCTGGCAAAAGGCCCAGATGGAGTCCATGACCTTCGAGAACGATCGGCCGGTGAAATCAGCCAAGGGCAGCGTGGATCTGACGCTCATGCGCCGCATACATCGGCGAACCCTGCTTGAGATCAAGCACGAACTGGGCGATCTGTGGAGGCCCTCGTCCGTGACCCTGGACAAGGGCCGGGGTATCAGCCTGGATCAGTCCATCGCCATCATGCATCGGCTGCGCGACGCGGGCTTTCCCGATGACGCCCTGGGGGTGGTTTCCGTGGAGTTCGCGGGCAGAAGGCATTCCTTTGCCATTGTCCAGGACGTAAAAGACGATTTCTGGATGCTCGACAACGGCACGTTTTCGTTCTGTCCCGTGCGCGGCAGCGCGTTCCTGTCCGCCCGCCGTGATGTGCATGTCCTTATCGGCTTCAATTTTTTCGATGTCTGGAATTATTGATCCGGTACACAGTCAAATAGGATGGGGAGAATGAAGATCATGCCAACACTGGCCGCGCAGGCCGTGCACTTTGATTCGGAAGCCGCCAGGAAGGTGACGGGGCGGGTGATTATCGGCCATGGCGACGGGGCGAACAATTTCTGCATGCGTCGTTTTGATCTGGGGCCGGGCGGCCATACTCCGCGCCATGTCCATGCCTGGGAGCACGAGATTTTCTTTCACGCCGGCGAGGGAGAAGTTTTCCATGCCGGAGGATGGACCCGCATCGAGCCCGGGGACGCGGTTTTCGTTCCCGGCGGCGAAGAGCATCAAATCCGCAATGTCGGAGACTCGGCGTTGACATTCGTCTGTCTGATTCCCGCTGGAGCCCCGGAAATTTAAGAGGTCCGCGATGTTGGTCCACGCCCGGAAGTACGCCTTGCTGTCCATAGGCGCTTCGCTATTGACCATGGCCCTCAAGTTCGGGGCGTTTTTTCTGACCGGATCGGTGGGCCTGTTGTCCGACGCCGTTGAGTCCGTGGTCAACCTGACGGCGGGCATCATCGCGCTCATGGCCATCATTCTCGCGCATCGCCCGGCGGATCGGAGTCATGCCTATGGGCACGGCAAGGTCGAATATTTTTCCAGCGGAATGGAAGGAATCCTGATCTGTCTGGCTGCCCTGGGAATCGTCTATGCGTCGGTTCAGCGATTTTTGCATCCTCAGCCCATGGAGAATCTGGGCACGGGCATTGTCGTTGCCGTTCTGGCCGGGGCCGTCAACCTGGTCACGGCCAGGATCATGCTCCGGGCCGCCCGGGAGTACGACAGCATCGTGTTGGAAGCGGACGCACGGCATCTCCTGACCGACGTATGGACCTCAATTGGTCTGGTGGGCGCCTTGGCGGTCATGCTGGTTGCTCCTCCATCCTGGCAGATCCTGGATCCGGTGCTCGGGCTGGTCATGTCCGTGAATATTGTGTGGGCCGGACTTGGCTTGATCCGTCGCTCCGTGGGTGGGCTCATGGACACGGTCCTGCCCGCGGCCGAGATCGCCCTGATCACGGAGGCCATCGCCCAGTCCGGCGGGACAGATGCTGGATATCACGGCCTGCGCACGCGCAAATCCGGATCGGTGCGCTTTGTTGATTTTCATCTCCTCGTGCCCGGAGCCATGACCGTGCAGGAGTCCCACGATCTGTGCTGCACCATCGAGGAGCGGATCCGGACCGCGCTGTCCGGGGCCCAGATCACCATCCATGTGGAGCCGCGCGAGGATCACGCCTCGTTTGACGGCGGCAAGGTAGGGGGGCTGTGT
>CAZPSN010000050.1:0-2302 GCA_964589645.1 uncultured Desulfovibrionaceae bacterium
AAGTATAAAATGTTTCAAAACTGTATATTCAATGCAACTTTTTCACGGATTTAGGATCACTCAATATGCCCTGGCCAAGGCCATCAGCGTTCCTCCGCGCCGCATCAATGAAATCGTGCACGGAAAAAGAGCCATCAGCGCGGACACGGCCCTGCGACTCGGGCGCTATTTCGGAGTAGACCCGCAGTCGTGGATGAACCTGCAATCACACTATGAGCTTGAAGTTGCTGCCCAA
Organism: uncultured Desulfovibrionaceae bacterium; assembly: GCA_964589645.1. Classification (GTDB taxonomy): domain Bacteria; phylum Desulfobacterota; class Desulfovibrionia; order Desulfovibrionales; family Desulfomicrobiaceae; genus Desulfomicrobium. The sequence goes on from CAZPSN010000050.1 coordinate 236, forward strand.
AATCTTGGTGAGAAATTGCAAAATGAAGTAAGCCCACGCAACGCCGCCTGAATGCGGCATTTCCCGCATAAAAAAGGGGCGCCCCGCATGGAGCGCCCCTTTCAATTCCATCTTTCAATACCCCTTATTCGATGACTTCGATGCAGTCGTCCGGGCAGTAGGACGCGGCCTTGCGGGCCAGATCCTCCTCGCAGGGGTTTTTGAGCACCACGGCCACGTGGGAGGCCTCGTCGTAGGCGAAGATCTCCGGGGCCAGTTCCACGCAGGCCAGACAGCCCGAACAGCACGGCCGGTTCAGGGCCACTTCCACCATGTTCATCGCAAGCCTCCCAGATATGTTTCAAGCCGGCGCATGCCTTCTTCGATGTTCTCGATGGAGTTGGCGTAGGAGAAACGGATGTAGCCCTCGCCGCCCGGCCCGAAATCCACGCCCGGGGCCACGCCCAGACCGGCCTTCTCCAGCAGGTCGAAGGTGAAGCGCATGGAGTCGTTCGTGTATTTCTTGGCATTGGCGAACACGTAGAAGGCCCCCGTGGGCTCGACCTTGATGCCAAATCCCAGCTCCCGCAGCCGGCCGATCAGATACGTGCGGCGCTGGTCGTAGATGGCCTTCATGCGCGCCACGTCCTCCCCGGCCTGGGTCAGGGCGGCCACTCCGGCCCACTGGGCGATGGAGCTGGTGCAGAGAAAAAAGTTCTGCTGCATGGTCTGCAGCCGCTGCATGTAGCCTTTGGGCGCGATGACGTAGCCCAGCCGCCAGCCGGTCATGGCGTAAAGCTTGGAAAAACCGTTGAAGACAAAGCAGTTGTCCGTGAATTCAAGGGCCGAGTGCTCCCGTCCCTCGTAGACCAGACCGTGGTAGATCTCGTCGGAAAAGAGCGGCACGCCAAGCTCCGCCAGGCCCCGGTAGACCTCCGGGCTGACCAGGGTGCCCGTGGGATTGGACGGCGAGTTGACCAGGATGCCGCGCACGTCCTCGCCCATGCGCCTCTTGACCTGCTCCACGCGGAACTGGAAACCGTCCTCCTCGCGCACGGGCACAAAATCGGGCACGGCGCCGGTGAAGCGGATGAAGTTGGGGTAGCAGGCGTAGCTCGGGTCCGAAAGCAGGACCCGGTCCCCGGGCTGGAACAAGAGCGAAAAGACCAGCAGCATGGACGGGGACGTGCCGGAGGTGACCAGGACCTGGTCCGGGTGCACCGTGACCCCGTATTTTTCGTGATAGTGGGCGCAGATGGCCTCGCGCAGCTCGATGATGCCCAGAGAATGCGTGTATTGGCAGCGCCCGTCGCGGATGGCCTTGCAGGCGGCGTCCTTGACGCATTCCGGCGTGTCGAAATCGGGCTCGCCGATCTGCAGATGCACGATGCTGCGCCCCTGACTCTCCAGGGCGCAGGCCCGCTCCAGCACGTCCATGACCTTGAAGGAACTTAAGGTTTGGCAGCATGGGTTGATGCGGCATTCGTTCATGAAAATCCCCCTCGCGATGCGTGATAGGGGCCGCTTATACTCCTTCGCCGGAATGCTCAACCATGCGGACGGCCCCTTCACCTGCGCCTTGCGTCGTGGATGCGATCATATTATGGCTTCGCCACCTCGCGTCCGGACACGACCGGCCCGGGGCAATTCACGACCGCGCCATTCCCCCGACACCGACGATCCGCCAGACCGCGCACGAGGGCAAAAAGCCCGCAGGCCGGCTGCTGTCGCCGAGCAGGCAGGGGAATGAAGGAGATATCATGGGACTGAGCATAGGCATCGTGGGCCTGCCCAACGTGGGCAAATCCACCCTTTTCAACGCGCTGACCAAGGCTCAAAACGCCGAGAGCGCCAACTACCCCTTCTGCACCATCGAGCCGAACAAGGCCGTGGTCCCGGTGCCGGACCCGCGTCTGCCCAAACTGGTCGAACTGGCGAACTCCCAGAAGCTGATCCAGGCCACGGTGGACTTCATCGACATCGCCGGGCTGGTCAAGGGCGCGAGCCAGGGCGAGGGGCTGGGCAACCAGTTCCTGGCCAACATCCGCGAATGCGACGCCATCGCCCATGTGCTGCGCTGCTTTGAAG
>CAZPSN010000051.1:0-1853 GCA_964589645.1 uncultured Desulfovibrionaceae bacterium
TGACCGAAGAGTTGCTGGTGAAAGTGGTTTTTGAATCCCTGCCCGACCCCCTCCCCGCCATGGGCGAACTGGCCGAGGTGACCGTGGATCTGCCCGCCTTGCCTCCTGCTCCGGCCATTCCCGGCAGCAGCGTGCTGCGAAACGGAAACACGCTTGGGGTCTGGGTGGTTGAAGGCGGAAAAATCAAATTCGTTCCCGTTGAACTCGGCCAGGGTGACCTGGACGGGCTGGTGCAGGTCCGCAAGGGGCTGCGTGCGGGACAGACCGTCGTCTCGCACAGCGCGTCCACGCTGACGGCCAGAAGCGGCATCACGATTGTGGACCACCTTCCGGGGGTGCCCAAATGATCAGCCTGGCCGGGCGCGATATCCTGCATTCCTGGGGAAAGTTCGTCTTCACCGGGGTGGGGCTTGGCCTGCTCATCGGGGTGACGCTGTCCATGGCCGGCATCTATCGAGGCATGGTCGAAGACGCCAAGGTGCTTCTGGACAACAGCGGGGCGGACTTGTGGGTTGTGCAGCAAGATACCCTGGGCCCTTACGCCGAATCCTCGACCATTCCCGACGACGTCTATCGCTCGATTCTCGGCATGGAGGGAGTGGAGCGGGCTTCAAACGTGACCTACCTGACCATGCAGGTCCGGCACGACGGCGGCGACGTGCGGGCCATGGTCGTCGGGGTGGTTCCGGGTGGGCCCGGAGAGCCGGGGCAGCCCATTTTTCTGGTGGCCGGGCGCCATATCACCCGCAGCCATTACGAGGCCGTGGCCGATGTCAAAACCGGCTTTCGCCTGGGGCAACAGATCGTCATCCGCAGAAATGTCCATACGGTGGTCGGGCTGACCCGGCGGACGGTTTCCTCGGGCGGCGACCCCATGGTTTTCATTCCGCTCAAGGACGCCCAGGAAGCGCAGTTCTTGAAAGACAACGACGCCATCGTCCGTTCCCGCCAGCGGGCAGCGCAGAATCCGGCATTCAACCGCCCGATTTCGGGTCTGCTCGACGCGGTCATCGCCTCCCAGTCCACCAATTCCAACGTCAACGCCGTGCTGGTCCGCCTTGCTCAAGGCCATGTGCCGGGCGAAGTGGCGAAATCCATTCAGCGCTGGAGCAGGTACCAAGTCTATACGCGGGCGCAGATGGAGGAAATCCTGATCGAAAAGCTCGTGGCCACGTCGGCCCGTCAGATCGGCATGTTTCTGGTCATTCTGTCCGTGGTCAGCGCGGCCATCGTCGCTTTCATCATTTATACGCTGACCATGGGCAAGATCCGGGAAATCGCGGTCCTGAAACTCATCGGCACGCGCAACAGGACCATTGCCGCCATGATCCTGCAACAGGCCCTGGGACTGGGGCTGATCGGCTTTGTGGTCGGCAAGGTCGCGGCCACGCTGTGGGCTCCCATTTTTCCGAAATACGTCCTGCTCCTGCCCGAAGATGCGGTGCGCGGGCTCGTTGCCGTCATGATCATTTGTTCACTGGCCAGCGTCATGGCGATCAGGGCGGCTCTCAAGGTCGATCCGGCCGAGGCCATTGGAGGGTGATCATGCCTGGAATACTCATCGAAGACGTACGCAAGCGCTATGGGCAAGGCGACGCTGCGGTGGACGCCCTGAAGGGGGTGGACATGGTCGTGGGGCCGGGAGAAGTGGTCGGCCTCATCGGCCCGTCCGGTTCAGGCAAGAGCACTCTGCTCAAATGCCTTGGCGCGGTCATCGAGCCGAGTTCCGGGAGGATGACTCTTGGGGATGATGTCATTTTCGATCAGGGCTGGAAAATTCCCGATTTGCGGGCGCTTCGGCGCGACAAGATCGGATTTATCTTTCAGGCGCCCTATCTCATCCCTTTTTTGGA
>CAZPSN010000052.1:0-917 GCA_964589645.1 uncultured Desulfovibrionaceae bacterium
CGCTTGAACAGGGTCTCGTGCTTGCGGCGGTAGCTTTCCTGGTCGAAACGCGCGGCGATGGCCGAGCGCACGTCAGAAAGCGCCTTGGCCAGGCCGGTCTTGAACACTCGGCCCTGGCCCGCGGGCAGGCTCACCGCCAGGGGGCGGTCCGGGTCGTTGAAATTATGCAGGTACAGCCAGTCCGAGGGTACGGGGCGTTTGGCGGCCTCCGGGGCCAGGAACTTGCGCACGAAGTGGGTGCGTCCCTGGCCGGGCTCGCCGGCCAGAAAGACGTTGTATTCGTTGCCGGGGATCATCAGCGCCATGCGCAGCGCCTGCATGGCGCGGGGCTGGAATTCTGCCTGGCCGTTCTTGCGGGAGAAACCGCGGCTGTCGGCGTGGGGAATCACGGACGGGTCGAGGCGGTTGCGGAGTTTCTCCGGGGCCAGGGGCCGGGCTGAGCGGCGGGGCAGCGGGTCGTTGGTCGGGGTGCTTCTGGGCTTGTCGGTCATGGGTCGTCCAGGGTAGGGTGTCGGGCACGAATGCGCGCAGGATGAAATATACGTGCTTCCGCGCGGAATGTCACTAGATGCCCGGCCGCCGGGACGCTCCGGCCGGACGCCGCCGCCGGGCGGTGAAATCGTGAAAAATGGCTCACCTCGGCGGGCAACTGTATTGACGGGCAGGAGGGCTTGTGCTAGGTGTTCCTCCTTGTGAAGAAATGAACGTCCGGCATGGTGACCGGCACACGGGTCGCCCGGGGTTCCTATGTTCTTTTTCAGGCAGGACAAGCCTTCAGGCTCCATGGGTATCCTCGGCACTGTCGGGACCATCGGGATGCAGCTTGTGGCCGCAACCTTCATCGGGTTGGCCGCGGGCTACTTTCTCGACCAGTGGCTCGGCACCAAGCCTTGGATGCTGCTCATCTTCCTGCTGCT
>CAZPSN010000052.1:927-1755 GCA_964589645.1 uncultured Desulfovibrionaceae bacterium
CGCCACGGGCTTTCGCGATGTGTACCGCGAGGCCATGCGGATACAGCGGCGCTCCGATGAGGAGCAGGGCAAGGCCCCGGTTGCAGGGGCAGGGCACGATGAGCCCAAGGGCGGCGAGGGCCGCCAAGGGAAATGAGGCATGACGACGTTTGTCCAGAAGATTGATGCCGGGCTGTACCGTCGGGGTTTCGCCCTGGCGGATGCGCGCAAGCTTGTGCGGAACCAGATTCTTCTGGCTCTCGGCGGGTCGGCGCTGGCCTGTCTCGTAACAGGGTTTTCGGGGTGGGGTTTTTCGTTTGCGGCCGGGGCGGCAATCATCAGCGTGAATTTCTGGTGGCTGGTCAAGGCCGCCCAGGAGTTGGTGAGAGTCAAGCACGGCGCGGTGTTCACGCTTTTGACGCTCTTTTATGGTCGGCTGGTATTGACCGGGGTCGCCATCGCCGCATTGGTGGCATGGCTTGGGGCATCGGTTTTTGGACTTTTGGCCGGACTTTCCACGGTGGTGCTCAACGCCACACTATGGGGAGTTCTCCAGATCAGGCACAAGGTCCCCGCTACGGGGAACGGGAAGGAGGCTTAACAAATGGCTGCAGGACTTCCGCATCCGCTGACCTATTCGGTCTTCATCGACGAGGCGCTGGGGCTCCATTTGCCGCCGCACGTGTACTACATGTGGCTGGCCATGATCATTCTTTTTAGCTGCGCCTTCATCCTGCGTGGCCGTTTGCAGCTGGTTCCAGGGGGAATGCAGAACGTCTTTGAGACCATCTTCGGCGGGTTGGAGGATTTCGTCGTCCTCAACATCGGCGAGGAAGGCCGCAAGGTGTT